>NZ_CP191986.1:0-1317500 GCF_050945415.1 Spirillospora sp. CA-128828
ATGGACGGTCAGGATCTCGGATCGGTCTGGGCCCGCACCCTCACCGCACTGTCCGAGAGCGATCTGTCACCGAGCTACCGCGCATGGCTGCCCATGGTCCGCCCGCTGGCGCTCGTCGAGGGGACGGCCCTGCTGGCCGCACCGAACGAGTTCGCCAAGGACGCGCTGGAAACGCGCCTCCGCAACCTCATCACGCAGGCTCTTTCCCACGAGCTGGGCAGGGCGATCCGTGTCGCGGTGACCGTCCAGCCGGAGCCGCCCGCGGGCACCCGTCCGGGCACGGGTGAGCCGCTGGGCGCACCGATCCCTGGGCCGGGGTCCGGGCTCGGTATGCACGAGCCCACACCTTCTTCTTATGGCGAGCCTTTCGGTGACCGCTCGCATGACGACCGCGACCGGGATCGCCCCTACACGGATCAGTCCTACGGTGACCAGCAGTACGGGGAACGCAGTGACCGCCCGTACCCGGAACAGCCGTACAACGACCAGGGGTACCGGCCCCAGTCGGGAGTTACCCACAATCCCGGTCCGCCCGGAGGTTATCCACAGGGTCAGGACGACGACCGTGGAGCGTATCCGCCGCCGCCTCGCCCACCGGCGTATGGAACGGGCCCGGGCGGACGCGGCCCGGCACCGTTCGAGGGACGCGGCTACCCCGGCTACGGAGGCCAGGAGAACTTCGGTGGAGGGCAGGAAGGGTTCGGCGGCGAGCCTCCGGGACGTCCGCCGCACTCTCACCTGAACGACCGCACGCTCGGCCAGCTGCGCCCTGGCGGCCGCTCCGAGCAACCGGGCCGCGAGTCCCAGCACGGTGGGAACGAGCCACCGCTCGGGCACACCGACGACACGTTCCAGAACGGCGAGCAGCCCTTCCCCGGCGGCGAACAGCAGTACGGCGGCGGGGAGCAGACCTTTCGGGGCGAGGGCGCCTTCCGGGACGAGGAGGTCTCCGACCCCCGTGCCCCCGCGCCGGCGCAGCAGGCTGGCGCGTCCGAGCATGCGCGCCTGAACCCCAAGTACACGTTCGAGACGTTCGTCATCGGCTCGTCCAACAGGTTCGCCCATGCCGCCGCCGTCGCGGTCGCCGAGCAGCCGGCGAAGGCGTACAACCCGCTGTTCGTCTACGGCGACTCCGGCCTGGGCAAGACGCATCTGCTCCACGCGATCGGGCACTACGCGCAAAGCCTCTTCAACGGGGCCCGCGTCCGCTATGTGAGCTCCGAGGAGTTCACGAACGACTTCATCAATTCGATCCGCGACGGAAAGGCGGACGGGTTCCGCCGCCGTTACCGGGATGTGGACATCCTCCTCGTCGACGACATCCAGTTCCTTGAAGGCAAGGAGCAGACGCAGGAGGAGTTCTTCCACACTTTCAACACCCTGCACAACGCCAGCAAGCAGATCGTCATCTCCAGCGACCGTCCGCCCAAGGAGCTGGTGACGCTGGAGGACCGGCTGCGCAACCGGTTCGAGTGGGGCCTGACGACCGACGTCCAGCCGCCCGAGCTGGAGACCCGGATCGCGATCCTGCAGAAGAAGGCCCGCCAGGAGGGCCTCGCCGCGCCGCCCGACGTGCTGGAGTTCATCGCCTCGCAGATCGCGACGAACATCCGCGAGCTGGAGGGCGCGCTGATCCGGGTCACGGCGTTCGCGAGCCTGAACCGGCAGTCGGTCGACATGAAGCTGGCCGAGATCGTGCTGAAGGACCTCATCCCGAACGACTCCGGACCCGAGATCACCGCCGCGATGATCATGGCGCAGACGGTGGAGTACTTCGGGACGACGATCGAGGACCTGTGCGGCCCGTCCCGGTCCCGGATGCTCGTCACCGCCCGGCAGATCGCGATGTACCTGTGCCGGGAGCTGACGGAACTGTCCCTCCCCAAGATCGGACAGCAGTTCGGGGGACGCGACCACACCACGGTCATGCACGCCGAACGCAAGATCCGGTCGCTGATGGCCGAGCGCCGCGCCATTTACAACCAGGTCACGGAGCTGACGGGACGCATCAAGCATCAGGCCCGCAAGCGCTGACCGGCCGCGCCGTACACATTGTGGACAGACCGGTGCCGCCCCTGTGGACGGACTCCGAACGCCTCGTCCACACCCTGTTCCGGGCAAAGAACCGACAAAGGGCGCGACTGCCCCGAGAATCGGCGCCGCTACTCACAAGTTGTGGAAAACTCTGGGGATTTTCGCGGATAACCCTGTGGGCAACCGTTGGAGAAGCTGAGGATGAACAGTGGACGGAGGTGGACCGGCTGTGCACGGCCGCCCCGACTCCTGGGGAAAACCGGTGGAAGAGCTGGGGACGGCCTGGGGGCGGACCAGGCGATCCCCCGTCCCGGTGTCCCCAGCCACGGCGAACGGACGGCGAACCGGCGGAAGACCCGTGGAGAACTCGTGGATAACCGGGGGATGACATGAGGACGACCTGTGGGGATGATTTCGCCGTCCCCAGGCGCCGCCGCGCCGTCCACGCCCCATGCACAGCGCCCGTGGACAGAGAAACGCGGTCTCACCTGGGACGATGGCCTCTGTCCACACTATCCACCGCCCCTATTACTGGTACTGCTCTACTTCTCTATCCAAAAAAAGATCCACCTCAAGTCAGGGCCTGGGGACAACGCGCCCCGAGCGCCCCGGCCCAGCCAAGATCACCTCACCGTTGTCCGAAACCTGCAGGAGGCGGGTCCACTTGAAGTTCCGCATCGACAGAGACGCCCTGGCCGACGCCGTCGCCTGGACCGCGCGTACGCTCCCGGTCCGTCCCCCGGTACCGGTCCTCGCGGGCATGCACATCGTCGCCGGAGGCGAAGACAACAGCGACCGGCTGAAGCTGTCCGCGTTCGACTACGAGGTCTCCGCTCAGGTGTCCACGGACATCGACGTCGAGGAGGCCGGGACCGCGCTGGTGTCCGGACGCCTTCTCGCCGAGATCTCGCGCAGCCTTCCTCCCCACCCTGTGGAAGTGACGACGGACGGCGCGAAAGTGATGCTCCGCTGCGGAAGCGCGAAGTTCACACTTCTCACCATGCCTGTGGAGGACTACCCGACGCTTCCGGAGATGCCGCCGGCGGCGGGGTCGGTGGGCAGCGACGAGTTCGCGGCCGCCGTGTCCCAGGTCGCGATCGCCGCCGGCAAGGACGACACGATCCCGATGCTGACGGGCGTCCGGGTGGAGATCGAAGGCGAGACCGTCACGCTGGCGTCCACGGACCGCTACCGTCTCGCCGTCCGTGAGCTGCACTGGAAGCCCGAGCGGCCCGACTTCTCCGCCGTCGCGCTCGTCCCCGCCCGGACGCTCGCCGACACCGCCAAGTCGCTGACGGCCGGCGCGGAGGTGTCGATCGCGCTCGGCGGGGCGGGCGGCACCGGCGAGGGCATGATCGGCTTCGAGGGCGGCGGTCGCCGCACCACGTCCCGGCTGCTGGACGGCGACTTCGTCAAGTACCGGTCGCTGCTGCCGAGCGAGTACGCGGGCCTCGCCGAGATCCAGACCGCGCAGTTCATCGAGGCCGTCAAGCGCGTCTCGCTGGTCGCCGAGCGGAACACGCCCGTCCGGCTCTCGTTCAGCCAGGGCGAGGTCGTCCTGGAGGCGGGCACCGGGGACGAGGCTCAGGCCGTGGAGGCCCTGGAGGCCTCCCTGGAGGGCGAGGACATCGACATCGCGTTCAACCCCGCGTTCCTCCTCGACGGGCTCTCCGCGATCGGCTCCGACGTGGCGCGGCTGTCCTTCACGACCCCGACCAAGCCGGCCGTCCTCACCGGGAAGCCGCCGCAGGAAGGCGAGAACCCGAACTACCGTTACCTGATCATGCCCGTCAGGCTGTCCGGATGAGCATGACCCCCCGAGGGCATGCCCTGGGGCGCGCCGGGGACGATGGTTCCGCGGGGGAGCCGAGCCCCCGCGGACGGCACGGGTAGTCACGGACTGGGGAGAGTGAGCGTTTCATGGAGCTTGGGATCATCGGCCTGGGCAAGATGGGCGGCAACATGGCCGAGCGGCTGCGCCGCGGCGGCCACACCGTGGTCGGCTACGACCGCGACCCGGGGGTCAGCGACGTCGGCTCGGTCGAGGAGCTGATCGGACGGCTGTCCGCGCCGCGCGCCGTCTGGGTCATGGTGCCGGCGGGTCAGCCGACCGCCGACACCATCCACAGCCTGGGGGAGGCCCTGCAGCCGGGCGACATCGTGATTGACGGCGGTAATTCACACTATGTGGACGACCAGAAGCACGGCGAAGAACTGGCCGCCAAGGGCATCGGGTTCGTCGACTGCGGTGTGAGCGGCGGCGTCTGGGGCCTGGAGAACGGCTACGCCCTCATGGTCGGCGGGGACGACGACAACGTGAAGCGGCTGATGCCGATCTTCGAGACGCTCAAGCCGGAGGGGGAGTTCGGCTTCGTCCACTCCGGGAAGATCGGCGCCGGCCACTTCGTGAAGATGGTCCACAACGGCATCGAGTACGCGATGATGCAGGCGTTCGGCGAGGGCTACGAGCTGATCGAGGCCAGCCCCCTCGTGACCAAGGTGCCGGAGACCTTCCTGAGCTGGCAGGAGGGCACGGTCATCCGCTCCTGGCTGCTGGACCTGCTGAACCGCGCGCTCGCCGGCGACCCCGAGCTGGACGATCTGCGCGGCTACGCCAACGACTCGGGCGAGGGCCGCTGGACCGTCCAGGCCGCGGTCGAGCACGCCGTCCCGCTGCCCGCGATCAGCGCCTCCCTGTTCGCCCGCTTCGCCTCCCGCCAGGACGATTCGCCCGCGATGCGGGTCGTCGCCGCCCTCCGCAAGCAGTTCGGCGGCCACGCCGTCGAGGCCGTCGGTGACGGCGACTCCCCCGGCGCCGACGTCAACCCGCCCGCCGTCTGACGGGGCGCGCGGAAGGCTCTACGCTCGTGTGTCGTGCACGTCGCCCACCTTTCGCTCCAGGACTTCCGCTCCTACCCGGCCGCCGAGGTCGCGCTGGAGCCGGGGGTCACGGCGTTCGTGGGCCCCAACGGGCAGGGCAAGACGAACCTGGTGGAGGCCATCGGGTACGTCGCCTCGCACGGCAGCCACAGGGCCGCGACGGACGCGCCGCTCGTCCGGCATGGGGCGCCGCGTGCGATCGTCAGGGCCGGTGTGGTGAAGGACGACCGCAAGGCACTGATCGAGCTTGAGATCAACCCGGGCAAGGCGAACCGGGCGCGGCTCAACCGGTCCCCCGTCCCGAGGCCGCGCGAGATCCTGGGGATGCTCCGGACGGTGTTGTTCGCCCCCGAGGACCTCGCGCTCGTGAAGGGGGACCCGGGGGAGCGGCGCCGGTTCATGGACGAGCTGCTCACCGCGCGGGCTCCACGGTTCGCCGGTGTGCGCTCGGACTATGACCGTGTCCTCAAGCAGCGCAACGCTCTATTGAGATCGGCGGCCGCGCACAGGCGCTCCCCCAGCCAGGAGGTGCTCGCGACCCTGGACGTGTGGGATTCGCATCTGGCACGTACGGGATCGGAGCTTCTGGCGGCCCGGCTGGACCTGGTGAACGCACTCCGTCCGCTGGTGGCCCGCGCCTATGCGGCGCTTGCGCCGCATAGCGGCGCGGTCGACCTGATCTACAGGAGCTCCCTGGGGGACGCGGAGTTGTCCACAGACCGTGGACAACTTGCCGAGCAACTGCTCGCGGCGACGGGCGAATCACGTAAGCAGGAGCTGGAGCGCGGTGTGAGCCTCGTCGGGCCGCACAGGGACGAGCTGGTCCTGCGCCTTGGGGAGCTTCCGGCGCGCGGCTACGCCAGCCATGGTGAGTCGTGGTCGTTCGCGCTCGGACTCCGCTTGGCCGCGTTCGACCTGCTCCGCGCCGACGGCGACGACCCGGTGCTCATCCTGGACGACGTGTTCGCCGAGCTGGACACCGGACGCCGCAGCCGGCTGGCCGAGATGGTGGCGCCTGCCGAGCAGGTCCTCATCACGGCGGCCGTTCCGGCGGACGTCCCCGCCGAACTGACGGGGGGCTCGTATACCGTCTCCGACGGCCAGGTCGTCCGGGGCGCCGAGGGGGCGAACGCGTGAGCGATCCACAGGATGTGCACGACTCCGCCGACGAGGAGACCGCCGACGAGGGGGCCGTTCCGGCCAAGTCGGGGATCGAACTGGCCCGGGAGGCGCTCGCCCAGGCGAAGGCGGACGCCCTGAAGCGGGGCACCCTTCCCGGTCAGAAGCGCAAGGGCAACGGCCGGCTCGTCCGCGTGCGGGAGCCCGGACGCGGCGGCGACCCGAAGCTGTTCGGGGCGGCGATCCGCGATCTGATGGCGTCCCGCGGCTGGGAGCAGCGGGCGGCCGTCGGCGGCGTCTTCGGCAACTGGGCGGGCATCGTCGGCGCGGAACTGGCCGAGCACACCCGCCCGGACCGCTTCGAGGACGGCGAGCTCACCATCGCCGCCGACTCGACGACGTGGGCGACGCAGCTGCGCCTGCTGTCGTCCACCCTGGTCCGGCGGCTGAACGAGGAACTCGGGCACGGCACCGTCCGGAAGGTGAAGGTGGTGGGCCCCTCCTCCGGGCCGCGCCGGACGGGCGCCTGGCGTGCCCGCTGAGCCGGCGCGCCGGGGCGTCCCCCTCGGCGGGCGGCGGGTGTCGGTGCCGGGTGGGAACATCTGTTCGGGGGTCGCGGTCTCCAGTTCAGCGGCCAGCGCCACGTAGGCCAGAGAACCCCCCAGGCCGTATGGGGGGATGTGGCTCCAGGGTCAATCGGCCGCCACACGCGCATACAGAGCTTGTGAGTGCCACTTTCTGTCGCGTCACCCGGTAGAATGATTCCGGGTTCAGGATGCTGCGCCGCCATGAGGTGCCCGGGGCTCTGACCACGAAGAACCAGAGCACGACCCGGGTGCCTTCATGTGTGTTACGGGGCACACCGCGCCTCCCTCGGGCGCGGGGCGGCGGACGTCCCCGGCAGGAGGATCTCCTTTGGCGTACGACGCTAGTTCGATCACTGTCCTTGAAGGGCTTGAGGCGGTTCGCAAGCGCCCGGGCATGTACATCGGCTCGACCGGTGAGCGCGGCCTGCACCACCTCGTCTACGAGATCGTGGACAACTCGGTCGACGAGGCCCTCGCCGGCTACGCCGACGAGATCGTGGTCACGCTGATGGCCGACGGCGGCGTCAGCGTGGACGACAACGGCCGCGGCATCCCCGTCGGCGAGCACCCGGTGGAGAAGCGTCCGGCCATCGAGCTGGTGCTGACCACGCTGCACGCGGGCGGCAAGTTCGACGGCAAGTCCTATGCGGTCTCTGGCGGCCTGCACGGCGTCGGCTCCGCCGTGGTGAACGCGCTGTCCACCCGTCTGGAGGCGGAGGTCCGCACCAGCGGCCACGTGTGGCGTCAGTCCTACACATGGCAGGGGCCGGAGACGGAGCTCCGCCAGGGCGAGGCGACCGAAGAGACCGGCACGATCATCAGCTTCTGGCCGGATCCCAGCATCTTCGAGACCACCGAGTGGAACTTCGAGACCCTCTCCCGCCGCATGCAGGAGATGGCGTTCCTCAACCGCGGCCTGTCCATCACGCTGCGGGACGAGCGTCCCGACCACATCAACGGTGAGCCGCACGTCGTCCGCTATTGCTACGAGGGCGGCATCGAGGATTTCGTCCGCTACATCAACGCCCGCAAGGACGCCGCCCACGAGTCGGTCGTCTACTTCGACGACGACACGACGGGCATGTCGGTCGAGATCGCCATGCAGTGGAACTCGTCCTACGCCGAGTCCGTCCACACCTTCGCCAACACGATCAACACGGCGGAGGGCGGCACCCACGAAGAGGGGTTCCGCGCGGCGCTGACCACGATCGTCAACCGGTACGCCCGCGACAAGGGCCTGCTGCGCGACAAGGACGACAACCTGACCGGCGAGGACGTCCGCGAGGGCCTCACCGCGATCATCTCGATCAAGCTGGCCGACCCGCAGTTCGAGGGGCAGACCAAGACCAAGCTCGGCAACACCGAGGCCAAGTCGTTCGTGCAGAAGGCGTGCAACGAGCACCTGCGCGACTGGTTCGAGGAGAACCCCGGCGAGGCCAAGGAGATCATCAACAAGGCGTCGCAGGCGGCGCGCGCGCGGGTCGCGGCGCGTCAGGCGCGCGACCTGACCCGCCGCAAGAGCCTGCTGGAGTCGACGTCGCTGCCCGGCAAGCTGTCGGACTGCCAGTCGACCGACCCGGCCAAGTCGGAGCTGTACATCGTCGAGGGCGACTCGGCGGGCGGCTCCGCGAAGGGCGGCCGGAACCCGCACTTCCAGGCGATCCTCCCGATCCGCGGCAAGATCCTGAACGTGGAGAAGGCCAGGATCGACAAGATCCTGAAGAACAACGAGGTGCAGGCGATCATCACCGCCCTCGGCACCGGAGTGCACGACGAGTTCGACATCAGCAAGCTCCGCTACCACAAGATCATCCTGATGTCGGACGCCGACGTGGACGGCCACCACATCAACACGCTGCTGATGACGCTGCTGTTCCGGTTCATGAAGCCGCTGATCGAGGCCGGGCACGTGTACCTGTCCCAGCCCCCGCTCTACAAGATCAAGTGGGATGCCCGGGGCAACGAGGCCGACTACGCCTTCTCCGACGCCGAACGGGACGCGATCATCGAGGCCGGGATCGCCGCGGGCAAGCGCGACCCCCGTCCCCGCGACCAGGTGCAGCGCTTCAAGGGCCTCGGCGAGATGAACGCCAACGAGCTCTGGGACACCACCATGGACCCCGACAACCGGGTCCTGCTGCAGGTCCAGCTGGACGACGCCGCCCAGGCGGACGAGCTGTTCAGCGTGCTCATGGGCGAGGAGGTAGAGCCCCGCCGGGAGTTCATCCAGCGCAACGCCAAGGACGTGCGCTTCCTCGACATCTGAGGCACCCGCCTGGGCCGGGCTCCCATCGGCCTGACTCCCAAAAGGCGCCGGTACTTCCTTCCCACCGAGCAGAAGAGGTCTTGAGAGTGACGGACGTGACCACAGAGGGCGGCCACCCCGGCGAACGGATCGAGCCGGTCGACATCCAGGTCGAGATGCAGAAGAGCTATCTCGACTATGCGATGTCGGTCATCGTCGCGCGCGCGCTGCCCGAGGTACGAGACGGCCTCAAACCCGTGCACCGCCGCGTCCTGTACGCGATGTACGACGGCGGCTACCGGCCCGACCGCGGCTACTTCAAGTGCGCCCGCGTCGTCGGCGACGTGATGGGGAACTACCACCCGCACGGCGACTCCGCCATCTACGACGCGCTCGTCCGGCTCGCGCAGCCCTGGTCGATGCGGTACCCGCTGGTCGACGGGAACGGCAACTTCGGCTCGCGCGGCAACGACCCGGCCGCGGCCATGCGGTACACCGAGTGCCGCATGGCGCCCCTGGCGATGGAGCTGCTGCGCGACATCGACAAGGAGACCGTCGACTTCTCCCCCAACTACGACGGCCGCTCGCAGGAGCCGGACGTCCTGCCGTCCCGGTACCCGAACCTGCTGGTCAACGGGTCCGCCGGCATCGCGGTCGGGATGGCGACGAACATCCCGCCGCACAACCTGCGCGAGGTCGCCGACGGCGTCCGGTGGTACCTGGAGAACTACGGCGCGTCCGACGAGGAGCTCCTTGAGGCGCTGATCGAGCGGGTCAAGGGCCCCGACTTCCCGACCGCCGGCCTCATCGTCGGCCGCAAGGGCATCGAGGAGGCCTACCGCACCGGCCGCGGCTCGATCACCATGCGGGCCGTCGTGGAGGTCGAGGAGATCCAGGGCCGCACCTGCCTCGTCGTCACCGAACTGCCGTACCAGGTCAACCCGGACAACCTCGCCCTCAAGATCGCCGACGGGGTGAAGGACGGCAAGCTCGACGGCATCGCCGACGTCCGCGACGAGACGTCCGGCCGGACGGGGCAGCGCCTCGTCATCGTCCTCAAGCGGGACGCCGTCGCCAAGGTCGTCCTGAACAACCTGTACAAGCACACCCAGCTGCAGGAGACGTTCGGCGCGAACATGCTCGCGCTGGTGGACGGCGTGCCGCGCACCCTGCGCATCGACCAGTTCGTCCGGCACTGGGTCGCGCACCAGATCGAAGTCATCGTCCGCCGCACCCGGTTCCTGCTCCGCAAGGCCGAGGAGCGCGCTCACATCCTGCGCGCCCTGCTCAAGGCCCTCGACCGGATCGACGAAGTCATCGCGCTGATCCGGCGGTCGCCGTCCGCCTCGGAGGCGCAGCAGGGCCTGATGAACCTGCTGGAGATCGACGAGATCCAGGCGCAAGCCATCCTCGACATGCAGCTGCGCAAGCTCGCCGCCCTGGAGCGCCAGGCGATCACCGACGAGTACGACAAGCTCATGACCGAGATCGCCGACTACAACGACATCCTCGCCTCGCCGGAGCGGCAGCGGCAGATCGTCGGCGACGAGCTCGCCCCGATCGTCGAGAAGTTCGGCGACGAGCGGCGCACCGAGATCATCCCGTTCGACGGGGACGTGTCGTACGAGGACCTCATCGCCGAAGAGGACGTCGTCGTCACGATCACCCGCGGCGGCTACGCCAAGCGCACCAAGACGGACCTGTACCGGGCGCAGCGGCGCGGCGGCAAGGGCATCCGCGGCGCGCAGCTGAAGCAGGACGACATCGTCGACCAGTTCTTCGTCACGACGACGCACCACTGGATCCTGTTCTTCACCAACAAGGGCCGGGTCTACCGGGCGAAGGCGTACGAACTGCCCGATTCCGGCCGGGACTCTCGAGGCCAGCACGTCGCGAACCTGCTCGCCTTCCAGCCGGACGAGCACATCGCCCAGGTCATGGATCTCCGCGACTACGAGGTCGCCCCCTACCTCGTCCTCGGGACGAAGAAGGGCCGCGTCAAGAAGACCGCCCTGAGCGACTTCGACTCGCCCCGCACCGGCGGCATCATCGCCATCAACCTCGTCGACGACGACGAGGTCATCGCGGCGCGGCTGGTGTCGTCCGAGGACAACCTGCTGATGGTGTCCACCGGCGCCCAGGCGATCCGGTTCCGCGCCGACGACGAGTCGCTCCGGCCCATGGGACGCGCCACGTCCGGCGTGATCGGCATGCGTTTCGAGGAAGACCAGGAGGTCCTCAACGTGCTGGTCGTCCAGGACGCCTCCGACGACGTCCTGGTGGCCACCCGAGGCGGCTACGCCAAGCGCACCCGCGTGGACCAATACCCGCTCCAGGGGCGTGGGGGTAAGGGCGTCCTCACCGCTAAGATCGTGGAATCGCGCGGAATGTTGGTAGGGGCCTTGATGGTCGGCCCGGACGACGAGGTGTTCGCGATGACGTCCAACGGCGGCGTCATTCGTACCACCGCCGCCGAGATCAAGCAGTCCGGCAGGCAGACCATGGGGGTCCGCCTCATGAACCTCGCCGACGGGGACAGCGTGGTGGCCATCGCGAGGAACGTAGAGTCCATGGAGGACTCGGACGACGCCGAAGGGGGCGACGGTGAGTGACGTAGCTTGCATCGTCACCGAGCCGCTAGGCCAGGAGGACACGTGAGCACCGAGCCCGGCAACGACGAGGACGGGCCCGGCACGGCCGACACCGCCAAGGACGATGCCGCGAAGGACGGCGGCACCCGGAAACCGGGCGCGGCCAAACCGCGTCCGGCGCGGCCGGGCTCGGCGAAACCAGGCTCCGCCAAGCCCAAGGCGAAGCCCGCCGGCAAGCCCGGCGCGAAGCCGGGCAAGACCGTGGCCGCAGCGTCCGCCAAGTCCGGGCGGGACGAGACGGTCGTCGACATCGACCCGGGCGCCGCGGCCTCCGCCGAGCCGGACGGCCCCGGGACGGAGGAGACCCGGACCGACCTCGCCCAGATCGGGAAGGAGAACCGGCCCACGGCCGCCGCGTCCGAAACCCCGGAGATCGCCCCGGTCAAGGACACCGCCGAGCCGCCCAAGGACGAGAAGCCGGCACCCTCCTCCTCGCCTTCACCGGCCCCGTCGCCCTCCGGCCCGGCGGGCTGGACCAAGCCCGCCGAGCCGTCCGGTTCGGTCTCGACAGGACGTACGGACATGCCCGCCAAGCCGTTCAACTCCCCAGGAACCCCGTCGGGCAACTCGACGTCCACCTCCGGCTCCGGTTCGGGCTCGGGCGGCCGCGGCTTCGCCGGCACCGTCCTGAAGGACCGCCCGTCCACCTCGATGGCCCCCGCCAACTCCTCGTCGAAACCCGCCAACGGCAAACCCGCCCGCAAGGCCCAGCTCCAGCTCTCCCGGCTCGAACCCTGGTCGGTGATGAAGTTCAGCTTCGTCATGTCGCTGGTCTGCTTCGTCGTCCTCCTGGTCGCCGTCATCGTCCTGTACGTGATCCTCTCCGGCCTCGGCGTGTTCGACGCGATCAGCGACACCGTCAACAGCCTGACCAAGGAACAAGGCGAAACCAGCAGCGGCGTCGACGCCGGCAACTGGTTCTCCTTCATCCGCGTCTTCGGGTACACCGTCCTCGTCGGCGCCCTGAACGTCCTCCTCATCACCGCCCTCTCCACGGTCGGCTCCGTCATCTACAACCTCGCCGCCGACCTCGTGGGCGGCGTGGAAGTCACCCTCAAGGAGGCCGAGTAGCCCCACCCCGCCGCCGCCCCGCAATCGATTTCCGGTTGCCCGCCCAGATGGGGTAATCTCTCGTTGCGCCGCCAGGGGCGGCGGCACACTCCGGGCCTATAGCTCAGTCGGTTAGAGCGCATCCCTGATAAGGATGAGGCCGGTGGTTCAAGTCCACCTAGGCCCACCAGCTCAATGCAGGTCAGAGACCGGTTCCGAGTAACTCGGAACCGGTCTTTTGATCGTTTGGCACTCCCATGGCACTCGGACTCCGTGCCATCACGGGGCACGAGCTGATCCCCCGAGGCACCCGATCGTCCCTGATCCTTTTCCGCTTGGACCGGGCGAGGCCCGGTGTCGCCTGCGGCACTCCCTGACAGGCTGCCGTACTAGGGTCCGTCTTCCACTTCGGCCTTAGCCACCGTTGCCGACGGCTGAGGTCCGCCGCCCGCGGTGTCCTTGGCCTCAAAGCGCAGCAGGTCTCCCGGCTGGCAGTCGAGCGCCTCGCAGAGCGCGGCGAGTGTGGTGAAGCGCACCGCCTTGGCGCGGCCGTTCTTGAGTACCGCCAGGTTGGCGGGGGTGATCCCGACGCGGTCCGCGAGTTCGCCCACCGACAGCTTCCGCTTGGCGAGCATCACGTCGATGTCGACGGTGATCGGCATCAGATCACCTCGTCCAGCTCGGCCTGCATCTGCGTCGCTTCGACTTCTCGCGCGACGGCCTGGGCGAGCAGCGTCCGCAGCACGAGCACGATGAGCGCGACGCCCAGGATGGCCACGCCAATGCCGCCCATGATGAGGGTGACGCCCGGGTCGTCTCGCTGGCCCGGCGCATTGAGGGCCGTGACCGCGAACCACACGAGGGCGGCCGCCACGATCGCGCCGATGATGACGTCCACGTACCGGAAGGCGGCGTGGGAGAACACGGTTCCGCGTCGCACCATCGTCACCAGCCGCCATACGCAGACCCCGGTGACCTGGACCGTCCCGATGCCCAGGATCGTGATCACGCGCAGCGGGGTCAGTGGGAGCGACCCGTCCTCCGGGTCGTTCCCACTGACCAATGCCCACACCATCAACGCCTGGACGAACACGGTGCCGGTGAGCACCACCCCGAGCACGGCGCGCAGCGCGCGCACTGTCAGCTTTCCCATGGCCCTGCCTTCCATCGAGTTGCGATGGAAATCTATCGGTATTCGATAGATAAGGCAAGGGATTGGCTGAGGAGGCAGGACTTCGGTACAGACTTCCGGGCCAGGTGACGCACCGATGAGGAAACAACGTCAGCCGGGGCTTGTGCCCGTGTGTCGGGCGATGGCGTCGATGCCACGCCCCACGTCGGCACTTCAGCGACCGCAGGGTGAGGCCGGGGGCTCAATCCACCTTGCCTGCTCGGAGTTGGGCGGGGGTGTGGTCGTTGCTACCTGCCGGTTGCGGGAGTTCGGTGGGGGTGTCGTCTGCGCAGGTCAGGGGGTGGTTATCCAGAGGATGGGGGTGTTTCTCCACAGGTTGTGGATTACTTGGGGGCGTCGGCGTGGAACTCGTGGATGACCTCGATCAGGCCGATGATGTGCTTGTTGAACTCTTCGAGCTCCTCGGCGGGGACCCAGAGTTCCAGGATCGTTCGGCCGCCGGCCTGGCGGACGGGGTAGCGGGCGGCGAAGGCGGCGTCCACCTCGAACCTCGTCACATAGCCCGAGCCGTGTGCGGGCACGTTCCAGTCGCGCGCGATCTTGATCGCGTAGTCCTCGTTGAGGACCGGGTAGAAGATCGGCTGGTCCGGGAGCCTGGGCGGCCATGAGCGCCAGCCCGAGGCGCGCAGGAGGTCCAGCTCGGCGGGACCGACCGGGCGCCAGAGGGTGCGGGTGGTCATCTGCAGAGTCTGCCCGGCTGGGACGTCCGGTGGCCACGGCATTTACCGGTCAGCCTCCCTGCTCAGGACCAGGTCGAACTCGGCGTGGCGGAAGGGGGCCTGGACGTTGTTCCGGGAGGCGGCCTCCTTGTCGTTCGATTCGGTGAAATCGACGATGAGGCTCTGCTTGACCGCGAAGACCGCGTCGGAGTCCAGATAGGGGCTGCCCGCAACGAAGACGTGCGTAGTCAGAGGGGTGTGGCCGTCCGCCCGGACTATGAAGTGGATATGGGCCGGGCGGTAGGGGTGGCGTCCGGTGGCTTCCAGGAGGCGGCCGATCGGGCCGTCCGTCGGGATCGGGTAGTGGCTGGGGATGACGGTGCGGAAGTTGAATCGGCCTTCGGTGTCAGTGTGGAAAAGGCCGCGTCCGTTGCCGGCCGGTTGCACGCCGGGTCGCTGAACGTCGTAGAAGCCGTTCTCGTCGCACTGCCAGACGTCGACCTCCGCGTTGGGTAGAGGTGCGCCGTCGGTGTCCAGCACGCGTCCTGAGACCACGCACGGCTCTGCTTCGCCGACCAGATCGATGGTGTCGCCAAGCGCGCGCTGCGGCGACTCCACCATGTGGAAAGGGCCAAGGACGGTGCTTTCTGTGCCGCCCTCGTGTTCGTTCAGTGTCTCCACCAGCATCGAGACGCCGAGGACGTCCGACAGCAGGACGAACTCCTGGCGTGTGTCGGTGCAGGCCTGGCCGACCGCGGTGAGGAACCCAATGGCCTCCTCCCATTCCTTGATGGACGGCTTCGTCTCGCGGACGAATGCGTGCAGATGGCGGGTGAGCGCGTCCAGCAGGTCACGGAGGCGGGCGTCGGGGGTGTTGCGAAAACTGTCCTGGACGGCCTGTGCGGCAGTGTGCTCGTTGAAGTCCACGGATGCCCTCCTATCCACAACCTGTGGAAAACTCTCGGCGAGGTTGCACCAGCCCTCCGAATGTTGCCCGCCACGACACATCATCCTCCATCTGTCCCGGTCGGGGCATGAAGATGTAATCAAACTTGACTAGCTTCCTTGGCGTTCCTACGCTTCCGGGTATGGGCGAGAAGGCGATACCGATCTTTCCGTGCCGTTCCATCACCGCGACCTGGGAGTTCTATCGGGTCCTCGGGTTCGAGCAGACCACCTGGCAGACGAGTCCGAATCCCTACCTGGCGGTTCGCCGCGGCGACGTCGAGCTCCAGTTCTTCGGCCGGAAGAAGCACGATCCGGCCGCCTCCATGAACATGTGCTACATCACCACGACGGAGGTGGACGCCCTCTACGAGTCGTTTCGGAGCGGGCTCAGGCAGGCCCTCGGCCGGATTCCCACCCGAGGGCTGCCTCGGCTGAGCGCCTTGCGTGACATGTCCTATGGAGTCCGGCAGTTCCTGCTCGGCGACCCGGACGGTCTTCAACTCCGCGTCGGCCAGCCCATCTCGGACGATCCGCGGCATGTGCCGATTCCGAAGGAGCCCGTGGCGAGGGCCTTCCACATGGCCGCGCTCCTCGGCGACTCCAAGGGGGATCATCGGGCCGGGGCCCGGATCCTTGATCATCTGCTGGCCTCGGGCGAGCCGCTGTCGCCGTCCGACCGCCTGAAAGCCCTCGTCCTGCGCGCCGACATGGCCGTCCACCTGGACGAACTGCCTCGTGCCCGGGCGCTCATGGCCGAGGCCCGCGCGATCGACATCCCCGACACCGCCGACCTGTCCGATGACCTCCAGCGGCTGGCCGACCTGGAGGCGGCGTCGAGAGGCCAGAACGACTCGGGTGTGCCGCCGTCGGCCTGACCTGTGGGAAAGTGAGCCGGCACTGCGGGTGAGTTGGGGACGTGGTTGGGGATTGCTGTGGGCAACGTTGTCCACCGGCCGGGCACGGTTGTGGAGGGTGTCCACCCACAGGGTGTGAACAGGGTGTGGGCGACGATGCCTCCGGCGGCGTCTTATCGCTGGTCAGTGGCTTTTCCACGACGTGGACAACTGATCGCGCGGGTTGGGGGCGGCCTGGGGAAGAATGGTGGACGCGAAGTCGGGCGGCCGTACCCAGGTTGTGCACCATGGTTATCCACAGGTTGTGGATTCTGTGGATGGAGCCGCCGTCGCGGCGATCCTGGAGGGGACGGCCTTCGACGGGCCGTCCAGACCGTGGAAAGCCCGGCTGTTCTGGGGATCCACCTGTGGACGTGTCCTCCGGAACGCCTGTTGCGACGCCGAGGGAGGTGTGTGCCAAGGTTGCCCACAGCCTGTGGATGACGGCGCCTAGAGATCCTTCGCCAGCGGGTGCAGCGGCTGGTAGATCGGCAGGTCTCCGCCGCTCGGCAGTCTGATCGCCGCGAGCAGGCCCCAGCGCTGTTCGCTGACCGGCACGTCGACATGAACGCCCTTGTCGATCAGGTCGTCCAGCGTGGCGTGGATGTCGTCGCACATCAGGTAGAACTCATGGCGCGGCTGTCCCTCCGTGGGATGCGCGGCCAGTTCGGCGGGAGGCAGCTTGAAGATCAGCCAGCCGTGGCCGGCGTCGACGTCCGGGAAGCCCAGGACGTCCCGGATGAACGCGCGGTCCGCCTCGGCATCGCGACTGTAGAGGATGACATGGGCACCGTTGATCATGGCCTTTCCCTTCGCCGTCCTCTGGTCCTTCCCCTGGACGCCCGCTTCCATGACCAGGTGCGGCGGTGGTCAGGATGAGGTTCGAGGTGTTCGGTGTTGGTGGGTGCATGACTTGCGTGACTCGGCCCGGTGCCAAGGATCCGAGTTCCGCGCCACGCCCGGCGTGGCGGGGGGACGCGGGCGTACTGTGGTCCGGAACCGGCGCCGCGAGGGGCGTGATCACCTCTCCGACCTGCGAACACCAGTTCGAATGCGTGCTACGCTCCCGGCATGGGGCAGTTGCTGAACGAGCCGGTCCGCGCCGAGCACGACCCGGCGGGACGGCTCACCGCGTACGAGTGGCGGGGGACGCGCTACGCGGTCGACGAGGTGCTGAAGACCTACGGGACGGCCGGCGAAGGCAGGGTCTACCGGATGCGGGTCACCGGCGCGGAGGGCGTGGCCGTCGTGGAGCTCGGCCGTGACGAGGATCGCTGGCGGCTCCGGCACGTCTTCTCGGCCTGACCGGCACCGGCGCGCGCGGAGCGGTGACGCCGCCGGCGTCGACCGGACGCTGTGGACGCGGGTGGGCGGCATCCAGGGGGCGCCGCTCGATCTGCTGACGGCCAGGATCGGCCGCCGGCACTACGCGCCGCACACCCACGACGAGTACGCCATCGGGGTGACCGTCGACGGCCTGGAGACGATGCTCTACCGGGGCGAGCGGATCTACTCGGCGGCCGGGAGCGTGGTCGTGGTGGAGCTTGGCGAGGCGCACACCGGCGGTCCGGCACGTCCCGAAGGCTTCGCCTACCTGTGCCTCTACCCGGGCGCCGAGCTGCTGGGAGCGGCGACGACGGCGGAACCCGGGCCGGTGCCGGTGGAACCCCACTTCGCCGACCCGATCATCGACGACCCGCGGCTCGGCGAGGCGCTGCGGCTCGCCCACCGCGCGCTGAGGCTCGGCGAAGACCCGCTTGAGGGCGAGTCACGGCTGCTCGGAGTGCTGGGCGCGCTCGTCCAGCGGCATGCGGCGTCCGGGCCGAAGGCGGTCCCGGGGCACCGCAGGGCCGAAGCCGGGCGGATCGCGAGGAAGGTCGCGACCCGCCTGTCCGACGAACTCGTCGCCCCGCCGACGCTTGCCGAAGTTGCCGCCGACCTGGAGCTTTCCCGCTATCAGCTGTTGCGCGTCTTCCGGGACGCGATGGGAATGCCGCCGTACGCGTGGCTCGCCCAGCACCGGGTGGCGCGTGCGCGTGCGCTGCTCGACGTGGGGCTTCGCCCGGCGGAGGCGGCGACGCTCGTCGGCTTCGCCGACCAGGCGCATCTCACCCGCTGGTTCCGCCGCGTGCTGGGCGTCACGCCGGGCGCGTACCGCAACAGCGTTCAAGACGGCATGACCCGCCGGCCGGCATCCTGAATGTCGTGAACGTCCAGAGTGGACGTGAACGGAGGTCGGGTTGAGTCGCCGTGGCTGGATGCTGTTCGCGCTGATGAGCGTGCTGTGGGGCATCCCCTATCTGATGATCAAGGTGGCGGTCGAGAGCGTCTCGGTCCCCATGGTGGTGTTCGCGCGGACGGCGCTCGGCGCGATCATCCTGCTGCCGCTCGCGGTCAGGGCGGGCCGGCTGGACCTGGTCCGGCGTCATTGGCGTCCGCTGCTGCTGTTCACCGCCGTGGAGATCCTCGGCCCGTGGGCGCTGCTGTCGGACGCGGAGAACCGGCTGACCAGTTCCATGACCGGGCTGCTGATCGCCGCCGTCCCGATCATCGGGGTGCTGCTCGCCCGGCTGGCCGGGGACGCGGAGCGGCTCGGGCCGGTGCGGTGGGCGGGGCTCCTGGTCGGGCTGGCCGGCGTCGGTGTGCTCGCCGGGCCGCACCTCGGCGGCGGCAGCGCATGGGCGATCGGCGAGGTCATGCTCGTCGCGCTCGGGTACTCCATCGCACCCGTGATCGCCACCCGGCGGCTCCAGGACCTCCCGAGCCTGCACATGGCGGCGTTCGCGCTGGCGATCGCCGCACTCGTCTACACCGGCCCCGCGATCGCCACCTGGCCGGAGACCATGCCGAGCGGGCGCGTCCTCGTGGCGCTCGTCGCGCTCGGCATGGTGTGCACGGCGCTGGCGTTCATCGTGTTCTTCGAGCTCATCCGGGAAGTCGGCACGTCCAGGGGCATGGTGTTCACGTACGTGAACCCGGCCGTGGCCGTCGCCGCCGGGGTCGTGTTCCTCGACGAGCCCCTCACCGCCACGATCACCGCCTCGTTCGTGCTGATCCTCGGCGGCTCCATCCTCGCGACCGCGCACCGCTCCCCGGAGCCGGCGCCCACGTCCGACAGCCCCGCGCCCCGACCCGCGTCCGCACCGGAGCCCGCGTCCGAACACTGACAGGGGCGAGGGCCGGTCAGCGCAGTGTCGCGATGAACTTCGCGGGCTTTCCGACGTTGCCCGCCGGGTCGACGGCGCGGTACTCGATGGTGTGGCGGCCCTTGCCGAGCTTGCCGTAGGTGAGGCTGTCGATGACCGTGCCGTTCTCGGTGAACAGCCAGGGCGCGGACGAGTCGGTCGGCCAGCCGAAGTAGTTGAACCATCCGTCGCCGTCCACGCGGAACTCCGAGACGACCACGCCTGGACGGTCGTCCGCGCCGGTCAGCCGCATGGTGAACGGGCCGTCGAAGACGTACTCGGGCGTGTGCCCAGGGCGCACCCGGCTCGATGCGGCCTTGGAGAGCTCATAGGTCACGGTCGGGGCCTGCGCGTCGATCGCCCAAGAGCGGCTCTTGGAGCCGACTCGCGCGGCCAGCGTGTGCGTGCCCTTGGCCAAGTGGAACCGTCTGAGGTCGATGTCCCGGTCGCCGCCGATTACACGCCGTCCGTCGAGTTCCCAGCGGACCTTGGGCGCGCTCTGCACAGGGTGGGTCGTTTCCACGTACACGACAGACTCGCCCCCGACGGGCTTGTCGGCCGGCGTGGACGACGTGAAGTCGGGGGGCACGTTCGTAGGCGGTGTGGTCAGGCTCGTATCGACCGTCCATGTGCGGACCTGGGTGAGCGCTGCGGAGGACCGTATCGCTGGGTCCCGGACGAAGCCCGTGGGGTCGGTCACCGTCGCCTTGACCGTGTGCGTGCCCGTCTTAAGGTGCAGCCTGGACAGATCCAGGTTCGCCCCACGTCCAACGGTCTTCCCGTCGACTGTCCATGTGACGGACAATTGATGACCGGTCGGATGCATCGTTTCGATCCACAGCACACGGTCGTCCCCCACCGGGGCGTCCGTAGGCGTGTTCGCCTGGACGAGGTTGACCTTGGCTGAGATCCGCTGGGTCATCCGTTCACGTGCGACCTGGTCGTAGTAGTAGCCCAGCGTCTTCATCATCGAGTGCTGGCTCGGCCTCCACACTCCCTTGCTGAAGTAGAGCCCGCCCTCGTACCGCCCTATGGTGCCCCCAGCCTCGCTTCGTTCACCGAGCCACCGCCACCACTTCTTCTTCTGCGCCTTCATCTCTTGCTCGGTCAGCAGCGTGTGGTGAATGGAGCCAGGCTCAGGACCGGTGTACGTCCCGCCAGGGACGCCACGCTGGTAGTAGTCGTACTCGTCGTCCAAGCCACCCAGTGAGTGGCCGAGCTCGTGCGGCGCGATGAGAGCCGACATCGCGTTCCCGCCGGACGCCGTTGCATAGGTGCCGCCTGCACCGCCGTAGGTGTCGCTGTTGGCGAGCGCAAGGAGCTGCCGATTTCCCGCCGTCGTGCCTGGGACGAGGTCCGCGTACGTCTTGGCAGCAGTCGAGTCCATGACCAGAAGGCGCTGGATGCCGTCCTCCCGGCAACCGCTCCAGAACGCCATCTTCAACGGCGTCGTGCGGCGCGGGGACGACAGTGCAGGGTCGCAGCTGACCCCGGACTCCCCGGACGGGATCTCCACCGCATACACGTTGATGTAGCTCCGGTACGACTTGAACGGCTCGATCGTCCACAGGTCGTTCAAGTGCTTGGCGAGGTGCGCGCGGAACTTCGGCATGTCCGCCGCCGTGTAGCCGTCCCCCAGCACGACCAGGTTGAAGCGCTTCGCCGGATCACCGGTGACCTGGACCGGAACCACCGTCGCGTCCGTCGGCTCGGCCGCCCGGGCGGGCGCCGACAGCAGCGACAGGACGGTCACGGCCGCGGTCCCGATCACGATCTTCCTGCCCGTCCACATGCGCAGACCTCCTCGCGCGGGGCGCACGCGGCGGGCGGGGTGCGGCCAGGACGGTGCGCCGGCTCGTCCCGCTGATCAAGCGGGTCCGCCCGGATTATCGTCGGAAGATCCGGATTTGTCGCTACCGCTTGTCGCGCTGGCCGTCCGCGAGGCCCCGCGAGATCCGCTGTCCGCCCGCGCGCCGCTGCACCGCCGCGGACAGGACGGGGGCGACCCCGCCTATCCGCGCGCCGATTCGCAGCCCGAGCGGCGCCACGTCGATCTCCGCGATGTTCCGCTCGATGGCCCGGACGGTCGCGCGCGCCACGTCCCGGGGCGACCTCGTCCCGACCCCCTTGGGCAGACTCACACCCGCGTCGGCGAACATGCCCGCGTCCCGGATGAAACCCGGGAACACCGTCGAGACGCCGACGCCGTGCGGACGCAGATCCTCCCGCAGCGCCAAGGCGAAGCCCCGCATTCCGAACTTCGTCGCGTTGTACAGCGACGCGTGCCCGGACGCCGTCTTACCGGACAGTGACGATACGAATACCAGATGTCCGCGGCCACGATCGGCCATTTGCGCGGCCGCCAGCTTCGCCATCACGATCGGTGCCCGCAGGTTCACGTCCAGCGCCCGGTCGATCTGCGCGATGGAGTACTCGGCCAGCAGCCCGGAAGCGGGCAGTGCCGCGTTCGCCACCAGCGCGTCCACCCGTCCGGCCTCGTCCAGCAGCCCCTCGGCCGCCGCCCGATCCGCCAGGTCGGCGACGATGGCCCGCCCGCCGAGCCGCTCGGCCAGCGGTTCCAGGACGTCAGCCCGGCGACCCGTCAGCACGACCCTCGCCCCGCGATCGGCCAGCGCCCTCGCCAGCGCCTGGCCGATTCCGCCGGTCGCCCCGGTCACCAGGACGTTCGCTCCGCGCAGATCCATGCCGAGATGATGGCGGATCACATCCCGATCCGCCACAGCAGCAGAATGATCGACGACAGCACCAGCCCGGCGGTGCCGAGCGGCACCTCGCCCAACGCGATCATGGCGGCGCAACCCGTGGCGGTCAGGCCCGCGACCAGGACCATCCCGCGGCCCCCGGAGCCCCGCTCCTCCGGCACGCCCGAGTCCAGCTCGCGTTCCCAGCGCCGGAAGTCGTCCTCAGCCATCGGCACTCCCGAAGGTCGTCACCCCGGATTATGCGGCCGTCCCGGCCCTGCGAAACGTGACGTCTTCTTTGGACGCGCGGTCCGATGAGGCGACTGAGTGCTGATCGCCCGGCAACGGTTGCTAGGCTGCGGAAGAGCCTGGGGGAAGCACTCACTGATGCGCAATTCCCGGGTTTTGACTTGATAGTCGAGGTGAAGGGGTCCCACCGTGAAGAAGCTGCTCGTCCTCGCCGTTGTCGCACTCGGTGGCTTCGCAGTCTGGCGCAAGCTCCAGCAGGACCGCGCCGAGCTGGACCTGTGGACCGAGGCCACGTCGTCCGACAACTGACACGCCGGCGACAGGCCCCGGCGTGAACGAAGCAGAGCCGATCACCGTCGCCTGCCTCGATCTCGCCGGGACCACCGTCGCGGACGGCGACACCGTCGAATCCGCCTTCGCCGAGGCGATCGCCACCCTGGGGATCGTCTCCGGCACGGCGGCCTACGGCCGTGCCCTCGCCGGCTTCCACGACGCGCGCGGCGAATCGAAGATCGGCATATTCCGCTCGCTCTTCGACGAGCCCCGCGCCCAGGCCGCGAACCTGGCGTTCGAGCGTTCCTACGACCAGCTCGTCGACAGGCGCGGTCTGAAGCCCGTACCCGGCGCCGATGCCGCCCTCGCGCGCATCCGCGGCGCCGGTGTCCGAGTATGCCTGCTCACCGGCTTCGGCCGCAGCACACAGGCCCGCATCCTCGACACCCTCGACTGGTGGGACCGCGTCGATCTGACCCTCTGCCCCGAGGACGTCCCCCGCGGCCGCCCGTGGCCCGACCTCATCCTCACCGCGGCCCTCCGCCTCGGCGTGGACGACGTCCGACACATCGCCGTCTGCGGCGACACCGCGAACGACATGCTCTCCGGCCGCCGCTCAGGCGCGTCCATCGTCGCCGGCGTCCTCACCGGCGCCCACGACCACGACCGCCTCCTCACCGCCGGCGCCACCCACATCATCCCGAGCGTCGCCGCCTTCCCCGACCTCATCCTCCGCACTCCCGCCGATGCCACGCCCACCCCCGACCCCGGGTAGGCTTGACCCGCCGCGAGGGGCCTTAGCTCAGTTGGTAGAGCACCGGCTTTGCAAGCCGGGTGTCAGGGGTTCGAATCCCCTAGGCTCCACCTGCGAGAACGCCCCCATCCCGATCATGGATGAGGGCGTTCGTGCAATTAGCGTGCAATTAGGCCACCGGGACGAGCAGCCCGGTAGGACCGTCGTCGTCCTCGTCACCGTCGGCGTCCCGCTCCATTTGGATCTTGTCGTTAAGCGCGTCTGCGATGGCGCGGCCCGCCTCCGACGTGGCGTGCTGATAGATCATCGCCGCCCGGACGCTGTCATGCCCCATGCGGTCCATGAGGTCGCGCAGGCTCGCCCCGCTCTGTGCCGCAAGGGTGTTGCCCGTGTGCCTCAGGTCGTGGAAATGCAGGCTCGGAAGCCCGAGCGTTTCCACGGCAAGAGTCCACCGGGACGCCCGCCGGAAGTTGCCCCGCCGCAGTACGCCGCCGTTCGGCCCCGCGAAGACGAGCGCCGCGGGATTGTCACCGACGTGCGCCCGCAGGTGTTCCCGGATCAACGGGACGATGCCCGCCGGGAAGCTCACGGTGCGCTTGCCTGCCCGAGACTTGGGAGGACCGATCACCAGGTCACCCGTGTCGAGTTCGAGGTACTGCCGCCGGACGGACACAGCACCGGCCCTCAGGTCGATATCCCGCCGCACCAGCGCCACGGCCTCACCCCACCGAAGACTTGCGAAGGTCGCCAGGAGCACGAGAGCCCGGTACCTGTCGTCATGCTCGACGGCCGCGTATCCCTCCACGGCGAGATTCCATAGCACGCGTTCGGCGGCCTGGCGGTCCGGTAGGTACTGAGGAAACGCCCGCGTCCCGCCCTCCACCAGCCGGTATCGAAGCTGGAACTCTCCGGAAGGCAGTTTGCGGATGTTGCCCAGAGGGTGACGGCCGAGCAGTTCGGCCAGTTCGAAGACCTGCGCCAGCGTGAGCACGGGGCGTTCTTCCGGTGTCTCGTCACCGGCGCCTTTGATCCGGCATGGGTTACGTGCGAGCATGCCGTCTTCCTCCGTCGCGGTCATGAGGACCGCCCGCAGCAGCCGATACGCCTTTGCGGTCACGCTTGCCGAAACACCGGAGTCCAGGAGGGCCGTTCGCCATTCCCGGACCATGCTCGTACTGATGTCGCCGACTGAGACTCCGCCCAGGTGTGGGCCGATGTGCTTCCCCAAGAGTCGCTCGTACAACTCGACGGTACGAGGACGCAGGCCCGCCCGCTCTTTGATCCACTTCGCGGCGTAGACGCTGAGCTTCACCTTCGCGCGCTCAGGGTCGATCCACTGCCCTTGGATCATCTGCGCTTCGACGAGCGAGAGGAATCGGTCGGCGTCGCCCTTGCGCTCGTACGTCTCCGGTGCATACCGCCGCTTGCCGTCAAGCCCCAGGTAGCTCGCCTGATAACGCCCCGAGGGCAGCTTGCGGACGTTGCCGAAACGTCGGTGTCCCGGCTTGTTGCCCTTAGCCACTATGCAGCCCTCCAGACGTCGGACGCGGTGATGGGCTCCACTAGCCCGGCTGAAACGAACTCACGAAGTGCAGACTCTGGGATGCGGACGAACCGCCCGACCCTGACGAAGCGGATGCGTCTTTCGGCGATGAGTCGACGAGGGAACCGCTGTGAGGTGTTGAGGTACTCGGCCGCCTCAGCCACGGTCAGCAGCCGTTCAGCCGGAAGGTTGTCAGGTCGCTTGGTCACGCCGCCTCCGGAATTGCCGAAAGTTCTGGGGTGTCGGTCTGCGTCGCTTGGTCGAGTTGTGCGCGGCGGGTGACGCGTTCGTTGATCATGTGCATGAGCCGTCGTTCGATGGACTTGACGTCCGGGTCGCCTGGTCCGGCGCGTTCCCAGACGTGGAGGGCGTTCGGGTCGGTCGGGTTGAGGACGGGGATTCCGGCTTCAGCCAGCCGTGCCAGGACCCAGGCTTTGCGGTCGGCTTTGTGGTCGGCGAGGGTCTTGCCGGACCATTTGCGGGAGACCAGGACGCGGCGGCCGCCGTAGCCGAGGTGTTCGTGTCGGTGTGCTTTGCCTTTGCAGTAGCCGGGGGTGAGGCCCTTGCGGGGGTTCTTGGGCTGGACGCCGTAGCGGAGCCAGTTCGCGCAGGTGGGCGAGCACGGCTCGTAGCGGAGCGTTTCGGCCATCCGGTCGGCGTGTTCGCGCTGCGCGGCAGTCTGGGCGGTGTGGCATTCGGCCACGCCCTTGACCAGGTACTTGGTCAGGTATCCGATGAGATTGCGGGACTTTGGGGAGTCGGGCATCACGCCCTGGGCGTCGATCTGCCGCCCGAACCGCACCACGTGCAGCGGTTCGGCATCCTCGTCCAGGCCCACCGCATCCAGAGCCTCATCCCAGGTGGGGAGGACCTCGCCGGTAGTGGGGTCGAGGTAGCCGCCGTTCTCGCCCGCAGCCTCATCCCAGACCGGGAGGTGTTCGCCATCGAAGACGACGCGGTCTGTCGGAGGCCACCACACTTGGTGATAGGTGGCCGCCACCACTTGCCGCAGTTCCGCGCGGGAGATGGTGCCCCGGATCGCCATGTGCAGGTGGGGTGCGAGACGGCGTTGCGGTTCGACGGTGGCGAAGTACTGCACGTCATAGCCGACGAACCGGCGCAGGTTCTGCACGAACCGGTCCACCAGCTTGGAGAAGTGCAGGGCATCACGCGCGGCCCGCGTGTAGTCGTACGCCGCCGGGTCGACCGGGGTTCCGTCCGAGCACACCCGCCCGTAGGAGTCCAGGGTGAGCGTCAGGAAGATCGACGGCCGGAACGTCTTCCCATCACGGCCCCGGAACACCTTGCCGACCGTGCGGGAGTCGACCGGACGGCGAGGCAGATCCGGAGCGTCCTGCCGCCGCCGTGTCGACCGGGCACGCCGGCCTTTGCTCTCCTCGCCGGTCTTGAGCGAGCCGCGCACGCCGGTGCGTTCGAGTTCGTTGTCGAGGTCACGCACCACGGCATCCCAGAACCCGGCGTCTTCCCCCTCTGCCGAACCCTCCTCGGCCGCACGGTCACGGGCCGCTTGAGCTTGTGCCCGAAGCTCCATCCACGCGCGTTGCTCGGCGTTGGGGTCAGCGCGGGTGATGACCGGTTCTTCGGTCAGGTGCCAGCCCTGGGAGCACTGCACGGCGCGGAGTTTGCGCTTGCGTTCGGCGCACGAGGGGCAGACCGAGGCGAGGGTGTGGTTGCACGGGACGTACACCACCTCAGCCGCACCGGTGTTCAGGTCGACCCGCCGCATGGGCACCGGCCGGATGCAGACGCCGTTTTCGACCGCGACCGCTTCCAGCACGCCCCGCGCCAGCGGAGCCAGCGTCTTGACCACCGGTTCGGCCGATTCGGGCTCAGCCGCAGGGGAGGCGGCACCGTCGAGGGCCAGTTGATTCACGCCGCCTCCACATCAGGGAAGCCCAGCGCGACCATGTCTTTGATGTCGTCATCGGAGACGTACGCGGCCCGCACCCGCACCGGATCCGGGCTCGTCTCCAGCCGGACGAACCCGACTCCCGCGCCGACCTGCGGGATGGAGGAGATCTCGTCAGCGAGGGCGCCACGGTCGCGGGCACCGTCGCCGAGCACCATGTCCACTTGGTCGTCTTCGTCCAGGCGCAGCGCGATCCGGTCGGGGAACAGGTTGCGCAGATTGTTGACCTCTTTGCGGGCGTCCTGCTGCGCACCGATCACGCAGTACCCCACCGACCGACCCTGCGAGGTGAGCACGGCCAGCGCCGACTCGGCCCGCTTGCGTAGGTCGCGGTCGGGGCAGTAGGCGGTGAGGAAGGCCAGTTCATCGACCACGATGACCCGGAACGGGTGCTCATGGCTGGGTGTGAACGAGCGGGTGACTCCGGCGAAGCGTTCGGCGCGGGCGTTCATGTCCTCGGCCGCGGCTTCCAGCAGTTCGACCATGCCGCCCTTGGGGTCGTCGCTGTAGCGCCCGCACCGTTCGAACAGCGCCCTCCCAAAGCTCAGTTCCATGCGTTTGGGGTCGATGCCCCACACCTCCACCAGCCCGGACAGCATCCAGGGCAGCAGGGCGCGAATGATCGACCAGATGACCGACCCCTTGCCGGCCCCCGTCGCGCCCGCGATCAGGACGTGGGTTCCGAGGAGTCGCAGCCGCCAGGGTGAGCCGTCCTCTTGCCGTCCGATCTCCAGCCCGGACAGATCGACGTCGGCAGGGTCCGGGATCGGGAGTGCGGGGATGGGGACGGCGAGGGCATCGCGGCGGACGAACTCCAGCCAGATACGGCCCGGACGGTCCCCGTCCCGGACGCGGACCAGGGTTGCGCCGAAGCCATGGGCGAGGTTGACCGCGACCTGTTCCCAGGCGGCCGGGGCCTGCCCCTTGAGCATCTTCACCAGCACCCGATCCGACGTCGGGCCGCAGCGGACCCGGACCAGCGAAGGCAGGTATTCGCGCCCCTTGTGGACCTTGGTCAGTCCGGCCGTGACGAGGACGGGTTGCCAGTCCCGCCGGTAGACCGTGACGAGCCGCCATCGGGCCCGGACGGGACGGGCGACCCAGCGGACGAAGGACGGATTGTCGACCAGCGCCCACGCGCTCAGGCCCTGGACGACGAGGGCCAGGACGACGGCGGGGACCGGCCAGCCGAACCGGTACCCGAGCCAGCCCAGACCGGACGCCACGGTGACGGGGACGATGTTGCGGACCAGGAACACCATCGTCCGGACCAGGACGCGGACGGCGTTGACGATGAGCACCAGGCCCTCAGGCATGTGCCACACCGGAGGCGCCCATTTCGGGGGCGCGAACGGGTCACGCTGCGCTTCGACCGCAACGTTTTCGCCGGGACCGAGCTTGCGGAACTCCCATGCCATGATGGATTCCTCTTCGTTGCGCTGTTCAGGGGAGAGAAGCGGGGCGGCCGGAGGTACCAGCTCCAGCCGCCCCACCTGGTTTTCAGGCCGCGGGTGCGGCGGACTGCGCTGCGGTGTGAAGCCGTTCCACCTCGGCCGCGTACCGCGCGAACACCTCGGCGAACTTGCGCGCGACCCGGACGTCTTCGGCGGTCGGCTCCTCCGGGTTGGTCGGCGCGATCAGCACCCGCGCCCCAGCGTGCGAGATCCAAATCTGCGCGCGATCGCCGTCGGTCGGGCACGTCATCGCCATCCGCCCGTCCGGGTAGAGGCTCACCGAGATCACCGACGTCCCGTCCGGCTCCACCATGACCGTGGTGTGGCTGTAGGAGGTCTGCATCACGCCGCCTTCCGCTTACCCGAGGACCGGCCCGACGAGGACCGGCCCGAGGGACGACGGCCCGACCGGTACAGCCGCTCCACCTCCACCGCGTACGCCGCCGCCTGCTCGGCCAGCCCCCGCGCGAACTCCACGTCACCGGCGTTGACCCGCTCGGGAAGGGTGAGGGTGACCAGCACCCGACCCGCCGACACCGTGAACAGCGGCGTACGCCCCCGGAACGGCTTGAACTTCACCGAAGCCGACGCGTCGACCGGCAGCGACAGCGCCGACATGCGCCCGCCCGCCATCACGCCGCATCCTTCGCAGCGTTGTCCTTGGCCGCCGTCCGGCCCGAGCCATTGCCCTTGAAGTTGGCCGGGCGCACCGCAGCCGCCTTGAGGCTGTAGGCCAGCCGCCCGGTACCGGAGTTGACATACGGCGTCACCGCCAGCCCATCGAACTCCACCGGCACGAACGGGAACCCCGCCGGAGCCTCCGGCATCACCGGCTGAACCGGCGCCATCAGCTTGACCTTGAACGTGCCCTTGGACTCCGGATCGGCGTCCAGGACCTCCACCGCCCACACCAGTTCGCCGGACTCCTTGTCCCGCGCCTGGACGAAGTTCTCGCGGGTCGACCGGTCGAAGTCCCGCACCGGCTCAACACCGCCCTTGATGAACGCCCCGAACGGGAACACGTCCCCGAACGAGACCTTGAACGGACCCTGCACCGCCATCGCGATCACACCCTCTCGATCGTTCTTCCTGACGACAACTCGCTTTGTCGAGTTGCTGTATTAGAACGTACCCGAGAGATCCAGATCTTCAATCGCCGAAAGACGACTTATCGAGTGATCTGCGTCACAAGCCGTAGCTCTCTTCGAGAACATGCAGCGACCCCGGTAGGACGACCTCCACCACCAGGACCGTCCGGCCCGCCGAGTCCACCACCGACCCCAGCACCGACAGCACCGGCTCACCGTCGACCAGGGCGAGCG
Source organism: Spirillospora sp. CA-128828 (assembly GCF_050945415.1). Taxonomy (NCBI): domain Bacteria; kingdom Bacillati; phylum Actinomycetota; class Actinomycetes; order Streptosporangiales; family Thermomonosporaceae; genus Spirillospora; species Spirillospora sp. CA-128828. The sequence goes on from NZ_CP191986.1 coordinate 29,671, forward strand.
CATCGCGTTCCTCGCCGGTCGGACGACGAGCCCGGAGACGCTCATCAATGCGGGTCAGCCGTTCGGTGATGCCCGCCGTCATCAACTGACGGACCGGCACCGTCAACGGGCCCTCCTGGTCTAGGCCGGTAGAGCGCGCGACATCCAGCGGAGCCCACAGCGAAACCAGTTCACTGGCGATGTCGTCATACCGGCCCACGTACCGCCGCAGCAGGACCGGAGCCGACTCGGCCAGGCCAAGCAGCGCAGCCACCTGGTTCGGCGCAGGACGGCGGCCGACCTCCAAGACCCGGACAGACGACCCCGTCTCCTGGCGATCCAGGACCGCCAGACCGGGCCGGCTACTGTCCGACGCCCGCGACGGCGAGGCAGCCTTAACGAAGGTGCCCCGCCCGTGCTCACGATGCAGCTCACCCAACAGCGCCATCTCATTCAACGCGCGGACCACCGTCGGACGCGACGCCCCGAACTCCCGCCCTAGCGCCGCCTCAGACGGGATCGGGTCCCCAACCCGATAGGTGCCGTCCTGGATCCGACGCCGGAGCGTCTCGATGATCTGGACGTACTTCGGAGCGTACGAAGCATGATCTGCCACGAGGTCCTGCCAACAGCTCGACAACACGAGTAGCACCAGGAAACCAGACGCCACCAGCCGCTGTCACGCCTTCACCGGTCCCGAGCTGGCAAGTTCTTCACCCGGTCGTCCGCAGCCCGTCTGCGCGTCACGCATGGCAGCGACTGTACGAACTGGGAGTTCTGGGACTCACGCGCTGGCGGCGTCGAGTTCCGTACGTGGTCGGGGCCTCGTCAGCTCGGTGGCCATTTCTGCGTTGGGTCGGACGATCATTACAAGCGAGCGCCGGACATCGGTGTCGTGAGGCTCCTGGAGCCGCTACAGATCTGGACTCAACTCAAAGGAACGAAATTATGTCCAAGCATGGGCAGCAGATCACCTGGGAGCGTCTCCACGCCCTGGGTATCCACTTCGTCCCCCCGGTGGACAGCCCCTCCTATGTGGAGGAGCTCGACGCGAAGCTTGAGCGCGCAACCCACCTGTTCGTCGTCGGGAAGTTCGAGACGGGGCAGCCCCCGTCGGTGCACCTGGTGACCGAGTCGGGTGCGCTCAACCTCGACGAGCTCCGTGAGGTGAAGTCACTGACCGGGCGAGGACCGGTGTTGGGCTGGGCGAAGCGCTATCGCCAGCCGCTCAACCGGCTTTCCTGGTACGCCCGGTGGATGATCCTGCACTGGGACTTTCGCGGGCGGGACCATCAAGTACGAGCGGACGAGCTCGGGCAGCTCCGCAAGTCCTCCGGGACCCGCGGGCTGAGCCTGAACGAACTCAATGCGCTCCGCAAGATCATTAACCGCTTCCGTGGTCGCGGCAACAATGTGGAAGAGCTGTTGTACAAGCACTACGGGCGGGACGATCAGGGAGAAGTCGGGGCCAACTTTGGCCCCTACCGCACCTTGCTGCGGTGGAAGACGCAGCCACCGCTCCCCCACAGTCGGGACCCCCGGCTCCGCGAGATCGTGGTCGCGAGCGTGGTCACGACCGCAACGTCCCCCGAGGTCAAGTAAGGACCTGGGGGCATCCACCCCCGGGCGTCCAGGCGCCCGGGGCCACCACACCGGTTGTCGCCTCAACCGCGGCGGCCTCCACACCGGCAGCCTCTTCCGCAATGGGAGAGGCTGCCTCTTCTCGCCTCCCCGTCTTCCAGACCGGGGGACCCGGCAGGGACGCCCCGGGGGCCGACTATCGGGTTGTCGTCGGCGCGGTCGGCCTGTCCACGTGCGGCAGGGGCCCGACAACCGGACGGCCCGCCGCCCGCGCGCCCGAAAGCATGAACGCGTAATCGATCGCGATGCGCGCCCAAACGATCTTTCCCTGTCCCAGGCTGCACCAGCCCCAGCCACCGGACGCGAACGCCTGCACGATGATCAGCCCGCGCCCGCACTCCGCACCCTCACGCGGCGATTGCAGCTCGGGGCGTCCGGGGTGCGCGTCCCACACGCACAGTTCAACGCCTACATCGATCCGGCTCACCCAAGCACGGATCTCCGCGCCCTCACACAGCGTTGCAGCATTCCCCGCAAGCTCACCCATGATCTGACAGGCGTCGCTCTCGTAAGCCGCCAGCCCCCACCCGTCCAAAGCCTCACGCACCAGAGCACGGGTCAGATACACGCTGTCCGGGCACGCCTTGGTCAGCGTCTGCCTACGCTGATGCGCCAAAGTGTCCACTTGGGCTGTCGCGGTCATCGGGGGCCGGCCTTACCACCGGCGACCATTCCAGCCAGCACCGCCGGAGCCGACTGAACCTCATCGACCGGCACAATCCCCTCACCGGAGTCGGCCCGCACGAACCACCACACCCCGCCGACCCGCTCACACCCCACACGCACCGACCGCGCCCGATCCGCCCCGCTCACCACGAGCAACACCGGCGGCCCGCCCTCCCGGCTCACCAGCCCACACGACAACGGTTCCTCGCTGCGTGCAATTACCGCGTCCAACGCCGCCAGATGCAGCCGACGCGCGCCCATCGCGTGATTGAGCCGAGCGGACCGACCGCCACCGCCCGCCGTCGACCTCGTCGGCCCAGCGACCACAGCGGCCTTTCCCATCTCACCCGACATCGCAACGCCACTCCCTTCGGTGTTCGGATACCGCCGGACGAACCGCCACGTTCACGCGCCCACGCCCGCCATCTGATGGAAGCGAGTCCGGCGACACGGGGTCACTGCCGTCCCCTGGTTCACGACCCGCAGCAGAACCGGGCCGATCAACGGCCGCCCGCACCATGCCGCCGGACCCGCCGCTTTCACGCCACCTCGGCCCGGTCCGCCCCGCCACACTCGATGCAGCTCTCCCGCTTCCGTTCCGGTCCACGTCCGGAGCCACGCCGCGCCACCAGCAGGTCAACCCGAGACGACACCCAGGACCAACCACGCCCGTTGCACGAAGAGCAGGGGGTTTCGCGAGTCGGCTCGTTCTCTCCGGGACGGGGGATCACCAGTCATGCCTCCTGAAGCTGCATGATCAACTGTGCTCGAATGACGTACGGTGTTGACTGCCATGAAGACAACCAGCCGTCACCTTCCGTAAGGACCGCTAACCGGACCCCCAATCGCCCCCTTTTCTCGACGAGGCAAGGTCGAATGCCCGAAACCATCCCTAATGTGCAGCTCACTGCATGGCGCGAGGCGAACCACCCCACGCGCAGGGACATGGCCGACGCGCTGTGCCAGACACCCACGGCGCGTGAGAAGGCGCTGGTCTGCGACGAGGAGCGGATTCGACGTTGGGAACGCGGCGAGGTCCTATGGCCGCATCCGCCATACCGCAGAGCACTTCAGGAGCTGACCGGGCGCACCGCCGAACAACTCGGCTTCGTTCCCCCAGCCAAACAGCGAGAGCGGCAAGCCCTGCTCGTCGGCCGAGTCGTTCCCGCGGACGCCATGCAGGCCGAAGCCTCCCTCTTCGACACGATGGAACTGGCCCGCATGACGGAGGTCTCCGACATCGGCCCCGGCACCTTGGAGACGATCGAAGAGGCGGTAGACCTCCTATGCCGTGCCTACCCCGTCACTGACGCCGTCGTTCTGCGTGACCGCACCAAGCGCCGCATGAAGTACGTTCTCGACTTGTTGCAGGGCCGACTCACCCTCCACCAACACCGCGAACTGCTCGTCCAAGCCGGATGGCTCGCGGCCCTCCTGGGATGCGTTCACTACGACCTTGGCCAGCGAGAGCAAGCCGAGGCCGCGCGTCAGGCCGCCTACCAGATGGGCAAGCAGACTGGCCACGGCGAACTCATGGGCTGGGCCTACGAGATGTCGGCATGGTTCGCACTCGTCGAAGGCCGCTACGAAGACGTACTCGACGCCGCCCAACGAGGGCAGGAGTTCGCCGGCAGCAGCAACGCTGCGGTTCAACTGACGTTGAAGGAAGCGCAGGCGTACTCACGGCTCGGAATTACCTTCCGAACGGAATCACGCCAGGCCCTGGAGCGCGGCGCGGAGGTTCTCGGCCAACTCGCCACACCCTCCAGGCCGGATCACCATTTCGTGTTCGACCACTCCAAGTGGGTGTTCTACGCCTCCACGATCTACACCAACCAGGGCGACGACGAACGCGCCGAAGAGCACTCGCTCGAAGTCCTGTCCCGCCACACCAGGGCCGACGGCACCAGCAACGCCCCCATGCGAACGGGCGACGCCCGCATCAACCTCGGGATCATCCACGCCCGCCGAGGTGATCTCGACGAGGCCGTTCGACAAGGTCTGGCCGCCTTCGACTACGACCGCCAGAACTACGACCTCGCGATGCGAGGCCAAGACCTCGTTGAGGTGCTCGATGAGCACTACCCCGCCGAACCACTCGCCGAGCAGTTCCGCGAACGACTCGTAACCGCCCGCGAAGCCGTCCGCCAAAACCAGTCCGAACAACGCAACTGACATCACTTGCTTGCCGAATTGGGCTGTTTTAGATCAAGGGGCGGCGGCGCTCAGGCCGCTGCGCGGCCCCGCGCCAGGCCGCCCGGAGCGTGCGGCGTGGGCGCCGGTCACCGGACGGCCGCGCCGGACCGCGCATCGCGCCGCGCCAGCCAGCCCCGCCCCGACCGCCCACCGCAGGGTCGCGCCGCCGCCCTAACAAGAGCGTGGCCCCCGGAGCGGAACTCCGAGGGCCACAGGTAGACAACAGCGCCGTGTCAGCTACGGCACCGTTGTTACTCTTGTCCGAAGACCCGCAGGCCCGCGGTGCTGAATGTGAACGCGCTGATCGCCTCGACGCTCCGCCCTGTCAGGATCCCGGGCGTTCCGACCTGGCGGGCCAGCCGCTTGAACAGGTCGCGGTGCGCCTCGCTCGGGAGGCACGCCTTGTCGGGTGAGCCAGGAGTGCCTTTCGGCCCGCCTGTCTCTCCAGTTTCGACTATACGCATGAGCATAAGCCCTTTCGGTTCTCTCATGGCAACTGCCACTGTGGCGACCTAAACGCCACGCTTTGGACTGTCCGCGATCTTGACTTGGAAGCAAGCCACTGGCCCTGGCCCCACGCCAGACCAAGATCTACAAGTGCGGCTGGAGGATTAGGGGAGATTGCCTGGAGGTCGGCTGAGCGTGCGCTACTGGGGAACCCCGTGGTTCCCCAGACCCCTCCTGGACCCGGAGGGCACTCCCGCGCGAATCTGTCTGTCTCGGGGTTCGCGCCGTTCGCGCGGGAGCACCCTCCGGACAGGTCCGTTCGTCTGTTGCGGTGGTCCGTGGCGTGCGCTGCACGGGGGAGGACTCGCAGGCCAGCGACGGGGAGCCGTGCAATTAGCGTGCAATTAGGGGCGGTCACGAGGGGGCAAGAGCGGTCACGTCTGGATCACGGGTTGTGCAGGTCAGGGGAGTGATCGGGGTTGATCTCGCAGATTTGCAAGCCGGGTGTCAGGGGTTCGAATCCCCTAGGCTCCACCCACCAAAAAGCCCAGGTCAGAACCAAAGTTCCGGTCTGGGCTCTCTTGTCTCACGATCTCCTCTTTCGCTTCCGTGCCCGTTGCGTGCCCGATCGCTTCGCCTTCTTGAGCTCAGCCTTGGCCATCGCGCTGAGCGTGTCCGCGATCTCGCGGTGCCGTTCGTCCGTCGCGTGCAGATAGATCATGGCCGCGCGGTCGCTCGCATGGCCCATGCGTTCCTTGAGTTCTGGGAGCGTCGCCCCCGCGATCGCAGCAAGCGTGTTCCCTGTGTGACGCAGGTCGTGAAACCGCACATCCTTGAGCCCCGCCTTGTCCAAGGCCCGGACCCAGTTGCGCCGGAAGTTCGCACGCCGGAGGAGCGCCCCTTTGCCACCGACGAAGATCAGCCCCTCGTCGCCGTCCTGGGCGAACGCCTTGATGTGCTCTTTCAGCTCAGGGAGCACGATTGCCGGAATCGGAAGCGTTCGGACGCCCGCCTCAGACTTCGGGGGCCCGAAGTGGAGCGGCTTTCCGGTCACCTCCACAAGCGTCCGTTCGACCCGCACCGTTCCGGCCTTGAGATCGATGTCCTTCCGTCGCAGTGCCACGGCCTCACCCCAACGCAGGTTCGGGAAGGTCGCCAGCAGAACGAGCGTCCGGTAATGACGGTCGATCGCCTCAGCCAGGGCGAAGACCTCCGAGATGCTGAGGACCGGCCGCTCTGGTGAGTTCTCGGCCCCGCCGGTCCTTGATCGCGCATGGATTGCGCTTGATCATGCCGTCACTGACCGCTGTGTTCATGATTGCCTTGAGCAGTCGATACGCCTTGGCCACCGTGACGGCACCGGCCCCGGAGTCAAGGGGCGGCGGCGCTCAGGCCGCTGCGCGGCCCCGCGCCAGGCCGCCCGGAGCGTGCGGCGTGGGCGCCGGTCACCGGACGGCCGCGCAGGGGCCGCGCATCGCAACAGGTCCGCTGGCCCCGCCCCGACCGGTCGCCACGGAGCACGCGCCACCGCCGTAGTCGGAGCCATTCGTCATCGAGCGCTAGATGTACTTGGTCATGATCTTGGTGTCAGTCGTGTGATGGGTGGGTGGCCGCCCAGGGCCGAGTGGGGGCGTTGGGTGTTGTAGTGCTCGAGCCAGGATTCGAGGGCTTGGGTGCGCTGGTCGTTGCTGGTGTAGGGCTGGCGGTAGGCCCATTCGGTGGTCAGGGTGCGGTTGAGGCGTTCGGCTTTGCCGTTGGTCCACGGGCAGCGCGGGCGGGTGAATTTCTGGCGGGCGCCCAGGTCGGTGCAGGCCTGCTGGAAGGCGTGGCTGGTCCGGTAGTTCTTGGCGTTGTCGGTCATGACCCGGTGGATGCGGGTGATGCCGTGGGCGGCGAAGAACGCCGCGGCGCGGGTGAGGAACGCCGCGCAGGTGGTGCCCTTCTCGTCAGGCAGGACCTCGGCGTAGGCCAGCCGTGTGTGGTCGTCGATGGCGGTGTGGACGTGGTCGTAGCCGATGCCGCGGCCGCGGACGGGTTCGCTGCGGCCGTGGACGCGCCATCCGCCGCCGTCGGGGATCCGGCCGAGTTTCTTGACGTCGATGTGGATCATGTCGCCGGGTGCCGGGTGCCGGGTGCCGGGTGCTCGTAACGCCGGTCGCTGTTGCGGGACGCCCGGATCTGCTGGCCGGTCAGCGGGTCGCAGGCCGCCGGCACCGGAACGCCGTGGCGGCGCAGGATGCGGGTGACGGTGCGGGCCGGCACCCCGGTCGCGGCGGCGATGTGGTCGGGGCCGGCACGAAGGCGTTCGCGGGCGGCCAGCACCCGCTCCTCCACCACGGCCGGGGTCCGCGACGAGCGCGAGCGGGGACCGCTGCGGCGGTCGGCCAGCCCGTCCCAGCCCTGGCCGCGGAACCGTCCCACCCACCGGTGCGCGCACTGCCGCGAGATCCCCAACTCGGACGCCACATGCGCGACCGGGCGGCCATCGAAGACGACGCGGCGAACCAGCAGGCATCTGCCATGAAACGTCAGCCGCGCGTTAGCGTGACCCATCAAGACCTCCGGGCGTCGGTGAAGTCGGTGAAACCCCACTACGCCCGGAGGTCTTCTTGCTGATCAAACACCTACCGGTCAGGTGTCACCAAGATCATGACCAAGTACAGCTAGACCATGCTCGTGACTGAGTGTTGTCCCAGGTCGTCACGGCTGGTTCGGGGCGACTGGTCAAGCGTGTGTGACTGGGGGACGCCGTGGTTCCCCGGGGCCCCTCCGGACAGGTTTGCTCGTCTGTTGCGGTCGGTGACGGGGTGGAGGTTGCCGCCCTCGCAGACCGCGACAGGAAGAAGCCGGGTTGAGGGCACGGATGGGCCGCAGGGAAGAAAGGGGTGGGGACGTTCACGGGGCGGCTGCTAAAGACCCACCCGGGGTGTCAGGATCGTGGCAGCGATGAAGTGGCTGTAGGGCGCTGCTACCAAGAGCGCCGCCAGGAGAACGAGTGTGGCTTTGTTCCTGCGCTTCAAACCGAGGAAGTAGCCGACGGCCGCGAACACCAGGTACGAAGTGAACACCAGCATGATGGCGACGATGACGCAGATATGGTGCCGCAGCCCGGGATCGACGGTTCCATACAGAGCCGGACCGGCCAGCTGGGCAAGCTGGGGGGATGCCTTCCACCAGGCCAGCGAGAGATTCACCAGCGCCAGCACCGTGCCGGCGAGCACGGCCACGGCCAGCCCGGCTCGCCATGCCCGGGCTTTTACGGCCCGCACTGCCAGCAGGCCGGCCAGTAGTGCACAGATATGACCGACCTCGCTGCCGGAGGTATAGCCGAGGATGGCCCCGCCCCGCCACGCATACACCGCCTGCGGGCCCGTCTGCGCGTCGGGCCATAGCTCCTGTCCCAGGTCAACGTTGCGCGAAAGCAATGCGAGAGTGGCGATAGCGGTCCCGGCGATCAGCGCCGTATAAACGGCCGCGAGCCAGGTCCAGGCGAGTCGGTCGCGCGGCAAGCTCTGCATCATGCCGATCATGATGCCTGAAATAGTCAGATATGCCGAAGAGGCCCTTCGTCACTCCGCCCTGCCTAGTGCACGCGCCGGACAACAGTGACAGCAGCCGTGACAACGGCAGCAGACGGCGCCGCGCGTGATCAACCATCAGCGCGAGGTCACCACGGCGGAACGAGCCAGAGAACGAGGCCCAGGTCAGAGGTTCGCCGGGTCGCGCGGCGGGTTCATGATCGGCTTTGCAGCCGGGTGTCAGGGGTTCGAATCCCCAAGGCTCCACCCACCAAACGCCCTCATCCTGATCATGGATGAGGGTGTTCGTGCGATTAGCGTGCAATCAGGCCACCGGGACGAGCAGCTCGGGAGGCCGAGCACTTCCGCGGCAAGAGCCAACCGTGACGCCCGCCTGAAGGAGTGAGCCCCGTGGCCGAGGTGACTTTGTCCGCCGCCTACCGCGCCGACGTGGAAACGCTTTGGGACTACCACGACATGCACCACACCATTCGGCCTAGCGACGTCGCCATCGGACTCGGTAGCCATGATCTCGGCGTTGCCACCTTCGCAGCGGAGCTCTACCACGAGGGTATGTTCCCCCGCATCGTCTTCACCGGCGCCAACGCACCGACGACGATCGAACGATTCCCGCGCGGCGAAGCCGTCCACTACCGCGAACACGCCATCGAACTCGGCGTTCCCGATGAGGCGATCCTGGTCGAGCCCAAGGCCGCCAACACCGGCCAGAACATCGAGTTCACCCGCAAGCTACTCGCTGACCGCGGGATCGAAGTCAACACAGCGACCCTGATCTCTCGGCCCTACCAGCAGCGCCGTGCCTACTCCACCGCCAGAAAGCTGTGGCCAGACCTTGAGATCATCTGCGCGTCTCGACCGCTCCCGTTGGACGAGTACATCGTGAGCATCGGCGACGTGAACCGCGTTATCAACATGCTGGTAGGCGACACCCAGCGCATCATGGTCTATCCCACACAGGGATTCGCCATCCCACAGGACATGCCGCCCGAAGTCGAAGCGGCCTACCGCCGCCTGGTCGAGGCAGGTTTTACCAGCAGACTCGTCCGATAACCCGCCCCGACAAGACAGGTCCCGGAACCACCTCGTTTTGATCCCAGGACATGCTTGACGGATGTTCCAGGAATCATGGGGCGGTCTTGCGGGGCTCTGCGGGCTAGTCTCATGCAGGTGCGACTTGATCTGATCACGATCATTGTGGACGACTACGATCAAGCCATCGAGTTCTTCACCGCCGCCCTGGGATTCGACCTGGTCGAGGACTCGCCATCACTGACCAACGACGGCCGTCCGAAACGCTGGGTCGTCGTGCGGCCGCCGGGTGCCGCGACCGGCATCTTGCTGGCTCGCGCGGATGGCGAGCGCCAAACCGGTGCCGTCGGAAACCAGGTGGCCGGGCGCGTCGGGTTCTTTCTCCAAGTGGACGACTTCAATGCCGCCCATGAACGCATGATGGCCGCCGGCGTCAACTTCGTGACCTTGCCACGCACGGAGCCCTATGGGCGAGTCGCCGTGTTCCTCGATATCGCCGGCAACCGATGGGATCTGCTCGGTTCGCCTTGACGGACCACGACGATGCCTCGGCGGGGCGGCTGACAATCGTGCCCGTTGTATGGCCTGATGGGACGTTGACCAACGGGGGGCCACGGTCGTTTGCGTGGTCATCGCCTCTGGCCTAGCTCTCGTCTCCCTTGCTCTCTTCCGCATCTGTTGCGTGCTCGCGGTGGTTTGAGGGTGCGGCGGGGCGTGGCGCGGGTGGGAAGAGGGTCCGGACGGCGCGGATGACGGCGGTGCGGCGTGCGGCGAGGGTGGGGTCGGTGGCCGCGAGACGGGCGAGGCCGGCGAGTTCGGGTTGGGCGATCCAGGCGTGGGCGATCTGGGTGACGAGGGTCATCACATCGATCGGGTCCCAGGTCGGGTCGAGGTCTCCGGTCTGCTGTGCGCGGCGGACCGTTTCGACCTTGCCGAGAATTGCTTCGCCATATGGGTCGGGCCGGTCGGTGGCGGGGGGCTTCCCGGTGGGATCGGTGCTCAACTCCAGGCGACCCCAGCTGATGAAGCGGTGGCTGTCAGGGTGGGCGGTGAAGTAGTCGAACATCTGCCCGGCGTAGCTCGACAGGTCGGCCGGGTCCAGGTGGATGGCTTCGGCCGCGGCCGCCAGTTCCCTGGAGGCGACGTAGGCGTACAGTGCTTCCTTGTTGCCGAAGTGGGCGTAGACGCGTTCCTTGCTGGTGTGGGCGGCCTTGGCGATCCGGTCGACGCGGGCGCCGGCGATGCCGTGCCGGGCGAACTCCGCCTTGGCCGCGGCGACGATCCGGTCGCGGGTGGAGTCGGTGCCGGTCATGCCCTCACCCTAGCCAACCGAACCGTTTGGTTTGACAAAGGGAACACGGGAGGTAGCGTGGGCATCGGCCATACCGAACGGTTCGGTTTGACATGTGGAGGATGATTCACCATGCGGCAGCGCACCCTGGGCCGTCAGGGCCTGGTCACCTCAGCAGTCGGCTACGGCTCGATGGGCATCTCCATGGCGTACGGCCCCGGCGATGATGCGGAGGGCGCTGCGGCGATCCGACGCGCCCACGAGCTGGGCGTCACCCATTTCGACACTGCCGAGCTGTACGGGTGGGGCGAGAACGAGAAGATCGTCGGCAAGACCGTGGCGCCGTTCCGCGACGAGATCACCACCAAGTTCGGCTTCACTCGCGACTACGGCACCGACAGCCGGCCTGGGCACATCCGCGAGGTGCTCGACAACAGCCTGCGCAACCTGGGTGTCGACCACGTGGACGTGCTCTACCAGCACCGTGTCGACCCCGACGTCCCGATCGAAGACGTCGCCGGGACCATCAAGGAGCTCATCGAGGCGGGCAAGGTGAAGTACTTCGGCCTATCCGAGGCCGGGCCGCAGACCATCCGCAGGGCCCACGCCGTGCAGCCGGTCTCAGTGCTGCAGACCGAATACTCGCTTTTCGAGGGGGACGTCGAGAAGTTGTTCGGCGTGCTGCGCGAGCTGGGCATCGGGTTCGTCGCCTACTCCCCGCTGGGACGCGGCTTCCTCACCGGAACCGCCAAGCCCGCCGGTCAATACGAGGCCACCGACATGCGCAACGCCGACCCGCGCTGGCAGCCCGGCAACTTCGAGAAGAATCTGGACGCCGTCGCGCAGCTCACGGAACTGGCCGCGTCCAAGGACGCGACCGTCGCCCAGTTGGCCTTGGCCTGGATCCTGGCCCAGGGCGAGGACATCGTGCCGATCCCCGGCACCCGAAGTGCCGAGCGGGTGGAGGAGAACACCGGCGCCGCCGACCTGACCTTGACCAGCGCCGACCTGGAGGCCATCGCCCAGATCCTGCCCACCGGTGGCTTCGGCGCCCGCTATGTCGACCACGCCCTCCCGACCTGGATCTGACCGACATCGCGCGAGCTGCCGTTCGGTCGTGGTCAACCGGCGCGGGACCGCCGAGTGCGCGCACCGAAAATTGAGGTGCGTTTTCGGTGCGCGCTATTGCCCGCTTAGTGCTTGACGGTGTGGGAGTGACTCACGGCGATCCAGCCGGTGGGGCATTTCGACAGAGAGGTCGCACCGATCCACTTCCACGGCCCGTAGGCGTTCTTTGTGCCGCCGGTCCCGTCCCGCTTCTTGCACTTGGCGATGGCCTGCACATAGCCGGCGCCGGAGTCGCATCGCGCCCACGTGCCGACGCGGGGCGCGCGGAAGTCGTCCTTGCAGTCGGAAGGCCACGGCTCGGCGTGCGCGACCGTCGGGGTGACGGAGACGAGGGCACCGGCCGCCACGGTGACCAGAGTGCCCAAGATCGTTTTCCTCATGGCGGCGAGTATACGGAGATTCGATCTTGTGATGAGCGTTAGTGGTGCGCCGTCAGACTTCAGTGCCGCAAATCACTTCGTCTTAGCGAGGAGTGGCGCAGTCGTCACACAAGGTTTTCAGCCAGCTGTTTCCTCTGGTCTCGCCAGGGTTGCCGCAGGATTCACATATTCTGGCCGACTCCTCCTCGGCGGCGTGGACGAGGCGCCGCGCCGCCTCGTCCTCGCGCTTGTAGCGTTCCTCGTCGTGCGGTTCGGGCAAATTGCCGGTCTCCCAGCCTGGGTAGCGCATCAAGCCGGTCAGGAGGTAGATCCGCAGAGTGCCGTACTTCTCTTTGACCTGCTGGACCCTGTAGTCGGGGTTCACGGCCAGCAGTTGCTCGTGCAGGCGTAGCAGCAGCGGGTGCCAGCCTGGGCCGACGGCGTCAAGGTGGGCGGGGATGTGTTCCGGCATGCCTTCATAATGAGCCACCTCGAAGCGAGGGTCACGATCCGTGGGCCGGTAGCCGGTCCGTGGCGGTGAAGCGGGCGGGTCGCCCCCTTGCCAACGCGGGCTGCAGTATTGGGGGATGGGGAGCTGGGTCTATGTACGGGGCTGGCTGGAGTTTCATGGGCAGCGGGAGCAGGTGGAACGCATTCTCGGTGGCGGGGCAGCCGAGGGGTGGGCGTTTCCTCAGGGTGGTTGGCTGGACGCGGTGTGCTACGCCCACGCGGTGCGCTCGCAGTATGTGGACGATGTGCTCGACCTGATCCGCGAGATCGCCGCTCTTCCCGCGGTCGATGAGGACAACGACCGTGTGTGTGGACTCTTCCTCGTCTTTCATGAGGAAGAAGGCCAGTCTGAATGGCAGGTCAGAGACGGTGAGGTCTTCATCGGCCCCGCGGCGGCACGTTACGACTACTTGTGGCGTTAGCGGTCGGGGGTGATCAGGCGGTCGATGCCGCGGGCGGTGAGGTAGGCGGTGTCGGTGGTGCGGCTTTGGAGGACGACGGCGGGGCGTGTTCCCTCGTCGACCAGTTTCATGAACGGGTCGAAGAATCGGGTGAAGTCGGCCAGCGGGATCATGTCGTCCGGGAGTACGAGCGCCGTTGCGCGTCGCGGCGGTGACGGGGGGCGGGCGTCGTACTCGGCGATGACTTTCCGGATGGTCTTGCCGATCGGCTTGAGCTTGCGGTCGTTGGTGAAGAGACCGAGGTCGTATTCGAGGTCGACGTAGCCGCTGAGTTTCGGGTTCAGGTCGTGGGAGTCCCACCAGGTGATGCCGAAGAGGCTGGTGCAGTCGGCCATGGCGCGGATCGATCGTTCGGTCCAGGCCGGGATGTCGGCCGCGTCCATCCAGACGGTCGAGACGCCGGTCTCCTCGATCCACACCTGCCGTTTCAGGTCGGTGTGGAAGGCCTTGATGAGTTCGACGAAGAACTCGGAGTAGTGCGTGGACGAGGTCGACAGGGAGCCGTATCGCTGGATGACCTGCGTCCATCCGGCCCAGGTGTGGTTGGCGGTCATCGTCCCGGCGGTCGCGAGGCCGTGGCGCGTCCAATAGTCGTTGTTCTGCCATGGCCAGTGGTCGATTCCCGACACGTGAACCTTGCCGGGCGCGACCTTTTCGCAGGTGTCGAAGAGGGCGGTGTGCCAGGCGTCGCCTTCGGCCTGGGTGGCCGCCATGCCCAGCGGCTTGGCGAACCAGTGGATCTCGTTGGACAGGTCGAAACCCATGAACGCGCGATGCCGGCCGATGCGTTCGGCGATCTGGCCGAGAAGCCATTGCTCCCGCTCGACCGCGACCGGGTCGGTGAGCACGTTGCGGATTTTGCCGTTGCCGTTGTTGATGAGGTACGGCGGGACGAACAGGACGCCGCTGACCGCGCCGTTGAAGACGGTCACTTCCACGTCCAGGTGCCGGTGGGCGGCGAGGTCGAGGAGTTCTTCGAGCCGGTCGAGTTGCTCACCGCGGGCGTAGGCGGCGTTCGGCTGCAGCTCCGACCAGATCAGCATGATCCGGATGTGGTCCATGCCCAGTGACGCGATGTCGTCGAGGTCGGCCGCGATCGACCTGCGGTCCCAGTCCGACCAGGAGAACCACCAGTTCTTGCTCGGCACGTAGTTCACCCCGAACCGGACCGGGCGGCGCCGGCGGCGGCCGGATCCCGGTCCGTCGGCGCGTGCCGTGGCCGGGCTCAGCAGGGCGGACGCCGCGGCGGCCCCCGCGGTCACCCCGAAGAACTTCCTGCGGTCGATCGATGTCCGGGCGGGAGTGGACGCGGCGGGGAGCTCGGGCATGGGGGCGGCCCTCCAGAGTTCGTCTGCGACCCCGGCAGCGTAGAGACACCCCTCGTTTCAGGACAGTGGTCTTTCACATCTTTCACGGGCCGACCGCGTCAGAACTCCTCGATCATCCTGGAGAGCTTCGCGGGGTCGGTGGACGCCCGGACGACGAGGTCGGGGCGCAGACGCTCGGACGCGGGCGAACGCCCGGCGAGCAGGTCCACCAGCAGGTCGAGGGCCTGGGCGCCCATCTGCCGCATGGGCGAGCGGACGCTGGTCAGCGGGATGGGCAGTTCCGCGGCCAGCGGGGTGTCGTTGTATCCGGCGACGGCGACGTCCTTGCCGGGCCGGAGGCCGTGGTCGCGCAGGACGCCGAGCGCGCCGATGGCCGCGAAGTCGTTCACGGCGAAGATGGCCGTGGGGCGGGGGTCGTGCCGGAGGAGGCGTTCGGCGGCGTCGCGGCCGCCGGCGGCGTCGAACCGGGAGCGGACGACGTGGGAGCCGGGCACCGGGACGCCCGCCTCGCGGTAGCGGTCGACGAAGCCGGCGGTGCGATCGGCGCCGGTGCTGGCGAAGGGCTCGCCGGCGATGACCCCGACCCGCCGGTGGCCGAGGCCGAGGAGATGGTCGGCGACCAGCCGGCCGCCGAGGTGGTCGTCGCAGGTGACGGCGGGATGCCGGCCGGCGTGCCGGCTGACGAGCACGAACGGGATCCGGCGTTCGGCGATCTCGTCGAGGAACGCGGCGTCGGTGTGCGCGTCGCCGAAGACCAGCCCGTCGACGTGGCGGGACAGCGCCAGCTCGGTGCGCGCCCGCTGCTGGTCCGGGCGGTCGTGGCTGTTCATCACGAAGGTCGTGAGGCCGTGCCGGGCGGCGGCGTCCTCGACGCCCTCGTAGATCGTGGCGAGCACCAGGTCGGACAGCCGGGGGACCAGGACGCCGACGAGGTTGCTCCGCGCGGTGCGCAGGCTGGTGGCGTGCGGGTTCGGACGGTAGTTGAGCCGGGCCGCCCACCGCCGGATCTCGTCGGCGGTCTCGCGGGACGCGGCGCGCTGCGCGTCCTCGGCGGAACCGTTGAGCACCCGGGACACGGTCGAGACGTCGACCCCCGCCGCCTGCGCGATGGTCCGCAGTGTCGCGGGCCGCTGCCGGTCGCTCCGGGCCACCCGTCCCGCCTCTCTGTCGCCGCACCCCTTGACAGGGCAACCGTTCGGTGTCTTTTATACAACCCAAACGTTTGACCCAATCGTTTGGGTCAGCCAGAGATCAACACCCAAACGTTTGGGGAAAGAGGCGAGTCGTGACAGGACGGGTCGACGCGGCGAGGCTGGCATGATCGGGCCGCCGCCGGGCGCGGGCTGGTTCGCCCGGCGCACCGTGACCGAGCTGGCCGGGGCGCTGCGTGCCGGGACGATGTCTCCGGACGATCTGGTGGAGCGGGCGCTGACCGAGGCGGCCAGGCTCGACCCGGAACTCAACGCGTTCGTCACGGTCGACGTGCCCGGTGCGCGAGCGGCGGCGGAGCGCGCGGGTCGCGAACTGTCCGCGGGCTTGGACCGCGGCCCCCTGCACGGCATCCCCGTCGCGGTCAAGGACGTCGTGGACACCGCTGGCCTGCGCACCACGATGGGCTCGCGTCACCACACCGGCCGGGTGCCCGAGCATGACGCGGAGTGCGTGCGCCGGTTGCGCGCAGCCGGCGCGATCATCGTCGGGAAGGCGGCGACGCACGAGTTCGCGTTCGGCCCCACCGGCGACCGGTCGGCGAACGGGGCGACCCGCAACCCGTACCGGCGCGGTCATGTCTCCGGCGGTTCCAGTGGCGGGTCCGCCGCCGCGGTGGCCGCCGGGATCGTGCCGCTCGCGGTGGGCACCGACACCGGCGGCTCGGTGCGCATCCCCGCCGCCTGCTGCGGGATCGTCGGGCTCAAACCCACCCACGGTGCCGTGCCGTCGGGCGGCGTCTTCCCGGTGTCGCCCACCCTGGACACGGTCGGCCCGATGGCGCGCACGGCCGGGGACTGCCTGCTGCTCTGGAACGTCCTGGCAGGTCAGGACGTCCCCGAGCCGGACATCTCCGGCTGCCGCGTCGGGTGGGTGGCGCCCGACGCCCTCCATCCGGCCGACCCGCGGGTGACCGAGGCGGCCCGCGCCATGCTGGAACCGCTGCCCGTGCAGGACGTGGCCGTCCCGGACGTCGCGCGGCTGCGCTGGGCCTACCAGGTGATCCAGGGCCGCGAGGTCCACATGGTCCACGCCGGACGGCTGGCCGCCGCACCGGACCTCTACGACGAGGAGGTTCTCGCCCGCCTGCACGCCGCCGGGAGGATCACCGAAGAGGACACGGCCGCGGCCCAGACGATCCGGAAGCGGGTCCAAGACGCGGTGACGGCGCTCCTAGGACGCCATGACCTTCTCGCCATACCCACCGTCCCAATCCTCCCTCCTCCACTGGACGTCCGAAGCGTGCCCCTGGACGGGACGTCGATCGACGTCCGAGCCGCACTGCTGTCGCTCACCAGCCCGTGGAGCGTGCTCGGGCTGCCCGCCGTCAGCCTTCCCGCCGCACTGGTGGACGGGCTGCCCACCGGCCTCCAGCTGATCGCCAGGCCGGGCGCCGAGCGCCTGCTGCTCGCCGTCGCGGCCCGCCTGGCGGACGCGAACCAGTCGACCACCACCGCATCCCAGCCCTGAAGGAGCACCCATGTCCGCTGTCAGCCCGGTCACCGCGGCCGCCGTCCAGTTCGATCCCCAGGTCGGCCTGGAGAACAAGGAGAAGAACGTCCAGCGGAGCCTCGAACTGATCAACGAGGCCGCCGACCGCGGAGCCACGCTGATCGTGCTCCCGGAACTGGCCGCCACCGGCTACGGATTCGCCACCCGCGAGGAGGCCTACGCCCACGCGGAACCCGTGCCGGACGGGCCCACCACGCGGGCGTGGACGGAGCTCGCCCGCGAGCGCGGCCTGCACGTCGTCGGCGGTCTGCCCGAGCGCGACGGCGTCCGGCTGTACGACACCGCGGTGCTGACCGGCCCGGACGGCGTGATCGGCACCTACCGGAAGACCCACCTGTGGAACCGGGAGAAGCTGATCTTCGAACCCGGCGATCTCGGCTTCCCGGTGTTCCCGACCAGGATCGGCCGGATCGGGCTGCTGATCTGCTGGGACATCTGGTTCCCCGAGGTGGCGCGGCTGCTCGCCACGCAGGGCGCGGACGTCGTCTGCAGCGTGAACAACTGGGTGTGGACGCCGCCTCCGCTCTTCGACGAGGCGGGCCGGTGCATGGCCGCCTACCTGACGATGAGCGCGTCGCACGTGAACAACCTCCCGATCGTGGCGGCGAACCGGGTGGGCGAGGAGCGGGGAGGCAAGTTCCTCGGGTGTTCCCTCATCACGGGCACCAACGGCTGGCCGATCGGCTCCGTCGCCCCGCCCGAGGGCGAGACGACCGTCTACGCGGACCTCGACGTCGTGGCGGCGCGGTCGGCGCCGATCTGGAACGATCTCAACGACCTCGTCCGCGACCGGCGCACCGATCTCTACGATCCGCTGCTCGGCTACCGCGGCGGCGACGCCTTCCCGCGGTGAGGACGCGGTCATGAGCGACACGACGAAGACCTCGCCGGCCGTGGCCGCCCGCGCCGCGGATCCAGCGGTCGCGAGATGGGTCGGCGGCGCCGTCCTGGTCTCGGTGACCGCGGTGCTCGCCGTTCTCCTCTCGCGTGCCACGGATGGACTGCCTCACGTCCTGCCCGGTTACGCCGCCTGGCAGGACGAGGCGTACGCGAACGTCCCGCAGTTCCTGCGCTGGTGGATCGGGGACGCCACCGAGGCCGAGTTCTTCAAGTCCGCCATCGGCGGGCTCGGGATGATCGCGGGAGGCTGGCTCGCGCACACGGCCTGGCGGAGGGGCCGCCGCTGGGCGGGCTTCCCGATCAGCTACGGCACCGGACTGTGGCCGTGGCTGCTGTGCTCCGCCGCGTTCGGCCTGCTGCTGTCCGACCTCGCCTGGGGGTGGACGATCCCGGCGACCGGCCAGTGGCAGCCCACCTTCGTGCCGTTCGTGTCGGTCCCGCCCGCGGTGGTGCTCGTCTACGGCGCGGGATGGTCGGTGGCCGCCACCGGGGCTGTGCTCGGAGCCGCGCTGACGACGCCGACGGCGCTGGTCGTGGCCAACTACTTCTGCCACCCCCTGCACCTGCCCAACATCATCGGCAACGTCACGGGCATGTGGGTCGGAGCGCTCCTGGCGTTCCTGATCTGCCGGCACCTGCCATGGATGCCTCGTCCGCTCTCCGCCGAGCGAAGCGCCGAACCCGCCGAACCCGCGGCGCCCGAGCCGGACGGGCGCGGCGCCGTGTGGGTGGTCCGGCGCGTGCTGGCCGACTTCACCGAAGCCCAGTTCTACGGCAACGAGATAGCCGCGATCGGCCTGATCGGCGGGACGCTCGCGACCTATCTGCTCAACCCCCTGACTCCGGTGTACGGAAGCAGCCTGCTGCCCGCGATGCTCACCGCCCAGGTCTTGGCGGGGACCTTGGGCGTCCTGCTCTACCAGCGTCGCTGGGCCGTCCTCGGCTGGTATCCGACGTTCGTCCCGGTCGTCTCGGTGGCGCCGGCGGTGGTCCTCACCTATGGCGCGACCGTTCAGGCGGTCGTCCTCGGGGCGGTGTTCGGCGCGGTCGCCGGGCCGCCGCTGGCCGCGTTGGTCTCCAGACGCCTGCCGCCGGACTTCCATCCGTTCATCGGCAACGTGGTCTCCATGACCGTCTGCACGCTCATCGCCGTCCCGGGGCTCGGTCTCCTGCCCGGGTTCGTCTCAACGCTCTGACTCGTCTCGAAGGATCGACATTGCGCCCAGTTCAGTTCAACCGTGATGGCACGGCGTTCGCGGAGTTCGCGCGAGCGATGCCCCAAGCACAGGTCGTCCGCATCCCTGGGCAGGGCCACCTGGCCCACGCACAGGCACCCCGCGCACTCGCACACCACATAAGCGACGCACTAAAGGCGCTGTGATGTAAGCGCGTTGCGTTGATCACTCGCAATTGAATTCGGTGAGTGGAGGCGGCCGCCTTGCGATCGGGAGTGGTCGCGAGGCGGCCGCCGGTGGGTTATCGGCCTGGAGTGCGCTGGGTCTCGGCGCCCTTGGCGAAGGCGGCGCGGAAGGTGATCGGGCCGAAGATTCCGTCCGCGTCGATCTCCTTGCGCTTCTGGAAAGCGGTGACGGCCTTCGTGGTCGCAGCGCCGTAGTACCCGTCCACGACGAGTGAGCGGTCCTGGAGGACCTTCATCGCGTACTGGATGCCCTTGATCTGGTTGCGGCGGGTGCTGCCCTGGCCGACCTCGCCGCCGTTGTCACGGAGCACGCCCCAGGTCTCGGTGTCGAGCCTGCCGGACTGGGGCAGGTTGCGCGCCTTCTGGTACTTCTTCAGCGCGTCACCGAGGTTCGCCGGCCAGCCCTCGCCGGCGGACGTCGGGGTGCAGTCGCCGTAGTAGCCGAGCTGCACCAGGTAGCAGCGGGCGGAGGCGATGCGGTAGTCGCTGTCGCCGGGTCCGAGATCCACCCACGGTTGGGACGCGATGGCCCTGAGGACCGCGGGATTGGTGTCCGGACCGTCGGCGCTGGCGGTGTTCATCGCGCCCACCCCGGTGCCGAGCGCGAGGAGCGTGGCCGCGGTGCCGAGCACCGCGCGAGCCAAGATCTTCATCTGTGGAACCCCCTGTTCCGGTCGATTGGATCCTGTACTCCGATGTGATGCCGACCGGTTGGGAATTGTTCTGGATAATCTCCAGAAAAGTGTCGCGACGAATTGGTGGGTGATCAGGTTTACCTGAATTGGGATAATTTACTCAGTTAAATTCGAGGGCGTGCTCGGCGGTCTTCTCGTGGTGCCAGAGCGAACGGTAGAGACCCGGGCGGTCCAGGAGGCTGCTGTGACTTCCCCGGTCGACGACGCGGCCCTCGTCCAGAACGATGATCTCGTCCACGACGTCCAGGCCGGCCAGGCGGTGGGTGACGAGGAGGGTCGTCCGGCCTTCGGTGGCGGTGAGGAGGTCGGCGGTGAGTTCGTCGGCGGTCGCCATGTCGAGGTGTTCGGCGGGTTCGTCCAGGAGGACGATCGGGAAGTCGGCGAGGAGGGTGCGCGCCAGTGCGATGCGCTGGCGCTGGCCACCGGAGACCTGGGCGCCATGCTCACCGACGCGGGTGTCGAGACCGTGCGGCAGGGAGTCGACCCAGTCGAGTAGGCGAGCTCGGCCCAGGACGTCGCGGATGTCGTCGTCGGTGGCGGTGGGACGGGCCAGGCGGATGTTCTCGCCGATCGTGGAGTCGAACAGGTGCGCGTCCTGGGCGCAGAGGCCGATGACCTGGCGGACGTCGTCGCCGCTGAGAGCCCGTAGGTCCACGCCGTTGAGGGACACCCCGCCGCCGGCGGGTTCCAGGAAACGGAGCAGGACGGCGGTGAGGGTCGTCTTGCCGGAACCGCTCGGGCCCACGATCGCGCAGCGGCGTCCTGGGGACAGGTCCAGTGAGATGCCATCGAGGGCGTACGGCGCGCTGGGCGTCCAACGGGCTTGGAGGTTCTCGACCGAGAGCGTGTAGGGCGATGCGGGCAACGGTGTGGGGTCGTCCGGGTCGTGCACCGGGGGACGGCTGTCCAGGACGTCGAAAATGCGTGTGGCCGAACGGCGGACGCGTTCCATGTGCTGCGCGGCCTGGGGCAAACCGGCCACGACCTCGAATGCGGCCAGCGGGAGGAGGACGACCACCGCGAGCAGTACGCCGTCGAGCGCCCCCGAGCGGACGGCCGGCACGCCCACGGCGAGACTGCCCCAGACGGCCAGACCGCCTGCCAGGGCGGAGAGGGCCGCGCCGACTCCGGTGGTCGTGGCGGAACGGCCCGAGGCGCGCGTGAAGTCGTGGTCCAGCCGCCCGGCCTTGGCGAGCTGTTCCGGGGCGGCGCCGTACGCGATGAGCTCGGGGGCGCCCTGCAAGGTGTCGACGATGTGCGAGGTCAGTTCGGCGCGCAGGTCGGTCGTCTGCCGCTCGGCCCGCCGTGCCATGGCGGACGACAGCCAAGGTGCCCCGGCACCGGCGAGAAGCAGGGCCAGGAGCAGGACGACCCCCGCCGATGGAAGCAGCGCCCAGGCGAGCCCCACCGAACCGGCGCCGACGACCGCGGCGACCGTGCAGGGCAGCAGTACGCGGAGGAAGAGGTCCTGGACGGCGTCGACGTCCGCGACGAGCCGGTTCAGCAGGTCGCCGCCGCGGAAGGCGGGCAGCCCGCCGGGGGCGAGGCGTTCCAGCCGCTCGTACACCCGTGCGCGGAGGTCCCCGAGGATGCGGAACGTCGCGTCATGCCCGACGAGGCGCTCGGCGTAGCGGAAGACGCCTCGGCCCAGGCCGAACGCGCGGACGGCCACGATCGCGACCATCAGCATCAGCACGGGCGGATGCTGCGCCGCCCGCGAGATCAGCCAGGCCGACGTCGCCATCAGCCCGACCCCGCTGCCGAGCGCCAGAACGCCGAAGAGCACGGCGAGAAGCAGCCGTCCCCGTGCCGGACGCGCGAACCTGATCAGCCGCAGAATCACGCCGCCACCCCCGGAAAGGCCAGGTCTGTGGCCTGTGTGAGAGGAGAGGTTTCACGTGAATCATTCACAGGCGCGCGGAGCATCGCCCACCCGTTGGCAGAGCAGTAGCGACCTCTGCGGGTTCGCGCGAGATGGGGCGGTTGCGCGGAGCCGGCTTGCCTGGGGCCACGCTGTGCTGTGAGGTGCGGGGTCATGCGGTCACCTCCGCGTTGGCGACGGCGATGGTCCGGTCGGCCAGGGCGGTCAGGGCCGGGCGGTGGGCCACGAGGACGACGGTTCGGCCCGCCTTCAGGCGCGCGACGGCTTCGATGACCTCGGCTTCGCTTTCGCCGTCCAGGTTGGAGGTCGGTTCGTCCAGCAGGAGGAGCGGTGCGTCGCGGAGGAAGGCACGGGCCAGGGCGATGCGCTGGCGCTGGCCCGCGGAGAGGCCGGTGCCGCGGTCGCCCAGCGGTGTGTCGAGGCCGGAGGGCAGCGCCTCGATGAAGGAGAGGGCGTTCGCGGCCTCGGCGGCGGCGCGCACCTCGGTGTCGGACGCGTCCGGGCGGCCGAGGCGGATGTTCGACGCGACGGAACCGGCGAACAGGTAGGGGCGCTGCGGAACCCAGGCGATCCGGGCGCGCCAGGCGTCCGGGTCGAAGGAACCGAGGTCGTCCCAGTCGACCAGGACGCGCCCCGAGTCCGGCTGGACGAACCCGAGCAGCACCGACAGGACGGTCGACTTCCCGGCACCGCTCGGCCCGGTCAGAGCGACCGTTTCGCCAGGGTGGACGGTCAACGAGAAGGTGTCGAGGGCCGGGGCGTCCCGGCCTGGGTAGGCGACCGTCACCTCTTCCAGGCGGAGCGTCGAGCGGGCCAGATCGGGGACGTCCGACCGCGTCCCCGTGGCGGGTGCGGGCGTCTCCAGGACCTCGAAGATCCGTGATGCGGCGGTGAGGCCCTCCACGCTGGCGTGGTACTGCGCGCCGACCTGGCGCAGCGGAAGGTACGCCTCCGGTGCCAGGATCAGGACGAGCAGCGCGGTCTCCAGGCCCAGCCCGCCCTCGACCAGGCGCAGGCCGATCGACACGGCGACGAGCGCGACGGAGAGCGTCGAGAGCAGTTCGAGGACGAGGGCGGACAGGAACGCGATCCGCAACGTCGACATGGTGGCCCGCCGGTGCCGGTCGGTGATCTCGCGGATCCTCGCCGCCTGCGTCCGGGCCCGGCCGAAGATCTTCAGCGTGGGCAGCCCGGCGACGACGTCCAGGAAGTGCGCGGCGAGGATCGACAGCGTCCGCCACTGCCGGTCCATCTTCCGCTGCGTGGTCAGCCCGACCAGGATCGCGAAGACGGGGATGAGCGGCAGCGTCGCCGCGATCGTCACGGCGGAGAGCCAGTCGCCCAGCAGGATCCGCGCGCCGACGGCCAAGGGCACGATCACGGCGAGGACGAGCTGCGGCAGGTAGCGGGAGAAGTAGTCGTCGAGCGCGTCGATCCCGCGGGTGGCGAGGGTGGCCAGCTCACCGCTGCGCTCGCCGGAGAGCCAGCGCGGGCCGAGCCGCAGGGACCGCGCGAGCAGACGGCCGCGCAGCTGTGACTTCACCGCCGCGGACGAGCGGTGGGCGGTGACCTCCTGCAGCCACGCGACGAGCGTCCGCCCGAGGACGACGGCGAGCAGGAGCAGCAGCGGGGTGCGCAGGCCGGTGAGCGTGGCGCCGCCCAGGAAGGCCCGGGTGAGCATGCCGGCGAGCAGTGTCGCCTGCGCGATGATCAGCCCGGCGGTGGCGGCGCCGAGGACCACGGACGCCGCGAGGAAGAGACGCGTCGTCCGGGCGTACCGCAGCAGGCGGGGGTCGAGGGGCTTCATGCGACCGGCTTCCGCGCGGGGATGTGGGACGTGCCGATCCGCTTCCGGAAGATCCAGTACGTCCAGCCCTGGTAGATCATCACGACCGGCGTGAACACGGCCGCCGCCCACGTCATGATCTTGAGCGTGTAGGCGGACGAGGCGGCGTTCGACGTCGTGAGCGAGCCGGTGCCGAGGGTGGACGGCAGCACGTCCGGGAACAGCGACAGGAACAGGGTCGCGACCGCGAGCACGATGGCGGCGCCGGTGCCGACGAACGCCCAGCCCTCCCGGCCGCGCCGGTTGGCGGCGGCGGCGAGGAGCAGCCCGGCGGCGGCGCCCGCGGCGGTCGCCCACGTCACCGGCCTGCCGTGCTGGATCTGCGTGATCAGCAGGAAGCTCCCGCCGGCGGTGATGGCCGCCACCGCGGCGAGGCCGGCCACGCGGCGCGCCCGGTAGCGGATCTCCCCTGACGTCTTCAGCGCGAGGAACACCGCCCCGTGCAGGAGGAACAGGGTCATCGTGGTGAGCCCGCCGAGCAGCGCGTACGGGCCGAGCAGGTCGGCGAGCGTCCCGGCGTACTCGTGGTCCGCGTCGAGCGGCACGCCCCGCACCATGTTCGCGAACGCGACGCCCCACAGGAACGCGGGCAGCAGGCTGCCCCAGAAGATCGCCTTGTCCCAGCGGGAGCGCCAGCGCGCGTCGTCCCGCTTGCCCCGGTACTCGAACGCGACGCCGCGGATGATCAGCGCGAGCAGGATCGTCAGCAGCGGCAGGTAGAAGCCGCTGAACAGGGTGGCGTACCACTCGGGGAACGCGGCGAAGGTGGCGGCGCCCGCGACGATGAACCAGACCTCGTTGCCGTCCCACACCGGGCCGATGGTGTTGATGACGACGCGCCGTTCGACGTCGTCCCGGCCGAGGACGGGCAGCAGCATCCCGACGCCGAAGTCGAACCCTTCCAGGAAGAAGTAGCCGGCCCACAGGAAGGCGATGATGATGAACCAGACGGTGGTGAGTTCCATGACCGGTTCCCGTCAGTAGGCGAACGCGAGCGAGCGCTCGGACTCGGAATCGCCGGCGCCGGGCGGAGGCGGCAGCACCTCGTCCTCCGAAGGCGGCCCGGCCTTGGCGTACTTGAGCATCAGTCCCGACTCGATGACCAGCAGGACGGCGTACAGCGCGGTCAGCGAGACGACCGAGATGAGCATCGAGGACGCCGACACCCCGGGTGAGACGCTCGCGGACGTCTTCATGACGCCGAACACCGACCACGGCTGCCGGCCCATCTCGGTGAAGACCCATCCGGCGGAGTTGCCGATGAACGGGAGCGTGAGCGACAGCATGCCGATCCGGTACACCCACGGACTGGACGGCAGCCGGCGGCGCCGCAGCATCCAGAGCCCGGCCAGCGAGACGAGCGCGGTGAGCATCCCGACCCCGACCATGATCCGGAAGTTCCAGTAGGCGACCGGGATCATCGGGCGGTAGTCGCCGGGCCCGTACCGGGCCTCCTCGGCGGCCTGGACGTCGTTGATCCCCTTGACCTCGCCGTCGAGGCTGCCCGTCGCCAGGAACGACAGGACGTGCGGGACCTTGATCCCGAAGACCTCCTCGTCGCCGTTGAGCGTCCCGACCGTGAGGACGGAGAACGACGCGGGCTGCTCGGTCTCGTACAGGGCCTCGGCGGCGGCCATCTTCATCGGCTGCTGCTCGGTCATGACCTTGCCCTGCATGTCGCCGGAGATCGCGACGCCGATGGACGCGATCGCGGTGACGACGAGCGCGAGCTTCAGCGACGGCCTGAAGACCTCGACGTTCCTGCGCCGGGCGAGGTGCCAGGCACTGACGCCGGCCATGAACATGCCGCCGGTGACGAACGCGGCCGTGATCGTGTGCGGGTACGCGACCAGCTGCGTCGGGTTGGTGAGGACGGCCCAGAAGTCGGTGAGGACGGCCCGTCCGGTCTCGTGGTCGACGCGGTAGCCGACGGGGTGCTGCATCCAGGAGTTCGCGGCGAGAATGAAGTACGCCGACAGCAGCGTCCCGACGTGCACGATCCAGATGCAGGCGAGGTGCGCGCGCTTCGGCAGCCGGTCCCAGCCGAAGATCCACAGGCCGAGGAAGGTCGACTCGACGAAGAACGCGAGCAGCCCCTCGATCGCCAGCGGTGCGCCGAAGATGTCGCCGACGAACCGGGAGTAGTCGCTCCAGTTCATGCCGAACTGGAACTCCTGCACGATGCCGGTGACGATCCCCATCGCGAAGTTGATCAGGAAGAGCTTGCCCCAGAACTTGACCGCCCGCAGGTAGGCGGTCCGGCCGGTCCGCAGCCAGGCCGTCTCCAGCACCGCGACGAGCGCGGAGAGCCCGATCGTCAGCGGGACGAACAGGAAGTGGTAGACGGTGGTGATCCCGAACTGCCACCGGGCGATGTCGACCGTGTCCATGGCGGGTGCCTCTCCGGCTCGTCCACTACAAGCTGTAGTACTACATCCTGTCAGAAATACTACAAGCCGTAGTACTACCTGCCGTCGTTATGTCGCTCACAGCGCGGCCCGCGGCCTTCAGAGGCCGCGGGCCGGTGGGACGAGCCGGATCCCGAGCGGGCGGTCAGCCGCGCGGGACGAGGCAGCCGGGGCGGTTGTAGTCGATCACGCTTCCGGGGGCGATGCAGGCGGCCAGGATGTAGGTCTCCTGGGCGTACCCGATGCCCTCGTGCACCGTGACGTTGCCGGACTGGTCGACCTCGCACGGGTTGTTCAGGGTGCAGCGCTGCCCGCTCTCGTTGAGCGTGTTGTTCGCGCCGATGACCTTGCCGGAGGCGGCGTCGACGACCGGCGAGCCCGAGGTGCCGCCGATGGTGTCGCACTCGGACGTGTAACGCAGCGAGTCCTTCCACGTCCACTGGGACTCGCGGAGACGGTAGGCGAAGCCGTCCAGGCTGCAGGAGTAGATCCGCCGCCAGTAACCGGAGACGACGCGCAGATCCGTCCCGGCCGCCGGGTGCTGGAGCGACAGCTCCAGGGCGGGAACGCCGTAGGACTGGCGGATGCTCGCGTAGCTCCTGTTCAGCTTGTACAGGGCCACGTCGGTGTCGGTCATAGTCGCGTACAGCATCGTCGTCGCGCGCAGCGTGCCGAGCGACCCGCTGCCGTTGGGGCGGAGGAGCGTGAACGTGCGGCTCGACGACCGGTTCGTGATCACCTGGCCTGCGCCCGGCATGCCGCCCTCGTAGCAGTGCCCGTTGGTGAGCACGAGCGCCGGATCGCTGTCGGCGGCGCCGGGCGCGCGCACGAGGGAGCCGGAGCAGTTGCTGAGGGCGACGATCCCGGTGAAGTCGACGGCGGCCTTGGCCGGGGCGGGGGCGGCGGACGCGGTGGACGGGCCGGCGGTGATCGTCGCGGCGCCGAGGAACGCGGCGGCGAGTACGCCGAGAATGCGTCTGTGCATGGCGGGGGGTCCTCTCCATCGAGGTGGGCAGCGTGATGCTAACCAGGGCGCCGGTGCACGGGAAGTACCAAATTGGGTGAACTGCGGCAACTCATCCGAATTGGGCACGCATTGCACAGCCGGCCGCCGACGGGACGCCGAAGACCCCGCCGGCGGACCGGCGGTCAGTAGTGGAACGCGGAGGAGACCCGGGCCCCCTTGGTGCCGAGGTTCACCACGGACGCGGCACCGGACGGGACGGTCCTGCACCATACGCCGCCGTACTCTTCCGGGAAGACGAACAGGCCCCACACCGCCAGCCAGTCCGAGACCGCGCCGGACTCCACGTCCCGCACCGGCTCCAGCACCGGGGCGACGCGGCGCTGGACGATGAAGTCCTCGCGCGCGCACTCGGCGACCGTCTCCGCCCACTCGGCGTCCGTCCGGTCCCAGCCGGCGCGGATGCCCCGCCCGGACAGGCCCGCTACCGGCTTCAGGATCAGCCGCTCCCGCTCGTCCCGCACGAGGTCGACCAGGTCGGGCGTGAGCTTCCGGGTCCACGGCAGCAGCCGGTCGATGAGGGCGTTCGCCTCCGGCGGCAGGTCGGCGCGCAGATCGGGGTCGGAGAGCAGCGGCAGGCAGCTCTTGTAGGAGAACATGGACGACGACAAGGGAGTCCACAGCACGACCCGGCCCTTCTCATGGGCGCGCATCACCGCCTCGGCGGGCTCGGCGTTGCGCGGATCCCGCACCACCTGGTGGGCGGAGAAGTACCGCAGAACGAGGTCGATGGGACGGTCGTGCAGGTACAGCCGGCCGTTCCTCTCCCGCACCTGGTCGAGCTCGCCGAAGACCAGCTCGATGCCGTGCCGCTTCATCGACTCCTGGAACGACCGGTGGAGCGCCTCGTACGGGGCGATGCCGCCGATGCCCTCCACCGTGGCGACGACGGGCGCCTCCTTCTGCGTGGCCTGGACGAACTGCCGCGCGAGCACCGCCGGCGTGTCGACCGTCGACAGGCCGTGCTCCTCGGCGAACTCGGCGAACACCTTGGTGCCGAGCAGGGCCCGGTTGACCTCGCTGATGTCGACGCCGCCCAGCTCACTGCCGACATTGAACTCCAGCAGCCGGAACCGCTCGCCGTCGTCGTGGAGGTCGGCGCGTCCGCACAGGACGGGCTCGCCGTCGAGCCGGGTCATCAGCGCGGCCCGCCGCTCGTCCGCGCCGACCGCGGCGCAGAACGCGCGGCGGTCGCCGCCGAACAGCCGGTCCGGGAGGGACGTGAGCAGCCCGAACAGGTCGGCGACGTCGGCGGCCGCCCGCCGGGTCCGCTCCCGCGAGGAGAACAGGGGACGCGGCAGCAGGCGTCCGCTCCACGCCTCGCCCAGGAGCGGCGGCATCTCCACGTCCGCCATGACGTCCGTGAGGCGCGGGTCGTCCAGGTAGCGCGAGGTGACCATCAGCGGACCTCCGCCGTGTCGACGACCAGGTCCTGCTCGATCTTCCGGATGGCCTCCCGGTCGGCGTGGATCTGCTCCGCGCTCTCGTGGGCGAGGATGATGTACCCCATCGTCATGCTGGCGAACAGGTCGGTGCTGGCGTCCACGTGGTCGCCGGTGCGCACCACGTGGACCGGCGAGTGGTAGCTGGGCAGGTCGCGGGCCTGGTCGTAGATCTCGGCGTTGCGGACGATCCCGGTGGAGTGCGACATCAGGAACACCGCCATGACGTTGCGCCGCAGCGTGTAACCGGGCGGCATCTGCGGGCCGAGGCCCCGGCACACGTCCACGATCCGGGTGACCTGGCTCTCCCCGGTGGCGATCTCGGTCACCGCCGGGTTCCCCGCGCCCGCCAGCCGCGCGTTGACCTCCAGCAGCCGCGGCCCGTCCGGCGTCATCATGATCTCGGTGTGCGCCGCCCAGTTGCGCAGCCCGACCGCGTCCAGCGCGGCGAGCCCGTAGTCGATCAGCTCGCCGTACGCGGCGGTGTCGTAGGGCAGCCACTCGACGAAGTCGTAGACGGCGATGCCCTCGCCGTACGGCACCCGCCGGTACTTGATCATGTCGGTGATCGAGTGCCTGCCGTCGTGGCTGACGGTGTCGATGGCGTACTCGGTGCCGGTCATCAGTTCCTGGACGAGGACCTCCTCGGCCAGCACGTCCAGCTTGTCGCGGGTACCGAGCATGGCGGTGAACAGCTCGCGCCATCCCTGTCCGCCCGGCGCGCGGCTCACCCCCACGGTGCCGGCGCTCGTGGGCGGCTTGACGACCAGGTCCTTGCCGGCGAGGCCCTCGCGGTCGATCCAGGCGGCGACCTCGTCCGGGTCGGTCGTGGAGATCTGGCGGGGGACGGGCAGCCCGGCCGCGGCCAGCGCCTGATGCATGAGGTACTTGTGGCGCCGGGCGTCGACCCGCGCCGGGTCGTTGGAGAACTCCGGCGCGAGCGCGTCAGAGCACTCCTGCGCGAGCCGCAGCGCCGCCTCGACTCCGGGGATCACGGCGATCGGCTTCAGCGCGCCGAGCCGGGCGATCGTCTCCGCCATGTCGCCGTGATGGTTGATGACCGCGTCGTACTCGCCGGGGTCGTGCGAGGAGTGCAGCGGTGCCAGCGCGGGGCCCGTGTAGTCCATCAGAGCCACCGGGCTGAACCCCGCCTTCCGCAGCGCGGGGGCGACCATCGCCGCCGAGGTGAAAGGCCGCACGATCGCGACGACTGGCTTGTCCATGGAGGTCACCTTCTGTTCGGGTCGATCCGTTCGTTCTGCGGCCGCGTCGTCCCGCGTCGCGCGCCGTCCCCGGCACAGGCCGTCCTGCGTCATTCGCCGGCCTCGCCTGCGGTGGCGGGCTCGAGGGCGGGCCCCGGCTCGTCCGCCGGGCGCCGCCCCGCCAGCCCGGCGCCGGCGGCGACGAAGCCGGCGGCCATGAGCCCGAACGCCCCGGTCAGCACCCAGACGCCCGAGCCCCACGCGTGCCATGCCGCGACGCCGATCATGGGGCCGAGGGCGTAGCCGGCCTGCTGCGGGATCGTCGCCGCCGCGATGTAGCGGGCGCGCAGCGCGGTCGGCGCGACCAGGCCGGGGTAGGCCATCATGGACGGCGCCGCGATGATCTCCCCGAACGTCCACACGACCGTCGCGAGCAGGAGCAGCGCGACCGGCGTGGGGCCGGTGTACAGCAGATGGCCGATGCCCAGCGTCGCCATGCCGAGCGTCATCGGCAGCCCGATCGGCAGCCGCTGGAGCCATTTGGACAGCAGCACCTCGAAAGTGATGACGATGCCCCCGTTGACGGTCAGCAGCATCGCGAAGACACGCTCGTCGTGCCCGGACCCGGTGACGAACAGCGGTAGGGCGGCCGACGACTGGATGTAGGCCACCGCGGTGAAGAAGAGCCCGAGCACGACGAGCATGAACCGCCGGTCGGCCAGCACCTGCCCGTACCCGCCGCGCTCGCCGCCGGATCCGCCGCCCCCGCGCTCGGGCTCGGTGTCCGACCGTAGCGCCGCGTAGGCGACGACGCCGAACGCCAGCGACGTGGCCGCGTCCACATAGAACAGTGCGCCGTAGGAGGTGTAGGTCAGCAGCAGCGCCGCGCCCAGCGGGCCGACCGTCGAGCCGACGTTGAACGTCAGCCGCAGCACCGAGAAGACCATTACGTGCCGGTCCTTGGGCGTCAGCTCGACGACCCATGCCATCGCGGCCGGCCGGTACGCCTGCGCGGTCAGCCCCGCTCCCCCGGCGACCAGCGCGCCGGCCCACACGTTCGGCACGTGCACGAGCGCCGCGGTCAGCACCGCCGTGCCCGCCATCGAGCCGACGATGACCCAGCGGTAGCCGACGCGGTCGGCGGCGGCGCCGCCCACCGCCGACCCGGAGATCCGGCCGATCATCAGCGCGGTCAGCACGACGCCGCTTTCCCACGCGCTGAAGCCCTCGCCGGTGAGGAACAGCACGAGGAACGCGTTGAGAAACGCCGCCAGGTTGCTGATCAGGTTGCCGAGAACGAGGATGCGGACCGTGCCGTTCATTTCGCGCAGCGTGGCGAGGATCGTCGGGTGCCCGGCCGCCGTGTCCTCGCCCTTCGGTGCGGTCACGTCGACGTCTCCAGCGGGGTGCCCTCGAACGTGAAGTACCGGGCGGCGTCCGGGACGGCGGCACGGGTCTCCGCCAGCGTCTCCCCGACCGCGATCACGTAGCCGCAGCGGGCCAGGCCGTGCGGTGGCCGCCGTATCCGCATCCCCGGCTCGGCTCCGACCTCGACCTCCGCGACCGGCGGGCGCATCAGCTCCGGGTGCGCCGTCGCCGAGATGATCTCCATGTCGTACGGGGGATAGGCGAACCGGATCGACGCCGCCTTCCGCGGCTTCGGGAACGCCACGGCCGGGGGACGTCCCACCGCGACGTCGGCCGCAGCGAGCGGCGCGTCGACACCGGACGTCAGCAGCCCGAGATACGGGATCATCCCGCCGCCCAGCCGGACGTTGATCTCGATGACGTGCTTCGCGCCGTCCGGGGTCAGCTTGAACTCGATGTGCGTGAACCCGTCCGTGAACCCGACGGCGGCGTGGACGCGGGTCAGCGTGTCGTGGAACTCCGCGTCGGACAGCAGCGGGTCGTTCGCGTCCACGTCATGGCCGATCTCCTCGAAGGCCAGGTCGCCGCTGCCGCCGAGCACCTTGCGCGCCACGATCAGCGGCGTGCACTCCCCCTTGAACAGCACGCACTCGACGGAGATCTCGGGGCCGTCGAGGAACTCCTCCACGATCACGTAGTCGCCGAACTGGCGGATGCCGCCCATCCGCGTCCCGTCGGTGAGCGCGAACGCGGCGTCCAGGTCGTCCGGCCGCTCGACCTTGCTGAGGCCGAGGCTGCCGCCGAGGTTCCGCGGCTTGACGATGATCGGGTAACCGATCTCGCCGGCGAACGCGCGGGCCTCCGCCAGCGACGCCACGGCGCGGGACGCGGGCTGCGGGAACCCGGCGTCCGCCAGCACCGCCCGAGTGGCGGACTTGTCGCGGCACCGCGCCACCGCGTCCGGATCGAGGACGGGGAAGCCGAGCGCCGCGCTGAGGTGCGCGGACGTCTCGATGTAGACCTCGTCGTAACAGAAGACCCCGGCGACCTCGTGGTCGCGGGCCACCTCGCGCGCCGCCGCCGTCAGCTTGTCCAGGTCGAGGCAGTCGACGACGGTGTGCCCGGCGATGTAGGGGTCCTCCCAGGTGGCCGGGGTGGGATTCAGCAGCCAGAGCCTGTACCGCGCCGACACCGACTCCAGGATGTACCTGCGGTAGACCCAGTAACTGCTCGCGACCAGCAGAAGCAGCGGACGCTCGTCGCCCGCGCGCGCGTCATACGGCATACGAACCTCGATCGCTGTCAGGAGAAAAGGTCTTCGGGACCGCCGCGGCGGCGGACGTCGAGGGTGGCGCAGTGGAAGCCGCCGCCGAACGTGTTGACCGTCCGGAACGGGACGGGGATGGGGGTGAAGCCCTCCTTCTCCAGCAGCCGCAGCAGTTCGGTCTCCTGGGCCTCGACGAAGATCCGGTCCTGGTCGAGCATCAGGGTGTTCATCGCGATCCAGCGGCTGCAGAAGTACATCGTCTGGTCGGCGGGGATCGCCGGCTCGGGGCAGATCAGCACGTCCCAGCCGGCGAACATCTCCGGCAGTTCCGGCACCCGCTCGGGGTTGATCAGCACCCGGCCGGGGCGCAGCGGCACGAACGTGGCGTTCAGGTGCATCGGGTGGTCGTCCATGAAGGCCACCTCGTGCACCCGGAACTCGTCGCCGAGCAGGCGCCGCACCCACTCGATGCCGAACCGGTTGGTGACGTGGCTGCGCTGGACGAGGATGTCCCGGCCGAACCGCATGAAGTCGCCCGCGTCCACGATCGGCTCGAACTCGGTGATGACGGACGTCGCGTCCGGGAACGGGTCGCCCGGGGACGGTGCCGCGGGCTTGGCGGCGGCGTAGCCGGGGTTGTAGGAGTCGTTCGTGAGCTGCGGTTTCGGCGCGGCGACCCAGCGGGCGCCGCGCCGGAAGTAGTCCTTGAAGATCGTCCGGAAGGGGTGGGTGGCGAAGTAGTACGACCGCCAGCCCATCGTCGCCTCGACGATCTGGTCGCCGGCGATCAGCGCGATGTCGCGGGGGAAGGTGTGCGACGACCCGCCGGTGGACGTCCAGTCGGCCGTCCCGAAGGAGCGGGACTGGTCGACCGGGTCGGGCCGCCGGACCGTGACCCCCTCGCCTTCGAGGATCGACACGAACCCTTCGAGCTCCTCGTGGGCCGCCTCGACCTGCTCCTGCGGGAAACCGCCGCCGCCGTTGCGGCGGTAGAAGTCCCAGGCCTCGGGCGGCACGGTCGCCTCGATCGCCGGGTGCCACGGCGGGACGGCGGCGCCGTCGATGACGCCGACGATCACCTCTTCGAGCGGGTCCCACTCGGTGTACGAGCCGACGGGGGAGTTCTCAGCCATTCCGGGACGTCCTTTCGACGGTTCGCACGGTCACGCGGGCCTCGGGCGACGCGGCCTTCAGGCCGTGCAGGCGGCTGCGCGGCACCAGCAGCACGTCGCCGGTCCCGAGCCGGTGCGGGTTCTCGGTCGCCCACGCGTAGACGTCCACCTCGCCGGAGGTGACCTCGACGAGCCGGTCGGTTTCCTGAACGCCGGTACAGAACGGGCTGTCCGGACGAAGGGTGCTGGTCACGGCGTCGTCCATCGCCGCGGACGCCAGCGCGGCGCCCTGCTCGGTGTGCTCGGCGAGCGTGTCGGCCCAGGTGATCTGCGCGCGGAAGTCGGCGTCGCCGAGGCGCAGCAGCAGCTTGGTGTCCTCGATGCCGCGCACCAGTTCGGGGATCACCAGCTCGCCGTGTGTGCGGGCGAGGCCGAGCAGCAGGTTCTCGTAGGTCATCCGTCCGTGATGGACGTCGATGTGGGCGTGTTCGTCGCAGTACTTGGCGTCCACCCGGTCGCCGTAGACGGCACGGAGCATGGCGCCCGTGTCGGCGAACCCCTGTGCGAACAGCCACTCCAGGTAGGTCACCGCGGCCATGTAGCGGAACATGCCGCGGTGGTCCTCGGTGAGCCAGTTGAAGTAGTTGACGCCGACCAGGGAGCTGGTCAGGTAGAAGTTCCAGTAGGCGTGCACGTCGGTGCGCAGCCCGACACTGGCCAGCATCTCCTTGAAGATCGTGCTGTGCTTGGCGCCGTAGACCCCGTACCCGAACTCGTCGTTGAAGATCTTGAACAGCTCGGACTGCTCGACCCCGTACGACCCGCCGAGGTTGCGCGCCATGGCGGACGCCTCGGTCAGCGCGTCCAGCGCGAGCTGGATGAGGTGCAGCGCCGCCGCGTCCTCCGCGTTCCGGCACTCGGTGATCGCCCGCATGGTGCCGGTCACCGGGGCGGCCGCGTCCACCGCCGGGTTGGCGCCGGACGCGTCGGCGGGCGCGCC
This sequence comes from Spirillospora sp. CA-128828, assembly GCF_050945415.1. Classification (NCBI taxonomy): domain Bacteria; kingdom Bacillati; phylum Actinomycetota; class Actinomycetes; order Streptosporangiales; family Thermomonosporaceae; genus Spirillospora; species Spirillospora sp. CA-128828. The sequence continues at coordinate 64,532 of NZ_CP191986.1, forward strand.
CGCGCCTCCGACCTCGGCGAGGAAGTACGCCTGCAGCTCGTCCAGTGTCGTCACCGGCGGCACGGTGACGGCGTCGTCCAGGAAGGAGAACGCGTACCGCTCCAGGCCCGGCCGGACGGTGTCGCGCAGCGCCCGCACCTCGTCGCCGTAGAAGAGGTCGAAGTCGTCCTTCGCGGAGGCCAGCCCGGCGGCCGGCAGCAGGATCATGTCGCTCTCGTAGGCGTTGCAGAGCACGCGCCCGGCGGTGAGCTGCCCGCCGCCGAGGAACTCCGCCTCGGTCGCCGGTACGGAGAAGTCCCGGTCGGCGGCGCCGGGCGGGCCGATCGGACGCAGGAACGGGTTGCCGGCGATGAAGACGTCCGGCCCCGGCTGGAAGATCCGCTGTCCGCAGTACGCGGCGAGCGCGCTCGTCGTCGTGGTCGTCATGCCTCCACCTCGAACCCGGCGTCCACGTCGAAACGCACGCACTCACCGTCGTGGGACGCCTCCAGCACGACCGGCTCCCCCGGCTGGACGTGCAGCGGGACGGGCAGGCACTGGATCGCCTGCTTCCAGTGCGAGTCGTGCCCGGGCGCGTTGCCGATCGTGATGCCCGGCAGCAGTTCCATCTCGAACCAGAACGCGATCGCGTGCAGCTTCCCCGCCGCCGTCGGGCGGACCCGCAGCTCGGCGCGCCGGGGCCGCGCGTCGGCGGTGTAGAAGTCGAAGTCGAACACCGGCAGCGGGTCGGAGAGCGTCCGGTGCTCGTGCCGGTGCAGCCGGGAGTCGAAGTACTCCAGCGTGGACAGCCTGTTGAACGGCGCCAGGTCGAACCCGTACAGCTTCCCGACGTGGTTCTTGCGGTGCAGCGGCTCGCTCTCGACGAGCTGCGCGATGATCCGTCCCCGCGACGGCATGATCGTCGCGTCCTGGGCGAGCAGATGCTCGCGGGCGTGCGCGATCGTGCCGAGGATGCCCTCGCCGAGCAGCCCGCAGTCGACGATCTCGGTGACCAGCAGGCCGGCGCGCCTCGGCAGGTCCTGCGGCACCGTCATCCGGGTGGACATCTTCGACACGACGGAGACCGCGTCGTCGTACCCGGCGACCCGGACCACCCGCGACGTGGTCTCCGCGACGGACGGCTGTCCCTCGCACGCCACCACCTGCCGCGCCCCGGCCCGCGCCGCCATCATCGCCAGCAGGCCCGACCCGGCGCCGATGTCGAGGACGAGCGCGTCCGGGGCGGACGCCACCGCCTGCCGGATCGCCCGGTCGTAGAGCTCGGCGCGCTCCTCGTCGTGCAGCATCTCCCAGTGCCAGCGGGGAACGGCCCTGCGGACCGCCCGGTTCCGCCCGACCAGCGCCTCCTCGTTGTCGCGGTCGAGGCCGAGGATGAGCTCGAACGCCCGGGCGGCGTCCTCGTAACGTCCCTGATGGTGCAGCTCGCGTCCCCATCTGAGGAACTCGGCGAGCTTCGGCTCGTCGCGGGTGTCGGTGGTCTTCATCGGCACTCGGCCCCCTCGGCCTGGTGGGTCGGGTCGGGCGGCAGGTTGGCGAGGATCTCCTTGCGGACGACCGACACGGGGGCGCCGTCGCCGTCCGGAAGCACGACGACGGCCTCGTCCCCGCTGCGCACCATCGGCAGGCAGGACCGCTTCACGGCCGCGACGCCGACCCGGGTGCCGTGCCACGGGCAGCTCAGCCGCCGCCCGTCGGGGGTGCGGCGGGCGAGGCTCAGCGGGCCGCCCCGGTGCGGGCAGTGGTCGCGGACGAGCAGCGCCCGCCCGTCCGAATGCAGGACGAAATAGCGGTCATGGCCGACCATCACGGTGTTGTGCCGGCTCAGATCCATCACGATGACGCGTGCCATCGGCTCCTCTTGTCGTTCGGGCGCGGCCGGTGACGGGCGGGGACGGCACAGGGCATGGCGCGGGCAGTCGGGGTGGGGCGTGACGGGACCCGGGAGCGTTCAGGGAGCGGGACGTGTCAGCCGGGGGCCGCGGTGTGGAGCAGGCAGACGGTCTCGGACGCCGCCGGCCGCACCCCGTAGAGCCGCCCGGCGGGGATCAGCACGACGTCGCCGCGGGCCATCCGCTCGGGTGGCCCGGTCGGGGTGGTGACGAGGTCGGCCTCGCCGCGCTCGATCTCCAGGACCATGGCGTCGTCATGGTTGCGGGTGCCGAACGGGGCGCCGGGCGTCAGGACGATCCGCCGCGGTGCGCCCTCGGTCCGCGTGTCGCCGGCGAGTTCCCGGGCCCGGGCGAGCCCGTCGGACCAGCGGATCTGGGCCGCGGTGTCCTCCTCGAACCAACCGCCGACCAGCCGTGCCTCGGCGACGCCGCGCAGCAGCTCGGGGACGACCCGCGGCCCGTGCCGCCCGGCCAGGGCCAGCAGCACCTGCTCGCGGGTGATGCGCCCGTGATGCTCGTCGATATGCGCGTGCTCGTCGCAGTAATGCAGATCGACGGCATCGCCGAATATGTCCCGGAAGACCTTCACCATTTCCACGAAGGCGGGCGCGAACACCGCCTCCGCATAGGTGACGGCGCCCGCGTAGCGGAAGAATTTCGCATGGTCGCGGGACAGGTAGTAATAGTAGTTGTTCGTCGCCAGCGGACCGGCCAGATAGAAGTTCCAGTACGCGTGGACATGTGTCGCCATCGCGCGGCTGCGCAGCATTTTGGCGAAGATCGTGGTGTGCTTGGACTCGTAGACCCCGTAGCCGAACTCGTCGATGAATATCTTGAACAGGGCCGACTGTTCGGGGCCGTAGGCGCCGGCGAGGTTGCGCGACATGGCGGACGCCTCGGTCAGCCCGTCCAGTGCCAGCTGCACCAGGTACAGGTCGGCGGCGCGCTCCCTGTCGCGGGCGTTCGCGATGGCGGCCAGCGCGGGCGACGGCCCGGCCGCGGCCTCGCCCACCACATGCTGGAAGTAGGCGTCCAGCACGTCGGGGGCGGCGGCGCCGCTGACGTCCACCGCGTCGTCCAGGCAGCCGAACGCGAAACGTTCCAGTTCTGAGAGGGAGCCTTCCCGGATTTCTTTCAGCTCTCGCCCGTAGAAGAGGTCGAAGTCTTCGTACAGCCCGTCGAGGCCCTGTTCGGGAAGCAGCACCGTCTCGGACTCGTAGAAGGTGCCGAGTAACCGGTGTGCGGCGAGGGAGCGGTGAGTGGACCAGTCGCCGGGCCCCGGCGGCCGGTCGAAGTCCGGCTCGGCCAGCGAGCCGGGGACGAGCATCCGGCGGTAGGGGTTGGGTCCGTGGAGTACCTGGGCGTCACCGCGGAACAGCGGGCTGCCGGCGAACGCCAGAATCCGCTTTCCCAAGGTGCCGCCGACTTCTTTGTCGGCAGAAGATGCCTGTGGTTGGACTGTCATTTACTTGTACCGTTCACCTGACTACTTCTGGGGTCGGGTGTAGCTGAAGGTGTGCGTGGCCGATTGTGTCGGCCTGGATCACAAGAACGGCTTTATTTGTTGTCTGTCAGGAAAATCGTTGCGGAGCGAACTCGACCTCTCACTTGCAGTGAAAGGCGCCGTTTACCCGGCCGCCGGGCAGATTAACAAAGGGCTTCCGGATGATCAACGATCGAGCCGGAACTTTGTCCGGCACCGGCCCGGCTCCGGACCCTCTCGCGGAATTCCGGTCCGGACCGAAACGATCATGGAGACATCTCGTCCGGCCGGCCGCCCCGGCCCGGCCCGCCCGCGGCCCGTCCGCGCTGACCTTGCCTCCGATGTCCCCGGGACGTTCTCGCACCCACGGCGTCGAGAACGCAACACTCGCTTGACAGTGAGTAGATGCATCGGTCAGGACAGGGCCGGAGGGACTTCCGGGACGGCTGACCGTATCCGGCCGCCGACCTCCTCCTTCGGCCCGCTAACGTCCTCAACGTCCACTCCGGAGCATGGGGGTGATCTCGTGGGCGTGCTGTGCGACTACTTCCGGGCACCCGACCGGTCCACGGCCCTGGCGTTCGTCGACGACCTGTTCACGGCGGCCGAGGCGCATCCCGACGCCGAGGCGGTCGACCTGAAGGGCATCGACCCGGTCGTCATCCTGGGGAAGCTCGTGACGCTGCTGTCGGGCCGCCCTTACGAACAGATGATGGTGTCGGGGGACATCCCCGTCGACCACATCCCCGGCCCCGAACTGCTGACCCCGGAAGACGGCGACGTGTTCCTCGTGGAGCTGGACGTGTCCGTCCGGGACACCCTCGCGGGCGCGACCGAGGCCACCCTCGACGACGTCGCCTTCGTCTGGGCGAACATCGAGGAGTTCATCGGCTGGCGGGACACCTGGAACGAGGCCGACGAGTTGCGTCCCATCATCGACGCGCTCGTCGGGATCGCCCGCCGGGCGCGCGCCGCCGACCAGATGCTCTACTGCCTCATCTGCCCCTGATCCGCTCGCAGGGTCGGCGGTCCGATCAGACGGTGACGCGGAAGGTGCGCCTGTAGGCGGACGGCGATGTCCTCATCGCCCGGGCGAAATGGTGCCGGAACGTCGCGGGGCTCTCGAATCCGACGGCCGCGCCGATCTCCTCGATCGGCGCCGTGCCGTCCTCCAGCAGCGGGAGGGACGCCAGGACCCGCTGCTTGATCACCCAGCGGACCGGGCTCGTCCCGGTCTGCCGGTTGAAGCGCCGGATGAAGGTGCGGGGCGCGAGGCGCGCCTCGCGGGACATCCGCGCGACCGTGATCGGCTCGGCGAGATGGGCGAGCGCCCAGGCCATGGCGCGTGCGACCGGGTCGTCCTCCCCCGGCGGGCTCACGGCGGCCTCCACGAACTGCGCCTGGCCGCCGTCCCGGTGCGGCGGGACGACGAGCCGGCGCGCCACCGCGTTGGCGACCCGCGCGCCGTGGTCCTTGCGGACGAGATGCAGGCACATGTCGAGCCCGGCGGCGCTGCCCGCTCCGGTGAGCACGTCGTCGCCGTCCACATAGAGGACGTCCGGCGTCACGCGGACCTTCGGATAGCGGCGCCGCAGCAGGCCCGCGTACCGCCAGTGCGTGGTGGCCGCGCGTCCGTCCAGCAGGCCGGCGGCGGCGAGGGCGAACGCGCCCGAGCAGATGGACACGACCCGCGCGCCGCGCCCGTGCGCCTCCCGCAGCGCCGCGACGACCTCGGGCGGCGGCTCGCTCCGGACGTCGGGGACGGCGACGACAAGCACGGTGTCCGCTGACGCGAACGCGTCCAGACCGTGCTCCGCGGTCATCGTGAAGCCGCCGACGGCGCGCATCGGGCCGCGTTCCGGCGAGCACACGCGCAGGTCGTACCAGGGGACGTCCAGCTCGGGCCGCGGCAGGCCGAACACCTCGACGACCGTGCCCAGCTCGAACGGCGCCATGCCGTCGAACGCGAGCACCGACACCGTGTGCCGGTGGGACGGGGGAGCGGGCATGGCGAGATCTTAGCGATACCCGGCGTTCACGCCACTTCCCGATGCCCCGCCCCGACGTCGAGGATCGAGTCGTCCGAGAACGAAGGGAGCCATCATCATGAACGTCACCGCCGTTCCCGCGGCGACCGCCGCCGAGGCGCGCCGGCACTTCGCCGCCCGCCTGGCCTTCGAGACGGACGTGTCCGATGTGGCCGCCGACCTCGCCGCCCAAGCGCGGGACATCGTCGTCGTCGACACCCGGAGCGCCGAGAGCTGGGCGCAGGGCCACATCCAGGGCGCGGTCCACCTGCCGACCGCCGGAATCGCCGAGCGCGCCGAGGCGTTGATCCCTCGGAACGTGACCGTCGTCGTCTACTGCTGGGGCCCGGGGTGCAACGGCGCGCAGAAGGCGGCACTGGAGTTCGCGAAGCTCGGCCGTCCGGTGAAGGAGATGATCGGCGGGTTCGAGTACTGGGCGCGCGAAGGATTCCCTGTGGAGACCGGTGACGGTGGCGTCACGCACCGTTCGCCCGACCCGCTCACGGCACCCGTCACGGGCATCTCGTGTGCCTGCTGAGCACGAGATGACGAATGTTCCCTCTGGGACGGGGCATAAGGACGTCCTCCGGCGACGTTAGACTCTAGGAATCACTCTTCGGCGCCGCCCTTGGCGTCAGGCTCGTCCTTGCAGCCCACTCATACCGTGGTGCCTCCCGAGACGTGCCCCCCTCTCGGAAGGTAATGCGTGACCACAGCTGCCGCTGCACAGAACCCGTCCATGCCCGCCACCGCGGACGAGGAGCGGGTTCCCACCTTCGCTGAGCTCGGCCTTCCGGCCGCGCTGGTGAGCGCCCTGGGCCGCCAGGGCATCGAGGCCCCGTTCCCGATCCAGGCCGCCGCCATCCCCGACGTCATGGCCGGGCGCGACGTACTCGGGCGCGGAAAGACCGGCTCCGGCAAGACCCTCGCGTTCGGCCTGCCGCTGCTCGCCCGCCTCTCCGGCCGCAAGGCCGCCCCCAAGCGTCCGCTGGCGCTGATCCTCGTACCGACCCGCGAGCTCGCACAGCAGGTCCAGACCAACCTGGAGCCGCTCGGCCGCGGGCTCGGGCTCCGCTTCAAGACCGTCATCGGCCAGACCTCGATGTTCAAGCAGATCGACGCGCTGCGCCGCGGCGTCGAGATCCTCGTCGCCACCCCGGGCCGGCTCAAGGACCTGATGCGGCAGGGCGCCTGCGACCTGTCCGACATCGAGATCGCCGTGCTGGACGAGGCCGACCACATGGCCGATATGGGCTTCCTGCCCGACGTCACCGACATCCTGGACGCCGCCCAGCCCGGAGGGCAGCGCCTCCTCTTCTCCGCCACCCTCGACAAGGACGTGGACGTCCTGGTCAAGCGGTACCTGAACGACCCGGTCACGCACGCGATCGGCCCGGTGGACGAGTCCGTCGACACGATGGAGCACCACCTCCTCCTGGTCGCGCCCAAGGAGAAGAGCGCGATCACCGCCGAGATCGCCAACCGCGAGGGCCGGACGATCCTGTTCGCCCGCACCAAGCACGGCGTCGACCGGCTCGCCAAGCAGCTCGTCCAGGTGGGCGTCCGCGCGGCGGGCCTGCACGGCGGCAAGAGCCAGGGCCTGCGCACCCGCACCCTCGCCGAGTTCCGCGAGGGCACCATCAGCGTCCTCGTCGCCACCGACGTCGCCGCCCGCGGCATCCACGTGGACGACGTGACCCTCGTCATGCACGTCGACCCGCCCGCCGACCACAAGGACTACATGCACCGCGCGGGCCGCACCGCCCGCGCCGGCGAGCGCGGCACCGTCGTCACGCTCGTCCTGCCGCACCAGGTCCGCTCGACGTCTTCGATGACGCGCCGCGCCGGAATCAACGCGCCGCGCACCCGGGTGAGCACCGGCGACGCCGAACTGGTCAAGCTGACCGGCGCCCGCACGCCGTCCGGCATCCCGATCGAGGGCCCGATCATCCCCGAGCGCCCGGCACGCCGCGAGGGCGGCGGACGCGGCCGTCCGGGCGGCCGTCGCGGCCGCGGCCCCCGTTCCTTCGACCGCGGGGACGGCGGCGGCCGGCGCCGCGAGGGCGACGGCGGCCGGGGGGAGCACCGCTCCTACTCGTCCGGCGACCGCCGCGGCGGAGGCCCCCGCACCGGCGGCGGCTCCCACGGCAACCGGAGGGGCACCCAGTACAACGGCAACGACCGCCGGGCGGCCCGCTACAACTGATCCACGCCCCCACTCCCTCATCGACTCGCGGCGTGTCGCTCCTCATGCGGTTGCGTATGAGGGCGACACGCCGCGATCGACGCGTTAGCCGGCCTCTTCGCTGAGGACGTCGTCGTCGCCGGTGGTACCGGCGCGGAGTTTGTCCTGGAGGATCTGCAGGCCCTCCAGGCCGTCCACCGAGAGGGCGGCCAGCTCGTCCAGGGACATCAGGGGATTGGTGCGGAGGGGCGGCTGCCAGCCGTTCTCCTTGTCGTGGCTCCGAAGGATCTTCGCGGGGACGCCGCCGATGACCGAGTGGTCGGGGAACTCGCCGCGGACGACGGCGCCGCCCGCGACCGCCACGTTCCGGCCGAGCCGCGTGCCGGGCAGGATGATCGCGCCGGTGCCGATCCAGCAGCCGTCGCCGATCACGACCGGGTTGTTCTCCGGCCACTGCCGCCCGATCGGGGTGTGCAGGTCGCCGTAGGTGTGGTTCTGGTCGGTGATGTAGACGTTCGGGCCGGTGAAGACGTCGTCGCCGATGTCGATGGACTGGTGGCCGACGATGTGGGTGCCGCGGCCGAGCGAGCAGCTCGCGCCGATCCGGACGATGACGTCGGGCCCGAGGTCCAGGCCGGGAACGAACCCGGCGGAGATCGTGACGTGCGTGCCGACGAGGGTGTGGTCGCCGATCGAGATCCACGGCTCGCCGTAGATCGCGCCGACCGGGAAGCCGATGCACGCGCCCTCGCCCAGGTAGGCGAACCTGCGGCGGCCCGGCGTGTGCGGGGTGATCTCCCCGTGCCGCTGGATCCACGCCCAGGCGTGGTGCACGGCCGTGTGCACGCCCTGACGCGCCCGCCGCCTCGCGCGGGCCGCCAGCACCTGCCCGATGGAGCGTTTCGGCGACATGGCGTTCACCGTACCGGTTGGTAGGAACCCCCGTCGCACGGGTCGCGGCACGGCGAAGGCCCGGCGCGGACGCCGGGCCCTCCCCTGTTCGTGCTCAGTGCGGCGAGTGGACCTGACCGTCCACATCGGCGCCCGTGACCGTCATGGAGTCGGCCGAGGTGGCGTCCTCCACGTGCTCACCGGAGCCCTTGGTCAGGTCGCGGATGACGCCGCGCCGTGTCGCCACCGCGCCGGCCACGCCGACGGCCGCGACGACCCCCATCATCGCCATGAGGGCGCCACGCCCGGGCTTCGCCGACTTCGGCGGTTCCACCCGTCCGGCGACATCGCTCAGGAACGTGCTCACCCGCGGGGCGATCCCGGTCTCCACGTACCGGGCCGCCCGCCGGAGCCTCGGTGCGCTCCAGCCGCGGGCGATCATCACGCGCTCGCCCGCGATGGGCGCGACCCGCCCCGCCGCGTTCGAGGCGCCCTGCCGGCACACGTCGGCGCCCTGGCGGGCCGCCTCCTGGACGCGGCCGAGCCGTGTGCGAACCACGTCCTGCGGCTTCCGGCGGATACTGATCATTAGGGACACGCTAACCTCCCTGTTTGCGAGGTCCTGTCAGGCAGCCTTCCCAGCGAACGGGAGGTAAACCCCGTGAGCGTGGTCATATGTTCACGCAGAGTGACGTATTCGGGCATGGCCGGGACCGCGCGCGACAGGCGTCACAGAACCCATCTCATGAGGAGGCGGCCAGCGTGGCCAACGAGATCTTCGCGACGTTCAACACGTCGCTCGGCAAGATCGTGTTCCAGCTCTACCCGGAGCAGGCGCCGGAGACGGTGGCGAACTTCGTCGAACTGGCGGAGGGCAACCGCACCTGGATGGACCCGCGTACCGGCCAGAAGTCGGACACGCCGCTCTACAACGGCACGATCTTCCACCGCATCATCGACCAGTTCATGATCCAGGGCGGCGACCCGCTGGGCACCGGCACCGGCGGCCCGGGCTACCAGTTCAAGGACGAGTTCCACCCGGACCTGAAGTTCAACCGCCCGTACCTGCTGGCGATGGCGAACGCGGGGCCCGGGACCAACGGGTCCCAGTTCTTCATCACGCTGAGTGTCGCCCACACCCAGCACCTGACCGGCCGGCACACCATCTTCGGCAAGGTCATCGAGGGCACCGACGTCGTCGACCGGATCGGCACGGTCCCGACCGGCCGGGCGGACCGCCCGCAGGAGGACGTCGTCCTCCAGTCGGTGACGATCGAACGCCGTTAGACGTTTCCACAGTGAGACCCCGCGACGGGTGAGACCCCGCATCGGCCCACGGAGCGCCAGATGAGCTCAGACCACAGTCCCGCCCCCGAGACCTCGGTGCCGACCTGCTATCGGCATCCGGGGCGGGAGACGTATGTGCGCTGTACCCGGTGCGACCGCTCCATCTGCCCGGAGTGCATGCGGGACGCGGCGGTGGGGCACCAGTGCCCGGAGTGCGTCGCCGAGGGCAACCGCGGGGTCCGCAGGGCGGCCCCCCGGACGGTCCTCGGCGCGCGCGGCGCCACGTCGGCGACGCCGGTCGTCACGTACACGCTCATCGGCGCGTGCGTGGCGGCGTATCTCGCCGAGCTGGCGTCCTGGCGGGTCGTCTGGGACTTCATGATGCTCGGCCGGGGCGTGCTGCCCGGCGGAGAGCTCGGCGGGGTCGCCGAGGGCGAGTGGTACCGGCTGTTCACCACGATGTTCCTGCACCAGCGCGGCGGTACGTTCGGCATCACCCACATCCTGTTCAACATGTGGGCGCTGTGGGCCGTCGGTCCCGCGCTGGAGCAGGTGCTCGGACGCTGGCGCTATCTCGCCCTCTACCTGCTGTCCGGGCTGGGCGGCTCGGTGCTGCTGTACCTCGTCGGCTCCCCGGGCGACTCGGCGGTCGGCGCGTCCGGCGCCATCTTCGGGCTGTTCGGGGCGTACTTCGTGATCGGCCGCAGGCTCGGCGGGCCGGTCGGCCCCATCGTGGTGCTGCTGGTGCTCAACCTGGTGATCACGTTCTCCGTCCCGGGCATCTCCTGGCAGGGCCACGTCGGCGGGCTCGTGGTGGGCGCGGCGCTGGCCGCGGCCTACGCGTACGCGCCCGCCGCGCGGCGGAGCCTGTTCCACATCGGCGCGCCGCTGGTCACGCTGGCGCTGCTCGCGGCACTGGTGATGGTCAGGACGGCGGAGCTCAGCCCGTCGGTGTAGCCGCGGTCGCGGACGCCGCCCGCCTGCGGCGGCGTCCGCACCCCGGCGGCTGTGGAAACCGGCTGTGGAAAACCTGGGGAAAGACGGGGTGGAGGATCCTCGACCTGTGGAAAACCCGCGGTCAGCGCCAGCGGGTCGACAGGATCACACCGAGGATGATGGCGGTGAAGCCGATCCCCAGGTTCCAGTTGTGCAGGTCGGTCATGTACGGCACGTCCGTGCCGGTGCTGGCCGTCACGTAGAAGACAGCGATCCAGATCAGGCCGATGAGCCACAGCCCGACCATCGTGGGCACGAGCCAGCGCGGGCTGACCTCGGGCGCCTTGGACTTCTGCGGCGGCGTGTAAACGGCCTTCTTGCGCACTTTGGACTTGGCCACGGTGGGATCGATCTCCTCGGGCGTCCGGCGGCCGGAGCGCCGGTCCGCGCATGGGTGGTTTGTCGGTTAGCGTAGTCGCTGGTGAGCACTGTCCGATGAGCAGATTCTCGATGAGCAGCGTACGGCGTCCAGCGTGGGGAAGCATCATCCCAGTTCTCACGCTCCTCGCGGGAACCCTGTTCGCGGCGAGCGCGAGCACGGCCCGCGGCACGAGCCTGCGCGAGCAGGGCCGTACCAGGATCACCGAGCTCATCACCGCGGAACAGCGCCGGGGCCGTCAGGAACGCGCCGAGTACCGGCGGCTCCGTCACCAGGTCGACGGTATCTCCCGGGAGGCCGGACGTCACGACGCCCGGGTGAAAAAGGCGCAGGCGGAGGCGGACCGGCTGGCGGCCGGGGCCGGCTTCACCCCCTACACCGGACGGGCCGTGCGCGTCACGCTGGACGACGCGCCCCAGCCCGGGCCGGGCGACCACCTCCCCCGCGGCGTCCGCCCGGACGACCTCGTCGTCCACCAGGGAGACGTCCAGGCCGTCGTCAACGCGTTGTGGGCGGGCGGCGCCCGCGCCATGCAGATCATGGACCAGCGGGTGATCTCCACCAGCGCCGTGCGGTGCGTGGGCAATACGCTGATCCTGCAGGGCGTCGTGTACTCCCCGCCGTTCCGGATCACCGCCGCCGGCGACCCGGACCGGCTGCGCGCGGCGCTCGGCGCGTCCCGCGAGATCGCGGTCTACCGCGAGTACGTCCGCGAGTACGGGCTCGGATACGCCGTGCGGACCGTGGAACGCGCCACGTTGCCGCCCTACACCGGCAACGTGACCATGAAGCACGCTACGGTGCCGGCGGAGCCGCCCGAGGGCGGCTAAACCCCCGTCGGCAGAGGAGGACGCGCGGTGCGGACGGTGATCCGTGGCATGGGTGAACTGTGCATCACCGCCGGGCTGATCCTCATGCTGTTCGTGACGTACGAGCTGTGGGGCACCGGCCAGTACACGAAGGGCGCGCAGGACCGCCTCGGCGACGAGATGCTGAAGAACTGGCGGGCCGCCAAGGTCACCACCGAGCGGGTGAAGCTCGGCAAGGGACTCGCCATGATCCGCATCCCCCGGTTCGGGAAGGACTACCACTTCGTCGTGATCGAGGGCGTCGACCGCGCCGACCTGCGCAAGGGCCCCGGCCACTACCCGGGCACCGCGCTGCCCGGCCAGATCGGCAACTTCGTGGTCTCCGGGCACCGGACGACCTACTCGGCGCCGTTCAACCGGCTCGGCGAGCTCGACCGCGGCGACAAGATCCTCATCGACACCCGCGACGAGCAGTACGTCTACACGGTCACCGACCGCCGGATCGTGAAGCCGTCGGCGACGGAGGTGACCGATCCGGTCCCGTTCCACCCGAAGCGGCGGCCGACCGAGCGGCTCATCACCCTCACCACCTGCCACCCGAAGTACTCCGCCGCGAAACGAATGATCGTCTTCGGTGAGCTGGCCGAGGCGCGGCCCCGCGCGGAGTCCGCTCGGCAGGCCGCCGGAAAGTAGGAGGTCTTCCGTGTACGCCTGGATCTGGCGCCGGCTGCCCGGCACCTGGCAGACCAAGACCGGCACCGCGCTCGGCGTGATCATCGTGATCGCCGCCATCCTCTGGTACGTGGTGTTCCCGTGGGTCGAGCCCAAGGTCCAGTTCGACCACGGCGTCGTGCAGAACCCGGCGCCGTCCGGCACGGCCACCCCGGGCTGATCCGCCATGCGCGTCCTCGTCGTCGACAACCACGACAGCTTCGTCTACAACATCGTCCAGTACCTGCTGGAACTCGGCGCCGACTGCGTGGTCAAGGACCGCTCGGACGTTGCCGTCCGGGACGCCGCCGGTGCCGACGGCGTCGTGCTGAGCCCCGGGCCCGGGCATCCCGCCGACGCCGGGGTGTGCCTCGACCTCGTCCGGGACGCCGAACGCCGCGGCGTCCCGCTGCTCGGCGTCTGCCTCGGCCACCAGGTGATCGCCCACGTGCACGGGGCGACGGTCGGCCGCGCGCCCGAGATCGTCCACGGTTCCACGAGCGAGATCCACCATGACGGCGCAGGCGTCTTCCGGGGCCTGCCGGCACCGTTCGCCGCGACCCGCTACCACTCGCTCGCCGTCGACCCCGCGACCGTCCCGGACGTCCTCGACGTCACCGCACGCACCCCCGACGGCGTCATCATGGGGCTGCGCCACCGCACCCGCCCCATCGAAGGCGTCCAGTTCCATCCAGAGTCGGTCCTCTCGGAAGCCGGGCACCGCCTCCTCCGGAACTGGCTCACCGGCGCCGCCCACGACCCGCACACGCCGGCACAGGCCACCTGACCGCTCCGGTGGTCCCGGAAGCCCGTCCGGAAAAATTTCGGTTGAAATCCGTAACGTCTCATGACGACGTGACGAAGACCATAACGAGGGCTTCCGCCATTGCCCCCGAGTGGCGGAAGCCCTCTTCGCTTGCCCGCACACACGATCAAGACGGCGTGTCAGGCACTCATCATCGGGACTACCTCAGCCACAGCCGCAACCACGCGACAACCTCAATCGTCGCGATTGCGTCCGAAGGCAGTTTCGAGCGGAGCGAGAAACTGATCGCGCAGCGAGCCGCAAGGCGAGTCGGAGCGATGCAGCAATCGCACGCAGTTCTCTCCTCCTTCGGGCGCCCAGCGCCCGAAGGAGGAGAGAACTGCAATAAACAGAGTCAGCCCTGGTCGTTGCCTGGGAAGCCCGGGAAGCCGGGTGTGGGCGTGCTACCGGGGCTGGGGGGCGGCGACTGGGTCTGCGGCTGCTCCGCCACGAAGATCGTCACCGTGTCGCCCGGCGCGACCGTCGCGTCCGGACCGGGCTGCTGGTCGTAGACCAGGCCGGGCGCGACCTGCTTGTCCGGCGGCGGCGCGCCCTTCTGCACGTTGCACTTCAGGCCGAGGCCCTGCAGCTTCCCGCACGCGGCCCGCTGGCTGTTGTTGAAGAGGTTCGGCACCTTCAGGTTCGTCGGGCCGTTCGACACCTTCACCGTGACGGTCGAGTTCTTCGCCGCCTTCGTGCCGCCGGCGGGGTCGGTGCTGATCACGCTGAGCCGCGGGACGGTGTCGCTCGACTCGACCCGCTTCTCGACCTCGAACCCGCGTTCCTCAAGGATCTTCTTGGCCGCCGCGTACGGCTGGTTGGTCACGTCCGGAACCTCGACCTCCGTGGGCGGCTTCTTGCCCTTGGAGACCAGCAGCGTCACCGTGGCGCCCTTGGCCGCGTTCGTCCCGGGCTGCGGGTCCGAGCTGATGACGTACCCGCGCCGGACGTCGGCGTTGAAGTCCGTCTTCGCCTCGCCGACCTTGAAGCCCAGCTTGGTGAGCTGCGCCGTCGCGTCCTTCTGCGAGACGTTGACGATGCTCTTCGGGACCGCGACCTGAGAGTCCTTGTCGGGGCCGCTCATCATGAGGCCGATGAGCGCCGCGCCGCCGATGAACAGCACGGCGAGACCCACCCACAGCGCCGCCTTCTTGCCTCCGCCGCCGCGTCTCTGGTCATCGTCGTCGTACTGGACGGGCGGCAGGCCGTACCCGTCGTCGGCCGGACGCCGCACCTGCGTGTGCGCCGGACCGCCGTAGCCGCCCATCACCTGGGTGCCCTGCGGCTGCCCGCCCATCAGCATCGTGGACGCCGCCGTCGACGCCACGGGCTGCCCCTGCAGGACGCGCTGGATCTCCTGCCGGAACTCCGTCGCGTTCTGGTAGCGGTGGTCGGCCTCCTTCGCCATCGCCTTCAGCACCATCGCGTCCGCCCACTGCGGGATCTGCGGGTCCACCTGCGACGGCGGTACCGGCTCCTCCCGGACGTGCTGGTAGGCGATCGCGACCGGGGAGTCGCCGGTGAACGGCGGCTTGCCGGTGAGCAGCTCGTACAGGACGCAGCCCGTCGAGTAGATGTCGCTGCGGGCGTCCACCCGCTCGCCGCGCGCCTGCTCGGGCGACAGGTACTGGGCGGTGCCGATCACCTGGGCGGTCTGCGTCATCGTGGCCGCCGAGTCGGCCATGGCCCGGGCGATGCCGAAGTCCATGACCTTGACCTCGTGCTGCCGGGTGAGCATCACGTTGGCCGGCTTGATGTCGCGGTGCACGATCCCGCCGCGGTGGCTGTAGTCCAGCGCCCGCAGGATCCCGTCCGTGATCTCCAGGGCCTTGTCCGGAAGCAGCGCGCGGTTCTCCCTCAACAGGTCGCGCAGCGTGCTCCCGTCCACGTACTCCATGACGATGTACGGGATCGGGGTGTCGCCGATCATGTCCTCGCCGGTGTCGTACACGGCGATGACCGAGGGGTGGTTCAGCGACGCGGCCGACTGGGCCTCGCGCCGGAACCGGGCCTGGAACGTGGGATCACGGGCCAGGTCGGACCGCAGCGTCTTGATTGCGACGATGCGATCGAGGCGCAGATCTCGGGCACGGTAGACCTCGGCCATGCCGCCCCGCCCGATCACCGTATCGAGCTCGTAGCGGCCGCCGAGCAGCCGAGGTTGACTCATATGTGCACTTTCCCTCGTACGTCTACACCTTGTCTCCTGAACCTAGCCCCCCGTCCTCTGTGGGAGAGGGATCCGGGCTCGGAGTTGACGGAGTCGTGGTGCTCTCCGTCGGGATGGGTGTCGGCTCAGGGGCGGTGGGAGTCGCCCGGGGCGGATTCGTGGATGGCTTACGTGAAGGGGACGCCTCGTACGCCCCACGCGTTGACGGACGGATCCTATGTGTCCGATGCCGTGGAGGGACAGCCGGCCTCTGCCTGCTTCGTGCCTTCCGCCTTGGCGGGACGGTGCCGGGACTCGCCGCCGGGTCTTCGACGATCTCGCCCCCGGCCGGCCGGGTGGCGGGAGCGGCGGGCGGATCCCGCTCGTCCTTGCCGGAGCCGGCGAAGGCGAGCCCTTTCCACAGGGAGCCGACGACGATGACGCAGACCAGCAGTACGGCGGCCACCGACGCGTACGCCAGTGCCGGGCGCCGTTGCCCGGCCGCTGACCCGTTGGTGAGGTTATCCGGCACCCGGCCGTCGTCAAATTCCGACATCTCGGACGGCCGTGGAGCGGTGCGATCGCCGCCGGTCGAGGAGGGCCCCGCATGGCCCGTGGCCAGGGACGCCCGGATCCCCAGCGCCCGGGCGGCGACCGTCTCGGCGTCGGCCGGACGGCTCCGCGGCTCCTTCGAGAGCATCTCCATGATCAGCTCACGGGCGGCGGCCGGAACCCGGCGCGGCAGCTCGGCGGGCGCGTCCCGGACGTGCTTGAGCGCCACCTCCACCGGCGTGGGCCCGTCGAACGGCGGTGCCCCCGTCAGGCACTCGTAGGCCACGGCGCCCAGCGAGTAGAGGTCCGCCGCCGGGGACAGCTCATGGCCCTGCGCCTGCTCCGGCGAGATGTAGTGCGCCGTCCCCATGACCATCCCGGTCTGGGTCTGCGACGCCGCCGCCAGCCGCCGGGCGATCCCGAAGTCGGTGATCTTCAGGGTGCCGTCCGGGGACACCATCAGGTTCGCCGGCTTGACGTCCCGGTGCACGATCCCGGCCTGGTGCGCGACCGTCAGCGCCCGGCCCGCCTGCACGACCAGGTCGAGGACGGCCTCCAGCGGCAGCCCGCCGTCGCGCGCCAGGATCTCGTCCAGCGGCTCGCCCGGCACCAGCTCCATCACCAGGAACGTCCGGCCGGCCTGCTCGCCGTAGTCGAACGCCCGCGCGATCCCCGGATGCCGCAGCTCCGCCGCGAACCGCGCCTCCGATTCGAACCGGCCCCGCGCCCGCATGTCCGACCCGAGCTCCAGCCGGAGCAGCTTCACCGCCACCGGCCGGCCGGCGGCCTCGTCGGACGCGCGCCAGACCTCGCCCATCCCGCCGATCGCCAGCCGCTCCAGCAGCCGGTACCGGTCGTTCAGGACGAGGCCCGTGCTCACTTCTGCAGGACCTTAGCCATGATCGCCCCCGCGATGGGGCCGGCGTTGGCGGCACCGGAGCCCGGGGCCTCGGTCATCACCGCGAACGCGTACTTCGGGTTCTGGGTCGGGCTGAACCCGACGAACCAGTTGGCGTTCGGGTTGCCCGGCCCCTGCTCGGCGGTACCGGTCTTGCCGGCGATGCGCATGCCCTGCAGGTTCTTCGCGGTGCCCTCGGAGACCACCGCGCGCATCATGTCCTCCAGCTGGTCGGCCTGGTCGCCGGTCATCGCCTCGCCGAACTCCTTCGGGGAGGCGTTGTACAGCTCACTCTGGTCCTTGGCGCGGACCTTCTGCACCACGTACGGACTCATGATCTTGCCGCCGTGGGCGATCGAGCACGCGACCATCGCCATCTGCAGCGGGGTGGCCCGCACGTTCTCCTGGCCGATGCCGGACCGGGCCGTCCCGTCCTTGCCGGTCGGGATGGTGTTGCCCTTGGCGTCCTTGACCGACACCGGGATGTCGCTCTCCGCCGCGTACATGTCGGGCTCCAGCTGGACGTGCTTGCCGAACCCGAACGGCTCGGCGCCCTGGTGCAGCTCTTCGATGCCCAGGTCCAGCGCCATCTTCGCGAACGAGGTGTTGCAGGACTCGGCGAACGCGCCCCGCAGCGGCGCCGATCCGGCGCAGCTGCCGCTGTCGTGCGAGTTCGGCAGCGGACGGCCCGACTCAGGCAGGATCAGCTGCCCGGTGTTCACCGTCGACGAGCTGTTGAGGCCGAGCTTCTGCATGCCGATCGCCGACACCACGGCCTTGAACGACGAACCGGGCGGGAACGTCTGGCTCAGCGCGTTGTCGACCAGCGGCTTGACGACGCCGTCGCCCTTGTCCAGCTCCTCCAGCCGCTTGCCGCCCTTCTCACCGGTCTGCGGCGCCACCTCGTTCGGGTCGAACGACGGCCACGACGCCGCCACCTTCACCGCGCCCGTCTCCACGTCGATCACCACGGCGCCGCCGCGGCGGCCCGGCGCCGTCCGCGCCTTCAGCTGCTCGTACGCCGTCCGCTGCGCCTGCGGGTCGATCGTCAGCTCGACGTTCGCGCCCTCGGCCTTCTTGCCGATGAAGGTGTCGAACCAGCGCTGCTGCGTGATCCGCTTGTCCTTGCCGCCGAGCAGCGAGTTGTAGGCCCGCTCGACCTGCGTCGCGTTCCCGTTGAAGTACCCCGTGATCGGCGCGAAGATCGCCCCGTCCTTGTACGTGCGGCCGTACTTCGGGTTGTCCTTGCCGGTCTCCTTCGACGTCACCAGCACCTCGCCGCCCGCGGAGATCTGGCCGCGCGGCGAGTTGAAGACGTCCGCGTACTGCCGGCTGTTGTTGGAGTCGGTCCGCAGATCTTCCGCCTCGCTGCCCTGGACGTAGTTGATCTGCGCCATCAGCCCGAAGAACAGCAGCAGCGCGAAGATCGCCACCCGCCGGACCGGCTTGTCCATGTTCATTTGGCCTCGCTCCGCTCGGCCGCGAACGAGCCCGAGAAGGTGCCGCCTTCCCTCGTCACGTGCTCACTCCTTCGTCGCTCCGCGCGCTCCTCAGTCCAGGCGACACCGGCTCGCTCGCTGTTCATGGGGAGGAACTCACCTCGTGCTCACGATCTGGGTCATGCCCTCGTCCTGGATCGCCTGCGGGGCCGGCTTGCGCGCGTCGTGGCTCATCCGCACCAGAATCGCGATCAGGATCCAGTTGGCCATCAGCGACGACCCGCCCTGGGACAGGAACGGGGTCGTCAGGCCGGTGAGCGGGATGAGCCGCGTGACGCCTCCGACGATCACGAAGACCTGGAGGGCCAGCACGAACGACACACCGCCCGCGAACAGCTTCAGGAACGGGTCCCGGGCCGCCACGGCGGTCTTCATCCCGCGTTGCACGATCAACGCGTATATCAGCAGCAACACCATCAGCCCGGTCAGCCCGAGCTCCTCGCCCAGCGAGTCGAAGATGAAGTCGCTGAACGACAGCGGCGTGCGCCACGGCTCGCCCTGGCCGAGGCCGGTGCCGAGCACCCCGCCCTGCCCCAGTGCGAACAGGCCCTTCATCAGCTGCGCGCTGTCGGAGTACTCGCCGCCGAGTTCGGCGCAGGCGGAGAAGCCCGGCGAGAGGTCGCCCTGCGCCTTGTACTTCTTGAAGATGTCGGTGTCGGGGTTGACCGGGACGACCTTGTCGTTGTCCAGCAGGCAGCCGCCGTCGAAGTACGGCTTCGGGTTCTGCCAGATGTCGATGCGCTGGTTCACGTGGCCCATGAACGGCAGCAGGGTCGCGATGAACACGCCCACCGCCAGCAGCCCGATACCGATCACCACCCATGAGACGCGCTGGGTCGCGATGTAGAGCATCGACACGAACAGGCCGAAGAACAGCAGCGCGGTGCCGAGGTCCTTCTGCATGAAGAGGACGCCCAGGCAGAAGAACCAGATCACCATGATCGGGCCGAGGTCGCGGGCCCGTGGGAGGCTGATCGGGCCGAGCTTCTTGCCGATCAGCGACATCGCCTGCCGCTTGTTGACCAGATAGCCGGCGAAGAACACGACCAGCAGCAGCTTCGCGAACTCGCCCGGCTGCACCGAGAAGGGGCCCACGGAGATCCACACCCGGGCGCCGTTGATCGACTGGCCGATGCCGGGGACGATCGGCAGCAGCAGGAGGATGACCGCGGTGAGGCCGATCAGGTACGTGTAGCGCTGCGCGGTCTTCGGCGTGAACGACAGCGGGGCGTCCGGCTTGCTGGTGTCCCGCATGATCAGCACGGCGGCGACGAACAGGCCGATGCCGACGAACGTCCACATCAGCTGGCCGGGCGCGTCCGCGGCGTCCTTCACGAGCTTCTTGCCGGCGAGCGCGGCGGCCTTGCGGTCGTGGCTGGTGTCCAGGTCGAGCCGGTAGATCATCGCCAGCCCGACGCCGTTCAGCGCCACCGCCAGCGGCAGCAGCAGCGGATCGGCGTACGGGGTGAACTTCGCCTGGACGAAGTAGGCGGCGAAGGCCATCACCACCAGGCCGCCGCCGTACACGAACAGGCCGCCCGGGATGTTCCCGTCCCGGGCCAGCCCGACCTCCGCGAACGCCGACAGCGTCAGGATCATCGCGAAGATGAGCAGTGCCAGCGAGGCCGCGTTGCGGCGCTGGTACGGCAGGTGCGCCCTGATCTGCTCGCCGATCGAGTGCATCTACGTGCCCCCTGCGCTGGTGGGACAGTTCTTGATCGACGTGTCGCGCTGCTTGCACTGGGTCCGGTGGGCGGTGAGCTCGTCGAGCTTCGCCAGCGCGCCCTGCTGCCCGATGAACACCAGGGAGCCCTTCTCGACCGCCGTGACGTCCTGCGCGGGGAGTTCGTCGACCGGGATGTCGCTGGCCCTGATCTTGGCCTGCTTGCAGTTCTGCTGCCCCCGGCCCCGCACGATGGTGACCTTGCCGCCCTCGTTGATGAGCGAGTACTTGCAGACCGCGTCCTCAAGCCGCTTCATTGCGGCCGGGCCGTCCACCGTGTAGGTGTCCTTGACCTGCTGCTGCAGATCCTGCGGGAGGTCGGCCACCATGATCGGCTGCTTCGGCTGGTCCTTCGCGGCCGCCCTGCGGGACAGGCTGATGCCCGGCACCTTCTGGGTCGTCCCGCGGAACAGGACGACCTGGCCCTTCTCCGTGCCGACGTAGTAGCCGTTCCGGACGTTCTGGAGCAGCACGAACCCGCCCGCCACGACGCCGACGACGACCACGCCCGCCACGACGACCAGCCACGTCCAGCGGCGGGTTCCGCCCCGCCTCGCCCGCGCCGGAGGCGCCTGCGGCATCGCGCCCGGCGCCGGCGGGGGGCCCATCGGGTCGCCCATCGGCATCGCGGCCTGCGGCGGCGGCATCTCGTCCACCGCGACCGGCGGCTGCGGGCGGGTCTCGCGCAGCTGCGCGGCCCGTCCCGCCGGTGTGTCCGCCACGGTCGTGTTCGGGCCCGTCCCGCCGCCCGGCGGCTCCGGTGGCGCCGCGTTCGCCGCCGCGCCCACCGCGTGGCCGGGGCCGCCCGTCGGGGGCTGCCGCTCCAGATCCACGACGTCCGCGACGACGCAGGTGATGTTGTCGGGGCCGCCGCCCCGGTTCGCCAGGTCGATCAGCTGCCGGACGGCCTGCTCCGGGTCGTCCACGTCCGTCAGCACCTGGAAGATCGTCTCCGCCGTGACGACGCCCGACAGGCCGTCCGAGCACAGCAGGTACCGGTCGCCGACCTTCGCCTCGCGCAGCGACAGGTCCGGGTCGACCTCGCCGCGGCCGTCCAGCGCCCGCAGCAGCAGCGAACGCTGCGGATGTGACGCCGCCTCGTCCGGGCTGATCCGGCCCTCGTCCACCAGCGACTGCACGAGCGTGTGGTCGTGCGTGATCTGGAACAGGCTGCCGTCCCGCAGCAGGTACGCGCGGGAGTCCCCGATGTGCACCAGCGCGACCTGGTTGCCCGCCCACAGCATCGCCGTCAGCGTCGTCCCCATGCCCTGCAGGGCCGGATCCGACTCCACGATGCGGTGCAGGTTGTCGTTCGCCGCCTTGACCGTGTGCTCAAGCGCGGCGAGCAGTTCCGTCGCCGGCAGGTCCTTGTCGAGCGCGCGCAGCGCCTCGATCGCCGCGGCGCTCGCGATCTCGCCGCCGACGTGCCCGCCCATCCCGTCGGCCACCGCGAGCAGATGCGCGCCCGCGTACGCCGAGTCCTCGTTGCCCTCGCGCAGCATGCCCACGTCGGAGCGCGCGGCGTAGCGGATTCCCAGAGTCATTTGCGCAGCTCGATCACGGTCTTGCCGATACGGACCGGTACGCCCGGCGGGACCGGCATCGGCCGGCTCACCTTCGTGCGTCCGAGATACGTGCCATTGGTCGAGCCGAGATCTTCCACGATCCACTGACCGTCCTGCGCGAAAAGTCGGGCATGCCGGCTCGAAGCGTAGTCGTCGGTCACGACCAGCGTGGAGTCATTCGCCCGACCGATGGTGATGGGCACCCCCGTGAGGTCGATGACGGTGCCGGCGCGCTCGCCCTGGACGACCACCAGCTTCGTCGGGGCGCCGCTCTGGGCGCTGCGCTGCGGGCGCGGCGGCTTCGGCTGCCTGGCCGCCTTCGGGGGACGTGGCTGGGACGCGCGCGTGGCCGCCTTCGACGCGGCCTTCGAGCCGAACAGGTCGGCCCTGATCACACCGACGGCCGCGATGACGAAGAGCCACAGCACCGCGAGGAACGCCAGCTTGATCAGCGTGAGGGTGAATGGGGACATCGGAGTCGGGGTTACTCCCTATCGCGGCGGAACACAAGAGTTGTACGGCCCATCGTGACCCGGGAGCCGTCGACCAGCGTGACCCGCCGGATCGGCTGCCCGTTCACGAACGAGCCGTTGGTCGACCCTAGATCCACGAGAGCGATTTCGGGACCTTCTACGCGGATCTCGGCATGGTGCCGGGACACGCCCGGGTCGACGAGACGCAGGTCGCAGTCGGTGCCGCGACCAAGCAGAGTCACCGGGGTATTGATCTCATAGGTGCGCTGAGTCGTGTCGGATCCCTCCACGGCCGTGGTCACCAGCAGCCGCGGATGCCCGCCGAGGGCCCCGCCCCGGCCTGCCTGCGGCACATCGCTCACCGGCCGGCGGATCTCCCCGCCCTCCACCGTCGAGCCCCTGATCACCCCGGACCTGATCCGGAACATGCCCGTGGCGAGATCCCCCGCGTTCTCGAACCGCACGCGCACCGGTCCCACGAAGGAGTACCCCTGCTCCTTCGCGTACTCGCGCGCGAGATTCGCCAGCTCCTGGCTCAGGCTGTCGGCGTACACCTGGAGCCGCTGCCCGTCCTGCTGAGAGATCTCCACGACGAAGTCGTTCGGAACGAGCGTGCGGCCCTGTGCCACGATCGCCGCCCGATCGTCCATCTCGCGCTGCACAGCACTGGCCACCTCGACCGGCTGCAGCTCGGACTTGAAAGCACGGGCGAAGGCTCCTTCGACCATGCCTTCGAGCCGTCGCTCGAAGCGCTGAATGACGCCCACGGGCACCTCCCTTCCCCACTGGTAGACGATCGTATCGGTGCGAAGGTTCGCTCGGCGTACCCGGATACCTAACCACTGCCGCGACCGTGCTAGCCTTTTCGAGCACCTGGAAACGGGTCGGCACCCATGGGCGGGTGGCGGAACGGCAGACGCGCACGGTTCAGGTCCGTGTGTCCTAACGGATGTGAGGGTTCAAATCCCTCCTCGCCCACCAGAGGGGCACCGGCGAAAGTCCTAGCCCCACAGTGACGGAACAACCCCGAAGCCAGCAAGCTTCGGGGTTTTTGTCGTTACGGAGGCCAGTCTTCTGTGACCGCAGGGACCGAAGGGGCAGGCGAGCAGGAGGGCGCCTCGGCCCTTGGGTCTGGTATGTGGTGGTGTGTCGGCGTCGCGAGCGCCGGGGACTCAGGCTGCGGGCGGGGTGATCTGCCCGGTGGGTGTCCAGGTGCCGCGTGGCTTGCGTGTCTTGTGCCGGGCGCGGCGGTGGGGTTTTCTGTCGGGGCGGGGGAGTGTGGCGAGCCAGGCGTTGATCTTGCGCTCGTTGGCGTGGGCCAGTTGGAAGGCCAGCAGGAGGGTCTGGGCGGCGATGCCCCGGACGCGGCGGTTGCCGCCGTGCTCGATGCCTTCGTGTGCGTCGGCTTTGGCGTAGCCGTTCATGCCTTCGACGGTGTTGCGGAGCTGGCCGTAGATGTCCTGCCAGTCCGGGCTGCCGTAGGCCCGTGGCTGCCAGTGCTTGGCGCCGTCTTCGATGTTGACGCTGATGCTGGTCTGCTCGCAGATCTTGGGCGGCCCTACGGGGCTGGGTATGGGGTCGACCTCGCGCAGGCTCGGGTTGGTGCCGCGGCTGTCGGGCTTGAGCGGGCACTGGACACGGCCGGCTGTCGCGGGGCACATGTACCGCTGGCGGCCGTTGTCGTTGGGCTTGCCCTTGGGGCCAGGGCGAATCGAGTTCGTGCGTCGATATGAGCACGCCAGGTTTCCTGGTCGATCGCTTTGGGGTCGTCGGGGTTGCGACGGTGGTCGGTGGTGGCGTTGACGAGGTCGGCGGGCATCGAGGGGCAGTACCAGGTTCCTTCGACAAGGTTGGCGCCGTGGATGCTGTCGATCTTTCCGAGTTGGTCGATGCGGTAGTCGTAGGTGGGCCGGTAGCCGAGCTTGCGCAGGGGGATCTGCCAGTCGTCGGGCGTGGAGTTGTTGTAGGCGGCGTCGGCGGCGAGGTCCCCTGCAGGGTGCCCGCAGGCACGATCTTTCTTATCGCGAAATCTTTCTTGGTGCGAAACTTCTGGCTATAGTGGGTGCGTGACCATCGAACGCACGCCGGACAGCGGCCCGCGCGCCGGGCTGCGGGAGCGGAAGAAGCGGGCGACCCGAGAGGCGTTGACACTCGCGGCCCTGCGGCTGGCGCTGGAGCGGGGGTTGGAGAACGTGCGGGTCGAGGACATCGCCGCCGAGGTGCAGGTGACGACGCGGACGTTCAACAACTACTTCTCGAGTAAGTACGAGGCTCTGGCCGCCCGCCATGTTGACCGGATGCGGCAGGCAGCGGAGGAACTGCGGGCACGGCCGGCCAGCGAGCCACTATGGGAGGCGATCACACGGGCCGTACTGTCGCCGCTGGCCGGGGCGGATCGGGCGCACGAAAGCCCGGACCGGGAGGTGCTCGCCGGTATCCGGTTGATCGCTGGTGAGCCAGCGCTTCAGGCCGAGGCGTTGAAGGCCGGTCTGGCGGCCGACAGCGAGTTCACTGCGGCGGTCGCCGAGCGCACCGGCACCGACGCAGATCGCGACCTGTATCCGCCGCTGGTCGCGGGCGCGGTGGAGATCACCATCCAGATCGCCACCGACCAGTGGCTACGGGCGGACCCGCCCGTTCCGCTCGTCTCGTTGCTTCGGGAGGCGCTTGGGCAGATCGCCGCCGGGCTGCCGGCCCCGTCGGCCGATTCGTCCTGATAGCGCGGCGCACCCGTCTATCACCTGTTGGCCCGCGGTCTCTTCGAGGCCGCGTTATCCGGCATGCCTTCGATTGGCGCGCCGGGCACGGAGGGGAGGTCCCTCATGACGACCCGGGAACGAACGCGCCCGGCGAACGAACTGGTCTGGTTGATGGTCGCTACGGCGGCAGAACAATGTGGACGGCATGCGTCGTCGTCTTCCTGGCCGGCTCGGTGCTGTGCGGGGTGGCGTGGTCGGCTCAGAGCCTGATCGTGTTCCGGGTGATCCAGGGACTGGGCGGGGGCATGATCCTTCCGCTGGGCATGGCGGTACTGGCTCAAGCGGCCGGGCCGAGCCGCCTGGGGCCAGTGATGGGTGTCATGGGCGTTCCGGCGGCCCTGGCGCCGGTGCTCGGCCCCGCGCTCGGCGGGGTCATCATCAGCGATCTGGGCTGGCGATGGATCTTCTTCGTCAACGTCCCGGTCTGCCTGGCCGCGATGCTGGTGGCCTGGCGGGTCATGCCCTCAGCCACGGCCACACGCGGTGCGCGGCTGGACATCGTCGGGGTGCTGCTGTTGTCACCGGCGTGCGCCATCGTGGTCTACGGCCTGACCGGGGCGGGCCGGTTCGCGACCTTCACCGACCCCCATGCCTTCATCCCGCTCATCGTCGGCGCCGTCCTGCTCGTCGCCTTCGCGATCCACGCGCTGCGCACCCACGCCGAGCCGATTCTCGATCTGCGGCTACTGCGGATCCGTAGCTTCGCGGCCTCCTCACTCGTGCTGTTCATGGGCAGCGTCGCCTTGTTCGGAGCGGCAAGCCTGCTCCCCCTCTACTACCAGCAGGCGCGCGGCCACAGCGTGCTGCACACCGGCCTGTTGCTCATTCCCCAGGGAGTCGGCATGGGGGCCTCGCTGTTCCTCGCCGGCCGGTTCACCGAACGCACCGGTCCGCGACTGCTGGTGCTCACCGGGCTGGCCCTGACCAGCGCGGGAACTCTCGTCTTCATCCAACTCGGTCCGCACACCAGTGAAGTGCTACTCGGTGCGGCGCTGGCCGTCAGCGGCGCCGGAGTGGGGACCGTCATGGCTCCGGCGATGGCCGCCGCCATCAAAGACATCGTTCCGGCCGCGATCCCCCGCGCCAGTGCCGCCAACAGGGTCATCATGCAACTCGGCGCCTCCTTCGGCAGCGCGGTTGTCATGATCGTCCTGCAGGGCCCGCTCAACGGGCTGCTCGGTCCAGGAAGACCGGACCCGGCGGCTCTGGCCGACGCCTACGCCGCCACCTTCTGGTGGATCCTCGCGTTCACCGCCACAGCCATCCTGATCGCACTCGCCATGCCCGGCCGCAAACCCGGCCGACGCAGCACCGACACGCAGGTACCCATCACCGTGAAGGAGACAACCGCATGACCACCACCAAAAGCGTCCACACCGAAGGCGCGGACATCGTCTACGACCACCAGGGCGATGGTCCACTCCTGCTGATGATCTCCGGCGGCGGCGGCGAGGCCGCACAGTACGCACGGATCTCCGCGATCCTCGCCCCGCACTACACCGTCGTCAGCTACGACCGGCGAGGCAACTCCCGAAGCACTGGCGACACCACCATCGACCTGGACATGGCACAACAGGCACGCGACGCCGCCGCGGTGATCCGCGCGATGGGCCACGACGACGCCTATGTCTTCGGCAACAGCGGCGGCGCCAACATCGCGCTCCAACTCGCCACCGACCACCCCGCCGTCATCCGCCGGCTGGTCGCCCATGAGGGACCGACGATGCCGCTGCTTCCCGACGCCGACACCTGGCTGGCCTTCACCGACCGCGTGCACACCACGTTCACCGCCCACGGTGCCGCGGCGGGCTTCAAGGTCTTCGCCACCGGACTCGTCGGCTTCGACACGACCCCACAGCAGGCCCGTGTCGCCGCGGGCGAGGAGATGTCACCCAACACAGAGTTCTTCATGGCCCGCGAGTACCTCCCGATCAGCAGGTACAACCCCGACCTCGACACCATCCGCCGCAACCGGGTCCCCCTGGTCACCGCCGCCGGCAGCGAGAGTGCCGACGCATACTACGCACGCACAGCCCGGATCCAAGCCGAACGCCTCGGATGCCCCTACATCGACTTTCCCGGGAACCACCTGGGCTTCATCTTCGAGGCAGAAGCATTCGCCGCCGCGCTCCGCAGCACCCTGGACGGCATCAAACCCAAGACGCCGTCCGGTCGCTCGACGAACATCACAAACGCGCAGTAGCGACATTACGCAGAGCTACTTCGGGGTTCGTCGCAGACCCGAGTGGAGGGTCGAATGAGGGAGTTCGCATGGGGCTGCGGGAGCGCAAGAAGCAGGAGACCCGCGTCGCGCTGAGCTGGGCGACGATGCGCCTGATCCTCGAGCGCGGGTGGGACAACGTGACGGTTGAGGACATCGCCGCCGAGGCGAGCGTCTCCGTCCGCACTTTCCGCAAGTACTCCTCAAGCAAGGCCGAGGCGTTCGTCGCCCGGTACCTCGACCGCATGCTGCGCGTCGCGGACGACCTGCGCGCCTGCCCGGCCGACGAGTCCCTGTCCGAGGCCGTCGTCGGCGCTGTGCAGGCACGGTTCTCGTCGGAGCCCGACGCAAACGACGGATACCCGCGCTGCCGGGAGTGGGCCGACGACATCCGGCTCATGCTCACAGAACCGGATGTCCAGAGCGAGTTCCTCCGGGCGGGGATGCTCATCCAGCACGAGCTCGCGAGGGCGATCGCCGAGCGCATCGGCACCGACCTGATGCGTGATGTCTATCCGAACCTGGTCGCCGCCGCGACCGGCGAGGCCACCATGGTCGCCATGGACCAATGGCTCAGCGCCAATCCGCCCGTCGAGATCGGCCCGCTCCTGCGCGAGGTCCTCGACCGGCCCTGGGCCGGCCGTTCCGCCCCTGAAAGAGATGCTCTCACGTACGAGGGAAGCCTCGGCGGACCTCTCTGAGCTGCGGAGAGTTGGCTCGCCGTGTTTATGGTCTCGGCGCTCTGCGGCGAGTTGCGGGGTCGCGGGAAACCACATCGCGGGCGGCGACGTCGACGACCACCTGCATCGGAACGGCCAGTGGCGGTAACCGAGTCCCGACAACTTAACGCCACTGGCCGAGGTTGCTGCTGAGCCTCGGGCCCACCCGGTGGATCACAGGGGTCAGACGTTGCAGCTGCAGCGCGTTGGCGCGGCCGATGGAGGTTGGCCGGTGCCGGGCTACCTGGCGGGGGTTCGGGCTTAGATCGTGATGGCGACCTTGCCCAGGGTTCCGCGGCTGAATTGCGCGATGGCCTGCTCGGCCTCGGCGAGGGAGTAGGTCTTGGCGATCGGGACTTGCAGGCGGCCGGCGGCCGCGTCGGCGGCCAGGCGGGTCAGGGTGTCGGTGCTGGGGTCGGACATCACGGCGGTGGACTTGATGTCCTCGATGTCCGGGGTGAAGTGAACGGTCGTGGCGAACCGTCCGCCCGGGGCGAGCAGTCCGGCGACGGTCGCGCCGTCGCCGGCCAGGTGCAGGGCGGCGTGCACACCGTCGGGGGCGATGGCTCTCACCTGCGCCTCCAGGTCGGCGTGGTCCACCGCGTGCGCGGCGCCGAGGCCCGTGACGAACTCGGTTTCGTCACCGGGCTTGGCGGTCGCGATGACGGTGGCTCCGCGGGCGACGGCGAACTGGATCGCGTACGCGCCGACGCCGCCGGTGGCGCCGGAGATGAGGACCGTTTCGCCGGTGGCGGGGGCGACGGTGTCGATGGCGTTGAGGGCGGCGGTTCCTGCCAGGCCCAGCGCCCCGGCCTGGGCGTGGTCGAGGCCCTCGGGGATCCGGGCGATGCCGTACGCCTCGCTCACCGCGACATACTCCGCCAGGCCGCCCTGGCCGAGCGTCGGGCGCATGACCACGCCGAACACCTCGTCCCCGACCGACAGGGACGTCACCTCGTCGCCGACGGCGGCGACCACACCGGCGAAGTCCTTGCCGACGACCACGGGGAACTCGTACTCGTACACGCCCTTCAAGAATCCGCCGATCGCTCCGAGATCGAAGCCGTTGATCGACGACGCCCGCACCTGGACGAGCACCTCGCCCGGTCCGGGCTCGGGCACCGGCAAATCGCTGAGGGCCGGAGCGACGTCGAAGGCGGGGAAAGCGACTGCACGCATATCCGTACTCCTGCTACTTGTTAGGGCGCCTGCTGCCAGGAGGCACGCAGAGCTGTGACGGCCACGGCGAGCTCGGACTCGTCGCGCGGGGCGTAGAGCATCACGATCGTGTCCGGCCACTCCGGACGCAGGCTGATCGGATGGGCCTCGACCCAGCCGGCCTTGGTCAGCGGCTCGATGAGCGGGGCGGGCAACGTGAGGTGCATGAACCCGGCCCGGTGGATGTGCCCGAACTCGTCGCGGCTGGGATGCAGGAACGCCTCCCAGGGGCCCCGCGGCTCGTACAGCCGCAGGGCCAGGGACGAGGGTTCGGAGACCTGGCTGGGGCCGGTGAACACCCCGGGGAGGGACTCGGCTTCCTTGACCAGCGCGGCCCGGATCTTCGGTGGGGAGAACTGGTCGATCTGGTCGTGCGGGATCTCCAGCCCGGTGGTGGCGGGCTGGGGGCCTGACCTGGGCGGTGGAGCGGTGAGATCGACATCCATGAGGCACCGCACTTTCTGTGCGTTGGTTATTTCTTGTGCGCCTTTAGATGGTGATCCATAATGCGGGGATGAGGGAAGACGGCACTTTGACCCGCGTAACGCACACCGATGTTCGTGAGCCGGTCGACCACACGACCGCTACCTGCCGCCTCCGTGACGTCCTCGACCGGGTCGGCGACAAGTGGAGCGTGCTGGTGATGGCGCTGCTCGGCGACGGTCCCCGCCGCTACTCCGAGCTGCAACGGGCGATCGACGGGATCTCCCAGCGCATGCTCACGCTGACACTGCGGAGTCTGGAACGCGACGGGCTGGTGGCCCGCACCGTCACGCCGACCTCCCCGCCCCGCGTCGACTACGCCCTGACCCCGGTCGGCGAGACCCTGTCCACCGAGGTCAGCTCGCTCATCCGCTGGGCCGAGGAACACCGCGAGTACGTGGCGACCTCCCGGATCCGCTACGACAACGAGGCCTGAAAGGCGCGCCGGTCGACCTCGATAAGGAAGGGCTCTACGCCCCCGGGAATCCCGGCACGATGCCCGCACCCGCGAAGGCATCCGTTCCACCCGGTGGTTATCTTGACGGACCCGCTGTCGGCGGTGAGGGGTGATGGCTGCTCGTCCTGGGCGGCGGGGATGCCGGTCGCGGTGTTCACGTGGGTTCTCCGGGCGCACATGTTGTTGGTGGAGGGGAAGTCGTCGGTGCGGGTCTGCTTGACGGCGGCGTCCACCCGGCGACGATTCCCGGGGGAACCGGCGATAGCGGCGACCTGCTCGTCAGGGAGAAATTCGAAGGGCATTACCCCGGAACGTACGGGTCCTCACCAGGGCAAACCCGTTCTGTCATCGAACCGAAAACGGAGATCGGCTCCCTACCGCTAGTTTCTGCACTCAGCTTCCTCGCGAGCCGGTTAGGGGGTACAGAAGAAAGTCGTAGCCCCACATTGACGAAACGACCCTGGAGCTGGCAAGTTTCGGGATCTTTGTCGTTACGGAGGCCAGTCTTCTGTGACTGCGGGGACCGGTGGGGCAGCCACTTGGGTGGGTGCCTCGGCCCTGGGGTCTGCCTTGTGTGGTGTGTCGGCGTCGTGAACGCCCGGCAGTCAGCCTGCGGGCGGGGTGATGTGCCCGGTTGGTGTCCAGGTGCCGAGCGGCTTGGGGGTCTTGTAGCGGGCTCGACGGTGGGGGCGTCCGTCGAGGCCGGGGAGCGTGGCGAGCCAGGCGTTGATCTTGCGTTCGTTGGCGTGGGCCAGTTGGAAGGCCAGCGAGATCGGTGGCCCGCCACTCAGACTTGATCGTCACCCTTTGCGGAGGCCCTGCCGGACGGTTGTTGCCCCTTCTCGCATCAGTCGAGTCGGCTCTCGTCAATCGAGGTCAGGCGATCGGCGGCATCGGGGTCCGCTTCACCGATGCGGTGCAGGAGGCGGTGCAGGAGGGTGTGCATGGTCTCGAAGTCCTCGGGGCTGGTCAGTTCGGCCCACCGCTCCTCGATCCGGTCCCCCGCGCCGGCCGCCAGGGGCTGTACCGCTCTTCCCCGTTCGGTGAGCACGATCAGCCGGGACCTGCCGTCGCGGGGATTGGGGCGGCGTTCCAGATAGCCGGCCCGCTCGAGTTGGTCGACCGATTGAGCCATGGTCTGCTTGCGCACGCCGGCGCGAACGGCCAGGTCGCGCACCGCGATTCCCTCCGGCGGGACGAACGGGAACACCTTGGCGTCCCCGGACCGGATGTCACCGAAGCCGGCCTCGGCAAGGGCTGCCTCGATACCGACGGCGTACTCGCGGTGCAGCAGGCGCAGCAGGAGCGAGAACCGCAGCCGCTGGCCCGAGGGGCCTCCGCCCATATTGACAGTCTCCTGTCTAAGTTTCATGATGGTCAGGTTCCTGTCTAGTATGCCTCAATCATGGGAGCCCGCCATGCCCACCGCACATGTTCTGGACTCGACGATCTTCTATCGGGAGGTCGGCCGGGGGCCGACCCCGGTGGTCTTCCTGCACGGCAACCCCACGTCGTCGTATCTGTGGCGGCACATCCTGCCCGTCGCCGGGGCGTCCGGCCGGTGCCTGGCGCCTGACCTGATCGGCATGGGCGAGTCCGGCAAGCCCGATATCGCTTACGGGTTCGACGACCATGCGCGGTATCTCGACGCGTGGTTCGACGCTCTCGAACTCGACCGGGTCGTGCTGGTCGGCCATGACTGGGGCGGCGCGCTCGCCTTCGACTGGGCCGCGCGCCATCCCGGGCGGGTGCGCGGCATCGCGTTCACCGAGACGATCGTGAAACCGATGTCCTGGGAGGAGTTCCCCGCCGGTGCCCGCCCGCTGTTCGAGTCGATCCGGACGCCCGGGGTCGGCGAGGCCATGGTGCTGGACCAGAACGCCTTCATCGAGCAGGCGTTGCCGCGCACCACCGCCCGCGGGCTGAGCGAGGAGGATCTCGCGGTCTATGGCCGGCCGTACCCGACCAGGCAGAGCCGGGTTCCGCTGCTGCAATGGCCGCGGGCGATGCCGCTGGACGGCGAACCCGCCGACGTCGTCGCCAGAATCGGCGTCTACGACGAGTGGTTGGCCGACAGCGCGGACGTGCCCAAGCTGCTGCTCGCCTTCGAACCCGGCCCGGGCACGATGATGGGCACGCAGATCATCGACTGGTGCGCCGCTCACATGTCCGCTCTGGAGATCGAGACGCACGGAACCGCCAGCCACCACACCCCCGAGGACCGGCCCGAGGCCATCGCCGCGTCGCTCGTCGCCTGGCTCGACAAGCACGACCTGCTCACCGGTGGGGAGGGCTGAGTACGATGCGAGCGATCCGACAGCATGCGTTCGGTGGCCCCGAGCAACTCCGGCTGGAGGAGGTGCCCGACCCCCGCCCGGCCGATGACCAGGTACGGATCCGGGTCGAGTCGGCAGGTGTCCACTTGCTGGACACCATCGTCCGTCAAGGAGGAGGCGGGCGGGGGGGCGCGCCGAGCCTGCCCATGACACCGGGCCGAGAGGTCGCCGGTGTCGTAGACGAGGTCGGCGCCGACGTCGACACCGACCTCGCCGGGCGGCGCGTCGTCGCGGATCTTGGCCTGGTCGGCGGCGGATACGCCGAACTGGCGCTGGCCTCCGCGGCGGCCGTCCACCTCTTGCCCGACGACGTCGAGGCCGACTCCGCCGTGGCCATGGTGGGCACCGGCCGCACGACCCTGGCGATCCTCGCACTCGCCGCGCCGGCCGCTGACGACGTCGTCCTGGTCACCGCAGCCGCCGGTGGAATCGGGACCCTGCTGGTCCAGGCGTGCCGTGCTGCCGGCGCAACGGTTGTCGGTGTCGCGGGCGGCACCGACAAGGTGGCGCTCGCCCGCCGGATCGGCGCCGACCACGCCATCGACTACAGCCGGCCCGACTGGCCCGACACGGTACGCGATGATTTGGCGGGCAGGCCGGTGACGCTGGCTCTCGACGGGGTCGGCGGCCAAATCGGCCGGTCCGCGCTGGAACTGCTCGGTGTCACCGGGCGCCTGGTGATGTTCGGTTCGGCATCGGGATCCCTGACCGAACTGTCGGCCGGTGACCTGTTCAACCAGGGCATCAGCGTCGCCTCCGCCATCGGCGTACGCATCCTTCAACGTCCGGGCGGCACCCGGCCCCTGGAGCGCGACGCCCTGCAAGCGCTCTACGACAAGCGCCTCATCCCGGTGGTCGGCCAGCGGCTCGCCCTTGCGGACGCGCCCGACGCCCACGCCGCCCTGCAATCGCGCGCGACCACCGGGAAGACGGTTCTGCGCCCGTGACCCGCCACACCCATCACAGAGGAGGCACCGTGCTCCACCGCATCCTGCGCGCGGCCGCCGCGGTCGGTGTGCTGTCCGGCCTGCTGGCCACCGGCCAGGTCACGGCCGGCGCAGCCGAGCCCTCCACGCACTGCCGGAACGTCACCGTCCCCGTCTCGCTCAGCCAGGGCCAGCCGGCTCGGTACCGGATCTGGGGCCGGTTCTGCACACCCGTCAACCGACCGGCCACCACGGTACAAGTGCTGATACCCGGCCTGAACTACAGCCACGTGTACTGGGACTTCCCGTTCCGGCCCGGTCACTACTCCTATGTCCGCCACGCGAACTCAGCCGGCTACGCGACGTTCGACCTCGATCGCATCGGCCTCGGGCACAGCTCGCACCCGGCCAGTTCCGAGGTGACTTTGGAGTCCAACGCCCACACCGTCCACCAGGTCGTCACCGCACTGCGCGGCGGTGCTGTCGCCGGACGCCGATTCGCCACCGTGATGCTCGTCGGCCACTCCTACGGCTCGGAGATCGCCAAACTGGAGGCAGCGGTCTACCGCGATGTGAACGCGCTGGTCCTGACCGGCAGCGCGCACGCCATCTCGCCGACGACCGAGCAGCTGCTGGCGCGACTCGGCCAGCCCGTCGACCAGGTGCCGCGCCTGGCCGCGCAGGTACCGGCTGGCGACAACGGCTACGTGACGGTCCAGGACGTGCAACGTCCCGAGTTCTACAACACGACCAACGCCGACCCGCGCGTCATCGCCCGCGACATCGCGACGAAGGAGACCAACACCTTCGGGGAGATCATGACCATCGGCGACGCCGACGCGCCGGGCGTGACCCAGCAGATCACGGTCCCCATCCTCATCGCGGACGGAGCCGACGACAGGCTCGCCTGCGCGCCCGACGCCACCGACTGCTCCTCGGCGGCGACCCTGGCCGCGGCCGAGCGGCCCTTCTACCCGCACTCCCGCGTGGACGCCGTCGTCATCCCTCACGCCGGTCACGCGATCAACCTGCACCGCAACGCCGCCATGGCCTACCGCAGCATCATCACCTGGACCAAGCGCATCCTCGCCACCCGAGCATCAGCCGAATAGGAACAGGCGGCACCACAAAAGGCCGTGCCGCGGCAATGGTCGGCGGCTGCGGCCCGGACCAGAACGTTCTGGTTTGTCGTAGAAAGGACCAGCATGGAACAGCGTCGGCCGCTGGGCTACTGGTTGACGCTCCTCGACCAGCTCATCGAGGAGAACCTCAACCGGGTGCTCGCAGCGGAGGGGCTCCACCGTCGCCACTGGCAAACGATGAACCTGCTCGCCCCAGGGCCCGACTTCGACCGCGCGGGCCAGCGCGGTCCCGCCTCAAAGGAGGCGATCAAGGAGAGGCTTCAGCCCTTCTGGGCAGGGAGTTCGGTCGACGTGGACAGGGCGATCGAGGAACTGGAGCGCCGTGGCTGGATCACCGAGCGGGAGCCCTACGGTCTCACCCCAGCAGGCGAGAACGCGCACGCCGCCCTGGCGCAGAAAGTCGAATGGGCAGGGCACCAGATCAGGGATGGGGTGACCGCAGAGCGGTATGCCAACACCATCGAGGTGCTCCGTCACATGGTGCTGAACGCGGAGAAGATGCGGCGAACCGCGATCTGAATGCCGCCACCGCTTCCCGCTTCGGGGGCACCAAGCCGGTTGTGCCAGCCGATCGGTCGAACTGGGCCCCGGCGCGGCAGCGCGCTGGGGCTGTCCGACTTTCGCGCCCTGGTCGGCAACCTTGCCAGCACGTCCTGGGCGACATCGAACGCCACCATCCGGCACATCGGCACGTGCCTCGCGTGACTCACGCGAGGATCAAGCCCTGACCTGCCGAGAGCCGGTGCTCACCGGGGTGCGGACCCGCCTACTGTGCAGGTCGGGCCGTACGCCGGCGCCCTCTAACGCTCCCACGACGGAGGGTGGAAGATGATCTTGCATAGCGTGGAATCCGATGGAGCGGGGCCCTCGCGTTGCCGCTGGTCAAAGAGTTTCGTCGGTAGCCCACTCGGAGTTGGGAGTGGTGTGGTCGAAGCCTTGGGCTTCTTCCCCGCCACTCCTTCGTCGTGTTTGCCTGGGGGGCGACCCCCAGACCCCCGATGTGGGGGCTCCGCCCCCACGCCCCCTCCCGGTTTCGGTCGCTGACCACCTGGCCGTCGGTGCGTGGTCTTGCTTCTTTGGGGCTTCGCCCCTTGCCCCCGCCTGGGTCACAGTGGTCTGGCGAGAATGCTTTGCGTGATGCGTCCCGCTTGTGGGTGAACACCTCGCCGAGGGCATGGTTCTACTCTCCCTGGTTGGGGGCGCTGTGGCCAGTCCGTGCTTCTCACGGCGCGTAATGCGGTGTTTTGTCAGTCGTCGCAGGCGTACGCTCGCAGCACTGTGACCAAGGAGAAGAAGGAACGCCACCCCGATGATGACTTCGGGGGGATGAGCCGTGGTGAGGCGGCCTTCGTGTTGGTCGTTGCGGGCTTGATGCATCCTTGGCGAGGGCTCAAGGAACTGCTCAAGGAACTGCTCAAGGAGCTGCCCGCGCTATTCCGTCGGCTGGGCCGGGGGGCGCTCGGGTTCGCCATGATCCCTTTTGCGCTCCTGTGGTTGCGCCGGCGGGGCCGGCACCCCACCTTCGAGGAATACCTGCGTCGCTCCGATGAGGAAAGGGACCGCCCGTGACCTCGGTCGACGCGCTTGCGGAGCGGGTGGCCTCGCGCGCCATGCGGGGACGTGCGGCGGCGGTGGACCTCTCCGGAGACGAGTCCTGGGAGCTGGTGAATCGCCTCGACATCGTTCTCGACCTTGTTCTGGGCGACGCCCGTGGGTGTGCGGACGCGCGGTTGGTTCTGGGCTCCGCATGTACGACCGCCGCGAAGGCCGTCGAGCAGTTCGTCACGGCCCTGCAACTGCCCTATGAGGCGGCCCGAGGATGGGGGGACTTCCTCGAACACCTCGGTGAACGACCGGCCTCCGCGCGGACCTACCTGGTGGTCGCCGATGCCTGTGACCTGCTCAAACACGAGGACTACGACAGGTGGCGGGAACTCGTCCAGCAACTTTGCAGCGGTCCGTCCTGCATGGGCGGCGGGTGGTCCACGCTCGTCCTGGCCGACCACGAACTGATGTGGGAGGACTGGGTGTTCCGGTCGGCGGTGGATGCCGCTCCTCCGCGCGGCCTGGGCCCGGTCAGGATCGGCGGGGTCAGGCAGGGCTGAGCACCGTGCGGTCTCCGTCCTGTTCGTAGGCCACCACTTGGACGACGGGGAGGCGGGCGCCGTCGGTGCGTGGGCCCGGCACCACCAGCAGTGGGATGTCGCCCGGGTGTTCGGTCTTCGTCTCGTGGGAGCCCAGTTCGCCGACCGTCTTCAGCCGTGTGACGCCCGGGCCCGCCGCCGCCACCAGATGCCAGCGCTTGGGCGACCGCCACCAGACGGCGGCGGCCGTCGTTCCGGCGGACGAGGTGAAGTCGCTGTTCGTCCCGCCCCGCTCGGACAGCGCCCGCCCGCCGTCGGAGATCAGGATCGAGCTGCCCGGGGCGCCCCACGGCGAGGACGCGTCCACCGTCAGCAGCGTCGCCCGGTCGCCGCCGTCGGGCAGGTCGCCGCTCCACAGATGGCCCAGCCGCAGGTCGCCCGACTCGCTCAGCGTCGTCGCCGCCTCGCAGGCGACGGCGTGCAGCGCCGCCCAGCGGAACCGCTCCTGCCGGTCCGGCGGGTCGCGGAACCACACCCGCGGCGCCGAAGACCGCGGGTCGTTCGAGACGAGCTGCGTGACCGTCCGTGGCCACCCGCCGGCGGCCCGGAACGTCGTCTCGAACACCACGTAGTTCTGGCAGCGCGGTTTGAACCAGTTCCATGGCAGCGGATCGCTCAGCCCGTCCCGCACCGCCACCGGCACCCAGTCCGGAGAGCCTCCGGACGGCACCGCCGCCCGCACGTCGAGCAGCCATGGCGGGACGAGGTAGCGCCACGTCATGCCCAGCATGATGAGCTGCCCCCCGCTCGTTTCGAGCCTGCGGACCGACTCCACGCCGCGGGACATGTGCCGCTCGAAGTACTGCGCCACGCTGGGCGCGTCCCGCAGGCCGGGGGAGTCGCGCAACACGACGAGGGAGGCGCCGTCCACCGTCCCGGCGTACAGGACGATGACGCGGCCGTGCGGAGGGTCCTCGCTGTCGGCCCGCCAGGCCTCCGCCGCACGGCGGAGCAGCGCGGTGTCGTGCCGCAGCCCGCCCTGGGCGGGCCACTCGTTGATGGTCGGCGTGCCGGTCCGCTGCCACGCGCGCGGGTCGA
Source organism: Spirillospora sp. CA-128828 (assembly GCF_050945415.1). Lineage (NCBI taxonomy): Bacteria > Bacillati > Actinomycetota > Actinomycetes > Streptosporangiales > Thermomonosporaceae > Spirillospora > Spirillospora sp. CA-128828. Next base: position 102,296 of record NZ_CP191986.1, read on the forward strand.
TCGTGCCGGGCGCGCCGGACCCCTCGTCCGGCCGGGCGATGACGAACCCGGCCACCGCCAGCAGCGCCGCCGCGAGGGCCGCCGCCACGGCGGCGCGCCAGGCGCGCGGGACGGCGGGCGGCGGGCGGAGCCGGACGAGGTCGGGCTCGAACGCCTCGATCTCGGCCCGCTGCGCGGCCTCGTCCAGCCCCGTCCGGTCGTCGACGGCGGCGGTGGCCTCGTCGACGTCCTGGAAGTCGGTCGGGAGGTGGACGCCCAGCTCGGCGGTGATCTCGGGTGTGGTGAGGCCGTCGTGGCGTAGCAGATAGGCCAGCCGCTGGTGGGGTGACAGTTCCAGCAGCGCGGCCCGGACCGGCCCCGGCGAGGTCCGCGCGGGCTCGTAGAAGAGGCGGTGAAGGCGAGGCCGTCCGGGCGGCGGGTCGGTGAGCAGGATCGCGATGAGCCGCGTCCGCCTGGCCGGGTACCCGCCTCGTCCTACCCGGGCGGTGACGCGGCGGGCGCGCATAAGAGGGGCGTCGCCGTCGTCCAGCACCAGGTACGCCAGCCGCAGAAGGCGGGCGTAGTGCTCGCGGTCCACCATTCGCACCGGGGCACCTCCCGCCTGCATTGTGCGCAGCGGTCGGTAACGGCCGGGTTGAGAAGGCGGTCAGCGCCCGGTGCCGGTCACCAGGCGTACGCCTCGGGGGCGGGCTTGGCGCCGTTCCGCGCGGGCGGGGGGAACAGCTCGTCCAGCCTGGCCAGCGTGCCTTCGTCGAGCGTGATCTGCAGTGCGCGGAGCGAGCCGTCGAGCTGCTCGACCGTCCGCGGCCCGATGATCGGCCCGGTCACCCCGTTCTGCGCGAGCAGCCACGCCAGGCCGACGTGCGCCGGGTCCTCGCCGAGGTCGGCGCACAGCTTCTCGTACGCCTCGACCGATTCCCGGTTTTCGGTGAGCGCGGTGGCCCAGAGCCCCGAGCCGCTGCGGGAGGCCGCGCCCTCCCGTTGCTTGCGCAGGACGCCGCTGAGGACTCCGCCGTGCAGCGGCGACCACGGGATCACGCCCAGTCCGTAGTGCCGCGCGGCGGGCAGCACCTCGAGCTCGGCCCAGCGCGACATCAGGTTGTAGATCGACTGCTCGCTGACCAGCCCGAGGAAGTGCCGGGACCGGGCCGCCTCCTGCGCCTGCGCGATGTGCCAGCCGGCGAAGTTGGACGAGCCGAAGTACAGCACCTTCCCCTGCTGGCGAAGGACGTTGAACGCCTCCCAGATCTCCTCCCATGGCGTGTCGCGGTCGATGTGGTGCATCTGGAACACGTCGATGTGGTCGGTCTGCAGGCGCTTCAGCGACGCGTCGCACGCGCGCCGGATGTTCAGCGCGGACAATCCGCTCTCGTTCGGCCAGTCGCCCATCGGAAGGTAGGCCTTGGTGGCGAGCACGGTCCTGTCGCGCCGGCCGCCGCCCTGGGCGAACCAGCGGCCGAGGATCTGCTCGGTGACGCCCTCGCCCTGCTTCTCGCCGTATACGTCGGCCGTGTCGAAGAAGTTGACGCCGTGCTCGTGCGCCCGGTCCATGATCGCGTGACTGTCGGCTTCGGACGTGCGCGACCCGAAGTTCATGGTGCCTAGGACGAGCCGGGACACCGACAGGCCGCTGCGGCCGAGGCGGGTGTACTCCATGGGGATCCGACCTTTCCGGGGGTCATTAGTCGCATCAAGTGGGACGCGATGAAGCTACAACTTGCAACAACGATGATGCAAGTCTGCAAGTAACCGTTACGCTGTCGTATGCTTTCCCCATGGAGACACAGCGGCGGCCGACATCCGCCGGCGGCCGGCCGCTGCGCGCCGACGCCGAGCGGACGATGACGGCGATCCTGGAAGCGGCCGAACGCACCCTCAGCCGTGATCCGGCGGCCACGATGGAGCAGATCGCCGAAGCCGCGGGCGTCGCACGGACCACCGTGCACCGGCGCTTCGCCACCCGCGAAGCCCTCATCGACGCTCTGGCGATGTGGGCCACCCAGCGGTTCGCCGCCGCGGTGGACGCCGGCCACCCGGAGACGGCCCCGCCGCTGGTCGCCCTCTATCAGACGACCGCGAACGTCCTCAGCGTCAAGACCAGCTGGGGGTTCGCGATGAGCCGGGCGACCTCGGCCAACCCGGAGGTGGCGCGCGTCCACGGCGATGTGCGGGACAAGTGTGAACGGTTGTTCCGCCGGGCTCAGGAATCAGGCGTCCTGCGCGCCGACGTCGACATCTCGTGGACTCGCCGCGTCTACTACGCCCTCATCCACGAGGCCGCGCAGAACAGCGACGAGAAGGACCCTGACGCCCTGGCGATGCTCGTCGTCGACACCCTGCTCCGCGGTGCGGGCACCCCGAATCCCGACCGCCTGTGAACCCGGTCGGCGCGTCGGTGACCTAGTGCTCTCTACCTCGGGTGGGTGGCGGCCAAGCGCACGCCCCAGCGGCAGGCGGCCAGGAAGGCGTCGCGGCCCGCCGGGAACGACCCGCCTTCTTCCAGGCCCTTCCGGTAGGACTTCTCACAGTAGTCCGACGGCATTCTCTTTCCCATGATGGCCCGCATGCTCGCGGCCGCCTGCGCCATCTTCGTGAACGTATAGCGCTCGCCATCCGGATCGATCATCACGATCTGCTTGCTCCGGGGGAGGTCGGAACCGGTGGGGTCGCCCTCGGGGGTCGCGGGAGCGCTCGTGGTCGGCGCGGTGGTGGGCGGCGTCGGTGCGGTGGTGGCCGCGGAGGGCGTGCTCACCGTCGGCGGCGCGGACGGCGGCCGGTCCGCCGTCTTCTTGTCGTCGCCGTTGCACGCGGCGGCGCCCACGAGGAGAAGGCCGCCGAGAGCGAGGCGGATCGCGATCGTCTTGGACACGGGAGCTCCCGGGGGGCAAGGAGTGAAAACGGACGGACACTAACAGAACACGTGTTTCTGTAGACGCCCCTGAACAAGGGGAGGTTCGCGCCTTCAGCAGGGCTTTCGGGTCTGCGGTCGGGCCGGCGTTGAAGGGCCGCCGGTTCGGGTAGCGGGAGGCCATGGACAGACTGACGCGCGGACTGGCCGCCGGGGCCGCCGGGACCACCGCTCTCAACATGGTGACCTACATGGACATGGTGGTGCGCGGCCGTCCACCCAGCAGCACCCCGGAACGGAGTGTTGAGCGGCTGGCCGGCGTCGTCGGCGTCGACCTGGGAGAAGGTGAGCAGGCCGAGAACCGGAAGTCTGGGCTCGGGCCGTTGCTCGGCTTCGGGACGGGGCTCGGTGCGGGCCTGCTGTACGGGCTGCTGGCCGGGCGCCGGCGGGTTCCGCGACCGGTCGGGGCCGTCGTGCTGATGGGGCTCGCGATGCTCGGCTCCAGTGCTCCGATGGCCGTGCTGGGGCTGACCGATCCCCGCCAGTGGACGGCCTCGGAGTGGGCCGCCGATGTCGTGCCCCACCTGGCCTATGGCGCGGTGGCCGTCGGCGTGTACGACGCCCTGCGCTAGGTGTACTTGGTCATGATCTTGGTGTCAGTCGTGTGATGGGTGGGTGGCCGCCCAGGGCCGAGTGGGGGCGTTGGGTGTTGTAGTGCTCGAGCCAGGATTCGAGGGCTTGGGTGCGCTGGTCGTTGCTGGTGTAGGGCTGGCGGTAGGCCCATTCGGTGGTCAGGGTGCGGTTGAGGCGTTCGGCTTTGCCGTTGGTCCACGGGCAGCGCGGGCGGGTGAATTTCTGGCGGGCGCCCAGGTCGGTGCAGGCCTGCTGGAAGGCGTGGCTGGTCCGGTAGTTCTTGGCGTTGTCGGTCATGACCCGGTGGATGCGGGTGATGCCGTGGGCGGCGAAGAACGCCGCGGCGCGGGTGAGGAACGCCGCGCAGGTGGTGCCCTTCTCGTCAGGCAGGACCTCGGCGTAGGCCAGCCGTGTGTGGTCGTCGATGGCGGTGTGGACGTGGTCGTAGCCGATGCCGCGGCCGCGGACGGGTTCGCTGCGGCCGTGGACGCGCCATCCGCCGCCGTCGGGGATCCGGCCGAGTTTCTTGACGTCGATGTGGATCATGTCGCCGGGTGCCGGGTGCTCGTAACGCCGGTCGCTGTTGCGGGACGCCCGGATCTGCTGGCCGGTCAGCGGGTCGCAGGCCGCCAGCACCGGAACGCCGTGGCGGCGCAGGATGCGGGTGACGGTGCGGGCCGGCACCCCGGTCGCGGCGGCGATGTGGTCGGGGCCGGCACGAAGGCGTTCGCGGGCGGCCAGCACCCGCTCCTCCACCACGGCCGGGGTCCGCGACGGGCACGAGCGGGGACCGCTGCGGCGGTCGGCCAGCCCGTCCCAGCCCTGGCCGCGGAACCGTCCCACCCACCGGTGCGCGCACTGCCGCGAGATCCCCAGCTCGGACGCCACATGCGCGACCGGGCGGCCATCGAAGACGACGCGGCGAACCAGCAGGCATCTGCCATGAAACGTCAGCCGCGCGTTAGCGTGACCCATCAAGACCTCCGGGCGTCGGTGAAGTCGGTGAAACTCCACTACGCCCGGAGGTCTTCTTGCTGATCAAACACCTACCGGTCAGGTGTCACCAAGATCATGACCAAGTACAGCTAGGACCAGGGCGCGGCGAACGCTCTGGCCGGGTTGGTGATGAAGATGGCCGTCGCCGCTTCTGGGCCGAGTTGCCGTTCGACGCGAGGGCGCAGGGCACGGAGTACATGGGGGACGCCCAGTTCTGCGCGCGCGCCGGCCGTGGTGGTGTCACCGCCGAGCAGGAGGCGGTCGGTGTAGCCGGCGTCCAAGAGTTCGGTGAGGGACTCGAACAGATGCCAGTCCGTGGCGTGGTGGGCGCGGGAGGGGCCGTCGAACGCCAGGTACGCGCCGGATTCGGCGGCGCGGCGGTGGATCCACGGGTCGGGTGAGCGGTTGAGGTGGCCGAGGATCACCCGGGACGGCGGGACGCCGAGGGCACCGCAGAGCAGGTCGAGGACGTCGAGGGCCGACGTGCCCTGTTCCAGGTGGACGCCGATGGGGGCGCCCGTCGCGTTGGACGCCTCGGCCGCCGCGGTCATGACGCGCCGGGCGTGGTCGTCCAGGCCGTGGAACGCGGTCGCGACCTTGATCATGCCTGCGCGTGAGTGGGTCAGTTCGTCCATGAACAGTTCGTCCGGCCGGATGCCGTCCAGCAGGGCAGGGTCGTAGTGGACGGACTGGTGCAGGCCGGTGGCGGCGATGACGTGGACGCCCGTCGCGCGTGAGATGTCCGCGAGGTCGTTCAGGCGGCGGCCCATCCCGTGCGGCGTCCACTGGGCGAGCGCCCGTCCGCCCAGGTGGGCGAACGCGCGGAGCTGCGCGGCCGCCGCCGCGGGGTCGTCCAGTTCCTCGCCGGGCAGCCGAGGCGAGCGCAGGAAGAGATGGTCGTGCGCGTCGCAGACTCCGAGCTGGCCGGGATCGATGTCGCCCAGGACCGTCCTGATCTTCACAGCGCCGCCGCCGCGACGCGCAGGCCGGCAAGGGCCTTGGGGACGCCGGTGTAGGGGGCGAGGTGGACGAACGCCTCGACGATCTCCTCGCGGGTCATGCCGAGCCGGAGGCAGGTCTTCACGTGCCCGGTGAGCTGCGGCTCCACGCCGCCCATCGCGGTGAGGGCGGCCAGGTTGAGCAACTGCCGGTCGCGCAGGGAAAGGCCCTCGCGCTGGTAGGTCCCGCCGAACAGGCTCGTGACGATCCAGTCGGCGAAGCCCGGCGCGAGGTCTTCGAGGCCGGGCAGCGCGGCGTTCTGCGTTGCCTCGTCCTGCAGGACGTCCAGCAGGCGGTAGCCCTCGTCGCGGTCGAGAGGGGTCTGGGTGAAGTGTTCCGCCGACGACATGATGCTCCTCTGTAACGGCTGAGTCGTTACGACGACCGTAGCATTGGTAACGGGTCGAGCGTTACAGTGGGCGCATGGTGAAGGACGATCCCCCGGCTTTCCGGCTCGACTGCGGCGCGACGTGGCTGAACCTGCTGGCCACGCGCGGCCGTGCCTTCGGCGCGCGGCCGGCCGAGCGGCTGCCCGGCCCCGGACGGTTCGCCGAATGGCTGGATCTCTGCGAACTGGCGCCCGTCCGGCCTCCGGACCAGGACGATCTGGACAGGGCCCGCCTCCTGCGCGAGACCCTCCGCCCCATCGCCCTGGCGGCCGTGGACGGCCGGCCGCCGGATGACGAGGATGTGCGAGGTCTCGTCGGCTTCCTCGGCGAGGACGACGCGGTCGATCTCTCGGTGGACGGCCGGCTCGTCCGGTCCGCGCCACCGGACGCCGGGGTCGCGCTCGCGCGCATCGCGCGGCAGGCCGTCGATCACCTCACGGGACCGCAGCGGAACGACCTGAAGGTCTGTCCCGAGGACGACTGCCGTGGTGTGTTCGTCGATCCCGTCGGCCGTCGTCGCTGGTGCCCGTCACCCGCCTGCGCCAGCCGGGGCCGGGTGCGGGCTCTGCGCGCGCGCCGGGCGGCCGAGGCGAAGACCCAGGACGGCTAGGGCGAGCACGGCCGGCACGGCGAGATAGAACCCGCATGACAGCAGGACCACGGCGGTGAAGAGCGTCCCGACGCGCGCGAGGGTTCGTGAGCGGCCGGTGAGAAGGCGCGTCGCGGACGCTGTGCCGATGAGGGTGACGGCGGCCAGGCATGCGGCGGTCGTGCGCATGAGCGGATCCAGGCCCAGGCCGGTGGCCAGGACGACGGCGGTCAGGACGCCGGTCGCGCACGCCAGCAGCGCCAGACTCCGGCGTCCGCGGGCCAGCGCCGCGGGGAGGGAACCGTCACGCGCCAGAGCCGTTCCGAGGCGGGCGCCGCCGGCGATGTAGGTGTTCATGGCGACGAAGCTGAGGACGAGCGCGGCCCCCGCGGTCACCGGACGCGCCGCCCCCGCGCCGATCCCCTCATCGAGCAGCAGGGCGAGCGGAACGGGCGAGGACGCGGCGCGCTCCCCGAGGACACCCGTGACCGCGACCGCGAGGCCGAGGTAGAGCGCCCCGACGACGAGCAGGGTGAGGACGGTCGCGCGGGGCAGCAGCCGGCGGGGGTCGGCGAAGTCCGCGGAGAGGTGACTGGCGGCCTCCCAGCCCGCGAAGGCGAAGAACAGGACGCCTGCGGCGTGGGCGACGCCGAGGGGACCGTGCGGGGCGAACGGGGTGAAGTTCGCGGTGTGCAGGTGCGGGGCGGCCGCGACGATCCCGATGATCAGCAGAGCCGCGAGGATGGCCACGAGGACGAGCTGGATGCGTCCGGAGACGCGCAGCCCGCCATGGTTGGCGGCGAACGCGGCCAGCAGCAGCGCGCAGGTCACGGCGCCGGTGCCGACGCGTCCGAGGCCTGCGGCGGAGGCCACATAGTCCCCGCCGATCATGGCGCCCGCCAGGACGCCGACCGGTACGACGGCGTAGAAGCAGTACCCGGCGATCACTGCGGGCCGGGGCCCGAACGCGCGGGCCGCGAACGTCGCCACGCCGCCCGCGTCGGGGTGCCGGGCGCCGAGCGCGGCGAACGTCAGCGCGACCGGCACGCTCAGCGCCAGCAGCGCCGCCCACGCCACGATGGAGGACGGCCCCGCCGCCGCGGCGGCGAGGTGGGGCAGGGCCAGGACGCCGGGTCCGAGGACGGCCCCGACGAAGAGCGCCGTGCCCTGGCCCAGCCCGAGACGATGACCGGTCGTGTTCGCCATGACTCCCCCGATTGCGTGGCTGTACGGCCTGAAATTAGCCATTCGAGCGACTCATTCGGCTTTCAGGTGAACATTCGTTCGGAATCGGCGACCATAATCGGCTGATGGACGAACTTGATTCGGAGATCGTGCGTCTTCTCCAGGCGGATGCCCGGCAGTCCAACCGCGAGCTCGCGCGGACGCTCGGGATCGCGCCGTCGACCTGCCTCGAACGGGTGCGGGCGCTGACGCGGCGGGGCGTGATCCGCGGGTACCACGCGGAGATCAGCCCGGCGGCACTGAACCGGGGCGTGCAGGCGCTGGTGTCGCTGCAGGTCCGCCCGCTCAGCCGGACGGTGATCAACACCTTCAAGGACTACGTGTCGGGGATGGCCGAGGTCATCAGTGTGTTCGTGGTGGCGGGCGGCGACGACCTCGTCCTGCACGTGGGCGTCCAGGACCTCGATCGCCTGCACGCGTTCCTGCTCGACGGGCTGAGCAAGCGCAAGGAGATCGCCGGGTTCCGGACCTCGGTGATCTTCCAGCACGTGCACAACACCGTCCTCAGCCGACTGGACGATCCCGAGCCGTCCTGAAGCGCAACCGGTGGGGGCGGGGCGGGGTTCATGAGGTGCGGCGCGTCCGGTGTGGGCGCGCCCGCCTTACGAGAGGGGAACCCATGGACATGGGGCTGACCGGACGCGTCGCGGTCGTCACCGGGGCGTCGAAGGGCATCGGGCTCGCGGTCGTGCGGACGCTGCTGGACGAGGGCGCGCGCGTGGTCGCGGTGTCGCGCAAGCCGGGCGCGGAACTGGACGCGCTCGCCGGGCCGAACCTGGTGCACGTGCCGGCCGACCTGATGGACCCGGACGCCCCCGCGCGGGCCGTCGAGCAGGCGGTGGAGGCCTTCGGCCGGCTGGACGTCCTGGTCAACAATGCGGGCGGGCCACCGCCGGGCGCCGTCATGCCGCGGTTCGGCTTCATGACGCTTGCGGACGACGACTGGCGCGACGTGTTCGAGTTCAACGTGGTCGCCGTCGTCCGGGCGGTGCGGGCGGCGATCCCGCATCTGCTGAAGAGCGACGCGGCGTCGGTCGTGAACGTCTCGTCGGTCAATGCCCGCCGCCCCGGCCCGATGAACTTCGACTACAACGCGGCGAAGGCGGCGCTGACCAACCTGACGAAGGGCCTGTCGGAGGAGTACGCGCCGCAGGGCGTCCGGGTCAACACGGTCTCGCCCGGCCCGGTCCGGACCCCGTGGTGGACGGACGAGGGCGGTGCCGCCGACATCATCGCCGGCGCCACCGGGTCCGACCGCGACGCGGTGCTGGACGGTGGCGCGGCGGAGATGATGAGCCTCACCACCGGCCGCCTCTCCGAGCCGCAGGAGGTCGCGGACGTGGTCGTGCTGCTCGCGTCACCGCGGTCCGCGAGCACGACGGGCGCCGACTTCGCGGTCGACTCCGGCTTCCTCAAGGAGGTCTGAGCCATAAGCATCGCTGCTGAGTTGTAGAAGATCCATCTCTTGGACTTCTGGCCGTTCGCTGGCCAGGATGGGGAGTGAACAGCCAGAACGTCCAAGAGGGGGTCGCCATGCCGGACACGGTCCAGGGGCCGGTCTACAGGCCCGGCGATGAGGGTTACGACGACGAGCGGACGGGTTCCAGACGGCCGGTCCGCACCGCCCCAGCGTGATCGTCGGTGCGGTGGACGCGGACGACGTGCGGGCCGCCGTCCGGTATGCGGCCGAGCACGGGCTGCCCGTGGCCGTGCAGAACACCGGCCACGGGCTGCCGCCCTCCGGCTGAGGACGCGAGACCCCGCGGGCCGGCCGGCGACCCCCGGGCTCTCCCGCACGCGCCCCCGGCCTCCGGGCCGGGGGACGCCTGCGTCATGTCGTGGGACGGCGCGGCAGCAGCAATGCAGGGATCAACGCCAGGGCCAGCAGTCCGATCGCGAACATGTAGGTGTCCTGGAACGCGTCCGCCAGGGGCCCGGCGATCTCCTCCGTCCCCAGCCTGTGGACGGCCTGGAGCGCGCCGCCCTCGCCGTCCGGCACCAGGTCGCTCATCAGCGTGGACAGCACGACCGACGTCACCGCCATCCCGATCGCACCGGACATCGTGTTGATCAGGTTGACGGTCGCGCTCGCCGCCGGGACACGGTCGTGCGGCAGGCCGCGGGTCGCCGCCGTCATCGCCGGCATCATCGTCGCGCCGCCGCCAGCGCCCATCAGCAGCATCGTCGCGCACAGCCCCCAGTACGAGGCGTCCGCGCTGAGCTGGACGGTGAACAACACGAACCCAGTGAGGGCGGTCACGATCGACACCGGGACGAGCCGCCCGGGCGGCACCCGGTCGATGATCCGGCCCGCGACCTGCATCGCCGTCCCCGAGCCGAGCGCGAACGGAATGCCGAGCACCCCGGCCATCGTCGCGCTCTCGCCCCGCACGACCTGCAGATACAGCGGGAGGAGCAGCATCGTCCCGAAATAGCCGGACGCGAACAGGGTCAGCGTGCCGGTGGCGGCGGCGAACGTCCGGTCGCGGAACGGGCGCAGGTCGATCAGCGGGTGCCGGGCCGTCAGCGCCCGGACGACGAACGCGGCGATCAGCCCGCCGCCCGCGAGCAGCGGCACCAGGACGCCCGCCGAGCCGAAGCCGCCGCGGTCGCCGCCGGTCGTCACGCCGTAGAGCAGCGCGGCGATGCCGGGCGAGAGCGTCAGCAAGCCCGGGAGGTCCAGCGGCTTCGGCTCGGCCCGGACGTCGCGGGGGAACAGCCGGGAGGCGAGCACCACCACCGCGATCGCGACGGGCGGGTTCACGAAGAACATCCACCGCCACGACACCTCGTCGATCAGCCAGCCGCCGAGGACCGGGCCCGCGAGCGGGCCGACGAGGATCGCGAGGCCGAGCGTGCTCATCAGCCGTCCGAGCCCGTCGGGCCCGGCGGCGCGCAGCAGGATCGTCATGCCGACGGGCATCACCAGCCCGCCGCTGAAACCCTGCACGACCCGGAAGACGATCAGCGACTCGATGTTCCACGCCAGCCCGGCGAGCACCGACCCGGCGGCGAACGCCACGATCGCGCCGAGGTACAGCCGGCGGGCGCCGAACCGCCCGACCGCCCACGCGCTGGACGGGATCACCGCGCCGAGCGCCAGCGAGTACCCCGTCACCACCCACTGGATCGTGCCGAGCGGCGCGTGGAAGTCCTGCGACAGCCGGTTGACGGCGACGGTGACGACGGTCGTGTCCAGCGTGATCATGATCGACCCGAGGACGAGCACGAGCACGATCGCCATCGGCCTCGTTCCGACCTGCGGCGGGGCCTCCGCTGTCACCGTCATCTCAGGCCCCGTACGGACGGACGGTCCGCGCGTCGCGCAGCGCGTGCCCCCACCAGGTGAGCTGGTCGAGCATCCCCTTGGCCGCCGCCGCGGCGCCCTCGGGATCGCTCGGCCGGCCGTCCTTGCCGAACCAGTTCCACGGGTGGTGGAAGCTCACGGTGTCGCGCATGGTGACCGCGTGCAGCTCGGCGAAGACGCCCCGCAGATGCTCGACCGACCGCAGCCCGCCCGCGAGCCCGCCGTACGACACGAACGCGACCGGCTTCGCGCGCCACTCGTAGAAGTGCGTGTCGATCAGGTTCTTCAGCGTGCCGGGGAAGCTGTGGTTGTACTCGCAGGTCACCACGGTGTAGGCGTCCGCCTGGCCGAGCTTCTCGCTGACGCCCGCGAACCTCTCGGACGTCTCAGCGCCCAGCGCCGCCGGCGGCGGCTCCTCCGCCACGTCGACCACGTCCACGACCAGGTCGTCCCGCTGCCGGGCCTGCTCGGCGAACCAGGTCGCCACGGTCGGCCCGAACCGTCCCTCCCGCGTGCTCCCGATGATGATCGCCATGCGGAGCGGTGCCTCGGTCATCGGTCTCTCCTCGTTAGATCGCAGCTCGTTGACGTGGTCGAAGCTACGGAGACCGAGGAGGCCCGCTCATCAGTCAGATGACTGGGGTGCCCTACCTGTCCATGTCGACGGCGACCTCCTCGACGACCCAGTCACGGTCGTCCGGCGCAATGTGCCTGCGGTCGAGGCACGACCGGTCCAGCACGCGGAGGACCTGTTCGGGGTCGCATCCGTAGAGGCCCGCACCCCAGGCGGCGTTGGCTTCCACGACTGCCCAGCCCCGATCGTGGATGCGTCCCACATCAAGAACGGTTCCCGGTGGGACGGGCACCTCTTTGAGGACGTGCGCGGCGTACTCCCGTGCCTCGTGGACGTCTTGCTCTGGGGCGTGCCAATGGCCGTCTTCGGTAAGGGCGAGTTCGCTGTCCAGCAGGTAGGGGGACATGGTCACGACCTGGCCTTCCAGGACGTGGCAGCGGAATTCAACGTCCCACAGGACGGGTTCGCTGACGAACACCGGAGTTTCGTCGGGCAGGACGTCCTCGCCAGGAAGTTCGTCTGGCGAGTGGTGCACCTTGCCCTCGAACGCCTTGCGCCCATCTGCGGGCTTCACGAACGCGGGCTCAGAAAGGCTCTGCCGTACCTCGCCGAGCGTCGACACGTCGATACTCCTGCGCCGATGCCGTTCAGGAAGCCCCGGCAACCAGCCGGACGGCACATCGAGAAGTGCGACACCGACCTGTGAAGCGATGACCTCCACGAACGTGGGCTCCCCGTAAAGGGCCACGTCCTGCCCCCGCATGTGCGCGGGTGCCCGCCACCCGCCGAGCCGCTCGGTCTTCCACCCGAGCCGTCCTGCCGCAGCCCGCAGCACCTTCGAGTCGGACGTGTAGCGCGGCGAAAGCACGAGAAGCGGCATCGGCCAAGACTAAACGGCGGGCAAGCCACTTACCGCATGAAATTCCGCCCACACGGCGGAGCCGTTCAACGCGGGGTGCGAGCCCCAGCTCTTGGAAAGGGCATCGACGAGAAGCAGGCCGCGACCATCCTCCGCGCAGAGATCGGTGCGCACGCGGGGCTGCTCCCGGGCGCCGCCCTGGTCAAGGACGGTCACGCGCAGGACGTCGTCGCGGGCGCTCACCACGACGGTGACCTGACCGCCCGTGCCGGTCGCGGTGTGCTCGACGGCGTTGGCCACCAGCTCGTCCACGCAGAGCACGATGTCGGCCATGGCCTCGGCTTCCACCTGCGGCGCGATCCCGCGCACGAAGGCCCGAGCCGCCTGCGCGGACCTCGCCACCCCGGGCATCGTGATCGTCCCGAGCAACTGCATGTCATCTGCCCCGGCCTCACACCGCGTCATTGCCTCACTCCCTCCGGTAACCGACGCCCGCAAGCATGAAACGCCAGGTGAGCCCCCACAACCGTCTCCCCTGAGAGAGGGAGACGAGCATTCCGGGATTCAGAGAAAGCGGGATTTCCCCCTTCCGCCAAGATAGGTGACAGATCGTTGCGACGACATCACACTCGGTGTTATGGCGAGACGACCCCCGACCGTTCGCCGACGGCGACTCGGTGTGCAGCTACGCAAGATCCGTGAAGAACGCGGCCTGACCCTGGAAGAGGCGGCGGCTCTCGTGATGATGTCCAAGAGTGCCCTAAGCAGGATGGAGAACGCCCAGGTCGTAGCCCGGGCCCACGAGGTCGACTACATCCTCATGTCCTACGGCTACGAGGAGGGCGACGACCTGAGATCCGCCCTCGTCGGCCTGGCCACCGGCGGCCGCTCCCGCGACTGGATCAGACGCCACAAACAGCTGGAGATCGGTGCGAACTACAGCGAGTACGTTCTCCTGGAGCAGGATGGATCCGAGCTCTTCACGTACCACGGCGACCTCATCCATGGACTCCTCCAGACCCCGGAGTACGCCCGCGCCGTGATGACCTCCGTCCCGAGCAACGCCGGGCGTGACATCAACCATGCGGTCGCCTACAGAATGGCCCGCCAGGACGCGATCAACGGGCCCTGCCCCCTGACTCTCAAGGCCGTGATCGGTGAAGCCGCGGTGTGTCAGCAGATGGGTGGGCGAGAGATCATGAGCGCCCAATTGACGCACCTGCTTGAGCAGATGGAACGTCCGAACATCGAGCTCCAGATCTTGCCATTCACCGCCACCCGTAACCCCGGCGTTGACGGGTCGTTCGGAATCCTGGACGTTGAGCCTGGAGACTTTGCCATCGTGATCATCGATGGGCTACGGCGAAGCATCTTCTTGGAGGAGGACGAAGAGGTAGCACCTTACAGAGACATCCAGGCGGAGTTGTGCCGGATCGCTCTATCCCAAGACGAGACCCGTGAGCGGATTGAACAGGCCATACGGGATCTCCAGACCGACGTGATCGAGGAGAACACCAAGTGATCCATTGGCGCAAGAGCAGCCACAGTAGCGCCGAGCCGCAGACGTGCGTTGAGTGCGCACTGTTGCCTGCCGGACGCGATGGCATGGTCGGGGTTCGTGACTCGACCGACCCAGATGGGCCGCGCCTCGTGCTGAGTCTGGAGGCGTGGGGTGTGTTGCTCACCCGGCTCAAGGACGAGACACCCGGGCGACGCCGTATCTCGTGCTAAGGCATGTACCGTCCGAGCGCGTGGTTCAGGCGTACCGAGGCCGAGCGGCAGGATCAACTGCTCTCGTGGAACCGGGATGACGTGGCGTTTTTCGCCGCTGGAGCTTGCCACATCCTCGCGTACGCGTTCATGAGGACCTATCCGGATGCCGGGTTCCAGCTCGTCGGGCTCTGGCCACGCGAGGCGAGGGACCCCGGCCACGTCTACGTCACGGATGGCACCTGGGCCTTCGACCACGACGGGTGGACCCTGCAGTCCGAACTCCTGAGGGTCACACGCGCCGCCGAACCGCTGAGCGACCTCCGGCCGCGTCCGATCCACACGGATCTCGACACGTTTTGCGTGCGCCACCACCACCGCCCCCTGCGGCTGTTCGCATTCGACCCATGGGAGCGGGCTCTGCGGTACATCGCCCAGTTTCCCGCCCCAGGCCGCCGTTGCTGATCAGTGCGTGAAGGCTTGGGCAACGGCGAGGCTGTCTTCGTAGACGTGGTGGCGGGTGATGAGGCCGCTCTCGACCGTGAGGTGCAGGGCGAACCGGGCGCGATAAGCGCGTCCGGTGGACCGGGCCGTCTGCCGGATTTCCCCCAGCACCACCGCGTCATCACCGTTCACCAGAATGCGCTCCACCTGAGTGTCGGCCTTCTCAGGAACGTGATGCTCGGCGATTTCCCGGAAGTGGGCAGCGGCATCAGCACGGCTCGACCGGTGCCGGATCCAGGGTGTTACGGCACGGCCGTGCTCGGTTTGAGGCCAGTCCAGCTTCCAGTCGCTGTGCTTGGCGTACATCGCAGCAATCTGTTCCGGGTCGCCTTCACCGATCCGGCGCAGCAACTCCTCCACCACTGCTCGCGTGCTGGTGGGCGTGGCAATAGCGGACATGGCCGGCCTCCTAAGATCCACAACCGGGTCGGACGAGCCAACCTTGACAGCACCACCTACCCAGCGGCGATTACCTGCGACGTAATCGCAGCAACTGAGAAGGTGTCGGAGTGCTCACGCTTGGGGAGATCGCTGAGGCTCCGCAGGTTCTGACATACCGGCTGAGCCTGTGTGATGGTCCGGAGACCGTGCTCCGGCCACTCGTCCGCGCCGACACGGAAGGGCTCACCGCGTTCCTGCGAGGGCTTTCGGCCGAGTCACGGCGGTTCAGCACTTTCGAGGGGTACGACATCGCGGCGGCCAGGGCGCTGTGTGACGCGATCGCGCGCTACGACAAGCTGCGCCTGGTGCTCGAAGCCACGGACTCTGCCATGATCGTCGGCCTCTTCGAACTCAGCCTCGCGATCGTGGCAGGAGATGTGGCGCGTTACCGTGCGGCAGGCGTCCAACTCACCGAAGCGACCGACTGCCGATTCGGCCCCACCCTGGCCGACGCGTTCCAGGGGTACCGGGTGGGGACGCTGGCCTTCCCGCTCATCACGGACGTCGTCCGAAAGCTCGGTCGGACGAGGATCATCCTGTGGGGCGGCGTCCTCGCCGACAACACCCGAGCCATCCGCTTCTATGAGAAGAACGGCTTCCGGCACATCGGCTCTTTCACCGGCCCGGACGGATTCAGGTCGCTCGACATGATGCTCGACCTGGGATCACGTCCTGGTTAGGAGCTGGGTCACTGGTCGGCGGCCGGTGGTGGCGGGGTCGAGCACATCCTGATCTTGATCTGGCCGTCGCCGTGCCGGGCCACCTCCCGCAGGCCGAGACGCTGGTAGAGGGGCACGGGCGCGGTGGTTGACGGTCAGGACGTCCAGGACCAGGGCCTTGCCCTGCCGGCCGGCATGGTCGAGCAGGGTGGTGATGAGCTCGGTGCCGATCCCGCGACCCTGGTGGGCGGGGAGGAGTTCGATCCGGCCCACGTAGATCTCGGTGGGATGGTGGTCGACGGCGAGCATCCCGACGTCGGCGCCGTCCGCGGTGACGATCTGCCAGTGGCCCGGGTCGAACGCGCGCGAGTGGTAGCCGCGCTGGACCTGCTCGTCCCAGCCCCAGATCGCGGTGACGTAGGCGCCCATGGCGGCCTTGTGCAGCTCGAAGCAGAACTCGTCGTCGGCGGGCGTGGCCGGGCGCAGTCCGAGGACGGTCATCGGTCGGCGGGGACACCGAGCTGGGTGGCGAGCTGGTCGCGCAGGGTCGTCAGCCGGGCGATCTCGGCGTCCAGGACGGCGAGGCGGCGGTGGGCGATGCCGGTCCGCGGGCACGCCGGCCCGTCGTGGGGCGGCAGGGTGTCGCCGTCCAGGAGGTGGAGCCGGTCGGCGCAGCCGCGGAGGTCCTCGATGGTCAGGCCCAGGGACAGCAGCCGGCGGATGGTCAGCACGCGGGCCACCTCTTCCGGGCCGTACCGGCGCTGTCCGCTCCGGGTTCGGGACGGCGGGGGCAGCAGGCCCCGCTGCTCGTAGAAGCGCAGGGCCCGCGGGGTCGTCCCCGCCGCCGCCGCGGCGTCGCCGATCCGCATCCGTTCTCCGTAAGTTGTGAGGCGGCCCGGGAGGGCCGGGTGTGGCTGATCGGTTCTTGCCTGTTGTGGCTCGGAAGGAGTGGCCGCCCGGCTTTCCGGGGCGCCCCGGCCTCTGATTGAGATGTGCGGATCGGTCGCTGTTTACGGAGATGACGGCGGGGTGTTCCTCGGGCCGGACGCTGTCGGTGTCGAGGTGAGGAACGGGCGTGCAACAGCCAGAACGGGCTCGGGTGTGGGTCGGTGTGGACGCCGGCAAGGTGCACCATTGGGCGGCAGCGGTCGATGAGACCGGCGCGCAGGTGTGGTCGAAGAAGATCGCCAACGACGAGTCGGCGATCCTGGACGCGATCGGTGAGGCGTTCGCCCTGGCCGAGACCGTCGGGTGGGCGGTGGACATCGCCGGGACGTCCTCGGCGCTGCTGCTGGCGCTGCTGGCCGCGCACGGCGCCGAGCCGGTGTACGTGCCCGGCCGGACCGTGCACCGGATGTCGGGCGCCTACACCGGCGAGGCCAAGACCGACGCCCGCGACGCCTACGTGATCGCCGAGACCTCCCGGCTGCGCCGCGACCTCACCGTGATCGACGTGCCCGCCCAGCTCGCCGCCGACCTGGCGCTTTTGACCACGCACCGGACCGACCTGGTCGCCGACCGGGTCCGCCTGATCAACCGGCTGCGGGACGTGCTGACCGGGGTGTTCCCGGCCCTGGAGCGCGCGTTCGACTACTCGGCCCACAAGGGTGCGCTGGTGCTGCTGACCGGATACCAGACCCCGGCCGCGCTGCGCCGCCGCGGCCCGGCCCGGCTGGAGGCATGGCTGCGCAAACGCGGCGTCCGAGGCGCCGCCCAGGTGGCCGCGACCGCGATGGCGGCCGCGAGCGCCCAGCACACCATCCTGCCCGGCGAGACCGTCGCGGCCCAGATCGTCGCCGACCTCGCCACGCAGCTGCTCGCCCTGGACGACCGCCTCAAACGCCTCGACGCCCAGATCACCGAGACCTTCCGCGGCCACCCGCAGGCTCAGATCATCGAGTCGATGCCCGGCATCGGCCCGATCCTGGGCGCCGAGTTCGTCGTCGCGGCCGGTGATCTGGCCGCCTACGCCGACGCCGGACGGCTCGCCTCGGCGGCCGGACTCGTGCCCGTCCCACGTGATTCGGGCCGCCGGACCGGCAGACTGCACCGGCCCACCCGCTACAGCCGACGGCTGCGGCGGGTGTTCTACATGTCCGCCCAGTCCAGCATCACCCGCCCCGGACCCAACCGCGACTTCTACCTCAAGAAACGAGGCCAGGGCCTCAAACACACCCAGGCCGTCATCGCGCTGGCCCGCCGCCGCGTCGACGTCCTGTGGGCCCTGCTGCGTGACGGACGCAGGTTCACCCCCATACCGCCCGTCACACAAGCCGCTTGACATCCTCATTGAGACTCCTTCCGGACCTCTACAGCTCGACGACGACCGTTCCGAGGTGCCGTCCGCTGATCAGTTCGTGCAACGCCTGCGGGGCGCGGTCGATGCCCGGGACGCGCACGTGCGGGAAGGTCACGTCGCCGGAACGCAGCCAGCCGCCGAAGCGCTCGGCCCACTCCGCGGTGCCGTCCAGACCGCCGAACCCGCGCATCTCGATGCGCTTGGCGACCAGCTGGAACGTGTCGATCTCGACCGGGGCGGTGGTGCCGGTGAGGTGCGGCGACAACTGCCCGGCCAGCGTCCCGACGAGGACGAACCGCGCACCGGGACGGGCCGCGCCGATCGCGGCCCGAAGCTGCTCGCCGCCGACGTTGTCCACGAAGACGTCGATGCCGTCGGGTGCCGCCTCCGCCAGCTGTTCGGCGATGGGACCCGCGTCCCGGACGAGGGCCGCGTCGTAACCCAGCTCGGACACCAGACGCGCCGCCTTGTCCGCGGACCCGGTGCTGCCGACGACCCGTTCCGCGCCGAGACGTCCGGCGATCTGACCGACCAGGGAACCGACCCCGCCGGCGCCGCCGGAGACGAACACGGTGTCGCCGGGGCGGACCCGCGCGTCACGTGTCAGTGCCGTGTACGCGAGGGCCGCCTGGCTGAGATGGGCGACAGGGTCGGGCAGCGTGTCGTCCAGGGGCGTGCACTGCTCGGCGGGCGTGACGGCGTACTCGCGCCAGCCCATCCAGTGCCGGACCAGGTCACCCGGCCGCAGTCCGGCGTCCGGCGGCGCGGAGACGACCTCGCCGATCGCCGGCCCGAACAGCGTGTCGCCCGGACGGAGCGGCGGGAACGGTGTGCCCTTCACACCGCCGCCGATCAAGGTGCGCAAGGAGGGGAAGACGTGGAAGAAGCGGTTCCTGACCAGCACTTCGCCTTCGTCCGGCACCGGGGTCGGCTCCTCCACGACGGCGAAGTGCTCGGGCCTCGGCAGCCCGTCCGGCAGGGCGGTGAGCCGAATCGCACGAGAGGTGGAGGGCGAGGGCGGCATCTGGACGCTCCTTAGGAGTCGAGCCCGGGAAGGGGACCCGGGAGGGCGTCGCGACGCTAACCCTTGACCCATGGGTCAAGGTCAAGCCCCAGCCTTCTCCTGCTGCTTCTTGGCGGACCGGGTGGGGGTGCGCCGGCGTAGACCTCCGTAGAGGAGTGCGGCCGTGTTCGCCAGGAACAGAGTCGCGGACAACAGGACAGATAGGCGGGTGTCGTCATCGCCGGGGCGGTCGGGGAGGCGCGGGTCGAGCAGGTCCAGCGGATCCTTGCGCAGCGTGACCCGCTGGAGCGCCTTGATCTGGCCGAAGCAGTTCTCCTGCTGAGAGATGCGGTGGACGGTGTGCTTCCCCGTGGTCTCCACCACCGTGCAGAACCAGCTGGCGCCCCGCTTTGCGTCCCGCTTCTCGACCTTGGCGACGACGGCGGGTGCCGGTTGTCCCAGGTTCTCCATGTAGACGAGGTACAGGGCCGGTCCGGCGAAGATCGGCAGCGCGAATCCGGTGATGGCGACCATGACCGCCGCGCCGGCCCGTCCCCATGACGAGCCGACGACGGCGATGGTGAGGAACACCGTCCCGACGCCGATGATGACGCCGAGGACGATGAGTCCGTACGGGTACTGGGCCACCCAGCCGGCGAACGTGAGCACCACCGGCACGACGAGCGCCCATTTCAGGGAATTCGCCACCGGCCGTCCGGTTTCCGAGGTCACCGGTGGATGATACGGGGCGGTCAGGCCGTGGCCGGGCGGCCGGGGGTCAGGGCGGCCGACGCGAGTGCGCCCACCGCGGCGGCGACCGCGGCCAGGACGAAGCCGTCCGAGAAGCCGTCGAGCGTGTCGCCGGTGAGGCTGGCCGCGGCGACGCTGGAGATGACGGCGGCGCCGATGGACGCGCCGAACTCGTGGAACGTGCTGACGATGCCGGAGGCGATACCGGATTCGTGCGGCGCCACCTGGCCGAGCGCCGTCGCCGACGCGACGACGAACATCGCGCCGGTGCCCGCGCCCGCGATCGCGGTGCCCACCACGACCGTCACCGGCTGCATCGACAGGGTCGGCACGGCCATCCCGATCGCGGCGGTGACGAGCCCGGCGACGGCGAGCCTGCGCGGCCCCGCCGTGCCGATCGCCCGGCCGGTGAGGCCGGCGCCCGCCATCGTCGCGACGGCGACCGGGAGGAACAGCAGGCCGGTGCGCAGCGCGCCGTACCCCTCCGCGTGCTGGAAGTAGAAGGTGCCGAGGAAGAACACCGCGATCATCAGCGCCGTCGCCATCAGGATCAGGAACGTGCCGGTGGCCACCGGGCGCCGCACCAGCAGCGAGATGTCCATCATGGGTGATCTCGCGGTCTTCTGCCTGGTCACGAACGCCAGGTAGCCGGCCGCCGCGAGCAGCACCAGCCAGCCGGTCGCGGACGTCAGCCAGCCGTCGTCCCCGGCCCGGATGAACGCGTAGATCAGCGCGCCTGACGAGGCGGTGACGAGCAGCGCGCCGAGCAGGTCGAGCCGGGGACGCGGGCCGGGCACGTCCTGGCGCGGCAGCATCCGGGCCAGCGCCACGACGATCACCAGCCCGATCGGGACGTTGACGTAGAACACCCACGGCCAGCCGGGCCCGGCCGTCAGGGCGCCTCCCAGCAGGACGCCGAGGGCCGCGCCGCCACCGCCGAGCGCGGACCAGACGCCGAGCGCCCGGTTCCGCTCGTCCCCCTCGAACAGGCCGACCACCAGGGACAGGGCGGACGGGGACAGCAGCGCGGCGCCGAGCCCCTGCGCGACGCGCCCGCCCAGCAGCATGCCGCCCGACCCGGCCAGCCCGGTCGCCAGCGAGGCGGCCGTGAAGATCAGCAGGCCGGCGAGGACCACGCGCTTGGCGCCGATCAGGTCGGCGGTCCGCCCGCCGATCAGCATGAGCCCGCCGAACGTCAGGGTGTAGGCGCTGACCGTCCAGGTCATGGCCTGCCGGCTCAGGTCCAGATCGGCCTCGATGTGCGGCAGCGCGATGGCGACGACGGTGACGTCGACGATCAGCATCAGCTGGGCCACGCCGAGGAACCCCAGGATGCGCCATCTCAGCGGATGTGCCGGGGTCCGTCCGGACGGCTCGTGGAGCTTGTCCGTCATGACGACTCTCCTCCTTAACTCGTACTACGATGTACGATTTATTGGAGAGTAACACGTACATCGGAGTACGAGTTAAGATGTGGGGTCATGCCTTCCGCCTCTCCCGGCCGGCGCCGGCGCGCAGACGCCGAGCGCAGCATCGCCCGCATCGTCTCCGCGGCCCGCGAAAGCCTCAGCCGAGATCCGAACGCGAGCATCGACGACATCGCCAAGGCCGCCGGCGTGGGGCGGATGACCCTCTACGGCCACTTCCGCAACCGGGCGGAGCTGGTCGAGGCGGCCCTGGCCGACGCGCTGCGCGACGGCGAGGAGGTGCTGTCGGGCGTCGACCTCACCGGCGACGCGCAGGACGCGCTGACACGGCTGCTCGAATCCAGCTGGTCCCTCGTGGCCGAGTCTGCTGCGCTGCTGACGGCGGCCCAGGGCGCTCTCCCCGCCGGACGCGTCCGCGAACTGCACGGCAGTCACGCGGACCGCCTGGAGAACCTCATCCGCCGGGGTCAGGACGAAGGAGCCTTCCGCGCCGACCTGCCGATCACGTGGCTGGTCAACGTCATCCAGTACGTCCTGCACGGCGCCGCGGAGGAGAACCGCGCCGAGCGCATGGAGATCGAGGAGACCGGACGCGTCGTGACGGCGACGGTGCGGGCGATCCTGGCCGCCTGACGCGCGCTCCCGGACCGGCGGCGCTTTACCTGCGAGGTAATCGAGCCGCGCCGGTGCGCGGTGGAAGTGTCGGCTGCATGGAACGCGCACTGGAAACCTTGGCGGGCGGCCGCGTCGTCTGGGGAGCGCTGGCGCTGGCCGCGCCCGGGCTCAACGTGAAGATCGCGGGCATCGGCGACCGTGACACCCCGGAGCTCAGGTACATGATCCGGATCTTCGGGAGCAGGGCCGTCGCGCTCGGTCTCGGCTACCTGCTCAGCGACCCGGCGGCACGGCGGCGCTGGCGGAAGCTCTGCCTGATGGTGGACGTCTTCGACACCGCCGCCGGGGTCGCGCACGTGATCCGCGGGGACGTGCCGCGCGGACCGGCGGCGGGCCTGGCGGCGATCACCGGCGGCTACGCGGCCGTCGGCGCCCTGGCCCTGAAGGCGGACGCCCCGTCGTCCTGACGGACGTCCGCCCAAGACCACCAGGTCAGACCGGGATGAACAGCGCCTCGAACGGCGGGTCGCCCACACCGGCCGTGACGTGGCCCGTGCCGGTGGTGTCGGCGGCGAGCACCAGGTCGCCGGGGCCGAAGCGACGCCGGCCGCCGTCGCTGACCGTCACCTCGATCACGCCGCGCAGCATCACCACCCACTGCTCGCGCGGCGCCGGGTGCGGGACGCTGTCGAAGGCGGCGCTGCGCAGGTACTGGACGCCGCCGTGCGACGGCATCCCGCCGACCGCCATCGCGGGCACCCCGTCGGCGACCTCCCGGTCTTCGAGCGGGAACTCGCCGTCCTCGAACGCCGAGCCGCCGTCGGCCGTGCGGGCGATCCTGGTGAAGCGCATCAGGTCGCCCCGATGAACTGGTGGTCGGTGCGGATCCGGCCGCCGTCGTCCACGGAGAGGACGTCGAAGCCGCCGCCGACCGTCTCGCGCCCGCCGGTCGTCACCATCGACCAGCGGATGCCGAGCACGCCGGCGAGCAGGACGGACGGCTCCCCGACGATCTCGAAGACGTGCTCGCCCGCCGCGACGAACATCTCGTACGCCCTGGTCACGCGGGCGTCCAGGGCGTCGTGGCCGTGGGCTTCCAGCGGCGGCGCGGGGACGGCGAGCGCCGCGGCGGCGTCCCGGATCTCCTGCGGAGGGTCGACCAGCACGTGCACCGCGTCGGACGTCCACAGCTCGCGGACGAGCGCGCTGCGTGTCTCCGGGTCGGGCTCGTTCCACTGGGCGAGATAACGGTCGGCCAGTCGCTTCACATCGAGTGGGTTGCTCATGCGCAGCAGTCTGCGATCCCGCCCTGCGGGACCGCGATTCCCCGCAGGGAATCGCGCCGCCGCGCGCGTTCGGTATGAATGAGGGCATGACAGTGGTGGCGCGACCGGGCCGGTTCGCCCGTGACCTGCGGGACTGGCGCACGCGCCGCCGCTTCAGCCAGCTCGACCTGGCCATCAGGGCCGACACCACCCAGCGCCATCTGAGCTTCCTCGAACAGGGGCGGTCGCGTCCCGGACGCGCGATGGTGGTGCGGCTCGCCGAGTCACTGGAACTGCCGTTGCGGGAGCGCAACGAACTCCTGCTCGCCGCCGGCTACGCGCCGGTCTACGCCGAGTCGAGCCTCGACGCGCCCGAACTCGGCCCGGTGCGCGAGGCGCTGGACCGCATCCTCGAAGGGCACATGCCCTACCCCGCGGTGGTCGTCCGGCCCTATGGGGAACTTGTCGCCGCCAACCCGGCGTTCGGTGTCCTCACCGAAGGCGCCGCGCCCGCTCTGCTGGAACCGCCGGTCAACGTGCTACGCCTGGCCCTCCATCCGGACGGCATGGCCCGCAGGGTCGAGAACCTGGCCGAATGGGGCCGCCACATCACCGGCAGCCTGCGCGCCCAGGGACGGCACAGCCCCGACCCGCGCCTGGCCGAGTTCGTCGACGAGCTGGACGGCTACCTTCCCGATGTGGAGTCGCCAGAGGATCACCTCGGCTTCGCCGTGCCGCTGCGTTTGCGGGCCCCGGAGGGCGAGCTGCGCCTGATCACCACGCTGACGTCGTTCGCCACCGCCGTCGACGTGACCCTCTCCGAGTTGCGTCTCGAAGCGTTCCTGCCCGCGGACGAGACCACGGCGGCGATCCTCCGCGGACGGAGTTGACCGTCACGGGGGGCCGAGCACGACGCCGGGCCGGTTCACCAGGCAGGATGGCGGGGTGAACGAACTCGAAGAAGGCACCCGGCTCACTCTGGACTTCGACAAGCTGGCGGGCGTCGCGGCGACCGGGGCGCGGGTCGTCCCGGTCGTCCTGCAGGACGCGGGCAGCGGCGACATCCTGTTCATCGGATACGCGAACGACCAGGCCCTCAAGGCGACGCTGGACGAGCGGATCGCCGTCCTGTGGTCCACGTCCCGCAACGAGCTGTGGCGCAAGGGCGCGACCTCGGGTGACGTCCTCGAACTGGTCGACGTCCGCGTCAACTGCGAGCAGAACTCCCTCCTCTACCTCGTCAACCGGACGACCGGCGGCGCCTGCCACACGAACCTCCCCTCCGGAGAGGCGCGCCCCACCTGCTACTACCGCTCGGTCGCCGACGGCGAGACGCTCCGCCACATCCTGCAGTGACGCTCGGTCAGGAGCGCTTCGGCTCGAAGTGCAGGGCGGTGATGCCGCACTCGAACGAGCGCGAGCCGACGAGGTTCAGCCGCTGGTAGGCGCCCTTCGGGAACACCGGCATTCCGGCACCGATCGCGGTCGGGTTGACGAACAGGTGCAGCTCGTCGAGCAGTCCGCGGCCGATCAGGTCGCGGACGAGCGTGCCGCCGCCATAGGCGATCATGTCTCCGCCCGGCCGCGCCTTGAGGCTTTCGATGGTCTCGGTGAGGTCGCCGCCGGCGACCTCCGCGTTCGGCCAGGGCGACTCGGCGAGGCTGTCGGTGATCACGACCTTGGGCGTGTCGTTCATCTGGTCGATGGACTCCTGGGTCTCCCCCTCGGGGCCGGCCGCCCACGCCGGGATGAAGCCCTCGGCGAGCTTGCGGCCGAGCACGATGCAGTCGACCTGCTTGGTGAGCGCATCGATGTAGGCGGCGATGTCGTCCGTCCACGGGAACGTCAGCCAGTCCATCTCGCCGTTCGGGCCGGCCATGTACCCGTCCACGCTGACCTGCACCTGGAGCTTGAACCTACGCATGATCTCTTCTCCTCGGGTCTGCGGTCGCCCGCATCGACTTGCTGTACCCGAAGCTTGGCCGAACTCGTTTACGGCATGTTTACGGTTCCGCGGTCAGTTGGCCGGGAAGTGCTGGGTCGTCCAGGCGGAGAGCTCGGTGCGGGCCGCGGCGAGCTGAGCGTCGGTGACCGGTGTTCCGGTCGCGGTGTTGACGACGAGGGCGACGTGGACGGCGCCGGCCGATCGTGCGCCGATCAGCAGCCGCTTCGCGGTGGACGAACCGGACTCGGACGTCGCCGCGATGGGGCCTGATGCAGGGACCCCGTTGAGGGTGGCGATGTCGCTGACGACGGCGGTGGCGGACGGCGCGAAGGACTGCGGCAGGTGCAGGTCGGTGGGGGCGCCCGCGGCCGATTCCCGCCACACCAGGACGCCGTACTGCCTGTCCTGGACCAGAGCCGAGAGCCCGGGCATGCCGGAGGGGACGGTGAGCCACGCCTGCTGGCGGCCGTCGCCGCCGTATCCGGAGCGGGCGAGGTCCTCGAAGGCGAAGGCGAGCGTGTCGCCGTTCACCGCCGACGGATAGAGCCGGTCGAGGACGCGCCGGTCCAGCCGGAGGGCGACCTTGCCCGCGTCGTCGGTGGCCACGGCCGAATGGTCCTCGTCGTTCCAGCCGTCACCGCTGGTCTGCACCTTGTCGGGGTTTCCGTTCATCAGTTCGTGGTGCCGTCCGCTGTAGATGTCCCACTGCCATTGAATGGCGGAGAGGACCTGGCCGCCGTCCGCCGGTGTGTTCCACCAGTTCTTTCCGGGAACGCCGTAGTCCATGGCCTGGTACATGGCGCGGATCATCCACGGGGTACGGTCCTCGGTCATCTTGTTGCCGAACTCGGAGACGAACGGCGAGGTTCCGAGCGCGGTGGCGCGCTGCCGGATCTCGTTCATCGCGGCGTCGTAGGTTCCGTCGGCGGCGGGTGACGGATCAACGGTCATGCGGGCGCCGTCGTAGTAGTGGCTGTTGAACACCATCCGGGTGCCCAGTTGCCCGACCGACGTCATGCCGCCCTCTTCGAAGAAGCCGGTGTTCCAGAAGACCAGCGGCTCCGCGAATGCGGGTTTCGAAGTCCAGCCCGCCTCGTCCATCGCGGTACGGACACGCTGGTAGAAGGGCATCAGGTAGGTCTTCTCCCAGTCCAGGCCGGTCTTGCCGTCCAGGCCGCCGTCGAAGGGCTCGTTGAACGGGTCGAGACCGACGATGTTCTCGAAGGCCGGCTGGGGGAGTTTCTGCTTGAGGTAGGCCATGGTTTCCTTGGCCTGGGCCAGATATGCGTCCTGGACACCGACCGCCCCCGCCGCCGTGGTGAGGACGCGGTTGCGCCAGAAGTCGTAGGCCGCCTTGCGCACGGCGGCGTTGTTCTGCATGTTCTGGCCCCACAGGAGGCAGATGCCGCAGGACTCCTTCGGATAATCCCCCGCCTCGATCACCCACTTGGGAGCGCCGTCCCCGGTGTACCAGCTGCCGGCGTTGAACAGGTGCGAGGAGTAAAGGTCCTGGTGGTAGTCCAGCAGGACGCGGATTCCGCGATCCGTGAACGCCCTGATCTGCGCGATGGCGCGGTCGAGATAAGCGTGGTCGATCCGGTCCGGGGCCGGCTGGACCCCTTCCCAGCTGATCAGGAAACGGATGGCGTTGGCGCCGGTCAGATCGCGCATCGCCTGCGCGGATCGGGCGGCGTCCGCCGTGCTGCGGAACGGCAGGAGGTCGTTCTCGTAAAGCTTCGTGCTTCCGGAGACGTTGAAGCCGCGCAGCGTGATCTCTCGCCCCGCGTCGTCCCGGAGCACCCAGTTCCGCTGTTTCGGGGACACCACCAGGGTCGCCTGGGCCGGGGGCGCGGCGATGACCGCCGTACCCGCCGCGACCACCGATGCGACAAGGGCGACTCTCAGAAACCGGACGGACGATACGCGCGTCGCTGACATGGCGCGGCCTTTCGGGGCGGGGGCCTTCGCCCAGCAGTGTGCAAGAACCTTCTTGCATCCGCAAGAACTATCTTGCATCCGTGCCTTCCACCACGCGCGAGCGCATTCTGGACGCCGCCCTGGAGCTGATACAGCAGCACGGTTTCGGCGGAACCACCGTCACCGACATCGAGGAACTGGCAGGGCTCTCCCCTGGCAGCGGCAGCTTCTACCGGCATTTCCGCTCCAAGGAGGAGGTCTTCAGGGAGGTCCTGGAGCGTGAGCTGGCCCGGGCCCAGCGGTACCGCGAGGACTTCGAGCGCGGGCCCGTCGCCGACCCCCGGGAGGCGCTGACCCGCCGGCTCGTCCAGCAGCTGGACTACCTGACCCGGGTCAGGCCGCTGATCAACCTGCTGGCCCGCGAGCACGGGAGGTTCCCCGACCTGACCCGCCGGATCCGCAGCGTGCTCGTGGATCAGGGCATCGCCGAGGAGGCGGGGCACCTGACCCGCGACCTGCCGTCCGGACCCGGGCACGACGATCCGCACGCGCTGCTCGCGGTCGTGGTGTCCGCCCTGACCGGATACCAGCTGTCCCGGGACTTCTTCGGCCGTCCGCCGGCCGACGTCGCCCCCGACCGGTTCGCCGCAGCCCTCGCCGCCCTCGTCACGGGTGGCCACGGCTGACGGTCCGGATGCGGCCATGGGGGTGGAGGGGCGGTCCGGTGGGCTGCGATCTTGGTGTGGGCGCCCCTGCTCGACGGACAGGGCCGCGCCGAGGAAGCCGGGGGTGCCGGAGGATGCGGCGACTGATCGCGGCGGCGGCGCTGGTGGCCGGTCTCGCGGCGAGCGGGTGCGCGAGCGGCGGCGGGACGTCCCTCCTCGGTGAGGAGACGCTGGTCGCGGGCGTCCGGCCGGACCTGCCGGGCATCGGGTTCAGGCGCCCGGACGGGACGTTCGAGGGCCTGGACGTGGACGTGTCCCGCTACCTGGCCGCGCGGATGGGAAAGAAGGTCCGGTTCGCTCCGGCGCTCGCGCGGGACCGTGAGCGGCTCCTCCGCGACGGCGACGTCGACATGGTGCTGACGTTCTGGCTGGAGCCCGAGTGGGCGCAGCGGCTCGCGTTCGCCGGCCCGTATCTCCTCTCCTACCAGGACATCCTCATCCGGGACGACGAGCGTCGCGTGCGCGGAGTACGTGATCTGAAGGGGCGGAAGATCTGCGCCGTCACCGGATCGGGCGCGGCCGAGGCGGTGACCGTGGAGCGGCAGGTCCCGGCCGTGCCGGTCGCGGCGCGCTCCTATGACGAGTGCATGACGATGCTGGGCGACGGCAGGATCGACGCGATCACGACGAACGACACGATCCTGGCCGGGTTGAAGGCGCGGCAGGGCGCCGGGTTCCGCCTGCTGAACTCCAGGTTCGGTGAGCGCCGGACGGGCATCGCGATCCGGAAGGGCGACCCCGACGGCTGCGAGGCCCTCAACAAGGCCATCACCCAGATGTACCAGGACGGGACGATGGCAACGCTCATGCGCAAATGGTTCGGCACGTCCGGCCTCGACTTGTCGGACCTGGAGGTCCCGCAGTTCGAAGGCTGCCTCTGAGCGCGCCCAAGTAGAACGGAATATTCTGTTCCATCATGTTCGGCGGTGTGGATCCGGGGGCATGACGGTGGGTGTTCCGGAGGGACGACTGGACGGGGGCGGCGGTGGATCGACACGCGTGGCCGCGGTTGCGGGTCGCCGACTGGCAGGACACTCGCGACACGCTGCACATGTGGACGCAGATCGTCGGCAAGATCCGCCTCGCGCACGCGCCGCTGGTGAATCACTGGTGGCAGGTGACGCTCTACGTCACCCCGCGCGGGCTGACGACGTCCGCCATCCCTTATGGCGCGGGAGCGTTCGACATCGAGTTCGACTTCGCCGACCACCGGCTGACCATGCGCGCCAGCGACGGCGGCACACGGGAATTCGGGCTGGAGCCCATGCCCGTGTCCGAGTTCTACGCCCGCACCATGCGCGCCTTGGACGAGCTCGGGATCGAGACGCGCATCCAGGGGCATCCGAACGAGGTCGATCCGGCGCTCCCCTTCGCGGAGGACGATCAGCACGCCTCGTATGACGCCGAGTCGGCGTATCTGTTCTGGCAGCAGCTTCTTCAGGCGGCGCGGGTGATGGGCGAGTTCAGGTCCCGGTTCGTCGGCAAGGTCAGTCCGGTGCATCTCTTCTGGGGCGCCACGGACCTCGCCTGCACGCGGTTCTCCGGGCGGGACGCGCCCGAGCATCCCGGAGGTGCCCCGAACTGCGGCGACTGGGTGATGGTCGAGGGCTATTCGCAGGAACTCAGCAGCTGCGGATTCTGGCCGGGCGGAGGCGAGGAGGGCGCCTTCTACGCCTACGCCTATCCCGAGCCGGAGGGGTTCGCCGCAAGGCCCGCGGGTCCGCCCGGCGCGTTCTACAGCCTGGAGAACGGCCAGTTCCTGCTGCCCTACGAGGCCGTGCGGAAGGCTCCCGACCCCGACCGGGCCCTGCTCGAATTCCTGCAGGCCACGTACGAGGCGGCCGCCGACCTTGCGCACTGGGACCGTCCCGCCCTGGAAGCCGACCCGGCGAGATGGACTTACAAGACCGGGTGACGGGTCCTACGTCCGGCCGTTCTTGGTCTTCTTGGGCTTGGGGGACTTGGTCTTCTTGGGTTTCGGAACCTTCTTGACCTTCTTGACCTTCTCGGGTTTCGGGGTCTTCTCCGGTTTCGGGGTCTTCTTGGCCTTCGGGGTCTTCTTCCCCCGGCTCGGCTTGTTCGACTTGCCGTGCTGCTTCGACTTGCCCGGCGTGCCGGACGGAGTGGGAGCGGGTGTTGCGCCGGGTCCCCGTGGGAAATGGGTCGCCGGGCTGTTGTCGCCGTTGCTGCCCTTGTGCTCGCGGGACGGCCCGGGGGCCGGGTTCTGGCCCGGGAAGTGCCCTGTCCCGTAGGCCACACCTCCGGACAGCAGGATCGAGCCGCCCGCCACCGCGACGGCGACCTTGGCCGTCAGAAACCTGCGCAGCGCCTTGCCCCAGGGATGGCGGGCAGGACGTGGGGCGGCCAGGAAGGCGGCGACGGCGGCGTCCTCACCCGCGAGCTCCTGCGGGCGGCCTGGGGCGGCGGCGGCGGAGAGCAGTGCGTGCAGCTCAGCATGACCGTCCGCACCGCGGAGCAGACGCTCGGCGGTGCGCGGGTTGAGCCGTCCGGCCTCGGTGTCGTCGCTCATGTCACCCCTTCAGCGCCGGAACCGCCGCTTTTGTCACCCCGCACGAGGGGCCTGGTGTCCACGACGGACTCGCCGGGGGCGTCGCCGAGGCCCGTGCGGGACGCCGGCAGGCGCTCGGCGAGGCGCCGCAGGCCGCGGTACGCGGCGGTCCGGACGGCACCGGAGCGTTTGCCGAGAACCTTGCCCGCGGACTTGGCGTCCAGGCCCACGACGACGCGCAGCAGCACCGCCTCGGCCTGGTCGCGGGGCAGTTCGGCGATCAGCCCCAGAGCCTGCTCGGTGGCGATGCCGTCCAGCGCGTCCAGCTCTGTGTCGGCGTCGGCGGCCATCGTGACGAGTTCTTCGGCGGGCAGATCGGAGCCCGGGCGCCGGGATCTGCGGCGC
Source organism: Spirillospora sp. CA-128828 (assembly GCF_050945415.1). Taxonomy (NCBI): domain Bacteria; kingdom Bacillati; phylum Actinomycetota; class Actinomycetes; order Streptosporangiales; family Thermomonosporaceae; genus Spirillospora; species Spirillospora sp. CA-128828. The sequence continues at coordinate 132,909 of NZ_CP191986.1, forward strand.
AGATGGTCGAGCGCGCGGTGCCGGGTGATCGTCGCGGTCCAGCCGCGGAAGCCGTCGAGGTCGCCGCGGAACGAGGGGAGGTCCCGGGCGATCTGCAGCCACGCCTCCGACGTCACGTCCTCCGCGTCCCCGCCGACGAGGGCCCCGGCGAAGCGGATCAGGCGGGGCTGGACGTCCCGGTAGAGCATGCGAAAGGACTCCTCGTCGCCGTCCTGCGCCGCACGCAGGGCCCGGTCGAGCTCGTCCTCGTCCACCGCGCCATTGTGCAGGCATTTTCCATTTGATGTGACATGTACGCGGGGGCCTGCGCTGAACCAGTGAACGCCTGACCCGGGCCGTTCGCCCACCCGTACGAGATGACGGACGAAGATGATCGGCAATGCCTCGCATGACCGGGACGAACTACTCGTCACCGGCATCCCGCCGGTGGGCGGGCCATTGGCCGTGCCGTCCACGGAGCCCGTCTCGGAGCCGACCGCCGAGCTGGAGGCGGCGCCGGTCTTCGTCGACGCCACCGGGTGGCGCGCCCGGGTCGGACGCCGGCTGGGCTTGCTCGCGGGCGCACTGCTGATCGTGTTCCTGGGTGCGCTCGGCCTCGGTATGACGACGGGCGCGGATGTGCCGTTGACGCCGTGGAGCGGGCCGTCCGCCCATCCGCGGGTGAAAGTGAGCCCTCCCAGGGTCCCGGCCGGCAAGACCGGCCGGCCGCCCTCCGCCGCGAAGCCTCGACCCACCACCGGGGCCGAGGCCCCGGCTCCGCCTGCGGCGCTCGGGCCGTCGTCCACTCCGACCGCGCCGTCGACGACCATCACCACCGCTCACCCGGGCAAGTCGCAGGCGGACCCGCCCGCATGGGGGCGCAAGAAGAAGAACCGCTGACCGTGCGACGCAGCGAGCCGCGGGCCCATTGGGTGCTGCTTCTGCTGGGCGGCCTGGTGCTGACCGTCCTCCTTCTGCTCGACGGATTCGCGAACGGCGCCGTCGGTGAGGCGGCACGCGACGAGTCCGGGCGCCCCGCACCGGCCCCGTCCCAGGTCGCCTCCGGCGGACCCGTCGTCAATCTCGCCGGCGGCACCCCGCAGAGCCGCCGCATGCCCGCGAAGACGATCGCGCTGACGTTCGACGACGGTCCCGCCCCCGAGTGGACGCCGCGCCTGCTGGACGTCCTGCGCCGCCACAAGGCCCGCGCGACGTTCTTCACCATCGGCGCGCACGTGGCCGAGAACCCCGCGCTGACCCGCCGCATCCTGGACGAGGGCAACGAGATCGGCTCGCACACCTACACCCACGTCGACCTCGCGACCGCCCCGGCGTGGCGGGGACGACTCGAACTCGACCTCACGCAGCGGGCGCTTGCGGGCGCGGCGGGCGTCCACACGAGGCTGATGCGGATGCCGTACTCGTCCCGTCCGGACGGCCTGACGGCACCGGAGTGGCAGGCGGCCAGGCGGGCGGGCGAGGACGGATACGTCGTGGTCCTCACCGACCGCGACACCGAGGACTGGGCGCGTCCCGGCGCCGCGAAGATCGTCCAGCGGGCGCTGGCGGCGGACAGGCGCGGCGAGGGCGCCGTCGTGATGCTGCACGACTCGGGCGGCGACAGGTCTGAGACGGTCGCGGCCGTCGAGCAGATCCTCGACCGGCTCCAGCCGCAGGGCTACCGCTTCACCACGCTCACGCAGGCGCTGGGCATGCCGTCGGCGGAAGTCGCCGTACCCGCGCACGAGAGGGCCGTCGGCTGGACGCTGGTCACCGCCCAGCGCACCGCGTCGGCGCTCACCGGAACCATGAGCGTGCTGTTCGCGGTCGCCGGGATCCTCTATGTGCTGAGGCTCGTGCTGCTCCTGGTCTTCGCGCACGTCCACATGCGCCGGGTCAGAAGGCCGGCGCGTCGGCGGCGGCACGCCAAGAGACCGGCGCCGCCCCCGGGCGGACTGCCGCCGGATCCGTTTCCACCCGTGTCCGTGATCGTCCCCGCCTACAACGAGGAGGCCGGCATCGGGGCGACGGTGGCGTCGCTCGTGGACACCGACTATCCGGGCACCGTCGAAGTGATCGTGGTGGACGACGGCTCCAGCGACCGTACGGCGGCGATCGTCGATTCGCTCGCCCTGCCGGGCGTCCATCTGATCCGCAAGCCGAACGGCGGCAAACCCAGCGCGCTCAACGCCGGCCTGGCCGTGGCCCGGTCCGACATCGTCGTCCTCGTGGACGGCGACACCGTCTTCCAGCGCGACACCATCCGGCATGTCGTCGCGCCGTTCGCGGACCCGGACGTGGGAGCGGTCAGCGGCAACACCAAGGTCGCCAACCGCGGCGGCATCCTCGGACGCTGGCAGCACATCGAGTACGTCATCGGCTTCAACCTCGACCGGCGGATGTTCGACGTCCTCCAATGCATGCCGACCGTCCCCGGCGCGATCGGCGCGTTCCGGAGGGCGGCTCTGGACAAGGTGGGCGGAGTCCCCGGAGACACGCTCGCCGAGGACACCGACCTCACGATGGCGATATGCCGCACAGGCATGCGCGTCGTCTACGAGGAGAAGGCCCTGGCCTGGACGGAGGCGCCCGCATCGCTCAGGCAGCTGTGGAGGCAGCGCTACCGCTGGTGCTACGGGACGTTGCAGGCGATGTGGAAACACCGCCGTTCCGTCATCGACCGCGGCGGCTCGGGACGGTTCGGACGCCGCTGCCTGCCCTACCTGACGGTGTTCCAGGTGCTGCTTCCCCTGTTCGCACCGGCCATCGACCTGTTCGCGCTGTTCGGGCTGGTCTTCCTCAACCCGCTGGTGCCCATCGTCACCTGGATGCTGTTCGTCGCCGCCCAGGCCGCCGCAGGCGCCTACGCCCTGTGGCTGGACGGTGAGACCGTCCGTCCCCTGTGGACACTGCCGCTCCAGCAGTTCGTCTACCGGCAGCTGATGTATCTGGTGGTCGTCCAGTCCATCGTCACCGCGCTGATGGGGGCGCGCCTGGGGTGGCACACCGTCCGGCGGACGGGGACCTTCGCCGGTTTCGAGGGCCGGGAACAATCCCGGGGGCCCGTCGGTTACACATGACAGCCGGTGTGCCTGGTGTCCCCGGGCCTCACCTTTCGCCTTCACGGAATACCGTTCGGCTGGAGCCGTGTTGTGCCTTTCGCCGAGAGGCGACCCGCACACCGGTGCAAGACCAGGACCCCGCCGGGTCGCACGACCCGGCGGGGTCTGGTCGTTTCACCGGCAGACTGGCGGACATGAGTCTCGCCGCGCATCTGGAGCAACTCGGCCGTCCGCTGGTCGACGAGCAGCTCGAACACCCCACCGTGCAGGGCATTGCTCAAGGCGACCTGGACGAAGCCGTGTTCCGCTCATGGCTGGAACAGGACTACCTCTTCCTGCACGACTACGTACGCGTCTTCTCGCGCCTCGCCTGGCAGGCCCCCGCCGCCCATCTCGGAGACCTCGTCGACCTGGCCCACGCCACCTTCCACGACGAACTCGAACTCCACCGCTCGCTCTCTTCGAGCTTCGCCGCCGACCTGGACGGTGCGAAGAAGGGCCCGGCCTGCGCCGCCTACACGTCCTTCCTGCTGGACAGCGCCGCCGTGTACGCCGACGGCCTCGCCGCCCTCTACCCCTGCATGTGGGGCTACTCCACCCTCGGCCGCCTCCTCGCCGAGGACCCCCCGTCCGACCCGCGCTACCGCCGCTGGATCGACACCTACGCCGACCCGGCCTTCGCCGATCTGACCACCCGCATAGCCCAGATGATCGACGAGTCGGACGCCGCCCCCGCGACCGCCGAACGGCTCTTCCTGGAGGGCATGCGCCACGAACTGGCCTTCTGGGACGTCCCGACCTGAGAGCTGCCCCTGAGCTCTCGCCAGGCCGGACGTGCGAACGTCCAATTGATTTGCGCGACGGTAGAGAAACATCCATGGTCTGGGTGCCTTCGGTGATGGTGTGCTTCCCGGCATGGAGTTGACAGCAGGGCGCACCGTGGTGCCCGCGAGGGAAGGACGGGCGGTCCGGGTGCCCGCCGGACGGCGAGTGCGTGTGGTGGACCTGGAGGGCGGGCAGGTCGGTGACCTGTTCGCCTTCGCCGCGGACGATCCGCGCGAACGGCTGAGCGCCATGCACACCCGCAGCGTGACGAGCCGGCTTTTCCCGGAAGTGGGCGAGGCGTTCGTCACCGACCGCCGGCGGCCGATCCTGGCCCTGGCCGGTGACGATTCGCCGGGATCGCACGACATGCTGATCGCCGCCTGCGACCCGGCCCGCTATGCGGCGCTGGGAGTGCCGGAACACCGCTCGTGCGCCCGGAACCTGGACGAGGCGTTGGCGGAGCTGGGGCTGGACGTCACCGCCACACCGCAGCCGGTCAACCTGTTCATGCGGATTCCGGTGGAGGAGCAGGGGCGGCTGCGGTGGCTGCCGGCCGAGAGCCGGCCCGGGGACTCGATCACGTTCGAGGCGGTCATGGACTGCGTGGTCGCGGTGTCGGCGTGCCCGCAGGACCAGGTCGGCATCAACGGCGGCGAACCGACGTCGCTGGCGATCGCCGTGCTCTGACACGCCGGCCGAGAGCAAGCACCAGTTGGGAGAAGGACAGATGAGCGTTTCCAGGAACCATCCCGCGTTGGAGCCGGGGCGCGTCGGCGATCTGCGGACGGCCAACCGGCTGGTCGTGGCGCCGATGACGCGGGTGTCGGCCGAGTCCGACGGCACGGCGACACCGGAGATGGCCGACTACTACGCCGAGTTCGCGCGAGGCGGGTTCGGGCTGGTCATCACCGAGGGCATCTACACCGACGCCGCCTACAGCCAGGGTTACCTCAACCAGCCTGGCCTGGTGTCGGGGCGGCACGTGGCGGCGTGGCGCGACGTCACAGAAGGCGTGCACGGGGCAGGGGCGCCGATCGTGGCGCAGTTGATGCACGCCGGTGCGTTGTCACAGGGAAACCCGCACCGCGATGACACCGCCGGACCGTCGGCGGTGCGGCCGCAGGGTGTGAAGATGCCCGAGTACGGCGGGAACGGCCCGTGGCCGACGCCCAGGGAGATGAGCCCGGCGGACATCGAATCGGCCGTCGCGGGATTCGTCGCCTCGGCGGTGAACGCCAGGGACGCCGGGTTCGACGGTGCGGAGGTCCATGCGGCCAACGGCTACCTCCTGGACCAGTTCATCACCGACTACACCAACCTGCGCGAGGACTCCTACGGCGGGCCGGTCGCGAACCGTGTGCGCCTGACGGCCGAGGTCGTCATGGCGATCCGCGCCGAGGTCGGACCAGACTGGTGCGTCGGGGTGCGGCTCTCGCAGACCAAGGTGAACGACTTCCGGTACCGCTGGCCCGGCGGCCCGCACGACGCTGAGGTGATCTTCACCGCGCTGGCGGAGGCGGGCGCGTCCTATCTGCACATCGCCAGCGAGGGCCGGAACTGGATCGAGACCGCGCGGTTGGACGGCGGTCTCACCATCACCGGCCTGGCCCGCCGGGTGAGCGGCCTCCCGGTGATCGCCAACGGCGGGATGCACGACGCGGACCTGTCGGCCCAGGTCCTCGGGGACGGTCACACCGACCTCGTGTCCGTGGCCAGGGGCGCCCTCGTCAACCCCGACCTCCCGCGCCGCCTGGCCGAGGGGCGGGCACAGGAGCGCTTCGACCATTCGATTCTGGAGCCGATGGTCACCCTGGACAACGTCCGCCGCCATCGACCGGCCGATGCGCCGGCCTGACCGGGACCCGCGGGCGCGGAGCGGCCGCGGGCGGAGGATGGGGGCATGAGCGGGAGCTGGCACGGCGGGGCGGCCGCCGTGGTGACACTGACCTTCGATGTGGACGCCGAGACGCCGATACTCGCGCACGGCGGGCGCTACGCCCGGCACGCGAGCACGATGTCGCACCAGTCCTACGGGCCGGACGTGGGGCTGCCCCGCATCCTGGACCTCCTGGACGCGACGGAGGTTCCGGCGACGTTCTTCGTGCCGGGCTGGGTCGCCGAACGGCGCCCCGGCCTGGCCGCCTCGATCGTCGAACGGGGCCACGAGGTGGCGCACCATTCCTATGCGCACCGGCCGCCGACGTCCCTGGGGCCGGAGGAGGAGCGCGCGGACTTCCTGCGGGCCCTGGAGGTGTTCGCCGGGCAGGGCATCGAGATCACCGGGTTCCGTGCCGCGCTCTGGGAGGCGTCCTGGCTCACGACGGAGCTGGTGGCCGAGTACGGGCTGCGGTACGACTCGTCCCTGATGGGCGACGACCGGCCGTACCGGGTCGGCACCGGGTCCGGTGAGATCGTCGAGCTGCCGGTGCACTGGTCGCTGGACGACTGGGAGCAGTACGCCTACTTGCCCGCACCGGACATCGGATCGGTCATCGAGTCACCGCGCAAGGTCCTGGAGCTCTGGCGCGCGGAACTGGACGGTATGCGCGAGTACGGGTGCCTTTTCAACCTGTGCGCGCATCCCTTCCTGTCCGGACGCCCCGGCCGCGCCCTCGCCCTGCGGTCGTTCATCGAGTACGCCCGCGAGTGCGGGGACGTGTCGTTCGCCCGCTGCAGGGACGTGGCCGAGGCGGCCTCGGCCGACCCGGAAACGCGCCTGCGCCCGCACGAGCCGCCCAGGGTGGACCCGGACGTCCATCCGGACTGAGCCCGCCCGGCGGGTGGTCACGTCATGTCGGCGGCCTGCAGGGCCAGGAAGAGGTCGACGCGGTCGGCGGTGCGGGCCACGTCGCGGCCGGTCAGTTCGGTGATCTTGCTGAGCCGGTTGCGCAGCGTGTTGACGTGGACGTGCAGGGCCGCGGCGGTGGCCGACCAGTGCCCGTCGTGGTCCAGGAAGGCGCGCAGCGTGGCCTCCAGCTCACCCCCGCGGCCGGCGTCGTGCCGGCGCACCGGCGCGAGCACGCCGTCGACCAGCGGGCGCAGGGCGTCGGCGTCCTGCATGCTGAGCAGCAGCCGGTGGGTGCCCAGTTCGGCGAACGACCGGACGGCGCTACCGGGGTGGCCCCGCCGCAGCGTCCTGCACACCTCCCGCGACCGGACGAGGGCCTCGCGCAGCCCGGCCGGCTCGCCGACGACCCCGCCGAGGCCCACGACGGGCCGGCGGCCGGGGAAGCGTTCCGCCACGGCGGAGACCAGCCGCTCCGCGAGGGGCGCCGCCTCCTCCCCGCCATGCCGCCACGACAGCACGGCGACCACGTCCTGCGACCCGCCCGCCACCACCACGGGGACGCCGGCGGAGGCGAAGAACTCGCCGGCCGCCTCGGCCAGCCCGGGCATGGTGGCCTCGGCGCCGGCGAACGCCAGCGTCCACACCGCCAGCGGGCCGTCGGCGTCCACGCCGAACGCGCGCAGCCGCCCCGGGACCTCGGCGGCGCGGCTGCCGCCCGACAGCACCATCTCCAGCAGTTCGCCGGCGAACCGCAGCTCGATCGCCTGCATCGCCTGCTGCTTCGCGACCTCCAGGCTGAGGAAGCGGGCCGCCTGGTCGAGCGCGTCCTGCTCCATCCGCGTGAGGTCGCCCACCGGGCGCAGGCAGACCAGTGCCGCGTCCGCGTCGCCGACCGCGCCCACCAGGTACAGCGTCGCCCTTCCGGCGGTGCCGAGGTCCAGTTCGAGGGGCGGCGGGCGGCGCGCCAGGCCGGCGGCCACCGTCTGCAGCTGCCCGGCGTCCAGCCGGGCGCCCGCCGAGGCGAGCGGCCGGCCCATCCGGTCGACCACCGCGAGCGGGAGTTCGTGGTCGCGGCGCAGCACCCGCAGGACACCGGACGCGCCCGCGCCCCTGGAGATCGCCGTGGCCAGCGCCTCCCCACGGCGGACCATGCCGACGAGCGCGCTCTGCCGCTCCTCGGCGTAGCGGGTGGCGACCGCCTCGGAGATCGCGGTGAACGGCACCGTCACCGCGATCTCCAGGAGCGGCACGCCGGCGTCCCGGCACGCGCCGACCAGCTCGTCCGGTGTGGTGGGACGCTCCTGGCGCAGGCCGAACACGATGCCCGCCGCCTGCGCGCGCTTGACGTTCGCCACGAACTCGGCGGCGCCGATCTGGTCGGCCCACAGGCCGTTGGTCAGCACAAGCTCGGACCGGCGCACGTAGGGCGAAGGGTCCGGCAGCTCGGTGTTGTGGACCCAGGAGACCGGTTCGTCCAGCGCTCCCCGCGGGCCGGAGACGAGGATCCGCAGCTCCAGAGCTTCGTCCCCCAGCAGGGACCGCAGAGTGAACATGCTGTGAATCTATACAGACGGATGAACGATCAGTAGAGGTTTCTCCACTTTCTATCGGCTGTTCCGGGTGTTTGTGTGTGTCACATCACGGACGGAGGAACCATGTCCATTAACGAAACGGCACCCAGGGGCCAGTCCGAGGCGGTCCGCTTCGACGAGCACGGCATCGAGCCCATCCCCGCCTCCTCCCGAGACTCCACGCCATGGCAGCAGTTCTGGATCTGGTCCGGGGCCAACATCGCGCCGATCAACTGGGTGCTCGGGGCGCTCGGAGTCACCCTGGGCCTGAGCCTGCTGGAGACCCTCGTGGTCGTCGCGCTCGGCAACGTCGTGGGCTGCGCGGTCTTCGGGCTGTTCAACGTGATGGGCCACCGCACCGGCGTCAACCAGATGGTCCTCGGCCGCGGGCCGTTCGGCCGGCGCGGCGCCCTCGTCCCCGGCCTGGTCCAGGGCCTGCTCACCATGGGCTGGGTCGGGGTCAACACCTGGGTGGTGCTCGACCTGGTGATCGAGATCCTCGCGGAACTGGGCGTGCACGGCGGCTCCGGGACGAGGTACCTGGTGGCCGGGCTCATCATGGCCGTCCAGCTGGGGCTGGCGCTGTACGGGTTCTACGCCATCCGCACCTTCGAGAAGTACACCGTGCCGGCCACCGTGCTGGCGATGGCGGTCATGACGATGCTGGCGCTGAGCCAGGCCGAGCCGGACTGGACGGGCGCCGCCGCCGCGACGACCGGCGACAAGGTCACCGCCGTCACCCAGCTGCTCACCGCCATCGGCATCGGCTGGGGCATCACCTGGTTGCCGTACTCGGCCGACTACAGCCGCTTCGTGCGCACGGAGGCCTCGGACCGGGCGGTGTTCTGGTCCACCGCCCTCGGCATGTACGTTCCGACGGTCTGGCTCGCCGCGCTGGGCGCCTGCCTGGCCAGCGCGGGCGGCGGCAGCGACCCGTCGAGTCTGGTGACCGGCGCGTTCGGAGTGATGGCGATACCAGTCCTGCTGCTCGTCATGCACGGGCCGGTGGCGACCAACATCCTGAACCTGTACTCGTGTTCGCTGGCCGCGCTCTCGGTCGGCATCCGGGTCGCCCGCTGGAAGGTCACGCTGGTCGCCGGGGCGGTGGCCTCCGCGGTGCTGGTGGTGTTCGTGCAGGCCGACAGCTTCGCCCGGGCCTTCGACCACTGGATGGTGTCGATCCTGGTGTGGATCAGCCCGTGGGCGGCCATCGTGCTGGTGGACTTCTTCGTCCTGCGGCGCGGCCGGATCGACGTGGCCGCCCTCTACCGGAGCGGTGGCGTGAACGGCGCGGCGCTGGTCAGCCTGGGGCTGGGACTGGTGGCGGGGTGGGCGTGGCAGTTCGGCATGGTGCCGGCGTTGCAGGGGCCGCTCGCGCGGGCGCTGGGCCACACCGACTTCTCCTGGCTGTCGGGCGGACTGGTCGCGGGCGGGCTTTACTACGCGCTGGCCGTCCGGGCGCGGCGGCGGGCCGCCGTCCTGGTGGCGGAGACGGTGGCCTGAGAAGGAAGAACTGCGCGGCCCCGGGGCGGGGCCGCGCAGTCGTGCGGACGTGTCAGCGGGTACCCGGCTCGGTGGACGTCAGCGGCTTGAAGCCGCGCAGGCGGAGGCTGTTGCTGACCACGAAGACCGAGGAGAACGCCATCGCGCCGCCGGCGATCATCGGCGTGAGCAGACCGGACGCCGCCAGGGGGATCGCCGCCACGTTGTAGGCGAAGGCCCAGAACAGGTTGCCCTTGATGGTGCCGAGCGTGCGGCGCGACAGCCGGATCGCGTCCGCCGCGGCGCGCAGGTCGCCGCGCACCAGGGTCAGGTCGGACGCCTCGATCGCCACGTCGGTCCCGGTGCCCATCGCCAGGCCCAGGTCGGCCTGGGCGAGCGCGGCGGCGTCGTTGACACCGTCGCCGACCATCGCCACGGTCCGTCCCTCGGACTGCAGGCGCTTGACGACGTCCACCTTCTCCTGCGGCAGGACCTCGGCGATGACCTCCTCGATGCCGACCGAGCCGGCGACCGTGCGGGCCACCGTCTCGTTGTCGCCGGTCAGCAGGACGGGACGCAGCCCGAGGGTCGTGAGCTGCGCGATCGCCTCACGAGAGGTGGGCTTGACCTGGTCGGCGACCGTGATCACCGCGCGGGCCTCGCCGTCCCAGCCGACCGCGACGGCGGTGTGGCCGAGCGCCTGGGCCTTCTCCATGGCGCGTTCGAGGTCGGTCGTGAGGTGCTGCGACCACTCGGCGAGCAACTGCGGACGTCCCGCCAGGACGCCGTGGCCGTCCACCATTCCCTGAACGCCGAGGCCCTCGATGTTGGCGAAGTCCTCCACCGTGCCGAGATCGCCGACCCGCTCCACCGCGCCCTTGGCGATCGCCTGGGCGATGGGGTGCTCGGAGGCGTTCTCCAGCGCGCCCGCCAGGCGGAGAACCTCGTCCTCGGAGACGCCATCGGTGGTGATGACGTCCACCAGGGCCATCCGCCCGGTGGTGACGGTGCCCGTCTTGTCCAGGACGACCGTGTCGACCCGGCGGGTGGACTCCAGCACCTCCGGACCCTTGATCAGGATGCCGAGCTGCGCGCCGCGTCCCGTGCCGACCATGAGGGCGGTCGGGGTGGCCAGGCCGAGAGCGCACGGGCAGGCGATGATCAGGACGGCGACCGCGGCGGTGAACGCGCCCGCGAGGGGCTCGCCGGTGCCGATCCAGAAGCCGAGCGTGCCGAGCGCGAGCGCGATCACGACCGGGACGAAGATCCCCGAGATGCGATCGGCGAGCCGCTGCACCTGGGCCTTGCCGGTCTGCGCGTCCTCCACCAGGCGCGCCATCTGCGCGAGCTGGGTGTCGGAGCCGACCCTGGTGGCGCGTACCAGCAGCCGCCCGCCCGCGTTCACGGTCGCGCCGACCACGGCGTCGCCGGGCCCGACCTCGACCGGCACCGACTCGCCGGTCAGCATCGACGCGTCCACGGCGGACGAGCCCTCCTCGACCGTCCCGTCCGTGGCGATCTTCTCGCCGGGACGGACGACGAACAGGTCCCCGGCCGAGAGCCGGTCGACGGGGACGCGCTCCTCCACGGATGTGCCGGCAGGGCCGTTCCGGACCACCGAGACGTCCTTGGCACCGAGCTCAAGCAGGGCCCGCAGCGCGGCGCCGGCGCGGCGCTTGGACCGCGTCTCGAAGTACCGGCCGGCCAGGATGAACATGATCACGCCGGAGGCGGCTTCGAGGTAGATGTTCATCGACCCGTCCGAGCGGGTCATCGAGAACTCGAACCCGTGCTTGACGCCCAGCTCGCCGGCGGTGCCGAAGAACAGCGCCCACAGCGACCAGGCGAACGCGGCGAGGGTGCCCAGGGAGATCAGCGTGTCCATGGTCGCCGCGCCGTGCCGCAGGTTGACCGCCGCGGCGCGGTGGAACGGCCAGCCCGCGTACACGACGACCGGGGCGGCCAGCGTCAGCGACAGCCACTGCCACGCCTCGAACTGGATCGCCGGGATCATCGCCATCGCGATGACCGGGACGGACAGCACGACCGCGGTGATCAGCCGCTGCCGCAGCGGTTGCAGATCGTCGTCCGGCTCCGGGGTGCTCTCCCCGCCCTCGGACTCCCGGGCCTTGGGCGGGGCGGGCAGCTCGGCGCTGTAGCCGGCCTTCTCGACCGTGGCGATCAGCTCGCCCGGGGACACCCCCTGGGGGAACTCGACGCGGGCCTTCTCGGTGGCGTAGTTGACCGTCGCGGTCACGCCGTCCATCTTGTTGAGCTTCCGCTCGATGCGATTGGCGCACGACGCGCACGTCATCCCGCCGATCGCCAGCTCGATACGCTCGGACATCGCGTCCGTGCTCATCGCTCCTCCTCTGCTTCGATCGTATGGGACGGTCAGTGGGTGTGCGGGCGGTCGTCGTGGCCCGGCCCGGGTTCCTGGACGGGTACCCGAGCGTCCCCGGCGTGCACCGTGAACTCGGCCGTGCGGACCTTGCCGTCGTGCTTGAAGTCCAGGTAGAGACGGTATGCGCCGGAGCTGGGCGCCTCGGCGAAGAACGTGATGCCGGGCGCCGGCCTCGTCTTGCCGTCACCGGGCTCCCCGTCCGGGTGGACGTGGAGGTAGGCGAGGTCGCCCTGCCGCAGCGCGACCAGATGCCCGTACGCCTCCAGGTACGGCTGCAGGTCGGTGATCGGTTTGCCGTCCTTGCTCACTGTGAGGGTGAGTTCGGTGGACTTGCCGGGGGTGAGGCCGCCGGCCAGCGTGACCTCGTAGCCGTCCACCTTCGCGACCTGCTCCGGCTTCGGCAGCGGCGCGGGCCGCAGGTCGCCGGGGGCGAAGACGTCGGTTCCCAGCGTGAGCTGCCGCTTCGCGCCGTCCGGCTGGATGTCGGTGAAGAACCGGTACACGCCGGGCTTCGCCAGCGTGATCGGCACCGTCCAGACGCCGCCGCCCAGCAGCGTCGGGTGCAGGTGCTGGAAGCCGGACAGGTCGCGCCGCGCGAGGATCAGGTGCAGCCGCTTGCCGTGCAGGGGCCGGAACGCCGTGACGGGCCTGCCGTCCGGTCCGTTGATGGTGAACCGGAAGTCCGTCTTCTTGCCGGGGGCGACGGTCGTCCGTTCCGGGGTCAGCGTGTAGCCGTCCTCGGACACTTGCAGGCCGCCCGGTGCGTGGGACGCCGAGCCGTCGTGCCCGCCGCCGCCGTGGCCGCCGCCGTGGCCGCCGCCGCCGTCGTGGGACGCCATCTCCGCGGTGCCGCCGACGGGGCCGATGACCTTGCCGATCCCCGCGGCGCCGCCGAAGACGACCGCCAGGCCCACCGCGTAGGCCCCCAGCTTGGTCGCGCTGTTCATGCCGATTCACTCCACTCGATGTTCGAGGGACGCACCCCGCCCGGCCGGCGGGGCACGCACCGCTCAGGTCGTCAGCTGGTATCCGGCCTCTTCGACGGCGTCCTTGACCCGGGCGTCGTCGAGCGGGGCCTCGCTGGTGACGGTGACCTCGCCGGTCTGGAGGTCGACGTCGACGCCGGTCACGCCGGCGATCTGCTCGACCTCCTCGGTCACCGAGCTCACGCAGTGGCCGCAGGTCATCCCGGTGACGGTGTAGGTGGCGGTGCTCATCGGCATCTCCTTCGCTTTTACCCCTGGGGGGTATCTGGTAAGGCTCATGCTGCCATAACCGGATGCCTCTGACAACCCCTGGGGGGTATCTGCCGATTCCGAGATCCCGGTCACAGTGCCCAAGGTTTTCCACAGGCTTCCACAGGGCTGTGGACGACGTTCCGGCGGCGCGGCTCTTCGCCGATACTGAAGCCATGCCTGAGCTACCTGAGGTGGAGGCGCTGGCGGGGTTCCTGCGGGAGCGCGTGGTCGGCCATGTCGTCGCCCGCGTCGATGTTCTCGCCATCTCCGCGCTGAAGACGTACGACCCGCCGGTGACCGCGCTGGGCGGGCTGACCGTCACCGGCGCGGCCCGGCACGGCAAGTTCCTCGACCTGGACGTCGACGGGCTGCACCTGGTGATCCACCTCGCCCGCGCCGGCTGGCTGCGCTGGCGGGACGAGATTCCGTCGAAACCCGTCCGGCCGGGGGGCAAGAACCCGCTCGCCCTGCGCGTCCACCTGGACGACGGCTCGGGCTTCGACCTCACCGAGGCCGGAACCAAGAAGGGCCTCGCCGTCTATGTCGTCCGCGACCCGGACGACGTGCCCGGCGTGGCGTCGCTCGGTCCCGACCCGCTGGACGACGCGTTCACCGTCGAGGCGCTGGCGGGGATCGTCGACGGGAAGCGCAGCCGGATCAAGGGCCTGCTGCGCGACCAGCAGGTGATCGCGGGCATCGGCAACGCCTACTCGGACGAGGTGCTGCACGTGGCGAAGATGTCCCCGTTCAAGCTCGCCGCGTCGCTCACCGAGGACGATGTCGCCGTCCTCCACGAGGCGATCGTCGGCACGCTCCGGGACGCGGTCGAGCGTTCACGCGGCCTCGAAGCCCAGGACCTCAAGGGCGAGAAGAAGACGGGGCTGCGGGTGCACGGGAAAGCGGGCCAGAAATGCCCGGTGTGCGGCGACACGATCCGCGAGGTGTCGTTCGCCGACTCGGCGCTTCAGTACTGCCCCACCTGCCAGACCGGCGGCAAGCCCCTCGCCGACCGCCGCATGTCCCGGCTGCTCAAGTAATTCGCGCCGGAACCCGGGCGGGGGCGGCGTATCGTGTCGCGAGGAAATCGGGATGACCGCCTCGCTTGGAGCCGCCATGGGCTACCCCCCTTACCCCCCACGGCCCGGCCCGCACGCACCCGGCTACGGGCCGCCGGGCCAGGGCTACGGGCCGCCCGCGCCGGGCGGCGTCCCCGCACCGCCGTACGCCCCGGCCGGGCCGCCGCCGGGCTATGCCCCGCAGGGGTATCCACCGCAGCACGGCGGTCATGCTCCGCCGGTCGTCCCGCAGCCGGGCTATCCCGCACCGCCGCAGCCGCAGCCCCCGCAGCAGCCCGCGGATCTGTACGGCTCGCCGATCCTCGTCTACGACCAGCCTGCGCAGTTCTTCTCGACCGAGGCGAACTACACGATCTGGAGTCCGCAGGGGCAGCCCGCCGCGTACGTCCGCGAGGAAGGCGTGAGCGGTGCCAAGAAGGCGCTGCGCGTGATGAACCAGGGCAGCCAGACGAAGGCCGAACGCAAACTGTCGATCTTCCGCCCGGACGGCATGCCGTACTTCCACTTCTACAAGCCCTACGGGTTCATGGGGACGCCCACCATGCAGGTGCTCGCTCCCCGGGGCGGTCTGATCGGGTACCTGCGCAAGCGGGCGATGCGCGGCTGGGAGATCCTCACCCCGCAGGAACAGCAGATCGGCTACTACGAGCTGCTGAGCGGCCGGGTCACCGACTGGCAGCAGCAGGAGCTCGCCCGGATCCAGCGCGGTTTCGAAGGGATGGGCGAGTTCCTGTCGCAGGTGTTCACCGGCGCCGACCGGTACGTGCTGCGCATGCACGTCCAGTTGCAGGAGCCGATGCGCACGCTCGTGCTGGCCTGCCCGCTGGCCTTCGACACCGCCGTCTCCCAGAACCGCAGCATCGGCGGCTGGCTGTGACGCGAACAGGCCCCGGCCGGACGGCCGGGGCCTGTTCGTCCCTGCACCGAGCCGGAACGGGGATGGCTCGGTCAGAGGGTTTCAGCGGACCTTGGGGACGTTGCCGAAGAGCGGGCCGATCTCGCTCCAGCGGTGCAGCTGGCAGCCGTCGGCCCGGGTGAACTCCGTGTCGATCCGCTTGCCCTGCCAGGTGCCCGTGACCGTGGCGACCTCAGGGCCGCCGTAGATCTTGGTGCACATCTGGTCCTTGGGGACGGGTTTGAAGGGTTCCTTGACCTTGGTCAGGGCCGCGCACGCGTCGGAGGCCTTGGGATGTGTGCCGCCCGGCGGTGCGCAGGTGAGCTTCCAGGTCTTGGCGGGAGCCTCCTTCGAAGCCTTGACCTGAACGGTGAGTGAGTCCGCCGGCGTGCCGGACGGCTGCACGGACGTCGTGCCCGAGGGCTTGTCGGCGGGGTTTCCGTTTGCCTGTTCGTCGCCGCAGGCGGCCAGAGACAGGAGCATGGCCAGCCCGGGCGCCGCGAAAAGGAGCGTCCGATACCGCATGCGTGATTCGACGCAGGGGGGCTTCGCGCGGTTCCATGGGGGTGTGATGAATTTCGGGGAAGACGTGCCCGCCGTGGTCGCCGCCGACGTCCCGCAGGACGGCTACCTGCTGGACGTCCGGGAGCAGGACGAGTGGGACGCGGGTCACGCGCCCGCGGCCGTCCACATCGCCATGGGCCAGCTCGGCGATCGTGCCGGGGAGGTCCCGCGTGACCAGGAGGTTTTCGTGATCTGCCGGTCCGGGGCCCGGTCCGCGCAGGTGACCGTGGCGCTGAACCAGGCGGGCTGGCTGGCGCGGAACGTCGACGGCGGCATGAAGGGCTGGGCGGAGGCGGGGCGTCCGATGGAGGGCGCCGGCGACGGCCCGCCGTACGTCGCGTGATCCGCAACCTATGAGGTGATTGCCCCTTTTAGCGCGTGTCGGGCGGTTGTACGATCGGGCCTGACCGATACCCGCGGGAGCTCGGGCCACAGCCGGGCTGAGAGGGCGGCCTCCAAGGCGTCGCCGACCGCATGAACCTGTCCGGGTAATGCCGGCGTAGGGAGTGTGTCCCGTGACGTCCGACGTCGAGAAGCGCCCTCAGGACGAGCGGCCCCGCAACGAGGTCCCCTTCACCCTCGACGAACCCGCCCCCAAGGTCCTCGGTTTCTGGGACCAGAGCGCCTTCTGGGCCAACCTCGGCGTCAGCCTCCTGGCCTTCTCCGGCGCCTACACCGTCCTCGCGCCGGACGCCGATGGCAGGCCGACCATCTCGATCATGGCCGGCATCGTCGCGATGGCCGTCGGAACCGCGCTCGGCGGGCTGATGCTCGGCCTCGCCGCCGTCCCCGGCGCCCGCACCGGCCAGCCCGCGATGGTGCTGCTGCGCGGACTGTTCGGCGCGCGGCTGTCGTACGCGCCCACGGTCCTGAACATCGCGCAGCTCGTCGGCTGGGGGACGTTCGAGCTGATCGTCATCGCGGACGCGGCCCGCGAGCTGTGGGACGGCGTCCCGCGCTGGGGCTACGTGATCGCCGCCGGGGCGGTCACGACCGTGCTGACGATCTGGCCGCTCGGCTCGGTGCGGGTGCTGCGCCGCTACGTGACGGTCGCGGTGGCGATCGCGCTCGTGTACTTCTACGTGGAGCTCGTCCGGCAGCCGCTGCCCGACCTCTCGCAGGGCTCGTGGGACGGCTTCTGGGTCGGGGCGGACGCCGCCCTCGCCGTGTCGATCTCCTGGGTGCCGGTCGCCGCCGACTACACCCGGCACGCGCGGACCGAGCGCGGGGCCTTCGGCGCCGCGGCCGCGGGCTACTCCGTCACGCAGATCGTCGCCTATGTCCTCGGCCTGCTGGCGCTGGCGCTGGTCGCGGGCGACTCGACCAAGATCTTCGACCCGTTCCTCGGCCCCGCGCTCGGCGTGGTGTTCTTCGCCGTGTTCGTGCTGCGGGAGGCGGACCAGTCGTTCGCCGACACCTACTCCACCGCCGTGTCGATCCAGAACCTCTTCCCGCGCGCCGACCGCCGGGTGCTGAGCGTCGTGCTCGGCGCCGGCATCACCGTCCTCGCGCTGGTCCTGGACATCGGCGACTACGCGGGCTTCCTGTCGCTGATCGGGTCGGTGTTCGTGCCGATGCTCGGCGTCCTCGCCGCCGACTTCTTCCTCGGCCGCCGGACGCGGGACGGCTGGGACGTCTCGCGCACGGCCCCGTCCCGCTGGGGGATGATCGCGGCCTGGGCGATCGGGTTCGTCGTCTACCAGCTCGTCAACCCCGGCACGGTCGGCCGCTGGGCGGGCCTCTGGCACGACGTCCAGGACGCGCTGCACTTCACGCCGCAGACCTGGATGAGCGCCTCGCTGCTGTCGTTCCTGGTCGCCGGGGTGGCGGCCGCCCTCATCGGCAGGCTTACCAAACGGTAAGGTTTGGGTTCGTTGAAGGGTCGCTGAGCAAGTTTCGGCGCAAGTTGCCCCGCCGTGGGCCGGAGTCCGGTGGCACGATGACAGACGTGTACGAACACGTCCACGATCCGATCGCGCGGGCCGTCATCGAGAGCGCCGCCGACGCGATCGTGGCCGTCGACCAGAAGCACCGGGTGACCGTGTGGAACCCGGCGGCCGAGCGCATGTTCGGCTGGCCCGCCCGGGAGATGATCGGACGCGTCCCGCCGATCGTCCCGGACGAGCTGAAGGCCGAGCAGAACGCCGTCCACGAACGGCTCCTCACCCGCCGCGCCGGCGAGGGCGAGGGCGGGCAGATCTCGATCGCGACCCGCCGGTTCCACCGCGACGGCCGGCTCATCGACGTGCGCATCGACACGAGCCTGCTGAAGGACCCGGACGGCACGCTGCTCGGCTGGGTCGGGGTGTACCACCCGGTCGACGACGACGAGATCGTCCAGCACCACATGACCGAGCGGGCCCGGCTCGTCCGGCGGCTGAACGACATCGTCGCCGACCTGGGCGCCGAGCTCGACCTCGCCGTCGTGCTCGACCGGATCACCGCCGCGCTGATCGAGCTGACCGGCGCCGACGCGGGCGGGTTCGTGCGGATCGAGGGCGAGCGGCTGCGGCTGGTCAGCATGTCCGGGCTGCCGGAGCGGATGCGCGGCACGTCCGCCGAGCTGCGGCCGAGCCTCGTCGGGGAGCTGCTGCGGTCGGGCAAGACCGTCAAGCTCGCCACCGGCGAGCGGCGCCTCGGCGACCTGATCTGGTCTGAACTGTCCGGTCTGCACACGATCGCGCTCGGCCTGTCGTACCTGCAGAACCGGCCGTACGGCGCGCTGTACGCCCTGTTCTCCGGTCGGAAGGTCGGGCATACCGAGCTGGAGCTGCTGGAACTGCTCGCCGGGCACGCCGGGGTCGCGGTCGGCAACGCGGTCGCGTACGCGGAGGTCGTGCGGCAGCGCGCGCACGAGCGCGCCGTGATCGACTCCAGCGCCGACGGCATCGCGGTGCTCGACCACGACCTCGTCGTCCGGCACTGGAACCACTCCGCGCACACCCTCACCGGCATCCCGCCGGAGGATGCGATCGGCCGTCCGCTGCCGTTCGACATGCCGGCGCTCGGCGAGGAGCTGACGTTCCGGCTGGAGTCGGGCACCTGGCTGAACGTGCTGGCCGCCGAGATCGAGGAGACCGGCGAGCTGGTCGTCGACTTCCGCGACGTGTCGGAGGCCAAGGCGCTGGAGGAGGCGAAGGACCTGTTCCTCGCCACCACCAGCCACGAGCTGCGCACCCCGATCACGGTCGTGCAGGGGTTCGCGTCCACGCTGGTCAACCGGTGGGACGAGATGGCCGACACCGACCGCCGCGCCGCCGTCGCCACCATCGCCGAGCGCGCCCAGTCGCTCGGGCGCCTCGTCGAGCATCTGCTGCTCGGCTCCCGCGCGGGCGCGGACGAGCTGACCGTGACGATCGAGTCGTTCGACCTGACCCGGGTGCTGGAGGGCGTCGTCGCCGGATTCCGGTCCCTGTCGCCGCTGCACCGCGTCGAGCTGGACGTCGAGCCGGCCCTGCCGTCCTGCCGGGGGGACGCGATGGCGACCGACATCGTCCTCGGGCAGCTGCTGGAGAACGCGTTCAAGTACTCGCCGGACGGCGGGACGGTCGGCGTCCGGGCCCGCTGGGAGGCGTCCGGCATCGTCGTCACCGTCTCCGACGAGGGGATCGGCATCCCGCTCGGCGACCATGAGCGGATCTTCGAGCGGTTCGTGCAGGGCGACGCCGGGGACCGCCGGCGGTTCGGCGGCATCGGGCTCGGCCTGTACATCGTCAAACGGCTGACCGAGGCGCAGGGCGGCACCATCTCCGCGCATCCCGCGCAGCGTGCGATATCTCACATTGAAACCCCCCAAAGTCCGTCTAAAGGGACGCCCAGTGTTGATCTGGGTGATATGGAACGAACCACTCGACCGCTTTCGGTTACGGAGCGTCACGGACCCGCAGATGGCGCGTGGGCGGGCGAAGGCACGTGCATGCGCCTCGTGTTGCGGGCCGCGCCCTGATCCGGACGGTTACTTACCGTGAGGACACTCCGTCCCGGGCGGCCCGGTGAGAGCTGCGTGACCAGGGCTTTCGGTGATCTCGACGGGTGGCACGCTGGTTACGTGCGGGAAAGTACGGTGTCCCAAGGGTGTGACGGACGAAACGCGCGCGTGAGGAGTAAATGCGCCGTTGGCTGGATAGATCCTTTGATGGTTGCCGTTGGTGACGAGATTCCGATCCGGGGGTGATCACCGTGACCGGACGTACGGTGACTCGTTGTGCAGGTGGTGAACTGAATCGTTCGGGTTTCCGGCCGCGACCATCAGGGCATTCCGGTCGTACCGGAAGAGCGATGACGGGGTTCGTCCGAGTGAGCGGAACCAGGGGGAGGTGAGGGCGTCGAGCGTCGTACTGCTGCCACACGCACCGTCCAGCGTCGCGGTCGCCCGCAGGCGCCTCGGCTCGGAACTGGCCGGCTCCGGCGTCTACGAGTCCGTCGTGGACGACGCGAGCGTCATCGTCAGCGAACTCATCAGCAACGCCCTCCGGCACGCGCGGCCGCTGCCCTCCGGTCAGGTCAGGGTCTGCTGGCGGCGCCGCGGCGACCTCCTCGAACTCGAGGTCAGCGACGGCGGCGCGATGACCGAGCCGCGGCGCGGCCCCGGGACGCTGTCCTCGCTCGGCGGACGCGGGCTCGGCATCGTCGAGGCCCTGTCCGAAGGATGGGGGGTGCGCCACGAGGAAGGCGCCACCACGGTCTGGGCCATCGTCCGGGCCCCCCGGGCGCCGGGCGGAAACGGGATGGTCGCCCCCACCGGTGCGCATGCCGTCGTCCCCGATCTCTCCAGCTTTCCCGACCTGCTGGACGAACCCGGCGAAGACCTGTGTGGCGGAACCAGGAGTGAAGTGGCTCCAAGTAGGGCATACCCGGCGTAGAGGGACCCTGCCTGGAAGGAACCCCGCCCGACCTTGTATGGTCCTCACCAAGCTCGGGCGCTGTCGTGCCCCCGTCGACACCGCCCGAGCGCTAACGTCCAGGGCCGTGGCCGCCGCAAGGCGCCACGGCCCTTCGCGTACCCGTGTTCAGGCGGGCCCGTGTTCAGGCGGGCTCGTCGCGGAGGATGGGGCAGGACATACAGCGGGGGCCGCCGCGCCCCGTGCCCAGCTCGCTGCCGCTGATCCGGATGACCTCGATGCCGGACGCCTCCAGCTGGGCGTTCGTCTCGATGTTGCGTTCGTAGGCGACGCAGAGGCGGGGCGCCACCGCGAGGGTGTTGTTGCCGTCGTCCCACTGCTCGCGTTCGGCGGTGACCGGGTCCAGGCCCGTGTCGATGACCTTGAGGCGCTCCAGGCCCATCGCGTCGGCGGCGGCTTCTAGGAAGGGGCGGCGGTCGGTGACGCTGAGGTCGCCGTCGTCCAGCGTGACCGTGTAGGCGGTCAGGGAGTGCGCCACCGGCGGATACATGACGACGGTGTCGACGTCGACCATCGTGCAGACCGTGTCCAGGTGCATGGTCGCCCGTTCCTGCGCGATCGGGACGGCCAGAACGGTATGGGCGAGGCCGGCGCCGATCACCTGGCGGGCCAGCCGCTCGACGCCCGCCGGGGTCGTCCGCTCGCCGGTACCGACGGCGACCACGCCCGGGCAGAGGAGCAGGACGTCGCCGCCCTCAAGGTGTTCGAGGGACGGCGTGTACACCGGCTGCACCCCGGCGAACCGCGGATGGTGGGCGTAGACCAGGCCGGTGAGGGCCGACTCACGGCGGCGCGCCTCCATCGCGAGGCTCGTCACCGCCACGCGGCCGCCGATCCACGTGCTGTTGTCGCGGGTGAACAGAAGGCCCGGCAGCGGGTCGACGATGAAGTCGAGCCTGTCCATCAGCCGGTAGACGAGGCCGTGCCCCGACTTCAGCTCCTCGTGCGCCAGTCCGGCGATGAGCGTGTGCGCGAGGTCCTCGGGATCCTGGTCGCGCAGATAGTCCTCGACGACGCGGCGGAGCTGGTCGCCCAGGCGGAGGTCGACGATGGCGTCCGCGATCGCCTGTTCGCGTGCGGCCTCGTACTCCAGGGCGTCCTGCAGCAACTCCGTGACGTACAGGACCTCGACGCCGCGCGACCGCAGCGCCTCGGCGAACGCGTCGTGCTCCTCCTGCGCGCGGCCCGCCCACGGGATCGCGTCGAACAACAGCTTGTCGCTGTTGCGCGGGGTGAGCCGCTTCAGCTCCGCCCCCGGACGGTGCAGGAGGACGGTCCGCAACCGTCCGACCTCGCTGGTGACCCGGTGCTCGTGCGTTGTCTTCGCTGCCGTCACCCTCCGAGTCTAGGCGTCCGGATCTTCCGGCCCGCGGCTGTGCCACCATGCCAACGTGATCGGCAGGACGGCGGCGCTGCCGCTCCACCTCACGTCGGCGACGATGCTGCGCGTGTCCGCCGAGGGCGTCGCCACCGCGCTGGTCCTGACCGTCCAGGCGCGGACGGGTCATGCCGCGACGGCCGGATTCCTGCAGACCGCGATGACGCTGCCGTACGTGCTGAGCGGCCCGGTGATCGGGAACGCGCTGGACCGGGTCGGACGGCCCCGCCGGGTCGCCGTGGCGCTCGCCGCCTGCTACGCCGCCGCGACCGCGCTGCTGCTGACGATGGCGGGACGGTCGCCGCTCGCTCTGGCGCTGTGCGTCGCCGCGGTGATCGGCTGCACCGAGCCGATCGTGGTCGCGCTGACCAGCCTGCTGCCGCGGTTCGTCCCGGAGGGGCGGCTTTCGCGGGCGTACGGCCTGGAGGCGTCCAGCTACAACCTCGCCGGGATCGCGGGCCCCGGCCTCGCCGCCGGCCTGGCCTCGCTCGCCGGCGGCCAGTACGCCGGCACCGCGGTGGTCGCCGTGGGCGTCGTCGGGCTCCTGACCCTCCCGCTTCTCCCCTTCCCGTCCCCGTCCGCGAGCGCGGAGTCCGGGCCGCGGGCGCGGCCCGGGCTGTCCGGGACGCTCTCGGTGATCACGGGCGGGCTGGTGGTGCTGGCCGAAGGACGGGTGCTGCGGGCGCTGACCGTGGCGACGACGCTCGCGTGGACGGGGTTCGGCGGGGTCGCGGTCACGGTGGTGCTGCTCGCCGAGCACATCGGCGCGCCGCCGAGCGCGGGCGGACGGCTGCTCGTGGCGATGGCGGTCGGCTCGCTGGCCGGGTCCCTCGCGTCCAGCCGGTGGCTGACGCCGAAGCATGCCGAACCGGTCATGATCGCCGGGCTCGTCGCGTTCGGGGCGTCGCTCGCCGCCCTCGCGGTGACGCCGTCCCTGCCGTGGGCGACGGCGGCGTCCGTCGCGGCGGGAATCGCGGAGGGGCCGGTGTTCGCGGCCACGCTGATGCTCCGGCAGCGCGAGGCGCCACCGGACCGGCTCGGCCAGGTCAACACCACGGGCGGCAGCCTCAAGATCGGCGCGTCCGCGCTCGGCGCCGCGCTGACCGCCGCGTTCGCCGGCCCGCTCGGGCCCGTCGGGCTGGTGCTGGCGATCGCGGCGTTCCAGTTCGCCGGCGCGTTCGCCGGCCTCCTCCTGCTGCGGGTCCCGGCGACCGGGGGCCCGGCCGGGGACGGCTCGTGAACCCGATGGACCCGCGGCCGCCCCATCGGGCAAGAGGAGGTGACACGTCCACGACCGAGAGGCCCGCGCATGCCGACAACGAGCCGCTCCTCGCCGACCCCGCCCATGCCCGCCACGGATGAGGACCCCACCGACGCGTCACTGATCGCCGCGTCCCGGACCGACCCCGAGAGGTTCGCCGTCCTGTTCCGCCGGCACGCCCAGGAGATCATGCGCTACGTGACGCGGCGCCTCGGCCGGGACGCCGCGGAGGACATCGTCGCCGAGACCTTCCTGGTCGCGTTCGACCGGCGTCCCCGCTACGACGTGTCGCGCCCGGACGCGCGGCCGTGGCTCTACGGGATCGCGACCAACCTGATCCGGCGGCACCGCCGCGCCGAGCTGCGCGCCCTGCGCGCGCTCGCCCGGAGCGGCGTCGACCCGGTCACCGAGCCGTTCACCGACACGGTCGAGGACCGCGTCCACGCGGGCGCCCGGTCCCGGGTGCTGGCGGGAGCGATCGCCGGGCTGCCCGCCGCGCAGCGGGAGGTGCTGCTGCTGGTGACATGGGCCGGGCTGACCTATGACGAGGTCGCCGAAGCTCTCGCCGTCCCCGCCGGGACGGTCCGGTCCCGCATGAACAGAATCCGCCGCAAGCTGCGCGACGCCCTCGCCAAGGAGGACCACGATGGATGAGCTGAAGCTGGTGGAGCGGCTGCGCTCCGAGGTCCCCCTGGACATCGATGTGACCGGGGCCGAGAACCGCTGGCGGCGGCGGGCCCACGCCGCCCCCGTCCGGCGCCGGCGTCCGCTGCTGCTGTCCGGCGTCGCCGCCGCGGCCTGCGCCGGCGTGGTGGCCACGTTCCTGGTGAACCAGCACGACGGCGGGCGAATGGCCAACGTGGCCGCCGTCCTGGACCAGGCCGCCGACCGGGCGGCGGAGGACACGGCGCCGCGTCCCGACCAGTTCGTCTACCAGGAGGGCGTGTCGCGGCAGCGGGTCGGCGGCGTGGGCCGCTGGTACGAGGTCCGCATCCAGAGTTGGCTGTCCGTGGGCGGTAAGGGGAGCGGTCTCGTCATCTCGAAGAACTCGATCCGGCCGCGTCCGGGGGAGGTGCTCCGGCCCGAGGGCGAGGACGTGATGGTCCCCTGCCCGGCGGTGCCGCCGATCGACCGTCCTTACCTCGACGCCCTGCCCACCGACACCGGAGCCCTGCTCGACCTCCTGGCGGATCAGGGCGAGGGCGGCCGGGGCGACCGGCAATGGGCGGCGGCGTCCGACCTGATCGGCGAGCCCGCCGCGCCCCGGGTGCGCGCGGCGCTCTACCGGGCGATCGCCGAGATCCCCGGCGTCCGGCTGCGGGACGACGCCGTCGACGCCGTAGGACGCCACGGTGTCGCGATCGGCCGCGTCCAGGACGGCATCCGCGACGAGATCATCTTCGACCGCGCGTCCCACCGTTACCTGGGCGGTCGCACCGTCATCGCCGGAAAGGGCCACCCGTTCGGACCGCCGGGCACCACGACGGGGTCCAGCGCCCTCCTGAACACCGGGATCGTCGACGACGCCCCCACCCCCGGCCCTGGCGCGACCCCCTCCGGTTGCTGACCCCGGAGAGCCGGTGACCGTTCCTCATGCCGGTCGAGAGCGTCCTCACGATCACCGGGCGCGGCACCGTCGTGACCGGGGTCGTGGCGCAGGGCGCGGTCCGGCTCGGGGACGCCGTCGAGGTCGTCGGGCTCGGCGACACGTTCGGCTCCGTCGCGACGGGGCTGGAGACGTTCGGGCAGACGATGGACCACGCCGAGGCCGGCGACAACACCGCGATGCTGCTGCGCGGCGTCAAGCGGGACCAGGTCAGGCGCGGGCAGGTGATCAGCGCGCCGGGCGCGATCCGGCCGCATCTGCGGTTCCGGGCCCGGGTCCGGGTGCTGACCGCCGGTGAGGGCGGGCGGTCCAGGCCGTTCTTCCACGGCTACCGGCCGCAGTTCCACTTCCGCACGACGGACGTGGTCGGCGGCATCGACCTCGGTGAGGGCGGCATGGCGCTGCCCGGCGACTCCGTCGAGATGGCGGTGGAGCTGGGCAAGCCGGTCGCGATGACCGAGGGGCTCGGCTTCGCGATCCGCGAGGGCGGCCGGACGGTCGGCGCCGGCACCGTCACCGCGCTGCTCGATTGAGGAGAGGGCTCCGGCATCCGCCGGGGCCCTTACCCTTGCTCGGTTGACATCCTCCCCCTCGTGAAGCAGTGAACGAGGGGGATTCCAACTGCGATCGTCTACCCCGTGAGGGGCAGGTCGTGTCGGGGTTCACGGTTCACAGGCCTGCCCAGCGGCGGGCCTCCCCGTGCAGCGACCGCATGCCCTGCGGCCGTATCGCGAATGTTGCAGGCGGCGTTCACGTCGGCGTTGACCCGATGCCCGCAGGCCACGCACGAGAAGACCGCTTGGCTCTTGCGGCTCTCCCCGGCGGCATGCCCGCAGGCGTTACAGGTCCGCGAGGTGTTACGCGGATCGATCTTCACCACGCGGCCGGGCGCCTTGTCCTCCAGCCGCCGCACCAAGCCGCCCCACCCGGCCGCCAGGATGCCCCGGTTCAGCCCGGCCTTCTGAGCCACGTTGCGGCCCGGCGCCTGCACCGTCCCGCGTGCCGAACGGGTCATGCCCCTGATGTTGAGGTCCTCGACGCCGATCACGTCGAACTGGCGGGCCAGGTCGGTGGAGGTCTTCTCGATCCAGTCTTTGCGCCGGTCGGTCTCGCGGGCTTTCAGTCGGGCGATTGCGGCCTTGATCCTGGCGCGCCGCTTGGAGCCACGCTGGGCGTGGGCGAGTCTGCGCAGCAGCCGTCCCAGCCGGGCCCGCTCGGTCTCCCGCAGGCCGGGCACCTGCAGCAGGTCCCCGGTCGACAACGCCGCGGCCACAGCCACGCCGCGGTCCACCCCCACGGCCTTGCCCGTGCCGGGTGCGGGGATGGGGTCGGGGATCGCGGCGAACGCGCCATGCCAGCGCCCCGCCCGGTCCCGGGTGACCCGGAATGATCTGGCGGTGTCGGGGACGGGCCGGGACAAGCGGAACCGCACCCACCCCACCTTCGGGATCTTCACCTGGCCGACCCGCCGCGACACTCGCCGCACGTCGCCGGGCTTGACCGCCACGATCCGGAACCCCTCATGCCGTCCGGCCTTGCGCCAGGTGGGGCGCCGGTGGGTACCGGCGAAGAAGTGGGCCATGGCTTGGTGGAAGTCCTTGAGCGCTTGCTGCTGCACCGTCACCGACCCCGCCTGCAGCCAAGCGAACTCCGCCCGCGCCTGGGTGAGCTGGCGGCACTGCGCGGCGAACCCCGGCGCCGACCCGCGGCCTGGCCGCCAGCAGGCATGCTGCTCGATGCACAGGTTCCACACGAACCGGGCGTGCCCGCAATGCTCCAGCAGCGCCTGTTCCTGCACAGGTGACGGCTGCAGACGGTAGCGGGTCATGTCCGGAAAGCTACCGGCCGCCTCCGACAAACCCCGGATCGACAAACCCGGAGAACATCGTGCGGCACTGTGCCGCGTTTCCTTCCCGTCCTGACGGACGGGGCCTCAACGCCGAAGGCAACAGCTGATTTCTTCCGGCCCAGGTGATCGAGCGGTCGCGAACGGCTGGCGGACACGATCTTGATGTGGTGAGATTCCGACGTCACCCCCCGCAGATTCCCCCCAATCTGGAGAACGTGTGCGATCCCCCCGCGCCCTGATTCCCCTGCTCTCGGTCTGTGCGGCCGCCGCGGTCGTGGCCGCTGCCGCCACCGGCGCCAGTATCGAGGGCCTGCCGGGCGGCGGAGGACCCGCCCACGCCGACGGTGCCGCCCCGCGCCCCGCCGCCGTGACGATCAACGCGATGAGCTGGAACGTCTGCGCCGGCCCCGGCTGCCCGTCCGGGGCGGCGCCCGACCGGCTCGCGAAGGAGATCGCCCAGCGGATGCGGGTGACCGAGGTCGGGGGGCGCAAGGTCAGCACGAACGCCGTCCTTCTCCAGGAGGTCTGCGAGGGACAGGTCCGCACCTTCAAGAAGACGCTGGCCAAGTGGACATGGGCGTTCGCTCCGTCCCCCGGCAATCCGGCCTGTGCGCAGGGGCAGGGCGACCTCGGCGTGGCCATCGGCACCGACGCGCCGCTCACCGAGCACCGGCAGACCAAGCTTCCCGCTCCAGCCGGCCAGGCGCGCATCGCCCTGTGCGGCGAGGTCCAGTCCTGGGCGACCCGCGTCTGCGTCACCCAGCTCGGCACGTCCGAGGACGGCCAGTGGCGCCGCAAGGAGGCCGGCGTCCTGACGACGCTCGCCGGCTCCGGACGCGTCCTCGTCGGCGGAGACCTCGCCGACCGCCCGGAGAGCCCGTCGCTCGACCCCCTCTACACGGCGTACGCGGAATGCGACCAGTCCGGCTCGTCCCGGGTCGGCGCGATGACCCGGCAGAACTGGCAGGGCACCGCGGTCGAGAAGACCGACTACCTCTTCATCACCAAGTCGGCCGCCGTCTCCTGCAGCGTCCCCCCCGCCCCCACCAAGACCTCCGACCACCGCCCCCTCTCAGCGGTGGTCCGCTACCAGTAACCGCCCACGACCGCCTAGTGCACTGCGCGGTCTTTCCCCTGCCAGTAGGGGGCGCGGAGTTCGCGCTTGAGGATCTTGCCGGTCGGGTTGCGCGGGATCTCGGCGCGCCGCTCGACCGTGGTGGGGCACTTGAAGTGGGCGAGGCGTTCCCGGCAGTAGTCGATGATCTCCTGGTCGGTGACGTCGCCGGACGCGACGACGATCGCCTTCGGGGTCTCGCCCCACTTCTCGTCCGGGACCCCGATGACGGCGCAGTCGCCGACGTCCGGGTGGCCCATCAGGACGTTCTCGACCTCGGCGGGGTAGATGTTCTCTCCGCCGGAGATGATCATGTCCTTGACGCGGTCGTGGATGTAGAGGTAGCCGTCCTCGTCGAGGTAGCCGGCGTCGCCCGTCCGGAACCAGTTGTCCGCGGAGAGGGCGGTCGCGGTCGCCTCCGGCATGCCCCAGTAGCCCTTCATGTTCTGCGGGGTCCGGCAGAGGATCTCACCGACCTGGCCGGCGGGGACCTCCTCCTGGGTGCCCGGGTCGACGATCTTGAGGGTGGTGGTGGGGTTGGGCAGCCCGGCGCTGCGCAGCCGGTGTGCGTCCGGGCCGTCCGGGTCGTGGTCCTCGGCGGGCAGCATCGTGATAGCGCCGGTGACCTCCGTCAGCCCGTACACCTGCATGAAGCCGGCGTCCGGCAGCATCGCCATGGCGCCGCGCAGGACGTCCTCGCTGATCGGGGACGCGCCGTACAGCATGAGCCTGAGGCTCGACAGGTCGCAGGCGGTGACCTCGGGGATCAGCGGCATGAACTGCAGCAGCACCGGGACGAGGAAGATGTGCGTGACCCGGTGCCGCTCGATCCCCCGCGCGATCGCCGTCGGGTCGGGTTCGCGCGTGAGGACGCCGGTGAGGCCGTTGTAGATGACGGAGATCGTGAGCACGTTGCCGGCGACGTGGTACATCGGCATCGCGACCATGAGGATGGACGACTCCTCGATGCCCCACTTGTCGTTGGTCGCCGAGAGCGACGCGAGGAAGTTGTCGTGCGTCAGCATGACGCCCTTGGGCAGGCCCGTCGTGCCGGACGAGTACAGCTGGACGAACACGTCCCCCGTGTCGGGTTCGTACTCGGACGTGGAGTCGGGCGCGGCGTCGATCCAGGCGGTGTAGTCCTGGTAGGCGGGGCCGGGGGGGTCGATGACCGCCGTGTGCGCGGTGTGCTCCAGCTTTCCGGCGATCGCGTCCAGGACGGGGACGAACTCGGGGCCGACGACGAAGACCTTGGCCTGCGCGTTGTTGACGATGTAGGCGACCTCGTCGGGCGCCAGCCGGTAGTTCACCGGGACCTGGGCGGCGCCGATCCGGGCGGCGCCGAAGAGCAGTTCGGCGTATTCGAGGGAGTTCTTGTCGAGGATCGCGACCCGGTCGCCGGGCCCTACACCGGCGGCGGACAGGGCCACGGCGACGCGGTCCACGCGCCGGTCGAAGTCGCGGTAGGTGATCTCCTGGTCGCCCGCGATGTACGCGACGCGATCGGGATTCGCAAGCGCGCGTTCGCGCAGCACTCCGTCAAGACCTGGCACGATGGGCCCCTTCGCCGATGACCGCCTGGTTGTCCCGGCATCATGCGGTCACCCGCGACGCGGCGGCAAGGGGAACCGGGCGCTCGCCTAGCGGCTTTTCGACATCTTGGAGACCGCGGTCACGGCGAGTACCACCACGACGGCGATGAGTCCGATGAAGAAGAACATCTTCAGCATCGAGAAGATCGCGCCGATCACGGTGACCCCCAGCCAGATCGCGAGGATCACACCGAGGATGGTCAGGATCGTCTTAGCCATGTCTCCACGGTAGGCGTTCGCCCCGCCGGGGTCATCACTCTCGGGAACGACCTAGGCCCCGCCGTGCGGCGGAGGCGCACCCTGAGGCCCCCCAGGGGCCGGACCCTGACCCGGGCCAGGGGCGGGGCCGGGCGGCTGGTACGGCGCGGGCTGCTGCCCGGGGAACGGGAGCTGCCCGGGAGCGGGCTGCTGCGCGGGGAACGGCGGCCCGCCGGGCCCGCCGAACGACCCGCCCGGCGGGCTCCATTGCTGGGAGGCGGCGCCGCCGGTCTTGGCCGTCAGGACGCGCAGTGTCGCGAGCCCGCCCGCCACCGCGCACGCGAGCAGCTCGTACGCCTGGAACCGCGTGAAGGCGGGCTTCAGCACGTCCGTGATCAAGCCGTCCGGCGCGCCCCGCAGGGAGAGCGTGACGCCGATGATCACGCCGATCCGCACTCCGACCTCCATCGCGACGAACGCGGAGACCGCCGCCAGGATCGGCGCGAGCGGCCCGCGAGGCCGGGTGAGCAGCACCGCGGCCCCGAGGACGAGGCCGGTGAACAGGCACGCGATCAGGAAGAAGGCCGTGGACGTCCGGAAGCCGACCATGGTGGGCGACACCCACGCCCGCGCGGTGATGAAGACGGCGGCGACACCGGTGGCAAGCGCGCCGCCGATGAGGATGAGTGCGATGACCCCGCCACTGGAGGTCGCGGTGCGTGTTTGCGCCATTGGGCTATTAAAGCGACGTTCGTCCGATCACGCAGGTCGCCCGGCCCCCGGAACGACGTGTCACTTCTTACAACGCCATGTCACTTCTTACAGGGTGATGACGGGACGGGAGCAGCGGGCCCTCGGCGGCTTAGCGTGAGAGGGGTGAACTCCGTGACCCACGCCGGCCGCATCCTGGTGGTCGACGACGACCCCACGGTGGCCGAGGTCGTCGCCCGCTACCTTGCCCGTGACGGGCACGAGGTCGTCTGTGTCGCGGACGGCCGGGCCGCCCTCCGCAAGGCGGTCGACCAGCCGCCCGACCTGGTCGTCCTCGACCTGATGCTGCCCGGGATGGACGGCCTGGAGGTGTGCCGGCGGCTCCGCGAGACCTCGACCGTCCCGATCGTCATGCTGACGGCGCTCGGCGCTGAGACGGACCGGCTCATCGGGCTGGAGACAGGAGCCGACGACTACGTGACGAAGCCGTTCAGCCCGCGCGAGCTCGCGCTGCGGGTCCGGTCGGTGCTGCGGCGGGCGCGGGGCGCGCTCGTCCCGGCCGGTCCGTCCGGGCCGCTCCGCGACGGCGACCTGATCGTGGACGTCGGCGCGCACGAGGCGCATCGCCGCCGCCCCGGCGGGCCCGGGGAGCGGCTGGCGCTCACGTCCCGCGAGTTCGACCTGCTGGCGTTCCTGCTGCGCCATCCCCGGCAGGCGTTCACCCGCGACGAGCTGCTGGAACGCGTCTGGGACTGGACGTTCGGCGACTCGTCCACGGTGACCGTCCACGTCCGGCGGCTCCGCGAGAAGATCGAGGACGACCCGGCCGCGCCGCGCCGCATCGTCACCGTCTGGGGCGTCGGCTACCGCTACGAGCCCGCCGGGGACCCGCGATGATCCCCTTCGAAGACCTGCTCTGGGTCGTCTTCTACGCGGCCCTCGCCGCGTTCGCCGTCGCGGCCGTGACCCTCGGCGTCCTGCACGTGCTGCGCGGACGCTCGGTCGCCACGCAGCTCACCGTCGTCGGCGCGGCGACGGTGCTGGCGACGATCTCCGGCATCCTCGTCATCTCGTTCATGATGCTGCTGAACGAGCATGACCGGTCGGTCGTGCTCGCCGTCGTGACATCGGCCGGCCTGGTCGCGATGGCGGTGTCGTACCTGCTCGGCCGCCGGCTGGTGGCCGCGAACCGGACCCTGGTCGAGGCGGTCCGCGCGGACCGGTTCCGTCCCCCGTCCGCGCACCTCCCGGCCGAGCTGGCCGAGCTCTCCCGCGAGCTGGAGGCCGCCTACGACCGGCTGGCCGCCGCGCACGAACGCGAGCAGACCCTCGAAGCGAGCCGCCGCGAGCTGGTCGCCTGGGTGAGCCACGACCTGCGCACCCCGCTGGCCGGCCTCCGCGCGATGGCCGAGGCCCTGGAGGACGAGGTCGTCGCGGACGAGAAGACGATCAACCGCTACCACGGCCGCATCCGGGTCGAGGTGGAGCGGCTGACCGAGATGGTGGACGACCTGTTCGAGCTGTCCCGCATCCATGCGGGAGCCCTGCGCCTGTCCCGGGAGCGCGTCGGCCTCGCCGACCTGGTCGCGGAGGCGGTCGCGGGCGCCGAGGCGCTGGCCCGCGCGAAGGGCGTCCGGCTGCGCGGGGACGTCCGCGCGGGCATGCCCGTCCAGGTGGACGCGGGCGAGCTGGGCCGCGCGCTCCGCAACCTCGTCGTCAACGCGATCCGGCACACGCCGAGCGACGGCGCGGTGGAGGTCATCGGCGAGATCCGCGGCGGCGAGGCCCGGGTGACGGTGGCGGACGCGTGCGGCGGCATCCCGGAGGACGACCTGCCGCGCGTGTTCGACGTCGCGTTCCGCGGCGAGGCGGCGCGCACCCCGGGCGGCGGCGCCGGCCTCGGTCTCGCGATCGCGCGGGGGATCGTGGAGGCCCACGCCGGCAGGATCGGCGTCGCCAATGACGGCCCCGGCTGCCGCTTCGAGGTCCGCCTCCCCCTCACCGTCTGACGGGCGGCCGATCAGCGGTCGAGGGCGTCGGAGATGGCGCGGTAGGTGGGGCAGGGCCAGCGGGACATGCAGGCGCGGCACCGGCGGATGGGGCGGTCGGGGTCGCTGGTGATGCCGCCGGACTCCTGCGGGCGGTGCAGGTCGATGAGGCGGAGGCCGAGGTCGGCGAACGCGATGACCTCTTCCCGGGCACCGGCGAGGAAGGCGAGGTCCTCGCGGGACAGGCGCGTTCTGATGGGGACGAAACCGTTCTTGTTCACCAGGCGGGACAGCACCTGGGTGGAGGTCCGCCACGAGCTGGACTTCGCCGAGCGCGTCCGGATCGTCTCCAGCCGCTCGCGCAGTCGACCATGCCGCTGTTGCACCTGCTCAGCCTCTCCTACTCGGGACGCCCGTGCGGTGCGAACTCGCCAGAACGGCGGGCGGCCGCAGACCTGGAATCGCGACATTACGGTGAGTAGTACTCAAAGCGTGCGGGACTGGCAAGGCGGCGACACGCCCCGGAAACACCCAAGGCGCAGGGGAGTTGGCGAACCGCCTGGCCCGCGGGCCGTTCCCGAGATAGTGTGCCGCTCGTGGAGCTAAACGTCTCGACCACGTCGCAGGGAGGTCACGCCGTCGTCACGGCGACCGGTGAGCTCGACCTGTACACCGCGCCCAGGCTGCAGGCGGCCCTCGCGGGACTGCTGCGCGACCAGGTCGACCGCATCGTGGTCGATCTGAGCGGCGTCGAGTTCTGCGACTCGACGGGCATGAACGTGCTGCTTGCGGCCATGAAGCGGCTCAAGGAGCAGGGCGGCGCGCTGGAACTCGCCGCCCCGCGCCCGGCCGTGAAGCGGATCCTGCAGGTCACCGGGCTCGACACCGTGTTCACCGTGACCGACGCCGCACCGGTCCTGGACGCCGGCTGACCCCTGCGACGAACGATCCGACCGGGCCGCGGCCCCGCGGGTGAACTCCCGGGGTCGCCGCGCGGTCTCGCCGGTAACGGGTTGAGCCGTTCCCGGCGCCATGCGGCATCGCCCGCCCTTCGCCGACTACGATCGCGGATATGCAGGACGTAGCGGTGATCATCCCGGCCAAGGACGAAGCCGATCGCATCGCGGCCACCGTCAAGGCCGCGCAGCAGCTGCCCGGCGCCGGACTCGTCGTGGTGGTCGACGACGGCTCGTCCGACGGCACCGGGCGGGTGGCCCGCGACGCCGGCGCGCGGGTCGTGCGGCACAGCCGCAACCGGGGCAAGGGCGCCGCGATGGAGAGCGGCGCCGAGGCCGTCCGGCTCCTGGACGAGGGCCACGACCAGCCCCGCCACCTGCTGTTCCTGGACGCCGACCTCGCCGACACCGCGAGCGAGGCGGCCCCCCTCGTCGAACCCGTCCGGGCCGGCGACGCCGACATGACGATCGCGGTGTTCACCACGACGGTGAAGCTCGGCGGGCACGGGTTCGTCGTGCGGCTGTCCCGCGACGGGATCCGCCGCGCCACCGGCTGGGAGGCCACCGCGCCGCTGAACGGGCAGCGCTGCCTGACCCGGGCCGCGTTCGACGCCGCGCTGCCGCTCGCCGCCGGGTTCGGCGTCGAGACCGCGCTCACCATCGACCTGCTGCGCGCGGGTTTCCGGGTCACGGAGGTGGAGGTGCCGCTCGCGCACCGCGCCACCGGCACCGACTGGCGCGCCCAGCTGCACCGCGCCCGCCAGTTCCGGGACGTGGCCAGAGCGCTCGCCGCGCGCGAGCCGGCGGTGGCCAGGGGGCTGGACCGCCTGCGCGGCAGCCGCCCGTGACCCGTCTCGGGACGGGCGGGCTGTGGGGGATCGGGGCCGGCGTCGCGTGCTTCGCCGCGACCGCCCTGCTCGGCCCGTCGGTGTTCGAACCCGGGCTGGAGGGCCCGCGCGGTGAGCCGCCGTACGCGCTGAACGCCCACCCGTCGCCGTACCTGGTGATCGGCCTGGTCGTCACCGGCGTCGTCGCGAGCGCGCTCGGGCTCGGCCTGTGCCTGGCGGCCGTCCGGAAGGGCTGGCGGATGCGGGCCCTGCCGCTGGTGGCCGCGGGCCTGCTGGCCGCGGTCGCGTTCATGTTCATGCCGCCGGTCGGGTCCACCGACCACCTGAACTACGCGTCCTACGGGCGGATGGCGGCGACGGGCCACGACCCGTACCGGACGAGCGCCGACGACCTGCCGAAGGATCCGGTCGCCGGGGCGCCCGAGGAGTGGCGGACGAC
Organism: Spirillospora sp. CA-128828; assembly: GCF_050945415.1. Classification (NCBI taxonomy): domain Bacteria; kingdom Bacillati; phylum Actinomycetota; class Actinomycetes; order Streptosporangiales; family Thermomonosporaceae; genus Spirillospora; species Spirillospora sp. CA-128828. Next base: position 167,634 of record NZ_CP191986.1, read on the forward strand.
ACCGTCGGTGTACGGGCCCGTCGCCACCGGCGGGCAGGCGTTCGCCGCGTGGATCGGCAGCGGCTCGGTCCGGCTGACCGTGTTCGTCCTGTCGGTGCTGAACACGCTCGCGTTCGCGGTGACCTCGCTGATCCTCTACCGGACGGCCAAGAGCGAGGAACGGCGGCTCCGCACGGCGCTGCTGTGGACGTGCAACCCGCTCGTGCTGTTCCACCTGATCGCGGGCGCGCACAACGACGTCCTCGCGATCGCGCCGATGGTGGCGGCGCTCACGGTGCTCGGCGGCACGGTCGCCGGCCGGACGGGCTGGCTGCGCGGCCTCGCCGCCGGGGCGCTCGCCGGGCTCGGGACCGCGATCAAGCTGCCCGCCGCGCTCGTCGCCGGCGGACCCGCCTGGGCGCTGCTCCGCCGGACGTGGACCGAGCGCAGCCTGCGGCCCATCGGCGCTCTGCTCGCGCTGCTCGGCGGCGGCCTGGCCGTCACGGCGCTGTCGTACCGGCTCGCCGGTCCGCACGCGCTCGACCAGGTCCGCGAGGCGAGCAACATGGTGTCGTTCGCGACCCCCTGGCACCTGCTCGACGAGTCGCTCGGCCGCGGCTCGCAGCGGAACATCATCAAGACGGGCTCGATGCTCCTCGGGCTGGTGCTGTTCCTGCTGCTGATGCGCGCCCTGCCGAAGGAGGACCCGCCGGGCGGGCGGGACGCGCAGGACGCGGAGAACCGCCGCGTCGCGGTCGCGATCGTCCTCGCGTGGCTCCTCGCCGCCCCCTACGCCCTCCCCTGGTACGACGGGTTCGGCTGGGCGCTGCTGGCGCTGCTCCCGTGGACGCGGATCGACTGGATCCTGCTCGCCCACACCACCGCGCTCAGCTTCGCCTACCTACCGGCCCGCGCACCCGCCCGGATCCGGCTCCCGGACGACCTGGAGTGGCTGTTCACCGTCGTTCGGCCGACGGTGATCCCGTGGACGCTCCTGGCGATTCTGACGGCTCTGGTGGCGGCGTGTCTGCGTTCCTCAGATCGATCTCCAGCGACCGGAGCCCCGCGGCGAGCATCAGCGGGGTCGCCAGGCTGAACGCCACCGACAGGATCACCACACCCGAGTCGTTCACCAGCGTGCCGATGACCCCGACGGCGAGCGCGCAGATCAGCGCCGGGCGCATTGTCAGGCTGTGCTCGTAGGCGCCCTGCAGCAGCGACACCCGCCACCGCGTCGGCCGCGCCAGGACGAAGAACAGGAACACGACTGCGGCCGCCAGCGCGAGCGTGTACGGCCAGTACCCGAGGCTGTTCAGCATCGCGTCGAACTTGCGGGTGACGACGCCCCAGGCGTCCCCGTCCATGAGGTCCTGCCAGAACCGGCCGAGGTGCGTCGGGTTGGCGGACTGCGCGTTCAGGTACGAGATGAACAGCACGAGCACGACGCCCGCGAGGAAGAACACGCCGAGCTTCGGCGCCGACACGCGCTTCCCGGCGACCATCAGCCCGAGCATCGCGAACGCGGGGACGATCGCCAGCACCCCGCCGAAGTCGCTGCCGAACGCCGGGAGCCCGTCCACCGCGACCGTGAACGCGCCGATCGCCGCGACGATCCCGACCGCGACGGCCTTGCGCTCCCGGCGCAGCGGGTACTCCGTCAGCCACGCCGCCGTCAGGATCGCGGCGACGGCGAACAGCGAGAACGCCTGGTTGCCGAAGCCGTAGAACCGCCCGGCGACGAGGGCGGTGTAGCCCATCAGCGTGTTGAGCTGGAGGGACGAGCCCGTCATCACGTCCACCGCGAGGACGAGCGCGGTCACCCCGGTGATCACGAGGCCGGGGACGACCGTGGAGCGGCGCCATGGCCCGGCGAGCGCCACGCCCGTCAGCAGCCCGCCGAAGCCGAGCACGGTGCAGATCAGGACGGCCGTCGGATGCTCGGCCCGCCACCACGGCAGCAGCCCGGCGAGGAACGACGCGCCCGGAGCCGCCCCGCCCAGCAGCGCGATCACGCGGGTTCCGCCCAGTATCCGGGCCCGCGAGCGGCGGTCGCCGCCGAGGCGCCGCAGCGCGAGCACCGCGACCCCGTACAGGACGAGCTGCGTCGCGAACAGCACCCAGTAGAACGACGTCTGGACGTTCCGGATCGCCTGGGCCGCGACGTCCTCGTCCATGAGCGCGTCGACCCGGTCGTGCGCGGAGGCGGTCGACGGCTGCGCGCGCCACACCGATCCGACGGCCTGCTTCGGCTGCTTCAGCCCGAGCAGCTTCAGTGTCGTCGCCGTGAGGTCGGTCAGCGTGACCAGGCCGTCCTGCCGGGTGGCGCTCGACGTCATGTAGCCGGGCTCGTACGGGCCGCCCTTCGCGACCGCGACGCGCAGGTGGGGGTTCACACCGGTGTCGGACAGCCCCGCGACCAGGACGGTCGTCCCCTCGGGGAGGCCGGTGACGACCTGGCCGACCCGGCGGTCCGCGGCGGCCGCCGCGGCGGCGCGCTTCTCCTCCGTCAGCGGGACCTGGTCGCCGTGCGGGTCGACGCCCGCGTCGATGTAGCCGCGGAACAGGTCGTCAACGTCGACCGCGGCGAGCCGGCAGCGCGCCCAGTCGGCCGCGGTGACCTTGTCGGGGGACTCGACATAGCGGTCGACCCGTCCGCCGCCGTTGCCGACGCCGAACACCGCGCCGGGCCCGACCGCCATCGTGCAGCCGCCCGTCTCGTGGACGGCGTCGCCCAGCAACCCGATCTGCGCGTGGTAATTGGTGCCCGCGTTGTCGCTCTTGATCGCCGGCCAGCCGGCGGCGACGGCGCCGCCCGTGGGCGGCGGGCCGGTGGGGGAGTCCTGCCCTGGCAGGATCGGCGCGGACGGCAGCGCGCAGTCGCCGTGCGGCAGCCGGGAGCGCTGCCCCGCCGACAGCGTCAGCCAGCCGTCGGTCGGGCAAGTGTTGACCCGCGTCGTGCGGACGCTGAGGCCGGCGGCGGAGCCCTGCGAGGTCAGCCCCCACAGGGCGGGGGTGTCCTTCCGGGTGATGTCGCTCCACATCAGCCCCGGAACACCGATGATCACCACGCGCCCGGTGGGCGCGGACCCGGCCGGGGTCCCGGCATGGGCGGCGGACGGCCCGAGGACGGCGGTCAGCACCGTGACGAGGGTCGCGAGGAACATGGTGATCTTCGTTCCCCGGGGAGTCATGGCGTTCAGGTTACAAGAGCCCCACCATCGGGTAGGGGCCATATCCTGCGGCTGTGGACGGTCTCATGGCGCAAGATGTCGGTGAAGCCCGTGCCGGGGCCGCACCCGCCGCCCCGCGGCGGGGCTTCCGCGACCTCCTGATCCTGCTCGCCGGGACCGCCGTGGCCGTGGCCGCCGTCACACCGATCGTCCGGCAGTGGCTCGGAAATCAGCCCGACCAGCGGCTCGTCGACCTTGAGGTTTACCGAGAAGGCGGGCTGGCGGTCCTGCGCGGCGCCCCGCTGTACGACTTCCTCACCCAGCCGCCGCAGCTGCTGCCGTTCACCTACCCGCCGATCGCCGCCGTCCTCGCCGTCCCCTTCACGCTGCTGCCATGGCGCGCCGCCCAATGGGTGTGGACGGGGCTGATCTACGTCTCGCTGGTGATCGTGGTCTGCTACGCCTTCCGCGACCTCATCCGCCGGACGGGACGCTGGGCGCCGCTCACCACCGGCGTCCTCGTCGCGGCGACGGCCTGGCTCGACCCCGTCCGCGACCAGGTCCGGTTCGGGCAGGTCGGGCTGTTCCTGCTCGCCATGTGCCTGGCCGACTGCTGCGCCCGCACGGCCCGCTGGCCGCGCGGCATGCTCGTCGGCCTGGCCCTCGCGATCAAGCTGGTGCCGGGCGTCTTCCTCATCTACTTCCTGATCACCGGGCGGCGGGACGCGCTGGTCAACGCGCTGCTCACCGCCGTCGTGGCCACGCTCGGCGGGTTCGCGCTGCTGCCGTCCGACTCGTCCGGCTACTGGTTCGGAGCGCTGCTGCAGGGCGGCGACCGTACGGGCGCGGTCGACGGCACCACCAACCAGGCGATCCACGGGATCGTCGCCCGCGTGCTGGACGACGGGCCCGCCCGGACGCTGGTGTGGCTCGCCCTCGCCGTGGTCGTCGCATGCGCCGGGTTCGCATGGGCGCGCCGCGCGACCCTCGCCGCGGACGCCGCGGCCGGCGCCGACTCCTACAGCCTCCTCCTCGCCGGGGTCGCGATCGTCGGGCTGCTGTCCGTCGTCCTGTCCCCAGTGGGATGGATTCACCACCTTGTGTGGATGATCGCGGTAGTCGGTGCTTTGGCCGGTGATGGACGGGACACGCGAAGATGTCTTTTCGCGGTCGGGCTCTGGCTGTTGTTCCTGTTCCCGTTGCCCTGGTGGGCGCGGTCCCTGATCGGCCCGAACCACTCCCTGGGCACGGTTTTCGCGGGCCAGGTCCTCCGCGATTCGTTCGGGATCGCCGCCCTCCTGTCGATCCTGGTCCTCGGAACCTGGCTCGTGAAACGGCTCGATCCGGACAACCGCCCGGCAGATCCTTCGCAACCGCAGGTCGGGGTGGGTACGCTCCACCCGTGATGCTTGTCGCGGTGGCCGTCGCGGGTTTGGTCGCCGGGGTCGCGGGGCTGTCCATCGCAGTTGTCGCGCACAACCGGGTGAACCAGGTCGTCGACGAGTGCGGGGAAATGCTCAGGCGCCAACTCCAGGTCGCGAGCGGCTCGGTGGACGAGCGCGCGCTGCGCGACCTCGCCATCGTCCACTACGACGCGCTCAAGGAGATGTCGGGACACCGGTCCTTCTCGCTCGCCCTGATCAACGCGGTGGGGGACGGCGTCGTCGTCAGCTCCATCAACGGACGGACCGAGACGCGCACCTACGCCAAGGCGGTGCACGGCGGGCACGCCGTCGAGACGCTCTCCCCCGAGGAGAACCAGGTCCTGCGCGCGGCGCGGCTCGGCAAGGGCCCCGTCATCTCGATGGACGACCCCCTCCCCGACTTCGGCAACGGCGAACGCACCCACACGGCCCGCGCCTGACCGGGCGCCGCCGGTGTCCTGAAGCCCCGGCTTTACCCGCCGGGAAGTAAACTCGGGTTTCTCGCCTTGCCTCTAGGCGTTTTCCGCACACCCGAAACAGACGCACCCGGGGGACCCCGTGACCGCAGACGACAGGCCAGCGCGCTACGCCTACCTGGGTCCGCGGGGCACCTTCACCGAGGCCGCGCTGCTCACCCTCCCCGGCGCCGCGAGCGCCGAGCACCTCCCGTGCGCGACCGTCCCGGCCGTCCTCGAAGCGCTCCGCGGCGGAGAGGCCGACACCGCCGTCGTCGCCCTGGAGAACTCCGTCGAGGGCTCCGTCCCGACCACGCTGGACGAACTGGCCACCGGCGAACCCCTCCAGATCGTCGGCGAGATCCACCTGCCGGTCTCGTTCGCCCTCCTCGTCCGTCCCGGCACGACGCTGGACGACATCAAGACCGTCGCGTCCCACCCGATCGCGCAGCCGCAGTGCCGCCGCTGGCTCCTGGAGAACGTCCCGGACGCCGAATGGCGCGCCGCGACGTCCAACGCCGAGGCCGCCCAGCACGTCGCCGACGGCCACTACGACGCCGCCCTCGCCGGCTCGTTCGCGGCGCCCCGCTACGGCCTGTCGATCCTCGCCGAGGACATCCACGACGTCGCCGACGCCGTCACCCGCTTCGTCGTCCTGCACCGCCCCTGCACGCCGCCGCCGCCCACCGGCATGGACAAGACGACCGTCGTGGCGTTCATCGGCGAGGACCACCCGGGCGCCCTGCTGGAGATCCTCACCGAGTTCTCCGTCCGCGGCATCAACCTCACGCTGATCCAGTCGCGCCCCACCGGCGCCGGTCTCGGCTCCTACCTTTTCTGGATGGACTTCGAGGGCCACGTCGCCGACGCCCGCGTCGGCGAGGCCCTGATGGGCCTGCGCAGGGTCTGCTCCGACGTCCGTTTCGTCGGCTCCTACAGCCGTGCCGACCAGGTCCGCCCCGAGATCCGCCGCGGCACCCACGACAACGACTTCACCGAAGCCGCCGCCTGGGTGAACGCCATCCGCACCGGCCACGCCTGAGCCCGCTGACGGAAATCAAACGGCACTACGGCTTGTTGCACGATGGACCGTCCCGAGAGAGGTGTCCCCGTGCGCGTTGAGATCTGGACCGATGTCGTCTGCCCATGGTGTTACCTCGGGAAGCGGCAGTTCGAGCAGGCGCTGGACGGGTTCGAACACCGCGACCGGGTCGAGGTGGTCCACCGGGCCTTCCAGCTCGACCCGTCGTTCCCTAGGGGCGAGACCGTGGACGTGGCCGACATGCTCGCGGAGAAGTACGGGATGTCGCGTGACCGCGCCGTCGAGATGAACCGGGAGATGGAGCAGCGCGCCGCCGCGGTCGGCCTGGAGTACCACCTGGAAGGCGGCCGTGCGGGCAACACCGCCGACGCGCATCGGCTGATCTACCTCGCCGGCGAGCGCGGGGTGCAGGACGCGGTCGTGGAAGCCCTTTTCAAGGCCCACTTCACCGACGGCCGTTCGGTGTTCGACCACGACTCCCTGGTGGAGGTCGTAACGGAGGCGGGCCTGGACGCGGCGGAGGCGCGCGACGTGCTCACGTCCGGGAAGTTCGCCGGGGAAGTGGACGCCGAGCACCGTGCGGCGCGGGACATCGGAGCGACGGGCGTGCCCTTCTTCGTCATCGACCGCCGCTACGGCGTCTCGGGCGCCCAGCCCACCGAGACGTTCGCGCAGGTCCTCGACCAGGCATGGGCGGAGGCCGCGAACTGAGAACCGCCGTGACCCAAGCGTGACCGCCGGCGGTCAACCGGTATTGGATCTTGGGCGTCATCTCCATGCCAGTAATTGGTGGAGAGGTCCCCGAATGCGCCGATCTTCAGCCTTGCTCGCCACCGCCGCCGTCACGGCGTCCCTTTTCCTCGTCCCCGGCACCGCCGGCGCCGATGCGACGGGCGTCAGCCTCACCGTCGACTTCGACACGCTCGCCAAGGACCGCGTCGCCAAGCTGACGCTGGGCGCCAAGTCCGCGAGCGGGGTCACCGATGTCCGCGCGAACATGCGCTACCAGACCGCCGACGCGGAGCCCTACGCCACCGTCGAGTTAACGCGGACCAGCGGGACGGACAACGACGGCGTGTGGCAGGCCGAATTCCGCCCGGACGTCGAGGTCCGCCCGGGAGTGACGCGCGTCGAGGTGCTGATCACCACGGCCGACGGCGCCACGTACACGCGCAACAGCGGGTTCTCCGACTGCTACACGACGGTCATCACCGGCTTCTCGAACTCGCCCGGCGTCATCGACATAGAGCACTCCGACGTGACGATGACCGGCCGGGCGATGATCCAGAAGTACCGCGAGGCCCCGCTCGAACCGGCGGCGGGCGCGGCGGTCAGGTTCGGGACGGCCGCCGAGACGACGGCGAGTGCGGACGGCTCCTTCACGCTGAAGACCAGCGGCTTCTCGTCCCCCCACGCCGAGGTCGTCCGGCAGGGGCGGTTCTGCGGCGCGACCGAGGCCGCCTCCCTCACCGTGGACAAGCAGGCCACTCGGATCACCGCCCAGATGACGCCGGCACCGACCGTGGCTCCGTACACGATCGTGGCCGTGAACGGCAGGGTCGTCCGGCAGGGCTCCACCGGCCCCGTCCCCGTCGCCGGCGCCCAGGTCCAGGTCGACGTTCCGGCCGATCTCAAAGACACCGGAGGCAGCACGTCCGTCCAGACCTCGGCGGACGGCACCTTCCACGCCTTCTTCACGGCCGCGCGCGACGCCGGGAAGTCGGGCACCGTGACGGCGCACGTCCAGGACACCGGCTTCCTCACTGGCAGCCAGGTCGGCCTGGGATCGCTGAACATCCGCAACATCACCGAGATCACCGGCTTCAACGCCCACCCCGAACCGCTCGCGTACGGCGATCCGATCATCGCGGAGGGGCGGCTGGACGTCCGGCCCGACTTCACCAACGTCGCGAACCTGCCGGTGTACCTGGAGTACTCCACGGACGCCAAGACCTGGAAGGTCTGGGAGACCCGGACCCTTGCGCGGCCGGGGATCGTCTACTTCACCGGCGACAAGCCGGTCACGAAGGACGCGTACTGGCGCGTCCGGTACCCGGGCAGCGAGCTGAACGCGCCGGCCGTCAGCCAGACCGACCACGTCGACGTCAAGTACCGGACGCAGTGGTCCAACTTCAACGCCTCGTCGGAGCCCGTGAAGAAGGGCGCGACCATCACGGTCAAGGGGCGGCTCTACCGCTTCCGCAGCGTGTCGGGCCCGGGCCCGAACGCGCCCGTCCACGTCTACTTCAAGCGCGCCGGAACGACGACGTACTCGCAGGTCGCCGCCACCAAGACCGACAGCAACGGCTGGTTCGAGAAGACCTTCAAAGCGTCCGTGGACGGCACCTGGATGGCCGTCTACAAGGAGACCTCCGGCTACCTGAGGGCCGAGTCGCCGGGCGACTACGTGGACGTGCGCTGACGTAGGCTGCGATCGTGGTGATGGACTTCGATCTTTACGAGCGGGAGTTGTGGACAGGGCGGGCGTCCGCCTACGAGCGGGGGTTCGCCCATGTCACCCGGTACATGGTCGAGCCGCTGCTGGACGCGGCCGGGGTGACGGACGGGACGCGGTTCCTCGACGTCGGCACGGGGCCCGGGGTCGTCTCGCTGGAGGCGGTCCGGCGGGGCGCGCGGGTGTCGGCCGTCGACGCCGAACCGGGCATGGCGGAGACGGCGCGCCGCAACGTCCCCGGGCTGGACGTGCGGGTCGCCGTCCTGCCTGGCCTGCCGTTCGAGGACGGGACGTTCGACGCGGTCGCCGGCAACTTCGTCATCAACCACGTGGGCGAGCCGGACGTGGCGCTCGGCTCCCTTCGGCGGGTGCTGCGGCCCGGCGCGCGGCTGGCGCTGACCTGCTGGGTGATGCCGGGCCGCGGGGCGCTCGCGATCGTCCGGGAGGCGATCGAGGCGGCCGGGGTGCCCTGGCCGGACGACATTCCCGCGACGCCGTTCATGGAGTACGGCGAGCAGGTGGAGTTCCGGCGGCTGGTCGTGGAGGCCGGGTTCACCGAGGTGGCGGTCGAGGAGGTGACCTGGGAGCACGTCGTCGACCCCGAGGAGTGGTGGGAGACGGGCGCGCTGTCCAGGGTCGGCACGAACGGCGTCATCGTCGGACGGCAGGACGCTCCGACCGTCGCCCGCATCAAGACCGAGTACGACCGGATCATCTCCGGGTACGCGGTGCGGGGCGGCAAGGTCGCGCTGCCCGCGCACGCGCTGCTGGCGAGCGGTGTCCGCTGACACCGGCGATATCCGCGCGCGTAGGCCGGGCCGGGCCGGTAGCCTCGGGTCTGTGATTGACCTGCGAGCTCTTCGAGAGGATCCCGAGCGGCTGCGCGCCTCGCAGCGCGCCCGCGGTGAGGATGACGCCGTCGTCGACAGGCTGCTGGACCTGGACGGGAGGCGCCGCTCGGCGCTGACCTCGTTCGAGCAGCTGAGGGCGGAGCAGAAGAGTTTCGGCAAGTCCGTGTCCAAGGCGAAGGGCGAGGAGCGCGACGCGCTGCTCGTCCGCGCCAAGGAGCTGGCGCAGCAGGTGAAGGAGCGCGAGGCGGAGGCGGACCGCCTCGGCGAGGAACTCGACGCGGTGCTGAAGGGCGTCCCGAACCTGATCGAGGAGGGCGCCCCGCCCGGCGGTGAGCAGGACTTCGTCGTCCTGGAGCACGTCGGCGAGCCGACCGCGTTCGACTTCGAGCCGAAGGACCACCTGGAGCTTGGCGAGCGCCTCGGCGCCATCGACATGGAGCGCGGCGCGAAGGTGTCGGGCGCCCGGTTCTACTACCTGACGGGCGTCGGCGCGCGGCTCCAGTACGCGCTGCTGAACCTCGCCATGGAGCAGGCCGTCGCGAGCGGGTTCGTCCCGATGTACCCGCCCGTGCTGGTGAAGCCGGAGGCGATGGAGGGCACCGGGTTCCTCGGCGCCCACGCCGCCGAGGTGTACCAGCTTCCGCAGGACGAGCTGTACCTGGTGGGCACGTCGGAGGTGCCGCTCGCGGCGTACCACATGAACGAGATCATCGACGAGCTGCCGCGGCGGTACGTGGCGTGGTCGTCGTGCTTCCGCCGCGAGGCCGGCTCCTACGGCAAGGACACCCGCGGCATCATCCGCGTCCACCAGTTCGACAAGGTGGAGATGTTCTCCTACTGCGACCCGGCCGACTCGCACGCCGAGCACCTGCGGCTGCTGGAGTGGGAGAAGGAGATGCTCGCCAAGGTCGAGATCCCGTACCGGGTGATCGACGTGGCGGCGGGCGACCTCGGCTCCAGCGCGGCCCGCAAGTACGACTGCGAGGCGTGGGTGCCGACGCAGAACACCTACCGCGAGGTCACTTCGACGTCGAACTGCACCGAGTTCCAGGCGCGCCGCCTGGCGGTGCGGCACCGCGACGCGGACGGCAGGAACCAGCCGGTAGCGACGCTGAACGGGACGCTGGCGACGACCCGCTGGATGGTCGCGATCCTGGAGAACCACCAGCAGGCCGACGGTTCGGTACGCGTCCCGGAGGCGCTGCAGAAGTTCCTGGGGCAGGAGGTCCTGGAGCCCGTCAAACGCTGAGGATTCGCTGCACGGGGCCCGTCCTGCCCAGGGCGGGCCCTTTCGCTTCCAGGGGCCGAGGGGCCTGGTCGGCGGACGACGTGTCACACGCCTGTCCTAGGGTGTGTCCCATCTGCCCAGGAAGGTGACATGTCCAAGTCTTCGCCGCGCGTGATCGCCACTGACCTCGACGGGACGATCGTACGCTCCGACGGGACGATCTCCGCCCGGACCGTCGCCGCCCTCGCCCGGGTCGAGCGGGCCGGGGCGATGCTCGTCATGGTCACCGGGCGGCCGCCGCGCTGGATGACGGACATCGCCGCGGCCGCCGACCACCGCGGCGTCGCGATCTGCGCCAACGGCGCCGTGCTCTACGACCTGCACACCGAGACCGTCCTGCAGGTCAACGAGATCCCGCCGGACGTGCTCGTGGAGACGATCGGGCGGCTGCGCGGCATCGCGCCGGAGCTGCGGTTCGCGGTGGAGTACCCGACCGAGTTCGTGTTCGAGGCCAGCTACCACCTCGGCCGCTGGGACGCGACGGCGCTCGGCGGCCGTCCCGTCGACGAGGCGGAACTGGTCGCCCGCGGCGGCGCCAAGCTGCTCGCCTTCCACCCGGACGCCGATCCCGACACGCTGTCGGAGAAGGCGGTCCAGGCCGTCGGCGACCTCGTGACCGTGACCCACTCGTCCGGGCGGGGGCTGCTGGAGATGAGCGCGCTCGGCGTCACGAAGGCCAGCGCCCTCGCCGCCCTGTGCACCGGGAAGGGCATCGCGTCCGACGACGTCACCGCCTTCGGCGACATGCCCAACGACCTGCCGATGCTGACCTGGGCCGGCACCTCGTACGGGGTCGCGAACGCCCACCCGCTGGTGCTGGCCGCCGTGACGCACAAGACGTCCCGCAACGACGACGACGGCGTGGCCGAGGTCCTGGAACGCCTTTACCCATAGCGACGGCCGCACCCCCTGCTGCGGGATGCGGCCGTGTCGCGTCTTTACAGGTAGGGGCCGGACGAGCGGTGTCCGGGCTGCTCTTCCTCCGGCATCATCCCGGCGGGCAGGGCGCGGCGCATCTGCTCAAGCTGCGCGCGGGCCGCCATCTGCTGGGCGAACAGCGTCGTCTGGATGCCGTGGAACAGGCCCTCCAGCCATCCGACGAGCTGCGCCTGCGCGATCCGCAGCTCCGACTCGCTCGGCACGACGCCCTCGGTAAAGGGCAGCGACAGCCGTTCCAGCTCCTCGACGAGCTCGGGCGCGAGGCCGTCCTCGAGCTCCTTGATGGACGACTTGTGGATCTCCCGCAGCCGGGCCCGGCTCGCCTCGTCCAGCGGGGCGGCCTTGACCTCCTCCAGCAGCTGCCGGATCATCCCGCCGATCCGCATGACCTTCGCCGGCTGCTCGACCATGTCGGTCACCGACTTGCCCTCGGACTCGCCCTCACCGCCGCCCTCGACGGCGATGCCGTTCGGGCCGAGCACGAGCACCTGAGGTTCCTGTTCAGACTGGTTCTTCGAAGGCTCGCTCATAATTCCCCCATACTCACACGGTCAGCAGGATCTTGCCGACGTGACCGCTTTCTTCGAGCACCTCGTGCGCGCGCGCCGCCTCCGGCATGGGGATCCGCCGGTCGATGACCGGCCGGACCTCGCCCGACTCCAGCAGCGGCCACACGTGCTCCCGGACGCCGGCCACGATCTCCGCCTTCTCCTCCGGCGGACGGGCCCGCAGCGTCGTCGCGTGCACCAGCGCCCGCTTGCGCAGCAGCGCGCCGATGTCCAGCTCCGCCTTCGCGCCGCCCTGGAGCCCGATCACCATCAGCCGGCCGCCGACGGCGAGCGCGTCCACGTTCCGCTTCAGGTACTTGGCGCCGATCAGGTCGAGGATCACGTCGTAGGGGCCGCTCTCGGCGAAGTCGTCCTCGCGGTAGTTCACGGCGACGTCCGCGCCGAGCTCCCGGCACCTCTCGGCCTTCTCCGCGCTGCCCACCGTCGTCACCACCCGAGCGCCGCGCGCCTTGGCCAGCTGGATGGCGAACGTCCCGATGCCGCTGCCGCCGCCGTGCACGAGCAGCGTCTCGCCCTCGCGCAGGCCGCCGAGCGCGAAGACGTTCGACCACACCGTGCACGCGACCTCGGGGAGCCCGGCCGCCTCCACGACGTCCACCCCGCGCGGCACCGGGAGCACCTGTCCCGCGGGGGCCGCGACGCGTTCGGCGTAGCCTCCGCCGCTGAGCAGCGCGCACACCTCGTCCCCGGCGTTCAGGCCGGTCACGTCCGCGCCGACCTCCGCGATCCGCCCGGACACCTCCAGGCCCGGGTACGGGGGAGCGCCCGGCGGCGGATCGTAGAAGCCCATCCGCTGCATGACGTCGGCGCGGTTCACGGCGCTCGCCGCGACCTCTATCAGCACCTCACCGGGCTTCGGCGCCGGATCCGGGACTCGCGCCCACTCCAGGACGTCGGCGCCTCCCGGCTCACGGATCACGATCGCATGCATACCGATCACGCTACCGGCCCCGGGCAACGCGCCTCGGGCTCGGGCAAGGCCGATCTACGCTTGGGATGCGTGGTATTGGCACACCGGTATCCTGCCTGGGGGCCATTTTGCCCGCCTGCACCGTGGTGATCATCAGAGGCGTGCCCGAGGGGGAAGTACGGTGGCGAGGAACGAGCACGACGGGCGCTCCCTGGAGGAGCGGCTGGCCTCTCTGGACGCGATGAGCGGCGACACGTCAGGGCCGTCCCCCGCCCCCGAAGGGGAACAGGCCCCGGAGCAGGAGCCCGCCGAGCAGGAGAACGCGCCGCCCGCGGCCGAGCCGCCGGCCGGGCAGAACACGCCGGACGACCCGGACGACGACTCCTGGTTCGCCGCACCCACCGCCTTCCAGGGCAACCCGGAGGCCGTCACCCCGCCGCAGCCTTCGCAGCCGCCGCAGCCCTCGCCCTCGCCCTACGACGGCGGCCCCATGCCGCAGTCGTTCGACGGCGGAATGCTCCCGCCGCCGTACGCGGGCACGGGCGGCTACCAGGGTTTCGAACAGCCGCAGCCGCCGCAGTCGTCGCCGTACGACGCCAACGGCAACGCGACCCCTCCCTTCGACCAGCTGCCGCCCTACCCCGGCGACCAGTTCAGCCAGGAGAACGCGCTCGGCCAGTCGTACCAGCCGATCGACCCCGCCACGGGCCTGCCCTACCCGCAGGACACCGACGCCTCGGGCCAGCCCTACGTCCCGGTCGACCCGAACACGGGCCGCCCCCTCCCCCCGGACCCGAGCGGCGGCGGCCAGCAGCTCCCGCCCGTCGATCCGAACACAGGTCAGCCGTTCACGCCGGACCCGAACATGGGCGGCCAGCAGTTCCCGCCGTTCGACCCGAATACCGGCCAGCCGTTCGCGCACGACCCGAATGCGGGCGGTCAGCAGTTCCCGCCCGTTGACCCGAACACGGGCCAGCCGTTCGCGCCGGACCCGAGCGCGGGCGGCCAGCAGTACCCGCCCGTTGACCCGAATACCGGCCGGCCGTTCGCGCCGGACCCGAGCGCGGGCGGCCAGCAGTTCCCGCCGCTCGACCCGAACACCGGCCAGTCGTATGCGCAGGATCCGAACATGGGTGGGCAGCCGTACCCGCCGTTCGACCCGAACACCGGCCTGCCCTACGCGGCCGACCCGAACGCGGGCCAGCCGTTCGCGCCGGACCCGAATGCGGGTGGCCAGCAGTTCCCGCCGATGGGCCCGTCCACAGGTCAGCCGTTCGGGCATGACCCGAATGCGGGCGGTCAGCCGTATCCGCCTGTGGACCCGAACACGGGCCAGCCGTTGGCGCCGGATCCGAGTGCGGGTGGTCAGCAGTTCCCGCCGATGGACCCGAACACCGGCCAGCCGTTCGCGGCCGACCCGAACATCGGCGGCCAGCAGTTCCCGCCAGCGGATCCAGGTACGGGTCAGCCGTTCGCGCAGGATCCGAACATGGGTGGGCAGCCGTACCCGCCGTTCGACCCGAACACCGGCCTGCCCTACGCGGCCGACCCGAACGCGGGCGGGCAGCCCCATCCGCCCGTCGATCCGAACACCGGGCAGCCCTACCAGCAGCCTGGGTACGGGTACCCGGCCGGTCCGCCGCAGGACTCGGGGCAGTACCCGCAGGCGCTCAATCAGATGATGCGGCCCGACCATCCGGGCCGGCCGCAGCAACCACCGCATCAGCATCAGCAGCCGCAGAGCACCGACAACCTCAGCTCCGAGAACCTCCTCGGCGAGCGACGTATCGCGCCGTCCTCCGGGTGGCGGCGGGCTGTCTACAAGGCGACCGCCGGGAACATCCATCCGGGTGAGTCGCAGACCGACGTGCGCCGCAAGGACCTGATCGCGCGGGCGCGGACCATCGTGTCGGGCGGGCATCACCGCGTGGCCGTGATGTCGCTGAAGGGCGGCGTCGGCAAGACGACCACGACCACCGGCCTCGGCGCGATGCTCGGTTCGCTGCGCGGCGACCGGGTCATCGCGGTGGACGCGAACCCCGACCGGGGGACGCTGTCGGACAAGGTCCGGCTGGAGACCGCCGCGACCGTCCGGGACCTGCTCAACAACCGCGAGCAGATCCATCGGTACGCCGACGTCCGCGCGTTCACCTCGCAGAACGAGGCGCGCCTGGAGATCCTCGCGTCCGACCGCGACCCGGCGGTCAGCGAAGCGTTCAGCGCCGACGACTACGCCGCCGTCGCCGTCGTGTTGGAGCAGTACTACTCGGTCTGCATCACCGACTGCGGCACCGGCCTTCTGCACTCGGCGATGGCGGGCGTGCTCAGCCTGGCCGACCAGCTCGTCCTGGTCAGCTCCCCGTCGGTGGACGGTGCCCGTTCCGCGAGCGCGACCCTCGACTGGCTGGAGGCGCACGACCACGGCCACCTCGTCCGCAACGGCGTCGTGGTCCTGTCGATGGTCCGCAACCGCACCCGCAGCCAGGTCGACCTGGACAAACTCCAGTCCCACTTCGAGAGCCGCTGCCGCGCCGTCGTCCGCATCCCCTACGACGACCACCTGGAAGAGGGCGCCGAAGTCGAGCTGGAGCAACTCGCCCCCGGGACCCGCGAGGCGTACCTGAATCTCGCCGCCGTGGTCGGCGACGGCTTCGCCTTCCAGCGTCCCCAGTCCTGATCTGCCGCTAGCGTTGCGACCTGTGACCGACGACGACGGTGTGTACGTGGGAAAGGCCGGGCCCGATGCCGCCGGCGATCGCGGATGGCTGCTCGGCCACTTCAAACCGGACGGCGACCTGCGGCAGAGCGACGAGGTCGAGATCAAGTGGGGCGTGCACCCGAAGGGCGAGCGCCGCGCCGAGTGGACGAGCGGGGAGAAGCGCACCGCCCTCCTGGTGCTCATCAGCGGCCGTTTCCGCATGGAGTTCCCCGGCCGGGACGTCGTCCTCAGCGAGCAGGGCGACTACGTCGTGTGGGGACGCGGGGTCGACCACTCGTGGGAGGCCGAGGAGGAGTCGGTCGTCATGACCGTCCGCTGGCCGTCCATCCCCGGCTACCGCGTCCCCTAGGAACCACCCGCGGGCCGGTCGCGTCCCAGCAGCCATGATCGGAAGATCTCGGATGGCACCGGCCGCGGTGTTGCTGGCGCTGTGCGCCGGCTGCTCGTCCTCCTCCAGCGGGCAGATCCTCTGTGCACCGTGCCCGTCTCCGGCGACCGTCTCGGTCACGGGCGTCGACCGGCTCATCGGGGACGGCCGGCACATGCGGGTCTGCGTCGGCGACCAGCCCTGCACCGACTTGCGCGTCCCGCCGAGCGATGCCACGACTGCGCCGCCTTCTTGCGGGACGTTGTCGTGCTCCCTGAACGGCTCCGGCACACTGCAGATCACGCTCAACGAGAGGGACGCTCATTCGCTGGCGGAACAGCCCGTGCGAGTCACCGCATCCAAGAAGGGCGGACGGGACGTGCTGCGAGGGTCGGGGACCATGAGGTTCACCGACGACAAGGGGCCCTGCGCGTGCGATCACGCGCACGCCGACGTCGCGCTGGGGTGAAGACGCGATATGCGGTCGAGGGCAGTGGGGCGCGACCGCTATCGTTGGCGATGGCCGCCACTTCGGCAGGTCACCTGGAGAGTTCGCATAGTGGACTAGTGCAGGCGCCTTGAAAGCGCCCAGGGCTGGGGACAGTCCTCGTGGGTTCGAATCCCACACTCTCCGCTCCGGAGTTGCCAGAGGTGTGACCGCGGAAAGCGCGGCCCGTCACTCCTTCGCCATGCCGCCCAGGGGGACGACCCCCTGGAACCCCCGGTTAAGCGTCCGACTCGGGCAGAAGGCATCCGTTACCCTCTTCGGCATGTCGCAGACACCGCAGACACCGCAGGACCCGGCAGGCACGACGCACCAGTTCCAGAACTTCGCCAACCAGGCGCGGCCGGAGAAGTCCGGGCCGAACGTCGGCATGATCGTCGGCATCGTCGCCGTGGTGGCCGTCGTCGCGATCCTGGTGGTCGCGCTCGCGATGATGATGTGACGCTCAGCGGCCCGACGCGGAGAAGTGCTGATAGTCACGGGCACCGCTCCACGTGCCGCCCCAGCCCCAGCCGATCGAGGCGAACGCCTTGACGACCTTGTCGTCGGCGTGGATCACGCCGGGGTCGTCGTTCTTGCGGTTCCGGTACTTCGCGCAGCTCTTGTGGGCCACGTGCCCGTCCGCGTAGACGTACGGGTTCTGGCACGGGTTGATGTCGACCGCGAAGCCGAACGCGTGCTGGGAGAACGAGCTCGACCCGGTGGCGTTGCGGCAGTTGAACGCCGAGGTGTTGTTCGCCTCGATGGAGTCGAAGTCGCTGCCCTTGTACTTGTCGACCGGCTCCATGCGCTCGATCGGGTAGCGCATCGCGTACAGCTTCCTGAACACCTTGACGAGGTCGCCCGCCGCCCTCGCGTTGACGACGAGCCGCCCGCCGGTGTGCGGCTTGTCGTCCATCCCCCAGTAGGTCATCTCGATCATCCGGAGCCCGGACGGCGCGACGGGGCAGCCGCTCCGCCAGGAATGCTTCAGGTCCCCGGCGGTCACCTTCTTGATGTCGGACTCGAACCCCTGCTTCGTCGGTGTCGCCGAGGGCTTGCTGGGAGTGGGCGATGCGCTCGGCGCAGTCGGCGGTGTCGCCGGCGGCGGCGACTCGCCGGTGTCGTCGGAGCCGCGGCCACATCCGGCCGCCACGATGGGCACGGCCACCAGCATGGCGAGGAAGGTCGCGGTTCGATGAGCCCCTCTACCTGGCATCTTTGCAGCATACGCAGGACGCGGGCTGCTCGTGCCGGGCCGGTGATTCGCTACCGTGCCGTTTGAAGGCGCGCCCGCCGGATAGGGGCCGGGACGGACGGGCCGTGATCCTCATCCATCCGCCGGGCAGGTCGCCCGGTGGCCTCTGGCCCCAGGGAGCCGGGATGGCGGAACCTCAGGAGAGGGACCTCCCAAGCCTCGAAGACGAGATCTTCGGGGTGGCGCACAGCGTGGAGGTCGAGCAGGCGGCGCACGCCCAGCCGAAGCTGCAGACGGACAAGGCGGAGGTCCTCGCAGAGCGCGCGCGGGCATTTCTCGGCAAAGACATCAAGGCGCTCTCGGCGGGCTTCGCGATGTTCGTGTTCGTCGACGCCGTGATGATGTACGCGCCACTGATGATGAGCCGCCGCCCGAGCCTGCTGCCGCAGTTCATCACGCTGCTGATGCTGGCGTTCGGGCTCGGCGGCCTGCTCGTCTGGAAGGTCGGCGGACGGTGGCGGACATTCGGCATCGGCATGATGCTCGCCTGGGGTTTCCTGACCCTGGTGTCCGTCGGCTTCCTGACCGGGGTGACCGTCCCGCTGTAGGACGGGACGCCGGCTACGTCGGGCCGAGGCGTTTGAGGACGATGCCGAAGGCGCGTCCGATCGCCTCAAGGTCCTGCGGTTCGATCACGTCGATGAAGAACGTCCGGACGGTCTCGACGTGGTCGCGGGCGGCGCGTTCCAGCGCGGCGAAGCCGTCGTCGGTCAGCTGCGCGAAGACGCCGCGTTTGTCGTTGGCGCAGCTGTCCCGCTTGACCAGGCCCTTGGTCTCCAGGCGGGAGCAGGTGTGCGACAGCCGGCTGCGGGACTGGCTGGCGTTCTCGGCGAGTTCCGCCATGCGCAGCCGCCGGCCGGGGGCCTCGGACAGCCGGACGAGGATCTCGTACTCCGACACCGAGAGGCCGTGCTTGGTCTTGAGGTCCCGGTCCATGATCTCGGTGAGCCGGACGCTGCCGTCCACGTATGCCCGCCAATCACGCTGCTGGGTGGCATCGAGCCAGCGAGGTTCGCTCATACCGGAAGTATAGACACATGTTGAAGTTTCAACTAATGCACGCTATCTTCACGGTAGCAGGACGGTGCGGAATCCGTCCGCGGAAATAGTTGAACCATCAACTACGTTACCGGTGGCAGTGCACCGCCCGGCCCGGACGGGCACCCGGACGAGGGGAGAACCCAATGCCTGCCGTGATGGCCGACCCGCTGACCCTGCCCCGCCTGCCGCTGCTGCCGGAGGACGGCACCGACTGGCGCCGCGTCGCCAAGGTCGTGACCGCGAAGCGCCACCTGGAGGGCGAGGGCTTCCAGGTCAGGCGCCCGTTCCCGGGCATCGACCTGTCGCTGGCCGACCCGTTCCTCCTCCTCGACCACATGGGCGCCGTCGAGTACGCGCCCGGCGAGGCGAAGGGCACCCCGTGGCATCCGCACCGGGGGTTCGAGACCGTCACCTACATCATCGACGGGGCGTTCCAGCACCAGGACACGACCGGCGGCGGTGGCCTCATCGCCGACGGCGCCACCCAGTGGATGACGGCCGCGTCCGGGATCCAGCACATCGAGCAGCCGCCGCCCGAGCTCGTCACCAAGGGCGGCCTGTTCCACGGCATCCAGCTGTGGGTCAACCTGCCGCGCGCCCAGAAGTGGGTCCCGCCGCGCTACCAGGACATCGAGGCCCGCGACGTCAAGCTGCTGTCCGCCGCCGACGGGTCGTCCCTCGTCCGCGTCATCGCGGGCTCCGTCGCCGGATACGACGGACCGGGCGCCACCTACACGCCGATCAACTACCTGCACGCGACAGTCGCGCCCGGAGCCAGGCTCACGCTGCCCTGGCCGCGCGACTTCAACGCGCTGGTGTACGTCCTCTCCGGCCGCGGGACGGCCGGCACCGAAGAGGCCGCGCTGGACGAAGGGCAGCTCGCCGTCTTCGCCGGCTCCCACCACAAGGGCGACGGTGACGGGCTCGTCGTCCGGGCCGCCGACAGCCAGCCGGTGGCCAGCGCCGGCGGATGGGAGATCCTCATCCTCGGCGGCCTCCCGATCCGGGAGCCGATCGCGCGCTACGGCCCGTTCGTCATGAACACCCGCGAGGAGATCGTCCAGGCGTTCGAGGACTACCAGGCCGGACGCATGGGCACCATCCCCGCCGAGAAGGTCCCGCACCAGACCGAGGCCGACGAACCGCTCGCCTGACCCCGCTCCCGGACCAGGGCCGTGAAAGGCCCGGGTCCGGAACGGCTCCGGCCCGCGGCGGCTAGCGGACGTCCCCCGCGCCCGGCTCCTCGATCTTCTCCTCGATCAGCTCGACCAGCCGCAGCTCGTACGGGGCGAACTCACCCGGCGCGGGTGCCCGGAGCCGCGCCCGGATCGCCGCGATCATGGGCGCGACCTCGCCGGACGCCGCCAGCGCCGGACCCGGCAGGCCCGCGAGCGAGTCGAGCATCCGGCTGATCCCGAGGCCCGCGTCGTCCTCGTCCTCGTCCTCGTCGTCGTCGGCGGGCGGGGCGGTCTGGAGACGCCGGAGGATCTCCCGCGCCATCACGTCCGCCGTCTCGGGCAGTCCGATCGCCGTGAGAGCGACCTCCGCGGCATGGCGAGTGTCGCGGTACGCCTCGCCGTCCTCCAGATGTTCCAGAAGCGTCGGTGTCGCGGGCGCGGCGTCCGGTCCGATCCCGGCCAGCGCCGTCATCAGCCGTCCCTTGACCGACTCGTTCGTCCACCAGTCCGTTTCCTTGGCCGGGACGGGAAAGGCGCGGAGCGCGCCGTGCAGTGCGGGGACGGCGGCGGCGCCGTGTTCCGCCAGGGCACGCTGCGTCAGCGCGCCCAGGAAGTTGCCGATGCCGGGAAGGCTCGCGATGAGGTCGTCGATCGTCGGGGCGGTCTCGCCGGTGAAGTGCGCGAGCAGGCGTGCGCCCGATCCCGGTTCGCCGGGGTGGCGGTCGAACATCTGGTAGACGGCGGTGGTGGCCCTGTCCCGTTCGAGCCGCTCCAGCTCGATCACCGCCCGTTCCCGCATCTCCTGGACGGTGCCGGAGATGACCAGGTCGGCCAGCGCGTCCACCAGGCCGGTGCGGTCGTCGTCCGGAATCTCGACCCCGGCGAGCACACGTAGCGCCGCGTCCACCGCCGGAAGATGGTCCCAGTGGTGGCGGAGGTCGTCTACGAGCGTGTCGATGTCGAGGGGGTTCGCGGCTCCGGCGGGCCGGCCGCCCCAGTGCCGCGTCAGCCCCTCGTGCTCCGACCACCGGAGGAGGTGCACCTGGCCGGCCCGCCCGCCCACCAGCCACCGGGTCCCGTCCCGGGAGCCGGCCGCGACGGTCAGTTCGGAGGCGTCCGCCGGGGTGAAGCGGGCGACGGGGCGGCGGTCGTGCACCCGCCACAGCGCGGCCGTCCCGTCGTGCGAGACGGACATCGCCAGGCCGGCGTCCGGGGCGAGCGCCAGGGCGGACACGCGGGCGGAGTGGGCGTCCCGGACGAGACCCAGGCAGTGCCCCGTGCTCGCGTCCCACCAGGTCAGCGCGCCGTCCCGGCCGCCGAGGACCACCAGCGGCCGGCCGGGGTCCGCCGCGATCGCCGTCGGCCGCGCGGGCGGGACGAGCGCGGCGATCCGCGCGCCGGTCGCCGCGTCCCGCACCACCATGTCCCCGCGCCGCGGGCACACCACGAGCCGCCCCCCGTCGCAACCTCGCATCAGCCCTTGCCGGACCGGCCCGTCCGGATCGCGCGAGGCCCACAGCAGTTCGGCGTCGGCGTGCCGGGTGGCGGACGCCTGCCGCCAGCAGCCCACCTCGCCGCCGGCGTCACCGGTGATGATCAGGCCGGCCGCGGTCAGCGCCGTCGCCTCGACCTCGCGGGTCCGGATCATTCCGCCGAGCGGGCCGAACAGGCCGATCCAGCCGCCCGCGCCCAGTTGCGCCAGGAGCGAGGCCCGCTCGTCGTGGTCGAAGAGGCGGCCGCCGTCGTAGGGCAGATGGCGCCATTCCATGGCCTCCGCGGCGATCGTCCACAGGATCGGATCGGGTCCCTGGGTGAGCAGTCCCGGGCGCACCGTGTCGGTGGTGAACGCCGCACCGGTGACGCGGCCATGGTGAGGGCCCCGAACCGAGGCGATCAGGTTCCCGTGGCGCAGGTCCCAGATGCCGACCTCGCCGGATCGGTCGCCGCTCGCGCCGTACCGCCCGTCCGGCGAGACGGCGACGGCGGTGACGGGGACGGGGACGGCGAACGGGGGCACGGAGAAGGACGGGGCGGCGTCGTTCGGCACCCGGAAGGTATACAGGCCCTTCAACGATCATGGCGAGCGAGATTCGGCCCGGCTCCGCCGTCTCATCGTCATCCGGGTTCGCGTGACGGGGGAGACCGCATGCGCTAGTGTGTTCGAATAGTCGAACAGAGGTTCGACGGGTTTGTTCGAACGCGCTCGCCCGGGGAGGCGACATGGTGGCCACGGCCATGAGAGGGGCCGAAGCTCCCGCGCACTGCGGGCGGCGGCGGGCGCGCGCGACACGCCGCAGTGTTTTCTACGCAAATCTACGGCCGCAGCTATATCGCCTCATAGAGTCCGAGAGCGTGGACCCCGTGCGCAACCCCTATGCCCCGGGCGCCGGGCAGCGCCCTCCGGAGCTGGCCGGCCGCGACCGCGAGCTCAAGCAGTTCGAGGTGGTGCTCGAACGCGTGGCCCGCGGCCGTCCCGAGCGCAGCATGATCGTCACCGGGCTGCGCGGGGTGGGCAAGACCGTGCTGCTCAACGCCTTCCGGTCGATGGCGATCCAGCGGCTGTGGGGGACGGGGAAGATCGAGGCCCGTCCGGACCAGTCGATCCGGCGGCCGGTCGCGTCCGCGCTGCACCGGGCCGTCCGGGAGCTGGCGCCCCGGCACCGCGCGCCCGACCGCATCGAGGACTTCCTCGGCGTGCTCAAGGCCTTCGCGCAGGCGGAGCCCGAGCCGTCCGGCAAGGGCAGGGCGCGGGTGCACCGCTGGCAGCCCGGCATCGACGTGCCCGCCGCGCGGGGACGCGCCGACTCCGGCGACCTGGAGATCGACCTCACCGAACTGTTCGTGGACGCCGCGTCCGTCGCGACGGACGTGGGCGTCGGCATCGCCCTGTTCGTGGACGAGATGCAGGACATCCCGGCCGACGACGTGTCCGCGCTGTGCGCCGCGTGCCACGAGCTGTCCCAGGTCGGCGGCCCGCTGATCGTGGTCGGTGCCGGGTTGCCGCACCTGCCCGCCGTCCTGTCGGCGAGCAAGTCGTACTCCGAGCGGCTCTTCCGGTACGCGCGGATCGACCGGCTCGACCGCGAGTCGGCCGACTTCGCGCTGCTCGCCCCGGCCGAGCGCGAGGAGGTCACCTTCACCGAGGACGCCCTCGACGCGCTGTACGGCGCGGCCGACGGCTACCCCTACTTCGTCCAGGCGTACGCCAAGGTCGTCTGGGACGTCGCACCCGACACCCCGATCACCGCGGACGACATCAAGGTCGCCGCGCCGGAGGCGGAGAGCGAACTCGCCGTCGGCTTCTTCGGCAGCCGCTACGAACGCGCGACGCCGGCAGAGCGCGACTACATGCGCGCCATGGCCCTGCTCGGCGACGACCCGGTGCCCACCGCGTCCGTCGCCGACGAACTGGGCCGCAAACCGTCCAGCCTGTCGCCCGCCCGCGACGGGCTCATCAAGAAGGGCCTCATCTACAGCGCCGAGCGCGGCATGGTCGCTTTCACCGTCCCGCACTTCGGCAAGTTCCTCCGCTCCCAGCCCACCTGACCTACCGCGCTATCGCGTTCTCTAGCGAAAACGCTAGAGAACGATAGAAAGCCGCAGTGAGTACTGTCGTCCGGCGAATATTCGGCTCTCTAGCGATAGCCGTAGAAAGCCGTAGATTCCGCTCGCCTGCCCTCTGGGCTTCTCTAAGGCTTTCTAGAATTCATTGTATAAAGCCCTAGATTCTCGCAGAGCGAGGCTGAGCGGCCTGGGTGTTCCCGAGGTCAAGTGGGTAAGACCCACGCCGTGCGCCCATAGGTGGGCGCGGACGCAGAAGCCGAGGGAAACATGACAGACCGATTCCGTGGCCAGGACCCGGACAACGAATTCTCCAGCGAGGACGAGTACGGCAGCCGCGACCAGATGTCCTCCTCCATGCACGACGAACCGTCGTTCTCCATGCACGACGAATCGGCGATGCAGCAGGAACAGGGCGGCCGGGCAGAGCAGCCGGAGGGCGCGTTCATGCCGGACGACGGCGACTACTCGTCCGACACGGAAGAGGACGACGCCGGAACCGACTGGTGAATTGACGACGCCCTGCGCGTTGCCGTCCACGGTCATCCGGGTACGAGACCACTGGCGACCCGCGGCGGGCATCTGGCGATGTCGGGGGACACATGGCAGTGCGAGGCCGGCTCGGCGGCCACGAGGCGGACGACGGACTTCTCGGCGAGAACGAGATCCGCGCCCTGGTGGTCGGCTACGACGAGTCCGCGATGCGGCAGGATCAGGGCGGCCGCCCGACGGTCCTCGCCTCGGAGAACCGGCACATGATCCGGTTGCGGGGAATGCTGCGCGCCCGGACGCGGCGGCTCCTCGCCCGGCAGGCGCGGGGGAACGGCACGCAGCCGTTCTTCTGAGCCGAGCCGGCCCGCCGGGAATCGCCGGCCGGCTAGTGGACGTGTCCGAGAAGGCGCTCGATGGCGGGGGCCTCCGGCGCCACGATCGCCGACCGGACCGTCCGGTCGCGGGCGGCGGTCGACACCGCGAACACGATCTCCACGTCCCGGCCGCCCGGAAGCCGGGCCGGAAAGACCACGAAACGCCAGCAGCCCTCCCGCCACACGTCCAGCGGCACGGCGCTCGCGATCACGTTCTCGTGCGCGACCCACGCGCGGCTGTCGTGGAGCGTCGCGTACGTCTCGGACATCGGGCTGCGCCGCCGCTCGCACGGGACGGCGTCGCGCGGCGTCCGGCGTCGCCCGGCCAGCTCCGCCAGCTCCGGGGACAACGCCGCGAACAGCGCGAGCTCGATCGCGAACACCAGCCCGACCAGCGCCTGGACGTTCCGGAGCACGTCCACGCCCGCGTGCGGCGCGCCGAGCGAGGCGACCGCCGCGCAGGTGAACAGCACCGCCCGCAGCACGCTCCTGCGGTCCACCTTCTTGCCGCTGAGCGCGCCGAAGCAGCCGCATCCGGCGTCCGGCCTCCGCACCCGCAGCTCACCGACCACCCAGGTCGCGGCGGCGAACGCCACCGTCGTCGCGAGCCGCACCGACAGATGGGAGGTCATCAGCAGCGCCAGGCCCAGGCCGCCCTCGCCGATGCCGAGCCCGACCGTCATCCCCCGGCTGCCGCGCAGCGCCGTCAGCCGCGCGAGCCCGGCCGGCACCGGCACGCCGTGCACGTGGTCGGGCGCGTCCGCCGGCAGTTCGCGCAGGGCCAGTTTCGCCACGCACGCCGTGAGCAGCACCGCCGCCAGCAGCAGCACCTGCGTGTTCTGGATCGCCGTCACCATGGCCCCGTCACGGCCGCGTTGAAGCAGCCGGCCTCCAGTTCGCCGCCGAGCCCCGCGAACGCGGTCGGTGTCAGCTCCACGATCCGCCCACGCGGGGACGCGCCGCACTCCACGCACCGGTCGCAGAACCGGGCCGCGGTGCAGCCGCACTCGATCACCGGCAGCGGCGCGGAGCGTCCCGCGCACTCGTTGCGCACGGTGACCTCGCTGCCGAGCGACAGGCAGGGGAAGGGCACACAGCCGGACGGGGCGTCCGCGCATCCCCCGGCGTCCCCCTCGGAATCGACCGCCGGGTAGGACGCCCCGTCCCGCTCCTCCCCCTCGACGCCCCCGAACCAGGTCGCCGTCCCGCGCAGGACCTCCGGCACGGGCGCGGCGGACTCCGGCGCGGCGAGGTCCTCCACCCGGTACCCGGGCTGCGACGTGCCGGGACGCACCGCCTGCGGCCCGCCCGGGGACCGGACGCAGATCACGTCGATCAGGTATCCGGGTTCCAGGCGCGGATGCCGGACCAGCACTCGTCCGAGGGCGTGCGGGGGGATCACCACATGGGCGCGCCCGCGGTGGGGTCCCATGTCCACCTCCACGGTGTCCCGTCCGCACGCCACGATGGTGCCGCTGACCCGGCCGATGCCGACCCAGATCCGCTCGGCGAAGCCGATGCCGGGGGTTCTGTGCCGGACGACCACGGGGCGGCCCGGGCGGAGCGCGGCGAGGCCCCCGCGCCCGCCGTGCCAGACCACGGTGTCCTCGCTCATCGCGAGGCGCACCTCCGTGCCGCCCGCGGCGAGGACCAGCAGGTGCGGGCTCGCGTCGAGGACGATCCCGCCGACCGCGCTCCGGCCGCCGGCGGCCGGACGCTGAGCGGCCCCGAACACCGCCTCGCGGTGGCGGCGGCGCACTTCACGGCGTTGGGAAGGCGGCATCGCGGCTCTCCGGCATCGATCATCGTCACGCTGGGCGACTGCTGTTAAGACAGTGAGTCAAGAGTCACGGCCGGTGACCCCGCTGTCGACGGATTTGTCGCGATAAGTCAGCCAGTGGAGGACGTCTGATCTACCTCGGTTGAAGATTATGCACTGGTTGACCCGGATATGTATTTTCTGTAGACCCGAAATTACGGTCGCCATGCGATCGTCGACCGTACCGGGAGTCGGCGGCGGCTCCACAACCCCTGGTCCGGTGATGGAGTGAGCGGAACACGGCACGAGGAGTTCCGCGAGTACGTGGCGGAACGCGGCGCGGTGCTGCTGCGCGCCGCCACCCAGCTGACCAGTGACCGTACCGAGGCCGAGGACCTCCTCCAGGCCGCCCTCGCCAAGACCTACGTCGCCTGGGACCGCATCGAGGACCGCTCCGCCGTCGACGGCTACGTCCGCCGGGCCATGGTCAACACCCAGATCTCCTGGTGGCGCCGCCGCAAACTGGACGTCTACCCCACCGACCAGCTGCCTGACCGCCCGGTGGACGACCACACCGACCGCAGCGAGATGCGCGACGCCCTCGGCCGCGCCCTCCGCCGCCTCCCCGAACGCCAGCGCCTCGCGGTCATGCTCCGCTATTACGAGGACATGTCCGAGCGCGAGATCGCCGAAGTCCTGGGCGTGAGCGTGGGCACCGTGAAATCCACCGTCTCCCGAGCCATGACCCGACTCCGCGAGCTGTATTAGCCCAGAGGGCCCTTTGTTCGACGTGGCTCGTGACGGGGCTTCCGGGGGTCGTGTCCCTGGGGGAAACTGTCTGGAACCGCTGCGAGCTGGAGGTGCGCTGTGTGGAGCACCATGCAGGACTTTCCGTTGACGATTACGACGATCATGCGGTTCGGGGCCGGGGTGTTCGGGGACGCCGAGGTCTCGACGTGGACGGGGGACGGGGCCCGGCGGCGGAGCTACGCGGAGGTCGGTGAGCGCGCCGCCCGGCTGGCGGGTGCGCTGCGCGCGCTCGGGGTGGACGGCGACCATCGCGTCGCCACGTTCATGTGGAACAACACCGAGCATCTGGAGGCGTACCTGGCGGTCCCGTCGATGGGGGCCGTCCTGCACACGCTGAACCTGCGGCTCTTCCCGGACCAGCTCGTCTACATCGCGAACCACGCCGAGGACCGTGTCGTCATCGCGGACGGGTCGCTGATCCCGCTGCTGGCGCCGGTGCTGTCGGAGCTCAAGACCGTCCGGCACGTGATCGTGGTCGGGGCGGGCGACACCGCGCCGCTGGAGGGCGCCGGCAAGGAGCTGCACCACTACGAGGACCTGCTCGCGGCGGCGCCCGCGGACTTCGACTGGCCGGAGATCGACGAGCGGTCGGCGGCGGCGATGTGCTACACGAGCGGGACGACCGGGAACCCGAAGGGCGTCGTGTACTCGCACCGGTCCGCGTACCTGCACTCCATGGCGACGTGCACGGGCAACGCGATCGGGTTGAGCGCGTCCGACATCGTCCTGCCGGTGGTGCCGATGTTCCACGCCAACGCGTGGGGGCTGCCCTATGCGGCGCTGATGGCGGGCGCGCCGCTGATCATGCCGGACCGGTTCCTGCAGGCGGAGCCGCTCGTCCGGCTCATCGAGGCCGAGCGTCCGACGGTCGCGGGCGCGGTGCCGACGATCTGGTCGGACGTGCTGCGGTACACCAGGGAGCACGGATCCGATCTGAGCTCGCTGCGGCTCGTGCCGTGCGGCGGGTCCGCGGTGCCCGAGTCGCTGATGCGCGGGTTCGACGAGATCGGGGTCCGGATCGTCCAGGCGTGGGGGATGACGGAGACGTCACCGGTCGCCTCCGTCGCGCACCCGCCTGTCAAGGCGACGGGTGAAGAGGTCTGGCGGGCGCGGGTCAGCCAGGGCCGCGTCCTCGCCGGGCTGGAGATGCGCATCGTGGGCGACGGCGACGTCGTGCTCGCGAACGACGGCGAGGCCGTCGGGGAGGTCGAGATCCGCGGGCCGTGGATCACCGGCGCCTACCATCTCGACGAGGACCCCGGGAAGTTCCACGACGGGTGGCTGCGCACCGGAGACGTGGGGACGATGTCGCCGGACGGCTTCCTCGTCCTCACCGACCGGGCGAAGGACGTCATCAAGTCGGGCGGCGAGTGGATCTCGTCGGTGGAGCTGGAGAACCATCTGATGGCGCACCCGGACGTCGTCGAGGCGGCCGTGGTCGGCGTCCCCGACGACCGCTGGCAGGAGCGGCCGCTCGCGTCCGTGGTCCTCCGGGACGGGGCCGACGTCTCAGCGGCGCGGCTGAAGGAGTTCCTCGCCGGAAGGATCGCGAAGTGGCAGGTTCCGGAGCGCTGGGCGTTCATCGCCGAAGTGCCGAAGACGAGCGTCGGCAAGTTCTCCAAAACAACTCTGCGGCGTCAGTACGCGGACGGCGAGCTTACGGTCGAGACCGTCACCTGACCGGCCGAGATTCCTCTTCTACGACGACGAGCCCGCGCGCCGTTCGGCGGTTGCGGAGATCTGGCGGCGGTGCCTTCGCCGGGCGCTCGGCTGGACGGCGTTGGCGGCGTGGTGCGCGACGCTGATCTACCTGGCCGGCGTGATCGGCTACATGTAGGCCGGCTGACCGGACCCGGACGGACGGCACACCGGCCCGGCCCCGCGGGCGTCGCATCCGCATGAATCAGGTACGCAGGTCTCGAGTTCTGCTCGCCGTCGCCGCGGCGGCGCTCCTGGCATCCGGATGCGGTGAGAGCGGCGCGCCGGCGGCCGCCAGCTCGCCCACCCCGCCGCCGTCCGTGTCCTTCGACAAGGCGACCGTGCGGGCGTGCGGGTACGCGAAGAAGGCGCTCGCCGGCGCAGATGATGCCTCGGACAAAGCGGCGGCGGACGCGGTGTCCGTGGCGTCGACAAGCGATGTCACCGCGCTGCGAGAGCTCGCGGAGAAGTACGCACCGACCGGGTCACGCCTGGACATGGTCACCACGCAGACGGGTGCGACGAAGATCGGCACGTGGTGTATCGATCACGGGATGGGCTGAACGGCTTGACCCTGCGTGCACGGTCGGGCGACGCTCGGACACCCATGCACACCATCAGGGAGGACGACCATGGATGACATCGAGTACCTCGGCAAGTGGGGCGGCAGCCCGGACGGCGACAGCCCCACCGTCTGGCGCAGCCGAAGCACGGGCGAATACTTCATGCAGGGGTACGCCGTCGACGAGGCCCTCGTCCGTGAGCAGCTGCTCCCCAAGGCCGGGAAGGACGCCGTGCCGCCCGGCGAGCTGGTGATCCGGTTCCCCGCGGACATGGCCGAGTTCTTCCAGGACGGCCGGTGACCGTACCTACCCCCGTCGATTTCGTCGCCAGCGCAGAACGCAGCGCGCGGCGCCTGGAGATGCGGGACGGCTACATGACCTCCGACCCCTGGTATCAGGCGTGGCAGGAGGGCCGGTTCGCCGAATACGACGCGCCGCGGCCGTGGCTGGACCTGATTCGGGAGGTCACCGGCCGCGGCGTGCTGGTCTGGCGGGCCCGGATCGTGTCCGAGCCCGTCTCTGACTACATCCGGTTCGAGCACGCCACCACCGCGGGCAACATCGCAGCCGGCGAACAGGTGCGGTGGCTGCCGCGCCCGCGTGCGGCCACGCTCGCGTTGCCGGGCACCGACTGCTGGATCGTGGACAGCAAGGCTGTGCTGTTCAGCCACTACACCGGCGACGGCGAGGTGGCTGGCCGGGAGTTGGTCACTGACCCCGACGTGGTGAAGCTGTGCGGCTCAGCGTTCGAGGCGGCATGGCACCGTGGCATCGACCATCAGGACTACCAGGTGTAACTCGTGCCCTCGTCATCCAGTGCGCAGGCCGCCCGGCAGGGCCTCGCGGACCGGCTACGGGAGATCCGCGTCGGTGCCGGTTTGACCGGAGTTGCCCTCGCGCACGCAACGGGCTGGGATCGTACGAAGGTGAGCAAGCTCGAACACGCGGTCACCGCCCCGTCCGCCGGCGACATCCGGCAGTGGTGCCGAGCATGCGGCGCCGACGATGAGGCCGAGGAGCTCGTTGCGGCGCTCGTCGCCTCCGACTCCATGTGGACCGAGTGGCGGCGGATGGAGCGCGCCGGGCTCCGCCAGGCGCAGGAGTCCGTCCTGCCCCTCTGGGACCGGACCAGCCGTTTCCGGATCTACTCCCCGTGGCTCGTCCCAGGGCCCGTGCAGGCCGAGCCGTACATCCGGGCACTCCTCACCGGTGTGCAGCGGCGCCGCGGCCTGGTCGACGACGTGGACGCCGCCACGGCCGTCCGTGTCGCCAAGCAGGACGTGATCCATAGGGCGGGCCGGCGGTTCGCCGTCCTCCTGGAGGAGGCCGTGCTGCGGTACCGGATCGGCGGCCCGGACGTCCTCCGCGCCCAGCTCGAACATCTGCTGGCCGTGATGGACCTCCCGGCCGTGTCGCTCGGGATCGTCCCGCTCGACGCGGACCGGACGCTGCTCCGCCCCGTCGAGATGTTCTTCATGTTCGACGACGAGCTCGTGTCTGCCGAGTTCGTGTCCGGGGCGCTGCGGGTCACGGCGCCGGGCGAGGTGCGGCAGTACGGCGAGGCGTTCGACGTCCTCGCCGGGATGGCAGTGAACGGCGACCAGGCGCGCGCGCTCATCCGGGACGCGCTCGCGGCGCTGTAGTGCTGCACACATCTGCACACTCGTAGACCCGTCACATGACTGCTGCTTAGCGTCACGGTCATGGGTGACAGCGCATCCGATCTTCAGCCCCCAGATCCGGTGGCCACCTCGAACCGGGCCATAACCGGGTTCGACGTGTACATGCTGGACGGCGGCCGCTGGCGCGCCGTCCACAAAACCGACCGCTCCCTGGCCGTCGAGCACGACGATTGGGAAGAGCTGTTCATGGTCTGCGCCGGCATCCGGGTGCGCCACCAGCTTCAGCAGGCCACCGATGAACTGACTGAGCGGCGTCTGTGCGCACGCGAGGACGGCCGGACGCTGCTCGCGGGCCCGGGGAGCGGGATCAATGTCTGAGCAGGCGAGGCAGCGATGACGCTCGGCCCGCTGGAGAACACTGCCGTCATCGACCCCGAGCCGATCCGGGCTGTCGAGGCCCGCCGGATCTGCGACCAGTACGGAGCCGTGGTGTGGTTCGGATACTTCACCCGCCGCTGGTGGGCCTTGGTCGACCAGCATGCCCTCGTCCAGGGCGCGACCCCGGACCGGCTCGGCCAGGCCATCATGGCGGCGCGGCGGAGGTTGGCGGCATGAGCTCAATCGCCCAGGACGTACGAGCCCTTCCCGCGCACGGTTTGCACAAGCCCGGCCTCCCGCAGGGCCCGGACGGCTTCACGCGCCGTCTTCCGGGAGACGTCGAACTCCTCGCACAGCGCCGTCTCGGAAGGGATCGGCCGGTTCGGCGAGTAGACGCCGGCCTCGATGCGTCCCCGGATGACGGCGGCGATCTGCTGGTAGATCGGATCGGGCCCGTACAGGTCCACGCTGGTCACCTTCGCAACGTAGACGTGTCGCTACGTAGCTCCCCGTCCCCTCATGAGGGTAGACAAGTGGAGACGGGCGGTGACATGTTCGTCACCGCACCCCTTGATCGTCGTGCGGCCGCCCGCCCGGACACCCCGGGAACCGATTGGCGGGGGCCGTGCGACTCGACGCGTGCCGGTCGCGTGGATGCGCTGTCCCCTAAACAGCCACGAAACGCGGCCGGCGCGCCCGGGAGCTGCGATGACTGACGGCGGGCGGAAGGTGTACGGGAAGAACGGCGTGTTCATCGTCGCTGAGGAGCCGTCCGGGGACGTCATCGGCGCGTTCTACGCCCTCGAAGGGGAGCCAGGCTGGTGGCGCGGCCACGCCTACGGGCGGGTGCGGAGGCTGTTCCTGCCAGCCGCTGAGCCGCTGAAGGTCGCCGAGCGGTTCATGCAGCGGTGAGCCGGGGCGGCGGCTCGCGGAACGGCACTCCAGTCGACCCGCCGCCCCCTACGACCCCGCGGCCCGGGCAGCACGCGCGCACGCCCTGGCCGCGGTTCCAACCATGAGGCGCGCCACGGGAGGTCAAGGATGACCATCACCACCGAACGGGCGGAAGTAGCCGCCAAGGACCCGCGCGAGCTCGTTCCGCCGGACGTGTGGGACTTCCTCGTCGAGGACCTGCGCAGGTACCACCACGTCACCCGCGAGTACGCCGAGCGGATGATGGGCCAGGCCCTCGTCTTCCTGAAGGCCCAGGCCGAGATCGTCAAGGCCCGCCGCGAGCAGCGCCCGTGGACGCGGATCGTCCCGACATCCCCCGTCGACCCGGCATGGCACGCGTTCATCCTCAGGTCACAGGCGTACGGTGACTTCTGCCAGGCGCACGCGGGCGAGTACATCCACCACGTCCCCTACCAGGACGAGGCCATGCTCGACGGGTCGGCCCTGGAAGCGACCATCCCGCAGCTGGAGGCGACCGGGTACCGGGTGGACGTCGCGTTCTGGCACGGCGAGCGGTCCCCGTGCTGCCCGCCGGAGTGCAACGACATGGGCGGGAAGTGACGCGCTAGATGCACCAGATCGCGCCCGACACGACCAAGCCGTCGACCGTCCAGCCGACGCACTTCCACTGCTACCGGTGGTCGGGCAGCGGGCAGGAATGGGACCGGATCATGCGGACGGACACGCTCGACCTGAACTCCCCGGACCGGCCGCCCGTCCGGACGGTCGAATGGCTGAACAAGTCGGCGCGGCTCATCGCCGCCACCCACGGCGAGCCGAAGGACGCCCGGGACTGGCTGCTCGGCGAATGGGACCAGGCGTGCGAGAAGGCGCTCAACCCGGTCCCCGACTGGGTGAGCCGCGAAGACCGCGGGGACCGTGCGCTGCGCGCGATCGAAACGGGCTGCTGGCCGTCCTACAGCCAGTGGCTTGCCGGCGGGACGATCGTGCTCATGTCCGTCGTCGGCACGGACCGGAACTGCCACTGAGCACGACGAGGAACGCCCCCGCCCTCTTCAAGGAGAGCGGGGGCGCTTCGCTATGTAGGCAGGCCGCACCGCCCTCTCCAAGCCCGTCTACCGCCGGTTCGGATGCCCGCCGAGGTGCGGGTGGTACGGCGCGTATCGGACGGTCTCGACCTTGTTGGCCAAGCAGAACGAGCATTGCAGCGTGCGGTGTCCCTTGTGTTCGCCCCACGCCCCCGAGCACGTGCACGGCGCCCACCCGCGAATCACCTGGCCCGGCTCCAGCTTGCGGAGGCAGACCGGGCAGTCGTCGAACATGCGTTCACGATAGGTCAGGAATCCGCGCAGGTCACCAGGGGGGCCCGCATGTTTCCGCAGGTCGTAGCCTGTCTTCATGCGGTGGGTAGGGCCTCGTGGCTGGGACGTCGAGCTGATCCGGCTCGACGGGCGGCCCGTGCTCCGCGCCCGGCAGCATCGGTGCCTGGTGGACTACTGCGCGAGCGTTCCCGCGCTGGAGCTCGTGCTCACCCGCGCCGGACTCACGACCGCCGACCTGGTCGAGGTGCTCCGGACATGACGAAACGGCCCCGCCTCCCGAAGGAGACGGGGCCGTTCACGTGGGGCGACCTCGGGGGCCGCCGCCCCACGATCAGGGCTGCCGGTAGCCGGGCAGCGTGTCAGCGTCGGTGGTCTTGTTGGGGGTGGCGATGACGCCGAGCGCGACGAGCACGGCGATACCGATCACGATGCCCTCGCCGGCGTCCACGTACCCGTCATCGGCGGCGGCCTGGACGGCGAGGAGCACCGGGCCGCACCCGGCGATGACGCCCTTCCAGTACTTGCTGATCCGCAGCACGATCACACCGCCTTCAGGGTGAGCTTGCCCTGCACACGGGCGACTGCGGCGTGCAGCTGCGCGAAGGCCCACCCGTCCACCTGATCCCCGTACTTCGGCCCGGCCTCCGACCCGACCGACTTGCGCACGAGGCGCAGTGCCTCGGCCGTCTTCGGCCCGTACTCGCCGTCCGTCTTGCCGAGCGTGGCGCCCTGCCCGGCCGCGCGGATCAGCTCCTGGAGGGCCTTCACGGCCTGGCCCTCGTCGCCCTTCTTCAACCCGATCAACGGGTCCTCCTCCCCGGCGGCGGACGATCCGCTGCCGCTGTAGTCCGGTCGTCCCAGACCGGCGATCACGTCGGCCGAGCGCACGCGGCGGCGCACCCCGTCGCTCGTGTTTGCCTCGATGGTCTGGAGTCGCCCGCCGCCGAGCACCTTCTCGACGAGGCCCACGTGATCGATCGCGCCGATGACGTTGGTGGCGCCCCAGTCGAAGAACACGACGTCGCCAGGCTTGGCCTCGTTGACGTTCGCGGTCGTCCCGGCGTGCCAGCGCCCGGCGTTCTTGAAGTCCTGCGCGTGGCTCACCGTGTAGGCGCGGTCCCCGGCCGGCAGGACAGCGTCAGCGTTGTCGCTGTGCCGCGCCCAGTAGGTCACGCCCATGTCGCACCACGCCGCGCGCAGGTACTCGTCCCCGTGCCGGGACGCGTATTCGCGGGTGATCTTGTTGGGGCGGCCCGTCATGCCCAGGCACTTGCGCGCCTCGGCGAGCATCCCGGCAGCGGTGCCCATCAGCCGGCCACCTCCCGGAAGATGCCGTAGCCGTCCGGCGGCCCGTACAGGCCCTCCAGGACGGTCTCCTCGTCGGCCTCCGTCGCCTGCGCGCGGTCGTGCGGCGCCGGCGGCATCGGCTCGATTTCCTGACCCATGACCCTCCTCAGTTGACGATGATCGCGACGACGCCGATTGCGCCGCTGATGACGCCGAGCACGACCGTGACGACGATGGCCGTGATGTTGATCTTCCGATCGGCGCGCTTCTGGTCCGCCGCCCGCTGCTCGGCCGCCTCCGCGCGCAGCCGCGCATCCCGGGCGTCCAGCTCGTCCCGCGTCACCCTGGTCCGGTCGATCTCGTCGACCCGATCGTCCAGGCGGCGGACGTCGGCCTGAAGGTCGTCGGTGCGCCGGGCGGCCTGCTGCTGCTCCTGGAGCACGAGGCGGATGTCGCCCTCGATCCGCGCGAGCGCCGTCATGACCTCCCCGCGTAGCATCGCCAGCTCGGTTCCCGATGACGTGTCGTCGGTCATCAGACCCCGTCCCAGATGAGTTCGAGTCGGCATTCGAAGCCGGCTGTTGTGTCCACCGCGGTGATCGCGGACTCGGTCGAGTACCACAGCTGGAGCTCGATGAAGTCGCCCTCGCCCGCGTACACCCACCACGACGATGCGGCGAGCTTCGGGGCGCTCGACGTGCTCGTCGGGACGAACACCTCCTGGCCCTCGTAGATGACGCCGATGTCGACCGCGCCCGCGTTGACGGCGATGCTCGGGATGACCACGAGGCCGGCCGCGCCGGTCCCGAACAGCGACACGGCGGCTGTGATTTGCCACCACCCGTACCAACCCGGCGGGACGATCCACTTCGTCGGCTCGGCCGGGCTGTTGTTTCCCGCCCAGCCGCCGTACGGGTCCTCGTCGACCTGATTCCACGTCAGGGCCTGGGTGGTGCCCTCGGCCACGGTCAGGGCGGTGGTGCGGCGCGCCCGGAAGTTCGGCGGCTTCAGGATCGCGGCGAGCGGGTCACGGACCTGGGTATTGAACACGTCCACCACGTCTTGGCCGACCGGGACGCCGGGCAGGAACACCGGGACCTTGGGGGCGAGCGGCAACGACGGGTCGAACATCGACAGCGTGACCTTGACGTTGTCGAAATCTCTCGTGTTCTCCTCTGGCCCGAAGCCCCCGAAATGGATGGCGCGAACGTCGCTGGCCGTCTTGCCCGTGGTCATCACGGGCGGCATCTCCGACCCGTCCAGCCACACCTTCAGCCACCACGTGGTGCCGCCGAAGTAGACGACGGCGCGCAGGTGGTAGTACTGCCCCGGCGTGATGGCCGCCTGGGCGTTGTTGGCGTTGTTGATGTCCCACCACAGGCGGCCGTCGGCGGTGTAGTTCACGAACAGGTCCGCATGATCCACGCCGGTCCGGTTCTGGATCGTGACCCAGGGCGAGTTCCCCGAGGTGTGGGCGATCTGCCGGACGTCGCACTCCACCATCGCGTACGGGTAGCCGTCCGGCAGGGTCGTGTCCGACAGGCTCATGACGCCGGCGGTGGACACGGTGGCGGTCTGCCGAACCCCGTAGGTCCCGGTGAACGCCGCGGCCGGGGTGACGACCACGGCGGCCGTCTCGTTGCTCCAGGTCGCCCCGAGCGGCGGCCCGGTCTCGAAGTCGTCGCTGAAGGTGTAGGGCGCCATCTACAGGCCCCGCCACACGACGATCAGCCGCGAACTGTCCCCGGTCCCGGACTTGACGGTGACGTTGTTGCCCTGCGGCCGCATCTGGATCTCCACATAGTCGCCCGCGTTCAGGCGGATCTGCGCGCACGCGGGCAGCGCTGTACCCAGCGACGAGGGGCCCGGCTCGCAGGAGGTGCCCGCGTAGAAAGTCGTCCCGTTCACCGCCAGGCGGGACGCCCTGTACCCGGTGGCGCCGACTGGTTCGTTGACGGCGGCGAGCCCGTACACGAAGTACAGGCCGGGCCGGGGCGCGGTGTAGCGGGTGTTGTTCGTGACGGTGGAGTGGCCGTCGTAGTTGTCGAACGACCCGGCGGGCATCTGGATCGACGTCCACGCCCCGGAGGTGAGCGTCTGCGTCGTGGTCCGGGAGTCGACCCGCGCCGCCGGCGGAAACCGGAGCCACCGGACCACGTCCCGGATGTGGGTGTTCAGCGGCACCTGCCCGGCGCCGGCCAGGCTCGCGGTCAGCAGGTCATCGGCCGTCCACGTCCGCGGGAAGGACGGGGCTGCCACGAGGTCGCCGGTATTCGAGCACGCCCACCGCATCGCGAACTGCGGCACCTTCGTGGTGCTCGACTGCGTCGCGATGGTGCCGCCAGAGTTCTGGTAGGCCATCATCTCGACGTACTGCGACGACCCGGTTTGGACGCGGAGCAACTCGCACGCCATCATCGTCGCCGCGTGCCCGGACCCGAGCGGCAGCTTCGCGCCCTCGTAGATGGTGCCGCCGTTCAGGCGGAACCCCGCGATGCCGGCACCGGAGGCGGCCGACCCGAGCGGCACCATGCCGACGCACAGGTACCAGTCGTCGCCCGCGGGGGTGCTGTCGGCGGCGACGCGGGACGGGTTCGAGCTGTCGGAGTGCCCGGCGTGATAGTCGACGATCTCCCCGACGCTGATCGGCGTCCACGTCGAGGTCGCGATGTTCTGGGCGCCGGCGAGCCCTTGGAAGAACGCGGTCCGCCGGTGGAGGGCGACTGCGGCGCCGACGTTGTATTCCAGGTCGTTGGCGGTGACCGCCGACCCGGCCGCCGCGGGGGCGAGGTCGGTGAAGGTGGTCGGGGTCGCGATGGGGGCGCCCATGGTTCGCCCGGACGGCATGGTCAGCAGCACGTCATCCCCATCCGATGGTGTTGGAGCCGAGACGGCCCTTGGTCGCCGAGCCGAGGAGCAGCACGGGCGGGAACGCCGCCGCCAAGCTGAGGGTGACCTGTGCGGACACCTGGCCGCGGCCGAACCTGATGTCGTGCTTGACGGACATGACGCGGCACGCCACCGACACGGCCGCCTGCCCGACCGGGCGCCGCACCACGGTGACCAGGTCCCCGACCTCCACGCTCAGGACGAGCGGCCACGCGGCTGGATACGCCTTGGCGTCCACGGTGACCGTCTCGAACCGGAACCTGGGGGTCTTGTACTGGGCCAGCAGCCACTCGCCGAGCCCGAACGCCGACGCAGGGTCGTACAGGAACGTCTGCCGGTCCATGGGCCGCCACCCGTACCGCTGCGCCGCCTCCACATCCACGGCCGAGTGGACAACGTCCGGGTAGGACTGGGAGATCGCCTGCCCGGTCCCGGAGAAGGTGTGCTCCTTGTGGTTCTCGACCTGGATCCGGTTGAACAGGTAGGTCGGGCCCATGCCCGGGGAGGCGTCCGGGGCGAAGGGGATCTCCCCCGCGCCGGTGTTGGAGCCGAGGGTCCATCGGACGGCCTGCCGGTTGGTGCGCGAGTTGGACCGGAATCGCAGGTAGCCGGTGCCGTCACCGAACAGCAGCCCGGTGTCCTGGTCGGCGTAGTCGGCGGCGCGTTCGGCGAGGGTGCCGGTGGTGGCGTCCGCGGACCCGAGCGTCGCTGAGGAGTCCAGGGCGCGGGGGGTGAGGGCCTGCGAGGTGGCCATGAACCGTTGGATGCGCTGGTGGGTGAACTCGGTGCCGGGCCAGCCGTACACGGCCTGGTTCAGAAGCTGGTTGACTTCGCCGTCGGTCAGCTGCCGGTCCCACACGGCGATGTGCGCGTGGGTGAGGTTCCCGGAGTTGCCGTTGTAGTACTGGTCGGCCTCCCCGCCGACGCTGAGGATCACGAACTCGTCCGGCAGGTCGCAGGATCCGGACATCTCCCCGGACAGGACGGTGTGCGCGGCGCGCCAGGAGGTGCGGTTGAACCGCAGCACCCACGGCATGAAGAAGCCCTGCGCCATGTTGTTCACGCCGGTCGTGGTGGTGGACGCGGCGGTGTCCTTGTCCCACACGGTGATCTGCGGGCGCCCCAGCCCGGTCTCTATGCCGAACTTGATCACGCTGCCGTTGCGGGCGTCCTGGGACCGCAGGATGCACAACGTGATCCCGGTGTCGGGCTGGGCGTTCAGGTCGAGCGGGACGAACACCAGCCCGAAGATCGTGACGCCGCCGCTGATGGCGGGGAATCCGCCGCCGTAGTCCGACCCGACCAGCGCGTATCCGACCTTCGAATCGGCGGCCACCAGGCCCTGCTGCTCCCACCCGGACCCGGCGTCCCCGTCGATCGTGGTCTGCGCGCCGAAGTCGGCGGACGCGTCCGCGGCGCCGTACTTGGAGCGGGCGAGGTTCAGCAGCGTGTACGACCGGCCGGAAATGTTGATCGCGTTGGTGGAGCCCTGCGGGTCGGCCAGGGGCCAGTAGTGCGATGGGGTGTGGCGGAGGATCTCGCCCCGCAGCGGGGTGGGGACGTCCTGCACGAGGGTGGCGATCGCGTCCACGCACGACCCGTCCACGTAGCCGTGGTGCGGGTCCTCCCACCGGCGTTGATACTGCTCGACGTAGCCGGACGAGACGGGGTACACCTTGGCTGGGCTGCCCCAGGCCATGAGCAGCTGATACGGCGTGTACAGGTCGTACGTCCCCGCCGCGGCCGGGGTGATGGCGTCGTCGAAGTTGCGGAGCTGCAACGTGGCGCGGCCGGCCTGGGGGCGGCCGAGCTCGTACTGGATGCCGCGCTCGGCGCCGACCAGGCCGTCGAACCGGCTGGTGACGTCGGTCCAGGGCACGCGCGGCAGCGGCGTCTCCTGCCCCACCACCGCGCCGAGCTGGAGCCGCGTGGCGGGCCAGTTCGGGTTCGGCTGCGGCCACACGGTGCCGGTCTCGGCGACCGCGACCACGACCCCGGTCCAGTTGACGGCGGACGGTGTTGACCAGGACGGCGTGATCGTGGTGCTGACGGCCGTCCATGCCGGGACAAGCTTGACGTCCGGGCCGGTGCGCTGCACGGCGGTGAGGGTTCCCCACCCGACACCGGGCGCCGTGACGGCGACCGCCGCGTTGTCGGTGGCGGCCGCGGCGAGGACGAACACGTTCTTGCCGGGCGCCGGCATCGGGATGGCCAGGGAGGTCGCAGCGGTCGCGGTGAGCGGTGTCACCGACACGAGGGTGGGGAAGTTGTTGGCGAACCCCGCCACCTCGCACACGTTGACGCAGACCGAGCCGACGTCATCGGCGTGGATGTGGCTGACCGCCGTGTAGACGATGTCCAGCGGGAACGCGGCGTAGTCGACGGCGGGGCACGCCCACACCTCCACCCGCATGCCCGTCGTCGCGCTGCTGGCGGAGCCGAGCAGGACCCACCAGTTCCGCGCCAGGTCCGCCACGCTGGCGAGCGGCGCGGACCCGTCCGTCGCCCGGTAGGCGATCGTCGCGATGATCCAGTTCCCGGCCGTCGGCTGCACACCGACCCGCACATCGTCGCGGGCACCGGACCCTGTCCAGTCCTGCGGGACGCTGAGCGCCATCACCGGCCCCCGAACTGGGCCAGGCCCGGGTTACGGACATTGTTCCGTGCGGCCTGCCGCTGTAGCACGCTGAACAGCTCCTGCTCCGCCCAGACGCTGCCCTGAACCGTGTAGTGGTTGTTGGTCACGAACACCTGGGCGGGCGCCGGTGCCTTCCGCAGCGGGGCGAACGTCGGCATGGGCGCGCGGACGGCCTGGGATTGGCTCACCACCGACATGGCGCCCTTGCGGGTCTCCGATATCGACGAGACGTCCTGCGCGGCCTTGCCGCTGGCGCCGCCGGCGACGCGGTTCATCATCGCCAGCACCGGCCCGAACATCCTGGTGGCCTTGGCGGTGTTGACGAACTCGCCGTTGGAGAGGCGGG
This sequence comes from Spirillospora sp. CA-128828, assembly GCF_050945415.1. Classification (NCBI taxonomy): domain Bacteria; kingdom Bacillati; phylum Actinomycetota; class Actinomycetes; order Streptosporangiales; family Thermomonosporaceae; genus Spirillospora; species Spirillospora sp. CA-128828. The sequence continues at coordinate 208,417 of NZ_CP191986.1, forward strand.
CGAGGATGCTGTCCGAGGTGCCCGTCCCGGCGCCGCGGACGACGCTCCCGGAGATGCGCTGCGCGGTCTCCGCCGGGCCGCCGTTCGCCAGCCCGCCGACCAGGCCGCCGTTCGCGAAGGGCCACACGGACTTGATGTTGATCCGGGCGACCTGACGGCCCACCCAGTTGATAAAGCTCTGCACGGTCCCGGTGGCCTGCTTGGTGTCCGCCGTGACCTTGGTGTGCTTCTTCGCGGGGATCTTGTTCGCCGCGTTCCGCACCCCGTACAGCTTGTCGGCCAGCTTGTTGGCCTCCGAGCTGGTGTAGCCGGCGGCCTTCGCGGACTCCACGAACTTGGCGCGCGAGCGTTCCATGAACTTGGCGACCTCCTTGGCGGAGGCGCCGTTGTCGCGCATCGCAACGGCGGTCTGCTGCGCGGACTGCGCGAGGGAGTCCAGGGCCTGCTCGTTGGCGATGCCCTTCGCCGTGGCGAACCCGTGGTTCTTGCCGTTCTCCTTCAGGCTCTTGTTCAGCGCGATCACGGCCGTGCCGTACTGCGCCGCCGCCTCCCGGCTCGACAGCTCCTTGCCGGACAGCTCGTCGAGTGACGCCTTCAGCTGCTTGGCGCTCTGTGAGGCGAGCTTCATCAGGATCCCGGACCGGGTCTGCGCATCGTTCGCCCGGCCGGTGCTCATGGCGACCTGCTGCTGCGCGGCAGCGGCCTGCTGAGCCGCCTGCTGCTGCGCGGCCGCCGACGAGCGCGACGAGGAGGTCAGCCGATCGAACTGGTCGCCCAATTTGTTCCAGATCGACAGGCCACTCGGCAGCACCCGGTTGATTGCCTCCAGCCGGGTCAAGATCCCGATGAGGTACGCCGCGGCCTGGGCGACGGTCGCCAGGTTTGTGGCGAACTCGGCGAAGGCTTCCGGGTTGTCCTCCACGGCGTCGGCGACCTCGGACAGCCCGTCCGACAGCTTCCCGAGGATCTCGTCCATCCTGGGACCGAGGTTGGACAGCACGGCCCGGAACGCGTCGCTGAACTTCTGGATCATCGGGGCGAAGCGGACCAGCGCGCCAGCGAACTGTCGCGCAAACGCCTCCACGCTCGGCGCCAGCTGCGCGAACACGTTCTTCAAGGTCGGGCCGAGGGCGTCGAAGGCGTCCCGCGCGAACCCGGAGATGTGGATGAGGGTGTCTTCCCAGGGTTTCGCCCAGGATCGCAGGTCGCTGACGACGTGCTTCTTCAGGTCGGAGAAGGCGCCCTGGACTTCCTTGGACTTCGACGCGGCCATGATCGCCACGGCGGACAGGGCGCCGCCGATCGCGAGGGTGATCCCGGCGCCGGCCACCGCGGCGATGAGCGGCAGGGCGAGCAGTGCCGCCTGGAATTTGAAGGGGATCTTGCCGAGCAGCCCGGACACCTGGCCCGTCATCTGCCGGGCTCGGGACTCGATCTCCCGGAAGGTGTGGTCGCTGTCGCCGCCGAGGTCGCCGTACTGCTCGCGTAGCCGTCTGATCAGCTCGTTGTGCTCGCGGATCTGCCCGGACGCACGCATCTGCGCGAGCTGTTCGGCGGCGGCGGCGCGGGTCGCCTCCCGGGCGAGCTCGCGGTACTGCTCGGCTTCGTTGTCGGCCTGCCGGGCGGCTGCGCGTGCGGCGCGGGACTGTGCCATCTCCGCGCGCTCCAGCTCCCGCTGCGCGCGTGCGGCCGCGCGGGCGGCGCGCTCGACGTCGCCGGTGCCTTCGGCGAGCCGCTCGGCCTCGCGGGCGGCCGCGGCCTGGGCGCGGGCGGCGCGCTCGGCGGCCTCCTCCGCGCTGTGCCCGAACCGCGTGACCCGCTCGCGCGCGGTCTCGTTCTGGTCGCCGAACTGGTCGGCCTCCCGCGCGGCCCGCTCCAGGTTCCGGACGTACTCGCCGACGTCGGCGACGAACCGCTCGACCACATCGGGCATGTCACCGGCCATGCACGACCGCCTCAAACGCCCTGACGGACACCTCGCGGAGGCGGCCGGACGCGCGCAGATCCATCACCGTCGGCAGCACGTACGGGCGCGGCGGCAGCGTCGAGGCGTGGTTCCGGCCGGCGACGCCGCCCTTCTCCTGGATCCGCGCGTAATCCACGTCCTTGGGGCCGGCCGCCGAGACCCACCTGTGCGCGCCCTCCTGCCGCGCCCGGACCACGACCACGTGGTCACGGAGGCGCCCAGAGATCTTCGCCGGGGGCTGCCCGGGCGGAGACGGCGTAGGCGTGCCGCGCGCGTGCGAGCGCCTCGCGAGGGTCTCCTGGATGCCGTCCTTGGCCTCGCGGGCCATCGCGCCGGCCGCCGCCGCGCCGCCCCGGTCAGCCCGGCGGGCCATCTCGCGGAGCCTGTCGCCGCTCGGACTCATCCTGTACCTCCCTGATCAGGTTGTGCACGGGGATGAGCCACGGCTCGACGTCGACCGGCAGCGCGTCCACCTGGTCCGGCGTCCACCCGTAGGCGTCGGCGAACCCGGCGTACCGGGCGACGTCTAGGAGCTGGTCGTCTGGCTCGTGTCCGGGGACTCCACGGCCCCGGAGATGGTTCTTGAGGCGGAGGAGTCGCCGGGCGGTGACTTCGTCGTCGCCCGGTTCCTGAAATCCAGGGCCTCCTCGTGCGGGCCGATGGCCTCGCGGAGCGCCTCCCACGCGTCGATCGGGATCTCGTCCAGCGACGCCGGGTCAGCGACCGGGAGCGCGATCCCGTGCGCCTCGTACGACCAGCTCACGATGACGCGGGTCAGGAGCGCGTCGGTGCGGGCGTCGGCGTCGCCCATGGAGAACGTGCGGTCCCAGCCTCCGCCGGTGTTCACGCCGAGCCGGACAGCTCGGCGTAGCGCCTTGGCGTCCCCGGCGCGCATGGTGGACGCGGCGCGGAGCTCTGCCCACTGCTCGACGCCGGGGTGTTCGTCCCACTCGGGCAGGGTGATGCGGTAGGTCTGCATGGAAGACCTCTCTCGTCGTGTTAGGCGTAGGTGGTGACCGCGTTGTTCAGCACGGCCTTGATCGGCGACAGGCCCCCGGACGAGGCGGCGTCGGTGGAGTTGGCCATCGCCTCGAAGGCGACGTCGTAGCCGAGGAGGGTGTCCCGCTTCTGCGGGGCCTCGCTGTAGGCGGCCTTGGTCATCGTCAGCGCCAGGGATCGGACGTTCGCGGCCACGCCGCCGCTGTCGACCGTGATGACCAGGGCGGGCTGCTGGTTCGTCAGCAGGCCCGTGATCAGCGGCGACTCATCCAGCGCCACCAGCGTGAGCTTTCCGGACACCTTCAGCGGGCCGCGGCCGATGACGTAGGGGCCCTGGGTGCCGTCGGCGGTGTGCGTCACCGCCAGCTCCCGCTCCAGGCTGACGGACCACTCGGACATGTTCGGGGTCGCCGCCCCGGCGATGGACATGGTGGACCGCCACGCCGGGATGATCTTCTCCGAGGTGGGGGTGTTCGTCATCGCGGCGCCGGCCGCCGCGGACGGGTAGGCGGTCGCCTTCCCGGACACCTCGAACAGGCCCTCGGCGTTGCCGGACAGGGTGAGTTCGGAGATCGCCGCGCCCGGGTACACGCGCGCGCCCACGGTCGCGGTGAGCTGCTGCGAGTCGATGAACGTGTGGCTGGGGGGCTGCCCGTTGCCGCTGTTGAGCAGCCCGAACGTGTGCGGGAACACCCCAGATACGGCGGCGCCCACGGCGTAGTCCCCGAGGACGTTGTTCAGCAGCGCGCCGAGCGCGTCGAGGAACCCCGGCCCCTCGAACTCCAGCTCCGACACGGCCGGGCCGAGGACGGCGCCGTACTGCGACGTCATCGACCCCCGGTACCCCTCGTCGATGAGGAGTTCCGGCTTGTCGACCGGGTCGAACTTGGTGAACGGCGGGAAGTAGGTGGCCGCGACGGGCGTGCCCGGCGTGGTCTCCTTCCCGATCCCGAACGCTGACCGGGATCCCGGCATGACCGGCATCAGTCTTGTCCCTTCTTCGCGGCCGGCGCCTTGACGGGCGTCCAGCGGTCGTCCGGCGGCATGGGCAGCTCGCGGACGTGGCCGCTCGCCGGGGCGATGTCGTAGGTTTCGCCGGGCTCGGCCACGAGGGTGCGGCTGTGCTCGACGTCGATGTACTCGGCGTACGTCGTGGTGGCGTCGCCGTGGAAGGTGGCCTTCACCTGCTCGTCCTCACGCTTGTGGGTAGATCGTGGCGTCGAGGCTGATGACTGCCTCCTGGCGGATCGTCGGCGGCGTCCCCGGCTCGACCTGCGGGACGGCGCCGGTGTTGCGGGTGATGCCGCGCGGCGATTCGCCGGCCTCCACGACCGTGCCGCCGAGCGTCCGATCCGAGTGGATCCGGTCGACGATCGCGTCGAGGAGGTCGTCCAGGTCGGCCTGCGCGGTCTCGGACACGCTGGTGCGGGCCATGTGGAACACCCACAGCTCCAGCTGCACGGGCCGCGCTTTGAACCCGGACGTGGGCCCGCCGAGCGCGATGCGGCGCTCCGAGTCCCCAGCGATGTGGATCGACATGACCGCGCCCATCCCACGGTCCGCCGCGAGGGTGGCGAGGAAGTCGCGGTCCTCGAACCGGTTCACCCAGTACGGCCGCACGCCGGCCAGCCCCGACGCGACGAGCGGTGTTGGCCGGTAGATCCTGGCCGTCTCGTCGTAGGTGCTGCCGCCAAAGAACTGGGCGACGCCGGTCCGGATCTCCTGCCGTGTGGTCATGTCGGCATCGGCCCCTGGAAGCTGATCTGCGCGGCCTGGAGTGTCGCGAACGCCTGGTCGCCGACCAGCGGCAGGCCGCCGGTCGAGCCGCCTACAGACTGGCCGCGCGACAGGTCCACCGCCCCCGCGGATGAACCGGTCGGCACGCCGGGCTGCATCCCGTGCCGGATGCCCGACACGTTGCCCTGCTCCAGCTGGTAGGCGACCTGCTCCATGGTGGCCGTCTTCAGCGCCGCGACGATGTCCTCGTTCGTGGCGTCGTAGACGGCGCACAGGAGTAGCCGGTCGATGTCGCGCGTCGCGCGGTCGAGGAGCCGGTCCGCGCTGGGCGGCTCGTAGCCGCCCAGGAACGCGGTCAGCTCCTCGGCCGTCGCGTACGCCACCGGTCAGCCCTCGCCGCCGGCGCCTGGGTCGCCCTGCGCCGGATCGTCGCCCTGGCCGCCGTCCGGCTCGCCACCGTAAGCGGCGATCAGGTCGTCCTTGCTCGCCTTCTCCGCCTCGGCCCGGTCGGCGCCCTGGGCGACAGCCCAGTCGACCCACGCCGGCTTGAGCGCGGACTTCGCCGGCCGGGACGGCTCAGACTTCTCGGCCGGCTTCAGCTCGTCGAGACGCCGCCACCCCGACGCCGGGTCCGCGGCCAGGGCCTCCAGCCGCGCCTCCTCGTCGCTGCCCGGCTCGGGCTGGATCCGCTCGGCCTGGTGGTCCCCGGCGCCCCTCACGTAGACGCTCACGACAGCTTCAGACCCGTCATCAGCGCGTGGTGCTTCTCGGCCCCGTACTTCAGGCCGATCTCGCCGTACAGCTGCACGTCGCTGGACGCTCCGGTCTTGGCGAGCTCCTCCTCGAAGAAGTGGCCCTTGCCGGGGACGTTGAGGAACACCGGCATCAGGTCCTCCAGCGACACGACCGCGATGGAGTCCTGCGGCATGTGCCGGTCCATCATCACGTTCAGCGTCCCGAAGTCGGTGGTGACCGTGGTGACGTTGACGCCGCCGACGTTGCGGGACGTCTCGGTGTACTGCCCGAACGCGGTCATGTAGGCCTTGGTCACGGCCCGCTTCTGGATCGAGTTGACCAGCAGCGTCGCGGTCTCCTGCTCGGAGATGCCGCCGTTGTCGAACGCCAGCTGCAGCAGGTCGTTGACGTGGTCGCTGGTCAGGGTCGTCGACCACACCTTCGTGAACGAGATCCCGGTCGCGGTGCCCAGCGTGATCGCCGCGCCGCCGGACGAGGAGGACACCTTGAAGGAGTTCACGTCCTGCTGGTCGACGAAGTAGGCGCGGCCGGCGACGATGCCGGTTGCGGTGCTCGTGTTGGTGAACACGATCTTGTCGCCGTCCACGAGGCCGTGGGCGGTGGAGGTGATCGTGTCGGTCGCCGAGCTCGCGCCGGTGACGGTGGTGCCCTTGGCGATCTTGTTGGTGGTGATCGCGGCGAGCAGCCCCCGGGTCTGCCGGGCGGTGGCGTTCGTGGTCGGCAGCACGTACTGGCCGTTGATGAAGCTCCAGTTCACGTCCAGGGCGACGGACTTGAGCGCCTGCTGGACCTGCCAGGTCAGCTCGTTCCCGACCGGGTTGCTCCCGGCGACGCCGGTGTACGGCGCCGACGAGGGCGTGGTGACCTGCCCGGTCGCGGACTGCTTGGTGTAGGAGACGCTGACCTTCTCCTGGTGGATCTGGCACACGTTCCGCACGTTTGCGCGGACCCGCTCCTCGGCCGTGGGCGCGGTCGCGCCCTCGGTCCGGACCCGGGACTGCCCCGGGTCGCGCAGGTCGTAGGTCTGCCACTCGAACTCGGTGGCGGAGGTCTCCCCGCCGCCGGTCAGGCCACCGATGGCCGACAGCAGCGGCGTGTCGTCGGGGGTGAGCGCGAACAGCTCACCCACGTAGTTGGGCAGGTTGTAGGTCGTGCCCATACCGGTGATGCCGGCCATGTGGCTTCTCCTCTACTTGAGCGCGGCTCTCTGCCGCTTCAGGGCGATCGCCGTGGTGAAGTCGCGGCGCTTCTCCGCGTCGGCGATCTGCTGGTCGATGGATGCGGCCGCTCCCGGGGAGCCGGTGAAGTCGCCTCCAGACGCCCCGCCGGCGGGCCGCTGGGCGGCGAAGCGAGACTTCTTGACGAACCTCTTCGCGACGGTGTTCACGGCCTCGCGGAGGTCGTCGTCGTCGAAGTCGTCGTCCAACTCCTCGGCGACGGCGTCCCGGAACGCCTGCGAGTCCAGAAGCGCCTCGGCGTCGGCTCCGACGTCGCGGGCGACGCGGTTGACTGTGGCCTCGTAGGCGAGTTCCACGGCGCGGACCTCGGCGGCGTCGGCGCGGGCGTCGGCCTCCTCGGCCTTGGCCTGCCAGTCCGGCTCACCCTCGGCGGGTTGCGCCTTGGCCTGGGCCTCGTCGAGGGCCTTCTTGTTGTCCTTCGCGCGCTGCTCGTGCTTGCGGGCGAGGGCCTTGTACTTCTCGGCCTCGGCCTGCCAGTCGACGTCACCCGTGCCGGGTGCGGTCTGCTCGCTGGTCGGGTCGGTTTCGGGTGCGGTGCCCGTGTCGGGCGCGGCACCGGCGTTGCCCGTGTCGGGCTGTGCCGGGGTCGTCATCGTGCACTCCAGGTGGGTAGCGGACTACTTCCTCTTGCGGTGTCCGGCGGCCGCCATCTGCTGGAAGGCGGCCTTGCCGAACTTCTTGCGGCCGATGGACGCGGCGAGGCCCTTGGGGTCCTTCGCGCCCTTGGCCGCGAGCTTGTTGGTCAGCGCCTTGAAACGGGCGCCGGATCCGGGCCTTGCGGTCACCTGCCACTCCCGACCGGGACGCCCGGCGCGAAACGCGACTGCTCGGCCTCCTTCTTCTTGGCGCGGGCGCGGCCGTCCCCGGCGCGCTTGAACGTGCGCGTCTTCTCGCGGGTCAGGTGCGCCTTGGCCATGCGGGGCTTGGCGAGCCTGCGCACCAGCCCGGCCGTCAGGACGCCGTCCGGCTTGAGGCCCAGCTTGCGCTGTGCGGCCTTGATCGCCTCAGTGGTGCGGGGGCCGAGCTTCCCGTCGATGACGAGTGGCTTGCCCCGGGCGTCCTTGATGCCGAGCTTGGTCAGTAACTGCTGGAGTTTGCGGACGCGGGGGTCGCCGTTCTTGCTGCCATAGCCCGCGCCGACGCCGGTCTTGGCGTTGTAGGCGAGGCCCTTCCCTCCGCTCTTCCCGCCGCCCTTGCCGCTCTTGCTCACCGTGGTGGTCTTGCTGCTGGACTGCGCGGCGACGAACTGCCCGCCTTCCGCGGACCCGGCTTCGCCGCGAGGGTGCGCGGCCTCATCGAACGGCATCAGCGCCCGCCCGTCAGCGCGGTCTTACGGTGAGTCTTCGAGGTGCCCTGGGGTTCCTTGCGCCTGCGCTCCTTGATCTGCCGGATGAGGTCTTCGTATTTGTCCCGCCGTCCCGGATCTGTAGCGGCCGCGCGCTTCATGTGCTCGATCGCTTCGTCGTATTCGCCCCGGCGGTACAACCACGCGCCGCGCCGCGCGAGCTGCGCACCTTCCGCCCGACGCGCGCGTTCCTGCTCCTCGGCTTCCTCTGCCTTCCGCTTCTTCTCGGCCTCGACCTTCTCGGCTGCCCTGCGGGCCTCGGCCGCCCGGTGAGTCTCATCGCGGCGGCCCTGCGCCGCTTCGAACGCGTCGAGCTTCTTCTGCCGTTCGGCGTCCTCGGCGGCTTGGGCACGGCGGGCGTTCTCAAGCTGTTTGTGCTCGGCCTCCTGGGTGGCCTCTCGGTCTTGCCGCTTCCGCTCGGCGATGCGTTCCTTTGCGGTCATGTTGGCCAGCCGGTAGTTCTCCTCCGCCAGGCTCGATGGTGCTGGCTTGTGATTGCGCGCAGGCTGCCGCAAGCCTGGTGGCGTGCCCGGCTTGCCGGCCAATGCCGCCTTGCTGTGCGGCTTTCGTCCTGTTGAGGCAGCGGCGCCAGACTTCGAGGCGCCGCTATCCGGCCGGGGCCCTCCAGCAGGCCGGAACTGCCTGGACCGGGGCCCGGAGCCACTGCTGCTGGACTTCTTCATCCCAGCGAGCTTCTGGCCGAGCTTGGACTTCCCGCCCGGCTTGCGGCCATGGTTCTTCGACAGGACCGCACCCGGCGTCAGGGGGATCCACCCGTGCTTCCACGATCCGGCCACGTCAGCCTCCTAGCGCGTGCTTCAGGGGCCGCGAGTGCCCGAATTCGATCCGCTCCCGCATCCGGGACCGCTGCAGCCCCGTCGCGGCCAGGTGGGCGCGGAGCGCGGCCTCCCACTGCCGGACCTTCCGGCGGGCCAGCGCCCGCTCAACGTCGTCCAGGGCGGCCGCCTCGCGGCGCTTCCACGTCCGGATGTGCCGCTCGATCGCGCGCTGCCGCTGCTCCTGGTCGTACGTCCCCGGCTTGTGCTCGACCGCGTGCGGGTGGCGGGGCATGCCGGGCCGGTAATGCTCGATCGTGTGCCGGCACCGCGGGTGCCACAGGCCCGCGGCGCGCGCCGTGCCGATGGACGGGTACCGGGTCGACACGATGACGGACAGGATGCGGTCTTCCCACGGCCTGCACACCGGGCACGGGTGCGGAGAGCGGGTGACGCGGACGAGGTCCTCGCCCTCGGCGGTGAGCCGGTCGAGGTAGCCGTCCATTGCCGCGTTCCCGGCCGCGGTCTGGAGGGCGGTTTGCACGCGGGGGACGAGCGCCTGGGCGCGGCCGCGGGCGTCGCGGTCGACGGTGAGGCCACGGTCCGCGGTGCGGTTCAGTTCACGCTGGACGGCCTGGCGGCGCTCACCGGCGGGTGCGTGCGTGCCGGCGGTCACGGCGCGCTGGTAGGCGCGGGTGGCGTTGCCGGTGAGCCGATTCCACAGGCCCCGCATGGCGTCCAGGACGCGGCGGACCAGGCCCGGACGGCGCTCGGGAGCGGGCGGGGCGCCGTGGCCGCGCCGGTACGCCTCCTCGATCATCCCCTCGATCTCCGGGCCCGCCAGGTCGACGAGACGGCGAACGGTCCGGTCGAGGTCCCGGCGGATCCCGGCGAGCCGGGCGGCCTGCTGTTGTGGCCAGTCGGGGTGATCGATCCCGACGGCGATCCGCCCGGCCATGAACTTGAGGGTCGTGCTCTCCCACTGGGCGTGCATCTCGACGACGAGCTCGACGTGCGCGAGGCCGTCAGCAAGCGCCGGTGATGCCGAGGGCGGGATGGCCTCGGCCATGGCCTACGCGCCCTCCAGTGCGTCGAACGCGGCGTCCATCTTGTCCTGCCCGCCAGCGTCCGGCGCTGCCTCGTCTGGCGCACCCGGTCCGGCGTCCATGCCCACCGGACCGGGTGCCGTCAGCTCGGCCGGCTGCTCGTCCTTCATGCGCTGCAGCTCGGCCTGGATCCATGGCTCGTCCTGGTCAGGGTTGACCATCCGGACGATCGTCTCGGTGGAGGCGGCCTCGGCCGCGCGGAGCAGCTGCGCCGTCTGCGCCAGGCTCGCGGGGGTCTCCGACACGCGGTCGCCGAACTCGACGGTCGGACGGTCCGGCGTGACCTTGTCGTTGAACTTGGTCGCGCACAGCTCCAGGTGGACCCGGACCCGCTCGGCGAGCTCCGGGACCCAGTAGGTGATCTTCCGGTCGCGGGTGATTTCCGAGCGGCGCGTCCGCGAGTCGACCTCCGTCGCCGTCTTCTGCACCTGGCCCTCACCGTCGCCGACCGACCCGAAGCTCTGCGTCGAGTAGCCGGCGGACCGGACGATCTGGTCCTGCAGCGCCTGTGCCGACTGCAGATGCTCGGTCACGCGGATCGCGAACTGCTGCGGGACCACCGGGAGGCCGCCCTGCGGGTTCGTGCTCATGAGCGCGTCGACCGGGTACAGGAACTCCTGCTCGGCGTCGAACGTGGCGCCCTGCCCCTTGCCCTGCGACTGCAGCATGGACTCGGGGATGATCAGCCGTCCCTTGGCGAGGCGGATGTCCCGCATCAGGGAAGACCACACCTCGTCGAGGGCGTCCATCTCGCTCTCAAGGCCGGCGTAGTCGGCGCGGCCGAGGTGGGCGCCTTCGGGAACGTCCCGCCACACCCGCGCCGGGCGCATGTTCGGGACGTATCCGGCCGTCAGCCCGTCCCTGATGCCGGTGTCCACCGTGTCGCGGAGGTGCTTGGTCGCCTCGGACGCGGCGAGCGGTACCTTCCGGCCGAGGTCGGTCTCCCCGCCCTTGTAGAGGCCGTGGAGGATGACGCCCTTCTCGTGGCGCTCCAGGTGGCGCCACACGTCGTTGCCCTCGCGGTGCACGACCCGCCAGAACGTGACGGCGACGAGGCGGCCGTACCGCCAGGTGGGGACGGCGCAGTCGGCGTGCACGGCGGAGATCCACGGCCGTTTGCGGGGCGAGTCGTCGGAGTCGTCCCAGCAGTTCCGCAGGTAGACGCCGCCCAGGCCGGCGCAGACTTCGCCGGCTTCGAGGAGGTCGGAGTGCAGGCCGTCCTCGATCAGGTCGTCGAGGGCCTTCTGTGTCGCCTCGTCCTCGTCGGCGGCCTTCAGGGTGGGCGGTTCGGAGAACAGCAGGTCCGCGGAGGTGGCGGCGATGTCGCCGGCGAGTGGGAGGTGGAGCTTGGTGCGCTTTTCGTTGTCGGGGGTTTGGATGCCCCAGAACCAGCGGGAGGCGAGGCGGCCGAGCCAGCCGCGGAGGCCGCGGACGGCGGGTTCGGGGTAGCCGATGGGGTGGCCGGGGTCGCCGGCCAGGGACCCGCCGTACAGGAAGGAGAGGCGGTCGGGGTCACCGGAGTACCACGTCGACCAGACGTCGAGGCGCGCGGTGACGAGGTCGAGGTTGCGGGGCGGCCATGGGCCGGAGCCTTCGGGGAGTGGCATATGGCCTCCTCATTCCGGGGATAGGTCACGTAATGCCACTGGGCTGTGGCCGAAAGTGAAGCCTTCGGCCGTGCAGGAGGTCGCCTCATGGATCTAAGCTCTTCAGGTCAATGGGTTGGTGTGCTCGGTGCAGCTCTGGGAGGGGCTGCAACTGGCGTAACGTTCATCGCTACCCTGGTGTCGTCTAAACTTTCACGTCGTGCCCAGCGCGAAGAGACCAAAGCGCGTGAGGCGCTGGATCGCGCAGAGCAAGCCTGGCATTTGTCGCTCGCACACGAAAAACCAACTGAGGCCGCAAACCTCAAAGTGGAGAGCGTAAATACTGGCGATATCGTCATGGAGGGCAGGGTCCCTCTAGAGAAAGTCCGCGAGGGCACCCAGGTTAACCTCGCCCTTCCTGCATTGTGGGACGTTACGCACAAGCGGCTGGACTATTACCATAAGATCGCCACAACTCACGCCCGCCAGAGCTTTCGCAATTCTCAAATCGCAATGGGAATAGGGTTCGCCCTGCTGATCGGGTTCGCGGCATTGGCGCTCAACGCTGAGACGACCACGGCGAGTATCGTCAGCGGCGGCCTTGGTGCGGCGGCGGCAGGATTTGCGGGTTACATCAGCAGAACTTTCGTACGGTCACAAGAGAGCGCTGCGAGTCACCTTCGCGCCTATTTCAATCAGCCCCTGGAATTCTCCCGCTACCTCGCTGCTGAGCGGCTACTTGAAAGCCTGAACGGGGTGAGTGACGAACTGCGAGGGAAAATCGTGGGTGATTTGATTCAAGGATTTGTAGGGCAAGTAGGACCGCCAGAGGTGCAGTCTTCGGCTGCGGATAGCAACGTGGATGGAAAATCGAACTCAGCGGGTGCCTGACGTGTATCAGACGGCCTCTTTCAGGTCGGAACGCCAAGCGCTCTGTGTCGTGTGCACCGCGTACCGCGCGGCGTCCAAGGAGTGGTCGTCGGCTTTGATCGGGGCGTCCTCGCCCTTCGCGGCCTTGTCGGGGTCCCAGCTGTAGCCGGGGATCTCGTTGATGAACCCGTGGCAGGAGGCGTGCACCTTCAGCCGGCCACGGCCGAGGAGACTCGCCACCGTCCGGATGCCGTTTAACACCGCGTTGTCGCCGGCGGCCGGCGTCAGCCCGTCCTGGTGGAGCTGCGTCACGAACGACGCGGCAGACGGGTCCACGATCGTCCACTGCGGATGCACGCCGATGCCCTTGAGCCAGGCCCGGAGCCGCTCGGAGTACTGCGCGTCCGTCAGCTGCCCGCGCTGCTGCTTGGAGTCCCAGCGCCACTCGTGGCCGAGGTACAGGACGTTGTCGACGCCCAGGCCGAGCGCGAGGGCGGCGAACGGGTTCGTGGTGCCGTAGTCGATGCCGACCGCGATCCACCGGCGGATGGCCGGGAGCTCCCGCACGATGTGGCGTTCGGTGTCCCACATGTCGAACACGGCGCCCTCGGCCAGGCACCACTCGCCCAGGATCATCCGGCGGAACCAGAGCCCGACGAATTCGGCCTTCAGCGACCGCACGTAGTCCGCCGGGAGGGCCGGGTTGTCGTCGAGGGTGAAGTGCCAGGACGCGAGGTTCAGCTGCGGGGCGCGGAGGAGGAACTGCTGCCGTAGCCAGTGCGCAGGCCCGTCGGGGTTCGTGGTGGCGAGGAGCCGCGCGCCGGGTACGGACAGGCGTGCGAGCAGCTGCGTCCAGAACGCTTCGGGAACCAGGGTCGCCTCGTCGACATAGGCCAGGCACGCGGTGAGCCCGCGGAGGCGGCCTTCGGAGCGGACGTCGTACGCGCCGATCAGGTGCACGGTGCGGCCGAGGATGACGGCGGTGTTCGAGCCGCGGGTGTGGTGCACCTGCGTGGCGAGCGGACCGAACAGGGAGCCGTCCTGGAGGGGCTCGATGATGTTCCGCTCGATCGTCTCTCGGGTCCGCCCGCAGATCACGATCAGCCCGTGGTCGGGCGCGGCCGCGACGGCGATCAGGAACGCGAGCAGGGACGCGATGGTCTTCCCGGAGCGGACTGCGCCGGCCCAGATCGAGATGCGGGCGCGGGACGACTCGACGATGGACGTGATCTGTTTCGGGGACAGGACCGCGGTGACCCGCGCGAGGTCGAACATCAGCCCTCGGGGTCGGCCTGGCCGAGCTGGTCGGCCGCGATCTGGAGGGCCTCGCCGAGCTGTCCGAGCATCGACTTGGCGTTGTCGGCGCCGTCGGAGACGTCGAGGCGGTCAAGGTCGACGTGGGAGCGTACGGCGGCCTGGACGGCGCCCATGATGTCGCGGGCGTCGCGGGCCGGCGGGAGCGGCAGCCGGACTTCGGCCGGGCCCTTCGGCGTCGACAGGACGACGGTCGTCGGTTCCCACAGGCGGAGGCGGAGCCGCTCGGCGTCGTCGAGGAGGTCGAGTTTCAGCTGAGCGCGGCGCGCCTTGGCATCAAGCTGTTTGGCCTTCGTCGCCGCGGCCGTCGCGGTGCGGTCGAAGGTGAGGCCGAGCTCGCGGGCGACCTTCGTGATCGTGGACTGGGAGCGGCCGAGCTCGCGGGCGATGTCGTTGCGGGTCTTGCCTTCGGCGTGCAGTTGCGCGATGCGGTCGCGTTCTTCGGGGGTGAGCGGGGCGCCGGCCATGGCTCACCCCCGGGTGTCCCTAGCTTGTCAACTCTGGAGGTCGGCGAATTGCCTCGCCCAACAGTTCCTGCGCCCTGTGGTGCGCAGCGTCGGCGTGTATGCCGATCTCACCGTTGCTTGGAGCAGCCAACGCTCGGGCAGCGGCGCGCATGTAAGCCAGAACAGCCTCAGCAGGGTTACGGTCCAACGCTCTGGCTGCAAGCTTCTCCAAGGTTCTGCCTGCCGCATGGTATTCGCGTGCCGCCTCTGCCGCCTTGGCTTCGTCAACGTCCTGCCCAAGGTGCGCGCGGAGGCGGTGGCGCTTGAAGCGGATGGTGAGGCCGTAGTGCTCGATCAGAGCCTCCTGGAGCGCCAGGAGGGTGTCGCGTTCGATCTCGTGCCGCTTGATCATGAACGCGTGTTCCCTGGCCTCGCGTTCTCGCCGGGCGGTCCCACGGTGTGTGACCATCTGGGACACGACCGTCGCGCCGCCGCCAATGAGTGCGCCGGCAAGGCCAGAGAGCGCCGGGATCCAGAGTGCTTGGGTCGCCACTACGGGAGGTCCGTCCGGTTCGATCGGAGGTTGGACCTGTTGGACGCGGCACGAATCAGGCCGGTTCACACGAAAGCCCGGCGCGGTGGCCGGGCTGTTTCAGGGCATGCCTGAAGCACTCAGATCATGAGTTATCCACAGGCAGGATGTCAAGCAAGGTCACCCTGGTCACCCGTATCGTTCCTCACAGTGTCTCGGGCGGTACCAACGATTTTGGTCTTCTTCGCCTTGATCGGCATCGGCATCTCCTCGGAGACCTCGACCGTCAGGCGGGGCTGCCCATCGGGCCACTCCACCCGGACGCGAGGAACGCCCAAGACCTTGTCGCGTCCGCTGATGTAGCCAAGGTTCACCGCCTTCTGGATGGTTTTTTCGACCGCATCCTGTTGGCTCAGGTCCCATTGTCCTGCCGCCGCTGCCTCTTGGAGGCTGTCGACAGACTCGCTCAACTCAACCACGCGATCGCCCCATGAGAGCTTCTTGAGGCGATCGATCGCCCTCCCAAGGGGACTGCGGAATACCATCGCGAGGACCACGACGACGATCGGCCATACCAGGTGACCAGTCATGGCGTCGATGAACTGGAGCTTGTCCACGTCACCGATCTTGTCGTATGGGCCTCGGCTGCGACGAGCCGCCGCGCCAGCCAGTCCCACTCCTCGATCGGCCAGGCTGGCCGCCCCCGCCACCACGTCCCCACGTCCTTCGACGGCGGCTCGCATGTCCCCGACTCACACACGATCGCGATGAGCTGCGGGCACCGCACGCACGTGAGCCGCTCGATCTGGTCGTGCTCGCACCGCTGCGCCGCGAGCAGGTCCCGCACCCGCCAGGTCTTCGCGCCACCGACCGGCGCCGTCTCGGTGCGGCCCTGGCACCACGGGCACACCGCGTCTAGGCGCTGCCCGTCGTGGGTCAGCGCGAGCGCCCGCCCAGCCTGCACCAGCATCTGCCGCGCCGTCCGCGCGACCCACCACACCAACTCGTCCCCGTTCGCCCATCCGACCGCGGCCGCTGGCAGGTAGCGAGCGGTCCGCTCCAGGAACGGGCGCGCGTCCGCGAGCACGCCGGCGGGCGGCGGGAGGACGGGCAGCCACGCGGCGCGGGAAACATGGGCGGCGAGGTCTTCGGCCGTGTCGATCAGCTCGAACAGCAGGTCCAGCACGTCGGGGCGGGCGGCGTCGATGTGCTCGCCGGGCGCCTCACCTACCCGCTCGGCGCGCTCCAGTCGCGCCTCGTAGTCGAGTTCGGCGCGCTGTTCGGGCGTGATGGTGGGCGGCTGGTAGGGCCGCACGACGTCGGGCAAGCGGGTGGCGACGAGGCCGGGCCAGTACGCGCCCAGAAGTCTCAGGTCGCCGATCGCACGGTCGATGGCAGGCAGCCCGTGTGCGCGCGCGTGGCTGGTGACCGGTCGTGCGATGGTGTGGGTCAACGGGTCTCCTTCGGCTGTTCGATGGTGAGGGCTTCGCGGAGTCCGGGGGCGAGGTCGCCGACGAGGTCGAAGTGAATGAACTGGTCGAGGTGCTGGAGGGCTCGGCGTACTGCGGCTTCGGCGGCGAGGCGGCCGCGGCGTTCGGTGTGGAGCTGCGCTTCGAGGGCGGTGTACCGGCGGCCGAGCTCGGCGCGGTCGGTCATCGGATTCCCTTCACGCCGACGGGGCCGATGGCGTTGCGGAGGTCGCGGACCTCTTCGCCATTGGCCAGCATGCGGGCGGTGTAGGCGAGGGCCCACGGCCAGCTGCGGCGGGTGACGGCGTCGGAGATGGCGCCTTGGAGGTCGCGGGTGTCGATGTCGGGGCCCGGGTCTTGGCGGCGAGGTCCAGGAGTTCCTGGACGGCGGAGAGCGCGGTGGGCTTCGTGTCGGTGCTCATCGGATCGTGATCTCGATCTTGTGGAGGGGGACGCCGTCCTCGATCTGCCGGTACAGCTGGCGGAGCCGGGCGGCGGCCTGGTCGTCGCGGCGCAGGAGGGGGCCGCGGGCGGCCTTGGGGAGGGTCCACCAGCAGCCTTCGCACAGGTAGTGGCGGGAGTTCTTGCGGGGTGTCTTGCAGGAGGGACAGGGGCGCGGGTCGGTCACAGCAGCTCCAGTTGTTCGGGCCCGGCCGGGGCGGGCGTGGGCTTCGGCTTGCGGCGCGGGGCGGGTGGTGGCGTCCAGGGCGTGACGTTGGCGTAGCGGCGGGCCAGGACGCGGGCGCGCTCTCGGCGGCGTTGTGCGGGTGGCTGGGCGCGGATGTCGGTGAGGATGCGGCCGGCGGCCGTCCAGGACGAGGCGAGGTCGGTCATGCGTCGGCCTTCCTGCGCTCGGCCAGGAGCCGCCGGGCCTCGGCCGCGCCGGCCTGGGCGCGCTCGGGGTCGAGCTGGGGGCGCGGGGGCGGCGGCCGGTCGGCGGGTGTGTCGGCGGGCAGGAAGTCGTTCGGGCGTTCGCGCAGGGCCTTGGACACGTAGGCCATGGGGTTGGCGACCTGGCGGCCGTCGAGCAGCTGCCGGCGGACCTTCGCGGCGTGGGGGTCGTCGACGGTGCGGCCGGTGAGGTCGGTGAGGACGTCGACGATGAGCCGGTCGATGGTCTGTTCGTGGGTGGTCGGTTCGTCGTCGTCGGTTTCGCTCGCGCGTCTGCTACCTGATGACGATTCACCTACAGAACCCCCGTCCCTTCGGGACGGGTCGGGACGGGTCGGGACGGGTGGATTCGGACCCGATTCGGTACCCGATCGGTTCATGCGATCGGACTCCGATCGGTTATCCGATCCGGTACCCCCGTTTACCTGGTCTTCCGCGTCCGATTGGGTGTCGCCCCCGCCTGTGGATATCGCCTGTGGATTGTCGTTCTCGGCGGGTCGCTTCGGCATCGGTTCGGCATCGGACCCCCCGTCGGTACCCGCATCGGTCCGATTCGCCGCGGGGGTCGTGCAGTAGTGGCATCGGGGGTCGATCACGCCGCGTTCGAGGTGCCACCGGCGGTGGTTCCCGAGGCGCCCGCCGGACGACTTCTTGGACCGCGCGGCGACGGCCTCGTCTCGGGTGGGCTGGTATGTGTCCCAGTCGTGGAAGCGGTAGCCGCCGCCCCTGACGCGTTCCCACAGTCCGGCGTCGACGAGGGCGCGGGCGGCCTCCTCGGGGTTCTCGCACAGCCGTGCGGGCAGCCGGGCCGGGACGGTGCCGCCGGTGCCGTTACGCGCCGACCAGCAGCCGGCGCGGGTCCATAGCGCCACGGCGGAGTCGGGGAGGTCGAAGACCTTGGGGTGGTCGTAGAACGAGTCGTCGACCTTGAACCAGGTCAAGGCTGTGCCGCCTTTCAGAACAGCGTTGCGGGCTCTGTGCCCGGGTCGATCGGGGTTTCGGTGATGGCTGGCCCGGCGCCTGCGACCCATCGGCGGGTTTCGCGCCGGTGCTCGTCGCAGGTCGTGGCTGCGCGGTGGACGCCGCCGGCCCCGCCCCGGCCGGTCAGGATGACGACGGCGGAGTTGGGGCAGGGCACGGCGGAGCACTTCACCGTCAGTCGCCGTCCACGGGGACGCGGGACAGCACCGAGGACAGGCCCTGCGCGACGATCCGCAGTTCCTTCGCCAGCTGTGTCTGGGACAGGTTCGGGTCGCGGGCGGCCTTGCTCGCGTACCGCTCCCAGTGCCCCAGGCCGGCGCGGAGGCGGGCGACCTCCTGCCCGGACAGCATCGTGACGGCCATGTCCAGGGTCGGCTGCGTCAGCGTGATGGAGCCGTCCTCCTCCAGCGTCCCGGCGGCGGTGCGTTGGAAGTGGAGGGCCTGCATGACCTCGCGGACCGTTTCGGCCTGCTCCTTGGAGGGCAGCTCCAGTCCGGAGATGCGGAGCTTGACGCTCGCGTTCTTCTCCGAGTCGGGGGCGGGCTGGGTGCGTTCGGAGTGGGCGAGTTCGACAACGGCGACGACGCGGACGCCGGGCCGGTCGTAGAGGGCCTTGGCGTGGGGTTCGATCGCGTCGGCAGCGTTCCCGCCGATCTTGCCTTCGATCTTGATGTCGGGCATCAGGTTCCTTTCGGGGTGTTGGGGGCGAGGGGCCCGTTGATCTCTTTCAGGTGGAGGGCGGCGGCCTTTTCGGCGTCGCGGAGGGAAAGGGTGAGGGCGAGGATGTGCGGCTTCTCGCACGCGCGGTGGCGGCAGTAGGCGGTCCACACCTGGTGGTGCTCGACGACGACGGGCCACATCACGCGGCCTGCTTGCGGAGCTGCGCGGCGTACCGGTCGGCGGTGCGGCGAGTGACGCCGAGTTCCCATGCGGCTTGCTGGATCGTGTAGCCGCCGCGGCGGAGCTGGGCGAATCGTTCGCGGCGTTCGGCGGCGGCCGCGGCGTAGGAGGCGCGGCCGAGGACGCCGGCGCGGAGGGCGTTCGCGGTCACCGCGGGGGTGACGCGTCGCTTCCTCGGGTGCCGAGGTTCGGTGGTCACTGGATCGTCCAGATGCGGATCACCGCACCCGGCATCGCGAGCGCGTCCGGGTCGCTGGAGAAGGGGTGCGGGTAGAGCTTCCGGGCGAGGGTGGAAACCACGCGGGCGTCGTCGGCCCACACGCCGGCGTCGGTGAGGGCGTCCTCGGTGGCGCGGACGAGCTTGGACAGGTCCGGCATCCGGTCGGGGTAGAGCCGGGACTTCGGGGCGGACTTGGGGCGGGCGAGGGTGAAGGCCATGTGCGCGAAGAGGGGCCCGTCGAGGGGGAACCCGTCGGTGAGGCGGCCGATCTGGCGGCCGTACTGGTCGGCGTCGCTGATGAAGTCGAGGGCGGCGGACTTCACGGCTTCGCGCCACGGCTTGACCTTCTTGGAGGACTCGACCATGACGCCGCGGCCGACGTGCCGTTTGGAGCCCTGCGGGGCGGGGGTCCCGATGGCGGTGATCTTGACGGTGGGGCGGGACGGGTCCAAGTTCAGGACGGTCGCCATGGCGGTCATGCGGAGGTTCCGATCGTGAAGAGGACGTCGTGGCAGCCGCACGGGCAGATCCAGCGGCAGACGCGGTCGGCGTGCCACACCATCGCGATCGACTCGAAGCGGGGGCCGGTCGCGGACGTGTCGGTCTTGTGCTCGTAGTCGGCGGGGAAGTGCGCGGGGTGGCTGCCGCCGGGCGTGCAGATGACGGTGGCCTCGGTGCGCTGTGGGGCGGCGCGGTGGCACCGGTCGTGCTGGCCGATCTGGCACCAGTGGGTCAGGCCGGACTGGCATGCGCACCGGTGGAAGGACTGCGGGACCTCGCGGTAGGTCTTGCGCATGCCGCCGGTCCACGCGTTCGCCCGGATCCAGGCGGCGCGGTCGTCGGTGAGAGGCGGGGCCCCGCTGAGATGCGCTTCCCCACGCACCTCAGCGGGGCCGTCCTGGTGGGCGCCCGCGGCCGTGCCCTCGCACAGCGCGACGGCGGCGGGCGCCCGGTCCTGGGTGGCGGTCACTGGCCGTCCGCTTTCGGCTGGAAGTCCGTGCACGCCGGCCACCATTTGCGGACGTCCGTGCCGCCGCCGTGGCTTTCGCGGCCGCCGATCGTGCACTTCGGCCACGAGCGGGGCCCGTAGTGCTTCAGCTCCCGGAATCGGCAGCCTCCGCACCGTGCGCCGTCGGCCTTCGAGTCGTCGGCGGGTGCCGCGTCGTCGTGGAGGCGGAGCGGCCGGGACATGACCAGGGTCAGCGGGTGGTAGCCGGCGGCGAGCATGTCCCGCTGGCGGCGGGTGCGTTTCTGGTCGGGCGACGGGGTCTCGGTCGCTTCGGGTGGCTGCTTGACGTGGGGCAGGTCGAAGAGGCCGTCCATCACCAGGGCTCCCTTCCGGGGTTGACGCGGATGCCGGGGGCCGGGGCGTCGCCGTCGGGGTCGTAGCCGGCCGGGGTGGTGGCGTCGTCGAGGAGGTGGGCGAGGACGGCCTGGCCCTCCCGCACCGCGATCGCGATGACGGCGGTGGCGAGGAGGGCGGCGGGGGCGGCGTAGACGGCGGTCACGGGGTGGGCTCCTTGCGGGTGGCGCGGGCCTGCGCGTCGGCGAGGAGGTAGGCGAACGCGGTGGGGTACCGGTCAGCGAGCTGCTCCAGGGCGACGGTGCGCGGGTCCGGGCCTTGGCCGTTGCGGATCGCGGTCATCACGAACGCGGTCAGCTCCTGGACGGTCATGGCGTTGAGGTCGTCGCCCTCGATGTCGGAGTCGACGAAGGCGCGGAAGACGCGGGCCTCGATGCCGGTGAGCTGCTCGACGAGGCGGTCTCGCTCGGTGCGGACGGCTGCGGCATGCTTGATCGCTCCGCGCAGGGTGGTGCGTCGCTTACCGACGGCCTCGCAGAGGTCGTTGTAGGCGGTGACCAGCAGTTCATCGGCACGTTTCGCCTGGGCGCAGGCGGCGTCCCGGGCCTTCGTCGCCTCGTCCCGCTGCTCGGTGAGCGCGGCGGCCTTCTGCTCCCAGCCCGCTGCCTGCTCGGCGAGCCGGTCCCGCTCGGCCTCACCCCGCACACCGGCCAGCGTCCGGGCCTCGTCCCGCTCGTCGCGGACCGTGGCCAGCTGAGCGCGCATGTTGGCGGCGCCCTCCCGCACCACGTTCCACGCGTTGTCCCGCTCGGCGCGGAGCCGCTCCACCTCGTCCAGCAACGCGGGCACGTCCTGCCGAGCGGCGGCCACGAACACCGCGTTCCGCCCGAACTCCGCCCACTCCTCGTCGGTGTCCGCCAGCCATTCCAGGTCGGCGACGTGCTGCTCACCGGCCACGACGAAGAGGTCCTCTGCCTTCCACGGGCCTGCGGTGGCGCCGTCCACACGCTGGCGGATCTCGGCGAGCTGCTCGGGGGTCATCAAGCGCCCCCGGTCGTCTCGATGAAGTGACGGACCTCGTCCCACCGCTGGGAGACGGCCTCCAACAGGCCCCGCTCGCGCTCCATGACGGCCGTGTCCGCCTGCCACTGGGTGTCGTCTCGCCACCGGCTGATCTCCGCGTCGATCAGGGCATCGAGGGTCGTGGGGTCGAGGGCGTCCAGCTCCCACGACGAGGTGCCGTAGGTGCTGATGTAGCCACCCGAGCGACTGTCGGTGGTCTTGGCCGGGTTCGGCGGCGGGTCGTACTGCTCGACCTGGTCCATGTTCAGCGCGATCCGGATGACCTTGACGTCGGCATCGAACAGCGCGAACCGGTCCTCGATGTCGCGGGTCATGTCGATCCCGGACGGGTCATGGTCGCCGAGGTGGATGACGATCGGGCGCTGCCCGGCCTCCTCGTAGCGGAGCATCCGGCGCGCGGCGCCCCACAGCTCGGACTGTGAGGTGTAGCCGCGGCACGAGAAGTAGTCGACGTCGTGCCTCCGGCACACCCCGGCGATCACGCCGACCAGGGCGTCCTTCTCGATCCACACCTCAACTCGGTTGGGCTGATTGGCCCACCGCTCGGTCTGGTATCCGTACGCCGTCGACCGCACGATCTCGTCTGGGCTGTCCCAGTGCGACAGACCGCGTAGGTTCCGCGTCCGGTCGACGATGTAGTTCCAATCGAGCAGGCCCGCCAGGCGCGCATCGTTGACGATCGCGCCCAAGCGCTTGTACTCGGTCTGCTTGTTCGCCAGCCAGCCGCGCGCAACGAACTGGTAGTACAGCTGCCGCAACGTGAGGTCGAAGCCCTGCCTCTGGTAGTCCTGGCAGATCCGGTCGGCGCGCTGAATGACGTCCTGGTGAGCGGGGGTGAAGTTCTTGGGGGTGTAGGCGATCTTCGGCATCAGGCGTCGCCCCCGTCCTGCTCGTCGGCGGGCCGGTCGAGCTGCTCCAGGCCCTCCCGGGCCCACTCCGCCAGCGCGGCCTTCTCCGAGTCCGGGACGGGCGGGCTGTACGTGCCGTCGGTCCCGCGACGCGGGAGGGGCGGCAGCGGCGCAGTGGCGGGCTCGGCCGGGTACGCCGACCGCGGCTCCTCCGGATCCGCCTGCACGACCGGGTGAACGCCGGTGTCCCGGGCCGGGTCGTGCAGCCGCTCGACGCGGGCGATCTCCTCCGTGCGGAAGTCGCGGATCGGGACGTGGTTGAGGATGTGGTCGACGCGGACCGAGACGACGTGCGGGGCCGCGCCGGTGAGGACACCGGTGTGGGTCTTGCCGTCCTTCAGGTGGACGGCCACCCGCACGCCGATCAGCTCCGCAGGCGGGACGGCGGTTTCGCCCTGGAAGCTCTCCCAAGGCGGTGACGCGGGCTCCTTGCCGGTGGCCTGCTGGGTCACCTCGTCCGGGATCGTGGCCGTGGTCAGCGTCGCCTGCCCCTCGCGCCGCTGGATCTCATCCAGGCACAACACCCCGAGGTGGTGAGCCTGCGAGGAGATCTCCCGCAGCGTCCCCAGCAGCAGACGCAGATCCGCGACTGGCGCGCCCGCGGGCAACCCGATCCGGAGCGCGCCAACCTTCAGCGTCAGCGCCTCCTCGTCGGAGGTGATGTCCCCCGGGGTGAGGAGCGCCGTCCCGCCGTTGACGATCGCGATCAGCGACCGGGTGAGGCGCGCGTCCCGCTCCTGCTCGTCGGCGACCTGGGCGGCTTTCTGGGCGTCGGCCTGGAGCTGCTCGACCTCGCCCCGGTTGTTGGCCGCGGCGTTCTCCAGGCTGGTGGCGCGGGTGATGAGGTCAGTGAGGACGTCGTTCACCGGGCACCCCCCGTGGGCTCGACGGACAGCTCCTTGTGGGAGTCGAACCAGGCCACGCCTGGCTTCACGCCGGTCAGGTCGGCGAAGTCGACGATCGCGATCCCGTCCGCGGTCACCTTCGGCGGCGCCTGGACCCGCCACCGGACAGGCCGGTTGTTGTGGTCGGGGTCGGCGGTGATGATGTCGCCGGCGCGCACGTCGCGCGCCGGGCGGCGGATAATGGTCATGGCCGTGATTCCTTTCTGAGAGACGGCCTTTCGGTCCGCCGTCCCGGGTGCCTCCGGGGCGGCGGTCCTGCTTGTGCGGGGAATGAGGGCGAGCAGGCGCCGCCACCACGGGCGAAGCGGCTCCGCGATGCGGGCGCGGATCAGCGCCAGCCCGTCGAAGGCCGGATGGACGGTGTCCGCCACCCGGATCAGCTCCGCCCGCAGCAGTTCGCCCTCGCGGTCGATCACGACTCCCTACCTTTCAGCTCATGGGTGGCCCGGACCGTCGTAGGGTTCTGGCGCCCAGGGGTGCCGGGTGTGGCTTTCACGGCTCTGCCGCCGATATGGCTCCGGAGGACTGGCCGCCCGGCACCCCCTGACGGCACGGCTGCTGATTGGGAGCTGCGAACTGATCGCCGTGTAGGGACATGCCAGCGTGGCCGTCTGCGGGATAGGTGACGTCGTCGTATGGGAGCGTGATGGGCCAGATCTGGGCTGGTGTCGATGCAGGGAAGATCCACCATCACTGCGTGGTCATCGACGGCGACGGCAAGCGGTTGCTGTCGAGGCCCGTCGCCAACGACGAACCCGAGCTGCTGAAGCTGATGAGCGACGTCCTGGATCTGGGTGAGGCGACCTGGGCGGTGGACCTGGCCGACGGCGGAGCGGGCCTGCTGATCGCGATCCTGGCCGCCCACGACCAGCCGCTGCTCTACATCTCCGGCCGCAAGGTCAACCGGGCTGCCGACGGCTACCGGGGCGAAGGCAAAACCGACGCGCGCGACGCCGCCGTCATCGCCGACCAGGCCCGCATCCGCCGGGACCTGCTTCCACTGCGCGGCGCCGACGAGATCAGCGTGGAGCTGAAGCTGCTCACCGCCCGCCGCACCGACCTGGTCCACGACCGAACCCGCGCCATCAACCGGCTGCGCGCCGCACTGACCAGCATCTTCCCAGCCCTGGAGCGGGCTTTGGACGTTACCAATGCGGGGCCGCTGATCCTGCTGACCGGCTACCAGACCCCCGCCGGGCTGCGCCGCCTCGGCCGCACCCGGCTGGAGGCGTGGTTGAAGGCCCGCCGGGTCCGCGGCGCGGCCCAGCTCGCTCAGGCCGCTGCCGACGCGGCCGGCCGCCAGCACACCACGCTGCCCGGCGAGACCCTGACCGCCCAGCTCATCGAGGCTCTCGCCAGGGAGGTGATGACCCTCAACGAGCACATCAAGGACGTCGAGCAGCTCATCGAGGACCGGTTTCGCCGACACGAGAAAGCCGAAGTGATCACCAGCCTGCCCGGCATCGGAGTCATCCTCGGTGCCGAGTTCCTGGCCGCCACCGGCGGCGACATGGACGTCTTCGGAAGCCCCGACCGCTTGGCCGGCTTTGCCGGCCTGGCTCCCGCCGCACGTGACTCCGGACGCATCCACGGCAACCTGCACCGCCCGCAGCGCTACCACCGCGGACTCCAGCGGGTCTTCTACACCTCCGCGCTGATCAGCATCCAGCGACATCCAGAATCGCGCGCCTTCTACGACCGGAAGAGGCGCGAGGGCAAACGGCACACCCAAGCCGTCCTCGCCCTGGCCAGACGCCGTGTCAACGTCC
The DNA here is from genome assembly GCF_050945415.1 of Spirillospora sp. CA-128828. Taxonomy (NCBI): domain Bacteria; kingdom Bacillati; phylum Actinomycetota; class Actinomycetes; order Streptosporangiales; family Thermomonosporaceae; genus Spirillospora; species Spirillospora sp. CA-128828. Next base: position 233,517 of record NZ_CP191986.1, read on the forward strand.
TGTGGGCCCTCCTGCGCGACAACCGCACCTTCCAGGCCACCCCACCCACGCTCAAGGCGGCATGAGCCCAGATCGTCAGTTGACAACGTCATTGGGAGTCCTCCGGCGCGACCAGGTCGAGCCGAACCGTCGGCTTCGCTTGGGGCTTCAGCGGCGCCTTCCGGCCTGCCGCCTTGTAGTCCTGCCGAATCTGGTCGGCATCGATCCGCTCCGGGTTGGTGACCGTGAACCGCAGCGCGTGCTCCACGCTCGGCAGCACCACATCCGCCGACCCCTCGTCGTTCGGGCGGAGCGCGTCCAGCGCGCCCTTCGCGGTCTTCTCGTCTGCCTCGGCCTGCCGCTTCCGCGCCCGCGCGTCGGTGAGCTTGTCGACCCACTCGGCGGCGTCCGGGTCCTCCACGAACAGCACCGACCGCTCATCACGGTCGATCACGTGGCCGTCCCAGCAGACCGTGAAGAACGGGCAGCCCTTACAGAACGGGCCCGTCGGGTCGTAGTCGCGGGGCAGGAACTCCAGTTCGGTCTGCCGGACCTCCGTCACCCACGTCAGCGCGTCCTTCACGTGCCGGGCCTCGAACGGCCCGGACCAGCGCCACTCCTTGCCGGTGTCTCGCGCGACGTAGTCGATGTTGATCCGCCGGACCGTCCGGCCCTCCGCGATGAGCGCGGCGGCGTAGGCGTGCGTCTGCCACAGGTGCGACCGGTACGGCCCGTTCACACGGAGCTTGTCCAGGTTCCGCTGGGATGTGCTCTTGGTGTCGGTAACCTCCGGTTCGATGAACAGGTCCAGGTGACCGAGGAGCCCCGCGAACGTGACCTCGTGCTCGATCAGCGCGTCGGTGGGGATAAGGCCCTCGGCTTGCATCTGCCTGAGCACGTCCGCGACGGCCTCGTGCAGCACGGTGCCCATCACGGCCTGGACGGACCCGGCGGCATCGGTCGGCGCAACGCCCGCGAACCGGTACCCAGCTCGGCGACGGCACCCACCGAGCTCGGACATGCCGAACTCGGTCTGGAGGGAGCGGGGCCGCCGCCGGTCCCATTCGAGGAGCAGGTCCGCCGTGGTGCGACGCTCGACGGTGGGCGAGGTCACGACATCTCCGCGATCTCATCGGCGGAGTAGGCCAGCGGGTCGCCCTGGCCCTCGTGCTCGGCGGCGATCCCCAGGACCTCCTGCCGGGCCTCCTCGTCCGCCTTCGCGAGGTCCTCGCCCGACGGCTCGCCGATCACCTCGGCGTCATGAACTTCCCCGTCGTCCGCCGGGGCGGGCTCGGCTGTGCGGGCGTCGACCGCGTGCGCAAGGGCAACCTCTGGCGCGGGCGCCTCGGCCTCCGGAACCTCCGCGCCGAACCCCATCGCGACCTCGGGGCAGATCGTCGTGGCGCAGTGCGAAACCGCCCGCCACATCAGCATCCGCTTCGGATACGACAGCCAGATGTCCTTCTTCGCGAGCTTCGCCCGCTCCGCGTCCGCCCACGTGAACGTCTCGGAGTGCTCCTCGCCGGTGTCCCCCCGCGTGATCGTGACCGTGCACGACTTCTCGGTGTGGTCCGACACCTTCACCGAGTGGCCGGCCTCGCGGACCTTCGCCAGCCAGAGCTGCCCGGACATCTGCGGGCGACCGTTCACGACGTAGATGCCCTGGATGGACTGCATCGGGGACAGGCCGAGCTCCTGCCCGTACATGAGGATGACCAGGACGTTCCCGGCCTTGCCGCGCAGGTCGTTCGGCAGGATCGAGGACCCGGCGAGTGCCTGCGCGAGCCGCCACGCCTGGTCGAGGTCGGCGACCGGGCGGGCGAGCGCCACCGACGGCCTCGCGGGGGCGGCAGGCTGGTTCTCGTTGGTGGGCTGGATGGTCATGCCTGCTCCCGGGAAAGGTTCTGGGTGGTGATCAGGTGGTCGAGGGCCTCGTCGACCGCCTCGATCGCGGTCTGCTCGATCAGGTCCGGGTCCCGCTCGTCCAGCGGCAGCGCGGACATGTCCACGTCCCCGTCTCGGACGGGCAGCGCGGAGAACAGCTGCTCGAACCAGTTGGTCCGCTGCTCCTCCGGGAGATGCCGGGCGAGGCCGTCAACGGCCGCCCACACGGGCGCGTCGTCGACCGGGCCGTTCAGGTACCACAGGGCGAGCCGCTCCCACTGCTGCGCGAGAACCCCGCGGGTCACCAGCGACGCGGCCGGGGCGAGGGTCGCGGCGGTCACCTCGTGCCGCCCGTCAGCTCGTCCAGCGCCCGCCGAACTTCCGTCGGGTCCCCGCCGCGCAGCGCGGCACGGAGCCGGTCGAACACCTCGGCCGTCTCCACCAGCGGCAGCGCCGACAGCTCCAGGACCGGGGAGAACGACGCGTCCGGGAACGAGTCCGCGACCCGCGCGAGCCTCACGAGCTCGTCCCGCTCCTCCGTCACCGTCAACGCGCTCATCGGGCGCCGCCGAACAGCTCGACCTCGTCCGCCGCGACGTTCTCGGCGAACACCTCGTGCCGCACGTAGCGGTCCAGCCGCTCGCACCGCTCCCGCTCGAACTCCTCGCCCTGGCGCCGGTCCCTCTCCGCCAGCGCCACGAACGCCCCGAACCCGAACGCCAAGACCCCGGGCAGGACCGCCGCCACCGACCACAGCAGGTAGCCGGCCACCGCGAACTCGCCCGCCAGGACGAGCAGGACCCCAGACGCAACCCCCGCGGCGGGGATGGAGACCAGCGGGCGCCGCACCTGGGCGACCGCGACGAACATCGCGACACCGGCCGCGATCAGCAGGGACAGGACCAGAAACACGTCTTCCTCCGTAGAATCGGCTCGCGGATTCCTCCGCGGGGGTCGTTGCCGTGCCGGGCGGCGGCCCCGATTTCGTTGTGGGTCAGGCCGCCGCGCGGGACTGCGCGCGGAGGCGGCGGATCTTGGTCTCCAGCTCCTCGATCGAGGGGCCGCCCGGCACGTACGCCTCCTCGGCTGCCTGCCGGGGGGTGAGGGTGGCGATGCGGTGCCGGACGTCGGCGAGGATCTGCGCCGTGGCGTCGATGGCCTGCTCGTAGGTCACGGCGGCCATCAGTCGTGCTCCGCGGTCTTCGCGCAGACCACGAGTTCGGGGGCATTCAGGTGGCCGCACTCCGGGCAAAGCCACCCGCTCGTGCTGCCGTCACCCCTCTCGTTGTCGCGCGCATGCGTGCGCTGGCCGTCCGAGCCGATGACCTCGAACAGGTCCTCGAACTTCCGATCGGGGAACGCGGTGAGCGCAGCGGCGATGAACCGGACGCCCGGGTCTGTGCGACCCCGTTCCGCCCGGCTGACCGTGGTGTGCCGGATACCAAGCCGCTTGGCGCGGGCCGTGGAATTGTCCAGGCCAGCCGCTCGGCAGGCCTGGCTGAACTCGTCAACCCTGAGCGCGATGCGGGGGACCGCGCCGTCCCGTGTGTGCATGCATGCACTGTAGCGCGCGCATGCACAGGACACAAGCAGTGATCTAGGAACCGGAAAGGGGTTTGCGAGCAGCGCGTATCACCTGAGGGCAACAAGCCTCTGACCTTTAGTCGGTGCGCGTATGCACGGTTATGACCACCTGGTAACGTGCACGCGTGCACACCTGGCTTCCCCACCAGTTCCGCGCAGTGCTCAAACAGCTACGCGAGCAAGCCGGACTCAGCGACGCGGACCTAGCCCGCCTCGCCGGTAAAAGCCGCTCCCAGGTGAACCGCTGGTCCAGGGCCGAGAACCAACCGAACTACGACGGCCTACGCTCCCTCGTCGAGAACCTCACCGAAGAGGGCTACCCCACCGAGATCGTCGATCTCGCCAGCGACCTCCTCCGAGCGGCCGGCTACGGCACCGACACTGCCGAGCCCCCACCGGCCCCCGACGCCGAAGGCGCAGTGCGCCTCACGGTGATCGTGAACCCCGAAGAACCCGAACCCGACTACCCGCCCGGCGGCCTGCGGTCGCAGGCCGAGCGGATCATCTGGGCCATGGTCGATGAGCCGTGGCAAGTGCGCCTGGCGCAGATCCTTGCCGGCCGCGAGGCCGAGGCCCTGTCGAAGGTCAGGACCATCGACCAGGCCAAATAGGGCATCGAAGATCGAACCAATCCGAGCGTGGCCGGATTCGGTCACGTCGTGTTCGGTTTAAGGCCCGCTCGGCAAAACCCTGCAACACCGCTGGTCACAGTGTTCCCGCACCCCCGCCGTGACCTTTCACCTGTGCAACGGTTTCCGCCGCAACGTATTGGCACGTGACAACCCTCGCTGACCTGGGCACGTCCTCCAGTCAAAGGGGACAGCGCATCAGCAGTGGCACAGAACAAGGGGGTTCACAGTGCCAGAGTCGCGCGCGGCGGCCATCGAAGAAATAGAGGAACTCGCCGTCCGAATGACGGAACGAGTCATCACCGAAGTGACCGCGCACCTCAGCGCCAAGATCGACAAAGATTTCGCCGACGTGCACACCCTGCTCGGCAAGCAAGACCGGCGCCTGGACGAACTCACCTCCACCGTCCGCGTCGCCGCCGCCACCGTCACCGACATGGTTGCCGGCCTCGCCGACGTCGCCACCGGCCCGCCAACCCCCGGCGCGTCCCTTCCCCGCCCCGAGGCGCTCGACGACGCATGCAAGGCCGCCAGCGCCGGCCACCCCCAAAAGGTCGAGGTCGACGTCTACGGCCGCGCCGTGACGCAGTACGTGCAGCCCGGCGACGACCCCGCCCAGATCTGGGACGACATGTGCGCCACCATCACCCGCCACGCCGGGGTGGTGGCGTGGCACAACTGACCGTCCTACGGGACGCGCTCCCCGACAAGCAGGCCCGCTTCTGGCGCGAAGACGACGTCGTGTTCGTCCAGCTCGGCCGCGACCTGACCGACCTCGAAGCCCACCGGATCATCCGCGAAGCCCGCATCGCCTACGGCGTCAGCCGCCGCCGGTTCCTGCCCTTCCCGCTGATCCCGCCGCGGCTACGCGAAACCGTCAAGAACAACCCGACGCCCGTGGCTGCTATCGCCGGCCTCGTCGCTGGCGCCCTCGTGGCTGGAGGGCTCCCGGGGCCCATGCTCCCGTCCGACGAGCCGCGCCCGCGGCGCAGGCCGCCCGCGGTCGCCGGGCCAGCCCCCACCCCCGGGCCGTCCACCACCACCCCGACGCCCCCGCCCACCCGCACGGAGGCACCAAGCTCCGGGCCGTCCCTGGATCCCGCTCGCGGGGACGGTCCGGACCCGACCGTCGCCCCCATGGAGGCCCGGCCCACACGGGTACGCCCGTCGACGACCCCCCCGGACGGCCAGGATGAGCCGCCACCCACCACACCGCCACCGGCAAGCAGCAACCCACCCGCCACACCGCCGCCGGCGCGGGACCGGTGCCTAATCCACCTGTCCACCCTCAACGCCCTGGACGTCCGCCTACTCTGCATCTGAACCCCACCCGCGAAAGAACACCCATGCCCCCCAAACCCGCCGACCTCATCCCCGTCATCGGCTACATCCGCGTATCCCTCGCCCGCGAGGAAATGATCTCCCCGGGCATTCAGCGGGCCGCGATCACTGCGTGGGCGGCCCGCACCGGCCGCCGCATCGTCGGCTGGGTCGAGGACCTCGATAACTCCGGCCGGAACTTCCGCCGGAAGGTCATGCAAGCGATCGAGCGGATCGAGGCGCGTGAGGCCCGGGAGATCGGCGTCTACCGGTACGACCGATGGGGGAGGAACGCGGTCGAGTCCCTCGCCAACGTCAAACGCGTCGAAATGGTTGGCGGGCAGCTCCAGTCCGCGACGGAGCCGTTCGACGTCGAAACGACGATCGGGAAGTACAGCCGGACCAACGCGTTCGCGATCGCGGAAATGCAGTCCGACCTGATCAGCGAGAACTGGAAGGCCGCGCTCGAAAACCGGGTCGGGCGCGGCCTCACCACGTCCGGGTCCGCCCGCTTCGGGTACGTGCGACGCGGCCGCGTCCCGGACCCGTTCACCTCCGAGCAATACATCCGCCGCTACCGGCGCGATCCCGACGACGACGCGGGGGAGCGGTACGAACCCGACTATGCGTCCGGCCTCGGCGACGTCCATGTCGCCATGTACGACCGGTGGCTTGACGACCATCGCTCGTTCATGGAAGTTGCCGAATGGCTCAACAGCCGCGGCATCAAGAACACACGCGGCAGCACCTGGTCGGACGTGACCGTCCGCAACGTCATGGACTCCGGGTTCGCGGCCGGCCTGCTGCGCATCCACGACCCCGAATGCCCGTGCCGGAAACCGTCCAGCTGCGTTCGCCGCGTCTACGTCGAGGGCGCCCACGAGGCGATCCTCGATGCCGAGACATGGGAGAGGTACCGGAAAGAACGCGCAGCTAGAGCCAAGATTCCGCCGAGAACCAAGGCCTCTCCCTACCCGCTGTCCGGGCACATCCTGTGCGGTCACTGCGACGGCTCCATGAAGATCCAGGGCGGCGGGCACCCCTACCGGGCCGGGTACGCCTACCGCTGCTCCCGCTGGCACCACTACAGAGATTGCGACGGGCCGTTCCCGCGCCGCCTGGTCGTCGAGCGGGAGGTCCTCGCGCAGCTGGCCGAGTGGGCGGGTGACGTCGAGCAGCGCGCCGCAGTCAAGGCCGCCCGGCGCCGCGCGGCGACCAACGCCGAGACCGACCGGCAACGGCTGTCCGCCCAGCTTGCCGAGACCGACGCCGCGCTCCGGCGACTGATGAAGCGCAAGGCGCTCGACGGCGACAAGATGCCCGATGCCGTGTACGAGGAGACCCGGGACGAGTTGCTCGCCGAACGCGAGCGGATCGAAAAGGACCTCGGCAGCGTCGAAGTGCTCGCCGAGGTCAACCTCGCCGACGCCGCGCCGCTCATGGTCGAGCTCGTCGACGGGTGGGACATCATCCCCGGAGCGAAACGGCGGGAGATGCTCGGCCGGCTGATCCGCCATGTGAAGGTGTCCCGCGTGGAGGACGGGAAGCGCGGTGAGATCCGTGTCGACGTGGCGCCGGTGTGGGAGCCATGCGGCTGCCGACGCTGCCAGGAGATCCCCGTCAGCGCGTGACCGACAGAGTTTCAGCAGGTAGGAGGCACCTTGTTTAACAGAAGATCTGAGTCGGCAAGTTCGACAAAAAGGTGCTGCGGCGCCGTTACGCGGACGGTGACCTGGAGGTCCGGCGCGCCGACTGAACCGGTCCGGCTGACTCGATTCTGACGCCCGGTCATTGGCCGGGTGGTCACGGAGAGACGCGATATCTCACCTGGGCGTCACCTTACCGGCGAATTCGGTGAATGATGTGGTGCGAATGGGGTCGGTGGGTGTATGCAAGGTGGGCTGAATGTCCGGATGGCCCCCGTGGGGGCGGACCCACCGCCGGTGCCGGGAGCGTGAATGCCCAGGTTGTCCACCTCCGCACACTCGGCCGACCGAAAACTGGTCAACGGGCTGAATGAAGGCGACGAGGCCGCGATCGCCGCACTCTATGACGAGTACGGTGAGCGCCTTTATGACTACGCGCTGTCAATGTCGGGCGACGGGAAAGTCGCCGCCGACATCGTGCACGACACGTTCATCGACGCCTGCCGCCGCGCCCCCCGGATGCGCGACCACCTGCACCTGAGCGCCTGGCTGTACGGGGCGGCCCGGCGCCGCTGCGTCCGCCGCGGCCGGGCGAAGGTGCTGTTCTGGGACCGGGACGCCGAGTTCTCCGAAACCCCGTTCCTGGACCGTGCCGAACCGGACGACCCGCTGCCCGGCTGGCCGCCCACGGACGAGCTGCACGACCTGCTCCGCGCCGCCCTCGCCCGGCTGGAGCCCGTCGACCAGGAGGTGCTGCTCCTGGCGTACCGGCACGGGCTGCGTCCCGCCCGCCTCGGCGCGACGCTCGGCCTGTCGCCGCGGCGGGCCGCGATGCGGGTGCGGAAGGGGCACGCCGAGCTGGAGGCCGCGCTCCGCAAGGAGATCGACCGTGCCGGGCGGGCCTGCGCGGCCGGCGGGGAGCCGGACGAGGAGTCCCCGTCCACGGCGGTCCCCGTCCTCGCCGCCCGGGCCCCGGAGCGCAGGGAGGAGGAGTCCGCCGCTCCGGCCAAGGCGCGCCGCCTGCGCTTCCGGGGGGTCCCTCAGCAGGAGACCGACCCGGCGGCCGAAATGCACGCCGCCGAGTGTCCCGACTGCCGGCGCCGGAGCCGGGTGACGGCGGACGCGCTGCTCAGGCGGGCGCCCGCGCCGGTGCTGCCGGCGGCGCTGCGGCACCGCGTCATGCACACCGCGACGGATCCCGAGCTGGCGGGATACCGCGCCGACATCGCTGCTCGCGGCGGGGCGCTGACCCCGTCCGGCCTGCCGAGCCAGCCGGACGTGCCGTCGCCGTTCACCCGCCGATGGCTCTTCACCGGGGGCGGCATGGCGGGCGCGCTGGTCGCCGCGCTGGTCGCCGTGTTCATGATGGGCCCCGGCCTCGGCGCCAACACGCTCTCCTGGCCGCCGTTCCGGACGCATCCGCAGCCCGCGATCACGCATGAGAAGCCGGAGAGCCACGGCCACGGCAAGAAGGCGCCGGAGGGTTCCGGCGGCGCCCCGCAGGGCGGTCCCGTCCAGCCGGCCCCCAACCCGCAGACGCAGGACAAGGATCCGAAGCAGCCGAAGAACCCGGCGCAGTCGCCGCCGCCCCCGACCGAGCGGCCCGAGCAGCCCGGTGACCTCGTGGTGAGCCCCGCGAAGGTCGAGCTCTACGGGACGAAGACCGCCCAGGTCAGCCTCGCGGCCAAGAGCGGCCCCGTGGCGTGGACGGCGATGACGTCGTCCAACCAGCTGATCCTTTCGGAGACGCAGGGCGGCATCGCGGAGGACGGCACGACCCGGCTGACGCTGACCCTGCGCACGGCGCTCATCGGCCTGCCGGGGCAGGGGACGCTCACCTTCACCGACTCCGAGGGCGCCGCGCACCAGGTGACCGTGGTCTGGGGCGCGTCGATCCTCTGACGGCCCGGCGAGCATAGGGTTGGCGCGTGGCGGACGACATCGAAGAGACCCTCCTCGGCGGCCCTCTGCGCTACACGCGCGGGGAGGTCGAGGCCCTCTCGGGCGTCTCGGACGACTACGCGCGCCGCATCTGGCGGGCGCTCGGCTTCCCCGTCCCGCCGGACGACGAGGTCGCCTTCACCGACGGTGACGTGGCCGCCCTCAGGGAGATCCGCGAGGTCCTCTCCCACGATCTGGTGGACGAGGAGACCGTCCTCCAGCTCGTCCGCGCCGTCGGCCAGACGATGGGGCGGCTCGCCAGCTGGCTCGGCGACGTCTGGCTGCGCCGCCTCGGCGACCTTCCGCTCGACGAGCCCACCAGCACCGACCTCGTCACCGCCGCCCTCGCCGCCACCGAGGAGCTGCGGCCGGCGTTCGAGCGGCTCCTCCTGCACGGCTGGCGACGCCAGCTCGCCGCCGCGGGCATGCGGGCCACCGCGTCGACCGCCGCCGCACAGGCCGACCCCGTCGCCGGCGTCGCCCTCCTCGCGGTCGGCTTCGCCGACGTCGTGTCGTTCACCCGGCTGAGCCGAGGCCTCGACGGCGACGCCCTCGCCGGCTTCGTCGAACGCTTCGAGTCGGCCACCACGGAGATCGTCGCGGAGTGCGGCGGCCGCGTCGTCAAGACCCTCGGGGACGAGGTCCTCTTCGTCGCATCGACCCCGGACGCCGCCGCCGAGATCGGCCTGCGCATCGCGAACCACTTCAACGAGGCCCCCGACGTCCCCGAGGTCCGGGTCGGCCTCGCCTACGGGGACGTCATCCAGCGCCTGGGCGACGTCTTCGGCACGCCGGTCAACATGGCCGCCCGCCTGACCGCCACCGCCCATCCCGGAACGGTTCTCGCCGGCCCCGACCTTGCCACCGTCCTCCCCAAGGACATTTACGACGTCTCCGCCCTGCGTCCGCGCCCCCTCCAAGGTCTGGGCCGCGTACGGCCGTACGTGCTGCGGCGTCCCCGGAGGAGTCCGCGGGCGGCCGTCTGACCGGGGCGCCCCTCCCGTCGGCTCTTCGGTAACGACGCAGGTCATGGGCACGTTCTGCAATGCAAAATCATGTGTTGCAAATCTGGTGCCGTGCTCGGTTCGCACCATAGCCTCCACGACTACCGGCGCAGAAGTCCGGTTACGTGCTCGTTGAGGCGAATGAGGTCCGATGTACGATCTGCTGGTTCGCGGGGGGACGGTGCTGGACGGCACCGGTGCCCCCGGGCGCCGCGCGGACGTGGCCGTCACCGCGGGCCGGATCTCGGCGGTGGACCCCATGGACGGCGCGCAGGCGGCCATGGAGATCGACGCCACCGCCCGTTACGTCATGCCGGGCTTCATCGACACCCACGTGCACGGCGACGCGGCCGTGTTCGACCCGGACGTGCAGCTCGCCGCTCTGCGGCAGGGCGTCACCACGTTCGTTCTCGGGCAGGACGGCCTGTCCTACGCGCCGGCGAGCGCGGAGACGCTCCGGTACGTCAGCCGGTACTTCGCACCGGTCAACGGCACCCATCCGGCTCTCGGCGACGGACCCGTCTCGGTCGCCGAACTGCTCGCCGGATATGACCGGAAGACACCGCTCAACACCGTCTACCTGCTCCCCCACGGAACGATCCGGCACGGCGTCATGGGGACGGCGCGGCGCGCGCCCGAGCCCGGTGAGCTGGCGGCGATGCGCGCGCAGGTCGAGCAGGGGCTGTCGGAGGGCGCGGCCGGGCTGTCCACCGGCCTTGAGTACGTGCCGGGCGCCTACGCCGACGCCACCGAGATCGCGGCGCTGTGCACGCCGGTCGGGGCGGCCGGGCTGCCCTACGTCACGCACATGCGCGGGTACGAGTCGGCGGCCGTCACGGCGATGGCCGAGGTGCTGGAGATCGCCCGGGCCGGACGCGTCGCCCCGCATGTCTCGCACTACCACGGGCCCAAGCACGACCTGCTGGCACTTGTGGACAACGCGCACGCCGAAGGCATCGACCTGACCTTCGACAACTACCCCTACCTGCGGGGATCCAGCACGCTGACCCTCGTCACGCTGCCCGGCTGGCTGCCGGTCGCCGACCTTGACGCCACGCTGGAGGAGCTCGCCGACCCGTCCGTCCGGGAAAGGCTGGAGCGCGACTGGTTCGCGCACCGCGCCGAGGTGTGGCCGCGCATCACGCTGTCGCACGTCCCCGCCGCCGAGTTCCGGTGGGCCGAGGGGATGAGCCTGCCGGACGCGGCGGAGCGGGCCGGGAAGGGGCCCGGCGAGTTCTGCTGCGACCTGCTCGTGGCCACCCGCCTGGAGGCGGGCTGCGTGTTCGGGCAGCCGCCGACCAACAGCGAGGACTCGGTGCGGGCGCTGCTGCGGCATCCCGCCCAGATGTCCGGCTCCGACGCCATCTACCAGGGCGGGCACCCGCATCCGCGGGGCTGGGGCGCGTTCGCGCGGCTGCTGGGCCGGCACGTCCGCGACCTCGGCGACTGGACGTGGGAGCAGGCCGCCGTGCACCTCGCCGGACGCGCCGCCGGCCGGTTCCGGCTCACCGGCCGGGGCCGCGTCGAGGCCGGGTACGCCGCCGACCTCGTCGTGGTGGACCCCGCCACCGTCACCGACCGAGCCACCTATGAGGGACCCAGGGTGCCCGCCGATGGCGTCGAGCACGTCGTCGTCAATGGCGTTCCCGTCCTCGTCGGCGGCGTCCTCACGAAGCCCGGAGAGCCGCCGGGACGGGTCCTGAGACCCGCCTGATCACCCCCCCGCCCCGTTCGCCGGAGCCCGCCCCGGGTTCCGGACCAGCACAAGGAGTCCCCCATGATCGGTAGGTTCACGCGCGCCGTCGTGGCCGTCACGGCGCTCGGCACGCTGGCCGCCACCGCCGCGTGCGGTGTCGACTCCGGCACCGAAGCCTCGTCCGGCGGCGCCGGTAAGTCCAAGGCCCTCAAGGTGGGCTGGTCCACGATCTACCTGACCCCGTCGTGGATGCAGCAGACCGACAAGATGATGAAGGACGACGTCGCGAAGCTGAAGCAGGACGGCGAGATCGCCGACTACCAGGTGTTCAACGCCAACGGCGACACCTCCCAGCAGATCGCGCAGATCCGGGCGATGATCCAGCAGAAGTACGACGTGATCATCGTGGACGCGGGGTCGTCCACGGCGCTGAACCCCGCGCTGGAGCAGGCCGTCGACGCGGGCATCACGGTCGTGAACTTCGACAGCCTGGTCACCTCCGGAAAGGTCGTGCGGGTCGGCACCGACCAGAAGGAGTGGGGCCGGATGATGGGCCAGTGGCTCGGCGACCGGCTGGCCGGCAAGGGCAAGATCATCGCGTTCAACGGCCCGGCCGGGGTCGCGGTCAGCGAGGAGCGCTGGCAGGGCGCCGAGGAGGCGCTGAAGAAGTACCCCGGCATCAAGATCGTCGCCAACGTGCACAGCGAGTACAACCTGGCGCCGGCCGCGCAGGCGTTCGCCTCGGCGTACTCCGCGAACCCCGGCATCGACGGCGTCTTCTCCCAGGGCGGAGCGCTCTCGGCGGCCGCGCTGCAGACGCTCGTCAAGCAGAAGAAGAAGCTCGTCCCGATCACCGGTGAGAACTACAACGGGTTCCTCAAGCTGTGGAAGGAGCACGAGTCCGGCGGGTTCTCCTCGCTGTCGACCGCGCAGCCGAACTACCTCGGCGTGATCGCGCTCCGCGCGGCGGTCGCGAAGGCCGGCGGCGCGTCGGTGCCGAACCAGATCACCGTCCCGCTGCCCAAGATCACCGACGAGAACCTGGACCAGTACGTCAAGCCGGACCAGCCCGACGACTCCTATCCGATCCCGGCGCTTCCGCAGTCCGAGATCGACAAGCTGATCGGCAAGTAGCGATGACGCTCCTGGCCGTCGAGCGGGTCTCGAAGTCCTTCGCGGGCAACCGGGTGCTGCACGAGGTGAGCTTCGACGTCCGCGCCGGTGAGGTGCTCGCCCTCGTGGGCGAGAACGGCGCGGGCAAGAGCACCGTCCTGTCGCTCATCACGGGACTGCTGGCGCCCGACGCCGGGCGGGTGGTCTACGGCGGCCGCCCCGTGCGGTTCCCGGGAGGTGCGGGGGGCCGTCCCTCCGCGGGGAACGCGGACCCGGCCTGGTCTCCGCACCGCGCACGGGCCGCCGGGATCGGCTCGGTGCACCAGGAGCTCAGCCTCAACCCGCACCAGACCGTCGCCGAGAACGTGTTCCTCGGCCAGTGGCCGGCGCGGCGCGGCCTGGTCCTGCGCCGCGACCTCGCCCGGCGCGCCCGGCCGCTGCTGGAACGCGTCGGCCTGCGCGTCGACCCGCTGACCCGGGCGGGACGCCTCCCGCTCGGGCAGCAGCAGCTCGTCGAGCTGGCCAAGGCGCTCGCCTCCGGCCCGCGGCTGCTGATCCTGGACGAGGCCACGTCCGCCCTGGACGACGACCAGGTCGACGGCGTCTTCAAGGTCGTGGACGAGCTGCGCGAGGCGGGGTCGTCCGTCGTCATCGTCAGCCACCGGATGAGCGAGCTGTTCGCCGTCGCCGACCGGCTGACAGTCCTCAAGGACGGCGAGGTCATGGCGACCCGGGAGCGGGCGGAGACCGATCACGACGACATCGTGCGTCTGATGATCGGACGGGAGCTGTCCGATCTGTTCCCGCCGAAGGCCGGGACGGCGGGCAAGCGGGTGGCCGGGACGGCGGGCGAGCCGGTGCTGAGCGCGCGGGGGCTGACCGTTCCCGGTGCCTGCGCCGGCGTCGACCTCGATCTGCTCCCCGGGCGGATCCTCGGCCTCGGCGGGCTCCAGGGCCAGGGGCAGCGGGCGGTGCTGCGCGCGCTGTTCGGGCTCGTCCGGCACACCGGGCGGATCGAGCTGGACGGGCGTCCCGCGCGGCTGGCGTCCCCGCGCGAGGCGATCCGCGGCCGCATCGCCTACGTCCCGGAGGACCGCAAGGTGGAGGGACTGCACGTGGCGCAGACCGTCCGGGCCAACCTGTCCCTCACCAACCTCGGCGTCGTGGCGCCCGCCCGGCGGCTCACCACCGTCGACCGCCGCGCCGAGGCGACGCTGGTCGCCGACCTGGTCGAGCGGATGCGGATCAAGGCGGCCGGGCCGGACCAGGAGGCGCGCCGGCTGTCCGGCGGCAACCAGCAGAAGGTCGCGCTGGCCCGCTGGCTGCCGTCCGAGCCTCGGATCCTGCTGCTGGCCGAGCCCACCCGGGGCATCGACGTCGGCACCAAGCGCGAGATCTACCACCTGCTCCGCCGGCTGGCCGACGGCGGCGTGGCGGTGCTGGTCACCTCGGGAGACACCATGGAACTGGTCGGCCTGTGCGACGAGGTCGCCGTCATGTACGAGGGCGCGGTCGTGGACCGGCTGTCGGGCGGCGACCTCACCGAGGAGCGGCTGGTCCGCGCCTCCGTCACCGGGACGGTGGCGCATGCCTGACCGCCTCGCCGGCGTCCTGCGCGGCAATCTGGACGTGGCCGGCCTCGGCGCGCTGCTGATCGTCCTGCTGGCCGCCTACAGCCACTACGACTCCGGGCTGTTCACCCCGGCGTCCATCACGATCCTGTCGGCGCAGTTCCTGCCGCTGATCCTCGCCGCGATGGCGCAGAGCACGGTCATGCTGGCCGGCGGCATCGACCTGTCGCTCGGCTCGGTGCTGGCGCTCGCGATGGCGGTGTTCGCCGTCCGCGCCGAGCACGGCGTCGCGCTCGCCGCCGTCCTCGCGCTGGCGGCCGCCGCCGCGACCGGGGCCGCGAACGGCGTGCTCGTCGCTCACGCCGGGCTGCCGCCGATCATCGTGACGCTGGCGGCGTCCTTCCTGTGGGGCGGCGTCACGCTCGTGGTGCTGCCGAAGCCGGGCGGCAGTGTCCCGTCCGCCCTGGTCAAGGCGTACAACAACGGCTGGAACGGCGTCGCGCTGCCGTTCGTGGCGGTCGTCCTGGTCCTGGTGCTCTGGAAGATCGTGCGGACGACCCGGTTCGGGCTGTCCCTGTACGCGGTCGGCGGCAACGAGCACGGCGCCTACGCCAGCGGCATCGCCACCCGCAGGGTGAAGATCTCCGCCTACGCGCTGGCCGGCGTCTTCGTCGGCCTCGCGGGCATCGGCCTCGCCGTCCAGACCGGATCGGGGGACGCCACGATCGGCGCCCCGTACACGCTGAACTCGATCGCCGCGTCGGTGCTCGCCGGGGTCAGCTTCTTCGGCGGCGTCGGGCAGATGCGCGCGACCGTCCTGGCGGCGCTGCTGATCGGCCTGCTGACCAACCTGCTGCTGTTCACCGGCCTGTCGCCGTTCTACCAGCTGATCATGCAGGGCGCGGTGCTGATCGTGGCGATCGCCGTCAAGACCTTCGCGACCCGGGAGAGGACGGACTGAATGACCGCGCTACCGCATGCCGCGGGCGCCCTGCGCCACCGGCTGGCAGGGACGCTGCGCGGCGACCGCGCCGCCTGGGCGTTCGGCGTGCTGATCGTGACCTGGATCGCCGCGATCCTGTTCGCCAAGGGGTTCGACAGCGTCTCCAGCGTCCGCTACATCGTGCAGACCGCCGCCTTCCTGGGCATCGTGGCCGTCGGCCAGACCCTCGTGATCATGATGAGCGGGATCGACCTGTCGGTGTCCGGGGTCGTCGCGCTGTCGGCGGTGGTGTGCGCGCAGGTGGCGTCCGGCTCGGGCGGGCCCGCGGGGGTCGCCGCCGCGCTCGCGGCGAGCGTCCTGGTCGGGGTCGCCAACGCCGCCGGGGTGACCTGGCTGCGGGTGCCGCCGATGGTGATGACGCTGGCCACCGGCACGATCGTCGCCGGCGCGCTGCTCGTCTACACCGACGGGTCGCCGAAGTCGGCGAAGGTGCCGCTGCTGGCGTCGCTGGCCAACGACCGCGCCATGGGCGTGCCGCTCGCGTTCGTCCTGTGGATCGCCATCACCACGGTCGCCGCCTGGCTGCTGCACGCCTCCCGGGTCGGACGGTACGTGTTCGCGCTCGGCAACGGTGAGCGGGCTTCGCGTGCGTCCGGTGTGCCTCTCGCGCGCACCACGTTCGTCGCCTACGGGACGTGCGCGCTGCTCGCCGGGGTGTCCGGGCTGGTGCTGCTCGGGTTCACGTCCACCAGTTCGCTGACGATGGGCAATCCGTACCAACTGCTGTCGATCGCGTCGGTGGTGCTGGGCGGGACGTCCATCCTCGGCGGGCGCGGGCACGTGCTCGGGACCGTCGCCGGCGCGCTGCTGCTGACCCTGCTGACCGCGCTGCTGGCCGCATGGAACATGTCCGAGGGCGTCCGGCAGATCATGCTCGGGCTGCTCATCATCGCGCTGCTGCTCGCCTACGCGCGGGAACGGCGGTCCTGATGGCGGCGTCGGGGGAACTGCTGCGGGCGATGGTCGGCATCGCCAGCGTCAACCCGCGCGCCGGTTCCGGCCCGGGGTTCGGCGAGGCGGCGATCGCCGAACACGTGCGGGGCTGGCTCGCCGACCACGGTGTGCGGGCCGAGCTGCGGGAGGTGCTGCCGGGACGTCCCAACGTGATCGCGACCGTGCCGGGCCGCGGCCCGCGCATGGTGCTCCTCGAATCGCACCTGGACACGGTCGAGACCACCGGCATGACGGTCGACCCGTTCGCCGGGACGATCCGGGACGGCCGCCTGTACGGGCGCGGCGCATGCGACGCCAAAGGGCCTCTCGCGGCGTTCATGCTGGCGGCGGCCGAGCTCGCGGCCGACCCGCCGGACACCGGGGTCGTCCTCGCCGGGGTGGTGGACGAGGAGCACGCCTACCAGGGTGTCCTCGGCCTGATCTCCGATCTCGCCGGCCTCCCGGTCGCGGGCGCCATCGTGGGCGAGCCGACCGGGCTGGTTCCGGCCACGGCGCACAAGGGCTGCGTCCGCTACACCGTCCGGACGCTGGGAAGGGCCGGGCACAGCTCCCGCCCGGACGAGGCCGTCAACGCCGTCACCCTCATGGCCCGCGTGATCGACCACATCGACCGCACTTCGCCGGACGTCCCGCCACATCCGCTGCTGGGGCCCGCGACCCGCTGCGTCACCCGGGTGCGGGGCGGCGAAGGCCCGAACACCGTCCCCGGCCGCTGCGAGATCGACATCGACCGCCGCACCCTCCCCGGCGAGGACCCCTTGGACGTGTGGCGCCGCGACCGTGCCGAACTCGGCGCGCTCGGCCGTATCGAGGTGGACGAGCCGTTCACCGTCGACCACGCCCTCGACACCCCCGCCACCAGTCCGGTGCCCGCCGCCCTGTGCGCGGCACTGTCGGCGGCGAGACGGCCGGCGACCGTCCACGGCATGCCGTTCGGCACCGACGCCAGCAAACTCGCCCGCGCCGGCATCCCCTCGGTCGTCTTCGGCCCCGGCTCGATCGCGGACGCCCACTCCGCCGACGAGTCGGTCGCGCTCGCCGACGTGGACCTCGCCGCCCGCCTGGTCGCCGACACCGTCCGCTCCCTCGACGGGGGGACTGCATGAGGCTGACGCGGCATGTCGAGCTCATCGGCAGTGGCTCGGCGGGGTTCGATCTGACCGATCCGCTGGACTGCCACGTGTACCTCGTGCGCGGGTCGCGGGGTGCGGCGCTGATCGACGCGGGGGCCGGAGTCTCCGCCGGACCGTTCGCGCGGCTGTTGCTCGCGGCGGCCGGGCCCGCCGGAGAGCGGCATCTGCTGCTCACCCACGGGCACGCCGACCATGCGGGCGGGGCCGCCGAGATCGCGCGGCACGTCGAGGGGCTCGCCGTCCGGGCGGGGGCACCCGCGGATGAATGGATCGCGTCCGGTGCCGAGGAGATGCTCAGCGTCGATCGCGGCAAGGCGGCCGGGGTCTACCCCGAGGCGTACGAGTTCGCGGCATGCCCGTCCGTTCGCCCCATCGCGGATGGGGAGCGGATCGACCTCGGCGGAGGCGTCGTTCTGCGGGCGGTCGCCACGCCCGGGCACGCGGACGGGCACACCTGTTACCTGCTGGAGGCGCCCGAAGGGACGGCGCTGTTCTCCGGCGACTGCGTGTTCACCGGCGGGCGCATCTCCCTGCAGAACCTCCACGATTCGCGCGTCCCCGAATACGCGGCGAGCCTGGAGCGGCTCGCCGCGCTGGAGATCGGCATGCTGCTGCCAGGCCATCATGAGATCTCACTCGCCCGTGCGGGACGTCATCTGAGAGCCGCGCGGGACGTCCTGAGCCGCGGCCTGCTTCCGGGGAGCACGACATGACCACCGAAGACGCCAAGCCCCGCAACCAGTCGTCGTCGCTGCGCCGCGCGCTCGCGGTGCTCGACCACGTCCGCGACAACGCCGACACCCGGGGCGTCTCGCTGACCCGCGTCGCCGACGACCTCGGCATCAGCAAGAGCACCGTGCTGCGGCTCGCGCAGCCGCTCATCGACGGCGACCTGCTCACCCGGGACCGCGAGACCGGCTGGTTCCGGCTCGGGCACGGCGCGCTGCGGCTGGGGCAGGCGTACCTGTCGTCGCTGGACATGCGGTCGGTCGCCGCCGACCCGCTGCGCCGCCTCCAGCACGTCGTGGGGGAGACCTGCCACCTCGTCGTCTACGACGCCCCCGACGTCGTCTACATCGACAAGGTGGAGAACGAGCACAACGTCCGGATGGCGTCGCGTGTCGGGATGCGGATTCCCGCCTACCGGACGGCCGTCGGCAAGGCCATCCTCGCCTGGCTCGGCGAGGACGACTTCCAGACCGTCGTCGCGGCCGGCATGCCGCGGCGCACCGAGCGCACGATCACCGACCCGGCGCGGCTGGCCGCCGAGCTGGAACGGGTACGCCTGTCCGGGTACGCCGTCGACGACCGGGAGAACGAGCCGGAGGTGCGCTGCGTCGCCGCGCCGATCTTCGACCACACCGACCGGGCCGCGGGGGCGCTGAGCGTGTCCGGGCTGACGTCCCGGATGACGCCGGCGCGGGTCCGGGAGGTCGGGCCGATGGTCGAGCGGGCGGCGCTGGAGGTGTCCCGGGTGCTCGGCTCGTCCCGGCCGCGCCGCCGAAGCGAAGAAGGGAACCAGCCGTGAGCCTCACCATTCCCAGCGAGCACGTCGACTGGCGGACGAAGGGCCTGTGGCAGCCGCGGCCCGTCCCGCTGGACGAGTTCGCCGCCGCCCGGCATCCGCTGTTCGGCGGCCCGTTCACCTGGCCGGTCATGGTGGCGCGGCGGTCGGCGCTGGAGCACAACGTCGCCGCGCTCGCGGCCTTCTGCGGCGAGCACGGGCTGGCGTTCGCGCCGCACGGCAAGACGTCCATGGCCCCCTCGCTCTTCCAGGCCCAGCTGGACGCGGGCGCGTGGGGCATCACCGCCGCGACCGCGAACCAGGTCCTCGCCTACCGGACGTTCGGCGTCCCCCGGATCCTGCTGGCCAACGAGCTGCTCGACCCGACCGCGCTCCGCTGGCTCGGCGGCGAGATCGACCGCGGCATGGAGTTCCTGCTGTACGCGGACTCGCCGGAGGGCGTCGCCGCGATCTCCGCCGTGGCCGGGGAACGTCCGTTCCAGGTGCTGGTCGAGCTCGGCCACCGCGATGGGCGCACCGGCTGCCGCACCGTCGAGGAACTGGCCGGGGTCGCCCGCGCCGTCGCCGCCGCGCCCGGCACCGAGCTCGCCGGGGTCGCCGGATACGAGGGCGGGCTGCCGGACGTCGCGTCCGCCGCCGCCTACCTCCAGGCGCTCCGCGACGCGACGATCGAGCTGGCCCCGCTGCTCCCCCGCGACGTCGTCGTCACGGCGGGCGGCAGTGCCTACTTCGACCAGGTCGCCGAGCGGCTCGCGGGCGACTGGCTGCCCGGCCACGACCTCACCGTCATCCTGCGCAGCGGCGCCTACGTGTCCCACGACGACGGTCTCTACACGAGGAAGACGCCGTTCAACCGCGTGCCGGGGTCGCTGGACGCGGCGCTGGAGATCTGGGCGCAGGTCACGTCCGTCCCGGAGCCCGGCCTGGCGATCGTCGGGATGGGCAAGCGGGAGGCGCCCTACGACGCGGGCCTGCCCGTCCCGCTCCGGCTGCGGAGGACGGACGGCACGATCCTCCCCGCGGACGGCATGCGCGTCACCGACACCAACGACCACCACGCCTACGTGGCCTTCGGCGACCCGTCACCGCGTCCCGGCGACCTGATCTGCTTCGGCATCTCCCACCCGTGCACGGCCTTCGACAAGTGGCAGGTCATCCCCGTCGTGGACGACGACCACACGGTCACCGACCTGATCCGCACCTACTTCTGAGAGGACGCCCGATGACCCCCCGCATGGCTCCGGGCGCCGCGCTGACGGCGACCGGAGTGGTCGCGGTCGTGCGCGGCACCCGCGCCGACCACGTCGCCGACGTCCTGGACACCCTGGTCGCCGCCGGCGTCCGGTGCCTGGAGATCACCCTGAACACCCCGGGCGCCCTGGACGCCCTGGGTGCGGCCCGGGACCGGCTTTCCGGTGACGTCGAACTCGGCGCCGGGACGGTCCGGACCGCGGCGGACGCGAAGGCCGCCCTCGCCGCGGGCGCGTCCTTCCTCGTCGCCCCCGACACGAGCGAGGAGGTCGCCGCCGTGGCCCGCGACCATGGCGTCGCCTACTACCCGGGCGCGCTCACGCCGAACGAGGTCGCCCGCGCCTGGGATCTCGGCGCGACCGCCGTCAAGATCTTCCCGGCGAGCGTGTTCGGCCCGCGCTACCTGCGTGCTCTCAGGGATCCGTTCCGGGACGTCCTGCTGCTGCCGACGGGCGGCATCGGCCCCGGCAACGCCGCCGACTACATCGCGTCGGGCGCGCGGGCCGTCGGCGCGGGCGGCTCCCTGATCGGCGACGCCCTCGACGGCGGCTCCCTCGACGCCCTGGCCGACCGTGCAGGCCTGCTCCTCACCGCCGTGGAGGCCGCCCGATGACGGTCGACCTCGTCACGTTCGGCGAGACCATGGCGCGGCTGGAGAACCCGGTCACCGGGCCGATGCGGCATGCCCGCTCGCTCGACCTCGGCATCGCCGGCGCCGAGTCGAACACGGCGATCGGCCTCTGCCGCCTCGGCGGGTCCGCGGCCTGGTTCGGCCGCGTCGGCGACGACGAGTTCGGCAGGCTGATCACCACCGCGCTCGCCGGGGAGGGCGTCCGCCTCGGCCA
Source organism: Spirillospora sp. CA-128828 (assembly GCF_050945415.1). Classification (NCBI taxonomy): domain Bacteria; kingdom Bacillati; phylum Actinomycetota; class Actinomycetes; order Streptosporangiales; family Thermomonosporaceae; genus Spirillospora; species Spirillospora sp. CA-128828. Next base: position 254,595 of record NZ_CP191986.1, read on the forward strand.
CACGGTGGTGGACGAGACAGCGCCGACCGCGTTGCTATTCAAGGAGCACCGGTCGGGGACGCTGACCCGCGTCCAGTACTACCGGACGGGCAGCGCCGGCTCCCGGCTGAGCCCCGCCGACGTCCCGCACGACCTGATCCGTTCCGCCCGCGTCCTGCACGTCACCGGCATCACCGCCGCGATCGGCGACACGGCCCGTAAGGCCTTGGACGACGCCATCGAGACGGCACGGGACGCGGGCGTGCCGGTTTCGCTCGACCTCAACTACCGCGCTGCGCTGTGGACGCCCGCGGAGGCCGGGGAATGCCTGCACAACCTGGTCAAGCGCGCCGACCTGGTGTTCGCGACCGAGCAGGAGGCGCGGCTGGTCGTTCCCGGCGAAGACCCCACCGGGCTCGCCACCGGCCTGGCCGCGCTCGGCCCGCGCGAGGTCCTGGTCAAGCGGGGAGCCGCCGGGGCCGTGGCGTTCTGCGACGGGCGCCTGCACGTCCAGCCCGCCCACCGCGTTCCGGTCGTCGACCCGGTCGGCGCGGGGGACGCGTTCGCCGCCGGGTACCTGGCCGAGTTCGTCCGCGGCCTTCCCATCGCCGCCCGGCTGGCCACCGCCACGGCCGCCGGCGCGTACGCCGTCACCGTCCGCGGTGACTGGGAGGGCCTGCCGAGCCGCGCCGACCTGGACCTTCTGAAAGCCGCCGAAGACAACGTCACCCGTTGAAGGAGACGGATATGAGCAAGCGTGAACTCCGCAGCCCGGACGCGCCCGCGCCCCTCGGCACCTACTCGCAGGGGCTCGTGGTCGCCGATTTCGTGTACACGTCCGGAATGGGACCGATCGATCCGAAGACCGGCGAGACCGTCGGCACGGACGTCGCCACGCAGACCCGGCAGGTCCTCGCCAACCTGACCGCGATCCTCGCCGAGCACGGCCTGACCCTGGACGACGTGGTGAAGTCGACCGTCCATCTGCAGGACCTGCACCGCGACTTCGCCGCCTACGACGAGGTGTACCGGGCGCACTTCAGCGAGCCGTACCCGGTGCGCACCACCGTCGGCTCCGACCTGATGAACATCCTGGTCGAGATCGACTTCGTCGCTCACAAGAAGAGTTGATGGACTCGTCCCTCTATGTCCTGGTGGAGGATCTGCGCCGCGCGGACGCGGCGCAGATCCTCTCCCATGGCGTCTCGTCCATCACCATCGGTGCCGCCTACCACCGCGCCAGAGACGTGACCCCGCACGGCCGTACCCGCGTCACCTTCCGCTACGACGGCATCCACTTCCCTCCTGGCGACCTCTTCGACGGGCTCCGACTGAGACCACCCGTTCAGAGGGACGCCGACCAGGAGCCCATACGCAGCCTCCGAGAGGAGACCCGCGCCCTTGGCGTTGCGTTGCACGGCTGGGGCGTCTTCCTGCACAACACCACCCTTGGCCTGGCCTTCCCGGACGTCACCCAGGAGAACTGCTTCGGCGACCGTGCCGCGCCCGCCGACCTGTGCCCGTCCAACCCGGACGTCCGTGCCTATGCGGTTGCCCTCGGCCGTGCCATGGCCCGCCAAGGCGTCGACTCGGTCGTCGCCGAATCCCTCCATTTCGGGACGTTCGGCCACGGCTACCACCACGAGCGCTCCTTCGTGGAGCTGGGCCCGGCCGCCGAATTCGCCCTGGGCCTGTGCTTCTGCCCGCACTGCGTCGCCTGCATCCCCCACGCGGAGGAGGCCCGCGCCGAGGCGTCCCGCTTGACGACCACCGTCCTGGACGGAGGCCCGCCCACCAAGGACCTCCCACACGTCCTCACCGCCTACGCCCAGGCCCGTGCGCCGATCGTCACCTCCCTGACCGCCGAGGTCGCCGAAGCAGTGTCGGCCGAGGGCTCCCGGTTGACGTTCGTGGACCTGACGGGCGCCGTCCTGGGCTACGCCGACGGACGTCCCGCGGGCGCCCCGGCCGCCGCCTCCGCCTGGCGGATCGGTGTCGACCCGACCGCGCTGGCCTCGGTCGTCCCGTCCTACGCGATCCTCTGCTACGCCCACGACACCATGCGCGTGGCCGAAGACGTGGCCGCCTACCGGAAGGCTCTCGGCTCCGAACCGGTCCTCCGAGCCGTCCTGCGCCCAGGCCACCCCGACACCACTTCAGCCGACCACCTCGCGGCCAAGGTCACCGCGGCCCGCAAGAACGGCGCAGACACCGTCGACTACTACGCCTACGGGCTGACCCCACTCCCGGTCCTCGCCCGCATTCCGCATCTGGAGCATCCACTTCCAGGCGGGCGGGCTTCGGTGTAACGTCCGCGGTCTTTCCGGCACGTATGGGGTGATCCCTCGGAAGGAGAGCTCCATGCGGCAACTGGAAGACCAGGCCATCGATGGGTGACCGAACGGCCAGATTCGAGGCCCTCTACATGGCGACGTACGAGCCGATCCACCGACAACCTGGTCCGTTCGCTGGCCCGCGTCCATGACGACGCACTCGCCGGACAGGCCGGCAGGCCCGCGGCACGGCGGCTGATGGACGACATCACGGCGGCACCGCATCAAGAGGCCGCGCGTCCCCGGCGCAGGTCGCCTCGGCTGGCCGTCCGTATCGCGGCGGTCGGCACGGTGGCCGCGATCGCGTCCGCCGCCGGGGTGACGCTCGTGGGCGACGACGACCACGGACGTCCTCGCCAGGTGATCCCCCATGTGGGTTCGGTCGCCCAGGCGGCCGTGGTGCTCGACCGGGCCGCCGCCGCGGCGAAGTCCCGGCCCTACACCGCGCCCGGCCCCCAGCAGTGGCTCTACACCGAGTTCAGGACCACTGCCCCGGCGGTGCCGTCCGGGATCGCCACCGGGGCCCCTACAAGACGCGCAGCTGGGAGTTGTGGCGGCGCCTGGACGGCAAGAACGAGTACGCCGCCTACGAGGACGGCAAGCTGACCAAGTCACCCGGGAACGAGACCGCCCCCCGCGTGGCCAGATTCGACCCGCTCCCCGCCGACCCGCAAGCACTCCTGCGCGAGGTCGGCGGCACGCCCGAGTCCGGCTACGAGCTGGCGTTCCACACGTTGGTGACGATCCTCGCCGGCAGCGTCCACCCGCCGAGGACGGAGGCGGCGATCTTCCAGGCGATCAAGCTGATCCCCGGTGTGACAGCGACCGGCGGAGCCGTCGACGCGGCCGGGCGCCCGGCGATCACCCTCGGCCTGATCGGCAAGGAGGGCTGGCTGCGGGACGAGGTGCTCCTCGACCCGAAGACGTACAGCTACCTCGGCGAGCGCTCCATCACAGTCCAGGACCACGCCCACGAGGGAGACGACGGCAAGAAGAACGTGGTGAAGAGCGGAACCCTCCAGTTCATGGAGGTCCGCGTGGCCGTAGGCATCGTCAACGAACCAGGCGACCGCCCCTGACACCGGGTGCCGCGCCCGCCTCGGCGGGCGCGGCACCCGTCGAAAACGACAAGGTCACCATAGGACTGGCCTGCGGACCGGGCTGATTGGCCGCGAACATCGCCGCCGACCTCACCTCCTGGGCCCGCCTCCTCGGTCTCCACGACCAGGAAGACCTCAAGGACGCCGAGCCGGACACGCTCCGCCACCGAATCTGGCACCTCCCCGCCCGCCACCCCGCAAACGCATCCTCAAAATCAGCCCGGACCGGCCATGGAAGGAGGCGTTCTTCGCTTGCCGGCACCGCCTAAACGACGCGGAAGACGCTGGCATAAACAGCGATCGAGGACAGGCAGCTTGAATCATTGAAGTCGGCGGTGGGATGACTTGACAAACGCCTGATCACGGCAAGAGTCATCGATGCAACATGCACACCCAAACCCAATCAAGAGCCCAGGAGGAAGCATGAGCTTCGAGCTCACGCCGCAAGAACAACTCGCGGTGGCCAAGGCCGCCCAGACGGACGCGGCCGCAAAGCTTGACGCGGTGCGCAGCGACCCGCTGCCGGCAACTACCGCCTTGCAGTCCGCAACCAACACCGCTCTGGCGGCCGATGCCATGGTCGAGAGGGCCCAGAAGGCTGTCGACCAGGGCGGCGACTGACGGGCCCTGAGCTGGGGCCTACTAATGTCCCGGTGGAGGCGGCCTTGCCGCCGCCTCCACCGGGACGTCTTCGTCCAGAACCGATCGACCCCTGCGAGTACGCGTTGCCGCCGTGCCCCGTATGCCGGCGTCCTCGACCGGCATACGCAGCTTGCGTCGCTGCCCGGTCACCGAGGGAAGCCGCAGTGATGACCCGGATCCCCGACGAGACGCACCCCAGGGAGAGACCCCTGGGGTGCGGGTGAATCCTGCCCCCTGAGTTCAGGAGGGCACGATCGAATCAGTCCTCACCCACAGTCAGGTGTGGTCGATGACGGTAACGGTCCCGTCGGACTCGGGCACGGTTTCCGTGACCGGAACCCTGCCTGCCGCCTGGTGACCGTCTTCCAGTTCGCCTTGGACCTGGGCGGCGTCGCCCTCGTCCAGATCGGAGTACTGCTGCGGCATTGTTTCTCCTCCGCTGTTCAGAGAGCGTAACTCTGAGTGACGCTCTCGGGTTTTGGTTGAGGCAGTAGAGCCGGTTCGACGTCGGCTCGTAGGAACCGTCCATGCCGGGCGCTGAATGTCGACACTGCGCGAACCCTCGCCGACCATCCGGGTCAAACCTCCGAGACACCAGACGGCGGCCTGGCGACACCCTCGCCCCAGGGGCTCGCACACCGCCACCGGCATGTGCTGGGGGACGTCCAGTGCCCGCGGCCGGAGGGGGCGCCCTGTTCGGCAGGGTGGACGGAGACGGGGGGCGGTTGTGGCACGGCCTTACCCCACTCCCGGCACTCGCCCGCGGCCCCACGCCTGCGGCATCATGGTCGTATGGATCGGTGGACGACCGTCGTGGCGTATGAGAACGTTCCGGGCAGCCTGCGGCCCACGGCCGCCCTGCGCGGTTGACTGCGTGATCGCGGCATCGACTGGATGCCGTTCGAAAACGACGACGTCACCATAGGACTGGCCTGCGGGCCGGGCCCCGACGGGCGCTGGCACGGCTGGTACAGCATCAACGTCCGGGACGATGCGCTTCGCCGCCTCGGGCTGCATCCGGACCAGCCCACCTCGAAGGTCGTCGGCCCGTCGCCTCCGGGCTGGTGGCACGCGGCCGCGGAGCGCGCCGCGCGCGGACGCTAGGCGGAGCCGGTCGGCGCCGTGGCGCGTGACCACGGCGTGGATGCCACTGGATGCCACGGCCAGCAGGTCGGATGTGGTCAGGTCTGCGCGGCCCAGGCCGCGCAGACGTCCACGCCACGTGCGTCGCCCGCGTTCACTCAGCGCTGCTGAACGCCGCCGTCGGTTTCGGTGGCCGGGCCGGTGTTCTCTGAATCGGCCGGTCGCAACAGGCGGGTGAGGAACTCCTCGACGGCGGCCTCGGCAGCGGCCTGGGCGGCCGGTACGTCGTCGGCCAAGGCGATGACCAGCGCCATCTCGTTGCCGACGGCCAGCAGGATGTGCGCGAACGGTTCGACGAGTCGCGCCGGCACGCGACCGGCGGTGGCGGCCTCTTGGAGGACGGCCTTGAGCATGCCCAGGCTGTACTGCTCCTCGATGTCGCGCCAGCGACGCCAGCCCAGCACGGTCGGGGCGTCGATCAGCAGGATCCGGCGCACGACCGCGTCGCCGGCGAGTCGGATCCAGGCCAGCTCGGCCGCCTTGAGAAGATCGTGGGCCTCGGTCGCCCCGCTTGCGTTGGCGGCCGCGAGCGTGGCTTCACCGACCTGCGCATGGACCGCCTCCACCACCGCCTCGAACAGGCGGTCCTTGCCCGGGAAGTGGTGATAGAGAGATCCGCGACTCACCCCGGCCTGCTCCAGGACGGCTTCGATCGAGGTGCCCTCGTAGCCGCGCTCGGCGAACAGTTCCGTCGCCACCTCGACCAAGTGCCGCCGGGTCGCCTGCCCTCGTCCAACGCGTCGATCCACACGCACCTCCATTGACAAACCGACAGTCGGTCTCTAATTTCTAGACCGACAGTCGGTTTCTTGATGTTCCCGCGTTCACTCTACGATCACGGAGGCAGCCATGTTCCTGACCGGGTTCGACGACCACCGCCACACCGTCCGCACCCAGGCCGGCGAGGTGAGCTATGTCGAGATCGGCACCGGGCCGGCGGCCCTGTTCGTGCATGGGGTCGCCACCAGCGCCTATCTGTGGCACAACCTGATTCCGTTGCTCGCCGACACGCGGCGCTGTGTCGCCATCGACCTGCCGCTCCACGGGCAGAGCCCGGCCCCGTCCGAACACCGGCTCACGGTGGGTGCGTTCGCCGGCACCCTCGCCGAGGTGTGCGAGAGCCTGCACCTTGACCAGGTCGACCTGGTCGCTCACGACACCGGAGGTGCGATCGCCCAGGTGTTCGCCGCCCGCCACCCCGAACTGCTCCGCACGCTGACCCTGACCAACTGCGAGACACGCGACAACATCCCGCCGGCCGCGATGGCCGCCACCGTCGAGGCGGCCCGCGCGGGTCAGCTGGCACCGGCCGCTCCGGCGGTTCTCGCCGACCCTGCCGCCGCCCGGGCGATCTTCACTACGGGCTATCAGGACCCTCAGTTCCTGAGCGCGGAACTGGTCGACGCGTTCCTCCAGCCGGTCATGGGCACCCCGGCCGCAGCCGCGCGATTCCAGCAACTGATCGCCGGACTCGGACCGGACGACCTGCTCGCCGCGGAGCCGGCTCTGCGCGCCCTGTCCGTCCCCACGCTGATCACCTGGGCGACCGACGACGACTTCTTCGACCTGAAGTGGGCGCACTGGCTGCACGACACCATCCCTGGCGCAGGAGACCCGGTCGAGATCGCGGGCGGCAAGCTCTTCTTCCCGCACGAGCGCGCAGCCGACCTCGCTCCGCACATCCTTCGCCACTGGGCCACCACTGACCAGGGTCGACCGCGCGGACGCTAGGCGGCGGAGTCGGTGGCCGCGTCCAGGTGCTCGGTCACGCGCTGCAGGGTTCGGCGCAGGTCGGCCAGCTCGTGGGGGCTGAGGCCGGTCGAGGCGAGCATGTGCCGGGGGACGTCCAGCGCCCGCATCCGGAGCGCGGCACCCTGTTCGGTCAGGTGGACCGAGACGGACCGCTCGTCCTCCCGGCTCCGGTGGCGCTCCACAAGGCCGCCGGCCTCCATGCGCTTGAGCAGGGGGGACAGGGTTCCGGAGTCGAGGCGGAGACGCTCGCCGAGACGCTTGACGGTGAGGCCGTCCGTCTCCCAGAGCACGAGCATGGCCAGATATTGCGGATAGGTCAGCCCTAGGGCCCGCAACTCGGTGCGGTAGAGCGCGTCGAACGCCCGCGAGGTCGCGTGCAGTGCGAAGCAGACCTGCGCGTCCAGCTTCAGAAGGTCGTCGGCCGTGCCCGTCATGCCGTCCAGTCTACGTTCGCCTCCGATTCAATTGCCCACAACCGAAAGCCGCCTTCGACATCAGCCGAGGGTCTCCGGCAGGTCGAACGCGGCGAACACCCGTGCGTCCTGGAAGACGACATTGCGCGCGACGCCCTTCGGGGTCACGGTCAGGATCTGCAGGGTGTGGAGGCGGTACGCGCCGTCGGACAGGTGGTAAGCGGCGAGGGCCGGCTGCCGGTTGGCGGACGTCGGGACCGCGCGCCAGCCGGTGCCGCGCGCCGCGAAGATGCGTGCCATGAACCGCCCGTAGTCGCGCCGGCCGAGGTACCAGAGCGGGACGGGCGGCATCTCCAGGACGGCGTCGTCGGTCAGGAGGTCCACCAGGCCGTCGACGTCGCCGGCCTCGAAGGAGGCGATGTAGCGGTCCAGGACGGCGGTGACGGCGGCGTCGTCCGGCTCGGCGATCTCCTCCTCCGGGGCGACGCCGGACAGCCCGGCCCGCGCGCGCTGAAGGGCGCTGTTCACCGCGGCCGGGGACGTCTCCAGCAGTTCCGCGACCTCGGCGGCGCTGAACTCCAGGACGTCCCGCAGGATGAGCACGGCCCGCTGCCGGGGCGGCAGCGCCTGCATCGCCGCGACCAGCGCGAGGCGCATGCTGCCGCGCCGGACGACCCGCGACGCCGGGTCGTCCAGCAGCGCGTCCGGGAACGGCTGCAGCCACGGCACGTCGAACGCCGGGGCGAGCGGCGCGTCCGGGTCGTCGCTCGGCCCGCCGAGCCCGGACGGGAGCGGACGCCTGGCCCGCCCCCGCAGCGCCGTCAGGCACACGTTCGTCGCGATCCTGTAAAGCCAGGTGCGGACGGACGCCAGCCGCTCGTCGTAGCGGTCCCGGGCCCGCCAGGCGCGCAGCATCGTCTCCTGGACGAGATCCTCCGCCTCGTGCACCGAGCCGACCATCCGATAGCAGTGCACCAGAAGCTCGCGGCGGTGGGAATCGAAGTCCTCGTCCATCTCAGGGGAACCTCCGGTCAGGCGGCGGGTGCGTTGGCGTAGGCGGAGACGAGCCACCGGCCGTCCCGCCGCGACAGCACCCAGGTGGCGACTCGCTCGCGTTCGGCAGGAAGATCCTGCTCCCCGGCCATGATGATGCCCGCCTTGCTGACGATGACGGCGGTGTCGCCGTCCACGCGGATGCTCTGCGGCTCGTCCAAGCCCCGGGAGCCCTTCAGCGGGCCGGCGAACGCCGCGGCCATGAAGTCGCGCACCGCCGTGCGCCCCTGGTGGAACACGCCGGGCATCACCACGGTCGCGTCCTCGACGTAGAGGTCGGCGAACGCGTCGGCGTCGCCGTCGGCCCACGCCTCGTAGAGCTGTCCGAGCACTTCGCGGACGGCCGTCTCATTGCTGTTCATCGTGAACATCCCTCCTCGAACCGGGTCGGCTCCTGTAGGGGCCGACCCTCACCGGTCGGGATGTGTACCGTCCGCGCCCCGCGGATTCATCGCTCTGGGGCGAGTTCTTTCCGCTGGGCCTTGGTCAGCCGTGCCACCACCAGTTCGTAGGAGTGGGCGATCAGCTCCAGAACCTCATCGTCCGGCACCGAGCCGTCGAGGACGACGGTGTTCCAGTGCCGCTTGTTGAGGTGATAGCCCGGAGTTATCGCGGCATAGCGGGCACGCAAGTCGTCGGCCAGGTCGGGATCGCACTTGAGGCTGACACTCCCCGGCGACGCGCCCAGCGGTACCAGCGCGAACATCCGCCCGGCCACCTTGAACACGGCCACCTCGTCGCCGAACGGGTAGTCCTCGATCGCACCCGGCTTGGCCGTGCACTCCGCGATCACCCGGTTGCGCCACGAGCCGGCCGCCGTCACCCGTCCACCTGCCCGTCCTAGCCCTGTCGGCTGCTGATGTTGACCATCCACGGTACGCCGAACCTGTCGACGCACATGCCGAACTCGTCGCCCCAGACCTGCTTCTCCAAGGGCATCCTGACGGTCCCCTCCGCGGACAGCTTCTCCCAGTAGCCGCGCAGGACATCGGCGTCGTCGCCGCTGAGGCTGATCGACGCGCCCGCCATGGGCTCGAACTGCATGTCGGCGGTGACGTCTCCGGCCATGATGGTGTAGCCGGCGTCGGTCTCCAGCATCCCGTGCATGATCCGATCGGCGTCCGCCGAGTCCGAGCCGCCGAACTCGGCGAAGGTGTTGAAGGCCGGGGTGCCGCCGAACACGTCCGCGTAGAACTCCATCGCCTGGCGGGCGTCGCCGTTGAACGTGAGATACGGGTTCATTCGAGAGGACATGTCTTCTCCCTGGAACTGTGGAACTCCGGTCGGGTCCACCTCCCTTCCTTACCGAACGACTGGCCTCTACGCCTGTTTCAGCAGCTAGGAGGCGCTTCGGACGAGGTCGTGAACGGCCTCGCTCAGCGTGACCGGATCCACCTGGCCGAGCGGCACCGTGTCCTGCGGCGCGTTGGCCGGAACCGCGCCGGCCCACAGAGTGTTGATCTTCTGGTCCTCGCCCTCGCCGTACATGTAGTAGTAGAGGCCGGGGCTCAGGTCGGCGACGACGTACAGGCCGGCGGGGTCGCGCCGGGCAAGCCAGCCGCCTGCGAAATCGCCGTTGGCGTCCAGGGACTCCCAGCGCCCCTGGGAATGGCCCTTTGCCTTGCCGTAGGACAGCACGAGTCCTTCGACCCGGGCGAGCCGGTGCGCGGCGCGCTCGTCGCCGGTGAGCCGGTAGACGGGCCGCCCGAGCTGCTCGAACGGCTGCAGGATCTCGTAGTCGGCGAACAGTTCCGCCCAGGCGTCGAGGTCGTCGTCCAGCAGGATCGGGTGGGCGATGCTGACGCGAGCGCCGGGCGCCGGAACGAACGCGTCGTCGTTGATGTCGGCGTAAGTACGGTCCTCCGCGACGCGGAAGGCCGTACCGGTGTCGGTGATCCATACCAGCCTGCGGGCGATGTGCCCCAGCAGTGGATGGGTGACGAACAGGGCGCGGAAGTCGTCCGGCGTCCAGCCGCGCCGGGTGGTCATGGCCAGTTCGAGGCGCTTGATCTCCTGGTCGGCGATCGTCCGCAGGTCCTTCTTGAGGCCGGTGAACAGGGCGTGCGCGGCCGGAGCGAGGGCGGGATCGTCCTTGGGGCCCGGCTTGGGCGCGCTCTTGCGAATCTTGCCGTTCGGCTCCACGACCAGCGGAACAAGCTGCTCGTCGAAGGTCACGGTGAACCGGCGCGGGCCGTAGTCGAGGACGAGGGTGCCCTCTTCGTCCAGGCCGAAGTCCGGGACGGCGCGGTCGGCGAGGGCGTCCGGGGTGATGCCGCGCGCGGCGGCGATCTCGTCGATCTTGCGGGCCGCCCTGGCCTTGAGCCCCTTGTACCTGCCCCGCCGGGTCAGCTCGAACAGGTGAGTGAGGGCGACGTCGGAGCCGATCCGGGCGAGGACGTCGAGCGCGGCGGCGGCGCGGCCGGTACGGCCCTCGCCCGGCCACAGCCTGATCAGCGGGCTGAGCCGGCGCACGGTGGTGTCGTCGCCGATCAGGCCGAGCTGCGCCAGCGCCCAGTTGTGCCGGCTGGGCGCGCCGAGCGCGTGCCAGCGCTGGAACAGCGCCCAGGAGAACTCGGCCAGCGAGTGCCGGTCGCAGAACTCGTGGACGTCCGCGACCTCGGGCGCCTTCGTGGCGAGCAGGGTCAGCAGGCGCTTCGTCGCGTTCGCGGGCAGGGCCCTGTCGCCGCCACGCGTGCGGATCTGCGGAAGCAGCGCCGGGTCGGCCCAGTCGACCTTCGCACTGCGGGCGGGCTTGCCGGCGAGAACATCGGGCAGGTCGTCGCCGTCCGGGACGGCCGGTCGCGGCAGCAGCGCCTCGACGGCCCCCGGTGGCAGCGCCTCGGCCAGGCCAAGGTCCCTGTGCAGCAGCCCCCGCAGAACTCCGGCCGTCTGCAGACCCCGGGTGGTGTCGTCGCCGGCCAGCGGCACCAACGCTCGGAGCGCATGTGCCGGATGCCGCTCGGCCGCCTGCTGCAGGGCGGCCGGCATCCCCGATTCACCCATGTGGTCGAGCAGGAAGAGGAAGACCCCCTCGTCGGCGATCTCCAGGAGGGCCTTCACGATCGTGCGCGCCTCGGCGGCATCGTCGGAGGCGAACCTGAGCGCCCGGTTGAGCAGCGGGAGAGCGTCCGCCCCCAGCCCGTCGAGCAGCGTTCCGATCACGGCCGGGGTGACCTCGGGCGTCCAGCCGACCCTGGCGACGTGCGCGGCGCTGGACAGCGAGCAGAGCACGTGTTCAAGGTCGAGGACTCTGTCACCGAAGGAGTCGCCGACCGACTCGTCCATCCAGGCCGTCTCGGTCGGGACGAGGTAGGACGCCGTGCGGCGCCCGAGGGCGTCACCCCGGTGTGCCGACAGGCGCGCGACGGCGTCGCGGTACTCGGCCTCCGGGGCCGCCGCCAGCAGCGTGCGGAGCCGCTTGACCACCGCGTCCCCGGCGATCCACCGGTTCACGCCGAAGTGGTCTGTGGAGGTGGAGCGCCGGATCTCGCCGCGCCACCCTTCGGACGGATCGGAGTAGGCGATGAGCCGGATGACGCCGTCGGGGTCGGGTGTCACCTGCCGCAGCACCGGCCCGAGCGCGATCGAGGACGCCTCGGTGACCGCGCAGGCGGCGAAGGCGAGCCCGCGGTCCAGCACCCAGGCGTCCAGGAAGGCCGCACCGTCGGTGCCCTCAAGGTGCTCCAGCACGACCGCGGCGACGGCCGCCGCGCCCGCCGGGTCGGGCTCACCGTCCGCCCATGCCCGCACGGCCCGGCCGATCTCGGGGACGGTGCGCTCGTGCTCCAGCATCTCCTCGACGATCGGCCACGCCGCGCGCTCCCATTCGCGAGCCTTCAGCGCCGCGTCCTCGTCCAGGACGGCCCGAGGCCCGGCCGTGCCGCCGCGCCTAGGATGGATCTGCTCACGCCACTCGCCCGGAACGTTCACCGTCTCGACCATGGCACCGCAAACTAACGCCGGCGACCGACACTCCTGCGAGCGATAGCCACATTTTTGTGGGTACTTGTGGGCGGGAAGTGCTGGCCTGAAGCTTGGTCATGGGCGGTCGGACGACTCCCAGACGCAGGCGAGACGGAGGCGTGGCGGTGTATCAGGAGGCCGGTTCGGATTCGGCCAGTCTCTCCAGGCGGCGGTGGCCCCATTCGGAGAGCGGCGCCAATGCCTCGGACAGGTCGCGACCGAACGCGGTCAGCGAATACACGGTCTTCAGCGGACGTTCCTCGTGCACCTCACGATGGACGAGTCCGTCGCCCTCCATCTCCCTGAGGGTCTGAGTCAGCACCTTCTCGGTGAGGCCGGGCAGTCGCCGGCGCAGTTCACCGGGACGGTGCGGACGCGATTCCAGCAGCCACAGCAGGATCGTCTTCCACTTGCCGTCGATCACGGCGACGGCGGCGGTCACTCCGCAGACATTCGGATCCTGAGCGCGGCTGCGCGTCATCTTCCATCCCCATTCATTACATGTGCCGACATTCACGCAGGAGTTGAGTCATGTCCTCACACACCGAACAGTCTGCCGTCACTGTGCTCGGCCTGGGACCGATGGGCCGGGCCCTGGCCGGAGCCTTCCTGGACGCCGGAGTGCGGACCACGGTCTGGAACCGGACGCGGGGCAAGGGTGGCGACCTGGTCGCGCGGGGCGCGGCCGAGGCCCGATCGCCGGAAGAGGCGGTCGCCGCGAGCGCGTTGACCGTGGTCTGCGTCGTGAACTCCGATGCGGTGGACGCCGTCGTGCGGAGCGGCGCGGTCACCGACGCGCTCAAGGGGCGCACGGTCGTGAATCTGAGCGCCGACGTCCCCGACCGGGCCCGGACCACCGCGGCCTGGGCGGACGGGCACGGTGTCGGGTACCTGGACGGCGCGATCATGACACCGACCACCACCATCGGAACGCCGGACGCGGTGTTCCTCTACAGCGGCCCGGAGGAGCTGTACCGGGAGCACCGGCCGGTGCTGGACGCCCTCGGGGGCGGCCACATCCACCTCGGCGAGGACGTCGGCCGGGCGGCCGCCTACGACATCGCGTTGCTCGACATCTTCTGGACCGCGATGGCGGGCTATGCGCACGCGCTGGCCGTGGCCGGCGCCGAGGGGATCAGCGCGGCCGAGCTGGCGCCGTTCGCCAAGGGCATCGGTGCCGTCCTTCCGCCGATCTTCGAGCAGTTCGCGGCGGACGTGGACGGCGGCGGGTTCTCCGGCGAGGCCAACCCGATCACCTCCGCCCTGTCGACCATCGATCACATCATCGACACTTCCGAAGCCCATGGCATCGACGTGCGCGTGATGCGCGCGGTCGAGGACATGGCGCGGCGCGTCGTCGAGCGGGGACACGGCACGTCCGGGTTCATGCGGATCATGGAGGTCATGAACTCCCGCCGAAGCTGATCTCGTTGCCCTCCGCGTCGCGATAGGTCACCTTGGCCACGCCGTTGGCGTACGTTTCGCGCTTCGCGGGCTCGATGCCCCGGCGGGAGATCTCGGCGACCCGGTCGCCGAGATCGTCGACGAACGAGAGCATCAGTGCGTTCCCCGCCCGTTCCGGGTCCTGGACGATGTAGACGTACCGGTGTTCGGCGACCTCCCACACCGCCTCGATGTCGTTCGGCAGGAACGATGGCGGCCCACCGAAGAATCGCTCGTACCACGGCAGCGCCGCTGAGTAGTCGGTGACGGGGATGCCGGCGAAAAGGTCGAGTGCCATGTCGTCCTCTGTGTCGGGTCGGGGTGTCGCCTGTACTGACCCAGGTAGAGCCGAGCACTCATCGGTGCCCCGCGCGGAACCCGGAAAGTGAACTCCCGAGCCCGGTGGTGAAGGGGGCGGGTGTTTTGGGGGATGCGCGGGGGATAGGGAGCGGACTAGTGAAGTCGTGCCTTGGGGAGGCCGGGATGAGCATGCCGCAGAAGACGGTTCGTCGGCTGGAGAGGGCGGAGGCGCTCGACAGGGCCGCCGAGCCGGTGAGCAAGGTGGTCCAGCGGACGGTACGGCCGCGTCTCGTCCGCAATCTGCTGAGCGGGACCTTTCAGGGGCATCCGCTGCACCCTGCGCTCACCGACGTGCCGATCGGCGCGTGGACCATGGCCGCGCTGCTGGACGCCGTGGGGGGATCCGAGTCCGAGCAGGCGGCCGATCTGCTGGTGACGGCCGGCGTCGCCGCCGCCGTGCCCACCGCCGTCACCGGGCTGAACGACTGGTCCGACACGATGGGGGCGGAGAGCCGGGTCGGGCTGGTCCACGCCGCGGGCAACACCACGGCGCTGGGCCTGTACGCGGCGTCGCTCGTCGAACGCATCAGGGGCAACCGCCGGAGGGGCAAGGTGCTGGGGTTCGTCGGGTTCGGCGTGCTGGCGGCGAGCGCCTACCTCGGCGGTCACCTGTCGTTCGTCCGGGGCGTCAACGTGAACCGCACCGCCTGGGAACAAGGGCCGGAGGAGTGGACGCCGACGCTGGCGGAGGGCGATCTGGCCGACGGCGACCACCGCACGGTCGAAGCGGGCGGCGTCCAGATCCTGCTCCACCGGATGTCCGGCAAGGTGTACGCGCTGGCCGCGACCTGCAGTCACATGGGCGGCCCGCTGGGCGAAGGGACGTTCGAAGACGGCTGCGTCGTGTGCCCGTGGCACGGCAGCACGTTCCGGTTCACCGACGGCGGCATCGTGCGCGGCCCGGCCAGCGCGCCGCAGCCCTGCTACGAGACGCGGATCCAGGACGGACGCATCGAGGTGCGCGCCGCCCCGAAGGGCGTCCCGGAGGGAGAGGCCGAGAAGCGCACCCACCGGGTGCGCCGTCGCATCCTGGCACGCGCAGGCGCTTCCTGATCACTCCGAGAGAGACCTCAAAATCCTGAAATACGGGGAAAAGTAGCTGATGGTGACTCGTCGGCCACTTTGCAGGACCTACGCTCTCCCACATCCCCGAAGCGTGCGTGAAGGCGCGCACCGCAAGGAGACGTTTTCCTGTGAAGTTCAGCTACGCCATGCTCCCCGACTACCCTCTCTCGGAGTCGCTGGCCTCGATCGAGCTCGCCGACGAGCTCGGGTTCTACGCCGTGTACGCGGCCGACGAACCGTGGCACAAGGACCTGTGGCTGCTGTTCGCCGCCGCCGCGGCGAACACCTCGCAGATCCGCCTCGGCCCGTCGGTGTCGGCGGTGACGCTGCGCGAGCCGTCCCTGATCGCACAGGCCGCCGCGACGCTGGACGAGCTCACCGGCGGCCGCGCCGAGGTCGTCCTGGGCAGCGGCAACTTCGGCGTGCTGGCCCAGTACAAGATCGACTGGGCGAAGACCAAGCCGCTCACCCGGGTGAAGGAGGCCGTCGCGGTCGTCCGGACCCTGCTGGACGAGGGCACCATCACCCGCGACGGCGAGTTCTACTCCTACGACGGCCTGTTCACCTTCGCCCGTCCCGTCCAGGAGCGGCTGCCGGTCAAGATCGGCGCGATGCGCGGGCCGAAGTCGTTCGAGGCGGCCGGTGAGCTGTCCGACGGCGTGCACCACGCGCTCAGCTACTCGCGCGACGCATACGAGTACGCGGTCGAGCACGTCAGGGCGGGCGCCGAGCGCGCGGGCAAGGACTGGCGGTCGCTGGACATCGGCGCCTGGGTGGTCTTCGCGGTCGGCCCCGACTCGGCCGCGGCCAAGGAGGCGGCCCGCAGCATGGTCGGCCTGTACGCCTCGGCGATGCCGCCCGAGCAACTGGAGCGCAACGGCGTCGACCCGGCGGACATGGCCCCGATCATCGAGGCCATCGGCGCCGGCGACCTGGCCAAGGGCATCGAGCTGACCACCCCTGAGATCACCGAGAAGCTGTCCCTCGCGGGCACCCCCGAGGAGGTCCGCGCCAAGATCGAGAAGGACATCGCCCCGACCGGCGTCAACCACATGATCTGCGCGATCACCGACCCCGGTCTGGTGAAGAGCTTCACCGGCCGCGACCTCGCCGGCGTTCCCGACGTGGACGGCCAGCTCCGCCTCATCCACGAACACCTGATGCCCGCGTTCAAGTAGCCCGGGCAGGTTGAGCGGGGCTGTGCGGACGCCCGCACAGCCCCGTTCCAGCCGAGCGGTACGCCCATGAGGCGTCGCATCCCGGGCGTGCGGTTCGGTCCGTGGTGACGGTCAGAGCCAGGGCTTGAGGGCGGGGGCGGTGGCGGTGCGTCCTGTCAGCCACTCGGCGAGCCGGGCGGCGTTGCCCGTGCTCGCGTGCTTGGCGGCGACCTCGGTGACGAGGGCGGCGTTGAAGTCGTCGGGCAGGTCGGCGAAGGTCACGCCGGCGTCGAGGTCGACGGTGTGGACGCAGACCTCCCTCGACCGCATCCACTGAATCTCCGCTGCCGGGACGGTACGGCCCTGCGCGGTGACCACCGGGTTGTCCCAGGCGTCTTCCGGAAGTGCGTCCATGTCCGCGGCGAGCAGGCCGGCCGACCGGTGGACGAGGGTGCGCAGTTCGCCCGCGGGCAGCGCCGACAGCCTCTCGATCTCCTCCGCGCGCTGGTCCGGCCCGGCGTACATGCGGTTCTCGACGCCGGTGGCCGCCCAGCTCAGCAGGCGTCGCAGTGCCTCGGCGTTGCCGTGCACGTGGGCGACGACATGCCGGCGCGTCCACCCGGGCAGGGGGGTCGGCGCAGTGAGTTCGTCGTCGGTCAGCCGGTCCAGCGCGCCGAGAAAAAGCTCGGTGCCCCGGTCCATCCAGGCGCGGGCGGTCATGCCGTCCTCGCGGTGTTCTCCAGGCGGCCGATGCCCTCGATCTCGGTGATCACGACGTCGCGGTCGGCGAGGTGGCGCGGCGGCTTGCGGGCGTGGCCGACCCCGCCCGGGGTGCCGGTGGCGATGACGTCCCCGGGCCGCAGGGTGATGACCGTGGACGCGTAGCGAATGAGCTGGACCGGGTCGAAGACCAGCTCCGAGGTGTCCGCCTGCTGCATCACCTCGCCGTTGACCCGGCAGGTGAGGTCGAGCGCCGGACGGACACCGCCCGGCAGTTCGTCCGGGGTGACCAGGACCGGGCCGAGCGGCGTCGTGCCCTCGAAGGTCTTCCCCTGCAGCCACTCCTTGGTTCGGAACTGCCAGTCGCGCATGGTGACGTCGTTCATCACGGTGAAGCCGGCGATCGCGGCCTCGGCCTCCCGCTCGGACGCGCGCCGGACGGTCCGCCCGATCACCACGGTGAGCTCGGCCTCCCAGTCGACGGCCGACGATTCGGGCGCGAGCCGGATGTCGTCCGCGGGGCCGATCAGGGCGTCGGAGAACTTGGCGAACAGGGTGGGGTGCTCGGGCAGGGCGCGCCCCATCTCCAGGATGTGCTTGCGGTAGTTGAGCCCGACGCAAAAGATCTTGCCTGGTCGCGGCACGACCGGTGCGAGGGCGGTGGCGTCCGGGCTCAGCGGCGCGCCCTTGGCGGACGCCGCCGCGTCGGCCCAGTCCTCGCGTTCGAGCAGCGCGCCCGCGTCGGGGGCGTCCAGCAGGACGTACCCGTCGTCATCGAGCCGGGCGGCGCGGCTTCCCTCGGGGGTGCGGACGGTGGCGATCTTCACGGGGTGCTCTCCGGGGTGGTGGCGCTGGTCTGGACGCGGTGCTGGTGCAGCCGCTCGAAGATGGGGGTGTCGCTGAAGCGGAACAGGTCGAGGCCGTGCTCGGTGGTGAGCGTCAGCGGCTGCCAGGACGGCACGACGAACAGGTCGCCGCGCGTGGCGGTCCAGGTGCGCTCGCCCACGCTCACCTCGCCGGTGCCCTCGAACACCTGGTACACCGAGGAGCCGACCTCGCGGGCCGGGCCGGTCCGCGTGCCGGGCGCGAGCCGGTGGAACTCCGCCCGCACGGTCGGCATCACGTCGCCGCCGGTCGTCGGGTTCGTGTAGCGGACGGCGGCGTGACCGGGCTCGACCGTGACCCGGTGCCCCTCGGCCTCCAGGGCCAGCTGCTCCGACAGCGCCCGGTCGGTGTGCTCCCACCGGTAGGCGAGCAGCGGCGTGGCCGGCGCCGGCTCCAGATGGGTGAGCGGGCGCAGTCCGGGGTGGCCCCAGAGCCGCTCGGACCGGGAGCGTTCGGGCGCGTCCCGCGTCTCGACCTCGTCCGGGCCGAACTCGAAGAACGTGGAGCCGGCGAAGTACTGGAACGGGATGTCCAGGCCGTCGATCCAGGCCATCGGCCGGTCGGTGACGTTGTGGTGGCCGTGCCAGTGCCAGCCGGCCTGCGGCAGGAAGTCGCCGCGCCGCATGGCGACGGGGTCGCCGTCCACGACCGTCCACACGCCCTCGCCCTCCACCACGAACCGGAAGGCGTTCTGGGTGTGCCGGTGCACCGGCGCGTCCTCACCGGGGTTGAGGTACTGGATCGCGGCCCACAGCGTCGGGGTGGCGAACGGCTGCCCGCCGAGCCCGGGGTTGGCGAGCGCGATCGCCCGGCGTTCGCCGCCGCGCCCGACCGGGACCAGCTCGCCGGCGCGTTCGGCCATCGGGAGCAGCCGGTCCCACCGCCACAGGTGCGGCAGCGCCTTCGAGCGCGGGTGTGGCGGCATGAGATCGCCGATCTCGGTCCACAGCGGGGTCAGCAGCTCGGACTCGAACCCGCGGTAAAGCGCCTCCAGCTCCGGCGTCCGCACGGGCTGGTCCGCGCCGTCGGCCGCGACGAGCGTGACCGGGTTCGGATGAGTGGATGTCATGGGTGTCGGCCCCCTTGGCGTTCGACCCTAAGTTGTGTCAATTCTAGGACGGCCGTCAAGAGTCTTGCACATATGGGGCCTGGCGGGCGGTCAGGCGGCCGGAGCGGACGACCCCGCGACCTCGTCGAAGAAGCGCTCCGCCGGAGGGCCGAGCAGGGAGTGGGCCTCCAGGAACATCTCGTGCGCGTCGCGTCCGGCCCAGCCCGCGGGAAGCAGCTCGACCGGCAGGTCGGGATCCCGGAAGGGGAACTTCCGGTAGTCGTACGTCAGCCGCATCCGCTCGATCAGTGCCTCCTTCGGGCTCAGGTAGCCGGCGCGGTACGACGGCAGCCGGCCGTGGTAGGTCCGCATCAGCTCCCGGTAGTCCTCGTTGAGCGCGTCCAGGTCCCAGCAGCGCGCGGCCATGTCCCGGTCGACCGGAAGGCCGCGGGACCGGCAGCGCAGGGTGTCGAGCCGCACGACCGGCTCGTCGGCGAACTTCTCCCTGACCTGCTGGACGCGGTCGTGCGGGCAGATGTACGTCGAGGGGGCCAGTGGGCCGAACCCGAGCCAGGCCAGCTCCTTGCGGATCCGTTCGCGGATGCCGCGGTCGGTCTCCGGCACCGAGTAGATGACCATGTGCCAGTCGCCGTCCCAGTCGTCGCGCACCCGGTCGAAGATCCGCGAGCGGCCCTCGTCCAGGAGGCGCAGGCTGCGCGGGTTCAGCGCGTAGACGCTCTCCCGGCCCTCACGCCGCGCGTCGAACCAGCCCTCCTTGCGCAACCGGGACAGCACCACCCGGACGGTGCTCTCTCCGATGTCGAAGCACCCCATCAGCGTGCTGAGCGTGCGCAACCGGGCGGCGCCGCCGCGGTACCGCACATAGTCGCCGAAGAGGTCGAAGACGATGGACCGGGGCTTCACCGGGCTGACTCCTCCTGTAGACGCGCGTTCGCCACGACTATCCCATCATCGGCGGCCGTCTCCGAAGTGATCGATGACGGACAGGATCCAAAGTCGATCCTCACCTTATTAATTTCATTCTCTTGACGGACGTCTTGATAGTGACACATACTCCGTGGCATCCCATCCCCGGCCCCGGAGGACTGAGCCGGCATGAGCCCACCACCTGCGCGAACGACCCGGCGCACCGAGCTGACCGTCACGGCACTGTGCTTCGCGGTGATCGTCTTCGACGGCTACGACCTGATCATCTACGGCGCCACCCTCCCCGGCCTGCTGGAGTACCGCGACTGGGGCCTGACCAAGACGGAGGCGGGCGCGATCGGCAGCTACGCGCTGATCGGAATGCTCGTCGGCGCGCTGGTCGCGGGCACCGTCACCGACCTCATCGGACGGCGCAAGGTCATGATGATCGGCGTCGCCTGGTTCTCCCTCGCCATGATCGGCTGCGCGCTGGCCCCGAGCCCCACCTGGTTCGGCCTGTTCCGGATGATCGCCGGGCTCGGGCTCGGCGGTGTCATGCCGACCGCCGTCGCGCTCACCGCCGAGCACTCGCGGGCCGACCGGCGGAGCCTCAACAACGCGATCATGTTCTCCGGATACTCGGTGGGCGGCGTGCTGGCCGCCGTGCTGACCATGAACCTCATGCCCGAGTACGGCTTCCGCGTCATGTACTGGACGGCCGCCGCCCCGCTGCTGCTCGTGCCCGTGCTCTGGCGGCTGCTGCCGGAGTCGGAGAGCTTCCTGGCCGCGCGGGGCCGCCACGAGAAGCCGAAGCGAGCCGATCTCGGGTGGGGGGACGACCCCCCACACCCCCCGGAAGAGCTGGCCGGGTCCGAGGGCCCTGCCGTCCCGCCACGGCGGCTCGGCGTGACCGCGCTGTTCGAACGCCGCCACCTGATGCCCACCCTGCTGTTCGCGCTCACCAGCTTCCTCGGACTGCTGCTGGTCTACGGCCTCAATACCTGGCTGCCCCAGATCATGAAGTCCGCGGGCTTCCCGCTGTCCAGCTCGCTGCTGTTCCTCGTCGTGATGAACGCGGGCGCCGTGGTCGGCACCGTCCTCGTCGCGCCTCTCGGGGACCGGCTGGGCATGAAGCCCGTGACCGCGTCCGCGTTCCTCACCGCCGCCGTCTCCATCACGCTGCTCAGTTTCGCGACGGCCGAACCGCTGATGTACGTGCTCGTCGCGGTCGCGGGCTTCGGCACGGTCGGCACGCAGATCATGATCAACGCCTATGTGGCCATGCACTTCCCGGCGGAGATCAGGGCGACCGCGCTCGGCTGGACCCTGGGGATCGGACGCCTCGGCGCCATCCTGGGGCCGACCTTCGGCGGCTACCTGCTGGCGGCGGACATCGACGTCTCCTGGAACTTCTACGCTTTCGCGATCCCGGCCACGCTGGGGGTCGCCCT
The DNA here is from genome assembly GCF_050945415.1 of Spirillospora sp. CA-128828. Classification (NCBI taxonomy): domain Bacteria; kingdom Bacillati; phylum Actinomycetota; class Actinomycetes; order Streptosporangiales; family Thermomonosporaceae; genus Spirillospora; species Spirillospora sp. CA-128828. The sequence goes on from NZ_CP191986.1 coordinate 276,029, forward strand.
GGTGCTGTTCCTGCCTGCGAAGGAGAAGGCGGCGGGCGCGGTGCCGTCCAGGGCGGGCGCCCGGCAGCCCGCCTGACGCGCGCGGACGGCCGCCCGGCACCGGGCGGCCGTCCCAAAGCCCGGCAAAGTCCGGCGAAGCAGCCGGTTGCCGGCATGACAGTACGGGGATCGTCAACAGGAGGCAGGTACCCCATGGACTCCAGGATCGCGTGCGTGGGAGGCGGCCCCGGCGGGCTCTTCTTCGCCACGTTGATCAAGCAGGCCCACCCGTCGGCGGAGGTGACGGTCTTCGAGCGCAACCGGCCGGACGACGTCTTCGGGTTCGGCGTGGTGTTCTCGGACGCGACCCTCGCCAACATCCACCGGGCCGACCCGGTGCTGCGAGAGGCCCTGGCAGGCCACGGGCGGCACTGGGATCCCATCGAGGTGCGCCTGAAGGGCGAGCGGATCACCTGCGGCGGCAACGGCATGGCGGCGATCCACCGCCGGACGCTGCTCGCCCTCATGCGGGCCCGGGCCACCGAGGTCGGCGTCGACCTGCGCTACGGCACGGAGATCTCCGGCCCGGAGGACCTGCCCGGCCACGACCTGATCGTGGCGGCGGACGGCGCCAACTCGCGCTTCCGGGAGAGCCTGGCCGCCGAACTGCGCCCCCGCGTCGATGTCGCGTCCGCGAAGTTCATCTGGTTCGGCACCGACTACATGTTCGACGGGCTGACCTTCGTCCACGAGCGCGGTCCCCACGGGGTGTTCGCCGTCCACGGGTACCCGATCAGCGAGGACGTCAGCACGTTCATCGTGGAGACCGACGAGGAGACCTGGCGGGCGGCCGGGCTGGACGAGTTCGACGTCGCGAGCCCGCCCGGCCCGAGCGACGAGAAGACCAGGCGCTACCTGGAGGACCTGTTCGCCGAGCAGATCGGCGGGCGCCGGCTGCTGGTGAACAACTCGCGCTGGGCCAACTTCCGTACCCGGCGGGCGCACCGCTGGCATTCGGGCAACGTCGTCCTGCTCGGCGACGCCGTGCACACCGCCCACTTCTCGGTGGGCTCGGGCACGAAGATGGCGATGGAGGACGCGATCGCGCTGGCCGCCGGCCTCACCGAGCACCCCGGCGACCTCGAATCCGCGCTGGCGGCCTACGAGGCGGCCCGCAAGCCGCCGGTGGAGAAGATCCAGAACTCGGCGCGCCCGAGCCTGGCCTGGTGGGAGCACTTCGGCCGGTATCACGACGCCTTCGATCCGCTCCAGTTCGCCTTCCACTTCCTGTCCCGCAGCATCGGGAAGTCCAAGCTCGCCCAGCGCGACCCCGGCTTCGTCGCCGAGGTCGAGGCCGACTGGCGGAAGCGGCACGGCGTGACGCCGCTCCACTCGCTGCTGACGGTCGGCGCGCACACGTCCACCGGACGCCGGGTGACGATCGACGCCACATCGGACGGCGCCGTCGCGACCCTGCCAGGCGGTGCACAGGTGCCCCTGCGGGACGGCGCGGCGGCGGCCGGCCACGGGTTGTGGCTCGCCGCGCCGGACACCGAGTCCGATCTGCCCGGCACGTTCGCGCGCCTCGCCGCCGCCGTGGACGTCGGGCCGCCCCCGCTGGCGGCCGTGCACGGCGGGACGCCCCTCACCCGCGTGCTGGTCGCCGAGCAGGCCCGGCTGGGACACGGCATCCCGGCCCTGATCATGGAGGATTCCCTGGACGACGACCGTGCCGAGACGCTGCTGCTGTCCGGCCGGGCCGACCTCGTCGGCTCGCCGGCCGGGGGGCGGGCCGCGTGAACGGTGACCTGACCCCCCTGTTCGCCCCGTCCGGGATCGCCGTGATCGGCGCCTCCCGCCGGGGAGCCAAACTCGGCGCGGCGATGGCGCGCTCGCTGGCGGCCTTCCCCGGCACCCGCGCGCTGGTCAACTCCCGTAACCCCGACCTGGCGGCGGGCGTCTTCGCGTCCGTAGCGCAGGCCCGCGCGCACACCGGCGCCGACCTGGACCTGGCCGTGCTCTGCGTTCCGGCGGCGGCCTGTGCGGACGCGCTCGCCGAGGCCGCGGCGGCCGGCTGCCGCGCCGCCCTGGTCTGCGCGGGCGGCTTCGGCGAGATCGGCCCGGCCGGGGAGGAGGCCGAGCGTGCGCTGCGGCGGGTCGCCGAGGAGACCGGCGTCCGGCTCCTCGGGCCCAACACCTCCGGTTTCCTCGCACCCGGCCGTGGCCTGACGGCGAGCTTCGTGCCCGGTGCCGCCCTGGTGCCGCCCGGCGGCGTCGCCGTCGTCGCGGCCAGCGGCGGGGTCAACCATGCCCTGTCGTTCGAGTTCGCGGGCGCCGGCAGCGGGATCAGCCTCGGGGTCGGGATCGGCGCGGGCCTGGACGTCACCGCCGCCGACGTCCTCGACCATCTCGCGGACGACCCGGAGACCACGGCGGTCGCGCTTCACCTGGAGTCCGTTCCGGACGGGCCGCGCCTGGTCGCCGCGCTGCGGCGGCTGGCGGCGGTGAAACCGGTCGCGGCCCTGGTGGTCGGCCGGACGGACGTCGGGGACTTCGCCCGCTCCCACACCGGCGCCCTCGCCACCTCGTGGCGGACCACCCGCGCCGCCGTCCGGGACGCCGGAGCCGTCGTGGTCGACGACGAACGCGAACTCGTCGACGCGGTCACAGTGCTGTCGAGGGTGCGGCTGCGCCCGGCAGCCGACCCCGGCGTCGGCATCGTCACCGCCCAGGCCGGGCCCGGACTGATTCTGGCCGACCGGGTCGGCGCCGCCGGTGTCCGCGTCCCCGAGCTCTCCTCCGGCACGCGGACCGAGCTGGGAGGGCTGCTGCCACCGCTGACGTTCCAGCGCAACCCCGTGGACACCGGCCGTCCCGGCGAGACGTTCCCCGCTCTGCTGAAGACGGTCGCCGCCGATCCGGAGATCGACCTGCTCGCGGTGTACGCGCTGATGGAGCCGGGCAGTGTGGACCTGGTCGCGGCGGCGCAGGCGGCGGATCTGCCGTCCGCGATCCCCGCCGTGATCGCCGTCGGCGGGCCGGACGAGGAGGTGCGCGAGGAGCGGGCCCGGCTGCACAAGCTCGGCGTTCCCGCGGTCACGACCCCCACGGCAGCGGCGAACGCCGTCCGGGCGCTGGTGGCCGACGCCCGGCTGCGCGCCCGGCACGACACGGAGCCGTCGCCCGGACGCCCGCTGCCGCCCGGCCCGCTCGACGAGCACGCCGCCAAGACCTTCCTGGAGACGCTGGGCATCCGCACTCCGCGACGCCGCGCCTGCGGTTCGCGGCAGGAGGCGCACCAGGCGCTCGCCGACCTCGGTGCACCGGTGGCGGTGAAGGTGCTCGACGCCGAGATCCTGCACAAGACGGAAGCGGGCGGAGTCCACCTGGACGTCCGGACCCCGGCCGCCCTCGACACCGCCTTGGACGCCATCGGCGCCGACCGCGTCCTCGTCGAGGCCATGGCGCCGGCGGGCGTCGATCTGGTGGTGGGCGTCCGCCGGGACCCGGTGTTCGGCCCCGTCGTGCTCGCCGGCCTCGGCGGCACCGCGGCCGAGGCGCTCGCGGACGTCGCGATCAGGCTCGCGCCGGTGGCCCCCGCGCACGCGGCCGCCATGCCGGACGACCTGGCGGCCGGCCCGCTGCTGGACGGCTGGCGCGGCGGCCCGGTCCTGGACCGGCGGGAGTTCGGAGCGCTGGTGGCGGCCCTGTCCGGCGCGCTGGTCGCGAGTCCCGGCGTCGCCGAGATCGAGATCAATCCGCTGCGGCTCACCTCCGACGGCCTCGTCGCCCTCGACGCCGTCGTCGTCCGCCGAGAGGAGAACGACAATGCCTGAACTCGCACGGCCTGAATCAGCACGGCCTGAACCAGCACGGCCGAGTCCGACACGTGAGCACGCCGTCCCGTGGCCGGAGGACGACGCCCGGCGTTACGTCGAGGAGGGCTACTGGCAGGGCCGGCCCATCGGCGACGAACTGCTCCCGGTCGCCGACACCCGTCCCGACGCGGTGGCCCTCGTCGAGGACGGGCGCAGGCTGACCTACCGGGAACTCGCCGAAAGCGCCGACGCCGCCGCCGTGCGGCTGGCCGAACTCGGGCTGCGGCTGGACGACCGGATCGTCCTGCAACTGCCCAACAGCATCGAGTTCACCGTCCTGACGTTCGCCTGCCTGCGCCTCGGGGTGATCCCCGTGATGGCACTGCCCGGCCACCGAAGGCATGAGATCGCCTATCTCGCCGAGCACGCCGAGGCGGTCGCGATCGCGGTTCCGGACGTGCTCCGAGACTTCGACCACCAGGCGATGGCCACCGAGATCCAGCGGGACAATCCGGTTCTGAGACATCTGCTGGTGCTGGGCAAGCCGACGGCTCCCGGCGCGGTGGACCTGCACGCGCTGTGCTCTCCGCCGGAAGGTTCCGCGGCGCGGGCGACCGTGGACGCGTACCGTCCCGGCAGCCGGTCGGTGGCCCTGTTCCTGCTGTCGGGCGGCACCACCGGACTGCCCAAACTCATCGCCCGCACCCACGACGACTACGTCTACAACGCCAGGCGCAGTGCCGAGGTGTCGGGTTTCGGGCCGGACACGGTCTACTACGCGGCACTGCCGCTCGCCCACAACTTCGCGCTGGCCTGCCCGGGTCTGCTCGGCACGCTCCTGTGCGGTGGCCGGGTCGTGATGGGGTCGCCTCGCCCCGCGGACGCGTTCGCCGCGATCGAGCGCGAGGGGGTGACCGCCACGGCCGCGGTCCCGGCCATCGCCCAGCGCTGGCTCGACCACCGGCACGCCGACCCGGGCCGCGACCTCGGCTCGCTGCGCGTGCTGCAGGTCGGAGGCGCGCGTCTCGCCGACGAGGTCGCCTTCCGCGTCCGGCCGACGCTCGGCTGCACCCTCCAGCAGGTCTTCGGCATGGCGGAAGGGCTGCTCAACTACACCCGGCTCGACGATCCCGACGACGTCATCTGCACCACGCAGGGACGTCCGATGTGCCCCGCCGACGAGATCCTGGTGGTCGACGACTCGGGCCGGCCCGTGCCCGGCGACACACCCGGCCTGCTGCTCACACGCGGCCCTTACACCCCGCGCGGCTACTACCGGGCTGAGGAGCACAACGCCCGCGCCTTCACCCCGGACGGCTGGTACCGCACCGGCGACATCGTCCGGCTGCGTCCCGACGGCAACCTCGTCGTCGAGGGCCGCGACAAGGACATGATCAACCGGGCGGGGGAGAACATCTCCGCCGAGGAGATCGAGAACCTCGCCTACCGGGTGCCCGGCGTGACGCAGGCCGCCGCCGTCGCGATGCCGGATGCCGACCTGGGCGAACGCGTCTGCCTGTACGTCGTTCCCGAACCGGACCGCGACATCGCGCTGGACGATGTGCACGACGCCATGGAGCGGGCGGAGGTCGCGCGCTTCAAGTTCCCCGACCGCGTGGTCACGGTGGACGCGCTGCCCGCCACCAAGCTCGGAAAGATCGACAAGAAGGCGCTGCGGGCGGACATCGCGCGGCGGCTGGACGAGGAGCGCCAGAAGACGCCCTGAGTGGTTCGGCGGGTCACCCGCTCATGTGCTGTCCGCCGAGTCGGCCAGCGTCTGCAGCGTCAGGAGCAGCTCGGAGGCGTCGACGTCGTCCAGTTCACCGAACGTCGCCTTTGAGGTGCGGAAATCCGACGCCTCGGATTCGGCGATCCAGACGAGGCCGAGGGTCTGCTCGGGCCATTCGGCAGGGGACATGACCGGGAAGCCCGGGCTCACGTCCAGCACGACCGTGCGGCCCGCCACGTACCGGGTCAGGCAGTGCTGGACGCCCGCGTCCTCGGGTGTGCCGCGCGTCCAGCCATGGCGTTCCAGGCCCAGCGCCTTCCCGACGCCGACCACGACGTCCACGACCCGGTCGAGCCGGTTGCCGGCGCTTTCTTCGTCCGTGAACGCGTGGACGGGACGGCCGAGCTGGGGGAACGGCTGCAGGATCTCGTAGTCGGCGAAGACCTCGGACCAGGCCGCCACGCCATCCCCCAGGTGCACCGGGTGGGCGATCCGGACCTCGCCGGACTCGGGCAGCGCCAGGGCCTTGTCGTTCACGTCGGCGAACGTGCGGTCCTCGGCGATCCGGAACGCCGTGGTCCCGTCCCCGTCGTGCAGCCAGACCATGCGCCTGACGAGGTGCCACAGCAGCGGGTGGCGGACGAAGAGCCGCCGGAAGTCCTCGGTCGTCCATCGCCGCTGCTCGGCCATGGCCCGCTCCATCCGGAGGATCTGGTCGGTGGCGACCGTCCGGACGTCCTTCTTCAGGCCGGTGAACGTCCGGTGCGCGGCGGGCGCCGCCTCCGGGTCGTCCTTCGCGCCCGGCTTGGGCAGCGTCTTGCGGAGCGTGCCCTTGCCGTCGAACACGACCGGCTTCAGCTGCTCGTCGAAGCCCACCGTGAACGACCGGGGCCCGTAGTCGAGCGTCATGCCGCTGTCGGCGTCCAGGCCGAAGTCGGGGACGATCCGGTCGCCGAGCTGGTCCATCGTGAGGCCGCGGTCGTCGGCCACCTCGGTCAGCAGCTGCCCCGCCTTCTTCTTGAGCCGCTTGGGCCGGGCCTTCTCCGCGACCAGGTGCAGCTGCATGACCGCGACGTCGGTGCCGATCCCGGACAGCACGTCCAGTGCCTTCAGCGGCAGCTGGATCCCGTCCTGGCCGGGCCAGAAACGGGCCATCCCGCCCAGCCGCCGCGCGATCTCGTCGTCGCCGGTCCAGCTCAGCTGCGCCAGCGCCCAGCCGATCCGCGTCGCCTCACCGGACACGCGCCAACGTTCGAACAGGCTCCAGCCGAACTCGGCCAGCGACCCGGAGTCGAGTGCGTCCAGCGCATCACTCAGGCGTTGCGTCGGCGCGCGTCGCGGGCTCGCCTTGCCCAGCTCCTCGACCAGGTGACCGGTCGCGGCCGCGGGCAGCGCGTGTTCCCGGCCCCGCAGCAGGATCTGCGGCATCGCCGCCGGAGGCGCCCACCCGGGTGCCCCCTTCTTTCCGCCCTTCCGCAGGGCTTTCGGGACCTGGTCTTCGGGCGCCTCGGCCACGCGCTTCGCCTGGACGGCGTCGAGCGCGGCCCGGGTCCGCGCGCTCAGTTCCACCGTCTCGACCAGGCCGGGGTGCGCCTCAAGATGCGCGTTCAGCAGCCCGGCCGCCAGCGCCGACCGCTTGGAGGTACCGGTGCTCAGCTCCGGCAGGATCCGCAGCGCCCGGACGGGGAACCGCTCGATCATCGCCTCCATCGCGGGGAGGACGTTCACCTTGTCGAGGCAGCCGCCCATGATCTGGAACGCCTCGTCGCCCGGGATCCGCGCCAGCGCGTCCACGATGCGCCGCCGGTCCTTCGGCTCCGCGTCCCCGTCGAGCGACCGCGCCAGCACCGGCGCCGCGGCCTCACCCAGCCCGTCGATCACGGTGTACAGCACATCGGGAGACCACTCGCCGCTTCCGAGGACGGCCCAGTCACCGAGCCGTTCGACCTGCTCGGCCGTACCCAGCGACCACCACAGCAGCTTGGCTCCGGCCGAAGTCGTGTAGGACTGCCGCTTCGGTGGTTCCTCGCAGCACTCGTCCACCCACTCCGTGCCGTCCGGCACCAGGAACGACGTGATCAGCCGCTTCACCGGATCCGTGCGGAGCCCGGCCAGCGCCTCGACGGCCGCGGCGCGGGCATCGTCCTCCGCCGCGGCCAGCAGCGCCCGCATCCGCAAGCCAGCGCCGCGCGGCACCCAGTGGGCGTGGTCCAGATCGTCCGTCCCGCGCAGGACGTAGCCCGGCTCCTCATCGAGGACGGTCATCCCGCCGTCGCCCCAGACCCAGATCCCCTCGATCTCGGCGAACGTGCAGGCGGCGAAGGTGAGCCCGTGCTCGGCCACCAGAAAGTCGGTCCAGTCGGCGTCTTGGGCATAGCGCGATTTCAGCCGCGCCATCGTCTCCACCCGCGCGACCACCGCCGCCCCCAGCGGGGTCGCCTCGCCCTTCAGGTAGGCGAGGCCCACCTCGGCCAGCTCGGCGACGGTGCCCCGGTGTTCCAGCACGCTGCGGACGACCGTCCGGGCGGCCTCCAGGCTCTCGCGCACCGTGGCGTGCGCCTCCGCACGCGGCTCGGTCTCGGGCACCGGGACCAGGCCCCCGCGCCGGGGGATCAGATCCTCCAGCCACGGGTCGGGGATGACCAGAACGTTCTCGTCGCGGAGCGCGGGGGCATGATCAACCATGCGCCCTCACGGTAGAGCAGCCTCCCGACACTCGGGTGCCGTTCCGCGGAGCGCCCGCCGGGCGTCAGGCGGTGCCGGACGGTGCTCGGCCCAGATCCACGACGCAAAAAGCGTTGCCGTCCGGGTCGGCGAGCACCACGAAGTCAGGATCCGGTGGGTACATGTCCCAGGCGAGCCTGCTGGCACCAAGCCCGATCAGACGCTCAACCTCGGCTTCCTGCTCGGCCGTCGTGTCCACCAGCAGGTCGAGATGGATTCGCGGATGCGTCTGCGCAGGCGACTCGCTGCGCATCAGTCCAAGTGCACGTCCCGACCCATTCGCGTGCTCCAGTGTTCTCCAGGTCGCACTCTCCCACTCTGACGTGGGCACCAGGTCCAGCGCGGATGTCCAGAACGCCACGGCACGGGGAACGTCGGTCACACCAATCACCGGGAATCCGAGTCTGAGCATGGGGCCGAGTCTAGGAAGCGCCTGCACGGCCGGTGGCAGGGTCACGATCGACTTCTCAGCCTGGTGAGTTCCTCGCGTGTCTCGGTGGTGAGGCTGTGGGAGTCGCCGAGGACGCGCTGCATGACGTCTAGGAGGTCACCGAACATCGCCGTGGCCTCGCTGTGGCGACCTTGTGCGGCGATCGCGCGCGCCATGGTGGCACCGGTGCGCAACGTCAGAGGATGCTCGGCGCCGAGACGAGCGGCCGCCGACAGGCCGGCACGGGCCGGCGAAGCTGCGCCACCGGGCGAACGGGGCCGCCAGGTAAGCGCCCGCCAGGTGCAGCGCCAAGGGCGGGCCCCCGAGCCGCCTCGCCAACGCCAATGCCTCGCCGCCGGGATCGTCCACCTGAGAGGCGGCCCGGCGGAGCACTGCCGCCGCGCTGGCGTCGTCAAGGGTTCCCAAGGCCCGCATCCGGACCCACGCTCCCCAGGTGCTCGCATCGGTGTGACGTGTCGTCACCAGGACCATGAGCCCGCCGCCGGGCCGGATCCACCCGGTGCCGTCGGCCGGTGCCGAAGCGTCGCCGGCAGCCGGCACGCCAGGATCGTCCGCGTTGTCCAGCACCAGCAGCCCTCGTCGCCCTGACAGCACCTCCCAGACCCGATCCGGTGCGGTGGCCGTCCCCTCGCGGACCGCCCGGGCCACCGCTTCCGGTGCATCGATCTGGTGCAGGATCTCCAGAACCCCGCCGCGCAAGGACTCCGCGTCCGAGGCGTTCACCAACCACACCGGCCGGCCGCGCCTGCGCGCCTCGGCGGCGGCGCACAGGGCGACGGTCGACATGCCGACGCCGGGTGCGCCCGACGTCGCGGCGGGCCGGCACCGCGACCCGCAACTGCCCCACCCCAACGACCAGCCCGAGCACACCGGCGATCGAGGCCAGGACGGCCGGCAGCTCCATGCCCCGCGTTTCCGGAGGGTGCCCGCCGTGAAGGGACACGTCCTGTCATGCCCGGCCGCGCCCCGCCGCGCCTTCATTCTCGGAGTTAGCTGAGCAAGTCTTCGGGGCTGGCTGAGGACGGGAATCCCGCACTGGCCCCCCACATCTCCGCGAACCGGCCGTCCTCGATGCGGAAGATCTCGAACAGCATCGGCTGCGCGTCGCCGTCCGAGGTGGCGATCCCCTCGACGGTCGAGCGGACGGCGGCCCTGTCGCCGTCGACCAGGATGTCCTGGGCGACGACGCGGATGCCGGGGAACCGGGTGGTGAGCGTGCGCCAGGCGTCCTTCCCGGCCTCGAATCCGGCGGTGCCGAGCGGATGGCTGAAGAAGCCGGGAGTGTGCAGGTCGGCGGCCTGGTCGAACCGCCGGCTGTTGAAGCACTCCTGCATCCGCCGCACCAGGGCGCCGGCGTCCTCGCGTGTGGTCATCGACGTGCTCTCCTCGTGGCCGGTGGACGGGTTCGTGCGTCGCCCCTCATAACCGGTGCGGCGCCCCGCTTACAAGTCACACTATACGGTGCTGCGCCCCGGTTATGCTGAGTCCGACATGACCAGCCAGCCACGTGACCCCGCACCCGCGACGCGCGGCGACCGCGAGTTGCGCGCAGACGCCCGCCGCAACCGCGAGCGTGTCCTTCAAACCGCGCAGCAGCTGTTCGCGACGGACGGTCTCGGCGTCTCCCTCGATGAGATCGCCCGGCGCGCTGGCGTCGGCCCCGGCACCGTCCACCGGCACTTCCCGGCCAAGGAAGCGCTGTATCTCGCCGTCGCGATCGATCAGATCAAGCAACTGGCGGCAGAGGCGGAAACACTGGTCGCCACCGATGACCCCGCGGCCCTGTTCACGCTGCTGTCACGGATGATGGCCAACGGCGCGGAGAACGTGGCGGTGAAAAGCGCGCTGGTGGCCGCCGAGTTCGACTTGCGCACGGCCGCCCCGGATGTCGCGGCGGATCTCACCCGCCACGTCGCCGACCTGCTCGATCGCGCCCACGCGGCCGGCGCCGTGCGCACCGACGTCACCGTCGACGAGGTGATGGCGCTGGTAGCCGGCGCCTTCGCCGCGATCCGCCACGCCGGCGCAGAAACCAGCCGCGACCGCGCAGCACACATAGCCCAGCTAATCCTCGACGGCCTACGCCCCCGGTAGAGGACGCACCGACCCGACCACCGAGACACCCCACGCCGGGCCGTCACCGCATGATCGAAGCCAGCCGGGCCTCCGGGCGCGGTTGCGGCAAATCGTCACCGTCCGCCGCATCGCCTGGTCCCCGATCGCCTCAGGTGGGTGACCAGTGCCAGTACCAGCAGGGCAAGGAAAGCCGACCCACAACCAGCTTCCTGAGTACTTCCGGCCGACAAGCGCCCGGAAACCCGTCGCCGGGGCGCGACAGCATCGCGTCAAGGCCCACGTGCCACGGAGAGGGTGTCCGGACAACTCCAGCCCACTGATCAGTCTTAATTGATGACGATAGGTGTGGCAGGGAGCGTTGGGCACTGCCAGTGGACCGCATAAAAGCCGCCGGGATCGCCTGCCGACTCCGGAATGATCAACCCATCGTGCGTGTCTGGCTCCCCCTGGTCCCTGTAGGAACCCCCGTCACGTGGTGCGCCGGTACTGGCGATTCAGGGACCGGTCCCGGCTAACCTGGCTATAGTCCAGCAGATGACCGACATACAGAAACATGCATCGGTTCCCCTTGAGCGGGTGGTGACACGGCTGGTCAATCCGATTGGTTTCGTGCTTGTTCTGCTGATCTTCCTGTTCGTGCCGTGCATTGCCACTAGCGCGGGGTCAGGACATCCGAAATTGAAACGGATAGTCGATGAAGGGTTCACCGGTTGGAACATCGCCACTGAAGCGAACACGTTTCCCGCGTCGGTCCGCGTTCTCCCAGTCGCCCTGCTCGTCATGCTTGTGGTAGGTGCGGGTACCGTCCTGGCACGCAGTCCGCAGAAGCAGGGCTTCGTCGCCGCCGTTACAGCGACGGTCTCCGGTGGACTCCTGGCAGCGACCGGGCTGTGGGCCTCGAAGTCGCTGGACGTACTAGGGCATGAGTTTCTGCCAATGCCGTCGACTATGCCGCCAGCCGAAGTTGCGAAATTCTTCGACAACCTCGGAATCAGGGTAGAGGTCAGTCTCGGATTCTGGCTGGGGCTGGCCGCACTCGCTGTGATCACCGCATTCAATGTCCACCTGGTGCTGCGCAGCAAACGGCGACCTGCCACAGCAGTTCGCTGAGTGCGTGATATCCGAGCCCTCCCCTCACGGGGAGGCCTGAGGTATGAACACACCCCTTGGTCACTTCGGATCTGGCCGTCACCTTCCCTGTCTGCCGAGCACTACACGCTGCCCGCCCACCGGCACTTGATCTGTCGCCGGACGCTGCCGCGCACTGCCAGCAAGGACTTCCACTCTCACGCTTCCTGGTGCAGGCGCGCCAGACCGGGCATTTCGACGGACTCGGTGAAACTCTCGTCACTCAGGTGGCCTGTCGCGATGGCGAGGACGGTCTTCCCCTGCGGATTGTCGAGGCGGGAGAGCGACCCACACTGTTACACCTGTGGCGATGGGGAGAGTTCAGATCTGATACACGCTTCCGGAGTAGATCCAGCCGGTGTGCGGGTAGTAGATGCGGAACCACTTGTTGCCGGAGCTGTTGATGCAGGCGCCGTCGGAGGCCAGCCGCGTGCCGGCGCGGACCCAGGCGACGACCTCCCAGTGCTTGGCGGGACCTTTTCTGATCGGGGCCTTGTTGTAGGTCTTGAGCCAGATCGGCGTCTCGAAATCGTCGCAGTCCGCCGCCGAGGCCGTCCCGGGGCTGAGGGCCACTGTGCCGGTCGTGGCCAGGGCCGCCGTCATGAGTGCGGCCGCCATTTTGAGTGCGGGCATGTCATGCCTCCTTCGCCCCCGAACCGCTTATGGGCGGGACCGGTTGTAGAAGCCGCCGCCGCGAAGTGACCTTGATCATCGATCACGGTTTAGGTCCCGTCAAGACCTTCCGTGCGACGCAGGTCAGGCTCGACCGCACCGCCGCCTTCATCGCCCCACCCGGCCCCCGGACGCTGAACGGCTTGTGCTGCTCAACCCGCGCGTGATCAGCGCTTCGTCCGAAACCGATGAGCGGTATGAGGGCTGCCTGAACTTCTTCGATGTGCGCGGTTTGGTGCCCAGGCCGCTCAAGCTGGAAGTCGCACGCACGCGTCTGGACGGGCGGCAGGCGGTAATTGTCCTGAACGCAGCCCTTGCCCGTCTGGCTGGTCACAAGATCGACCACCTGTATGACGGGACGATGTCTACGCGGCCGTGGTCCTACAGGTCTTCGAGGAAGCCGCCGAGGCGGCCGCGGCCGTGGTCCCCCGTCGCGTCGGCCCCCAACGCGAAACCAGCGGCCTCCTCGACCCGCACGAGATCGAGGAAACCGCTGGTTAGTGGCGGAGGATCGGGGATTTGAACCCCGGATGGGCTTGCACCCAAACCGCATTAGCAGTGCGGCGCCATAGACCGGACTAGGCGAATCCTCCAGTAGCCATCAGGCTCAGGACAGGTTACCGGTTCGGTGAGTCACCCGGCAAAGTCTGACCTGCGGCCTGGACAGCATAGTCGGAAACGCCGTCGGGCGTCCCGCTCCCGGGGCCGCGGGAGCGGATCGGGGTCGTCAGCCGCCCAGCGAGAAGCCGGTGAACCCGCAGGCCTTGGCCAGGTCGTTCCCGTGCTGCCGCATACCCGCCAGGTCGGGCTGGCGCGGGGACGTGCTGCCGGACTGCACCTGCCGCAGCATCGACGCCGTTTCGTCGAGGTCGCCCGCGAACGCGGTCGCCGCGGTCTCGACGTCCCCGCCGGCGTTCTGCCCCTCGGACCGGACCTTGGACGCCGTGTCCGAGAACTTCTGCGCGGTCGCCGAGGCGCCGCTCGGCGTCGTCATCGACATGCCGCTGGTGGAGAAGCTACGCAGCTCCGTCTCGATGTTCTTGCAGGCGGTCTTCTTCTTCCCGCCCGCGATAGCGTCGACCGCGCCGCAGCCCGTGGAACCGAGCATCAGGCCACCGACGGCGAGGACGCCGACCAGCTTGGTGGCGGACATGCGCATGGGGATTCTCCTTCAGGGGGTTGGGCATGGACGGGCTCAAGACTCGCAGGTCACTCCCGTCTCAATCACCCCTTTGGCGCAACACCGCCACAAAGGGTTCCGTGACTCAAGTCACACCCCTGGCGTCTCCGTGCCCGTCCCGAGAACCGATTCGCCGACACCCCGTAGAGCCGGTACAGTAGCTCCGGCAGGCACCCGTAGCTCAACGGATAGAGCATCTGACTACGGATCAGAAGGTTAGGGGTTCGAATCCCTTCGGGTGCGCATTGTCTGACCAGGGCGTCCCTTGATCTCAGGGGGCGCCCTGATCGTTTCTGTAGCAATCCGTGTAGCAGCGCGCTCATTTTTCGGCCTCGCGGTGCCGCTCGATGAACTCGTCGACGGCCTTCCGGATCAGCCATGAGCGGTCCCGGTCCTCCTGCTTGCCGATCTCGTCGAGCGCCTGCTCTTGCGCCGCTGTGAGTCGGATGGAGGTAGGTCGCCGTTCGCTCATGTCATACACCGTATGACGGCCGACTACGAATAGCAAGGGGGTTCATCCTGTCTCGTCGTCCCTCCGCGTGAGGTCGACCAGGAGCCCGTGCATCGTGTCCGCTGCCTTGTCTCGCACCTCGTCGAGCAGGTGGACGTACACCTCACTGGTGGTGGCAAGGCGGGTGTGCCGAAGCACTCCCTGGATCACCTTGAGGTCGACGCCATCGGCGAACAGGAACGACCCGCACGCGTGCCGCAGATCGTGAATCCGGCACCGCTCGACGCCGGCCTTGTCACAGAGCTCGTGCCACATGCGGTTGACGTTCCTCGGCTCAAGGGCGGTCCCGATCGTCGTCGTGAACACCAGATCGTCATTCGCCCACACGCGGGCGGCGAGGCGCTCAGCGCTCTGCTGCTTGCGGTGCAGCTTGACCGCCTCGACCACGTAGGCGGGAAGTTTGATCGTGGCCTTTGACGCGTCGGTCTTGAGCCCCTTCGCCACCAGCTTCCCGCGGTGCTTTCCTGTCTCCGGGTTCCTCTCGCCGCGGAGCCGCTGAACGCTCAGCCGCAACCTGACCGTGCCGGCCTCAAGGTCGAAATCCATCCAATGCAGGCCGAGCCCCTCGCCGCGGCGCAAACCCAACGCCAGCACGACCAGCCAATACGCCGAGAGCCGGTGATCGGCCGCGGCGGCGAGAAGCTTCCGCGCCTCATCCTTCGTGAGTGCTCGGGCTTCCTTCTTCTCGACGCGTGGTGGCTCAACGTCAGCGCACACGTTTCCGCTGATCAGCTTCGCCTTCATGGCGTCGTTGAGAGCCTTTCGCAGGATCGCATGGCAGTAGGCGATAGTCCGCGCCGAGAGCCTCTCAGGCTCGGGGAGCTTGTCCTCCCCAGGTCGCAGCTTTCGCCGGGCCCGGCCGCTTTTCTTCTGCGACAGGGTCAGCATCCACGCCTGAACGTGCAACGTGCTGAGCTCTACGAGCTTCACCTTGCCGAGCTCGGGCACGATGTGCCGCTCCGCCATGTCCATGTAGCTGTCGAGCGTGCTCTGTGCCAGTCGACCGGCCTCAACTCGCTGCGGAAGGATGACCTTGAGCCATGGGCCAGTGAGGAACTGGCCTAACGTGTCAGTTCGCCCCACGGTGATCGGCTGATTCTCTTCTAGCTCGCGGTAGAGCTGCTTCCGCTTGTCCTCAGCCTCTTCGGCCGTGTCGCCGTAGCACGGCCGCCGCTTCCCGTTGGGCAGATAGGCAACCGCAACCCACTTGCCATCAGAGCGCCGGCGGTAAGCCCGAGCGTCCCGGTTGCGCCTCTTTCGCGGCTTCCGCTTCGGCCGCTGCGGGTCAGTCAACGTCGCGCTCTCTCTGCATCGCCTTGAGGCGGGAGACCGTTTCCTCGTGCTTGTCCCGCTGGTACTGCCGATACTTTGAGGTCAGCTTCTCTAGCCCGTGCTGGTCGATGAAGTCCCTCACCTCGGCGGTCATCGTCCGGCTCATGTGGCCACGCTTGGACCGCGCGGACCGCTCTGGGAGATACGACAGGTCGCCGGCCCTTGCGTCACGTTCCTCGCTGAACGGCCGATCGAACATCTCCCGCGCCAGCCAATCAAGCATGCGGGGCTCGATTTCGAGCGTCCTAGCGATCTTGCGGACCTCCTCAAGATTCGACCGTTCGACGTCGCTGTCTGCACGCGCCTGCTGCTGTACAGACACATCGCCAGAGAGTGCCGCACGGACGTGAGTCAGCGGCACGACGGTCTTCTCGTCCGGCATCTCTATGTCTTCAGTGCCAGACAGGAACCGCAGGATCGGCACCTCGAAGACCCACGAGAGGGCAGTCACCTCAAGGAGCGACACGGCCCGGCGATGCGTCTCGATCTGCGTCACGTGGTTGGGCGTCCACTTGAAGCCCATCGTCTGCATCCGCCAGGCCAGATCCGACTGCTTCCAGCCTCGTTCTCGCCTCAACTCGGCGAGGTTGCGGCCGATCAGATGCTCGATCTTCATCGGAGTGGGTGCTGTCACGCCTCCCTACGGTACGGGATTTCTTGGCTCTTTCAAGATCTGGACGGTTGCAGACGGCTCTGAGTGGTCCTATCGTGGGGGCGTCAGGATCGTGGATTTTCAACTTCTCCACGTGCCCATGTCTCCATGTCCTGAGGTGAGATTCGGGATGGAACCCCTGCTAGTGCCACTCTCCCCGCAGAAGAACTGGGAGGGCCCGACCGCCGCCGAGATCCTCGGCGTCGGCCGGGAAACGATCAAGCGACTGATCGCGAGCGGACAACTGGAGTCGGTCAAGCACGGCCGCAAGCGACTGGTCGTCGTCGAGTCGCTCAAAGAGCATGTCGAGCGTCTGCGTACTGAGCAGCGCGGGGGCGAGGCTGCGTGAGCGAAATGCCGAACGGCGCGCCCCCCGCCAAGGTTGCGCGCCGCCCACATGATTCGGCCCCCACCAGGACCACCGTCAGCGTAACCGACACGCCAGACACATTCCGGGGCCTCGTCGAGAAGGCCGCCGTGCTCGTCGCTGAGATCGGCGACCAGGCCGAACGTGACCGGGAGTCGTGGAACGCCGGCTACCGGGAGGCTGCCGCGCTGTTCTTCGCCCACGGCGTCGACGTCGGATACGCCCAGGCCGAGGAAGACATGGCCCGCGCCTGGCGCCCGGTCGCCGAGAGCGTCCGCAACATCCCGCGGCTCATGACGCTGCAGGCCCGCCGCTACCCCGGATACACCCCCGAGCGCCTCGCCGAGCTCCGCGGCCGTGCCCGCGAGCAGTTCGGGCTGCCAAGTAAGCCCAGGGAGGCCCCGTGACCAACCCTTTGAAGCTCGTCTTCGAGGAGCCTCCGAAGTGCCCGACGTGCGGGGAGGTCGCTCCGGACTACTGCCAGTGCGACACGCCCCCGCCGCCGGCTGAGCCGTCACCGGACACTGAGCCTGATCCCGAGACGCTGCCCGCGCCGTCCAACCCGATGGCGGTCGCTCGCCAGATCTTGAAGTCCTGGCAGCACGATGGCGTCTCGACGTTGCGGCATTGGTGCGGAGCGTGGATGCGGTGGGAACGGACGCACTGGTCTGAGATCGAGGACCGTGAGATCCGCTCGACGCTGTACCGCCGGTTGGAGCACGCGAAGTACGCCCAGATCGTCACCAAGGGCAAGGGCGAGAACAGGTGCGACACGGTCGAGCTACGAGCGTGGGCGCCGAACAAGCGGAAGATCTCCGACCTCATGGAGGCCATGGCAGCTATCTGCCACCTCCCCGAAGCGGTACAGGCGCCGGCATGGATCGGGCGCTCTGGTGGGGAGGGGCGGAGTCCGCTGGTGGCGTGCCGTAATGGCCTGCTGAGGCTGTCGGACCGCCAGCTTCTCGACCTCACCCCGGCGTACTTCAACCTGGTCAGCGTCCCGTTCGACTACGACGCCGCGGCGACCAGGCCCACGCAATGGCTGGAGTTCCTGGCGGAACTGTGGCCCACGACAGGCCGCGAGGATGAGCAGGGCAAGGCCGAGGACGCCGACGCGATTGCCTCGATCCGGACTGTGCAGGAGTACTTCGGATACGTGCTGTCCGGCCGGACGCACCTGCACAAGATCCTCATGGTGCTCGGGCCGTCCCGATCGGGGAAGGGCACGATCGGCCGGACCCTCACGGCCCTTCTCGGCGCCGGCAACGTCGCTGGACCGACCATGGCCAGCCTGGCGACGAACTTCGGCATGGCGTCGCTGATCGGGAAGCCTTTCGCGATCATCTCCGACGCCCGGCTCACCGGGAACACCGGCAACCAGGTAGTAGAACGCCTGCTCACTATCAGTGGTGAGGACCGCGTCGAGGTCGACCGTAAGTACAAGCCCGCGTGGACCGGGCGCCTCCCGACACGCTTCCTGATCCTGTCCAACGTGATGCCGCAATTCGGTGACGCGTCCGGGGTGATCGCGCACCGGTTCATCGTCCTCACCATGACCCAATCGTGGCTCGGTAGAGAAGACACCGGGCTTGAAGGGAAGCTGTCTGCTGAGCTCGGCGGGATCCTGAACTGGGCATTGGACGGACTCGACCGGCTGAACGAGCAAGGGCGGCTGAGCGAGCCGGGGTCGTCGGTTGAGGCCGTGACCGCTATGAAGGACATCGCCTCGCCGACGAGCGCGTTCGTCCGGGACTGCTGCCTTACCGGTGCGGGCCATCAGGTCACCGTTGATCTGATCTGGGCATCGTGGAAGGTCTGGTGCGAGGACAACGGCCGCGGAAGTGCCGGGTCCAAGCAGATCTTCGGACGCAACCTGCAAGCGGTCGCGCCGCAGGTACGGATGATCCGGCCCCGGATCGACGGCAAGCAGGTCCGGACCTATGCCGGGATCACGCTCAAGGACCCCGGCGAGGAAAACGAGACCGACAGTAAGAAAGACCGCGACTCAAGCGACTCAGCGCGTCTCAGCGAGGCCCAAGAGCCCCTCAGCGAGCCGCTTGAGTCGCTTGAGTCGCGGTCCTCTCTATTGTCGGGCCAACCTGAGGTCGACGTCTGTGAGATGACCGGGTGTCGCGAGTCCGCACTCCGGTACGAGCACGGGGTCTACTGCCTGACGCACGCCCGGAAGATGGCGCCTCGCACCCGTTGGGAAGCTCTCGGGATCGAGGAAGGCGCCGCGACATGACGGACATGGAGCGCGATCTACGCGACGCCGTAGAAGCCCGCCTCGCCGCCCGGCTGGAGGAGAACAGGGTCCGCCGTGACGGCCGCCGCCGGCGACTGCAAGAGATGTCCGAGCGCCGCCGCTACGGACTTGCCGCGCGGCACCGCAACAAGGCCACCCGCACCCAGGAGAAGCCACAGTGACCACCGACCACGGCCGCGCCGTCCTCGCCCTCGACGACATCCTGTGCGACCTCACCCCCGAAACCCTCACCGCAGTCGGCGACCGGTTCCCCGCCTGGTACCGCGACCAAGCCCAAGCCGCCGCTACCCAGATCCGCACCGGCCTCCAGAACGCAGCCGCCCGCGGACGAGTCGACCACGCCGAGGACATGCCCGCCCGCGAACACCCCGGATGGATCCGGCTGTCCGTCCTGGACACCCTCGTCCGCTGGTTCGCCGGCACCGCAGACACCTGCCTCCACAACCCGCACCCGTCCCGGCCCCAACCCGTCGCATCCGCGGCGTGGAAACCCGGCCTCATCGTCTGCGGGCACTGCACACGCCTCCTCGGCATCGGCACCGACTCCGAAGCCGACCGCACCTGCGACGCCTGCGGCCACATCGTCGCCGGCGACGACACAGACCCCATCTACCCGTTCACCGTCGCCTGCGGCGTCCTCATCCACGCCGCCGGCGTCTGCGCCAACTGCCGCTACTGGCAGACCGCCGCATAACCACACAGAAGGGATCCACCACATGGCCACCCCCAACGAGACCCGCCACCGCACCGCGAACCGCAGGCAGACCAGCCTCGCCCCCGACGACGTCCTGACGATCAACCTCCCCGGCGACGTCACGGCCACCATCGACATGCTCGACCAGACCGTCACGGTCGAGGGCCGCGCCGGCGGCTGGAAGGTCACCGACCGCCGCAAGCGGAACCGCAACACCTGACCACCGCCGAACACACAGGAGAGAACACCGATGACCACGAACTACGCCGACCGGGCCGAACAGATCCGCGCCGCCCACGACCGCACCATCGAGAAGATCCGCGGACGCTTCGACCGCCACGAGATCACCGCCGAACTCCGCGACACCCTCATGTCCCGGAACGTCGTCGACACCCGCGAGCGCCTCACCCAGCTCCGCGACACCGAGAAGACCGAACGCGCCACCCGCCGCCAGGCCCTCGAACGCCGCTTCTTCGCCCCCACCGGCAAGGACGGCAACGACCCCGCCACCCGCGCCGCGGCGTTCCGCGACGCCCGGGAACGCGCAGCCAAGCTCTCCGACGAGCACGCCATCGCCGACGAGCTCCGATCCGCGATCCGGGCCGACGACTCGCTCCTGCAGAAGGCTCTGTTCGAGCGGGCCCACGACATCGCCATGACCACCGACACCGGCAACCTGCCCGGCGTCCTGGTCGCCTACGTCAACCAGGTTCGACCCGAACTCGCAGACGACTACAAGGAACTCGTCGACCACGTCCGCGAAGACAAGTCCCTCTCTGGACGGTTCGCCCGCGAAGCGGCCTACCTCGTGTCCGCGCCCACCGAGCTCGGCAAGTACCAGGACCACCGCATCGCCCAGGTCGCCGACGACCCCCGATTCTCCGACGTGGCCTAGAGGAGGAGACCACATGCCTGACGGCTACTGGCAGCGAGACGACTCCTCATGGAGGTCACAGCCTCGCGCCAAGGACTGGAAGCGGACCCGTCAGCGGATCATCGCCCGTGACGCCGGCGTCTGCCAATGGCCCACCGACGCGCAAGGCACCGCCCGATGCGGCGCACCAGGAACCGACGTCGACCACATCGTTCCCGTGTTCATGGCCAAGACCGAAGCTGAGCTTGAGCTACTCGAACGGGACAGCAACCTGCGGTTGCTGTGCGGGCCTCACCACCGGCACAAGACCGCCAGCGATGCGGGCCGAGCATCACAGGCCAAGCGACCCAAGCGCAAGCGGGACCCCGAACCGCACCCAGGCCTGATCAACCCCAACCGATGACTACGGAGAGTGGGGCCGGACCCTCCCGGCCCCCTCACCGGCACCCTGTCCCATATAGCGGCTCCCCCTGGCTGACCTCTGAAACGAATGGAGGGCCCGATATGTCCGATTCTCAACTACGGAGCGTGCCCGAGGATGCGGGCCCGTCCGGGCGCCGTCTGTGGACTGAAGTCCTGTCGGTGTTCGAGCTCGATGAGCATGAGATGGCGTTGTTCCGGGAGATGGTCCGGACGGTGGACATGCTGGACGATCTCGCCGAGCAGGTGAAGCGGGATGGGCTGATCGTGCCCGGTGCTGCGAGGCGGGTGCATCCGGCGGCGATTGAGGCGAGGCAGCAGCGGATCGCGCTTGCCCGGTTGGCGGCCGTGCTGCGGTTGCCGGCGGGTGAGGAGGGCGACGAGAGGCGGGGCGCCCGGCAGCGGCGGGTGGGTGTGCGGGGCGTGTACGGCGTGCGGGGTGCGGTGTGAAGCGCCGGGAGCCGACGCGCGGGTACGGGGCGTTTGAGCGGCCTGCGGAGGTGTGGCAGGCGATGGGTGCGCCGTCGTTCATGTGGGATGACGGTGAGGCGTTGCGGGTGGCGCGGCTGGTGATGCGTCCGGGGTATCGGCTGGATAGTCCGGGGATCGCGAGTACGCAGGCGGACCGGTTCGCGGTGGTGCGGTTCCGGCGGGATGTGGCGGGGGCGGTGCTGCAGCAGTGTGGGGAGCTCACGGAGTTGGAGCGGCACCGGTCGGAGCGGTGGCCGCGGTTCCGTCCGCCGCGGGCGGCGCCTCATGGGTGGCTGCCTGGGGTGTCGGTCGCTGAGGTGGCTGCGGGGAGGGTGCCGCGTGAGGCGTAAGGAGGCGGCCCCGGACGGGGTTGAGCGCGCGGTGGGGCTGGTCATCATCGCCGGGTACGGCCTGATGCTTGGGTTGCCGCGGGAGGGTGGGGGTTCGCTCGGTGAGCTTAAGCGGCTGGCAGCGGAGTTGGGTTTGCCGGCGCCGGTGGGTGTGGCGGACAGTCCCGATCCGCGGGAGGCGTTGGATGAGTGGGCGGCCGAGGTGGGGCTGTATCACGGGGCGGGGCGGTGTGCGCGTGGTCGTGAGGGGCATTGGGCGCATCAGTGCTGACATGCCGCGGCCCCGGGTGCGTGCCTGCGCTGACCCGGGGCCGCGGAGTTCAGTCGAGGAACCTGCGGGCGACGTCCACGGGGTCAACGTCGCCCGGCAGGAACACCTCTTTGACGACGCCGCGGGTGTGGCCGCGGTACCAGCCCGGCTCACCGTCCTTGGCGTAGAAGCAGCCCACGATCTCCTGCGTCCCGGACCGGACGAGGATCCAGGCACCGAAGTGCCCGATCACCTCATACGGGCTGTCAGACATTGATGCCGCCGCCCGGTCCACTCACGGGCGTGATCTTCGGCTGCGCGGTCGGGTCGCTGATTCGTTGGCACGCGTCGGCGAGGACGGAGAGGGCGGGGTGTTCGACGGTGAGGGCCTGGTCGTCGTCGCAGACGGCGCGGAACCCTTCGCCGGACCGGTAGACGGTCCACCCGTCGACGGGGGAGTTTGGGACGGCAGCGCTACGGGTTGGCACACCTGTCAGGTGTTCGCTGCCGTCCCTCCCCCCGCTCATTGGGACTCCACTTCGCGGATCTTGTCGCGGAGTTCCTCGGCGGAATCGGCGTCCACGCACGCCTGCTCCGACAGCGTCTCCGACACGAGCGGGCCCCGGTTTGCCCACCATCGGCCCCGATCACTTCGGATGATCGACCAGGCCGGGAACTCATCGCGGAGCGCGTCCTTGATCTCGTCATCGGTGCCGGTCAGCGATCCCGTCTGTGTCATGTGCCACAGACTCGCCCCGAACGCCGCGGGGAAGGGACATGGTTCATGTCCCCTACACCAGGATCCCGATGCGGTCGGCGAGGTCGTGGGCGTCCCTGCGGAGCGCGGCGGGCCCGTCGGTGAGCTCCAGCACCATGCGCCGCGCATACGAGTTGAACCGGATCGTCTCGGGTGCGGTCACGTAGGCGTCTTTGAGGGTGCCGAGCTCGGCCGCCTGGTCGCCGCCGAGTTGCCACGCGCGTGCCGTCTCGATCAGGTGCCGGCCTTTGCGTGGCTGGGACGGGATCGCCGCCGCGGCGGAACGCTTGGCCTGCTTCACGCTTTCGCCGCCCTGCCGGAGCTCCACAGCCAGGGTGACGGCGTGCGCGCCCATGATGACCCGCGAGAACGACGTCATCGGGTCATAGTGCGCGGCGGGCAGGGTCCGGGCGATGCGGTCGGCGTCCTCCCACCACCGCCACGCGGTGCCGCGCTGCCCGGACCGGGCCGCGGTGTATCCGGCCTCGAAGTGCAGGGCGCCCCACATGCCGGTCAGGTCGTCGCCGGCGCCGTCCATGTGCGGGCGGAGGACGTCCAGGCCCTCCCGGTTGACGGACTCGGCTGCGTCGAAGTCGCCGGCGTCACGGTGCGCCTGGGCGAGGAGCCACACGGCGCCACCGAACGCGTAGGGGTCTTCGCTCTCCTCGGCCGCCATGATGGACCGTTCGGCGACCCTCCACAGCAGCCCGCTATCGGGTTGATATGCGCAGAAGAATTGGCTCAAGTTGTAGACGCCGGCGAGGATCGCCAGGGCCCGGCGCCGGTCGGTGCCGTCGTAGCTGCGGACGGCGTGTTTGGCGTCGCGGATCAACTCCGGGAGCAGCGTTCCGAGCACGGTGCGGTGATCGGGTGCGGCGTGCCGGGCCCGCCACGCGGCATCTAGGCGGGCCTGGAGGTAGTCCAGGCGTGCGGGCGGACCGGTGAGCGGGACCGTGACGGCGTTGACGGCGTCGCGGACGGCCGGAAGGGCGGGATGCCCGGGGCCGCGGAACGTGCTCGTCGGGATCGACTGCCCGCCGGTGAGTTGTGCGATGTCCCGGACTTTGAGTGCTTCGGCGAGGGCGAGCAGCGCCGGCAGTTTGGGCTGTTGGATCTGCCCGGACTCCACGGCCTTGACCCACCGGCCGGTTTTGCCGACGAGGCCGCCGAGCACTTCCCGGGTCATGCCGCGGCGACGCCGATAGAACTTGATTCGTTCCCCAACGGTCATCCCGGGGTCCGCCGGGTCCGGTGTACCGCCGTTCAAGGCCCTGCCCCTTTCCGTTCAAGCATCCGCAATGCCAACGGTAAGGCGCAGGGCCTACCCATGTCATGAGGTGGGTCCGTTGCACCCTGGTTTGCACCCGGGCGGGGGCTGGGGGAGGGATACACAGGTCGGAGGGGTGCAACGCGGGTGTTGCACCCGTCCGTTGCACCCCTCCGTTGCACCTGCGCGTGCACCCCTGTTGCAGCATGATCAACAAGCGTGGGCGCGCATCCCACGCGCAGCCGTGCGCGCTACGCGGGCACCATCTCAGGCCGCCGCAACAACGTGTGTCGCTGCGCCTCGTCGTCGTACCCGATCACGCCGTCCTCGTCGCGGAGCTTCCGCAGGATCCGCTGTACCGACTGCCGCTTGACGCCGGCCGCCGTCCAGATCGGCGCCAGATCCTTGGTAGCGAAGTCCTCCCGGCCCTCGTCGATCCACGTCGCCAACTGGCTCAGGATCGCCGTACGGGTTTCCACGGCCGTGAGGCGCTGCTCGGGCTGGGCGAACTCGAACTCCTCCTCGTCGGGGTCGTCCTCGATCGGGTCGTTGATCCCGGCCTGAATGGTCGGGTCCGGGTCCTCGGTCGGGACGGTCGGCTTCCAGTCGTCGTTCTCGATGTCGTCGGGGTCGGTGCCCTCGTCGATGTCCACACCGGTAGGTGTTCCCGCCGGCGCCGCCTGACCGACCCGGCCACGCGTGACCGCTTCGGTGAACTCGTCCAGCGTCTTGCCCGCGGCGGGGAACTGGTCGCAGTGCTGCCGCATCTGCTCACCGGACTTGTCCCACAGGAACGTGCGGAGCGGCATCGCGAGGTGCGCCTCGTCGACGCCGGGCGCGTCGAGGTAGGCCATGCCGGGGTACCGCTTGCCCCAGAGTTCGGGACGGCATCCGGCGTCGCCCTGAGCTTCGGACAGCCCGAAACTGGCATCTGCGCTGTTCTCAACCCCGAAAATCATCTTCGACAACTGGCCGCGGACCAGCGTCGGCAGCTGCGTCCAGTCGGCGCGCTGCAGCGAAATGACCACGGTCCCGCCCGCCGACCGGATCTCCTTGACGATCTCCATGAACGACTCTTCGTCCTTGTCGCTGACCTGGGCGAAGATCTTCGCGGCCTCCTCGAACCACACCACCCAGTACGTCAGCCCGCAGCCGGGCTGCCATTCGGTGAAGCCATGCGCCGCCAACCAGTCGGTGCGCGGCTTGATCTTGCCGTACACGTCCCGGATCAGGGACGACACACCCGCCTTGTCGGTCTCGAACCGGTGCAGGCTCTTGCGGCACGGCCCAAGGGTCTGCTCCCCCTTGGACAGGTCAGCGGCCAGCACGGCGACGTCCGGGCGGGTGAACAGCTCAGACAGCAGGTTCCAGCCAGCGCCGAGCGACTTCGCCGACCCGGTCCGGCCCATGATCTGCAGATGGTTCCCGACGATGAACAGTTCGGCGTCGTCGCCGTCCTGGAACACCCCGGTACGCACCAGCTCGGCAACCGAGGTGCCCGGCCGGGACGGTCCCGGCCACGGCAGCGGCGTCCGCAGGATCCGCGGGTCCGAGAAGGTGACGTGCGCCAGGTCGGCGCGGTCCATGTTCGCCGACACGGTCATCGTGCCGGGCGGCAGGCCCATGGCGCCCTCGATGTGCTCGGTCTTCTTCTGGATGTCGGCGACGACCTTCTCACCGGCGGGGAGCGCCATCACGCCCTCGATCTTGCGTTCACCTGCGTTGACGGTCGCCATGCGGGCCCCGCCGAGGTTGGCCTTGTCCTTGTGGGCGTCGAACAGGGCCGCCAACGTGTCGTTGACGCCGTGTGCGCCCTGCCGGGACCGGATCACGGTGCGGATGTTCCAGCCCGCGCAGGCGACCAGGCCGCCGGCCACCCAGAACCACAGGATGACGGGCTGGGTGAACCCGGCGACCGAGCAGGCCGTGACCCACATCGACACGGTGCTCGTGGTGACGGCCGCCGAGCCGCGGCCGAGGATGCCGCGTTCGTGGGTGACCAGCCACGTGACGCCGGTCAGGACGACGGCGCCCAGGGTCAGTCCGATCGCCGACCAGGGCGCGCCCGGCCCGGTCCCGAACAGGGCGTGCAGCGCGGTGCCGATGCCGGCGACGATCGGCCACAGCAGCCACGGCGGAGCGATCGTCATGAGCTTGGACGCCTGCGCGGCCTTGACCCGCTCCCAGGACGAATCCGAGGAGACGGTGAGCTGCTTGTCTGCCATGGGTCACTCGTCCTTGAAGTTGAAGGTCTGCTTGGGGGGCTTAGGCGGGTTGAGGACGTCGGCGAACTCCTTGCGGAACGAGGCATGGAACGCCACCAGCTCGGCGCCGGCCGCCGCTTCGTGCTCGCTGGCGCGCTTGAGCCGCTTGGACACCCGCCGCGCACGCATCCGCACATCGACGCCGAACAGCAGCGGGTTGCCCTTCGCCGTCGCCACGAGCGCCTTGTAGACCTCCTCGGCGGACAGGTCGAACTCGATCGCCAGGTCACGGCAGATCCGCCGCCCGGCCTGCGAGTACTCGGTGATGGACTTGGAGCCCGTGAACGGGATCTCAGCGAGTTCGGGGATCCTGCTCTTGCCGCTCACCGGCGCTCCTCCTCGTGGTCGTCCTGGTCGTCGATGACTTCGCCCTCACAGGCGTTGTGGTAGCCGAGCCTGTAGCGGCCGGCGATGCGGCGGCCGGTCCTGCGCAGCCACCCGGGCGGGGTGCCGAGCCGGGCCGACAGCAGCGCCGCCGGCGCGGTCACGGCAATGCGGGTGAACGCGACCAGGACGGCCCGCAGGCCGCGCAGGACGGCGACCAGGCGGACCCACACACGGGGGTCAGGGTCGACCGGGCGGGGAGTCGTCGCGAGCGTCACCGGCCCCGCCTCCACACGATCGGCGACCGGAACCGCGGGACCCGAACCGCCGCGCCGAGGTAGAACCCGGCCGCGAGCACCGCAGCAAGTACGGCGACGGGTACGGGCATGACCAACAGGTGCAGGATCACGTACACGCCACCGCCGGAGATCCCGGCAAGCATCAGGTGATCGAGCAGCGTGTACCGGCGCCGCCGGGTACGCGTACGCGTACCTCGCCGTGTGCGCCTGGTCTGGGACATGATGAGAGTTCCTCTCTAGAGGGCCCGGTCCCGGGTGCGTGCCGTTGGAAGCTGAACCCGGGACCGGGTACGGGGGTATCTAGTCGGTGGTCTTGGGGATCGAGCGGCACCCGGCCGCGTGCCGGTTGGCCTCCTGCCGCGCGTGGGTCCGCGGCTGGGCGTAGTCGTTGCCCTGGTCGCAGCCCAGGCACTGCCAGGTGTGCGTCGCCGTCGATGTCGCGCCGGGGGCGTTCATGACGGCGACGTGCGCGCCGCCGAGCGTCAGGAACCGCATCACCGGCGTGTTCTTCGTGGTGTCCATGTCCGGGGGTCTCCCTGCTACTGGTTGGCGAGTACGGCCAGGTACGCCCGTATCTCCTGGGCGCGCGGCTGACCGCAGTTGAGGGCCTTGCGGATGGGGCGAACGCCGGGTACGCGGCCCTCGTCGAGGTCGCCGGCGAACGTCTCACGGGCCCGCGCGAGTACCTCGGCGGGTACGTCGGGTACGGCGTACTCTCCGGCCGTCTCCGTCTCGGGATCGAGCTCCGGCGACTTTGCGGGATCCCGCAAAGTCGTGTCCGTTTCGTCCGGCTGCGGGCCGTCGATCGCGGGGAGCGGCCACCATGAGAGCGTCTGCGGGTCGGGCTCGACGTCGTCCCAGTGCTCCATGCCGACCGGCCGGTCATCCGCCCACGGCTCGGACTGTGGCAGATCTGCCACAGTCGCACTGCTCTCCGTGACGGTCTCGCGGCCGAGCGCCAGCAGCGCGAACGACGCCACGACCATGAGCCCGTCAACCGCGAGCGGCCCGATCATCGCCGTGAGGTCGTCCTCGCCGTACGCGTCCAGCAGCGCCGACATGTGCCGGTACGACACCACAGCGGCGACGCCGGCGACGAGCGCGGTACCGCCGTACCGGGACGCCTGCCACCCCCACGTGGCCGGCCACTCGACGCGGCTGAGCAGCTCCACCACAAGCAGCAGCGCCAGCGGGTAGAACGCCGCCGCAAGCTGCGCCCCGACCGGCGGAGACCACTCCTCCGCGGTCTTGTGCGCGCCCCTGAGGACCTCAGCGGCCGGGTAGTAGGTGTGGGCGACGTTCGCCGAGATCGACACGCCTACGCCGAGCAGGAACGCGCCGGTCGCCCAGATCTTCGCGGTGTTCACGCGGCACCTCCGATGGTGTCGAGCGGGCAGTCGACCAGCACCCGGCCGCCCGCGATGTGGATGTGGGACCCGGCCGGCGGACGCGCCGCGAGCGTGGCCCGCCACGTGTCCAGCGCCTCCAGGCGGGTCATGGCTTCAGGGCCGGTCGACAGCGTCACCGGCAGCCCGTTGACGGTGATCTCGACCGTGCTCGCGTCCGGGGACCGCAGCGCGTTCTGCACGCGCGTCGGGGTGCTCGTCTCGTAGGCGTCCCGCTCGAACAGGGCGAGCGCCTCGTGCACGTCGGCCATCGGGTCCGGCTCGGCCGGGAACGCAATGATCCGCGCGGTCACTGCCCCTCACCCGCCTTCGTGGCGTAGGTGACGGGGTTCTTGTCGAGCATCTCGCGCAGCACAGTCGCTGCCGACGCGATGTCAGGGTGGCTCGCGTCGAGCAGGTAGGACACGGTGCTCATGACGCGGATCGCGTTGTCGTTGCGGAGCTCCTGCCGCTCGCGGCTGCCGTCGGGGGTTGCCGCGTACGGCAGGTCGAGCGCGTCACGAATCACCGTGAGCAACTCGCGGACCTCGGGGCTGAAGGCGGTCACTGGGCACCTCCCCGTGCGAGCGCGTCAGCCTGCCGGACCAGCCCGGCCAGCGCGTGCTGACCGGCGAGGCCCAGCAACTCCGCCATGTCGTCGCGGTCGTCGGCGTGGATCTCGACGTACACCGGCCCGGAGATCGCGACGTCCGCCGGACCCCCGGGAACCTGAAGGATGACCACCGGGATGCGGAGCCCGGACACGGTCGTCTCGCCGACCTCGCCGCGGTGCACGGCGCCGTCCGGGTGACGCTGGTCGCACCAGACCGGGCACTTGTTGGAGGCGGCCATCAGTCGACCTCCCGCTTTTCGGCGACGAGGAGCGCCCGCTCCAACGTCTCGGCGCCACGCCGGAACGCCGACGCGAACTGCAGCACCTCGGAGGCGTCCAGGAGACCGAACAGCTCAGCGAAGAGCCTCGCCTCGCCGGGGACCAGGTCGACGGAGTCGTCGAGGGTGGAGGCGTCCGCGCGGGACAGTCGCAGCGCGGGCCCCATGGTGGGGCGGCCGTCGACGAACTCGGCCCACGTGAGGACGATGTGGACGGCGCCGCCGGCGAACGCGCCGAACAGGGCGCGGTGCACGAGGCGATCCCGGTTGGGGTGGGAGTCGGACGCGCACCAGTCGACGGTGCACGGGATCGTGACAGGATTGGCCACGGGTCTGGTTCCTTTCTGAGGAAGGTTCCGGATCAAGGGCTCGCTCCGGTGCGTAGGACCACCGGGCGGGCCCGCTGCATTTTCAGCAAATGAGGGTTGGCCACACCCCCCGGACGCGTGCAGATGTAGCAACGCGTGTAGCAGCAGACGAAGAGATCTCGATAGCTCTGGGTGGCTCTGGACGCTGGTAGTCGGCGCTTCGGTGCGCCGAGATCTCTCCAGATCCCTCCTGCCTGAGACTACGGATCAGAAGGTTAGGGGTTCGAATCCCTTCGGGTGCGCCCAGCTCAAAGCCCCCTCGCGATCACGCAAGGGGGCTTTTGCGTGCGCCATGGGAGCCACGTTGGGAGCCACGAGCTCAGGTCAGGCCCCGAAGAGGGCACCGCTCATGGCCTCAGCCGCCGCCCGCTTGTCGTCGACGAGCAGATGACCGTAGACGTCCTTCGTGATGGAGATGCTCGTGTGCCCGAGGATCTCGGACACGACGTGCAACGGCGTCCCTTGCGCCAGCATCAGCGAAGCGCCCGAGTGCCGCAGCTCGTGCGGATGCCAGTGACCCAGGCCCGCGCGCTTGGCCAGTTTGGAGAAGGTGTGCGAGAAGTTGTCGGGATCCATGGGAGTACCGACCTCGCTCGCGAAGATCAGCCCGTGGTCCGTCCACAGCTCACCGGCCGCGATCTTGGCCTCAGACTGCCGAGCACGGAGCGTCCGGAGCTTGGCCACGATCTGCGGTGTGAGAACCAACGTCCGGCGTGACTTGGGCGTCTTGAGTTCGCTGATCACCAGGCACGTCTTGCGCTTCCTCGCCTTGTCGCGGTTCTTGATTCGCTTCACGGCGTGCGTGAGCCGGACCGTGCCTGCGTCCCAATCGAGCCCCGACCAGTGGAGACCGAGAACCTCGCCGCGTCGAAGTCCGTAGGCCAAGGCGATCATGATCGCTATCTCGAAGCGGTGACCGGTCACCGTGTCGAGCAGCACTTTCGCCTGGTCAATCGTGAGTGTTCGCCCCTCCTTGGCCACTACGTGAGGTGCTGCCGAAAGAGCGCCGACGTTGCGAGCGATGATGCCTTCACGCTCAGCCTGACCGAGCGCTTTGCGGAGGACCGTGCGCATGATCCTGATGCTGTTGGCGCTGTAGCCCGCTTCCCGCTTGGCCTGCCACAGCTTGTCGACATCAAGGGGCGGCGGCGCTCAGGCCGCTGCGCGGCCCCGCGCCAGGCCGCCCGGAGCGTGCGGCGTGGGCGCCGGTCACCGGACGGCCGCGCCGGACCGCGCATCGTGCCACGCCCCGCTGGCCCGCCCCGACCGCTCACCGCAGGGGCGCCGCCGCCCTGACGATTCGACGCCGGAGCCTCTGAGCCCGTTCGGCGATGAGCACCAGGGCGTGAATCTGGTCGGCCCCTTCGGCGACGAGGGCCAGGGCGTGACTGTGGTTGAGCGCTGTTGGAGTCCTCAGGGATTACTGGAAGATCGGTTGAGCGTGCGCTACTGGGGAACCCCGTGGTTCCCCAGACCCCTCCTGGAACCGGGGCACTCATTCGCGCGAAACGGACTGTCACGGGGTTCCTCGCCGTTCGCGCGAACGAGCACCCCGGAGCGCGGCGTGTCGTGCGGAGGGCGACGGCCGGGAACCAACCACGGCCATACGATGAGGGCGAAAGGTACTTCCGAGCCGAGGCCATGTACTCGGGTTGCCGAAACTGTGCCGTTGCTCTTTAAGTAAGGAGCCGGTCGCCTAAGGCTCTACCAGCGCGAACGCCCCCACCAGATCACAGATGGGGGCGTTCATCGGGATTGAAGAGCTCAGTGGTCGTTGACGAAGGACTTGTTCGGGTATTGAGGCTTGACCCCATCGCCCCAGATGGTGAGGCGTACAGAAACGTTCTCTGGCAGGTCGTACTTTTCGCCATAGGAGGCCCTGACGAAAGCGATATCCCCATTCTTAGCGGCGCGAAGGGTGTAACCCTTGCTGCCTGCCTGAACGATGACGTATGCCGCGTGCCCGTTCGCCTTGGTGTCCTTCAGCCTGACGACGTCACCGTGCTCCAAGACGGAGACCACTACGCCATTCCTCTCCCACACGTGGTCGTACGGCACCGAGCCCTTTGCGGACCACTCCTGTTCCACGGGGGCAGCGGAGGCGTTGGCGGCGGTCGTCATGACAGCCGCTGAAGCAAGAGCCACTGCTCCCGCGACGACGCGACCGATGTGAATCCGCAAAGTTGTTTCCCTTCGGTGAAGAACTCGCAGCAGTTCGCCTCAGTGAGGACCGGCCCTGGCCCTCAGCCTGCGCCTTCGTCCGTGGAACCGTCCGTACGAGCGGCCCACACCCAGGCTGTTGATCACTACTGTCCGGCCAGGGGTATAGGCAGCAACCGATCAGGTAGAGATTCGGTCCGATCACCAACAGACCGACCAGGACGTCGAAGCAGATCCAAGGGCTCCTACGGGAGCCACGCTGGGAGCCACACGAGCGGACGGTCTTGGAATGCGGCGAACGGATCCGGACAGCCAACAGGTCATCGGACCAGCGTGCGGACTGATTCGGACGGGTCCGGTGATCGTTTGGGAATCTACGGATCAGAAGGTTAGGGGTTCGAATCCCTTCGGGTGCGCCCAGCTCAAAGCCCTCTTCCGATCGGTGGAAGAGGGCTTTTGCGTGCGTCGGGGGAGCCACGAGCTCGGATCAGGCCCGAGGGGGGCGCCGCTCCGCAGCTCGTGCGGATGCCAGTGATCGAGACCCGCCCGCTTGGCCTCAGCGAGTCGGGCCCGGAGCGTCCTGGCTCGGCGCGATTCGCGGTGAGGAGGGCCGGCGTCGGCAGGAGCAGAGCCCACGACACGGCGGTCGGTGAGTGGTTCGAGCTATCGGCAGGGTGTTGCCGTAGAAGATTTCATTCGGACGGTCCAGCTCAAGAACATACAAACCGAGTGGATGGTGCTGCCCAGTTGCTGCGCCGTCCCGTCTAGTCAGTGGAGTTCTGATGAAGAATCTGAACGATCTGATCACGTGGCTGCTCAAGAACGGTAGTGCGCTTTCTCTCGCCATCCCTACCTGCGGGAGCGAGTGCGCCAAGGAAGCCGCTCTCAAGGCGGTTCGGAGCTGGGACTACGACTACCCCGTCGTCCGCCGCGGGGACGACGGCGGCTGGGACTACATCTGGGAGTTCGGCCCGAACTACGGTCGGAACTACTTGGTGTACGACCCCTGCTAGGTTGACGGATCCTGTGGTGCCGTTCGACGGCCAGCCGACCGGCGACTGCAATGCCAAGCCGGCCATCACGGAAGTGGGCTGGCTCCATACCTCAGGCCTGTCACCTAACGGTGGAGGCCTTCTGCAACAGCGGTCCTTTCGACACGGAAGGGCCGCACTTTATTTCTACGGCTTTGTAATGCTGGAGAGCCAAGAGGTACACGCGCCGCCGGTGTTGCTGGCCCGCCGCCGGATGTGCGTCCTGCGAGCGCCCGACCCGTGGGCCCTCGCGCTCGGGCCGTCCGGAGCGTACGGCCTGAGCGAGGGCGTCGGCCGTCGTGGTCAGGCAAGGTGCTTGGCGAAGACTATGGCCTGGCGGTGGTAGCCCATTCGGCGCTCGTAGAACGGGACCGACACGGGGCTGGCGGCGTAGGTGTCGAGCATGACCATGCGGGCGCCGCGTTCATTGGCCCACTGCTCCACTGAGGTCATCAGTGCCGCTCCCGCTCCAGCGCGCCAGTGATCCCGCTGGACGGCGAGCGCATTGACGAAGACCCGAGGAATCGCGACCTCCCGGACCAACTGGCGATCGGCGTCCGCGTGCGGTGGCAGGAAGGCCGCATCGACGAACCCGATCGCCTCTCCACCGTGATCCGCCACCCGGACGAAGCCGTCCTCTCCTCTGGTCAGCAACTTGTCCTCAAGCCAGACGTCGAGGCCGTCGCGGCGGGGGGACTGGAACGACTCCGGGGCGATCTCTCGGTAGAACTCGGCGAAGTCGCACCACGCCACTGCTATGCCGGTGCCGTCGCCAGGTCTCGGAGAGCGGATCTCGATCATGACCCCAGTCTCCGTCAGGGCCGAGGGGCTGACGTCGCGCGGTCAGATGAAGGCGCCCCCGCCAGGTGGAGTGGCGGGGGCGCGGTGGGTCGGGTCAGTGGGGCTCGGGGCCGGGGGCGAGCGGCCTGAAGAGGGGCTTGCCGACGGCGAGGAACGGGCGGCTCATCATGCCGTTGATGACGCCGGCGGCGGACGCGTACCACGCGCAGATGGCGGTCAGGACCCCGATGTAGCCGCCGATCTTGATGGTGTTCTCGCTGGTGGAGAAGTTCCCGATGAACAGGATGATCTCCGTTGCCTCCAGGGTCACGAACACCGCGAGGATGGCCTGGTTGACCTGGGTCGCCCAGAACATCATGTAGGTGTTGAAGATCGCGAAGGCGAGCAGGATCCAGCCCAGGTCGTTGGCCTCCTGCACGGGGGTGGTCTTCCCGGCGACCAGCACGACGTACAGGCCGAGGCCGATCCAGAAGCCGCCGTAGGACGAGAAGGCCGTCGCCCCGAACACGTTCCGGTTCCGGAACTCCCACATGCCGGCCAGCACCTGGACGACGCCGCCGTAGGCGAGGGCGTAGCCCAGCCAGGCGTCGGTGCCGTCGGTCCAGGCGGCGTTCTTGGCGGAGAGGAGGAACGTGGTCAGGGCGAAGGCCGCCAGCCCCAGGGGGGCCGGGTCGGCTACCGCGGGCGGGGTCTGCGGAGTGGACGCTTGCTCGACGTGGGTCATGGTGCCTCCTCGTTGGAGTCCCATCGCCGTGTCTCGCTCGGTCTCGCGCGGGCCAGGCGGGGATGGACGAAGGAATGCGGACAGCGGACGCCCGGGCGTCCCCTGCACTGTGGGGACCGTCCCCGTTTCGGATCATAACTCCGCTTGCGCGTCAGGTCAGTGCCTTGTTCATGGGATATTTCCGGCGTATAACTGCTAATCGGAACCGTCAAGATCGAAGTGTCCGGTAGGGGACGGCCGCGGCGGTGTCCGGGCACCTCGATATGCCGTGTGCTTTGCATCGCATGTACTGCGCCTTTGAGAATGCGCGCCCGCATTTAATTCGCGGGTGATAATCGCCGACAAGCCTTGGTAAAGGTGTTGCCCATTTGTGGGGCGACCGGCGCCGCCGGCTACTTCACCACGGCGGTGCCGAACGTCGGCGGATCCCCGAGCCGGGCGCGGTGGGAGACAGGGGCGTTCCCGTCGATGTCGACGACCCCGAGACGTTCACCCAGTTCAGCCCCGATATGGACCTGCCCTGTCCACCTCATCGGCTCCGGGTCCCGGGCGAGTGCGTCGATGACCCGGCCGCTGAACTCGGCGGACTCCGCGCCCGCGGCGAACGCCTTGTACCGGCCGGGGGCGCCTTCGAAGAGCGCCTTGTTCCGCTCGGTCTTCAGCAGGCCCATCCAGAGCGAGATGACGGCCACGTTGTACGGCTGGAAGTCCACCGCCATGTCGTGTGCCATCTTGTCGACGGCGGCCTTTCCCGCGCCGTACGCCGGGCCGTGCATGTAACAGCGTCCACCGAAGGACGACGTGTTGACGATGAGCCCCGCGTTGTTCCTGATAAGGAGGGGGGCGGCGTAGTAACACGCCACGTAGGCCGAACGCATTCCCACGTCGAACATGCTCTGCAGCGCCAGCGGCTTCTCCCAGAAAGGCCCTTTCCCAGTGAGGCCGTCCGGGATCGTGAACGCGTTGTTGACGAGAATGTCCAGCGCGCCGTGTTCCCGCTCCACACGTTCGAACAGGGCTTCCACCTGCGCATCGTCGGAATGGTCGCAGATCACCGGGACGCCGGTGCCGCCGCGGGCGTCGATCTCCGCGGCGGTGGCGAACACCGTCCCCGGAAGATCCGCGTCGCCCTCCGAACGGGTGCGCCCGGTCACGTACACCGTCGCGCCGGTGCCGCCGAGCGCCAGCGCGATCCCCTTTCCGGCGCCGCGGCTGGCGCCGGTGACCACCACGACCCGGTCGTCGGTAAGGCTCACCTGTCACTCCCCGGAAAGAAATTCGAG
Source organism: Spirillospora sp. CA-128828 (assembly GCF_050945415.1). Classification (NCBI taxonomy): domain Bacteria; kingdom Bacillati; phylum Actinomycetota; class Actinomycetes; order Streptosporangiales; family Thermomonosporaceae; genus Spirillospora; species Spirillospora sp. CA-128828. The sequence goes on from NZ_CP191986.1 coordinate 311,527, forward strand.
CATCGCCGCCGTGGTCTCGCCGGGCTTCTCCATCTGCATCATGTGGCCGGCCTTCTCGATCATCCGGACGCCGCGTACGTCAGCGTGGTGTTCCGCCAGCCTGTTCAGCGGGTCGGGGCCGTGCCAGCCCTCAAGGTCGGTGTCCTGTTCGCTTCCGATGAAGTAGAACGGGACGGGATTCTTTCCGCCGCCGTACGACTTGCGGTACGCCCAGGAGAGGTCCATGGCGCGATACCAGTTCAGCCCGCCGGTGAAGCCGCTGCGGCTGTAGGCGTCGACGTAGAACTCCAGTTCCGGCTCGGTCAGCCATGCCCACGGCAGCGGCGGCGTCTCCGGAAGGGCGTCGACATAGGGCGTCCCCGGCGGCCGCCGCCAGACATCGAGGTAGTGGTAGTCGCTGGAGAGCGCGTAGAACAGCTTGCGGAGGAACTCGCGGGGCGCCGCGGCGAGATCGCGGTCGGCGACACCGGGAGCGGTGAAGTAGTGGATGTGGTTGAAATGCCGCTCGGCCTGCCGGGCGGCGAGCGTCAGGGGTGACTCCTCGCTCGGGGTGAAGAAGGGATTCTCCAGCCCGATGATCGCGGCGACGCGGTCCGGATGGTGATGGGCGAGATCGTAGGCGGCGAACAGCCCGAAATCGAGGCCGCTGAAGACGGCCTTCTCCGCTCCGAGGTGGTCGAGGAGGCCGGCGACGTCGCCCACGATCCGGTCGACGTCGTACTCGCGGGGGTCCTCGGGGCCGCTGGTCTGCCCCATGCCGCGCATGTCGGGCGCCACGACCCGGAACCCGGCGTCGGCGATCGGCCCGATCTGGTGACGCCAGCTGAACCAGAGGTGCGGGAAACCGTGGAGGAGGACGACGAGCGGCCCGTTCCCCTGCTCCACGTAGTGGACGTCCAGGCCGTTGATGCGCGCGTACCGATGAGTCCAGCCGGCCATGCTGCGGATCCTCCGGGTCGGGAAACCGACCCATCGGACTGTGCAGGACATCGTCCGCGCCGACACCGAGGTGTCCCGCTCAGTGGGAACCCAAGGTGATGCGGACGATCGTCCCCTTGGCGGGTTCGGAGAGCAGTTCGGCACGTCCGCCATGGGCGGCCGCTATGGCGGCGACGATCGGGAGGCCGAGACCGGTGCCGCCTTGGTCGCCCCTGTGGAAACGCTCGAAGGCACGGGCCGCGTCCTCCGGGGACATGCCCGGCCCCTCGTCCTCGACCTCGATCAGACCGGGGGCAAGACGGATGGTCGTGGGCGTTCCGGGGGGTGTGTGGGCACGCACATTGGCCAGCAGGTTCGCGAAGACCTGGCGGATGCGGGCCTCGTCGACGGTCGAGACCAGAGTGTCGGGGGCGTCCAGCACGATGGGACGGTCGGGCGCTGCGGCTGTCGCGTCGGCGATGGCGTCCCGGGCGAGGGCGACCAGGTCGGCGGTGGCCGGGTGCAGGGACGCCTCACGGTCGAGGCGGGCGAGTTCGAGGAGGTCGGTGACCAGGCTGTTCATCCGGCGCGCCTCGTCCTCGATGCGGCGCATCGCGTCGGGCAGTTCGTCGGGCCCGAGCGCGCCGTGCCGGTACAGCTCCGCGTAGCCCTGGATGGCCGTCAGCGGCGTGCGCAGCTCGTGCGAGGCGTCCGCGGCGAACTCGCGGACCCGGGCCTCGGAGCGGCTCCGCGCCCAGAACGCCTGCTCGATCCGCTCCAGCATCACGTTGATGGCGGCGGCGAGCCGGGCCGTCTCGGTGCGCTGCCCGGGGCCGGGCATGCGGGCGCGCAGGTCCCCGCCGGCGGTGATCGCGTGCGCGGTGCCGGCCATCCGGCTCAGTGGCAGCAGGCCGCGGCGGATCAGCCACCGCCCGAGCACGATCAGCACGGCGAGCAGGAGCGCGGCCGTGGCGATCTCCGTCAGCACGAGGTTGCGCACTGCGGCATGGATCTCGCTGAGGGGCGACGCCACGACCACGACACCGTTCCGCCAGGGACGCGCCACCGCGCGAAGCCCGGGAAGGGAGAACGGTTCCAGGCTCTGCGCGCGGGCGGCCAGTTCGCCCGGCCCGAGCCGGCGCACCTCGGCGACGGCCTGGCTGGGGGACGGCTGGTCGCCGCTGAGCACCCGGACCCGTCCCGCCGGCCCCACGGCCAGCACCACGAACTGGGCCGGCGCCACTCCCTGCTCTGGCAGGCCGGGTTTCAGCAGCCGCGACACCGCGCGGTCGCGGGTGGCCTGGAGCTGCCCGTCCACCCGGTGCATCAGGTACCCGTTGAGGACGAGCGCGCCGACCAGCCCCATGATCGCCAGTCCGGCGGTGGTGACGGCGAGGAGGCCGGTGAGCAGCCGGGCGTTGAGCGTCATGGCCGCAGCGCGTAACCCACCCCGCGCTGGGTGTGGATGAGCGGGGTGCCGAGCGGGTCCAGCTTGCGGCGCAGGTAACTGATGTAGGTCTCGACGACCTGGGGGTTGCCGTGGTCCCAGCCCCACACGCCGTCGAGGATCTGGGCGCGGGAGAGGACCATGCCCTCGTTCCGCATCAGGTAGGCGAGCAGCCGGAACTCGGTCGGCGACAGGTCGACGCCGACGCCGCCGCGCCGCACCGTCCAGTGCGCCTCGTCCAGTTCGAGATCGGCGACCCGCAGGACGGCGTCCTCGGGGGCCGCCGCCGGGGCCGCCCGGCGCAGGACGGCCCGCACCCTGGCGATCAGCGCCTCGATCGAGAACGGCTTGGTGACGTAGTCGTCCCCGCCGAGCGTGAGCCCCGTGACGGTGTCGGACGGCGTGTCCCGCGCGGTCAGGAAGATCACCGGTACCTGGTCGCCGTCCGCCCGCAGCCGCCGGCACACCTCGAAGCCGTCCACGTCGGGCAGCATGACGTCCAGCAGCACAAGGTCGGGCCGTGCCTCCCGCGCCGCTCGCAACGCGTCCTCGCCGGTGCCCGCGGTGACGGTCACGAAGCCGTGGAACCGCAACGCGACATCGATGAGGTCACGGATGTTGGCCTCGTCGTCCACGACGAGTACCCGCCGGCTCTCACTCATCGGCTCCCGCAGTCCACTCCCTCAAGCCCTCCCGCCGAAGGTACCGCCAAGACGGGCCGGTCCGGGCGGGTGGTCAGCGGGGCTTGGGGACGCGGACCAGGCGGGCGGTCCGGGTGGTTCCGGAGCGTTCGCCCGCGACGAGGACCTGGTCGCCGTTCGCCAGGGCCTTGATGGCGGACTTCTCGCCGTTCTTGCGGACGCGGGTCTTGTCGCCGGCCGTCCACGTCCAGGAGACGCCGTCGTCGCTGCGGACGGTCAGCCCGGTCGACGAGACGGCTGTGATCTTGCCGCGCTGCCAGGTGGCGAGGTGGAAGCCGTCCTTGCGCCTGACGGTGGCCTCGCCGTGGACTCCGCGGAGCGCGCGGGCCCGGCGGAACGGATGCCCCCTGCCCGGATCCCCCTTGCCCGCGTGCGCCGTGCGGGACGGGGACGGCGTGGGATTGGCGGCCGAGGCGGGGACGGCGAGGTAGAGGCCGAGCCCGAGGAGCCCGGCGGCGCCGACACCGGCCGCGATCGTCTTGCGGTTGGTTCGCATGCCGATCAGGTAACCGGTCGCGTCTGGCAGAAGTCCACGCGGAATCCTGGGAGAACCCTGAGAGTTCGCCGAAGGCCGCGGGTCAGGGCTCGGGCGTGAGGGTGTCCAGGACCTGGTCGCCGTACTTGGCGAGCTTGTTCTCGCCCACGCCGTTGACGCGGCCCAGTTCGGCGAGGGTGGTGGGGAGGGCGGTGGCTATCTCGCGGAGGGTCGCGTCGTGGAAGATGACGTAGGCGGGGACGCCCTGCTCCTTGGCGGTCGCGGCGCGCCAGGTGCGCAGGCGCTCGAAGATCGGCATCGCCTCGGCGGGGAGGTCGACCGGGGCTTTGGACGCCTTGGCGGTCTTCGCCGCCTTCGTGGCGGGACGTTCCGGTTCGCGGCGCATCATCACCTTGCGCTCGCCGCGCAGGACATCGCCGCTCGTGTCGGTCTGCAGGAGGGTGCCGTGATTGCTCTCGACGGCGATCAGGCCCTGCGCGAGGAGCTGCCGGACGACGCCGCGCCATTCGGCCTCGCGTAGTTCGGTGCCGACGCCGAAGGACTTCAGTGCGTCGTGGTCGAACTGGATGACCTTGGCGTTCTTCTTGCCGAGCAGGATGTCGATGATGTGGCCGGCGCCGAACTTCTGGCGGCGTTCCCGCTGGAGTCGGACGATCACCGACAGCACCTTCTGCGCGGCAACGGTCGCGTCCCACGTTTCGGGCGGCGTCAGGCACGTGTCGCAGTTGCCGCACGGTTCGCCCGACTGGCCGAAGTAGTTCAGCAGCTGGACGCGGCGGCATTCGACCGTCTCGCAGAGGGCGAGCATGGAGTCGAGGTGCGTGCTCTGGCGGCGCCGGTGGGCGGCGTCGCCCTCGCCGCCGTCGATCATCTTGCGCAGGTTGACGACGTCCTGCAAGCCGTAGGCGAGCCAGGCGGTGGACGGGAGGCCGTCACGTCCGGCGCGTCCCGTCTCCTGGTAGTAGCCCTCGACGGACTTGGGCAGGTCGAGGTGGGCGACGAAGCGGACGTCGGGTTTGTCGATGCCCATGCCGAACGCGATGGTCGCGACGATGACGAGGCCGTCCTCCCGGAGGAAGCGCGCCTGGTTCGCCGCGCGTGTCCCGGCGTCCAGGCCCGCGTGATACGGGAGGGCTTCGATGCCGTTCTCCGTGAGGAACGCGGAGTGCTTCTCCACCGAGTTGCGCGACAGGCAGTACACGATGCCTGCGTCGCCCTTGTGCTCGTCCTGGAGCAGGCGCAGCAGCTGGCGTTTGGCGTCGGTCTTCGGCTCGATCCGGTACTGGATGTTGGGACGGTCGAAGCTCGCGACGAAGTGCCTGGCGTCCTCCAGGCGGAGCCGGGAGGCGATCTCCGCGCGGGTCGCCTCGGTGGCGGTCGCGGTGAGGGCGATGCGCGGGACGTCCGGCCAGCGTTCGTGCAGCCCGGACAGCATCAGGTAGTCGGGGCGGAAGTCGTGCCCCCACTGCGACACGCAGTGCGCCTCGTCGATCGCGAAGAGGGAGACGTTCCCGCGGTCGAGCAGCTCGACCGTCGTGCCGAGCCGCAGGCGCTCCGGCGCCAGGTACAGCAGGTCGAGCTCGCCCGCGACGAACTGCGCCTCCACGACCCGCCGCTCGTCGATGTCCTGCGTGGAGTTGAGGAAGCCGGCCTGGACGCCGAGGGCGCGCAGCGCGTCCACCTGGTCTTGCATGAGGGCGATGAGCGGGGAGATGACGATGCCGGTGCCCTTCCGGACCAGCGCCGGGATCTGGTAGCACAGCGACTTCCCGCCGCCGGTCGGCATCAGGACGAGGGCGTCCCCGCCGCCGGCGACATGCTCGATGATCTCCCGCTGGCCGTCCCGGAAGGTGTCGTAGCCGAACACGCGCCGCAGGGTGTCGAGCGCCTCGGTGGAAGTCATCGGCTCATACTATGAACCGCCGCGGACACCCGTCCCGCGAACGTTCACCTGTGGACAACCTCCACCAGTTCGGGCGTCAGCTCGTCCAGGCCGTGCGCGACGTGCGCGGCCAGCGCCAGCGCGTCGGACGCCGGCGGGTGCGCCGGGCGGGGGATCGCGACCACCGTCATCTCCGCCGCGTGAGCGGACCGCAGCCCGTTGCTGGAGTCCTCGACCGCCACGCAGTCACGGCCCGCGACCTCCAGCCGGGCGGCGACGGCGAGATACCCGTCCGGCGCCGGCTTGCCCCTGTCGACCTCTTCGGTCGACACGGTCGCGTGGAACAGGCCCTCCACCCCGAGCTGGCCGAGCACCAGGTCGATCAGCGCCCGCGGGGACGAGCTGGCAAGGCCCAGCGGGCGGTACCCGGCCATCCGGCGGACGGCGTCCTCGGCCCCCGGCAGCAGCGGCAACCCGTCCATGTAGCGCTGCGACATCTGGTCGACCACCTCGTAGGCGACCTCCTCCGCCGTGACGCCCTCGACGAGATCGGTGGCGATGTAGCTCGCCCACTCCTCGGTGCTCATCCCCATGAGCCGGTCCTGGGTGTCGGGGAGCCAGCGTCCGCCGCGGTCCGCGACGTAGCCGCGCCGCACCGCCTCCCACACCGGCTCGGAGTCGATCAGGACGCCGTCCAGGTCGAAAACGACAGCCTGCACGGACATGAGGCCCTCCATGATTCTCTGCGCGACGTCGCGTCACTACCCGGTGCGGTCGGACCGGAACCTTGCGCAGCCAGTTCGGACGAACCGTATTTATCCGGCGAATTGGACATGATCCGGTTCGAGTCTGGCATGGTGGAGAGCCTCCGAACCCCCTCCGGAGTCACTGCAGAGGAGATCTGCCCATGGTGTTCCTCGGTTTTCTCCTGGTCGCCGCCGCCCTCGCGGTCGGAGCCGGCGTCGTCCTGGACAACACCGACCCGGCGAACCTCGTCGTTTTCGGCCAAGCCGTTCCAGTACTGGAGAACGAATGGCAGGTGTTCCTCGCCGGGGCGGGCGTGGCCATCGTCCTCGTGAGCGGCATGATGCTCATCTACTCGGGCGCCGCCCGCCGCATCCGTACACGCCGTGACCTGCGCGACCTCCGCGAGGAGCGCGAGGAGTCGCTGACCACGCTGGAGATGGAGAAGCGGCGCCTGCAGCGTGAGCTCGCCCACGCCCGGCAGAGCTCCCGGCGGCAGGGCGGCCGGCCGCAGGCCGCGCCGCGCGAGCCCGCCGCGCAGGGCGTCCCCGCGGCCGGCCCGGCACCGGCCGGGAACCGTTCGCAGGTCGCGGCCACCTCGCCGTTCTTCGACCGCGCGGAGTAGTACGCGGTGCTGACGGGACCGTCCGCCCAATCGCCGCGCAGGGGGATGACGCGGACGGTCCCGGACCAGCATGATCGTGCCGTGCGAATACTTATCAAGGTCGGCATCACCGCGGTGGCCCTGTGGGTCGCCACGGTGGTGATCGACGGCATCGCGCTCGGCGACCAGACGACCGGCCGGCGGGTCCTCACCCTGGTCGCCGTCGCGGTCATCTTCGGCCTGGTCAACGCCGTCATCAAGCCGATCATCAAGACCCTCGGCTGCGCCTTCTACGTCGTCACGCTCGGGCTGATCGGGCTCGTGGTGAACGCGCTGCTGCTCTGGCTGACGAGCGAGCTGGCGCAGCGGCTGGACCTGCCGTTCCACGTGTCCGGTTTCTGGCCGGCCTTCTGGGGCGCGATCGTGGTCGGCGTCGTCGGCTGGCTGCTCCACCTCTTCATCCCCGAGGACGACAAGGACAAGGACCGGGACTAGCCGCCCTGGGTGGCGGTCAGCGCGCGTTCGAACGGGCTCTCCTCCAGGCGGCCGGACGGTTCGCCGGCGTACTCCCGGTAGCCCGGCGGACGCGCGCCGGCCGTCCCCACGAGGATCCAGCGGCGCGCCCGGACGGCCCCGATGAGGAACTCGCCGTCCGTCACCGCCCCGGCATCCGCGACGATCAACGCGTCGAACTCCTCGTCGCCCACGGTCAGGCCGGCGCCCGCCGGGGTCCCGACGACCAGGTCGGCGGTGCGCAGCAGGACCTCGCTGCCCACGGCCCGCCCGCCCTCCATGTAACCGGTGAGCTCCTCGATCCGGGCTATCGCCCGCCGCTGATGCGTGGGGACGGCCTCCGCGTCGTCTGCGGGATCCGCCCCGCAGATCTCCCGGACGTTCTCCCGCGTACGGGCCTCGGTCTGCGCGATCGTCTCCAGCTCGGCCTCCCGGGAGGTCATCTCCTGCGCGCCCTCCTCGGTGAGACGCTCCAGCGCGGCCGCGGACTCGGCCGCGTTCGCCGCGGCGGTCTCCGCGTCCGCCCGGGCCCGCGCCGCCGCCGCGAGCGCCTCCTCACGGGACGTCCGCGCGGTGTTCACCCGCTCCTCGATCGCCTGCGCGGCCTGGTGCGCCGCCCGCGCCCGCAGGCCCGCCTCGGTGGCCCGCTCCACCGACTCCGACGCCAGCCGCGCCTGCTCCCGGTGCTCGGCGCCCGCCTTCTCCCGCTCCGCCGCCAGCCAGGCCAGCTCCGTGCCGAGGCGCTCCTGCGCCTCCTGTGCCGCCTTCAGCCGCGCCCCGCCCTCGGACACGAACGACGCCAGCCCGCGCCGCAGCCGCTCCGCCTGCTCCGCCGCCTCCTTGGCCTCCCGCGCCCGCGACGCCGCCTCGTCCGCCTCCCGCGTCCGGGCCTTGACCTCCGCGCGCAGGCTGCGCAGCTCGGACGGCGGCGACGCCACGTGCAGCCGCTGCCCGAGCGACATCTTCCGGCGCAGCGCCGCCAGCGCGGACTCCGCCGAGACCAGCCGGTAGTAGGCGGCATGCCCCTCCGCGGCGGCGTCGGCGTCCGCCGCGGTCAGCCGGTGCGCCTCCTCCGCCGCGCCGGGCAGCGCCTCCCGCGCCCGCGTCAGCTCGTCGGTGAGGGACGCCTCCGCCTGCCGCGCGCCCTGCAACTCCGCCTGCGCCGTCTTGGCCCGCTCGTCCATCTGGACGCACCGCGCATAGGCGGCGTCGGCGGTCCGCGTCAGCGTGTTCGCCTCGGCGCCCGCCTCGTCCGCCGCCTGTTTCAGCCGCTGGGCCTCCGCCCGCGGCTCCACCAGCTCCGCCTCGGCCTCCTCCTGGACGCCGGTGAGCCGCTCCGCCTCGGCCTCGGCGGCGGCCGCCGCCTCCTCCGCGGCGCCCGCCGCGTCCCGCGCCTCCCCGATCGCGGCGGACAGGCCGGCCTTCTCGACCTCCAGCCGCTCGCCCCGCCGCAGGTTCTCCGACTGGACGGCCTGGAGCGCCGCCGCGTCCCGGGGCCACTGCTCCAGCCACATCAGCCCGCGCCGCAGCAGCCGCACCTCCGTCTGCCACGACAGCCGCCACGCCTCCCCGACCGGCCGGAGCGCCGCCGACCGCACCCGCGTCTCCGGCGCCGACGGTCCCTCCTCCGGAGCCGCCGGCTCCATCGCGGGCGGCGTGGGCAGCGGCTCGGCCCTCGTCGCCCCGGACGGGCTCGCGTCCGCCGCGGGGACGTCGGCCACGGGCTTGAACTCGATCGTCCCGTTCGACCCCGGCTCCCGCGCCGGCGGCGCCGGCTCCTCCTCGACGGGCGGCATCGCCCGCGTCGCCACCGACCCCGACTCCGCCGTCTCCGGGAGCGTCTCGATCAGCAGGGAGAAGATCTCGGGATCGCCCTCCATGGTCCGCAGCAGTTCGGCGGCCTTCTCCCGGGTGGGCGCGACCAGCAGGGCCCGGCCGTCCGCCGCCGTCAGCTCCCTGACCGCCTCCCGGACGACATCGGCCTCGTCCCCCTCCGGCACCTCGACCAGCCGCAGCGGGTCGGTGCCTTTCAGCGCCCCGGGCGCGACCAGGAACCGGGCCAGCACGTCCCGGTCCCCGACGACCCGGCCGTCCCGCAGCGCCCGCAGGGCCGCGATGTGCGGCGCCCACCCGACCGGCGGGACGTCCTCGGGCACCTCCCGAAGCCGCGCGTCGATCCGCTCGTAGAACTCGCTCAGCGGCCCGTAAACGCTTTCGACCAGCTCACGCCGGCCTTCTTCGCCCGAGTCCGTCCCCAACGGCGGCGTGGGGTCGCTCGCCTCGATCGGCACGGTCTCCAGCCCGGCCCGGGCATCGATCTCCTCGCCCGCAGGCTCTTCGTCCTCCTCACCACCGGTGACCGCACGGCTCGCACCGGCGTCGCCCAGCGCGGGCACGCCCTCCCCAGAGACCGCCGACTCGCCCTCCGCAGTCCCGCTGGCCGCCATCTCGCCGGTCGACACGGTGTCGCTGGTCGCGGCGTCGTCGGCCGGTGGCTCGTCAGCGGGCGTTTCGAGGTCGGCCGCAGGTACCTCGCTGCTTGTCGTCTCTTGTGGCGAAATGTGCTCTGGGGCGTCGGGCGATGGTTCGACGGCTGGCGTGACGAGGGCGGCTGTGGGTGCTTCGCCACTCGTCTCTTCCGGTGACGTGTCCTCCGGGTCGTCGTCGGCCGGTGGATCGTCGGTGAGGTCCGCGTCGGTGGACGGGACGGGCGTCTCGCCTGTGTCCGGGCCGGTGTCGGGGAGGGGGACGGCCATCGTCGGGAGTTCGGAGTCAGGGACGTAGTGAGGCCTGGCGTCGTCTTCGTCAGGACCGTTGGTTTCCGGAGGCTGCTTCACCGTTTTGTCCCGTCCCAGAGGCATATATGTTCCCCTTGTGCCCGGGACTAACGTCTCATACGCGGCGGGTCAGCGGTGCCCGGCGAGGGCCGCGTGATGATCTTCACCGTGGCGGGGCTCCGGGTCGGGGTGGACGAGGGCGCCGGAGAGGCGGGGCAGCGCGTGCAGCAGGCTGTGCTCGGCGTCCACGGCGATCTCGTGGGCTCGGACGACGGTCGAGGCCGGATCGACGACCACGTCGCATTCGGCGCGCAGGTTGTGCCCGATCCAGCGGAGGCGGACGTCGCCCACGGCCAGGACGCCGGGAGTCGATGACAGGGCGGCTTCGGCGCGGTCGACCAAGGCGGGGTCCACGGCGTCCATGAGGCGGCGCCAGACCTCGCGGGCCGTCTGCCAAAGGACGACCAGGATCGCCAAAGTGATGAGCAGGCCGACGACCGGGTCGGCCCAGGGAGCGCCCAGGGCGATGCCCGCGGCGCCAAAGAGGACGGCCAGGGATGCGAAACCGTCCGTGCGGGCGTGGAGGCCGTCGGCGACCAGGGCTGCGGAGCCGATGCGGCGGCCCACGCGGATACGGTAGCGGGCCACCAGTTCGTTGCCGAGGAAACCGGCCAGGGCGGCGCCCGCCACGGCGGCCACGTGGTCCACAGGCTGTGGATGGGCCAGGCGCTGGACGGCGGCGTACCCGGCGGCGACGCACGACGCCGCGATGGCCAGCACGATGAAGACGCCGGCGAGGTCTTCGGCGCGGCCGTACCCGTAGGTGTAGCGGCGGGAAGGCGGGCGCCGCCCGAGGACGAACGCGATGCCCAGCGGAACGGCCGTCAGGGCGTCGGCGGCGTTGTGGAGCGTGTCGCCCAGCAGGGCCACCGAGCCGGTGAACGAGACCACGACGGCCTGCGCCAGCGTCGTCGCGCCGAGCCCCGCCAAGGAGATCCACAGGGCGCGCATGCCCTGGGCGCTCGCCTCCATCGCCGAGTCCACCTTGTCGGCCGTCTCGTGCGAGTGCGGCCGCACGGCGTGGACGGCCCGGGTGAGCCGTCCACGCCGGTGTCCGTGTCCATGCCCGTGCCCGTGTCCCATCCCCTAACGATGGACCAGAAAGCCCGTTGCAGCACCTCGACAACTGCAGTGTTGTCGCAGGTACACGGCTAGTGCGGGTTGGTGGCCAGTAGCTCCGCGAGGAGGTCGTCCAGGGTGACGATGCCGGCGAACTCGTTCCGGGCGTCGTTCACCACGGCGAGCTGGGCGCGGCCCCGGCGCATGCGGCTGACCGCGTCCAGGACGGTCGTCTCCGCCGTCAGGACGGGTGCCGGGTGCGCCAGCTCGTCGGCGCGGCGTTCGCCGTCCGGTTCGGTGATGGCCGCCCGGACGTGGACGATCCCCGTCATCGCACCGTCCTCGCCGCGGACCAGCAGCCGGCTGTGGCCGCTGGCCGTCGCGGTCCGGCGGATCTGCGCGGCGTTCGCGTCCGCGTCGATCGTGGTGACGGACGTGGCGGGCACGACGAGGGGCCCGACCGTGGCCTCCCGCGCCGAGATCGCCCGGCGCAGCAGCTCGTGGTCGTGCCGCCCGATGAGGCCGAGGCGGCGGGACTCGCCGACCAGGTGGCTGAGCCGCGCCGGGTCGGCGTGGCTGTCCAGCTCGTCCTTCGGTGTGACCCGGATGAGCCGCAGGAGCGCGTTCGTCGTCGCGTTCAGCGCCGACAGGATCGGGCGGGACACCTTCGCGAACGCGCGGAACGGCAGGGCCAGGATCAGCGCCGACCGCTCGGGGTGCGCGATCGCCCACGACTTCGGGGCCATCTCGCCGACGACCATGTGCAGGAACGTGATCACGGCGAGCGCGCAGCCGAGCGCGACCGCCTTCGACGCCGCCTCGGGCACGCCGATCGCGTGCAGCGGCGGCTCCAGGAAGTGCTCGAACGCGGGCTCGGTGACGATCGCGAGGCCCAGCGAGCACATCGTGATGCCGAACTGCGCGCCGGCGAGCATCAGCGACAGCTCGCGGACGCCCGCGACCGCGGCCGCGGCCGGGCGGCCGCCCTTCGCGGCGGCGCGTTCCAGCTGCGGGCGGTTGGCCGCGACGAGCGCGAACTCGGCCGCGACGAAGAACCCGTTCCCGAGCAGCAGCAGGACGGTGATGAGCAGCGAGGTCAGCGGGTCCATGACGCCTCCGCGGACGCGGGCACCTCGCACGGCGGGTCGGAGAGCTCCGGAGCCTCCGCCCGCGCGGCCTCCGCCGTGGCCGCGCGGATCAGGATCTTCTCGGCGACCCGGCGGGCCACGCTCACGACCTCCAGCTCGACGGCGCCGCCGTCCAGCTCGACGGTGAGCCGGTCGCCCGGGCAGGGCAGCCGGCGCAGCTCCGCCATGACGAGACCGCCGAGGGTGTCGTAGGCGTCGCCCTCGGGCAGGTCGAGCCCGGTGAGCCGGCCGACCTCGTCGATGCGCATGCCGGCGTCGACGAGCCACGAGCCGTCCGGGCCGGACGTCGGGGCGTCCTCCGGGCCGTCGGTCTCGTCGGCGATCTCACCGACGAGCTCCTCGGCGACGTCCTCGAAGGTGAGGATGCCGGCGAGGCCGCCGTACTCGTCCACGACGCAGGCGAACTCCTCGCCGGAGTCGCGCATGTGCTCGATCACCCCGTACAGCGGCTGGCTGCCGGGCACCAGCAGCGCGGGCCTGGCGACCGAGCCGACCGGGGTGGACGGGTCGAGCGTGTCGTCGGCGACCTCGCGGACGCCCGCGACGCCGACCACGTCGTCGACCTCCTGCCCGTAGACGGGGTACACGCTGTGCCCCGTCTCGCGGATCAGCGCGACCAGGTCGGCGACGGGAGCGGTCGCCGGCAGCGTCCGCACCTGGGGGCGGGGCACCATGACCTCGTCCGCGGTGAGGTCGCCGAACGACAGGGCGCGGTCCAGCAGGCCGGACAGGTCGGCGGGCAGATGCCCGGCGCTGTGCGACTTGCCGATGATGTCGCCGAGCTCCTCCAGCGTCGCGCCGCTGTGCAGTTCCTCGACGGGCTCGACGCCCACGGCGCGCAGCAGGCGCTCCGCCGCGCGGTCGAACAGCCGGATCAGCGGCCCCGCGACCGTCAGGTACACGAGCGTGGACGAGGCCAATGCGCGCGCGAGCGACTCGGCCCGCGCCAGAGCGAGGTTCTTCGGGAACAGCTCGCCCAGAAGCATCTGTATGAGCGTCGCCAGGACGAAGCCGGTGGCGAGGGCGATCGCGCCCGTCGCGCCCTCCGGAATGCCGACCAGGCCCAGCAGCGGCTGGATCAGCTCGGCGAGGGCGGGCTTCGCGATGAATCCGACGACCAGGGTGGTCATCGTGATGCCGAGCTGTGCGCCCGACAGCATGAACGACAACCGGCTGATGACCTTGAGGGCTCTCCGGGCGGAGGTGTCGCCGCGCTCGGCGGCCTGTTCCAGGGTCGCGCGGTCCGCGGCGACGTAGGCGAACTCCTGGGCGACGAAGTATCCGGTGGCGGCGGTGAGAAGGATCACCGCGAGCACACCCAGTGCCGCCGTCACCATGCGGCACCGGGTCTATGACTGGGGTCCGACACCGCGGACTCACCACTCCTCTCGTAAACGACCTATTTGTCGTAACGTCACCAGGGACAACGAGGTTCCCCGTGCACAGGGTACGGGTCGGTAACGATCGGTGGAGAGCGGCGGTCACGTGACGCCGGGCTTCCGGGACGGAAACAACCTTGTCTCGGTTAGTGTCACGGATCACACTTGTATGAGAGCGTACGTCCGATAGTGGACCGGTCCGTGCTCCCAGACCGGCATTGAGGGCATGCTCAGGGGGAACCGAGAACGCGACCGTGGGGCAGACGTTGGACCAGAGCGGGGCAGGGGCCGCCGCGCCCATGAGCCGTGAAGGCGTCGACCATGCCCTGAAGAAGCTCCGGGACGAGCGCGACCGCATCTCCGCGTCCCTCCTCGAACTGGACCGCCACCAGGGCAGCCGCCTTCTGGAGGGCGCCCGGCTGACCGGTGAGACGTGGCGCCGCTGGGACGGCGCGCAGGCCCGGCTGGCGACCCTGTGGCGGCTGTTCGACGCCTACCAGCGCGTTCTGGACGCCGCCGGAGAGCTGCGCGACCGGGCGTCGCGCCCGGACGCGGCCACGCTGACGGAGCTGTCGGGGATGCTGTCGGGGTTCTCGGTCGAGCTGCCCGACGGCGAGATCCCGCTGGAGCACCGCACGCTGCTCGGCCCGCAGGAGCGCCGCATCACGCTGGACGAGGCCGTCGCGATGATGTCGGACGCCTACGAGTTCGTCGCGGGGGAGATCGCCGCCGCCGACGCCGCGTGGACGGCGCTGCTGCAGCCGCTGGAGCGGGCCGAGGAGGGCTGGCGGGAGACGGCGCGGCTGGCGCACTCGCTGGACGGCACCCGGCATCCGGAGCTCGACCGGGTCGGACGCGAGCTGACCGCGCTCGGCCGGATCGTCCGGACCGATCCGCTGTCGCTGGTGAAGGACGGCCGCCCGGACACCGCCCGCCTTGACCGTGTCTGCGCCATACTTACCTCGCTCGGCGACGAACTCGCCGGCGTCGCCCGGATGCGCGAGGACTACGAGGAACTCGTCATGCGGGTCACGGCCTCCATCGAGGAGGTCGAGGAGACGGAGCGGCGGGCCCACGACGCCCACGCGACCGCGCTCGCCAAGATTCAGTCGCCCAACCTTCCGGAACCGTCGCGGGGCCTCGGCACCGCGCTGCGGGACCGGCTCGCCGCCCTGGAACGGCTGCGCGAGGCCGGCCGGTGGGTGGAGATGGCGGGACGCTTCGCCGAGCTCGAACGCGCCGCCGACGACGCGCTGGAACGGGCGAGCGGTGATCTGCGTCTCAGTGCCGGGCTGCTCGACCGGCGGGGCGAGCTCCGGGGCAGGCTGGAGGCGTACCGGGCCAAGGCGGGGCGGCTCGGTCTGGTCGAGGACGAGCAGCTCACGGCATTGTACGGGGAGGCCCGCGAGGTGCTGTGGACGGCGCCCTGCGACCTGCGCCGGGCGACCACGGTACTGGCGGAGTACCAGCGAGCGATCAGGGCGTGCGAGAGCGAGACGGGGAACCGGCGATGAACCGATGCACCCAGCCCGGCTGCACGGGCGAGGTGGAGGCGGACGGCTTCTGCAACGTCTGCGGCATGGCCCCGGCCGCCGACCAGGCCGCCGCCCCTCCGGCGTCCCGGCCGGCCGCACCCCCGAACCCGGCGACCCCGGGCCCGCCGCCGCCATATCCGGCGTCCGCGAGCCCGGCCCCCGGAAACCCGGCCCCGGCGCGGACGGCCGCCCCGGTGCGGCCCGTGGCCCCCGCGGCGCCCGGCTATCCGGGCACGTACGGGCCGCCTCCCGGCCCCGCCCCGGTCGGTCCACCCGGCCAGACCCCCGTGACGACCCCGGCGACCCCGGCGCCTCCGGCCGGCGGGACGTCCGGAACGTCCGGCCCGAGCGGGCGCAGCGTGCCGGGTTCGTCCGGCAGCTCGCCGACCAGCGGGTCCGGCAGCATGGGGTCCGGGCGGACGGCGTCGCGCGGCGGCACCCGCGGGACGGGCTCCACCGGCTCCGCCCGGCGCGGGATGCTCGGCGCCGGCCTGGTCGAGGTGCCGCCCGTCCCGGCCCGTGACCCGGCTTCGGCGATCATGGAGAAGGCGGAGGTGCCGGAGAACCGGCGCTTCTGCAGCAAGTGCGACGAGAAGGTCGGGCGCAGCCGCAACGGCCGCCCCGGACGGACCGAGGGCTTCTGCCGCAACTGCGGGCACCCGTTCTCGTTCACCCCGAAGCTGCACCCTGGCGAGATGATCGGCGGCCAGTACGAGGTGCTCGGCTGCCTCGCGCACGGCGGGCTCGGCTGGGTGTACCTGGCCCGCGACCACAACGTCAGCGAGCGGTGGGTCGTCCTCAAGGGCCTGCTCGACACCGGGGACGCCGACTCGCTGGCGGCCGCGACCGCCGAGCGCGCGTTCCTCGCCGAGGTCGAGCACCCCAACATCGTCAAGATCTACAACTTCGTGCGGCACGGCGAGTCCGGCTACATCGTCATGGAGTACGTCGGCGGCCGCTCGCTGAAGGACATCCTGCTCAGCACCCGCCAGGAGCAGGGCGACCAGGCGGCGCTGCCCCTCGGCCAGGTCATCGCGTACGGGCTGGAGGTGCTGAGCGCCCTCGGCTACCTGCACGGCGTCGGGCTGCTGTACTGCGACTTCAAGCCGGACAACGCCATCCAGTCCGAGGAGCAGCTGAAGCTGATCGACCTCGGCGGCGTCCGGCGGGCCTTCGACGCGGACAGCCCGATCTTCGGGACGCCCGGCTACCAGGCCCCGGAGATCGGCTCGCAGGGTCCGTCGATCACGTCCGACCTCTACACCGTCGGACGCACCCTCGCCGTGCTGAGCTTCCCGTTCCGCGGCTACACCGGACGGCATCTGCGCAGCCTGCCGCCCCGCGAGGAGGTGCCGCTCTTCGAGCGGCACGAGTCGTACCACCGGCTGCTGCGGCGCGCCACCCACCCCGACCCCGCCCGCCGGTTCCAGAGCGCCGCCGAGATGGCCGAGCAGCTCACCGGCGTCCTGCGCGAGGTCCTGTCCGCCGAGGACGGACGCCCGCGGCCCGCGCCGTCCCCCCTGTTCGGGCCCGAGCAGCAGACGGCCGGCACCGAGGTCGTCGGCGGCCTCGACACCGGGCGGGCGAACGGCTCGTCCCCGCCGATCCTGGCGCGGCTGGAGCCGGCCGCGGCGGCCGCCGCGCTGCCCGTCCCGCTCGTGTACGCCTCCGACCCGGCCGCCGCGTTCCTCGCCGGGCTCACCGCCCGCGACCCGGCCGACCTGGCCGCCGCGCTCGCCTCCGCTCCGGTGGCGTCCCGCGAGGTGCGGCTCGCGCTGGTGCGCGTCCGCATCGAGCTGGGCGACCTCGACGGCGCCGCCCGGCTCCTGGAGGACATCGCCGCCGAGGCCCCGGACGACTGGCGCGTCGACTGGTACCGCGGCGTCCGCGCGCTCGCCGGCGGGCGCGGCACCGAGGCCGTCGCCGTCTTCAACGACCTGTACGACCTCGCGCCCGGCGAGCAGGCGCCCAAGCTGGCGCTCGCCTTCTGCCACGAGACCCTGGGCGACATGACGAGCGCCGGCTACTTCTACGAGACGGTCTGGCGCACCGACCCCACGCACGTCAGCGCCGCGTTCGGGCTGGCGCGCACCCGCCTCGCTGCCGACGACCGCGGGTCCGCCGAACGCGTTCTCGACTCGGTCCCCCGCATCTCCAGCCACTACCTCGCCGCGCAGCTCGCCGCCGTCGCCGTCACCGTGCGGGGGCGGCGCCCGGGCGAGCTGAACGCGCCCGTGCTCATCGAGGCGGGCCGACGCCTGGCGTCCCTGCGGCTCGACACAGAGCGGGCCGCCGCGTTCGCCGCCGAGGTCCTGGAGGCGGCGCTCACCTGGGTCCGCGCCGACCGGGGCCCCGCCCCGTCAGGTGTCCGGCAGCAGGTCCTGGAGACCGAGCTGGACGAGCAGCCCCTCCGCAAGCGGCTGGAGGACACCTACCGCGTGCTCGCCAAGCTCGCCGACAGCTCCGGGCATCGCCACGCCATGGTCAAACGCGCCAACGCCGTCCGCCCGAGGACGCTCTTCTGACCATGAACGCGGACCAGCACACGCCCGTCGAGCTCTGCCGCACCTGCGGCGAGCCCGTCACCGAGCGCGACCGTTTCTGCGAGGAATGCGGACGGCCGGATCCCACCACCCCCCGGACCCCGCCGCTGGGGACCGCGCTCCCCGGCAAGCCTCCGTCCCCCCGCAGGGCCACCTCCCACGACACGCCCCTCGCGTCGATCCCCCACCCCGCCCCGAACGCCGAATCGTCGTCCGACCTGGCGACGAGAACCCGCCCGGACCGGCGCCGCGCCCCCGCACCGAGCGCCGAAACCGCGCCGAGCGCCGGAACCGCACGGGGCGCCGAGACCGCACGGGGCGGCGAGACCGCACCGCGCGCCGAGACCACGCCAGGCGCCGAAACCGCACGGGGCGTCGAAACCGCACGGGGCGTCGAAACCGCGCCGGGCGCGGGTGATGCCGCCGGTGCGGGGACGCGGTGCGGGGACTGCGGAGCGGCGGCCATCGGAGCGGACGGGTACTGCGGGCAGTGCGGGTTCCGGCAGCCCAGCGGGCGGGAGCACGTCGAGGAGGAGGCCGGCCGGTTCGGCGCGGCGGTGAGCGACGTCGGGCTGCGGCGCAGCCGGAACGAGGACGCGTTCGCGCTGGCCACGCTGCCCGCGGGGGCGTGCGCCGTGGTCTGCGACGGGGTCGCGACCGCGCCCGGATCCGAGGAGGCGTCGAGGCTGGCCGCCGACTCTGCCGTGGCCGTGCTCACCGGGCGCGTGTCCGCCGGCATGGACCCGCGCGGCGCGATGCGCGCGGCGGCGGCGCGGGCGGCCGAGGTCGTGGCGGGGCTGTCCGACGACCCGGAGTCGTCGCCCGCGTGCACGTTCGTGTCGGCCGTCGTGGACGCGGCGGGCGTCACCGTCGGATGGGTCGGCGACAGCCGCGCATACTGGTTGTCGGAGGCGGGCTCGTACCGGCTCACGACGGACGACTCGTGGGCCGCGAGCATGATCCGGCAGGGCGCGCTGACCGCCGAGGACGCGTGGGCCGACAAGCGGGCGCACGTGCTGACCGCGTGGCTGGGCGCGGACGCGGGGCCGGTCGATCCGCATGTGGCGGCGTTCCGTCCGACGGCGCCGGGGCTGGTGGTGCTGTGCAGCGACGGGCTGTGGAACGACCTGCCGGAGCCGGCCGCCCTCGCGGCGGTGGCGCTGGACGGCGCGGACGGCCCGCTCGGCGCGGCGCGGCGGCTGCTGCGGGCGGCGCTGGACGCGGGCGGGCACGACAACGTCACGGTGGCGGTGATCCCCTGTCCGCCGCCAGAACCGAGCAGGGAGCGGGGCAGATGAGCGATTTTCCGGAGTTCACCGTCCGGGTGGACCAGAACCCGTACCTTCCGGCCGGCGGACGGGAGATGCACGCGATCGTGTCCGTGGAGGCGCGCTCGTCCGGCGGTGCGGGTCCGGCGGGGGGCGGCGGACGGGCCCCGGCCGCGGAGATCATCATCATCGACACCTCCGGGTCGATGTCGTACCGGGGGAAGATGGCAGCGGCGAAGCGGGCGGCGCGGGCCGCGGTGAACGTGCTGCGCGACGGCGTCCACTTCGCAGTGGTCGCCGGCGCGAACCGGCCGCGGATGATCTACCCGCAGGGGGAGCGGCTCGTCGTGGCGGACGAGACGTCCCGGCGCAGCGCGGTGAACGCGGTGGGACGGCTGGAGGCGGCCGGCGGAACGGCGATCGGGTCGTGGCTGCGGCTCGCCGACCGGCTGTTCACCGCGCACGACGCCACCGTCGCCGACAACGCGGTCAAGCACGCCATCCTGCTGACGGACGGCAAGAACCAGCACGAGTCGGACGAGGAGCTGGACGCGGCGCTGCGGGTGTGCACCGGGCACTTCCTCTGCGACGCCCGGGGCGTCGGCACCGACTGGGACGTCGCCGAGCTCCGCAAGATCACCTCGGCGCTGCTGGGCGGGTTCCTGGACGTCCCCGACCCGGCCGACCTGGAGGCCGACTTCCTGGCGATGACGCACGCCGCGATGAGCAAGGAGGTCGCGGACGTCGCGCTGCGCGTGTGGACGCCGCAGCAGGCGCGGCTCCGGTTCGTCAAGCAGATGATCCCGGCCGTGGAGGACCTGACCGGCCGCCGGGTCGAGTCCGGGACGCAGACGGGCGACTACCCGCTCGGCGCGTGGGGCAGCGAGAACCGCGAGTACCACGTGTGCGTCGAGGTGGAGCCCGGCGACGTCGGACGGCAGATGCGGGCCGCGTGGGTGAAGCTCGTCGCAGGCGACCAGGTTCTCGCGTCCGGGAACGTCCTCGCCGAGTGGACCGACGACGAGGCCAGGTCGACGCGCATCAACGGCCGGGTCGCGCACCACACCGGCCAGTCGGAGCTCGCGGAGGCCATCCAGCAGGGGCTGGAGGCGCGGCGGGAGGGCGACGAGGACACCGCGACCGCCCGGCTCGGGCGCGCCGTGGTGCTGGCCCGCACGGTCGGCAACGAGCAGATCTCCGGCCTGCTCGACAAGGTCGTCGACGTGGTCGACCCGGCGCGGGGCACGGTGCGACTGAAGCGGGACGTGGCGAAGGCGGATGAGATGTCGCTCGACACCCGTTCCGTCCGGACCGTGCGGACCCGGCACGGCGACGAGGCAGGGGGCTGAGGCCCATGCCGGTCTGCCCGAGCGGGCACACCTCCCAGGCCACCGACTACTGCGACGTGTGCGGTGACCTGATGGAGGGTGCGCAGCGCGCCGAGTTCGCCGAACCCGAGCCCGCGCCGGCCCCCGCGTCCCAGCCCGCGAAGCCCGAACCGGCGGAGACGGCGGACTGCCCGCACTGCGGCACGCCCCGCTCCGGCCGGTTCTGCGAGGTCGACGGGTACGACTTCGAGACCGGCACCGTGTACACCGTCCAGCTGACCGCGGCCGGCACCGCACAGGCGGTGCCGCTGGTGCCGCAGCAGCGGCCGAGCAGCACGCCGGTCGTCGCGCCGCCGCCCGCCCCGGCCGGGCCCTGCGCGCTGGTCAAGGCCGACCGTGCGTACTTCGACTCGGTGATCGCGGAGATGGGGCAGGACGCCGGGGCCCTCGCGTTCCCGCCGTACTGCCCGGAACGACGCGTCCCGCTGCTCGGCGACCAGATCCGGATCGGGCGGCGCAGCACCACGCGGGCGCTCCTGCCGGAGATCGACCTGAGCGCGCCGCCCGAGGACCCCGGTGTCTCGCATCTGCACGCCGTCCTGCTCGCGCAGCCGGACGGCACCTGGAACCTGATCGACCCCGGTTCGACCAACGGCACCACCGTGAACGGCGGGACGGAGCCGATCCCGGTGAACGTGCCGGTGCCGGTCGGTGACGGCGACCGCATCCATGTGGGCGCCTGGACGACCATCACGCTGTCCCTGCAGGAGGGCACGCCATGACGATGAGTCCCGCACCGCCGGCGGCTCCCGCAACCCAGCCGCGGCCCCAGCCGCCGCAGGCGCCTCCGGAGCAGAACCCGCCGGTGGACACCGAGCGCACCGGACGGCTGCGGACGTTCGTGCGCGGACGCTGGCTCAAGACGATCCCGGGCCGCATCCGCGCGCACGTCGTGCTGTGCCTGGCCGCGCTCGTGGCGCTGCTGATCGTCCTCACCGTCGCGATCGGGAACGCGCGCGACTCCGTCGAGACGATCGGGCACGACGCGGGCCCGCAGGTCGTCGCGACCGGCACGCTGTACTTCGCGCTCAGCGACATGGACGCGCAGGTGTCCAACATCCTGCTGATCGGGCGCGAGCACGACCTCGGCATCGGCTACGACGAGACCCTGCGGGTGTACGAGAAGCGGCGCGCGGAGGCGGACGCCGCGGCGGTGCAGGCCGCGCAGCTCGCGGGACGCGACCCGGCGCTGCGGCGGACCGTCCAGGAGGTGCTTGACGGGCTCGGCAAGTACGAGCGGCTCGTCGGCCAGGCCATGCAGCTCGACGCGCAGTCCGACCACGCGCCCGGCCAGACGCCGCCGCAGGTCGTGGACGCCTACCGGCAGGCCACCGACCTGATGAAGCTGCAGCTCCTGCCGAAGGCGTACAACATCACGCTCGACACGGGCGCGAACGTCCGGCAGTCGTACGAGACGAAGCGGTCCGCGGTGCTGACGGGACGCGCCTGGGTCCTGCTCACCGGCCTGCTGGCCCTGCTGCTCCTGATCGCCACCCAGCTGTACCTGATGCGGACGTTCCGCCGCGTCCTCAACCCGGCCCTCGTGCTGGCGACGCTGGCCACGCTCGTCCTCACCGCCGTCGGGGCGGGCCTGCTGACGGCCCATGCCGGGCATATCAAGACGGCCAAGCAGGACGGGTTCGACTCGATCCTGCAGCTGTCGCGGGCCCGCGCGATCAGCCACAGCGCGTTCGGGGACGAGAGCCGCTACCTCCTCGACCCGGGCCGCGCCGACACCTACGAGCAGACCTACCTCGACAAGTCGCTGTCGGTGATCTACCCGGATCTGGGCGACAAACCGGTGAACCTGGAGAACTACTACGCGGGCCTGGAGCAGAAGGCCGGCCCGTACAAGCCCGGCGAGGGCGCGGTCCCGTTCCTCGGCTTCTTCGGGGACGAGGCGCGCACGGTCGACAAGGGCCGGGAGGCGGACGCCCTGGCGAAGACGCTCGCGGCGTACCGGAAAGTCCAGCAGAACGACGCGCGGATGCGGCAGCTCGCGGAGGCGGGCAACCGGACGGCGGCGGTCGACCTGCGGATGGGACGCACGTCCAACGCGATCCGCGACTTCGACGACTACGACGCGGCGCTCAGCTCGCTGACCGCCGTCCACCAGGACGCCTTCGACAAGGCGATCAAGGACGCGGACGGCGGGCTGCGCGGCTGGAACGCCGTCCCGCCGGTCGGCGCCGCCGTCATCGCCCTTCTGATCATCGCGGGGGTCCGTCCCCGGCTGGCCGAGTTCCGCTGACCGGAGGAGATCAAGCCATGCGCGCGATCCGTGCCATCGCCGCCTCGGGGGCCGTGCTGACCGCGGCGGCGCTGCTGTCGGCCTGTGGCCTCGGCGCCCCCGAGAAGCAGTCCGTCGCCGACAAGAAGTCCCTGGTCATCGGCGTGAAGGAGGACCAGCCCGCGCTCGGCGTGAAGCGCCCGGACGGGACCTACGAGGGCTTCGACGTCGACGTCGCCACCTACATCGCCGGGAAGCTGGGCGTCCCGAAGAGCCGCCTCACGTTCAAGACCACGAACTCGTCGGTGCGTGAGGAGGCACTGGCCAAGGGCACCGTCGACATGATCCTCGCGACGTACTCGATCACCGCGAAGCGGAAGATGAAGGTCACCTTCGGCGGGCCCTACTACGTCGCCCACCAGGACACGTTCGTCCGCGCCGACGCCACCGCGATCAGAGACGTCCGGGACCTGAAGGGCAAGCGGATCTGCGAGGTGACCGGCTCCAACTCCTGGCGGCGCGTCATCGAGGAGCGCAAGGTCGCCGCGAAGCCGGTCACCGTGAACACCTACGGCGCCTGCATGGACGCCCTGGCGGCCGGGCGGCTCGACGCCGTGTCGACCGACGACCTGATCCTCGCCGGGTTCGCCACCGGCCGTCCCGGGCGGATGATCAACGCGCCGTTCACCGACGAGAAGTACGGCGTCGGCCTGAAGAAGGGCGACCTGAAGGGCTGCGAGAAGGTCAACCGCGCCATCACCGACATGTACCAGGACGGCACCGCCCAGAAGCTGCTGACCAAGTGGTTCGGCAAGTCGGGGCTGAAGCTGACCACCAGCGTGCCCCAGTTCGAGGGCTGTACCTGAGCCCTACGGGGTGGTGGACGGGAAGGCGACGATCGCCTCCCGCAGTGTGTCGTGGATCGGGATGAACTTGTCGATTCCGGTGATGCGGAAGACCCGCTGGACGCGCGGCGGCAGCGCCACCAGCGCGATGTGGGTGCCGCGCTCGCCGGCGCGGCGGTTGGCCGCGACGATCGCGTTCAGGCCCGTCGAGTCGCAGAACGTGACCTCGCGCATGTCCACGACCATCGGCTCGCCCGAGTCCACGACCTCGAAGAGCGTCTGCTCGAAGCGCGTGCGGGACACCACGTCGATGTCGCCCTTCACGCGGACGAGTGTGCAGCGGTCGTCGCGCATCAGACTGATGTCGAAATCCATCGTCACCTCACGCCCCACTCCGGTGGCACACGGCCATCTCAGGTGACTCCTCAGGATTGCGCACCCGTGCCCGCAATCCAAGCGCTTCCCGGGAAAAGGACCAGGTCGGCCGCCCCGTGGCTCGGACCGTAACGCCGGCTCGGACGCCCGTCTGGTCCTCGGGACGACTCTACCTGACGATGCGTCCGGGGCGTCCGGATGGCTCCCGGGACCTCCGGGAAACGTCGCAATAACTTACCGAACAGAAACTTACTTGAGGGTAAGAATGGCGGCCAATACCGCCGGGCCGAGCTTTGACCTGCGCTTGAACCATTCCTGACCGGTCCTCGGGCCGGAAAGGAGGGCACTGACCGAGGCCCGGACCAGCGCAGAGGTTACAGTGGCGTTGGCGAAATTCAGGAGGCTGGGTGTTCTACACGTTCATGACGCGCGTGGTGCGTCCGATCCTCTGGCTGCTCTTCCGCCCCCGGGTGGTGGGCGGCGAGAACGTGCCGAGCTACGGGCCGCTGATCGTGGCGAGCAACCACCTGTCGTTCATCGACAGCTTCATCATCCCGCTGGCGGTCCCGCGCCCGGTCACCTACATCGCCAAGGCCGCCTACTTCGAGGGCGGCGGGCTCAAGAACCGGTTCGTCCGCTGGTTCCTCACCAACCTCGGCCACGTCCCGGTGCGGCGCGGCGCCCAGCGCGCCGCGATGGGCGCGCTGGAGCAGGCCGCCGACGTCCTCGACAACGCCGGAGCGTTCGCGGTCTACCCCGAGGGCACCCGCTCCCCGGACGGACGCCTCTACCGCGGCCGGACGGGCGTGGGCTGGCTCGTCCTGGAGTCCGGGGCCCGCGTCCTGCCGGTCGCGCTGGAGGGCACCGAGAAGATCCAGCCGATCGGGGCCGGCTTCCCGCGCGTGTTCGGCCCGCGTCCCACCGTGCGGATCGGCCCGCCGATGGACTTCTCCCACTACCGTGACCTGCCGCCCGCGAAGGCCCGGCGCGCCATCACCGACGAGATCGTCGAGACGATCCAGAAGATGTCCGGCCAGGAGTACGCGGCGGAGTACAACGAGCGGGCCGAGAAAGGCTGACCGGGTGGAGAAAGGCCGACCGGGCGTGTCGTCCGGGGCGGCCCGCCCGCCGCGCGCCGTAGTGTCGCCGCCATGGCCCACAGGATCCTCCCGCTCGTCCTGCTGTCCACGGCCGTCGCCGCCACCGCGTGCGGCGGCGACGCCGAACGCGCCGGCCAGGTGCGCGGCACCGCCCGCGCCGAGGTGGCGGGCATCGGCTACACCTCCGACCAGCTGGCCCAGGCGCTGCTGCAGGAACCGCCCGGCTACCGGCGCGCCGGAGAGCCCGATTCGGGCGAGTACGGCTCGCTGAAGGCCATCCAGAACGCGGCAAGGCTCCAGCGGGGGACGACCCTGGACAAACCTCGCTGCGGGAGCGGCCGCCCGGGCGGCGATGTGGCCGGCGACGTCCCCGCGGCCCTCGTGTCGTTCGTGAACGGCACCGGCCAGACCGCGACCGAGACGCTGATGGGCATGTCCGCCGCGGACGCCGAGAAGCAGGTCAACGCCCGCGTCCCGACCGGCTGCCTGAAGTTCCGCACCAAGGTCGGCACCAAGTGGGCCGAGCACCAGGTGAGCGAGGCGCCCAAGGGCGACATCGGCGAGGGCTCCCGCACCGTCGGCGTCACCACGATCAGCGGCAGCGCCCGCACCCGCACCTGGTACGTCGTGTTCAAGGGCCGCCACTACCTCGCCACCGTCACGGTCTTCGGCCCCAACGCCACCCGCGCCGACGCCGAACGCCTCGCCCGCGACGCCCTCACCCAAGCCCATCGCGTCCTGCCCTGACCCCCCGCCCGGGACCTGACCCGAGAGGCGGTGCGGGATGGGGGGTGCAGCGGATACGGTTCGGCTTACACGGGCCGCAGGGCGCGGTTCGGGGCGTGTCGTTCGCGGGGGTGGTCGTGGTCGGTAGGGAGGGGCGGGTGACCGGCCGGATCGGTCCCGGGCTGGTCGGGGAGGTCATGATCCCGATCCGCGGCGGGGTCGAGGCGTTCTACGCCCACCCCGTCGACCCACGCGACGAGATCGGCGTCGGCACGATCATCGTGGTCGTCGAGTACCACCCGCCCCGGACGGTCTACGTGGCGGTCGCCCTGCCCCAGTGAAGTTGTCCTGATGAGGACGTGAATACACGGTCCCGCGACAGAACCGAACGCACCGCCTCCGCGTCTACTGGAAAACGCGGACGGGCCCGAACCCCCTGGGCCGCCGTGACATCTGAAGAGGAGGCCGCATGCCCGTGATCGTGGTGGCGATCGGCGCCGTCGTCGCCCTCATCGTGTTGATCGTTCTGTTCAAGATGGTCTGGCGGGTCGCCGAGCCGAACGAGGCTCTGATCATCTCCGGGCTGGGCGCCAGGTCGAAGCCGATCGACGGCGTGGACAGCCTCGGATTCAAGATCGTGACGGGTAAGGGTACGTCCGTCCTGCCCGGGTTCCAGACGTCCCGCCGGCTGCGGCTGGACAGCCGGGCGGCCAACCTCGAAGTGAGCTGCGTGACGCAGCAGGGAATCCCGGTCAAGGTCCGCGGCGTGGTCATCTACAAGGTCGGGGACGACTTCGTGTCGATCGCCAACGCCGCCCGCCGCTTCCTGGAGCAGCAGAAGTCGATGGACGGGGCGATCCACGAGCTGTTCACCGGCCACCTGCGCTCCATCATCGGCAACCTCACCGTCGAGGACCTGATCCTCAACCGCGAGCGCCTCACGTCCGAGACCCGCGGCTCCGCCGCCGACGAGATGAGCAAGCTCGGCCTGATCGTGGACTCCCTGCAGATACAGGAGATCCACGACGACGCCGGCTACATCACCAACCTGGGCCGTCCGCACGCCGCCAAGGTCGCCTCCGCCGCCCGTATCGCCGAGGCCGAGCGGGACCAGGAGGCCACCCAGCGCGAGCAGGAGGCCATGCGGGAGAACGCCGCGGTCATCCGGGACACCGAGATCAAGAAGGCCGAGTACGAGGGCCAGGTGCAGCAGGCCGCGCAGCAGGCCCGGCAGGAGGTCATCCTCAAGGAGACCCGCAACGCCGAGCTGGAGGCCGAGCGCACCGAGAAGCGGCTGGAGAGCGAGGTCCGCAAGCCCGCGGACGCCCGCGCGTACGAGCAGGTCAAGCTGGCCGAGGCCGAGCGCGAGGAGCGCATCTCCTACGCCCAGGCCGCCGCGACCGAGGTCCAGCTCAAGGCGCAGCGCGAGGCCGAGGCGACCCGGATCCTCGGTGAGGCCCACGCCGGCGCCATCCGCCAGAAGGGGCTCGCCGAGGCCGAGGCGATCAAGGCCCGCGCGGAGGCGCTGGCCGAGAACACCGACGCCGTGATCGCCCAGCAGCTCGCCGAGCAGTGGCCGCAGATCGTCGAGGCGGGCGCGGGCGTGTTCGGCAACGTCGACAACATGGTGGTGCTCAACGGCGCCCAGGGCGTCGAGGACATGCTCGCCAAGGCCCTCACGCTCGGCGGCACCGGCCTCGGCGTCGCCCGCCAGCTCCTCGCGGGGCTGAACAACCAGAACGGCGCCAACGGTCACAACGGCGTCCCGGCCGCCACGGTCCCCGTGGAGGTCCCCAAGGAGGACTGACCGGACCGTCGAGAAGGCCGGTCCGGCTCCCTCCGCTCCAGGAACCGGACCGGCCGGGCCTTCTTGGCCTTGCCGGTCGGTCACTCCGGCTAAGTTCGTTGCATGTCCGTGCCGCGGCTTGCCGTTTCCGTCGACCTGGTCGTGCTCACCGTGCGGGAGCAGCGCCTGTGCGCACTGCGGTGGCGGCGTGACCGGGACCCGTACGAGGGGGCGTGGTCGCTGCCGGGCGGGTTCATCCAGCTGGACGAGGACCTGCCGGTCGCCGCGTCCCGGCTGATGGCGGAGCGGGCCGGCCTCGCGGACGTCCGGATCCACCTGGAGCAGCTCCAGACCTACGGGTATCCGGACCGCGATCCCCGGCAGCGGGTGGTGAGCGTCGCGTACCTGGGGCTGGCGCCGGACCTGCCCGCGTCCAGCCGGGCCCAGGTGCTGTGGACGGCGGTGGACGATCTCGTCCACCAGGACCGGGCCGCGTTCGACCACCGGCGGATCCTGTGCGACGGGATGGAGCGGGCGCGGGCGAAGCTGGAGTACACGTCGCTGGCCGCCGCGTTCTGCCCGCCCGAGTTCACGGTCGCGGAGCTGCGCAGGGTCTACGAGATCGTGTGGGGAACCAGCCTCGACCCCCGCAACTTCCACCGGAAGGTGACCGGCGCCGACCGGTTCCTCATCCCGACGGATCGGACCACGACGCGGGACGGCGGACGCCCCGCCAGGCTGTACCGCAGGGGCGATGCCGAGCAGCTCCGCCCGCCGATGCTCCGGCCCCGCGTCTGAGCTTTTACCTGGGGTGATGTCGCGAACGGTGCCTGACGGTTGCTAGTTTCACCCCCTATGAACGGTGACTCGCCCGAAGTGCTCGGTCTGCTCGTCCGGGACATCGGGGAGGCCGGCGTCGCGGAGATGGCCGGCTCCCCGGGACTGGCGGCGGCCGTCGACCAGCATGTGGCCAGCCTCCGCGACGAACTCGGCGCTCCCGGTGAGCCGCCCGGCGCGGACGACCTCATGGGCTATCTGCACGGTTTCGCCGAGGACGCGTTCAACCGGGGCTGGTGGCCGGACGACACCCGCGACTGGGAGTTCGTCCGGATCGTGGCTGTTTGCTGGATGATGAGGAACGCTGCGTAGGCTGAGGAATCACCACCCCTGTGCGATCTGGAGGACAACGGTGTCCGAGGCAACCACTCCGCGCTTCCGCTCCGTCCTCGACCGGTTCGTGGCCTACAAGCCCGGCAAGGTCGTGGTGTCACCCGAGGGCCGCTCGTTCAAGCTGTCGTCCAACGAGTCGCCGCACGGCCCGCTCCCGTCGGTCGTGGACGCGATCGGCGAGGCGGCGCGGAACGTCAACCGCTACCCGGACAACAACGCGACCGCGCTGACCGAGGCGATCGCGTCGTTCTGCGGCGTCCCCGCCGACCACGTCGCGGTCGGCTGCGGTTCGGTCGGGATGACCCAGATGCTGCTGGAGGCCCTCGCCGAGCCGGGCGCCGAGGTCGTCTACGCGTGGCGGTCGTTCGAGGCGTACCCGCTGCTCGTGTCGCTGTCGGGCGCCACGGGCGTCCAGGTCGCGCTGCGGGACGAGACCCACGACCTGCCCGCGATGGCGGACGCGATCACCGACCGCACGCGGCTGGTCTTCCTCTGCAACCCGAACAACCCGACGGGCACGATCGTCCGGCGTGCGGAGATCGAGGCGTTCCTCGACCGCGTCCCTGCGGACTGCCTGGTCGTCTTGGACGAGGCGTACCGCGAGTACGTCCGCGACGACGAGGTCCCGGACGGCCTCACCCTGTACGGCGACCGTCCGAACCTCGCCGTCCTCCGCACGTTCTCGAAGGCGTACGGCCTCGCCGGCCTCCGCATCGGCTTCCTGGTGGCGCACCCCCTGGTCGCCGGCGCGATCCGCAAGACGTTCCTGCCGTTCAGCGTGAACTCCGTCGCCCAGGCCGCGGGCATCGCGTCCCTGGAGGCCACCGAGGAACTGCTGGAGCGCGTCGAGGGCACGGTGAAGGAACGCGACCGCGTCCGCGACACCCTCCTCGCCGACGGCTGGACGGTCCCGCCGACCGAGGCCAACTTCGTGTGGCTCCGCCTGGGCGACCACACCATGGACTTCTCCGCCGCCTGCGACGCCCAAGGCGTGAGCGTCCGCCCCTTCCCCGGCGAGGGCGCCCGGGTCTCCATCGGCTCCCCCGAGGAGAACGACGCCTTCCTGGCGGTCGCGAAGACCTTCCCCCACCGCAACTGACGTTCGGTTGCCGCACCTGGTCAGGGGAGCAGGTGCCTTTCGTAAGCGGTGGCCACCGCTGCGGCTCGGTCTTTGACGTCCAGTTTCGCGGCGGGTCGAGGCCGGCGACGCGGACGGTGCCGGCGTCGGGCTCGCGCAGGCCCTCCAGGCACTCGACGGTCGTGGTCTTGCCCGCCCCGTTCGGGCCGAGGATTCCGAAGATCTCCCCTTCCTCGACGTCGAACGCGACGTCGTCCACTACGGAACGGCCGCCGTAGGTCTTGCGCAGGCCGTTGACTTCGATGATCGGCATGGTTCGAGGATCGCCTCGGGAGGTGCCCGCCCACATCGCCTGAAGCGCTCGTCCCGCCATCAGCCGATCGGCTGATACCGCCCGTACGACCACCTCACCGGCTCTGCTCGGCCGGGATCCGGTGGTCGCGCAGTGAACGACGGCGATCTGCCGGCCGATCGCGGCGAGCGAGGACCCGAGCCACATGTCGCGGAATCCGTGTGACCGGGGCCGGTCTCACGCCGGCGTTGAGGCATGGTCGCGGAGCGGGGCCTATGAGAGCGGGGTGAGAGCCGGGTTAAGGGCGGGTGGGGGCGGCGGCCGATGAATTGAGGCTCGTCTCAGCGGCGCTTCACGGCTCGCGAATGCGGGACGTCGAGCGTTGGGGGCATGAGCGAACCGATCCTGTTCCCGCGAGAGCGGCGTTTCCCGCGAGTTCCCAGCCGGCGCCTCGTCGAAGTGGTGGTGCCGGTCTACAACGAGGAGCGCGTGCTGGAGCGCAGCATCCGCCGACTCCACGCCTATCTCCAGGCCGAGCTTCCCTACGACTTCGTCATCACGATCGCCGACAACGCCAGCACCGACCGGACCTGGGACGTCGCGACGCGGCTCGCCCTGCCGGGAGTCCGGGCCGTCCACCTCGACGAGAAGGGGCGAGGCCGGGCACTGCGGCGCGTCTGGTCGGCCAGTGCCGCGGACGTGGTCGCGTACATGGACGTGGACCTGTCCACCGACCTCAGGGGGTTCCTGCCGCTGGTGATGCCGCTGCTGTCGGGGCACAGCGACCTGGCCATCGGGTCGCGGCTGGCGCGCGGCGCGCGCATCGTCCGCGGACCCAAGCGGGAGATCATCTCGCGGTGCTACAACCTGCTGCTGCGCACCGCCATGCGCGCCCGGTTCTCCGACGCCCAGTGCGGCTTCAAGGCGGCGCGGACGGAGATCGTCCAAGCGCTGCTGCCCGCCGTCGAGGACGAGGAATGGTTCTTCGACACCGAACTGCTCCTGCTCGCCGAACGGGTCGGCCTGCGGGTGCACGAGGTCCCCGTCGACTGGACCGACGACCCCGACAGCCGCGTCGACATCGTCCGGACCGCGCTGGACGACCTCCGGGGCATGGCCCGCGTCCGGCGGCGGATCCGGCAGGGCCGGTTCAGCGCCGTGGTCCCCTCGCCCCGCGCGTCCGTCGGCCTTGCCGCGTAACGGGGGACATCATGACAACCGCCACCATCAACGTCGCCCCTGAGGCGAGAACCGCGCCGGCCGCCGCCCAGCCCCCCGGCGGCGCGAGAGCGTGGCCGGCACGGGCGGCGCTCGGCGCGATCCTTGCGCTGGCCGCCGTCCTGTACGGCCTGGGCGTGTGGACGCAGTCGGGCAACTCGTACTACGCCGCGGCCGTCCTGTCGGGGACCAAGAGCTGGAAGGCGTTCTTCTTCGGCTCGCTGGACGCCGGCAACTACATCACCGTCGACAAGCCTCCGCTGGCCCTGTGGGTGAAGGAGCTGGTGGCGCGGGTCGTCGGAGTGAACGGGTGGAGCCTGGTCGGCCCGTCGGTCGTGATGGGCGTGGCCGCCGTCGCCGTCCTGTACGCGACGGTGCGGCGCGCCTTCGGCCGGACCGCCGCGCTCATCGCCGCGCTGGTCCTGGCGCTGACGCCGATCACCGTGGCCATCAACCGCGACGACAATCCCGACACGCTGCTGGTGCTGCTGCTCGTGCTCGGCGCCTGGGCCCTGCAGCGGGCCGTGGAGTCGGGAAGGCTCCGCTGGCTGGCGGCGTGCGGGCTCTTCATCGGTCTCGCGTTCAACACCAAGATGCTTCAGGCGTTCCTCGTGCTGCCCGCGTTCGCGCTGGTGTACCTGGTCTGCGCACCGGTCGGCCGGGTGCGGCGTCTCGGGCACCTGACGGTGGCCGGCGGCGTGCTGGCGACCGCGTCCGCGTGGTGGATGCTCATCGTTGCGGCCGTCCCCGCTTCGAGCCGTCCCTATATCGGGGGCAGCACCGACAACACGGTGTGGGATCTGGTCATCGGCTACAACGGCCTCGGACGGATCTTCGGCGCGGACGGCGCCGGGCAGGGCGCGAACTTCGGCGGCGCCGCCGGTCTCGGGCGCCTGTTCAACGACACGATGGGCGGCCAGATCTCGTGGCTGCTGCCGTCCGCGGCGATCGCCCTGGCCGTCGGCCTGGCGCTGCGCGGACGCCGTCCCCGCACCGACCTGCCGCGGGCGGCGCTGCTGCTGTGGGGTGGCTGGCTGGCCGTCCACTTCCTGGTGTTCAGCCTGAGTGAGGGCACCTTCCACCCCTACTACGCGACCGCGATGGCTCCCGCGATCGCGGCACTGACCGGGGCCGGGATCGTGGCGATGCGCAACGCGCCGCGCCGCATCTCCTGGACCCTGCCGGCCGCGCTCGCGGTCACCGGAGCGTGGGCGTTCGTCCTGCTGCGCCGGACCCCGTCCTGGCATCCGTGGCTGGCCTGGACGGTCGCGACGCTCACCGCGGTGGCCGTGATCGGGCTGCTCGCCCGCTCGCGCCGGCTGGCCGTCGCCGCGGCGGCGATCGGACTGGTCGCGGCCCTGACCGGACCCGCCGCGTACGCGGCGTCGACCGCGGTCGGTGGCGCGGGCAACGGGACCAACCCGACCGCCGGTCCGGCCGTCTCGTCCGGCATGGGAGGCGGCCCCGGAGGGCGTATGGCGAACGGCCCCGGTGGCTCGCCCCCGTCCGCTGGGCAGGCTCCGTCGGGGCGTCCCTCGTCCGGTCAGAACGCGTCCCGGGGACCCGGGGGCCAGGTGAGCACCCAGCTCGTCTCCTACCTGCTGAAGAACCAGGGCGACGCCGCCTGGCTGGTCGCCGTCTCCAGCGCGCAGAGCGCCTCGTCGATCATCCTGGAGACGGGCCGGCCGGTGATCGCCATGGGCGGCTTCACCGGAGACGATCCCGCCATGACGGTCGCCAAGCTCCAGCAGTACGTCCAACAGGGCGAGCTGAAGTACGTCCTCCTCGGAAGCGACGGCCGGGGAACCGCGAACAGCGCCGTCACCGCGTGGATCAAGGCGCACGGCACCGTCGTCAGCGCGTCGGCGTACGGCGGGACGTCCGGCTCGGGCACGCTCTACCGGCTGAATGGCTGAGGCGGCGCCGCTGAGTTCGGCCGTTCCGACGGAACGGCCGAACTCAGCGTCAGCTGGTCTTGGTGGCCGGGCCGAGCTTCTCGACGATCAGGCGGTAGAGCTGCCGGGGGCGGCCGGGTTGGGGAGTGCGGTTCGGGGGCAGCGGCCAGGCCAGGCCCTCCTCCACCAGGGTGCGCAGGAGGCGGCGGGCGGTGCGCGGCGTGACGCCGAGCATCTTGCCGGCGTTCTCCGCGTCCACGATCAGCGGTTGCTCCCGGTCGCCGAGCTTGTCGGCGAGGCGGGCGAGGATCTCCAGGCCCTTCGGCTTGGCCTGCGGCTGTGCCCGTGGCGGGGTGCGCGGCGCGGGGACGAGGGCGCGGCCGTCGCGGTCCAAGGCGAAGCCCTGTGCGCGCTGGGAACTCTGGGAGCGCGCCAGGGCGGCGCGGGCATGGTTCTCCGCCTCGTGCGCGGTGCGCCCCATGCCGATGCCGACCTCGATGGCGAGGCCCAGTTCCTCGCGGACGCGCTCCACGAACGGCGGCGTCCGGAAGCCTTCGGTGGACGCGGTGACGGAGCCGCGCGTCGCGATGACGAGGTAGCTGTGGTCGTCCAGAGGCCACACGGACGCGTTCATCCGGTGCGCCTCCTGGAGCAGGACGCGGTGCAGCGCGAGCTTCAGCTCGTCCCGCCAGTAGCGCGGGGTGACGCGGCGTGGCGTCTCGCGGAGGGTGGGGACGTCCACCAGGACGACGACGAGCTGCGACTCCTCAAGCCGGTGGTGGGCGCCGAGCAGGGCCGCCGTCTGCAGGGAGCTGCGGATCGCCGCGCCGGTCGGACGCACCCGGATGGTCGGCACGCCGGCCATCTCCATGCGTTCCGCCGTGGCGTGCACGCAGGTCATCGCGACGGTCGTGGCGCCGCGCCGCCAGAGCCGCTCGTGGAACGCGGCGAGCGTACCGGGGCCGGCGGCCTCCTCGCGCAGATGCACCTGCTCGGTGCCGAGGCTGATCTCGGAGTACGCCTCCTCGACCTCGGCGCGGCCGAGCACGTCGATGCTGACCCGGGACGGGTCGAAGCGCTCGTCGAGGGACGCCCGCAGCAGCGCGCCCTGGAGCGCGGCGCCGTTCAGGGGCACGTACGTGGCGGGCATGGAGAGCACGCCCGCCTTGCGCGCGAAGTCATAGGGGACGGGACTGGCGAACAGGCACACGTCGACGCCCGACCCCAGCCGTACGACCTTGTCGGCCGCCTCCTGCTCGTCCCGGTATGCGGCGGCCACCAGCCGGCTCGGTACGGGTGTGGGGCCATGGCCCATCAGCATGACCCGCTCCACCAGGTCGTGCGGGCCCACGACCCCGATCGTGAGGTCGGGGGTGACCGACCCCGTTCGCGCCGCCGTCATCGATGATCGCTCGCTTCCGGTCCGTCCTCTCGGCGGGGTCGCCGCCCCGGCCACCTGCACGCGCACGTTCCGCCCAACGGTTGACTCATGGCTTCGTCGCCCCTGCCTTCTGACCCAGCACCGCAGTTCTCGTGCGATTCGCCTTCCCGCGGCCCTCACCCTGAAAGCGGAAGAGGGCCTTCTTCCCGCAGCCCCCCGCCGCCCTGAAGCGGAAGAGAGCCTTCTTGCCTTCTTGCCACCGTCCCCCGCCCGCCTCCGTGAGGCGGAGGAGAGCGCCTTCTGCTGGCAGATCGGGTCAGGGCGACGAGATGTGACACCCAGACGCGAAATCGAATCAAGAGTGCTGCGAAAAAGTAACCTACGCGACCCCTCGGTCAGTAATTTGTCACCATTCGGCCAGCCTTGATCCTGCATCTTCGGACGTCCGAAGTTGAAAAACAAGACCCGAAAACATGCCGAAGGGCCCCTCCTGACGCTGTCACGTACTGGAGGGACCCCTGTGGAGTCCGTTTGGTTTACGCGCCGGCCGAAATCCGTTCGACCCGCTGTCAGCCGGTTCGGAAAGACGAGCGATACGTCCGGGGCGGGGCCCGGGTCCGGCGACGGTGATTTTTTACCGCGTTACGGTCCGGCCGAACGGGAGCGTTCCACTGATTACTTCGCAGGTCAGTGAGGCCGCGCTGGGCTAGTCAGGACGCTCGGTCAAAACGCTGCGTGACCGGATGGTGACGCACGGACCGAACGGTTTGCGGCCGGGCGTGACATGTTCCGTCAGGGATCATCCCCGAGTTGGTCAGATCCGAGGCCACATTCGGCCGGACGCGGCCGCCGGGGGCGGCCGCGCCGGGGAGGCCTAGCCGACCTCTCGGACGATCTCGGCGCCGAGCTGGGACAGCCGCTCGGCCGTGTGCGCGTGCCCGCGGTCGAGGTAGTAGGCCGAGGTGATCGTCGTCTCGCCCTCGGCGGCGAGGCCCGCGAGCACGAGGGCGCTGCCGCAGCGCAGGTCGTGCGCCTCGACCTCGGCGCCGCGCAGGGCGCGCGGGCCGTTCACCTTCGCCCGGTTGCCGTCCACCTCGATGTCGGCGCCCATCTTGGCGAGCTCGCCGGCCAGTTTGAACCGGCCGTCGAAGATCCGCTCGTAGACGTAGGACGGGCCCTCGGCGAGGCAGGACAGCGCCATGAGCGGCGACTGCAGGTCGGTGGCGAAGCCTGGGTACTCGTCGGTGATGACGTTGATCGGGCGGAGCGTCCGGTCGCGGCGCACCTGCAGGACGGCGCCCTGCTGGTGGAACTCGACGCCCATCTGCTCCAGCTTGTCGGCGGCGACGCCGAGGTGCTCCAGCGTGGCGCCGACGAGGCTCAGATCGCCGCCGGTGATCGCGGCGGCCATCACGAACACGCCGGTGTCGATCCGGTCGGGCATCACGGTGTGCTCGACGGCGGTCAGCTCGTCCACGCCCTCGACCGTGATGAATCCGGTGCCGCCACCGGTGATCTTGGCGCCCATCGCCTGCAGGATCGCGATGTTGTCGAGCACCTCGGGCTCCAGCGCCGCGTTCTTGATCAGCGTGGTGCCGTGCGCCAGCGCCGCGGCCATGATCAGGTTCTCGGTGCCGGTGTGCGACGGGGTGTCGCAGTAGAGCGTCCCGCCGCGCAGGTCGCCGGCCTTGATGTGGATGATGCCGTCGCCGTTGTCGGCCACGTGCTCGGTGACCGTGGCGCCCATCCGCTTGAAGCCGTTGTAGTGGAAGTCCAGGTTGCGGCTGCCGAGGTTGCAGCCGCCGACGCCCTCGATGACCGCCTCGCCGAGCCGGTGCAGCAGCGCCGGGACGAACAGGAACGAGCCGCGGAACCGGGACGCGATGGCGGCGGGCAGCACGGGGCTGTTCAGCGACGACGCGTCGATCACCAGGGTGCGCTCGGTCTCGTGCAGTTCGGCCTTCGCGCCCACCGCCCGGGCGAGCTCCACGGCGCGCCGTACGTCCTCGATGATCGGGACGTTGCGCAGCACGGTCCGTCCCTTGGCGGCCATCAGCGAAGCGCCGATCATCGGCAGGACGGCGTTCTTCGCGCCCTGGATGAAAACGGTGCCGTGCAGCTGCCGGCCGCCGCGCACGCGGTAGCGAACCTCGTGGCCCATGCTCATGCCGCCTTACTTCCTCTCGGGTGCGGGTGAAGTGCCTGCCATCCAGTGGGAGCACGAGGGCCGAGCGTGCCGAACGGTGTCCCCCCGTCTGCCGACGCGACCCCAGTAAACCATCGGGCCGGAGATGTGGTGTCCGGCCCGCGCCCCGTGGGCGCCGGTCTGCTCGTTGAGACTTCCGTGACACGCCATAGGTTCGCGTTCCCTGAAAATTCCCATGGTGAGCCTAGGGGCGGCGTGACTCCGCCGCCGGTGTTTCGAAGATCATCCACTTGGGCGGGGCGCCACGATCTCCACCGGGTCGCCGACCGTGAGCGTCCCGAGGGCGCGCGGAACGCAGTTCTGGCCGAACTGGATGCCCCGGTCCCAGGTGCGGTAGGAGGCGAGCGTCCGCAGCGGCTCACGGCCGCGCTCGCCGGTCCGCTGGTCGGTGGTGGTGACGACGCAGCGGCTGCACGGCTTGACCATCTCGATGACGGCCTCGCCGATGCGGAGCAGGCGCACGCCGTCCTCGCCGTAGGGGCCGAGGCCCTCGATGACGAGGCTGGGACGAAACCGGTTCATCGGCAGCGGCTCGTCCAGCCGGGCGTTGAGGTCGGCCAGGGACTCGGCGGAGATGACCAGCAGCGGGTAACCGTCGGCGAACATGACCTCGCCGCCGCCCCGGGACGTGGGCCGGTGACCGGTGAAGCGCATCAGGCGGCAGCCATGGCCGAGCAGGTCGGAGAACCACGCGGCGGCCTCGTCGCCCTGGTCGACGCCCTGGCATTCCTTGCGCTGGACGGTCACGTCCCTTACCTCGCCGTCGTCCACGGCCTTGTGGACGAGCGACAAGGCACCAGGAGCGTCCACCGTGAGGATCTCGCCGTCATAGGACGGGCGCATCAGCGCCATCCGCCCGAAGTCCCGCTGCGACAGGAAGCGGCCCTCGGGGGTGACGAGCATGAACTCGCGGTCGAACGGCAGACCGCGCTCGGTCAGTTCGGCACTGCGCAGGGCGGTTCCGCCGCCGCTTTTGAGTGGATAGGCGTTCAGTTCGGTAAGGGTCCCGTCCAAGGCCCCTCCTATCTGAGATCGGCCAGTCGGTCGAACACGGGCCCAAGGCGCACGACGAAACGCTCGGGACGGCACACCTCGTCAAGGCGCTTCTCGTCGAGTGCGAGCCCGGCTTCCGCGGCGTGCTTGCGCAGCGTCTCGCGGAACGGCACGCCGGTCTCCCACGTCTCCATGGCGGCCTTCTGGACGAGCGGATATGCCTCGTCGTCGCGTGACATACCCGCCTCGACCAGTTCCAGCAGCACGGTCGAGGTGTAGATGAGGCCGCCGGTCGACTCCAGATTGGCCTTCATCCGCGCCTCGTCCACAACAAGTCCGGACATAAGGCGATTCGTCAGGTTCAGCATGTAGTCGAGCGCGATGGACGCGTCCGGCAGTGCGATCCGCTCGGTGGACGAGTGCGAGATGTCGCGCTCGTGCCACAGCGGGATGCCCTCCAGCACCGGGACGATCTGGGCCCGCACGATCCGCGCCATCCCGGCCAGCCGCTCGGAGATGATCGGGTTCTTCTTGTGCGGCATCGCCGACGAGCCCTTCTGGCCCTTGCCGAACGGCTCCCACAGCTCCCGGACCTCGGTGCGCTGCCCGTGCCGCACCTCCAGCGCGATCGCCTCGCACACCGTCGCCATGATCGCGAGAGACGACACCCACTCGCTGATCCCGTCCCGGATGACGACCTGGGTGGACACGTCGGCCGGCGTCAGCCCGAGCCGCCGGGCGACGTGCAGCTCGATCGCCGGGTCGATGTTGGAGTACGTCCCGACCGCGCCGGAGATCGCCATCACGCCCACCGCCTCGCGGGCGCGCCGCAGCCGGTCGCGGGAGCGCGCCATCGCGAAGGCGAAGTCGGCGACGCGGTGCCCCCACACGTCGGGCTCGCCGTGGATGCCGTGCGTCCGCCCGACCCGCAGCGTGCCCTTGTGGGCCAGCGCGTGGTCGCGCAGCGTCGCGACGAGCGTGTCGGCCTTGTCCAGCAGGATGTCGGTGGCCTCGACGAGCTGCAGCGCGAGGGCCGTGTCGAGCAGGTCGGACGACGTCATGCCGAAGTGGACGTACCGGGCCGCCTCGCGGGGCTCGGTGTTGTCCGCCCACGCCGACAGGAACGCGATCACGTCGTGCTGCGTGACCGCCTCGATCGCGTGCACCGCCTCCGGCGTCGGCGGCGGCGCCTTGCGCACCGGCTCCACCACCTCCGGCGGGATCGTGCCGGCCTCGGCGTGGGCCTCGACGACGAGGACCTCCACCTGGCACCACAGCTCGTACTTGTGCGCGTCACTCCAGACGCGCCCCATCTCCGGAAGGGTGTACCGATCAATCACCCGACGATTGTCCCAGGCCGGGGACGGGAGCGTCCGGCCGGGTCGTCACGTGTTCGAGAGCGAGGGCGGCGGTGAGCAGGAGGACGAGGGCGGCGATCTCGGCGGCGGCGGACCAGAGGCCCAGCGGGGTGAGGGCCAGGGCGACCACGGCGGCGGCCAGCCGGATGCGGGACGCGCCGATGCGCATGGTCCGGCGGAACGCGACGTCGCCCGCCAGGTAGAGCGCGATGCCGCCGGCCAGGGCCAGCGCCGGACCGAGATGCAGATGGTCCCAGGCGTGCCCAACGGCCTGCCCCATGCCGGCCGCCGCGACGATGATCCCGACGATCAGCGGGATGTGCGCGTAGAAGTACCCGAACATGGTCATCTGGGTGCGGCGCACGTCGTCGGCGGCGGTCAGCGACTCCTCGGCGCGCTCGTCGTCCCTGGCGAAGTAGCTCCACCAGACGGCCGCCGCGAGCGCCAGGCCGAGCAGCACGGCGACGACCAGGCCCGCGTCCAGGTGCGCGTGCTCGGCGCCCGCGCCGACCGCGATCACCGACTCGCCGATCGTGATCATGACGAGCAGCCCGTGCCGTTCGACGATGTGCGCGGGCTGGATGGTGAACAGCCCGCCCGCCGGGACGATGTAGGGCTGCACGATCGGCACGACGAGGGCGAGCGTCCACAGCACGTACACCGGCGCCCCGTGGTCGAGGACGCCGGCGCTGATGATGAGCGCCGCCGCGAGCAGGTTCGCCGGCAGGACGCGCAGGATGTTCGGGTTGCCCTGCATGTACAGCGTCACGTGGGCGAGCACCAGGACCAGGTACCCGATGCCCCACAGGACGCCGCCGCCCTTGAACGCCGTCGGGGTCGCCAGCGCGACCATGAAGAATCCGCCCATTCCGACGAGGATCAGCAGGCGCCGTCCCGCCGTCGTGGGCGCGAGGGTGTTCGTCAGCCACGCGTAGCCGGCGTACATCCACCACAGGACGCCGAACATCAGCACGACCTGGAGGAGCCCGAGCGGATTCAGCTCCTTGACCAGGACGTGGCTGAGCTGCGTCACCGCGAACACGAACACCAGGTCGAAGAAGAGCTCCAGCGTCGTGACGCGGTAGACCTCCTCGCCTGCGGCCACGGGGGAGGAAGCCATGCCGACCTCGCTTATATCGGTGTAATCAAGTAATCATGGCATGGATGCCGCCTTCAGCGCGATGTCCGCCCGGTGGTGGGAGCCGCGCAGGCCGATCTTCGCGAGGGCGTCATAGGCGGTTTCGCGGGCGGCGGCCAGGTCGGGCCCCGTGCCGACCACGTTGAGGACCCGTCCGCCGTTCGCGACCAGCCGCCCCTCCCCGCCGAGCTTGGTGCCCGCGTGCAGGACGTACGCGCCCTCGACCTCGGCCGCTTCCTCCAGGCCGGTGATCTCGTCGCCCTTGGCCGGGGCGGACGGGTAGCCCTCGGCGGCCACGACCACCGTCACGGCCGCGCCCGGGTGCCACTCGGGACGGAGGTCCGGGTCGAGCCCGCCGATCGCGCAGGCCTGGAGGAGCGTGGCGATCGGGGTGGCCAGCCGGTCCAGGACGACCTGCGTCTCAGGGTCGCCGAACCGCGCGTTGAACTCGACCACCCGCACACCCTTGGAGGTCAGGGCCAGCCCCGCGTACAGGACGCCGACGTACGGCGTCTCGCGGCGGCGCAACTCGTCCACGGCGGGCTGGACGACCGTGGACATGACCTCGTCCACCAGGTCCGGCGGGGCCCACGGGAGCGGTGTGTAGGCGCCCATTCCGCCCGTGTTGGGCCCCTCATCGTCGTCGTAGGCGCGCTTGAAGTCCTGTGCGGGCAGTAGGGGGACGGCGTGCTCGCCGTCGCACAGCGCGAACAGGGAGACCTCGGGACCGTCGAGGAACTCCTCGATCACGACGCGCTCGCAAGCCGCCGCGTGCGCGGACGCGACCGCGCGGTCCACGGTCACGACGACGCCCTTGCCGGCCGCCAGACCGTCGTCCTTCACCACGTACGGCGGCCCGAACGCGTCCAGCGCCGCCTCCACCTGCGCGGTCGTGTCGCAGACCCGCGCTTCGGCGGTCGGCACCCCGGCCTCCGCCATGACCTCCTTCGCGAACGCCTTGGACGCCTCGATCCTGGCGGCGGCCCGGTCCGGCCCGAAGCACGGGATCCCGGCCTTGCGCAGGGCGTCGCCCACCCCCGCCACCAGGGGAGCCTCCGGCCCCACGACGACGAGGTCGGCGCGCAGCCGCCCGGCCAGCTCCGTCACCGCGGTCGGATCCGCCGGGTCGAGCTGGTGGTTGTCCGCGATCTCTGCCGTGCCCGGGTTGCCCGGGGCGCAGTGGAGGGCGGTGACGGCAGGGTCGCGGTGCAGGGCGCGGGCGAGCGCATGCTCGCGGCCACCCGATCCAAGGACGAGTACTCGCACGTCACGCGAGCTTACTGGTCTGGCGGCCGCCCGGACGGGCATATCCCCCGCAGGGACGGGCGTTGGACGGGGGTGAGGCCGGTGTCACACCGGGACGGGTGAACCTTGCCGATGCGGGCGGCGTCCTAAATGTCGGCTGGTAAGCTGCGATGGGCTTGACCGCCCGGTGTCGAGGTGCGTGAAAGGAGGTGGTCGGGATGAGTCCTGGTGATACTTGCAGTTCGCCGGAGAACCCTCACAGTCCGTGCGCGACTGTCCGACCGTCCGCCTCCCTCTGGCGTCCGGCCAACGCTCCCGCGCGCTCCCTTCGCTGACCGGCCTGGGTTGAGCGCGCACTGACGTGCGTGGCCGGCGGGTTAGGAGCACCTCATGGCCATGACACGAGTCCGCCCGGGCCGCGCCCTGTTCAAGACGCGCGGCCGCCCCTCCGGCGTACAGGCCCCGGGCCGCGATTCCGCCGTCATCGACTGGGCCGCCTACATCGACGGGCACCGCGTCTGCACCGACACCGTCGCCGACGCCGTCCGCCTCATCCGCGACGGCCGGCTCACCTCCGAAGGGGACAGCGCCGGCTTCGTCTGGGTCGGCCTGCACGAGCCGTCCGCCGCCGAGCTCACCGACCTCGCCGAGGTCTTCGGCCTGCACCCGCTCGCCGTCGAGGACGCCATCCACGCCCACCAGCGCCCCAAGCTGGAGCGCTACGACGACGTCCACTTCGTCGTCATGAAGACCGTCGGCTACGTCTCCAGCGGCCC
Organism: Spirillospora sp. CA-128828; assembly: GCF_050945415.1. Taxonomy (NCBI): domain Bacteria; kingdom Bacillati; phylum Actinomycetota; class Actinomycetes; order Streptosporangiales; family Thermomonosporaceae; genus Spirillospora; species Spirillospora sp. CA-128828. Next base: position 353,801 of record NZ_CP191986.1, read on the forward strand.
CGGCGGCGCCGAGGTCGTCGAGACCGGCGAGATCATGATCTTCTGCGGGCCCGACTTCGTCGTCACCGTCCGGCACGGCACCCACGGCGCGCTCGGCCCCGTCCGCACCGACATGGAGAAGGACCCGGCCCGCCTCGCGCTCGGCCCCGCCGCGGTCCTGCACGCCGTCGCCGACCGCGTCGTGGACGGCTACGTCGGCGTCGCCGACGCCGTCATGGAGGACATCGACGAGGTCGAGGAGGCCGTCTTCTCCCCCGAGCGCACCGACGAGTCCCGCCGCATCTACCGGCTCAAGCGCGAGGTCATCCAGCTCAAGCGCGCCGTGGGCCCGCTCGCCGGCCCGCTGCGCAACCTCTCCGGGCGCCGCTTCGTCCCGGCCGAGATCAAGGAGTACCTCCGCGACGTCGAGGACCACCTCACCCGCGTCCGCGAGCAGGTCGAGTCCTACGACGAGCTCCTCAACCCCATCCTCCAGGCGCACATGACCCAGGTCACCGTCGCCGACAACAAGGACATGCGGAAGATCTCCGCCTGGGGCGCCATCTTCATGGTCCCCACGGCCATAGCCGGGGTCTACGGCATGAACTTCAAGCACATGCCCGAAACCCAGTGGCACTACGGCTACCCGATGATCCTCGGCGTCATCACCCTGGCCTGTCTCTCCCTCTACCGCGGCTTCCGCCGCAACGGCTGGCTGTAGAAGGCCCTAGACCGCGGCCAGGACCTCCTGGAGGCGGTCCGGGTAGTCGGTGACGATCGCGTCCACGCCGTACTTGATGAAGCGGGTCATGTCTTCGGTGGTGTTCACCGTCCAGACGATGACCGGGAGGGCGGCGGTGTGGGCGTCCTCCACCAGGTCGGGCGTTGTCATTACGTGCTCTGGGGAGATGGCCGTTGCGCCTATCCCCAGGGCCGCGGCCACTGGATCGACGGGGGACAGGCCCGCCAGCCAGCCGGTGTCCGGCGCAAGGGTCTTGCGTTCCATCAGGGCGACGCGGCCCAGGTCCGGGTAGTGGCGGCGTGCCTCGGCCAGCACGCGCCAGTCGAAGGCCAGGAGCTGGGACCGTTCGGTGCGGCCGAAGGTCCGCAGAACGGCCGCCACGGCCGCGGTGAAGAGCTCTACTTCCTCATCTGTCCAGGCCGGGTCGGTCTTGAGCTCTACGGAGAGCTTCACGTCCGAAGGGGCCAGCAGGGCGCACGCTTCGGCGAGCGTCGGGATCCGGATGCCGGGCATCGGGGCGGCCTCGCAGCGGACGCCCGCGTCGATCGTCCGCAACTGGGCGAGGGACAGTTCACGAACCGGCGTGCCCAGGTAGGGGTAGGCGGGATCGTCCGGCCAGGCGGGGGACGTGTCGGCGAGGGTCTCCGGGGAGAGGACCTGGTCGTGGCCGAGGACGACCACGCCGTCCGCCGACAGGCCCACGTCCAGCTCGATCACGTCGACGCCCAGGTCCAGGGCGTGGGCGAAGCCGGGCAGGGTGTTCTCCGGGCGGAGGCCGCGTGCGCCCCGGTGTCCGTGCACCTCGACCGTGGAGATCACCGAACGCACGTTACAGTCCGTGACCGAACGGGCGGTAGAGAACGGGTGAGATCAGGGGAAACGGAAGGTCAGACGAGGGACCGGAGTGACAGCGTCTGGTCGCGGCCCGGACCGACGCCGATGGCGGAGATCTGCGCGCCGGACATCTCCTCCAGGGACCGGACGTACGCCTGCGCGTTCGCCGGCAGGTCCTCGAACGTCTTCGCGCCCGTGATGTCCTCCTGCCAGCCGTCCAGGTACTCCAGGACGGGCTTGGCGTGGTGGAACTCGGTCTGCGTCGTCGGGAGCTCGTCCACCCGGACACCGTCGACCTCGTAGGCGACGCACACCGGGATCCGGTCCAGCCCGGACAGGACGTCCAGCTTCGTCAGGAAGTAGTCGGTGATGCCGTTGACCCGGGTGGCGTAGCGGGCGATGACGGCGTCGAACCAGCCGCAGCGGCGGTCGCGTCCCGTCGTCACGCCGTACTCGCCGCCGGTCGTGCGCAGGTATTCGCCCTGCTCGTCGAGCAGTTCGGTGGGGAACGGTCCAGACCCGACGCGGGTCGTGTACGCCTTGAGGATGCCGATCACCCGGGTGATCTTCGTGGGGCCGACGCCGGAGCCCGCGCACGCGCCGCCCGCCGTCGGGCTGGACGACGTCACGAACGGGTACGTGCCGTGGTCGATGTCGAGCAGCGTGCCCTGGGCGCCCTCCAGAAGGACGACCTTCCCGTCGTCCAGGGCCTTGTTCAGCACGAGCGTGGTGTCGGCGACGAACGGCTTGAGGCGCTCGCCGTAGGCGACGTACTCCTGGACGATCGGCCCTGTCTCGATACGGCGCCGGTTGTAGACCTTCGTCAGGACCTGGTTCTTCTCGCGCAGCGCCAGATCCAGCTTCTGGGTGAGGATGTTCGGGTCGAACAGGTCCTGGACCCGGATGCCCATCCGGTTGATCTTGTCGGCGTAGGTCGGGCCGATGCCGCGCCCGGTGGTGCCGATCCGGGCCTTGCCGAGGTACCGCTCGGTGACCTTGTCGAGGGCGCGGTGGTGGGGCATGATCAGGTGCGCGTTCGCCGAGATCAGCAGCCGTTCGCAGCCGATGCCCCGGTCCCGCAGCCCGTCGATCTCCTGCAGCAGCACGGCCGGGTCGATCACCACGCCGTTGCCGATCACCGGGACGACGTCGGGCGACAGCACCCCGGACGGCAGCAGGTGGAGCGCGTAGCTCTTGTCGCCGATGACCACCGTGTGGCCGGCGTTGTTGCCGCCCTGGTAGCGGACGACGTAGTCGACGTCCCCACCGAGCAGGTCTGTTGCCTTGCCCTTGCCCTCATCTCCCCACTGGGCACCGACAAGAACGATGGCAGGCATGCCGTTCTTCCTTCCCACGACGAAGGCCCCGGTCGCCGCAAGCGCGCGAAGGGGCCTCTTGCGATCAAATCGTACCCGCACGCGGCCCGCAAGGAAACCGAAGGTGAACCGGCGCCCTGCTCAGCGGCCCTCGTGGCCGCCCAGAAGTCCTGGGCGGCCACGAGCGCTCGGCCGTGAGCTCGGTCAGGGGCGGGCGACGCCGACCGGCGTGGTGCTAGGAGGCGTTGAGGGTGTCGGCGGCGGTGGGGCTGCTGTCGCGCAGGAAGGTCTTGCAGCGCTCGGCCTCGGCGTCCTCCCCGATGGCCGCTGCGGCCCGGCCGAGCGCGTGCAGGGCGCGCAGGAACCCGCGGTTCGGCTCGTGCTCCCACGGGATGGGGCCGTGGCCCTTCCACCCGGCCCGGCGGAGCTGGTCCAGGCCGCGGTGGTAGCCGGTGCGCGAGAACGCGTAGGAGTCGATGACGCTGCCCTTGGCGAAGGCACGGTCGGCCAGCTCGGCCCAGGCGCCCGGGTAGTCCGGGTGACGCGCGGCGACCTCGAACGGGTCGACGTCGTTCTCCAGGGCCGTCCGGGCCTCGATGTTGTCCGGCAGTTCGGTCGGAGCGGGGCCGCCGAGCAGGTTCTGGGTCATGCGGCTCATCGTAAGTGGGCTCGCCCGCCCCGATTCAACCCGGGGCGGGCGGTGATCACGCCAAGCCGGACTACCGCGGACCGCTCGGTGCCTTGGGCGGTGCCGGGCAGTCGCCCTTGCAGGTGAAGTGGAGCGCGGGAGCCGACGGGGGCGGCGGCCGCGGTCCGGCGGGCAGGGACGTGCCCTTGGGCAGCGGATACGCGCATTTCGCGGCGGCGGTCCTGTAGGTCTCGGACAGCGGATCGACGGTGCCGCCGCCCTTGAGCCGGATCTGCCGGTCGCCGGTGATGGTGATTCCGGGGAAGCCGGGGACGCCGTTCTCGCGCATGCAGCCGGTGAACGCCTCGGCCGCGTCCGCCCCTGCGGTGCTGGTCGTCGCTTTGCCGGTCACGCTGTAGGCGATAGGGGTGCTGTAGGCCGTGCCGTCGGTGTGGTGGGCGCCTGCCGAGTTCGCCTGCACGGCCACGGCCACGGCCGCGGCCGTGGCGGCCACGACCAAGAAGCCCGCTGCGAGTCCGGGCCGCGGATCGAGGCCGAGCTGGACTGCGCCACCATGATGGGCGACCCGCCGCTGGTCGAGCGGCTGATCGGCAACCTGCTGGACAACGCGATACGCCACAACGCCCCGGCCGGGACCGTCACGGTTCGCACCGGCGTTCAGGCGGGACGGCCCACCCTGGTGGTGCTCAACACCGGGCCGCAGGTCACACCCGGGCAGATGGAACTGATCTTCCAGCCGTTCCAGCGGCTCCGTGAGACCCGGCTCAACGGACACCCGGGACACGGGATCGGCCTGTCGATCGTGGCGGCCATCGCCACCGCCCATGGCGCCGAACTGCGCGCCGAACCGCTCCCGAGGGGCGGACTGGAGGTCCGGGTCGGTTTCCAGGCGCGCGAGGACGCCTGACCCTGGCCGCGCCGTTCACGCCCCGGCGGGGATGGGGATCGGCAGGGGGAGGGTGAAGTGGGCCGCGCCGCCGTCCAGCGTGGAGCGGGCGGACGGCCAGCCGTGCCGGACGAAGAGGAGCGCCGGCCGGTTGGTGAGGACGATGTCGGCGTCGAACTCGGTGATGCCGCGCCGTGCGGCGAGTTCGGACAGGCAGCCGATCAGGACGCTGCCGATGCCGCGACGCTGCCAGGGGTCGGTGACGAGGACGGCGAGGTCGGCGCGCCAGGGCCGGTCCTTGCCGCGGACGTATTCGGCGATGCCGAGGATCTCGTCGCCGTCCAGCGCGACCAGGGCCTCGCGGTCCCAGTGGTCGAGGTTCTCCAGGAGCCCGAGGTAGTGCTCGGGGATGCGGGGCGTGCCCGAGAAGAAGCGCGTGTAGAGGCTCGCGTCGGACAGCCGGTCCGACATCCGCCGTACCCGGTCGTGGTCGGTGATGCCGTACGGGCGGATCCGGACGCCGGCCGGCGCGGGGTCAATGTAGGCGACGCTGCGCACACCGAGTTGCTTCATGAAACCCATTGGATCGCGGATGGTTGCCTGAAGCAACTCATTGGTCGGCAAAGTCCGCGTGCACATCGCGTGAACGCGGTCAGGCGCCGGGGCCGGGGCGGGGTTCCACGTCGGTCGGCTCCAGGTGGACGCCGCATGAGGTGCAGGCGAAGTGCCGGTTCAGAGTGCCCTCACAGCCGCGGTGGCCGATGATCACGGGCGCGCCGCCGGGGGCGTAGTGGCGGTCGCCCCACATCAGCAGGGTCATCATCGCCGGCCACAGTTCGACGCCCTTGCGCGTGAGCCGGTACTCGTGCCGCTCCGGCCGGTCCTGGTACGGGACCCGGCGCATGATGCCCTCGACGCAGAGCCGGTTGAGCCGGTCGGTGAGGACGTTGCGGGCGACGCCCAGAACGTCCTGGAAGTCGTCGAAGCGCCGGACGCCCTCGAAGGCGCTGCGGATCACCAGCAGCGTCCACCGGTCGCCGACGACCTCCAGCGAGCGGGCGATCGAGCAGTTCTGTGACTCGTACGTGCGGGGTAGTGCCACAAACCCGACCCTACCTGAGTTTCGTCAAACAACGGGTATGGCCGGGGGCGCGCGGCCCCCGGCCTCGCCCGCTACTTCAGCTTCTTGCCGGCGGACTGGAGGTTCTCGGCTGCCTCGACGATGCGGGCGGCCATCGCGGCCTCCGCGGCCTTGCCCCAGGAGCGCGGGTCGTACTGCTTCTTGTTGCCGACCTCGCCGTCGATCTTCAGCACGCCGTCGTAGTTGCGGAACATGTGCTCGGCGACCGGGCGGGTGAACGCGTACTGGGTGTCGGTGTCGATGTTCATCTTCACGACGCCGTACGACACCGCCTCCCGGATCTCCTCCAGCGTCGAGCCGGAACCGCCGTGGAACACCAGGTCGAACGGCCTGTCCTTGCCGTACTTGGCGCCGACCGCGTCCTGGATGTCCTTGAGCACCTCGGGACGCAGCTTGACCGAGCCCGGCTTGTAGACGCCGTGCACGTTCCCGAACGTCGCCGCGAGGATGTAGCGGCCCCGCTCGCCCACGCCGACGGCCTCGGCGGTCGCGATCGCGTCGCCGGGCGTCGTGTACAGCTTCTCGTTGATCTCGTTGGCGACGCCGTCCTCCTCGCCGCCGACGACGCCGATCTCCATTTCCATGATGATGCGGGCCTTGGCGCACTCCTCAAGGAGGCCGGCCGCGATGTCGAGGTTCTCGTGCAGCTCGACCGCCGACCCGTCCCACATGTGCGACTGGAACAGCGGCTCCTCGCCGCGCGCCACCCGTTCCTGCGAAATCTTGATCAGCGGACGCATGAAGCCGTCCAGCTTGTCCTTCGGGCAGTGGTCGGTGTGCAGGGCGATGTTCACCGGGTACTTGTCGGCCACGACACGGGCGTACTCGGCGAGCGCGCTCGCGCCGACGACCATGTCCTTCACCGTGGAGCCGGACAGGTAGTCGGCCCCGCCGGTGGACACCTGCACGATCCCGTCGCTCTCGGCTTCCGCGAACCCGCGCAGCGCGGCGTTCAGCGTCTGGCTGGACGTCACGTTGATCGCGGGGAAGGCGAAGCCGTCCTGCTTCGCACGGTCGAGCATCTCCGCGTAGACCTCGGGCGTTGCGATGGGCATTTGTCAGCGTCCTTTCATACGCAGGGTGCCGCCGGGCATCCCGCCGGGCGTAGCCCCGGTCGTCCGAGTACCCCAAGGGAGCGTCCAGGTCACACGGATTCCGGGTCGAGCTTGCCGTCCGCGCTCAGTATCCCGCCTAATCGGAGCGTGGGGAAAGGTACGCTCGCCGTGTGGATCTCACGACCCTTCCCCTTGACATCACCGAGTGGCTGCACCCGACCGCGTGGCTGCAGCTTTTCGGCACGTTCGCGACGATCGGCGTGCTCGCCATCATCTTCGCGGAGACCGGACTGCTGTTCGGCTGCATCCTGCCGGGCGACTCGCTGCTCTTCACGGCGGGGATCCTCACGGCGGTCTCGACCGTCAACGGGCAGGAGTTCCAGCCGCTGTCGCTGCCCTGGCTGCTGATCGGCGGCCCGGTCGCGGCGATCGCCGGCGCCCAGCTCGGGCACTTCCTGGGCGCCCGGTACGGGCGAAGGCTCTTCGACCGGCCCGACTCGCGCATCTTCAAGCAGGAGTGGGTGGAGAAGGCCGAGCACTACTTCAACCGGTTCGGCCCGGCGCGGGCGGTCGTCCTCGCCCGGTTCATCCCGATCGTGCGGACGTTCCTCAACCCGCTCGCCGGGATGCTCGGCATGGAAGGCAAGAAGTTCTTCGTCTGGAACGCCATCGGCGGCATCGTCTGGACGGACGCGCTGTTCCTGCTCGGTCATTTCCTCGGGTCCGAGGTCCCGGACGTGGAGAAGTACATCCTGCCGGGCGTCGCGGTCATCCTGGTCCTGTCGGTCATCCCGATCATTCGGGAGGTCCTGAAGGGGCGTAAATCGGACCGCGGTCCGAATAAGAATGGCCCCGAAGAGTCACGTCCGTCGCTCAGCGGTGACAGTTATCGCTAACCTCCCCATGTGGGACGTCATCGGTCGGACCCTAGGGGTCTTGCGCGCATACTGATCGCGGCATTGGCCGTGGTGGCCGCCTTGGCCCTGCTCATCGTCGGCGGCATGGCCCTGGTCAACGCGATCATCAGCGAACCCGACAAGACGGGCCCGTCGACGGCGGCCTCGCCGTCCGTCGGCAAAACGACCCCGAGCAGCAACGGCACCACGACCTCGCCGAGGGCCGCTCTTCCCCTGGTCATCCGCGTGACCGGCCAGCCCACCACCGTGGTCGTCCGTGTCGCCGACGCCGGCGGCAAGGTGCTCACCAACGGCACGCTCAACACCGGGGACACGCTCCAGTACGAGGACGCACCCCTCCAGGTCGTCGCCACCAACGGCGGCTCGCTGCAGGTCGTCATCTACGGCAAGGTGCAGCCGCGCGAGCCCAACGGGCAGCGCGCCCAGTGGTTCGTGCGGGCCCGCGGCTAGCGATTCACCCCAGGCCCAGGTCGGCGACGTCGTACGGGTGCCGGTAGGTGAGCCCCTCCGCGGCGATCCGCTCGGCCGCCCCCCGCTCCAGGATCGTCGCGACCGCCACGACCTCCGCCCCCGCCTCCCTCAGCGCCTCCACGGCCGTCAGGACGGACCCGCCCGTCGTCGACGTGTCCTCCACGGCGAGGACGCGGCGGCCCGCCACGTCCGGCCCCTCGATGCGGCGCTGCAGCCCGTGGGCCTTGCCCGCCTTCCGGACGACGAACGCGTCCAGCGCCTGGCCGCGCGCCGCCGCCGCGTGCAGCATCGCGGTCGCCACCGGGTCGGCTCCGAGGGTGAGCCCGCCGACGGCCTCGTAGCCGAGGTCGGCGGTCTCGTCCAGCATGACCCGCCCCACCAGCGGCGCCACCGCCCCGTCCAGCGTGACCCGGCGCAGGTCCACGTACCAGGACGCCCGCTTGCCCGAGGACAGCACGAAGTCCCCGTGCACCACGGCCTTGTCCTTGATCTTCTGCAGCAGCTCTTCGCGATCGCTCACGCTCAGACCCTATTCACCCGGCACCGCCGTGTACTTTCGCGGGGTGACACCCGGAACCGTCGTCCTGCTGCACGCCCCGAACGCCACCGCGGCCTCCTGGGGCGACATGCCCGAGATGCTCCGCTCCTACGGTCTGGACGTGGTGGCGCCGGACGTCCCGGACGACACCGGCACCCGCTACATCGCCCGCGTCTCGCTGACCATCACCGCGACGGACCCGGCGGCCCCGCTCGTCCTCGTGGCCCATGGTGCGGCCGGCCCCCTGGTGCCGGGCGTCGCCCTCGCCCAGCGCGCCGCCCACCGTCCCGTCGGCGGCTACGTGTTCGTCGACGCCGACCTGCCGCGCCCGCTCCGGCACGACCACGACGAGCCGCAGAACGACGTCCCCATGCCCCCAGATTGGCCTGAGGCGCCCTGCGGCTACCTCTGGACCCATGCGGACCGCCTCGCCTCCCCCGAGCACGCCCAGGCGCTCAGAGAAGCCCGCCTACGAGCCTGGCCCACCGCCGAACACGACCCACCCACAGCCGTAGCCCAATCCCTAAGCGAACTGATCGCCGTCTTGTAGTAGACCCTCAGGAACCTGAACCTCAGCCGAGGCACGCACAGACGCATGGAGCGAGCGCAGCGAGCGGAGCGCGAGTGCCCACCAAGCCGGGCGACCGCAGGGCCACGCCACAACCCCCGCACGGTCACAGCGACCCGAGCCGTGCGTGAGGATCGACCGGCTCGTGACCGGGGGCCAGGGGTTCCCCCGGGGCACACAGCTCAGCCGGGGCACGGGCAGGCGCGTGGAGCGAGTGCAGCGAGCGGAGGGCGCGTGCCCGTCGAGCCGGGCGACCGCAGCGACACGCCACTGACCCGCACGGTCACAGCGATCCGAGCCGTGGCGTGAGGATCGACCGGCTCGTGACGGGGGTTCCAGGGGGGCGCCCCCTGGGAGATCACGCGTTTTTCAGGAGGTCGTCCAGGAGGGCGTCGTAGTCGTCTTCGCTGCGGCCCAGGTCTATGCGGGCGCGGTAGCGGAGGCGGAGGAGGGCCTCAAGGCTGTCTTCGGCCAGGGCGACGTCGTCGGCGCCTGGGGTGAGGGAGTCGGCGTCGGGGGACGGGGCCTCGTCGGGGCCGCCGCCCATGCCGGTGCCGACCGCGCGGTCGCGGAGGGCGAGCACGACGTCGGCGCCGCTGGTGGCCCACTCGTGGGCACCGGTCGCGTCACCCTGGGCGTAGAGGACCTCGGCCACGGCCCGGTACACCTCGGGGTCGCGCGGCTTGTCGGCGCGGATCTGCTCGACGAGCTTGCGGGCCTCGTCGGCCTCGCCCAGCTCGAACAGCGCGTCGGCGAGGTAGGCGCGCGGGTCGCCGTAGGTCTCGCCGCCGTCCTCCATTGCACTGCGGTACAACTCGGCGGCCTTGGCGTGGTCGCCGGCGTGCTGCCACTGTTCGCCCGCGCGCAGCAGGACGTTGGCGCGTGACACCCCGCCGGACACCGACTCGGCCAGCTCGGACAGCCGGCGCGCCGCCGAGATGTGATCGCCGGTGCGCAGGGTGTCGAACTCCAGGTCGTCGAGATCGTCTTCCGTCACATGCGTCACGGTTCAACGCTACCCGCCGCCGCGCGGCCGAAGCGGGCGAATCGACGATGATCGTGGAATACCGGTGCGTAGGTGTCAGGTCACCTGCGGGAACGTTCTAGCGCGTCCCAGAAGCCGCGGCGCAGCGCGTGCCGCACCTCGTCGTGCAGGAGGAAGTCGATCGGCAGCGAGGAGCCCTGCAGCAACCGGGCCTCCAGGTCCGACGGCATGCGCGGCTTGCGGGCGAGAACGGCCTCCAGCCACAGCGCGGGCGCGTCCCGGGCGACGGACTCGCCGAAGTCCTGGCCCTCCTGGTGGGCGGCCTTGACGGCGTCCGACAGGGTCGGGGTCTGCTGCACCGGGACGGGCATCTGCTGCGGGCCGGTGTAGGGGCCGTGCGGCTGGGCGCCCGACTGCATCGTCTGCGACTGCAGCGTCTGGGGTGGCGGCGGCGGGGACGGCGACGGGACGGGCGACGTGGTGTACCCCGGGCTCGGCGGCGGCGGCGGCGCGGGCGCGGACGGTGCCGGAGACGGGGCCTGCGTCGAGGACGGCCCGGCCGCCGGGGCGGGCTGTAGCGGCAGCTGCTGCCCGCCGGTGCCGTAGGCCGATCCGGCGAGGGCGCCGCCGTTGCCGCCGGGCAGCGGCATCGGGCCGGTGCCGAGGCCGGGGGGCCCGGGAGTGCCGCCCAGCCCGCCGGTCATGGCCGGGCCGAGGTCGCGGACGGGCGGGCTGGACGTGGCCGGCGGCCCGGTCAGCGGGGACGCGGGCGGCGGCCCGTTCTGCGAGGTCGTCTGGAGCGGGCCGAGCGAGCCGGCGTGCCCGTTGGTGCTGCCGTGCCCGTTGGACAGCGGGCTCGTGCCGAGGGAGGAGACCCCGTCCATGCCGGTGAGCAGGTTGACGTACGGGCGCAGGTGGCCGGAGCCGATCTCGATGAGGTCGTCGCACTCCTGCCGCAGCACCCGCGAGATCGTCCAGTTGCCGTCGACGGCGACGTGCACGACCGTGATGCGGACGCCGAAGTCCTGGGCGTCCGCGACGACCTGGGCGAGGTCCTCGTCGCCGCTCACCAGGACGGCGTCGGTGAGCGCGGCGTTGCGGGCCAGCGTCATCAGGTCGCGGTGGATCTCGGTGTCGACGCCCTCGCGGCGGCCGGGACGGATCCGGCCGAGCCGCAGCTTGAGGCCGGGCAGGTCGGCGAGCGCGTCGTGTTCGGGTGAGCGGCGCCCCTCCACCGTGGCCTCGTACCAGTAGCAGCGCAGCAGGGGCATCCCGGTGCGTTCTCTGGCGAGGTTGCCGAGGAGCTGCAGGAGACCGCCGAAGTCCCACGAGACGGTGTCGCGATGGCGGGTGCCGTGCACCGCCATGGCGCCGTCCGCCAGCAGGTAGCCGGCGTCTACGAACAGCGCGCAGCGATCCATGCGACACCGTCCTTCCTCAACACGGGAGCTCACAGCGTGCCCACTTCGGTGTAGCGACCCCGGACCGCTTATAGCGTAGTGAAGCCCGTCTGCCCGGTAGGCCAATACGGCGATTCGCCACTCTTTCATGGCAACCCGCCGGTTGGCGACTCCCGGGTAACAACGAAATGGGAGCCGCGGCGGACGCTACCAGCCGTTTCGGTCCCGCCCTGTGCTTCCGCATGATCTTTACGGGAAGAATCAGGTCGCGGGTTCAGTCCCGGTGTGCCCGCGACCCTCGCTTCAACAGCCCATGGCGGCCGTGACCGGGCGTGGCCCGGTGTCGTATGTCGCGTGGTCCGCCGCGCGGCGTGTCGACCCTGAGCTGGACGTACAGCCTCAGGCCGGGCGGCGTCACGTGCAGTTGGATGTCGACCAGCGGTCCTCCAGGGTGTTCGATGGGGATCTCGGGTGGGGCAGGGGGCGGCTTGCGGGGTTTTTGCCTGGGCGGCGCGGGCCGCGGCGTGTCGTTCTTCGGACATGGCTTCGCCACCGGACGAGACGGCTCAGATGCGAGGGCGGACTTCGCCCTCGGTGGACGTGGCGGCGGATTCGCCGCGGGCGGGGCGATCGGCTCCGCGACGGCCGGCGGTGTGCGCGGCGCATGGACGGGATCCTCGTGGGACACGAGCATCAGAATCAGCGCCACCGCCCCCGCGACGGCCACCACGCCGCTCCCGAGCGCCTGCCGCTTGGGCAGGTGACGGAACCACAGGAACACCCCGCCGCCCTTGGACGCCAAGTAGCCGGTGGACGCCGCCCCCAGGACGAGCGGGCCGAGAACGTCCCGCAGCGTCGTGTTCACCTCGGCCAGTTCGGCGTGGAGGCCCTTGCAGCGCGCACAGCCGTCCAGATGCCGCTTCACCTGGCGGGAGTCGCGCTTGGCGAGGGCGCCCCGCACGTACGAGCCGAGCTTCTCCAGGACGGGACGGCATTCGTCACCCGCATCGACACCGTCGAGATGCATCTGCAGGTACGCCTGGCGCAGCCCTTCCCGGGCCCGGTAGGCGAGCGCGGCGGCGGCGTTCGGGGTGAGGCCGAGGAGCGAGGCGACGTCCGCCGGTCGGGCGCCCTCGACCTCGGTGTGCCAGAGCACCGTCCGCCACCGTCCGGGCAGCGACCCGAACGCGCGCGCGATCATCGAGCGTTCGAGTGCCTCGATCGCGGGATCCTCGAAGGGCGTCCCGGGGTCGAACGCCTCGATCTCGTCGGTGTGGTGGACGCGCCGGTCCGCGCGCCGCCGGTCGTAGACCGTGCGGCGCACGGCCGTGAGCAGGTAGGGGCGGAACCCGGAATCGGGCCCGCCGCCGCTTTTCAGCACGGCGAGGACCTTGGCGAAGGCGTCCTGGACGGCGTCCTCGGCGGCGTCACGCCCGGCAAGGTGGCAGGCGAGGCGGCGCGCGGCCGCCAGATGCCGCTCGTAGAGGGTCTCGTAGGCGGCGACGTCTCCGGCACGGATCCGGGAGATGAGCGCGGCGTCGCTGGACTCGGCCAGGCCGGGCCCGGTCACGTCGTCTCCTCGCTCCATGCTTGCTCATTGTGACTGATTGACCACCTGTTGTCGCGCAATTTGGTCGCAGATGGCCTGAGCGAATCGCGTCATAGGCGGGGCGCAGCGCCGTTGGAGGGGCGTGGGCGGTACCAGGGCGGGCCGTTCGCGCGGGGTGCGTTCGTTCCGTCGAGGGGGTGGAACGAACGCACCCCTTGAATCACGTGATGTCGGCGTGGCCCATCTCGGTCAGCTTCCCGCCGTCCTTCGGCGTCTCCCAGCGCACCGTGCAGTCGCGTCCGGAGAGTTCGACGGTGGCGATGGCGTTGTCGAACCACGGGCCGTTCGTCATCCGCCACCGGATCGGCGGGACGGGCACCTTCGCCAGCTTCGCCAGCGCCCGGAACGGCCCGCCCGCCGCCCGCGAGTACGCGAGGCGGTTCGCCCACCGGAACTTCCCCATCAGAGGGTTCCGCAACGGCGAGCAGACGATCTGGGAGACCTTCGATTGCGTGGCGGGTTCGGTGACCCGCGCCAGGTACGAGTAGTGGATGTCGCCGGACAGGAACGAGATGCTCGCCGGCGCCGCTCCGCGTTCCCCGCGTCCGACGGCGACGATGTCGGACGCCACATCCCGGAACGACCGCTCGAAGGCGGCCCAGTGCTCCAGGTCGGCCGCCTGGCGGACCTTCTCGCCGAGCCCGGCGCCGCGCTTTCCCCAGGCGCCCCCTGCGACGGCCTCGTTCCACGACTCCGCGTGGTGGATCGCCATGGGGAGCAGGTAGGGCAGAGAGCTCGCGATGAGCAGATGGTCCATGCCGCCCTGGCATTGGGCGTCCAGCCACTCGAACTCGTCGTCGTCGAGCATTCCGCGGCGGTCTTTGGTCAGCAGCCTGGAGCACCGGCTGTCGACGACGATCAGGCGGGTGCCGCCCCAGTCGTGGGCGTAGCTCCAGCGGGTGCTGTCGGGCTGCTTGTCGGCCTTCTCGGCGAACTCGTCCAGGACGGCGCCCGCGTCGCCCGTGGTGTCCGACGCCGTTCGTACCGCCTTGAGGACGGGGTCGGCCGCACGGTCCTGCGGCGACATGTTCCCCAGGTGCTGGTAGATCCAGTACGACCCGATCCCGCCGGTGATGCGGGGCTTCCACCAGGGCTGGGACCACATCTCCTGGCGCCAGGTGTACGAGGTGTTCCAGTCGTCCCTGATGTCGTGGTCGTCGAAGATCGTGAACGTGGGGACGGTGGACAGCAGCCACCGGACCGCCGGGTCGTCGTGCCAGGCCAGCTTGTACAGGTGCGTGTAGTCCTCGAAGTCGGCGACCTCGCCGTCCGGTAGTTCACCGGGTTCGCGGCGGCCCTCGATGTACGCGCTCATCTCCGTGCTCAGCTCGTCGGCGTACACCTGGTCGCCGACCATCAGAAGCATGTCGGGCCAGGTGACCGCTTCTCCGCCCGTCCGCAGCCGGTCGGCGAAGGAGGCGAGCGCGTCGTACCCGAACTGCTGCACGGTGCCCGGTGAGCGGCGGCACGACCCGAACGAGATCCGTAGCCCGCCGTCGGGGTCGAGCGTCCTGATCTGGGACGGCGGGAACCCGGTGTCGCCCTCCGGCCAGACGCTCTCGCCGTCGGCGAGGACCTCGTAGGGGATGCGCGCCCCAGGCGCGAGCCCTTCGACCTCGACGATCGCGTAGTGGTGGCCATGCGCCGTGAACGTGCGCCCGGCCGCGTCCAGGCCGTGCTCCTGGTTGACGACCCGGACGTCGCACGGCCGATCGGTCTCCACCCAGATCGTCGCGGTGTTATGACTCACGTGCCGGAGGTGGGGCCCGAGTACCAATGCGGTCATACCACGTCTCTCTAGCGGACCGAGGCCTGTCACGTCCACTCGCCTTAGCGGCGCAGCATCCTCTCCTCGGTTTCCGGGTCCAATCCCACCACCGGACGGTCGGGACGTTGGGGCGCTCGTCCGCCTATCGACTGAAGCCAGTCCCACGTGTCCGCCACTGTCTCCCGGACGGGCCTGCAATGCAGTCCTGTGGAGAGAGCCTTGGTCACGTTGGCCTGATGCATGGTGTCGTAGGTGTCCCCAGGCGGGAGCCAGACGGGCAGGTCCGTCCACGGCTGGATGTCCGCTTCGAGGATGGCCTCTGGGGCCGTCCATGCCAGATCCGCCTCCGACCCGGTCACCTGTATGCAGGTGTCGAGCAGTTCACCCATCGTTGTGTGGCCAGGTGGGCTGACCACGTTGTACGGGCCGTCGAGACCTTGCTCGGTCGCGTCCAGGGTCCATGTGGCGAGGTCCCTGACGTCGATGTACTGCACACCGGCATCGCGTGGTCCGGGTGCCAGAACCCTTCCGCCTCGTGCGATCCGGGTCAGCCACCAGGGCAGCCGTCCGATGTTCTCGTACGGGCCGAGGATGAGCCCGGCCCGCACCAGCAGCGATTTCTCGTCGAACACCTCTTGCGCCGCCAGTTCGCCGCCGCGCTTGGCCTCCGCGTAGTCGACGTCGCCGGCGTCGGAGGAGCCGTCCACGACATCGGCCTTTTCGCCCAGCCCGAGCGGGGTGGGGAACCGGTAGACCGAACGGCTGGAAATGTAGACGTACCGTTCGACGCGCCCCTCCAACAGGCGAGCGGTGTCGCGCACGGCGGACGGTGCGCCCGACCAGGTGTCGACGACGGCGTCCCATTCCCCGTCCGCGAGAGCCTTGAGACCGTCCTCGGCGGTGCGGTCGCCGTGCAGCGACCCCACGCCCTGTGGTGGCTCATGCCGTCCCCGGTGGAAGACGGTCACGTCCCAGCCGCGTGCGAGCGCGTCCTCGGTGACGGCGCGTCCCACGAATTCCGTTCCGCCGAGCATCAAGAGCTTCATGGGGAGAACTTTGCCTTCTGTACGTTCTGTACGGAACGCCTGCACGCTCACAGCGGAACGGAACTCATCGTCCAGTTACAGCCAAGTCGCTGCTAGGTGACAACTTGCATCATCCTTGTTGCAGCTACTAGCGTGATGGCATCAGACATGCTGCAGGAAGGGGAGTTCGATGGACCTGCGCCTGAATGACAAGACCGCCGTGGTGACCGGTGCCGGCAAGGGAATCGGCCTTGCCGCGGTCGAGGCCCTCACCGCCGAAGGCGTGCGGGTCGTGGCCGCGTCCCGCACGGTGACGCCCGCGCTGAAGGCGACCGGCGCGATCCCCGTCCCGGTCGACCTGTCGGACGCGGAAGGACCGCGGCACCTGATCGAGACCGCGTTGCGCGAGCTGGGCGGCCTGGACATCCTGGTCAACAACGTCGGCGGTGGCGACGGTGGCGCCGTGGGCGGATTCCTCTCCTTCGAGGACGACATCTGGCAGGCGGTCTTCGAACTGAACCTGTTCGCCGCCGTCCGCGCCGTCCGCGCGGCGCTGCCCAGCCTGATCGAGCGGTCGGGGACCATCGTCAACGTGTCGTCCAACGGGGCGCGTGTTCCGCATGCCGGGCCCGTCCCGTACACGGCGGCCAAGGCCGCGCTGACGGCGTTCGGCAAGGCCCTCGCCGAGGAGTTCGGGCCCCAGGGCGTCCGAGTCAACACCGTGTCGCCGGGTCCCGTTCGCACCGCGATGTGGGAGGACCCCAACGGCTACGGCGCCGAGCTCGCGGCATCGATGGGCATTCCACACGACCAGCTCGTGGCGGGCCTTCCGGACGCCATGGGAATGCTCACCGGACGCCTTGTGGAACCCGCCGAGGTCGGCGCGCTCATCGCCTACCTGGCCTCGCCCTTGGCGGGCAGCACCGTGGGCGCCGACCACGTCATCGACGGAGGGGCCATCAAGACCGCCTGACGGTGTCCGGCGGCCGGAGTAGGTTCGCGTCCGTGACCTCTTTCGACCTCGTCCGAGACCTCCCGGCCGCCCTCACCGGCCGGGAGCTCGCCTGGACGTACATCCGAGGCTTCGCCGCGACCTGGTGCACTCCGCTGACGTCCGAGGACGGCACGCCCGAGGCCGAGCTGACGGCGGCCGAGGAGGCACTGGGGATACGCCTGCCCGCGGCCGTCCGCGAGGCCTACGCGCTGTTCGGCAGGCGCTTCGATCTGCACAGCAACATGCAGCATCTGCTGAGCCCGGGCGAGTTCTATATCGACGACCGCAAGGAGGCCCTGGTCTTCCGGGAGGAGAACCAGGGCGCCGCCTCCTGGGGCGTCCTGCTCACCGATCTCGGCCGGCCCGACCCGCCCGTCCGCATGCGCAGCGACCTCGCCGACAAGGAGGCCGAGCGCTGGGAGGGCTGGCTGAGCGGCTTCGCGGTCTCCTGCATTGAGATCGTCCTGTCCGAGTCGCTGCAGGCGGAGGAGCCCGTCTGCGACCACGGCGACTACGACGACGGCGACGAACTGGCCCGCCGCTTCACCCGCCTGCCCTTCCCCGACTACCCCGAGGGCGAGCAGGGGCCGGCCTTCTACGCGGGCTCCGGCCTCCTCCTCTGCGACGGCGGAGGCGGATGGCTCTCGGTCCGCGCCCGGGACGAGGAGACCCTCGACCGCTTCCGCGCCGACGTCCCCGCCGACTGGCTGAACGGCTGACGGGAGTCCCGCGGAATCTTTTTCGCGGGGGGTGTCGAAATCGGGCAGGCCCGCGTGTCGACAGGGGGAGAGGTCGAACGCGGGAGGGATGTCATGGGTGTGCGTCGGTGGCAGGGGCTCACGTTGCTCTGTGCGGCCAACTTCATGGTGATCCTGGATTCGCAGATCGTGCTGCTCGCGCTGCCGTCGGTCGAGCGGGACCTGGGATTCGCAGGTGGCGGGGCGCAGTGGGTCCTGAGCGCCTACCTGCTCGGGTTCGGGGGGCTGCTGCTGCTCGGCGGGCGGGTGGCCGACCTCGCGGGCAGGCGCCGGACGTTCCTCGCCGGCACGGTCCTGTTCCTCGTGTCGTCGCTGCTGTGCGGCCTCGCCTGGACGGGCGGGACGCTGATCGGCGCGCGGGTGGTGCAGGGCGTCTCGGCCGCGCTGATGGCGCCGAGCGCGCTGTCGATCGTGACCGCGACGTTCGCCGCCGGGCCGGAGCGGAACCGGGCGATCGCCGTATGGGGGAGCGTCGGCGGGTTCGGCGCGACGGCGGCGCTGCTGGTCGGCGGGCCGCTGACGGACGTGCTGGGCTGGCGGGCGATCTTCTTCCTCAACGTGCCGGTCGCGCTGGTCCTGCTGGTGTTCGGGCCGGTGCTGCTCGGCGAGAGCCGGGCTGGGGCCCGTGCCTACGATCCGGTGGGCGCGCTGACCGTGACGCTGGCGGTGTCGGCGGCGGTGTACGGGGTCGTCCGGGTGCCCGAGGTGGGCTGGGCGAGCGCGTGGACGGCGGCGGCGTTCGCGGTGGCGGTCGTCGCGGGGGTGCTGTTCGCGTGGACGGAGTCGCGGTCGGCGGCTCCGCTCGTCCCGCTGCGGACGTTCCGGTCCAGGCGGCTGACCGGCGGGAACGCGGTGACGCTGGCGGCCGCGATGGCGGTGTTCGGCACGTCGTTCGGCGTGACGCAGTACGCGCAGGGAGTGCTGGAGTACTCGCCCCTGGCGTTCGGGTTCGCGACCGCGGTACTGCCGATCATGGCGGTCGCCGGGTCGTATGCGGCGCAGGCGGCGCTGCGGCGGTTCGCCGTCCGGCCGGTCGCCGTCGCGGGGCTGGCGTTCATGGCGGCGGGCTGCCTGGCGCTGGGCCGCCTGACGGCCTCCGGCGGCTACGCGACGGGACTGCTGCCCGGGCTGGTCCTGCTCGGGTTCGGGCTCGGCGCGTGCGGGGTGGCCGGATCGGTCGCCGCGCTCGCCGGGGCCACCGGCGGTGACGCGGGGCTGGCGTCCGGGATCAACACGGCCGCGTTCCAGCTCGGCGGCGCGTTCGGCGTGGCCGTCGCGTCCACCGCCGTCCTGTCCTGGACGGACGGGACCGGCCCCGCCGCCGGCTTCCGCGCGGCTTTCGACGCGTCGGCGGGCATCGCCCTCGCCGGCGCTCTCGTGGCGGGCGTGCTGCTCGCCGAGCCGGCCCGGCGACGAGTTCCGGAGCCGGGGAAGGTCAAAGTCCGATAGGAGGAGGAACCATGCAGTACATGATGCTGATCTGCGGAGTCGAAGGAGGGGTGCTGCCCCCGGACGAGCAGGCGGCGATGATGGCCGACACCGAAGCGTGGGTCAAGGAGATGGACGGCCGGGGCGTCCGCAGGTTCGGGGACCGGCTGCGGCACACCGACGCCGCGACGACGGTCCGGGTCCGGGACGGCGAGACGCTGCTGTCGGACGGCCCGTTCGCCGAGACCAAGGAGCAGATCCTCGGCTTCGACCTGATCGACTGCGCCGATCTGGAGGAGGCGCTGGAGATCGCGTCCAAGCACCCGGCGGCCCGGTCCGGAACGATCGAGGTGCGGCCGCTCTGGCCGCTCGGGGAGGACTGACGGACGGCGTCGAGCGGGCGGTCGCGGCGGCCTTCCGCGAGGAGTGGGGGCGGGTCGTCGCGACCCTCATCCGGATGACCGGCGACTGGGACCTCGCCGAGGAGTGCGCCCAGGAGGCGTTCGCGCGGGCCCTCGAACGGTGGCCGGACGACGGGGTGCCGCGGCGTCCCGGCGCCTGGCTGACCACGACCGCCCGCAACCACGCGCTCAACCGGATCCGGCGGGGCGCGACCGAAACCGAGAAGCTCAGGGAACTCGCGACGATGACCGGCCCGCAGGAGCCGCCCGGCCCGGGCGGCGTCCCCGACGACCGCCTCAGGCTGATCTTCACCTGCTGCCATCCGGCGCTGCCGATCGAGGCGCGGGTGGCGCTCACGCTGCGCGCCCTGCTCGGCCTGACGACCGGCGAGATCGCGCGGGCGTTCCTGGTGGCCGAACCGGCGATGGCGCAGCGGCTCGTCCGGGCCAAGCGCAAGATCCGGCAGGCGGGGATCCCGTACCGGGTGCCGGCCGCGCACCTGCTGCCGGAGCGGACGACGTCCGTCCTCGGCGTCGTGTACCTGCTGTTCAACGAGGGATACGCGGCGTCCGAGGGCGCCGATCCCGTGCGGGTCGACCTGTGCGCCGAAGCGATCCGGCTCGCCCGCGTCCTGCACGGCCTGATGCCCGGAGACCCTGAGACCGCCGGCCTGCTCGCACTGCTCCTGCTCCAGGACTCCCGGCGGGCCGCCCGGCAGGACGAGGCGGGCGACCTGGTCCCGCTGGACGAGCAGGACCGCGAACGCTGGGACCGCGGGGCGATCGCCGAGGGCGTCGAGCTGCTGGACGGCGCGCTCCGCCGCGGCACACCCGGCCCCTACCAGGTGCAGGCCGCCATCGCGGCCTGCCACGCGAACGCGCGGACGGCCGCGGAGACCGACTGGCCGCAGATCGCCGCGCTGTACGGGCGGCTCGAGGCGATGAACCCGGGCCCGGTCGTCCGGCTCAACCGGGCCGTGGCGGTGGCGATGGCGGACGGGCCGCGGGCGGGCCTGGCGCTCCTCGACGCCATCGAGGGTCTGGACGGCTATCACCTGTTCCCGGCCGCGCGCGCCGACCTGCTGCGCCGTCTCGGCCGGAACGAGGAGGCCGCGGCGGCCTACCGGGAGGCGCTCGGCCTGGCCCGGACCGAGCCCGACCGCCGCTTCCTCACCCGCCGCCTGCGGGAAGCGGCATCCCGCCCGTGACGGGGTCTCCGGCCGCGGTTTGGAGGCACGCCGGAACAGCCAGCGGCGGCGGGCCGATTTCACGGACGATGAGGTCATATCCGTCCTGACCGGTTCGCATACTGAGTGGTACTTATATCCCGGTCGATCGATTTCGTTATGGTTCAACTGTTTTATGTTGCGAGCGGCGAACTTCTGGATATGGTCGAGTTTCTGCAACTCTCATTCGGTGGGGGAATGGGCTTGCGCATTGACGACTGCATGGCGCGGATGATGACGATTCCGGGGGCGCGGCGGGTCACCCTGGTCGACGGCGCCAGCGGGCTGGCCGTCGCCGCGGCCGGCCGGGAGGACCTCCTCGACCAGCACGAGGACGCGGCGGGGGCGACCGACGTGGTGCGCGCGGTGCTGACGACACCGGCGCTCAGCGCGACCGCGGCCGGGGACGATGTCGAGGAGATCATCGTTTGCGGCACCCACGGATATCACTTGCTGGCCCTCACGGACGCGAATCTCGACGGCCATCTGTTCGTCCATTTGCTGTTGGACAGGGAGAGCGGCAATCTCGCCCTCGCCCGGATCCGGATGCGCGCCCTCGTCGGCGAAATGACGGGCGGGTGACATGGTCGAAGTGAACATCGAGCGCATTCCGGACGTGCTCGGCTCGCTGGAGCGGGAAAGGCGCACCGGACTGCTGCGCGTCGGGACCGACGGCGCGGTCCGCTTCGACCGCGGCGCCGTCGTCGACGCCGAGAGCCGGCACGCGCCGGGCCGCGGCCGCCTGCCGGAAGGGCCCGACCCCGAACTGACGGCGCTGCTCGCGATGTTCGACGCCGCCTACTTCCTCCTCGGCTCCACGGTCGAGCCGGTGTTCACCGAGGGGCCGCCGAGCGGTCGGCCCCGGCGGATCACCGTGGCGACGCTCGTGCACGAGCGGCGCCGGCGCCGCGCCCTGCTCGACGCCGCGTGGCCGGACGGCGCCGTGGACGCCGCTCCCGTCGTGCCGGTCCGGCGCGTCCGCCGGCAGCGCGTCATCCTGACCGGCGTCCAGGCGGAAATCCTGCTCAACGCCGACGGCCGGCGCACACCGGCCCGGCTGGCCCGCGAACTCGGCCGCACGGCGTTCGGCTGCCTGCTCGCGGTTCGCGGCCTCGCCGCCGCCTCCCTGATCCGGGCGGAGCCGCCCGCCGTCCCCGGCCCCCCGCCACCGCCCCGGACCGAGATCCCGGCCGACTGGGCGCCGGCCGACCACGACCTGCTCGGACGGCTCCGGGCGGCGCTGGTGGAGCTCGGCTGACCGTGCGAAGGACCGACGGGCCGAAGGGGCCGGCCGACCGGTGAGACGAGTGATCGAAAGGCTGAAGAAGGTGGCGAAACGAGCGGGGACGGGGACGGCGGCACGGCGCCCCGAGACCCAGGTGGCGGCGGAACTACGCGGGCTGCGGGCGCGCGTCCCGCAGCTCACCGGCAGCCTGGTCGCGTCGGCGGACGGGCTGCTCATCGCGCAGGACCTGCCCGGGTCCGTCGAACCGTCCGGGATGGCGGCCGTGACGGCGACCGGCTTGTCCCTCGCGCACCGGATCGCGCAGACCGCGCACGGCGGCGCCTTCCACGAGGTGGTGATCCGCGGCGTGGACGGCTACGTCGTCATCTACACGGCCGGGCCGACCGCGTCCCTGACCGTCCTCGCGGGCCCGTCGGTCAATGTGGGGCGGCTCCACCTGGAGTCGCGCCCCGCAGCCCGTGCCATCGCCGCGCACCTCACAGGCGCGCGCCATACGTAATGACTAGGAAAGGGGAACAACGCATGTCCAACCTGGACCTCGCCCTGAAGGACATGATGTCGATCGACGGGGCCGTCGGCGCCGCCGTCGTCGACTACGACAGCGGCATGGCCCTCGGCCACATCGGCGGCTCCAAGGCCCTCGACCTGCAGGTCGCCTCCGCCGGCAACACCGAGGTGGTGCGCGCCAAGTTCCGCACGATGGAGCAGCTCGGCATCAAGGAGGAGATCGAGGACATCCTCATCACCATCTCCACGCAGTACCACATCATCCGCCCGCTGACCGGGCGCAAGGGCAAGGGCCTGTTCATCTACGCGGCGCTCGACCGAGGCCGCGCCAACCTCGCCCTGGCCCGCCACCGCCTCCGCGAAATCGAGCAGAACCTCGAAGTCTGAGGCGTGTTCGCCCCGGGGGGTGGCCCCCTCGACGACGCGCTCAGCCTGCGCGAGCTCTGAACGAGGTACGGCGCCGCGGACGGTTGGGGCGTTCCGCGGCGCCGTACGTTTCAGGGGGAGTCACTCCCCGGTCGGGTCATTTCCTGAGCTGGCAGGTGGCCAGTGACTCCAGTCCGGTGGGTCGGGCGGCGGTGCGTCCGATGGAGATGCTGATGCGGTCGATGGCTGCGGTGCGTTTGCCGGTGAGGGGGCCGAGGATGGCGTTCTGGACGAAGTTGGGTCCGCCTTGTCCTGCGCTGGTGGCCAGGCGGCGGTTGGCTTCGTTGATCTGGGTCTGGAGTAGCGCGAGGTTGCGGTCGACTTCGGCCTTGGCCGACGCGGGCACGGCCGGCAATCGGCTCGCCACGTCCGGGCAGACGATCTGACCTGTGCCCGCCGCTCCGCCTCCTTGCGGTGTGCTCGCCTGCGGGGCGGGCGACGCGGAAGCCCCTCCCGCCGCGCCACCTCCCGTCGCGCCGCCCGCTGCGCCGCCTCCGCCTGCTGCGCCGCCTCCGCCTGCTGCGCCGCCGCCTCCCGCAGCGCCTCCTCCTCCGCCCGCCGAGTTGCCGAGTTGGCAGGTGGCCAGTGATTCGAGTCCGGTGGGTCGGGCGGCGGTGCGTCCGATGGAGATGCTGATGCGGTCGATGGCTGCGGTGCGTTTGCCGGTGAGGGGGCCGAGGATGGCGTTCTGGACGAAGTTGGGTCCGCCTTGTCCTGCGCTGGTGGCCAGGCGGCGGTTGGCTTCGTTGATCTGGGTCTGGAGCAGGGCGAGGTTGCGGTCGACTTCGGCCTTGGCCGACGCGGGCACGGCCGGCAGCCGGCTCGCCACGTCCGGGCAGACGATCTGGGCGCTGCTCGCCTTCACGCCGGCTCCGTTGCCCGACGACAGGGTGACCGAGCGGCCCTGCTCCGTCCCCTGCCCCGCCCCCTGAGCCACCAGCGCCCCGGTGACGGCGAGCCCGGCGGTGACCGCCCCCGCCGCGGCCCACACCTTCGGACTCGGTCTCCAACGTTGAACATGCCGCATGCGGCCACTCTCCTTCCCGAGACCTGACGGTGACGCCAGGTCGGCAGACCCCCGCCCGGGAATGAGATACGCAGCCGTGCCTGAAACAGATCAACGGCCGGAGAAAAACCGCCGCACCGATCGGGCGGCGCCGTTCACCCGCTCGCCGTCAGCACATGGTCCACGAGGCGGACCGCACGATGTTGGGCTGTTCCAGGTAGATCTTCACCGTGTGCGATCCGCTTCCCCAGAAGGTCTGCGGACCCGTGCCGCCCGAGCGCTCGCTGCCCGCGTCGACCTCGCTGCCGTCGACGTAGATCCAATGCTTGGTGACGACAGAGTTGATCTCCCACAGGTAGCCGCCCTTGGTGTAGCAGCTCCCCTTCTTGGTGCCGACTATGTTGATCACCAGCGGCGGTTTGTCGGAGGCGCCGCCTCCGTCGCCGTTGTCCCCGCCGTCGCCGTTGCCTGCGCCGGGCGAGGTCGGGCTCTGCCGCGGCGCGTCGCCGCCGGGTGATCCGGGACTCGTCCTGGACGAGGGCCGCGAACCGGGGCCCGACTTGGCCGGGTCCGGTGACGAGGAGGGGGCCGGTGACCGCCCGTTGCTGCCGAGCGCACGTTTCCCCGCCGTGTTCGGGTCGATCGACTCCTGGGGGGAGCCGAGACCGGACCCCTTCGATCCGTTGCCGGAGCCCTTGGCGGAGTCGCCGGCGTCCGCGGCGCCCGGCCAGAGGATGGCCGCAGCGACGATGACCGCCGTCACCGCCGCGACCCCACCGGCCCCGGCCACCAGCAGGAGCCGGCGCCGCTTGGGATCCGGCCGCCGCGCCCCCTGGGCGCCTTCGGTCGGCAGAACCGGTCCCGCACCCGGCGGAATCGGGCCCGTCGGTGGTTGCGGGGAGTCCGCGGTCGTCTGGAGCGGGGCCGCGGCCGGATGAGGCGGGCCCATGGGAGGCTGGGGCGAGGTCGCGGCCGGGAGCGGGCCGGAGGGCACCGGCGGGACGGCGACGGGCGACTGCGCGTCGGTCGCCGACGAGCGTCCGCTGACCAGGCGCAGCATGACGTCCCGCATGAGGGGCCGCTGCGCGGGGTCCTTGGCCAGGCAGGACACCACGATCGAACGCAGCGGCTCGGGCAGGTCGCCGAGGTCGGGCTCGCCGCGGATGACCCGGTTCATGATCGCGGGGAAGGTGTCCGCGCCGAACGGCGGACGTCCCGTCGCCGCGAACGCCATGACCGAACCCCAGGCGAACACGTCGCCCGGCGCGCCGACGACCTGCCCCTCGAACTGCTCGGGGGCCATGTACGCCGGGGTGCCGATGATGCTGCTGGTGAGGGTGAGCGGGCCCGCCGTGTCCCGGGCGATCCCGAAGTCGATGACCCGCGGCCCGTCCGGGCCGAGCAGCACGTTGGACGGCTTGAAGTCGCGGTGGACGATGCCCGCGTCATGGATGGCGGCGAGGGCCGTGGCGGTGGCGACGGCGAGCCGCTGGAGGGCCGCCCAGCCGTCCCGCGGCCCCGCCTGCTGCAGGGAGGGCCCCTCGACGTACTCGGTCACCACGTACGGCCGGGACCCCTCGACGGAGGCGTCCAGGACCTGGGCGATGCAGAACGGATCGACCCGCCGCGCGGCGGCGATCTCCTTGACGAACCGGTCCCTGACCCGCGGGTCGGCGGCGAACTCCTCGCGCAGCAGCTTCACCGCGACGTGCGGCCCGCCGTCCTTGGAGGCGCCGAGGTAGACGACCCCCTGGCCGCCCATGCCGAGCCTTCCGACCAGCCGGTAGGTCCCCACCTCGGTCGGATCCTCGGGACGAAGCTGCTCGACTTCCGGCATGGGGGTGCCTACTCCAGATGATCAAGTGGTTACCCGCGCACCATAGCGCAAGCACTCCCCGAAGCGACCCGAACCACAGATCTTGGTACACAAGGGACGCCGCGGACTGGCCCGTCGATATGGCGGGCCAGGTCCGCGTCCCTCACTTGGTCAGGGTCAGGCCGCGGGACGGCTCCACGGTGAGCCGGTCGGCGGCCTCGTCCAGGTCGACGATCACCGCGTCGCCGTCGCGGACGTCGCCGGACAGCAGCTCGCGGGCCAGCTGGTCGCCGATCGCCGTCTGCACCAGGCGGCGCAGTGGCCGCGCCCCGTACAGCGGGTCGTAGCCGGTCAGCGCCAGCCACTCGCGGGCGGCCGGGGTGACCTGGAGCGTGAGCTGCCGGCCAGCGAGGCGCTCGGCCAGCCTGTCGATCTGCAGGTCGACGATGCGGGTCAGCTCGTCGGTCGACAGCGCGTCGAACAGGATCACGTCGTCGAGCCGGTTGAGGAACTCCGGCTTGAACGAGTTCCGGACGGCGTTCCAGACCGCCTCCCGCTTCATCCCGTTCTCCAGCTTCGGGTCGACGAGGAACTGCGACCCGATGTTGGACGTGAGGATCAGGATCGTGTTGCGGAAGTCGACCGTGCGCCCCTGGCCGTCGGTCAGCCGGCCGTCGTCCAGGACCTGCAGGAGGATGTCGAAGACCTCCGGGTGCGCCTTCTCCACCTCGTCCAGCAGCACCGCCGAGTACGGGCGGCGCCGGACGGCCTCGGTGAGCTGCCCGCCCTCCTCGTAGCCGACGTATCCGGGCGGCGCGCCGACCAGGCGGGCGACCGAGTGCTTCTCGGAGTACTCGCTCATGTCGATGCGGGTCATCGCCCGCTCGTCGTCGAACAGGAACTCCGCGAGCGCCTTCGCCAGCTCGGTCTTGCCGACGCCGGTCGGGCCGAGGAACAGGAACGAGCCGGTCGGACGGTCCGGGTCCGAGATGCCCGCGCGGGCGCGGCGCACCGCGTCCGACACGGTCTTGACGGCCGCGGCCTGGCCGATCAGCCGGTGCCCGAGCTCGTCCTCCATCCGGAGCAGCTTGCCCGTCTCGCTCTCCAGCAGCCGTCCCACCGGGACGCCGGTCCAGCTCGACACGACCTCGGCGATGTCGTCCGCGCTGACCTCGGGCTTGACCATGGTCTGCTCGTGGCCCGCGTCGGCGTCGGCCTCGTCCCGCAGCGGGGCCAGCTCCTTCTGCCACTGCAGGATCTGGGTCCGCACCGTGGCCAGCTGCTCGTACTTCTGGTCGCGTTCCGGCCCGGTGATCCCGGGCATGGCCGCGTCGATCTGCAGTTCCTCGGCACGGGCGTTCGCGGAGTCGATCTTCTGCGTCAGCTCGCGGATGCGCTCACGGCGCTCCTGGGCCCGCTGCTGCCGTTCCTCCAGCGCGGCGAGCTCGGCGGCCTTGGCCTCGATCTCGACGGTCAATGCCGCGAGCCGGTCCGGGTCGGCTCCGGAGGCGGCGAGCTCGCTCTCCTCGCCGCGCAGGTGCTCCACCACGCCCCGCAGCTCCTGGATGGCCAGCGACTGCAGTTTGAGCTGCTCGTCCTCCAGTGCCCGCTCCAGCCGCGGGATCTCCTGGATCCGGAGTCCGGCCGCGTCGTCCATGTGCCGGTCGCGTTCGGCCTGCTCGGCCCGGCCGCGGGCCTCGTCGAGCTCCTTCTTCAGGCGCCCGATCGCCTTGAGGCTGTCCTTCTCGCGCGTCCACCGGCCCTGCAGCTCGCGGAGCCGCTCCTCGCGGTCGGCGATCGTCCGCTCCAGCTCGGCGTACCGCTCCTGCTGGGTCCGGTCGCCGGCGATGCCGCGCGCGTCCAGCTTGAGCCGCTCCACCCGGCGCTGCAGCTCGTCGATCTCGACGGGCTGGGAGTCGATCTCCATGTTGAGCCGGGCCGCCGCCTCGTCCACCAGGTCGATCGCCTTGTCCGGCATGAACCGGCCGGTGATGTAGCGGTCGGACAGCGTCGCGGCCGCGACCAGCGCCGCGTCGGTGATCTGCACCCCGTGGTGCGCCTCGTACCGGCCCTTCAGGCCGCGCAGGATGCCGATCGTGTCCTCGACCGACGGCTCGCCGACGAAGACCTGCTGGAACCGGCGCTCCAGCGCCGGGTCCTTCTCGATCCGCTCCCGGTACTCGTCCAGCGTGGTCGCACCGATCATGCGCAGCTCGCCGCGCGCCAGCATCGGCTTGAGCATGTTGCCCGCGTCCATCGCGCCCTCGGCCGCGCCCGCGCCGACCACCGTGTGCAGCTCGTCGATGAACGTGACGATCTGGCCGTCGCTCTCCTTGATCTCGTTCAGGACGGACTTGAGCCGCTCCTCGAACTCGCC
The DNA here is from genome assembly GCF_050945415.1 of Spirillospora sp. CA-128828. Classification (NCBI taxonomy): domain Bacteria; kingdom Bacillati; phylum Actinomycetota; class Actinomycetes; order Streptosporangiales; family Thermomonosporaceae; genus Spirillospora; species Spirillospora sp. CA-128828. The sequence goes on from NZ_CP191986.1 coordinate 381,869, forward strand.
CCGGTACTTGGCGCCCGCCACCATCGAGCCGAGGTCCAGCGAGATCACGCGCTTGTTCTTCAGCGACTCGGGCACGTCCCCGGCGACGATCCGCCGGGCCAGCCCCTCCACGATCGCCGTCTTGCCCACGCCCGGCTCGCCGATGAGGACCGGGTTGTTCTTCGTGCGGCGCGACAGCACCTGCACGACGCGCCGGATCTCCGAGTCGCGGCCGATGACGGGGTCGAGCCGGTTCGACCGGGCCAGTGCCGTCAGGTCGACGCCGTACTTCTCCAGCGCCTGGTAGGTGCCCTCGGGGTTCTCGCTGGTGACGCGGGCGTGGCCGCGCACCTTCTCGAACGCGTCCAGCAGCGCCTGCGGCGTCGCGCCGAACTCCTTCAGCAGGCTCGCCGCCGGGCCGCCGTCCGCGGCCAGGCCGACCAGCAGATGCTCGGTCGAGACGTACTCGTCCTCCAGCTGCTGCGCCCGGTTCGCGGCCGTGTTGATCGACCGCTGCAACTGCCCGGAGATCCGCGGCGTCGCCACTGTGGAGCCCTGCGCCTTCGGCATCGCGGCGAGCTGCTCCTCGGCCCGCCGCCTGACCACCTGCCAGTCGGCGCCGATCGCCTCCAGCAGCGGCACCGCCGTCCCCTCGGGCAGCCCGATCAGGGTCACCAGCAGGTGCTGCGGCTCGACCTCGGGATGTCCCTCGGCCGCCGCCCTGCGGACCGCGACCGACACCGCCTCCTGGCTCTTCTGCGTCAGCTTGTAGTCCATACCGTCCCCGTGAGAGAAGATCAGTCCGAGTTGCGCTCGTGCCAGACCACGACGCTCGTATGCCTGATGGGCACGAGGTCGGCGCCGGGAGTGCCGCCCGGTTCCCCGTGCCGCCGCTGCTGCGCCAGCCGCGCCGCGACGGAACGGGTCGATTCGAGTTCGTTAGCGAGATCCTCAAGCGCCGCGTGCGCCTTGCCGAGCTCGTCGCGGAGCCGCACGTTGTCGCGCTGGAGCTCCAGGATGTGCTTGATGCCGGACAGGTTGATGCCCTCCTCCTGCGAGAGCCGCTGGATCTCGCGGAGCATCACGATGTCGCGCATCGAGTAGCGGCGGCCCCGTCCGGCCGTGCGGCCGGGGGACACCAGGCCCATCCGGTCATACGTGCGCAGCGTCTGCGGGTGCAGCCCGGACAGCTGCGCCGCCACGGAGATCACGTAGACCGGAGTGTCATCGCCGAAGGGATCCATGACCATCACTCCTGTCTGGCCTGCTGGAGGAGGTCGGCGCGCAGGTCGTCGCCGGCGCCGGCGGTGCGCAGCCGGACCAGGGCCTCGCGCGACTGTTCGTCGAGCTTCTGCGGGACGTGCACGTCGACGGTGACGAGCAGGTCGCCCTTCGTCCCGTCGCGCCGCGCGGCGCCGCGGCCCTTCACGCGGAACTTGCGGCCGTTCGGGGTGCCCTCCGGCAGCTTCAGCGTGACGGGCTGGCCCTGGAACGTCGGGACCCTGATCTCGCCGCCGAGCGCCGCCTCCGGGAACGTCACCGGGACGGTCAGCGTCAGGTTGTCGCCGTTGCGGCCGAAGACCTTGTGCGGGTTCACCTTGATGTTCACGTACAGGTCGCCGGCGGGGCCGCCGTTCTCGCCGGGCGCGCCCTTGCCCTTCAGCCGGATCTTCTGGCCGTCGGCGACGCCCGCCGGGATGCGGGCCTGGATCGTGCGGGTGCCGGTCGCCCGTCCGCTGCCGTGGCAGGTCGGACACGGGTCGTCGACGACGAGGCCCCGGCCGCGGCACTCCTTGCACGGCTCCTGGAAGCCGAAGTTGCCGAGGTTGCGGGTCTCGTGCCCGGTGCCCTCGCAGTTCGGGCACACCCGCGGCACGGTGCCGGCCTTCGCGCCGGTTCCCCGGCAGCTGTTGCAGGCCGCCTCGCTGGTCAGCTTGATCGGGACGGTCACGCCGTTCATCGCGCGGCCGAACGACAGCGTCACCTCGGTCTCGACGTCCGCGCCGCGCCGTCCGCGCCGCGTCCCCGGCGGGCGGGTGCCCCCGCCGCCGCCGCGGCCGAACAGGCCGCCGAACAGGTCGCCGATGCGTTCGCCCGCGCCGCCCGTCTGCGTCCCGCCGCCCTGCTGGCCGAACAGGTCGCCGAGGTCGAACGGGAAACCACCACCCTGCTGGCCGCGGAACCCGCCCGGCATCGACCGGACCGCGTCGTACTCCTTGCGGCGCTTCTCGTCGGACAGGACGTCGTAGGCTTCCGAGACCTCCTTGAAGCGGTCCTCCGCCTCGGCGTCGCCCTTGTTGGCATCCGGGTGGTACTTGCGGGCCAGCTTCCGGTAGGACTTCTTGATCTCCTCCTGCGAGGCCGTCTTCGCGACACCGAGGACCTTGTAGTAGTCCTTCTCCAGGTAGTCCTTGGTGCTCACGGCGCCCCGCCTTCTGCTATCGCCACTTGCCACATGTCTTCAGGGCCCTGCGGGGCCCGCCCCGGTGGGACGGGCCCCGTAAGGATCATTCGCCTGGTTCGTCGTCCGCGTCGCCCGGCTCGCCGCCGGACCGGTCCGGCCCGGCGTCCGGGTCGGGATCGGCCACCGCGACCCGCGCGGGCCGCAGTATCCGCTCGCCGATCCGGTAGCCCGGCTGGAGGACGTCGATGACGCTCGTCTCGGTCACGTCCGCCGAGAGCGAGTGCATCAGGGCCTCGTGCACGACCGGGTCGAAGGGCTCGCCCTTCTCCCCGAACCGCTCCAGGCCGAGCTTGCCGGTGACCGCCTCCAGGCTCTCCGCGACGGACTTGAAGCCGCCGGTGAGCTCGTCGTGGTCACGGGCGCGGCCGATGTCGTCCAGCACCGGGAGCAGCTCGGACAGCACTTGCCCGAGGGCCTGCTCGCGGACCGCGACCCGGTCGCGCTCGACGCGCTTGCGGTAGTTGTCGTACTCGGCCTTCAGCCGCTGGAGGTCGGCGAGACGCTCCGTGAGCTGGGTCTTGAGCGAGGAGGTCTCCTCGTCGGTGACCGTGGCGCCCCCGTTCGCAGTGGTCTCCGGGGCAGGCGATGCCGCCTGCGCCCGGACTTCCCCCGTCTCGGGATCGATGCGCCGCTTGTCGCGGATCACCGGGCCCTCCTTCTCCTCGCCCTCGCCAGGAGAGGACGTCACGACGCACCGCCTTTCTGGGGGGCGACCCCCAGGCCCCCGGGGTGGAGGGCCGAAGATCCTCGCTTCGCTGCGGTCATCGGCCCTCCTCCTTCGGCTTGTCCTCGTCCACGATCTCGGCGTCGACGACCTCGTCGTCCTGCGGCTCGCCGCCCTGGGCGTCCGCCGTCGGCCCGTGGTCCTCGGGGCCGGCCTGGGCGCCCTCGGGGTTCTGCGCGTACATGGCCGCGCCCATCTTCTGGCTGACCTGCGCCAGCTTCTCGGCGCTGCCCTTGATCGCGTCGACGTCGGTGCCCTCCAGGGCCTTCTTCACCTCGGCGACCGCGTCGTTGACCTCGGTCTTCAGCTCCGCGGGGACCTTCTCGTCGTTCTCCCGCAGGAACTTCTCGGTCGAGTACGCGAGGGTGTCGGCCTGGTTGCGGACCTCGGCCTCCTCCTTGCGCCTGCGGTCCTCCTCGGCGTACTCCTCGGCGTCGCGCATCATCTTCTCGATGTCGTCCTTGGGCAGCGCGCTGCCGCCCGTGATGACCATCGACTGCTCGCGACCGGTTCCCTGGTCCTTCGCGCTGACGTTCACGATGCCGTTCGCGTCGATGTCGAAGGTGACCTCGATCTGCGGGACGCCGCGCGGCGCCGGCGGCAGACCGGTCAGCTGGAAGGTGCCGAGCTTCTTGTTGTACGCGGCGATCTCGCGCTCGCCCTGGTAGACCTGGATCTCCACGGACGGCTGGTTGTCGTCGGCGGTGGTGAACGTCTCCGACCGCTTGGTCGGGATCGTGGTGTTCCGCTCGATGATCTTGGTGAAGATGCCGCCCTTGGTCTCGATGCCGAGGCTCAGCGGGGTCACGTCCAGCAGCAGGACGTCCTTGACCTCGCCCTTGAGCACGCCGGCCTGGAGGCTGGCGCCGATCGCGACGACCTCGTCGGGGTTGACGCCCTTGTTCGGCTCCTTGCCGCCGGTCAGCTCCTTGACCAGTTCGGACACCGCGGGCATGCGGGTCGAGCCGCCGACCAGGACGACCTGGTCGATGCCGTCGACCGTGATGCCGGCGTCCTTGAGCACCGAGTGGAACGGCGCCTTGGTCCGGTCGAGCAGGTCGGAGGTCATCCGCTGGAACTCGGCCCGGGTGAGCTTCTCGTCCAGGTGGAGCGGGCCCTCCGCCGACGCGGTGATGTAGGGCAGGTTGATCTGCGTCTCGGACGAGCCGGACAGCTCGATCTTCGCCTTCTCCGCGGCCTCGCGGAGCCGCTGCAGCGCCATCTTGTCCTTGGACAGGTCGACGCCGTTGGCGTTCTTGAACTTCTCGACCAGCCAGTCGACGACCTTGCTGTCCCAGTCGTCGCCGCCCAGGTGGTTGTCACCGCTGGTGGCCTTGACCTCGACCACGCCGTCGCCGACCTCCAGCAGGGAGACGTCGAAGGTGCCGCCGCCGAGGTCGAAGACCAGGATGGTGGCCTCGTTCTCCTTCTCCAGGTGGTACGCGAGCGCCGCGGAGGTCGGCTCGTTGATGATGCGCAGGACGTTCAGGCCCGCGATCTGGCCGGCCTCCTTGGTGGCCTGCCGCTGGTGGTCGGAGAAGTAGGCGGGAACCGTGATGACCGCGTCGGTGACGGTCTCGCCCAGGTAGGACTCGGCGTCCCGCTTCAGCTTCTGCAGCACGAACGCGCTGATCTGCTGCGGGGTGAAGGGCTTGTCGTCGATCTTGGTCTTCCAGTCGGTGCCCATCTCGCGCTTGACCGACCGGATGGTCCGGTCCACGTTGGTGACCGCCTGGCGCTTGGCGACCTCGCCGACGAGAACCTCGCCGTTCTTGGCGAAGGCGACGACGGACGGCGTGGTCCGCGACCCCTCCGCGTTCGCGATGACGGTGGGCTCGCCGCCCTCCAGAATCGCGACGACCGAGTTGGTCGTCCCGAGGTCGATGCCGACCGCACGTGCCATGTTCTCGTCCTCCGTCGTTTCCGGTGTCAACCCCGTTGCCGGGAGTTATCGCAGCCCCGGTCGCCCCCAGGGCGCGCCGGTTGAGTCTCTAGGCCGCAAGATTGCCCGGCCGGCCGTCCGTTGTCAAATGACTTGAGTCGACCGGACTCAACTTTGCTGCCGTCCTCTACAACAGGACGATTGAGCCACCTATTCCGGTTCCCCGAACGGTCCCATCGGCTCAGGGATCACCTGCACGGAGGAGAACGCCCGCTCGGTCATCCCCCACCAGGAGGAGCGCCTCGTCCAAAAGACCCCGCCGACGTCACGTCGCGCCTCGCCGACGACTCCGAGGTCGATGTACTCGCTCTTGCCGTACGTGGACACGGTCACGAGCCGGATCGCACCGCACACACCGGCGGTCGCCCCACGAAGAGCGAGATCGACATAGGTGATCGCGGCGTCCATGTCATCGGTCACCCCGGACCGGCCGTTCTCGACGTCCCAGGCGTACATCTGCGGCGGCTCGTGCGCCGCCCGCGCCCTCATCGGCCACCCCCGAACAGGGCACGCCGCCGCCGCTTCGGCCGTGCGTGGGCCGGACGGGACGCTTCCCGTGACCGGGAGCTGGCCGCCCCGCCGGGCCGCTGTGTCCTTCCGAAGACCGGGCGCCGCGGCGGTATCGCCCGCCGGATGCTGAGAACGTCGTGAATCCTGTCGGCGAGCTGGCGAGGGGTGTCCGCCTCCACCAGGCGATCGTTCGCCAGGGCCCACCAGTGCCCGGTGTAGTCACCGAGCCATGCTCGAACGCCGGGGAACGCGGCCTCCAGCTCTCGCCGGATCTCGTCGGGGTCGAGGTAGACCCATCCCGTCGCGGAGCAATCGGCTAGGTTGCCCATAGATCGGACCTCCATCCGATCGAGGCCCCGGGCGTAATGGTGTGCCAGCACCTGTCCCGGGGCCGCCCTGTATCTACGAGCGCGCAGGCGCGCGACTCGCTCTTGTGCGCCGCGCGGCGGGATCCCTGGGGGTGCGCCCCGCCGCGCGACATCCCGACCGGCACGAGCCCGCAGACACCGCACCGACGGCCCACGTGATCACCATCCGCATCTGGGGGTCATGCGGTGGCGACCACGCAGCGCGTTCCTTCGACCTCACTACGTGTTGGAACAGTGCCATCATGAACCGCACTTGTTAAGAATTCCAGCGCTGGTGCAAAAGATCTGTTACGAATTAGCCACACAGGGTGACCACACCGCTGGGAGACTGCCTGCCATGCCTGCTGAGCACGGACCGACCGCCCGCCATCGTCGGCTCGCCGCCGAGCTTCGGCGCCTCCGCGAAGCCGCGAACCTGACGCCTGAGGTCGCCGCCGGAATCCTCGGCTGGAGCCGCACCAAACTCGTCCGCATCGAAACGGCGACGATCATGCCGAGGGTCGGCGACGTCGGGCACATCCTGGAGGCCTATGGCGGTCCGGGGGAGATCCGGGCCGCGTTGCTGGAGCTTGCCCGTGGCATCCGGAACCGGGGCTGGTGGGCGGCCTTCGACGACGTCCTGGCCGGTGGATATGTCGAATTGGAGGACGCGGCCAACCGGATCCGGTCATGGCAAACGGAAGCTCCTCCTGGTCTGCTGCAAACCCCTGACTACGCTCGCACATTGATCGCAGGCGAGTACCCGGACGATCAGGACGAGGTCGATCGGCGGTTGCAAGCCCGGATAGCGAGGCGTGCCAGGCTTGCGCGCACCGACGCTCCCGAATTCGACGTCGTTCTCGCCGAGGAGGTCCTGCGTCGTCCTGTCGGCGGTCCGGTCGTGATGGCGGGCCAGCTTGCGGCGCTCCTGGAGGCGGCGGAGCAACCATCGGTGTCGCTTCGCGTCGTGCCGATAGCGCTCGGATACCGGCCCGGCCTTGGCCAAGGCTCGATGGTTGTGTTCGAGTTCTCGGCGCCGCTGGAACTCGACACGGCGTATGTGGAAACTATGGCGGGCGGTATGTACGTCGAGGACATGATGCAGGTGCGGCGCTGTTGCTCGATGCTTGACCGCATCGGCGGCGCGGCGTTGTCTCAAGATGAGTCGGTGGCGCTCATCGCCACCATCCGGGAGGAGTTCCAAGCTCATGTCCATGCTTAGGTTCCCGGCCGAGGCGAAGTGGCAGATCAGTAGCCACTCTGGTTCCGGCAACGACACGTGCGTCGAGGTGGCCCTCAACATCCCCGGCGTCGTAGGCGTTCGGGACTCGGTGGATCCGGACGGACCGGTGCTGGCGGTCGCGCCGTCCGCGTGGCGTGCGCTGACTGCCCGGATCAAGAACGGTGACGTCCACACTCTCCATTGACGCAGGCGGGGGGCATGGCGGAGACACGGTATTTCGAGAAGAACGACGAAGGCGTCGTCCGATGCTGGCAGATCACCCTGGACGGCATCCGCTGCCACATGGGCTGGGGCGTGGCCGGCGGCGTCATGCGCGGGTCGAGCATGACGCTCGACGATGGGGCGCACGCACTCCGCCACTTCACCAAGAAGATCAGCGAGAAAAAGCGGGGCGGATACGTCGAGGTCGCGCCCGGGCCCGGGACGGCGGCGCCGCGGGCGAAGGCGGAGCCCGAGACCGAAGCGGACGTCCGGCTGCTCGACATGGTCGGGAACGGCGACAAGTACGAGCCGGTCGCCGATCACTCAGGCGTGGTCGTGAGATTCCACGACTTCAAGGCCGGGCCCGGGCCGTTCTACGAGTACTACATCGTCGGCGAGGACGAGGGCCGGGGCCTGTCCCTGGTGGTGAAGAAGCCCGGCCACGACGAGGCGATGGCGTCGGCCTTCCTGGACTTCGTCCGACCGCGCGTCGGGCTGGCTTTCGACGGCCGCTCTCATCACAAGGTGCCGCTGCCCGCGCCGATCGGCCCATTCGACCACGTGCTGTTCTGTGGGCCCTCGCTGACGGCCGTGAACTATGGGGGCAGGCTCGGCAGGGTCTTCCCGATCCGCGACTGCGAGATCGGCGACGAGGACACCGAGACGTTCGTCGAGGCACGGATCCAGGGGCGGAACTCGATGCCGTGCACCACCTGGGACCGCGAGCCGTTCCCCGTCATCGACCTGAAGTTCGACCTGCGGAGGGCGGACGGCTTCGAGGAAATCGGCGGGCGCACGTCGGTGCGGGAGAAGACGTTCAAGGTCTACCCACGGGCAATGGTGGAACGGGGGCTGCGCCTCACGGTGGAGGCGGACCCCGGCAGCGTGCTGGAGATCCGCAACTACCGGCGCGACGTCCTGACGGTGACACCCGAACAGCCGCGAACGCTCGACGAGGCCGACCGCTTCCTGCTCGGACCGACCATGACGGCATCGTGATACCAGCTGCAACGGATCACCGCCACGGAAGCCGGTCGCTTGTAAGAAACCGGGATCTGTCGCCACTTCCCCCATGAAGTTGATCAGCCTTCCATCGCGGACTCGACCGGGGGAGCGCACATCGACATGAAAGAGGTGCTCAGATGCCCGCCAGAAAGCAAGTACTTCGCCTGCTCGCCACGACCGTCGGCGTGGCGGCGGCCCTGGCCACCGCCGGTCCCGTAGCGGCCGACGCGGGCGCCGCGACGGCCGACTCCGGGGCACGGACCATCGCCCGGTACGCCGCAGAGAACCCCGGCGGAACCCGCATCGGCCCGCACGAGCTGTCCTACGACAACGGGGCCATGACGGTGGCGACCGTACCGGTGGGCGCGGCCAGCACCTGCGCCCCCGGCCATTTCTGCGTCTACAGCAAAACGCACTACAACGGAGTGAAGGTGACCTACAACTCGAAGCTGGGCTGCCACTCGCTGCCGAAATCGGTGAAGAAGCAGGTGTGGTCCTACCAGAACAGGACGGACCGGATCGCCGGCATCGGAAACAAGGGCGGGGTGCACCGGATCCCCAAGAGGGGAACCCCGGGGGCGTTCAACCCGTCGACCAAGAGGAGCCTCGCCACATCGGCGCTCAGCGCCTGCGTGACCGGCTGCACCTCCACGGCCACCGGCAAGAAGGCCGTGCGCGAGACCCCGGCATCTCGCGCGGCGCGCTCGAAGGACGTCAGCATCATGTGCTGACCCGGGCCGTCGCCGTAAGAACGGCGGCGCCTACGCCGATGGCGCCCGAACGTGACCGGCACGTTCGGGCGCCACCGGCGTTCCACCTCATTGATTCATCCGCCAGTGAGTCTGCCCTGGCGTCAATTGGCGGAGCGCTTGACGAAGTCGAGTGCGGTTTGGGCGACCTCGCGCCAAGCGTGGTCGATGGTGAGGGAGTGGCCTCGGTTCGGGATCTTCACGATCTCCGTCACGGCGGGGTTGCGCTTCTGCCGTTTGTAGGCGGCGTTCGCGATCGCCCAGGGCACCGTGTGGTCCTTCTCGCCGTCGATGATCAGCAGGGCGCCGCGGGCGGGGTTCTTCGTGTTCACCTTCGCCTCCGTCCACGGGTTGAGGTTCGCGTTGCCCATCTGCATGAGAGCGATCCCGGAGCCGGCGACGTGGAAGGTGTTGTAGAGCTCCTTCGCCTCCTTCTCGTCCAGTGCGTTCGCCCAGCCGTAGGCGAACTGGTCGAACGTGAGCGTGATCGCGCGGCCGCGCGTGAGCGGGTTGACCAGGAATGGGCCCGCGACCTTGAGCACGGAGGCCGGCAGCGGCAGAACGCCGCGGAAGATCCCGGGGTCGATGGCCACCGTGGCCGCCGAGAGGCCCTGGCCCGCGAGCATCTCCGCCAGCAGGCCTCCGGTCGAGTGCCCGATCAGCACCGGCTTCTTGTCCAAGGCGTTGACGATCTCGGTGGTGTGATCGGAGATCTGCTTCAAGGTCTTCTTGGCGAGGACATCCGGGTTCGCCCGGGCCGCTTCGACCGTCTCCGGATCGTCCGGCCAGTCCGGCGTCAGCGGTGCGTAGCCCGCCTTCTTGAAGAAGTCCGCCCAGTCGGCCCAACTGCTCGGCAGCAGCCAGAGGCCGTGGATGAAAACGACCGGGGTGTCGCGAGAGGCGTTGGCCGCCTCGATCTCCCGGTTCTCCCGCACAGAAATTGACGGCATGTCGCCCCTCCTCCGGTCCGGTGCCAGGCGGCTAACGCCCTCCCCCGAAGCGGGAGCCAGTAACTCCGGGTGTGGAAAGGCCTGGCAGGCAGAGGGTGAAGTCTGCTTTGCCTGATGCGCCCTCGACGACGCCTGTAAGAAACCGGGATCCATCGCGACTTCCTCCGTGAAGTTGATCAGCCCTTCCGGGTGATCAATAACGACCGTCCAACGCGGGACGGCCATGGTGGAGGAGACTCGATGACGCACAGACGCCGGAGCCGGGCCCTGCCCGGCGCCCTCCTGGGCAGGCTGCTCGCGGCCGGGGTGCTCGCGGTGGTGCCGACCGCCGCGCACGCCTCGCCGGGCGGGCCCAATCCCCCGGCCGCCGGGCTCGCGCCCGGCCGCTCCTGGAAGGTCACCCTGCTGACCGGGGACGTGGTCCGGGTGCGGACGGTCAAGGGCCGCGCGCCCATGGTGGCGGTCACCCCCGCGCCCGGCCGCGACGCCCACCTGTTCCGCACGGTCACCCGGCCGGACGGGCACGTCCTGGTGACCCCGCTGGACGTCGCCGGCCTGGTCGGGAAGGTGCTCGACCCCGGGCTGTTCGACGTCACGAACCTGATCCGGCAGGGCTACGACGACGCCCGCAGCCGGGATCTGCCGCTGATCGTGCAGCGCTCCGCCGGCGCGCGTTCGCTGTCGGCGCTCGGCGGCGGGACGCTGCGCGAGGGCGTGGCGCTGCCGAGCATCGGGGCCGTCGCCGCGCGGCAGCCGAAGAAGGACGCCCGGCGGCTCGGCTCGTCGCTCGCCGGGATGAACGGCCCGTCGCTGAAGGCGACGGGCGGCATCCGGCACGTCTGGCTGGACGGCAAGGTGAAGGCGACCGCCCTGGCCACAGCGGTGAAGGCCGCTCCGGGCGCGAAGCTCGACCGGAACCTGCGGCAGATCGGCGCGCCGCGGGCCTGGAAGGCCGGGTTCACGGGCGCGGGCGCCAAGGTCGCCGTGCTCGACACCGGTGTCGACGCCACGCACCCCGACCTGAAGGGCCGCATCTCCGCGTCCAAGAACTTCTCCGAGTCGCCCGACACCGTCGACCGGTTCGGCCACGGCACGCACGTCGCCGCGACGGTCGCGGGAAGCGGCGCGGCGGCGTCCGGCGCGCGCAAGGGCGTCGCGCCGGACGCGAGCCTGCTGGTCGGCAAGGTGCTGGACGACGACGGGTACGGCACCGACTCCGGCCTGATCGCGGGCATGGAGTGGGCGGCGCCGCAGGCGAAGGTCGTCAACATGAGCCTCGGCGGCGACGCGTCCGACGGCACCGACCCGGTCTCGCAGGCGCTGAACAAGCTGAGCGGCGAGCACGGAACGCTGTTCGTCGTCGCGGCGGGCAACGACGGTGTGAGCGGCTCGATCAACGCGCCGGGGTCGGCGGACGCGGCGCTCACCGTCGGCGCCGTCGACGGCCGGGACCGGCTCGCGGAGTTCTCCAGCCGCGGCCCCCGGATGGGCCGGTTCGCCGCCAAGCCGGAGATCGTCGCGCCTGGGGTCGAGATCGCGGCGGCCCGCGCGAAGGGCACCGTGCTGGGCACGCCGATCGGGCTGCTGTACACGCGGGCGTCGGGCACGTCGATGGCCACCCCGCACGTCGCGGGCTCGGCCGCGCTGCTCGCCGCGAAGCACCCGGGCTGGACGCCCGAGCAGCTCAAGGCCGCGCTCGTCGGGACGGCCGACCCGGCGACGGGCGGCGACGTCTACGAGCGCGGCGAAGGACGCGTGGACGTCAACGCGGCCGTGACGAGCCCCGTCCTGCCCGCCCAGAGCATCGTGGATCTCGGGACGTCCGCGTACCCGGCGCATGACGCGCTGACGACGAAACTCGGCTGGACGTCCCAGGCGAACGCCTCCCGTCTGGCGCTGAGCGTGGACGTGATCGACCGGCACGGCCGGAGCACGCCCGGCGCGGCGAGCCTGTCCTCCGCCGCGGTCGACGTTCCGGCCGGTGGCACTGCGTCGGCGTCGCTGCGGATCGACGCGTCCAAGCTCCCCGCCGGGCTCTACACCGCGGAGGTGACGGCGAAGAGCGGCGGCACCGTCGTCCACACGCCGGTGACGTTCTACGTCGAGCCGCCGTCGCACACGCTCACCGTGAAGGGCGTCCCCCTGCCCGGCACCGACCCGGCCGACTCCTCCTTCTACTCCGGAGTGGTCAACCTGGACGACGCGAGCCTGTACGCCGAGACCGTCGACCCGACTCCGGAGGGCACGAAGGTCCGCGTTCCCGAAGGCCGGTACGCCGTGCTCGGCACCGTGGACGACACGAAGGGCGACTCCTGGCGTTCGGCCGTTGCCGGTACGCCCGAGGTGGTCGTCGACCGCGACCTGACGGTCACGCTGGACGGCCCCGCGGGCAAACCGGTCAAGGCGAGCGTCGCGGGCGCGTCTACCGAGATGACGATGGCGAGCGCGTCCGTCGTCCGCGGCACGAGCCAAGGACTGTGGACGGTCGGCGTCTACTCGGACAAGCCGTCGGCCGCTCCCGTCTACGCTCAGCCGATGGACGGCGTGAAGACCGGCCTGTTCCGCGCCTACACGAGCCACCGCCTGACCGCGCCCGGCACGGTCTACGACCTGATCCACCCGCTCGGCGACCGGATCCCCGCGGACCCGTCACATGTCGTCGGCGCCGAGGAGAAGGCGCGCATGGCCCGCGTCGACCAGCGGTTCGCGGCGTTCGACGGCGACACCGGCAAGGCCGTCATGGAGAAGCGCTACGGCACCTCGCCGGAGGGCCTGCTCTTGGCCGGGCTGGACGCGTCCAGCGAGGTGCCGTCCGGGACGACCCGCACCGACTACGTCTCGACGGGCAAGGGGATGCTCTGGGCCGACGAGGCGTTCCCGCGCGCGATCGCCAACGGCGAGTGGGTCGACCAGCTGCCCTTCCGCGAACTGCGGCCGGGGCAACGGATCTCGCACACGTGGGGCCGCCAGCCGGTGCGCCCCGGCCCGGTCTCCGGATCCGGCGTCACCTTGAGCGCCTGCACCCCGAATCCGTCCACCCGGTCCGGCGACCACGTCCATGTCGAACTGGTCGACCTGCAGACGAGAACGGACGGATTCGACTGCGGCGTAGAGGGAGTCACCGGCGAACTCGCGCTGTTCTCCGGTGACAAGTCCGGTGACAAGAAGGTGGGCAGCGCGAATGGGCCGCGCGGTGACTTCGACGTCCCGTCCGGTCCTGCCGACTACCGGTTGACCTACGACAACGACGCGTCAGCGCTGCTGCCGGTGTCGGTCCGGACCTCGACCTCCTGGACGTTCCGTTCGGCCACGCCGCGCGGGACGTCGGGCAGGCTCCTGCCGCTGCTCCTCGTCGACTACGACCTCGGCCTGGATCTGCGGAACCAGCCCGCGGGGGAACCGGCCGTCTTCACCGTCGCGCGGGTCGCGGGCTCCGGCACGGCGAAGGTCACCGGGCTGCGGTTCTGGACGTCCGTGGACGACGGGAAAACGTGGCAGGCCGTGCAGGCGAAGGCCCTCGGCGGCGGGCGGTTCAGCGCCCCGCTCCCGGCGCCCGTCAAGGGGCAGGCCGTGTCGCTGCGGGTCAGCGCGCAGGACGCGGGCGGCAGCGGCATCGACCAGCGCATCATCCGCGCCTACCGGGTCCGCTGAGGTTCGTGTGAAAGCGGTGAGGGGTTTCGGGTGATACGTCTGTGACCGCCATCCCCCAAGGAAAGGCATCACATGACAGGGGAACCCCTCACCGCAGACCCGCCCCGGGACGGGGGCCAGGGGCGGGTCGACCACTCGGCCGTCCTGCGCCTGTCGCTGCGGGACCCGGAGCGGTTCGGCGACATCTTCGACGCCTACTTCGCCGAGATCCACGGGTACGCCGCCAAGCGCCTCGGCCCGGACGCCGCGTCCGATGTCGCGGCGCAGACGTTCCTGGAGGCCTTCCACGGCCGGGCCCGCTACGACGCGTCCCGCGCCGCCGTCCGGACCTGGCTCTACGGCATCGCGACCAATGTCATCGGCAAGCACCGGCGCAGCGAGGTGCGCGGGCTGCGGGCACGCGCCCGGCTCGGCCCCGGCCGGGACGAGGGCGGTCACGCCGACCGGGTGGACGCCCGGGTCAGCGCCCAGGGGCTGCGGGGCCGGCTGGCCGGCGCCCTCGCCGGGCTGTCGGACGGCGAACGGGACGTGCTGCTGCTCGTCGCCCTCGCCGACCTCGCCCACGAAGAGATCGCCGCGGCGCTGGACATCCCGTACGGGACGGTCGGGTCGCGGCTCAGCCGGGCCCGGCGGAAGCTGCGCGCCGCGCTCGGCGGCACCAATCCGATGCGTGAACAGGAGAACGGCCATGGATGAACTGCAGATGGTCCGCGAGGCGTACGGGGAGCCCACACCGCCGACGCTGCGGGAGATGACCGAGGCACGCGCCGCGATGTTCGGGAAGCCGCCGCGCACGCGCGTCCGGTTCGGCTGGCGGCTCAAGGCCGGGGTCGGCGTGGTCGCCGTGGGCGCGGCCACCGCGGTGGCGATCGCGGCCGTGGGATCGGGGTCGCCCGCCCCACCCTCGCCCCACGCGGCGGTGGACCTGGACAAGAAGGCGGTGCTCGCGGCGGCGGAGAAGGCCGAAGCGCAGCCGACCGGCAAGTACTGGTACTCCGACTCGTTCGACGGCCAGTCCTACGTCATCCGCGCGAAGACCGGAACCTACGCGATCACCGCCGCAAGCTCCGAGTCCTTCAACTGGACCGGCGCGAAGTCCGGAATGGGGGAGGCGTACTTCAACCGGGACCTGCCCGCCCGTCCGGCGACCGCGCGGGACGAGGCGCTGTGGCGCAAGGCCGGGTCGCCTTCGACCTTCCGCGTCCGGGGCGACGGCCGCTACATCACCTACACGACCCGGGCGCCGAAGTGGCGGTCGAGCGGCCCGGAGGTCGGCACGAACCCGGACGGCGGCGGGCAGTTCGTCGGCCCGGGCCCCGGGCCGGCCACGCTTGAGGACCTGCAGAAGCTGCCGACCGACCCGGCCAAGCTCGCCAAGCTGTTCCTGGGCTCGGGACAGGGGGACCCGTCGTCCGGCAACCCGTCGGGTGCCGATCCCTCGGGTGCCGGTCTGTCCGGCGCGGATCCGTCGGGGCGGCGGGGGTCCGGACCGGGGAACTCCTACGCGCAGATCTGGCGGACGGCGTCGGTGCTGGGAGGCCCGATCCCGCCCAAGGTCCGGGCGGGTCTGATGCGGGCGCTGGCCGCCCAGCCGGGCCTCCGCGCGATCGGCCGTGCCACCGACCCGCTGGGCCGTACGGGTGTCGCCCTGGCGACCGCCGACCGTGCCGAGACGAGCTACCGCGCCCGCGACGTGATCATCTTCGACCGGCACACCGGGGCGCTGCTGTCGGTCCAGCACGAGCTGACCAAGCCGGGCGGCGAGTACGCCGAGATGAAGCCGGGCTTCGTCATCAACTACAAGCTGGACCGGTCCTCGGGCTGGACGAACACCAAGCCGAAGCCGCCCGCGGAGCTGCCCTTCTGAGCCGTCCGGGCTAGGGGGTGAGCGCTGCCGTTATCCCTTGGCGAGAGCCGCCTCCCCCTGCCGACGCCCCCCGCCCCCGTCCGGGCGGGGGGCGTCGTGCGTGAAGGCGGAACGGGGGATCGGCTGAGAACGGAGGAAAGTCCGTCCCCCCACAGCGAGGATCAGCCCATGGCCTTTGACCGTCCGCCGGATCCCGGAGCCCCGCCGAGGCGTGACGCGGCCGCGCCGGACGCGTCCGCGGAGGCGTCCGACGCGGCGCTGATCGTCCGTTCGCGGCGCGAGCCCGACGCGTTCGCGGTGATCTTCCACCGGCACTTCGCCGAGATCCACCGCTACGCCGCCCGCCGGCTCGGCTCCGACGCGGCCGACGACATCGCCGCCGAGACCTTCCTGGCCGCGTTCCGCAAGCGCGGCCGGTTCGATCCGGCGCGCGGCACCGTCCGGCCGTGGCTCTACGGCATCGCGACCCGGCTGGTGTCGCAGCACCGGCGCTCCGAGGGCCGCCACTACCGGGCGCTCGCGCGCACTCCCGCCGAGCGCGCCCAGGACGGCCACGACGACCGGGTCGCTGCACGGGTCACCGCCGGCGGCGCCGGCGCCGAGCTGGCCGCCGCGCTGGACCGGCTGCCGCGGGGGGACCGGGACGTCCTGCTCCTGGTCGCGCTCGCCGACCTGTCCTACGAGGAGGTCGGGCAGGCGCTCGGCCTCAAGACGGGCACGGTCGCGTCCCGTCTGAACCGCGCCCGGCGCCGCCTGCGGGAGGCGCTCGGCGGAACGAATCCGGCCCTGATCGTCGAGGAGTCGACTGCGTGAACGCCATGGACATGAACGAGTTGAACCAGGTCAGGGAACTGCTGCGGGAGCCGGCACCGCCCTCCGCCGAGGTCTCCGCGAAGGCACTGAGCAGGCTGGAGGACGAGATGGCGTCGGACCGCGGGCGCCTCCTGCGGCTGTCGTCCGGGACGCGGCCGTGGTCCGGGTGGACGTTCCGGATCGGCGTCGGCCTGGTCGCCGCCGGTGCGGCGGCCGCCGCCGTCATCGTGGTCACCGGGCAGGGGTCGCCGGGTTCGACGCCGCACCCGCCGTCCGGCGTCGACCTCGGCAGGCAGGCGGTGCTGGCGGCGGCGCAGAAGGCCGAAGCGCAGCCGGCCGGCAAGTACTGGCACGCCGACGTCATCAGCGGCCAGTCGTACGTCGTGCGGGCGAAGTCCGGCGCCGCGTACGCGATCGTCGGCGCGCACAGCGAGCTGTTCGGCTGGCACGGCGTGAAGCCCGGCATGGGGGAGATGTACTACGACCGTGATCTCCCGGTCCACCCGCTGACGGCGCGAGATGCGGCACTGTGGCGCAAGGACGGAGCACCGTCGAGTTTCCGCGTCTGGTCGGGCGACAAGCACCTCACCCTCACCACCAAGGCGACGAAGTGGCGGTCGGAGGGTGCGAATGTGGGCCTGGACCCCAACGGCGGCGGAAGGTTCGCCTTGGGCAAGTCGGCCAAGGAGCTGCAGAACCTTCCCACCGACCCGGCCAAGCTCACCGAAATGTTCCTGGACGAGACCAAGGAGTCGGGGCAGAAGGCCGAAATGCAGAGACTGGCCCAGCACGTCGGGCCGCAGGTGCTGCCCAACATCAAGATCCGGACGGTGTCCGCGCTTCTGGGCGGCCCGACGCCGCCGAAGGTCCGGGCCGGCCTGATCCGGGCGCTCACCGCGCAGAAGGGCGTCCAGGCGATCGGCCGCGTCACCGACCCGCTGGGCCGCCCGGGTGTCGCGCTGGCCGGCTATTCCCTTCCCAGCACGGACAACGGGGAGTTCGGAACGCCGAAGAGCGAGCAGGGGACCTATCGCTCCCGCAACGTGATCGTCTTCGACGAGCGCACCGGCGCGCTGCTGGCCCTGGAGAACCAGCTGACCGAGCCCGGCGGCGCGTACAAGAAGATGAAGCCAGGGTTCGTCATCAACTACGAGCTGACGCGCGCGTCGGGCTGGGCGGACACCAGGCCGGAGCCGCCCGCGAAGCTGCCCTTCTGATCGAAGTTCGTCGGCACCGGTAAGAAACGAAGGGCCGCGACCACCTTCATCGGTGATGGCATACCCGGACGAAGGGCTCTGATCGTGTCGGATCCCGATGACAAAGCCCGGTTCACGGCGCTGTACGACGCGTACTACGCGCGCGTCCACGCCTACGCCGTGAGCCGGGCGGGGCAGCAGGTCGCGGAAGAGGTGGCCGGTGAGACCTTCCTCATCGCCTGGCGGCGGATGCGCGACCTGCCGAAAGAGCCGCTCCCCTGGCTGTTCGGAATCGCGCGCAACGTGCTCCGCGACTCCTACCGCGCCAGGGACAGGCGTGCGGCGCTGGAGAAGGAGTTGCGGACGTGGGCGTCGGGCGAACCCGGCGTCGGTGACGTCGGCGAGTCCGTCGTCGAGCGTGCGGAGGTGCTGCGGGCGCTGGCGTCGCTGTCCGGCGACGACCGCGAACTGCTGACCCTGATCGCCTGGCACGGGCTGTCGGCCGGCCAGGCGGCCAGGGTCGTCGGGTGCTCGAAGGCCGCGTTCTTCGTGCGGCTGCACCGCGCGCGGCGACGTCTGGAACAGGCCCTGGCCGCGGGGGCGAGCGCGCCCGGCGACCGGGCGGTGCCCGTAGCCGTGCTGACCAAAGGAAGAGAGGCCGCCCGATGAGCCGCGATGTGCTGAACCGCCTGGCGGAAGCCCGCCCCCCGCAGCTGGACCCGGCTGACGATCCGGCGCGCCGGGAACGCGACCTGGACCGGGCCTTCGCGGCCGCGCAGGAGCGCACGGTTCGCAGCATTGCCCGCCCGGCCCGCTGGACGGCCCTGGTCCTCGGCGTGGCCGCGGCCGGAGCCGCCGCGGCCGTCGCGATCGCGGCCACCGGCCAAGGATCGCCGGAGACCCCGCCCAGCGTCGACCTGAACAAGCAGGCGGTGCTCGCGGCGGCGGAGAAGGCCGCGCTGGTCCCGACCGGGAAGTACTGGTACTCCAACCAGATCCAGGGGCAGTCGTACATCATGCGCCCGAAGACCGGCACGTACGCGATCGTCGGGGCGCACACCGAGACGTTCGAGTGGTCGGGCGCCAAGAGCGGCACGGGCGAGGCGTTCTACGGACGGGACATCCCGTCGCGGCCGCTGACGCCGAAGGACGAGGAGCTGTGGCGCAAGGCGGGCGCGCCGTCGAAGTTCCGCGTGTGGTCCAACGACCACTACTACACCTACGACCACCACTCGTCCTCGTGGGAGGTCGACGACCCGGACCCGAAGGGCGGCGGCACCTTCCTCGGGGACATGACGGTCGAGAAGCTGCAGAACCTGCCCACCGACCCCGCGAGTCTCGCCGCGATGTTCTTCAAGGACCTTCCGTCCAGGGACAGGTCTACGGATGGGCCTGACCTGAAGGGTGTCCAGGAGCGGCTGGTGCAGTTCGAGAAACAACCTGTGCCAGAGGACCCCCAGGCCCGGGCCAAGCGCGAGGAGAACATCAAGGTGCTGCGGGCGCAGGTCCTGGAGATGCAGCGGCGGATGAAGGAGAACCCTCCGAACGTCGCCGCCGCGGACCTCGCCCGTGCGAAGGTCATGCGCGTCGAGGATCTGATGATGGGCGCGCCGCTCTCGCCTGCGGTGCGGGCCGGGCTGATGCGGGCCCTCGCCGCGCAGCCCGGGGTGAAGGCCATCGGATCGGTGACGGACTCGCTGGGCCGCAAGGGGGTCGCGCTGGCCGCCGCGGACACCCCCACCCGGATCGACGGGGAGTACGGGGCGCCCGCTGCCGAACAGGGCTCCTTCGAGTCCCGGGAGGAGATCCTTTTCGACCCGAAGACCGGTCAGCTGCTCGGTAGCCGCAGGGTGCTGACCCGCCCGGGCGGGGCCTACAAGGCGCAGGCACCCGGTTTCGTCATCAACTACTGGCTGGTGCGCGACTCGGGCTGGACCGACACCAAGCCGAAGCCGCCCGCGAAACTGCCCTTCTGACCTCCTGAGCCGGGGGTGGCCGCTGCCGTTATCCGTGGTGAACGCCGCCTCCCCGCCGATGCCCTCGCCCACCGTCCGGGCGGGGGCATCGCGCGTTCAGGGCCTGCGGGCTTCGAGGCCGTCCAGGACGCAGGCGAGGCCGAACGCGAAGCGCCCCTCCAGGACGTCGCCGGTCTCCTTCATCCAGATGTCGCGGATGTGCGTCGCCAGCCCGGGCCGCTCCTCGTCCAGCTGGGACAGGTACGGGCCTAGACCGTCGAGCAGCTCGGCGGAGGTCGTGCCGGTCTGGTTGCGCTGCCAGCTCGCCTCGCTGCCCGCCGCGCCGATGACGTAGTCGACCACGGCCGACCAGGCGTATTCGAGGTCGAAGCCGGTGAATCCGGTGGTGCCGAACGCGGCGAGGACCTCGTCCAGGACGCGGGTGGCGTTCGGGCCGATCATCGGGCGGCTGCCGAACAGCGTGACCGTCCACGGGTGCCGGTGGATCATCGTGCGGAGGCTGCGCGCGTACCCGGTCGCGGCGTCCCGCCAGTCGTCCCCGCGGGGGATCACCACCTCGGCCATCACCCGGTCGATGGCCAGCTCCAGCAGCTCGTCCTTGTTCGCGACGTGCCAGTACACCGAGGTGGCACCGGAGTTCAGCCGGGTGCCGAGGCGGCGCATGCTGAGGCCGTCCAGCCCCTCGGCGTCGAGCAGTTCGAGCGCGGCGTCCACGATCTGCGTCCGGGTCAGGGCGGGCTGGGCGCGCCGCGTTCGCGGGGGCCGCACCCAGACGGACGCCGCCCTCTTCTCTTCGGCCATCGCGCTGCCCCCTCCTCGTTCTCGTACAGAGTACAGGGACTTGAACATCGTACGAGGGTAGTCGTACAGTGTGCGAGTCAACTCGAACACTGTACGAGAAAGGTCGCTCCGATGAACCGGGACCCGCATCCGCGGCGCTGGCAGATCCTCGGCGTGCTGTGCCTCAGCCTCTTCGTCGTGATGGTCGACAACACGATCCTCAACGTGGCGATCCCGTCGCTGCTCAAGGATCTGGACGCCACCACGTCCGACGTCCAGTGGGTGATCGACGCCTACTCGCTGGTCTTCGCCGGGCTGCTGATCACCGCCGGCAGCCTCGGCGACCGGCACGGCCGCCGCCGCGCCATGCTGATCGGCTTCGTCCTGTTCGGCGCCGGGTCGCTGCTCGCCGCCTTCGCCGCGAACCCCGCGCAGCTCGTCGCGACGCGGGCCCTGATGGGCGTGGGCGGCGCCCTCCTCATGCCCGGCACGCTGTCGATCATGGCGCAGGTGTTCGGGCCGGACGAGCGGGCCAAGGCGTTCGCCATCTGGGGCGCGACGTCCATGGTCGGGCTCGCCGCCGGGCCGACGCTCGGCGGGTTCCTGCTGGAGCACTTCTGGTGGGGCTCGGTCTTCCTCGTGAACGTGCCCGTCACGGCCGCCGCCGTCGCCGGCCTGCTGATCCTCGTCCCGGAGTCGCGGGGGCCGCGCCGCCGCCCGGACGTCCCGGGCGCCGTCCTTTCCACGGCCGGGATGGCGGCGCTGGTGTGGGCGATCATCTCCGGTCCGCAGCACGGCTGGACGGACGCCCGCACCGTGGCCGCGGCCGCATCCGGCTGCGCCGCGCTCGGCCTGTTCGTCTTCTGGCAGCACCGCAACCCCGAGCCGATGCTCGACCTCGGCCTTCTGCGCCGCCGCGCGTTCTCCGGCGCCGCCACCATGATCGCGATGTTCGGCTTCGCGCTGGCCGGGGTGATGTTCGCGCTGACCCAGCTGCTCCAGCTCGTCCTCGGCTACGGCCCGCTCAAGGCGGGGCTCGCGCTGCTGCCCGTCGCCGTCGCGGCGGCCGCCGGCAACGGCCTCGGCGCCTCGCTGGAGGCACGGTTCGGGGCCCGTCCCGCCCTGGTCGGCGGGTTCGGCGTCCTCGGCGCCGGACTCGCGGTGCTCGGGCTGACCGACCCGCGCGACGGTTACGCCGTGCTCGCCGTCGCCCTGGTCGTCGTCGGCTTCGGCGCCGGGCTCGGCAGCCCGGCCGCCTACGCCACGCTGATGTCCGCCGTCCCCCCCGAGGAGGCCGGGGTCAGCTCCGCCGTGAACGACGCCGGGCAGGAACTCGGCACCGCCCTCGGCGTCGCCGTCCTCGGCAGCGTCGTCTCCGCCGCCTACGCCCGCGCCCTGCCGGACTCCGCTCCCGCCGCAGCCCGCCACTCCCTCGGCGAGGCTCTCGCGGCCGGTGACCCCGGCCTCGCGGACGCAGCGAAGGACGCCTTCGCCCATGCGCTCTCCGTGGGCTCCCTGGCGGCGTCCGGCGTCATGCTGGCCACCGCCCTCTTCGCCGCCCTCGTGCTTCGCAGTGCCCCGGCGCCCGCCGGGGGCGCCGAGCCGGAGAAGCTCCTCGAATCGGCGTGAAAGCGGATCCGGGGACCGGCGGAGTAAGGATGACGACCAACCCCCGGAGGTGCCCAATGCCGGACCCCGCACAAGGGGCGGCCGAGTGACCGCCCCGACCGAGACCGGACGGGCGGATGACGAGGCGCTGCTCGCCTCGTCCGTCCGCGACGGCGACCGCTTCACCGCCGTCTACGACCGCCACTTCGCCGACGTCCACCGCTACGTCGCCGGACGGCTCGGCCCGCAGACCGCCGACGACGTGGTCGCCGAGACGTTCCTCGCCGCGTTCCGCCGCCGCGGCGCCTTCGACCCGGAGCGCGGCACCGTCCGGCCCTGGCTGTTCGGCATCGCGACCAACCTGATCGCCCAGCACCGGCGCGCCGAGACCCGCCGCTACCAGGCGCTCGCCAAGATCGGCGCGGACCGCGACCCCGGCGGCCACGACGACCGCGTGGCCGCGCGGGTGACCGCCGAGGGAATGCAGCCGCGGCTCGCCCGCGCCCTCGGCGGGCTGTCCCGCAAGGACCGCGACGTGGTGCTGCTCGTCGCGCTCAGCGGCCTCACCCACGCGGAGGTCGCCGAGGCGCTCGGCGTCCCGTACGGGACCGTCGGCTCCCGCCTGAACCGGGCCCGCAGAAAACTGCGCGCCGCGCTCGACATGGAAGGAACCTGACCATGGACGAACTCCAGATGATCGCCACGATGCTGGACGAGCCGCCGGAAGCAGGCACAGCGGCGCGCGGCCGGGCCCGGCTGGAGCGCGAGATCCACTCGCCCCGTCGTGCGTCCCGGCGCATGTTCCGGATGCCCAGGCTCGCCCTCGGCGGGTTCGGGCTCGCCGCGGCGGCCGCCGCGGCCGCGGGCGCCGTCGTGCTGTCGTCCGGCACGGCGCCCCGGGCGCCCGACCGGCCCGCCGCGTCCCCGGTCTCGGCCCGCACCGTGCTGCTGGCGGCGGCCGTCAAGGCGGAGGGCGCCCCGGCCGGCCACGGGCGCTACTGGTCGGCGGTCACCCGCGAGGGCGGCCACGTGATCACGGACGGCCGCGAGTACTACTCTGTGCGCGAGATCGGCCTCTGGGACGCCGGGCCGGGGAAGACCGCCTGGGTCGGCGAGCACAGGGTCAGCTGCCGCGACCTCGGCCCCGCGCCCTCCGGCGGCCCCACCGTGATCGGTCCTGCCCCGACGAACGAACCGGGCAAGCCCTCGCCGGCACCGGCGAGCGGCGCGACCCCCTGGACGAAGGCGAAGGTCAAAGGCGGGGAGGCGTTCCGGCTCGCCGACTGGGAGGGCGCCACGGCACCGGACGTGCGGAAACTGCCCGCCGACCCGCAGAGCCTGCGGCGCTTCCTGGACCGGGCGCTCAAGCAGGTCCCCGGCCACGTCGACTCCGCCGAATGGCTGATGAGCAACGCGCAGAAGCTCGGCGCGGCACCGGTGAAGCCCGGGGTGCGCGCCGCGATGTACCGGCTGCTCGCCGACTCGCCCGGTATCCGAACCCTCGGCTCCGTCACCGACCCGCTCGGCCGGCGCGGCGACGGTGTCGCCCGGCAGGTCCGCGCGGGCGACACCGTCGTCGACGAGCGGCTGGTGATCGACCCGGTGACGGGACGGCTGCTCGCCCAGGAATCCGTGCTGGTGAAGCCGGGCAAGGCCTGGGGCGGTGCCAAGCCCGGGACGGTGGTCTCCTACAGCGCGCTCGTGTCCTACGGCTGGACGGACAAGGTTCCCGCCTACCCCGTCGAGCAGACGGGGCTGACGCCCTAGGCGAGCAGGTCGGACGGGGCGGTGCCGGTCTCGGTGAGGGGGAGGCCGAGCGCCGCCCGTTCGGCCAGCCAGCCGCTCGGACGGTAGCGCGGATCGCGGGTCGCGTCGTGCATCTGGCCCAGGACGTCGAGCACGCGCTCGGCGCCGACGTGGTCGCCCCACTCCAGAGGCCCGCGCGGGTAGCCGAGCCCGAGCCGGACGGCGGTGTCGATGTCCGCGGGAGCGGCCAGCCGCTGCTCCGCGATGCCGCAGCCCACGTTGACGATCGACGCCAGCAGCCGCGGCGCGACGGCCACGGGCGCGTCCCGGACGACGCTCACCGGCCGTCCCGTGGCGAGCAGGGCCGCGAGCGCCGCGCGGCCCGCGTCCGGGTCGAGCGCGGGCTGCACGGTGAGCGTGAGCCGGCCGAAGAACCCGAAGAACCCGTCGATCCCGAGAGTCCTCTCACCGGGGAGGCCGTTGGCGACCTGGTCCGCGACGCTCATGTCCGTCGAGGCGTCGACCAGCAGGACGGCGTGCCCGGACGGCTCGTCACCCCCCTCGACCTCCACCCCCGCCTCTGACAGCAGGAGACCCAGCGTCTCCCGATGCTGCGGCTCCTGGAACCAGACCGGCCGGAAATCGGTGGCCGGCGCGGTGGCCTCGGCGGGCTCCTGCCTCACCCCGTCCACGTACTTGTAGAAGCCCTCGCCGGTCTTGCGGCCGAGGAGCCCGGCCTCGACACGGGCCCGGCCGATCCTGGACGGACGGAACCGCGGCTCCGTGTAGAAGCCCGTCCAGATGGACTCCATCACCGGGTGCGACACGTCCATGCCCGTGAGGTCGAGCAGCTCGCAGGGGCCCATCTTCAGGCCCAGGACGTCCCGCGCGATGCGGTCGATGTCCGCGGGCTCCGCCGCCCCTTCGGAGAGGATCTGCAGGGCCTCCGTCACCAGGCCGCGCCCAGCGTGGTTGACGAGGAAACCAGGCGCGTCCGGCGCGAGAACGGGTTCGTGACCGAGACGCCTCACGAGGTCGGCGAGCGCACCCGGGATCCACTCCGCCGTACGCGCCCCCGGAATCACCTCGACCAGCCGCATCAACGGCACCGGGTTGAAGAAATGAAGGCCCGCCATTCTGGACGGGTCCTCCAGCGCGGCGGCGATCGCCGTGACCGGCAGCGAACTGGTGTTGGTCACCAGGATCGTGTGCTCGGGGCAGACCTTCTCCAGGGACGCGAACAGCTCACGCTTGGTCTGCATGTCCTCCCGGGCGGCCTCCACGACGAGGTCGCAGTCCTGGAACGGGGTGAGCGGCTCGCCGACCGGCCGCAGCCGCCCCTTCGCCGCCTCCGCCTCCTCGACGGTCATCCGTCCTTTGGCGACGAGCTTGTCGAACATGGCGCCGATGTATTCGGCCGCCTGCACCACGGCCTCCAACCGGATGTCGGCCAGCTCCACGGTGAGCCCGCCCGCCGCGGCGAGCTGCGCGATCCCGCGCCCCATCGCCCCGGTGCCGATCACCCGGATCGTCGTCGCCCGCCGCGCCCACTGGTCCACGGTCGCCTCCTCGCTCGGTCCGCCTTCTACGCATTCAACCGTCCGCTGGATGGAAGCCCGGACGCGGCCCTCCCGGACCGGGGTCGTAACCTGCGAGGTGCCCGCACCCCAGCCCGAGGAGCCCACCATGCGCGACGCGGTGATCTGCGAGCCGCTGCGTACCCCCATCGGCCGGTTCGGCGGGACCCTCAAGGACGTCACGCCCGTCGAGCTCGCCGCCACCGCCATCCGCGCCCTGGTCGAGCGCACCGGCCTTCCCGGCGACGCGATCGACGAGGTGGTCCTCGGGCACTGCTACCCAACGTCCGACGCCCCCGCGATCGGACGCGTCGCCGCGCTGGACGCCGGGCTGCCCGTCACCGTCGGCGGCACCCAGCTGGACCGGCGGTGCGGGTCCGGGCTCCAGGCCGTCCTGAACGCGGCCATGCAGATCCAGACCGGGGTCAGCGACGTGATCATCGCGGGCGGCGCGGAGAGCATGAGCGGCGCCCCCTTCTACACCACCCAGGCGCGCTGGGGTGTCCGAGGGCCGTCCCTCGAACTGCACGACGCGCTCGCGCGGGGCCGTGTCACCGCCGGCGGCGATAAATACCCCGTGCCCGGCGGGATGCTGGAGACCGCGGAGAACCTGCGCCGCGAGTACGGCATCGGGCGCCTGGAGCAGGACGAACTGGCCGTCCGGTCCCACGAGCGCGCCGTCGCCGCCCAGCGGTCTGGTGTGTTCGCCGAGGAGATCGTCCCGGTGACCGTCCGGTCGCGCAAGGGAGACACGGTCGTCGACACCGACGAGCACCCGCGTCCCGGCACCACGGTCGAGAGCCTGGCGAAGCTCCGTCCCGTCCTCGGGAAGACCGACGACCAGGCCACCGTGACCGCCGGCAACGCCAGCGGGCAGAACGACGCCGCCGCCGTCTGTGTCGTCACGACCCGGGAACGCGCCGCCGAGCTGGGGCTGCGCCCGCTCGTCCGGCTGGTCTCGTGGGGGCGCGCCGGCGTGGCGCCGAAGACGATGGGGATCGGGCCCGTCCCGGCCACCGCCAGGGCCCTGGACGCCGCCGGGCTGACGCTCGCCGACATGGACCTCATCGAGCTGAACGAGGCGTTCGCCGCGCAGGTGCTCGCCGTCACCCGCGAATGGGGCCTCAAGGACGACGACTGGGACCGGGTCAACGTGCACGGATCCGGGATCTCCCTCGGTCACCCCGTCGGTGCGACCGGCGCCCGCATCCTCGCGACGCTCGCCCGCGAGATGCACCGCCGCGAGGCCCGCTACGGCCTGGAGACCATGTGCATCGGCGGCGGCCAGGGTCTGGCGGCCGTCTTCGAGAGGGTCTAGGGCCACTAGGTCAATGTGGGCGCGAGGCCGGGGGCGGCGAGCAGGACGAGTCCGAGGGCGATCATCACGGCGCCCAGCGGCCTGCTGACCCGTTCCCCGTGCCGCCAGACCTTCTCCACCAGGATCACCGCGGCGATGACCCCCATCCAGACCAGGCTCATCATCCCCGCGGCGAGCAGGACGGCCATCAACGCCCAGCAGCACCCCAGGCAGAACGCCCCGTGGCGGACGCCGACGAGCAGCGCGCCCGGCGGGCCGGCCGTGATCCGCTCTCCGTGCCGGACGACGACGGCGAGCGGCGAGCGGCACAGCCGCAGGCACGCACGCTTCAGCGGAGTGAGCTGGTAGACGCCCGCGAGCAGCAGCACGGCGGCGCCCGTACGCACGGCGGCCGCGGAGTCGCCGGCCGTCACGGCCGACTGGAAGGCCAGGAAGAGGCCATAGGCAGCCGCCCCGGCGGCCGCCCACACGAGCAGGTAGCCGGCCGCCAGCGTGTACGCCGTCATGCTCGTCCCGTCCCTGCGGCGCACGAGCCGGTCGATCCGCACGATCACCGGTGCGACCGCCGGGAGCATCATCGCCGCCATCATCACGAGCCAGGTGCCGAGGAACAGCCCCGCGCCCATGGACCGGTCCATCGGCATGGCGTCCATCCCGTCCATGGAGTCTCCGGGACGGGCGGCGCCGGTCAGGATCCCGGCACGCATGTCCGGTGTGGCCAGGTGATGGACCGCCAGCCACGCGATCGCGGAGAGGACGACGAGGACCCCGACGAACACGAGCTCGTGGGGCGCGGGCCGGGCACCGGTCCGCCGCCGGGGCACCGGGACCGGCGGAGCCCTCACTCCGGTCCGCTCCAGTCGAACGGGATGTGCTTGCTGGAGCGGCCCTCCCAGTCCCAGGTGAAGCCGTAGGCGTCGACCTGGTCGGCGACCGCCCGGCCCCACGTGGCGACCTGCCCGGGCCCGGTCTCGGAACCGGGGGGGTTCAGGGTCTGCACCCGCGCCCCCTCGGGTGTCGTGGGGCCGGTCAGCGCCTCGGCCCTCGCCACCACCCGGCCGGGGACCTCCGCGTTCCAGGTGGCGAGGTCGTCATCGACGGAGATCGTGATGGGCGAGAATTCGAGTCCCCTCATCTCGGGACCGAACATCGCCACGAACTGGGCGGGCCATCCCCCGGCTTCGCCGCCGAAGATCTTCCCGAGGGCCTCGCGCTGGGAATCGTCGGCGCGCTCGTCCAGGAAGACGCCCGCGTAGGCGTCGGAATGCTCACCCCACGCGTTCCCGACGAAGGAGCCGACCATCAGCACGTTGAGGCCGTCGAGCACGACGTCCCCGTACCGCCCTTCGCGGATGTGCCACGCCAGCACACCGTCGCAGTCACCGAAAGTAGGAGCCTGTGCATAGGTGCACGGGCACGGGATGGTGCATTTGCAGACGTCGAACCAGTCGCCGGTGACGTGCCATTGAGGTGTCGCGGTGGTCTCGGTCATAGCCTCCCCCTCAGATCGCGCTCCCGCCGCGTCTGGGGGTGCCGGGCCGCCGGTCACGGCAGACCTCTCCGACAATCGTTACAAAAAGCCCCATCAAGGGCCAGACGGCGCAGGTAAAACTCCCGTGCCCGGACCACGATCGCCTGGTCAGTCCCGCTTTGCCGTCCAGGACGGGTCGCGGCCGGTCATAGCGATGAGGCGGGCGAGCGGGGGCGCGTCCTCCGGGACGTCGACGGCGGCGTCGAACAGGCCCGGGACCCCCTTGCCGCCGCTCTGCTCGACGGCAGGTGCGACGAAGGCGAGGCACGCATCGATCTCGTCCTCGCCGATGTCGTAGGGCTGGCCGCTGGCGCGGGAGATGTCCCAGCCGTGCACCACCAGTTCGTTCATCGCGACGTGCCCGGCCTGCTCGCCCGGCAGGTCGACACCGCCCGCCGCGGTCATGCCCTGCCACGCGTCCGGGGCGCGCCAAGCGGCGGCCAGCGCGTCAAGTTGCGCGGGGACGCGGGTGCGCCAGTCCGGGGGCAGGCTCGACGCGTCGGCGGACGGCGGCTGCGACGGGCCCTGCGGGAAGTTCTTCGACGCGGCCCAGGTGAAGGCGAGCGACAGCCCGTTCACGTGGTCGATGAGCGCGCCGAGCGAGGTTCCGGCGCAGGGCGTCGGCTCGTCGAGTTGGGAATCGCTGACACCCGCGAGCAGGGCGGCCATCCGGCGCGTGGCGGGCGCGAGATCGGGCATCGGGGTCATGGGAGTCCTCCGTTTCGCCGTACCGGTGTGCGGGACGCCGGTGGACGCGGCCCGCCTGATGGTATGGACTCGTGGACCGCCCGATACTCATCGATACTCTCACCAGCGAATGTGACCGCATAAGCTACTACCGAGTAGTATTCGGGCCCCGGATGAAGGGCAGTCTGTCGCGAGCCCTACTCTGACTGCCATCGCCGTACCCAGGAGGACGGAACCGTGTTCTGGATCACGTTGGTCATCGGGCTCGCCGGAACGGCGGCCGCGCTGGCGCTCGCCGGCCGGCGGGTGCTGTTCCTGTACGGAATCGCCACGAGCGGCCAGCCCGACCCCGAGCGGACGTTGCAGGTCAGGCGCGCGCCCAAGAAGGCCGTCGAGGGTCAGGCGGTGGAGGTGCTGGGGCAGCGCAAGCTGCTGAAATGGACGCTGGCCGGTGTTTCGCACGCGGCGGTGATGTGGGCGTTCATTCTGCTGATCACCGTGTATCTGGAGGCGGCGGTCGCGCTGCTGTTCGGGCTGGACGCCAAGATCCCGGGCTTGCAGACCTGGGGGCCGATCGGGTTCGTGCAGGACACCATCGCGCTGGCCTGCACCGCCGGGCTGATCACCTTCACCGCGATCCGGATCAAGAACTCGCCCAAGCGGCTGGACCGCGGTTCGCGGTTCGCCGGTTCGCACCTGTCCGGCGCGTGGATCACACTGTTCATGATCTTCAACGTGATCTGGACGATGTTCTTGTTCCGGGGTGTGGAGTGGGCCAGCGGCAACCTGCCCTACGGCAGGGGCGCCTACTTCTCCTACCTGGTGGGGCACGCCTTCGAGGGCCTGAGCCACGACACGCTGGAGGTTCTGGAGTCGGTCGGGCTGCTGGCCCACATCGCGGTCGCGTTGATCTTCCTGGTGTTCGTGGTGCATTCCAAGCACCTGCACATCTTCCTGGCCCCGCTGAACGTGATGTTCAAGCGGCAGCCGGACGGGCTGGGCCCGGCGCAGCCGATGATGTCGGGCGGCAAGCCGCTGGACTTTGAGGAGGCCGACCCCGACGAAGACGTGTTCGGCCGCGGCAAGATCGAGGACTTCACCTGGAAGGGTCTGCTGGACATGGCGACGTGCACCGAGTGCGGTCGCTGCCAGTCCCAATGCCCGGCCTGGAACACCGGCAAGCCGCTGTCGCCCAAGATGCTGGTGCTGGAGTTGCGCGACCATGCGCTGGCCAAGGCGCCGTACTTCACCGCCTCGCAAGAGCAGCGGGAGGCCTTCACCGACGAGCAGAAGCTGGCCATGCAGGTCGATAGGGAACTGGTCGGCGAGGACGGTGTCATCCATCCCGACGTGCTGTGGTCGTGCACCAACTGCGGTGCGTGCGTGGAGCAGTGCCCGGTCGACATCGAGCACATCGACCACATCCTGGACATGCGCCGCTTCCAGGTCATGATCGAGTCGTCGTTCCCGTCCGAGGCCGGGGTGATGTTGAAGAACCTGGAGAACAAGGGCAACCCGTGGGGCATGTCGGAGACCAAGCGCCTGGAATGGGTGCAGGAGCTGGACTTTGAGGTCGAGGTCGTCGACGACAAGGTGTCCGAAGACACCGAGTACCTGTTCTGGGTGGGCTGCGCCGGGGCGCTGGAGGACCGGGCCAAGAAGACCACCAAGGCGGTCGCCGAGCTGCTGCACATCGCGGGCGTGAAGTTCGCGGTGCTGGGCCCGATGGAGGCGTGCACCGGTGACCCGGCCCGCCGTTTGGGCATGGAGTTCGTCTTCCAGATGCTCGGCCAGCAGAACGTGGAGACGTTGAACGACGCGGGCGTGACGAAGATCGTCGCGACGTGCCCGCACTGCTTCAACACCCTGGCCAATGAGTATCCGCAGATCGGCGGGAACTATGAGGTCGTGCACCACACCCAGTTGCTGGCGCACCTGGTGGAGGAGGGCAGGCTCACCCCGGTGGCCCCGATCGAGGAGAACATCACCTACCACGACCCGTGCTTCCTGGGCCGTCACAACAAGGTCTACAAGCAGCCGCGCGACATCATGGCGACCGTGCCCGGGGTGAAGACGAAGGAGATGCACCGGCACAAGGACCGCGGTTTCTGCTGCGGCGCCGGCGGCGCCCGGATGTGGATGGAGGAGCGCATCGGCAAGCGCATCAACACCGAGCGTGTGGACGAGGCCCTGCAGACCGATCCCGACACCGTGTCGACGGCCTGCCCGTTCTGTCTGGTGATGCTGGGTGATGCGATCAACGAGAAGAAGAACCAGGGCGAGGCCAAGGAATCGCTGGAGGTCGTGGACGTCTCCCAGCTGTTGATCCGCTCCATCAAGGGCGAAGGCACCACCCCCGAAAAGGAACCCGCCACCACCGAGTAGCGCACGTCGGCACGCCGAAGGACCCCGGGCTCTGCCCCGGGGTCCTTCGGCTTCCAAGGGTCAGGCGCCCGGTTCCAGAGGTGGCGTGTCCTGCTCCGCGTCCGGTTCCGCGCCCAGGTCGGGCGGGACGGCGATGAGCACGTCGCGCAGGGCGTACAGGGCCTGGTACGGCAGGATCTCCCGGGTCGCGAGATCGTCGACGGCGGCGAGCGGGCCGTGCGCCGTCCGGGCCAGCACGATCAGCTTCGCGTGGTACGGGTCCAGGCCCGGCAGCGAGGCGAGCAGCCGCTCGGGCGCCGAGTTGACGTCGATCAGGCCGCCGTCGTCGAACGTGCGGGGCAGGTCGGGACGCCCGACGCCGAGCCGGCGGGCGATCGACGGGTGGTGCGCGGCCAGCGACCGCGCCTGCTCCCTGCGGACCCTCCGCTCGATCAGCCGGACGTCCAGGACGGGCATGCCGCTCTGCTCCGGCAGCGGGTGCGGGTCGGAGGTGAGCAGGGCGAGGTGGACGGCGCCGCCGAACATCGTGGCCAGCAGCGCGGCGAAGATGGGGCCGTCCCACGGCGTGCTCTGGTCGGGGTCGCCGCTCGTGGCGCCGCCGATGAAGACGGCCGACAGCGCCAGATAGCCCGCCGCCGTCAGCGCGAGCCTCCAGCTCCGGCGCCGCGCCGCGTAGTAGGCGGCCAGCGCCCACGTCACCAGCCCGAAGCTGAGCACCGGGATGGAGATGAGGGCGGCCCGCACCGGCCACGGAACCCGCCGCCCGGCCGGTCTCCCGTGGAGGGACGACTCTCCACTCCCCTCGCATGGACGAACCGGTGACGGCGTCCAGACCGCGCCGGTGACGTGACGGTCCGCGGCCTCGACGGCGGGAGCGCCGTCGGCGAGCATCGGCCGGGCGGGCGGGACGGCGGGGATCATGCCCGCGGCGGGCGCGAGCAGGTCGTCGGGTGGCGCGAACACGGGCTCGGGCGGATCGTCGGCCGGCTCCCGCGCGACCGGCGCCGCCAGCGACGGATCGGACCGCAGAATGCCGACGTGCAGGTCCCGGAGCCGTTCACCGGGCTCGACGCCGAACTCCGCGGAGAGGAAGTCGCGCGCGTCCCGGTACGCCGCCAGGGCCTCCGCCTGCCGGCCGCACCGGTAGAGCGCCAGCATCAGCAGGCAGCGGAACCCCTCCCGGAGCGGGAACTCGCCGACCAGCCGGAGCAGTTCGGGCACGAGCCGCGCGTGTTCCCCCAGCTCCAGCCCGACCTCGGCGCACGTCTCCAGGGCCGCCGCCCGGGTCTCCTCCAGACGCCCTCGTGCCGCGTCGAAGAACGAGCCGTTCAGCCCCGCGAGCGCAGGGCCGCGCCACATGGCCAGCGCCTCGCGCAGCAACACCTCGGCCCGTGCCGCATCGCCCGCCGCGCGCACGGCCTCGGCCGTCCCCACCCGCTCCTGGAAGACCTCGGTGTCCAGGCCCTCCGGCGGGACGTTCAGCGCGTATCCCGCGCCGGTCAACGTCAGCAGCCGCCCCGGGGTGCGCGGCGAGCGATCGGGCTCCAGCACGCGGCGCAGCCCGGCCACGTACTTCTGGACGACGTTCACGCCGTTGTCGGGAGGCTCGTCCCCCCACACCGCCTCGACGATCGACGCCGTCGGCACCGCCCGGCCCGGCGTCAGCAGCAGGACGGTGAGGACCGCCCGCTGCTTGCCCGGGCCCAGGTCGAGCTCCCGTCCGTCCCGCCAGGCGGCGGGCCGGCCCAGGATCCCGAAGCGCAGTGCAGGTCCCTCGCCCGGCAGCGCGACCACCTCCGCTCACCGTCCCCGGGCACCACCGCAGTCGTTCCGCAGCCCGGGCGCAGTGACCGCAGCATAACGACAGCGGTTCGGCAACGGCAGGGAGCAGTCTCCTTTCGGACATCGAGGGCGATTTCCGAAATCAGGAAGAGAGGGAACCTGGATGGCTCAGCACCGACGGCGGCCCCACGCGCCGGCCGCACTCGTCCTTGTACTCGTGCTCGCCACGGCCTGCGGGCCGGCCGAGGAGGCCGGGACGGCTTCGAAGACCGCGCCCGCGCCGTCCCCGAGCGTGTCCGCCACCGCGACGGCCAACGGGGTGGCCCGGCTCCGGGCCGGCCAGATCCTGCGCCGTGCCCGCAAGGCGACCGCCGCGGCGCGGTACCTGCGGATGCGCGGGCGGATCGAGGACGGCAAGGACAAGATCGCCATCGACTTCCGCTACGCGGGGAAGACGGAGGCGACCGGATGGTTCCAGACGGGGAAGCAGCGTGTCGAGATCACACGCATCGGCAGGGACATCTACGTGAAGGGCAACGACCCGTTCTGGAAGTCGATCGGTGGGAAGGCCGCGGTGCAGCTCCTCTCGGGCAAGTACCTCAAGACGACCACCAAGACTCCCGACTTCAAGGACATCGGCATCTTCACCGAGCGGACGGGTCTCCTCAACGAGGCCCTGAAGGCCCCGGGCACCTGGAAGAAGGGCGAGACCGGAACGGCCGGCGGAACCCCCGCCGTGAGCCTGACCCGGGCGCCCGGCGAGACGATCCAGGTGGCGACGCAGGGGGAGCCGTACGTGCTGGCGCTGACCGGCGGCCCGGGCAACGGCGTCGAGTACCTCGCGTACGAGGAACCGGTGGACGTCCGGCGGCCGCCCGCCGGCACCGTGGTCGACGGCGACGCGTTCAAGTGACCGGCCGCCCTGCCCGGTGGCACGGGTGCGCACCGGGCGGGCGGTGCCCCGCGGCGATGAGATTGCGGGCACGTACACCTGGTAGAACACCGGAATGGCCGTGCTCGTGTCCGTTCTCGCGTTCCTGATGACGCTCGCCGGCGGCCTCACGGCGATGCGGGTCCGCGACCACCGGCACCTCGTCCTCGGGCTCGCCGGCGGGCTGATGCTCGGTGTCGTCGCGTTCGACCTGATCCCCGAGTCACTGGAGATGACCCGGCACCGCCCGCTCGGCGTCCCCGCCCCCATGATCGGTTTCGCGGCGGGATTCGTGCTGCTGCACGTCGTGGAGCAGTCGGTGGCCATCCACCGCGCCCACGAAGCCGAGTACGCGCCGCACGCCCACGCGCGCGGAAGCGGCTCCGCGGGGCTGCTCGCCGCGTCCGCCCTCGTCGCGCACAGCCTGGTGGACGGCCTCAGCATCGGCCTCGGCTTCCAGTCCGGGACGGACGTCGGGATCTTCGTGACCCTCGCCGTGGTCACCCACGACTTCGCCGACGGGTTCAACACCTTCACCGCGGCCTCGCTGAACCGCGGCGACCGGCGGCCCGCCGTCCTGCTGCTGCTCGCCGACGCCGCCGCCCCGATCGCCGGGGCCGCGATCGGCACGCTGGCCACCGTCCCGGAGGCGGTCCTCGGGCCCTACCTGGGGCTTTTCGCCGGCGTCCTGCTGTATCTGGCGGCGGCCGAGATTCTGCCCGAGGCGCACAGCGTCCACCCGCGGATCATGACGCTCTGCGCCACGGGGCTGGGTCTGCTGGCCGTCCTGTTCAGCGTCGGGCTGGCGGGCTGACACCTGCCCGGGAACGGCAGAGGGCCGTCCGGTGCCCCGGACGGCCCTCTGCCGCCGATTCTGTACGGGCCGGTCAGCTCGTCAGCGACGTGGCGTAGCTCTGGTTCGACTTCAGCCACTCGTCGACGGCCTGGTCGGGCTTGCCCTTGTACTTGTTCTCCATCAGGTCCTCAAGCGAGCCGAGCTGCTTGTCGTCCATCTTGAACTTCTTCAGCCAGTTCGTGACGTCGGGCTGGTCCTTGCCGAAGTCCTCGCGGGCGACGGTGTAGATGCCGTCAGGCTTGCCCATCGCGCCCTTCGGGTCCTTCAGGTCGCGGATGGGGTACTTCGTGTACGCCCAGTGGGGACGCCACAGCGTGACGACGATGTCCTTCTTGGCGTCGATGGCCTTCTTCAGCTCGGTCAGCATCGCCGCCGTCGAGGACGTCGTCACCTTGTACTCGTCCTTCAGGCCGTACGCGGGGAGCATCTTCTCCTGCGAGACGCGGTACAGGCCCGAGCTCTTCTCGATGCCGACGATCTTGCCGTCGTACTGGCCGCCCTTGCCCTTCAGATCCTCCAGGGACTGCAGAGGCGAGTAGTTCGGCACGGCGATCGTCAGCGGCGCCGCGTCGTACCAGGCGCCGATCTTCTCCAGCTTGTCGCCGTACTGCTTCCAGTAGTCCTCGTGGGTCCCCGGGAGCCAGGAGTCCACGAACAGGTCGACATCGCCCTTCGACATGCCCGCGTACAGCGGTCCGGTGTCGAGGGTCTTGACCTCCACCTTGTAACCCTTGTCGGTCAGGAGCCGCTTCCAGAGGGCCGTGGCGGCCTCACCTTCGGCCCAGCCCGAGACCATGCCGATGGTGATTTCCTTGTCGTTCTTGCCTCCGGAACCGGAGTCGCCGCACGCGGCGGCGCTCAGGCCCATCGTCAGCGTCAACGCCGCGACCGTCAGGCCCTTGAACTTGAAGCGCATGCC
The DNA here is from genome assembly GCF_050945415.1 of Spirillospora sp. CA-128828. Taxonomy (NCBI): domain Bacteria; kingdom Bacillati; phylum Actinomycetota; class Actinomycetes; order Streptosporangiales; family Thermomonosporaceae; genus Spirillospora; species Spirillospora sp. CA-128828. Next base: position 417,606 of record NZ_CP191986.1, read on the forward strand.
CATCCTCTCGTTGGCTTGCATGGTGATGCGGGGGGCGAACTCGTCAGGCGGCGACGTCGACCGAAGGGGTGGCCGCGCCGTGGCGGCTCCTACCGCGGGTGAACAGGGCGCGCAGCATGCTCGGGCCCTCGCCGAGGGCGCCGGTGAGCCGGTCCAGGTAGATGGCCAGGACGACGACGGCGATGCCGCCCTCGAAGCCCTTGGCGACGTCCACCCGGTTGATGCCCTCCAGCACCTCGCCGCCGAGCCCGCCGGCGCCGACCATGCCCGCGATGACGACCATCGACAGCGACAGCATGATCAGCTGGTTGACGCCCGCCATGATCGACGGCATCGCGAGCGGGATCTGGATCCGGGTCAGGATCCGGTTCGGCGGCGTGCCGAACGCCTCGCCCGCCTCGACCATCTCCGGGTCGACGCCGCGGATGCCGAGCTCGGTCAGCCGCACCCCGGGCGGCATCGCGAAGATCACCGTCGCCACCACGCCCGGCACCGAGCCGATGCTGAAGAAGAAGATCGCCGGGATCAGGTAGACGAACGCCGGCATCGTCTGCATGAAGTCGAGGATCGGCCGGACGATCCGGCTCACCACATCGCTGCGCGCGGCCGCGATGCCGATCGGTATCGACAGCACCGTCGCCACCACCGCCGACACGAGCACCAGCGCCAGCGAGTCCATCGCGGACTCCCACAGCTCCATGCTGTCGATCAGCGTGAAACCGAGGATCGTGAACAGGCCCAGCTTCCAGCCGCTGATGAACAGCGCGATCAGGGCCAGCACCAGCGTCAGCGCCAACGGAGGCAGGACGTTCAGGACGTCCGTCAGCCCGTCGACCGACGTCTCGATCGCCGAACCGATCCCGTCGAACAGCCAGGACAGGTTGTCCGTGCACCAGGTCACCAGGCTGTCGAACCACTCGCCGACCGGAACCCGGGGCAGATCGACCGCCATCGTCTTACTCGCCGTCAACACTGCCACCCTCCTTCGTCAGCGCGAGCTCCGGCTCGGCGTCGTCCTCCTCGAGGACCTCGTCCGTATGCGAGTTGATCGCGCCGAGGGCCGCGAGCAGCGTCACCCGGGGGATGACGCCGAGCAGAATCCCGTCCTCGTCCGCGACAGGCACCGGCAGGTGGCTCTCCGCACACCGGGTGAACAGGTCCGCGACCGGGGTGTCCGGCGCCACGGGCTCCGGATCCTCCGGGTCGATCAGGCCGTCGAGCTTCTGGACGTTCTCCTGCACCGCGTCGGCGATCACCGTCGCGCGCACCCACCCGACCAGCTTGCGGTCGCGGCCGACCACGAACGCCGCCGACGTCTGGTGCTCGCGCATCGTCCGGAGCGCCGTCCGCGGCCCGGTCGACGCCGGCACCGTGACCAGCGGCTTCTCCATCACTGAGGAAGCCGTCAGCACTCTGGTACGGTCCACATCCGCGACGAACTGGGCGACGTAGTCGTTGGCCGGATCCGTGAGGATCTCCTCGGCCGTCCCGATCTGCACGATCCGCCCCTCGCGCATCACCGCGATGCGGTCGCCGATGCGCATGGCCTCGTTCAGGTCATGGGTGATGAAGACGATCGTCTTGCCGAACCGCCCCTGCAGGTCGAGGAGCAGGTCCTGGACCTCCCGGCGGATCAGCGGGTCCAGCGCGCTGAACGCCTCGTCCATCAGGATGATGTCGGTGCCGGCCGCGAGCGCCCGGGCGAGCCCGACGCGTTGCTTCATGCCGCCCGACAACTCGCCGGGAATCTTGTTCTCCCAGCCTTCGAGCCCGACCAGGGCCAGGAACTCGCGGGCCGTCTTCTCGCGTTCCTCCTTCGGGACACCGCGGACCTCCAGGCCGTACGCGGCGTTCGCCAGAACCGTCCGATGGGGGAACAGCGCGAAGTGCTGGAAGACCATGCTGATCTTGTTCTGCCGCAGCGCACGCAGCGCCTTCGGCGACAGCTTCGCGATGTCCTGGCCGTCGATCTCGACGCTTCCGGAGGTGACCCCGAGCAAACCGTTCAGCATCCGGATCAGGGTCGACTTCCCCGACCCCGACAGGCCCATGACCACGAAGATCTCGCCCTGCCGGACCTCGAACGTGGCGTCCACCACCGCCGGTGTGACGCCGAGGTCGCGGACCGCCTTCAGGCCGGCGCCCGCCTTGAGTTTCCGCTGTGCCTCAGCCGTTCTGCGGCCGAAGAGCTTGGTGACGCTTTCCGCGCGGAGTACTGACACGATCTCCTTCCGGGTTCCCACGTCGATGCGCGGAAACGGGTCGCCTCGATCCGGTCCAGGCGCCGGACGGTGACGAACTCATGCAAAGAGCGTGTCAACCAGACGCCAAAGCCATGCGTCGCCCGAAACTACCCGTCCGGAGAACATGTTTCATCTTTTGGTGAGTTCCGTCACGTTCGGGTCACGAACCGACTACACCTTCGTGCGATGAAAGTTCTGGTACGACCGGGACGGCGTCGGCCCCCGCTGGTCCTGGTACCGCGACCCGTACTTCGCCGATCCGTAGGGGTACTCCGCCGGTGAGCTCGTCCGGAACAGGCACATCTGCCCGATCTTCATCCCCGGCCACAACTTGATCGGCAGCGTCGCCACATTCGACAGCTCCAGCGTCACGTGCCCGCCGAACCCCGGATCGATCCACCCCGCCGTCGAGTGCGTCAGCAGCCCCAGCCTGCCGAGGCTCGACTTCCCCTCCAGCCGCGCGGCCAGATCGTCCGGCAACCCGAACACCTCATAGGTCGACGCGAGCACGAACTCCCCGGGATGCAGGACGAACGCCTCGTCGGCCTCGACCTCCACCAGCCGCGTCAGATCCGGCTGCTCCACCGCCGGATCGATGTGCGGATACCTGTGGTTCTCGAACACCCGGAAGTACCGGTCCAGCCGCACGTCCACACTGGACGGCTGAACCATCCCCGGCTCATACGGGTCGATCTTCACCCGCCCTGACTCGAGCTCGGCCCTGATGTCGCGATCGGAGAGCAGCACCCCAGAAAGCTATCCCACCCACGCCCCACCGCCGATCCGGTACAGTGTCCAAAGCACGGCGCCCTCAGCGCCCCACGCGGGTGTAGTTCAATGGTAGAACTTCAGCTTCCCAAGCTGACAGCGCGGGTTCGATTCCCGTCACCCGCTCACGCTAAAAGGCCCAGGCCAGGGACATGATCCCTGGCGCTGGGCCTTGATCGTTTCTGGGCGTGGAGCCCCATGGGCAATTAGCGGGCGATTAGGCCACGGGCACGAGCGTCCCGGCCGCCCCGTCGTCCCCCTCGTCCTCGTCCTGTTTCCGCTCCGCCTCCATCAGGGCATCGAACCCGTCCGCGATGGCGCGATCAGCGTTGTTCGACCGGTGCTGATACCGCAGCGCGGCCCGCTCGTTGTCGTGCCCCATCCGCGCCATCAGGTTCCGCAGCGAGACGCCCATATCAGCGGCAAGCGTGTTGCCGGTGTGCCTCAAGTCATGAAAGTGAAGGTTGGGAACTCCCAGAGCCTCCACGACGGGCTTCCACCGCGTGACCTTGTTGAACCCGCTTCGCCGCAGCGGCCCGCCCTTGATACCGGTGAAGACCAGGGCGTCATCTCCGGGCTCGGTGTACTTCTCCAGGTGTGCCACCAGGTCCGGCACGATGGCCGCCGGGATGGCCACGGTGCGCCGTCCGGCCTTGGACTTGGGAGGCCCGAGCAGCATCCTGCCGTTGGCCTGCTCGACGTACGCCGCACGTACCCGCACGGTCCGGTTCACGGTGTCGACGTCACACCGCCGGAGCGCTGTCACCTCACCCCATCGAAGACTTGCGAACGCAGCGAGCAGGATGAACGCCCGCAGCCGGTCATCCCGGATCACGTCCGCATGCCCATCCTCAGCGAGCTTCCACAGGGCCCGCTCGGCCGTGACCCGGGCGGCGAAGGTCTGCGGGAACCGCCGCATGACCCCGCCCTTGACCCGATAGCGCACGCGGTACTCGCCGGAGTCGAGCTGGCGGATGTTGCCGACCGGCCGCACGCCCACCCGTTCGGCCAACTCGAAGACTTGAGCCACGGTCAGCGTGGGACGTTCGGGCGCATCCTCAGTGCCGGCCCCGCGAACCTGGCACGGGTTGCGGGTCAGGAGCTTGTCCTCCACGACCGCCGTCATGAGCACGGCCCGCAACAGCCGGTACGCCTTGGCTGCCATGCTGGGCGACACCCCGGCATCGAGCAGCGCCGACCGCCAGTCACGAACCATGGCCGTGCTGAGCTTGCCGAGTTGGACGGCGCCCAGGTGCGGAGCGATGTGCTTCTTCAGCAGCCACCGGTACAGCTCGACCGTACGGGGGCGAAGGCCCGCTCGCTGGTCGATCCACTTCGCCGCGTACTCGCCGAGCTTTACCCTGGCGCGCTCCGGATCCGACCACTCTCCCCTGTAGATCTGCGTTTCCACCAGCGAGAGCCAGCGCTCGGCATCGCTCTTGCGCTCGAACGTCTCCGGCGCGAAATGGCGCTGGCCGGTCGGCCCGATGTAGCTCGCCTGATAGCGGCCGGAATCGCGCTTACGGATGTTGCCGAACCGGCGATGCCCAGCCTTGTTCCCCTTGGCCATTAGGCAGCCCTCCAGATGTCAGACGTGGTCATGGGCTCGACGAGGCCGCTCGCGATGAACTCGCGGAGAGCTGATTCAGGGATGCGGACGTGGCCGCGCTTGCCCGGTTCGCCGAGGCGGACGAAGCGGATCCGCCGCTCTGCGATGAGCCGCCGCGGGAACCGTTCGGAGGTCGACAGAACTTCTGCCGCCTCAGCGACGGTCAGCAGCCGTTCACGCAGGTTGATCGGGGACACATCGGCCTTTGCTTTGCTCATGCGGCTTTCCTGTCGGTCGTTGCGGGAGGCGGTAGGGGTCTTCCGGTGAGTGCGGCGGTGACGAGTGCTTCGCCGCGTGTGAGGCCCTGGCTGTGGAAGCGCCATTCGCCGACGGCGAGGACCAGGTCAGGGTCTTGGTCGTCGGGGGGCTGCCAGCCGGGGAACTGCTCGCGGACGTAGTCGATGCGCGCTTGTCGGAGTGCGCCGAGGGTGGTGGAGTACCGGCGGGATTTGGTGGAGAAGTGGCCCCGGAACCCGAGCATGTGAGCCCAGTGGACGAGCCGCAGGTCAGCGAATTCCTCCAGGGCACCCAAGCGGAGGCATTCGCTCATCAGCCGCCGGGCGTGCGGCGTGATCGGTAGCGCGGCAAGGTCGTCGGTGGGACGGAGCCGCCGGTCCAGGGTGCCGACGCATTCGGCTGCCTTGGTGGCGTATTTGGCGATGTAGCCCGCAACGGCCTGTTGGGTGAGGGTGCCCGATGAGGTGATGGTTCGGATGTCGACCTGTGCGCCCCAGGACAGCGACCGTTCCGGGATGCCGGGGGCGGCCGGTGTGGTGACCGAGACGGCGCCGGCGGCGTGCCGGACGGCGTCGGCCAGGAGCTCGACGTTCGCCCAGCCGGGCGGGGGTGTGGTCGGGCCGTCGGGGCCGTCGAAGCGGATGACGGCGTGGAAGTGGACGACGCCGCGCCGCTGGTATTCGGCGACCTTGGCGAAGGAGACGGCCAGGGCCTCTCGGAACTCCTTCTGTGTGAGCCCCGCAGTCTTGGCGAGGTAGCGGCGCAGCGCGAGGGTGAAGCGCCGCCACAGTTCCGGGGCCGTGGCGTTGAACAGCACCGACCCGGCGTAGTCATAGCAGTCGGGGCACAGCGGTTCCCCGAGCCGGGGGTCATCGGCGCCGTGCCGGACGCCGCAGGATGCCACGACGCCATGCGGGCAGGGCTTGGCGTTCCGACGGGGGTGGCAGCGCTCGACTCGTCCGCCGTTGCGTTCGCGGCGTGCGTGAACGGGACCGAAGGAGGGCGCGGTCAAGGTGACGAAGGCGGCCGGGTGTCCGGAGACGGTTTCGGGGATGCCTTTGCCACCGGCCAGGCCCGCGCGGATGAGCTGGTAGGTGTCGGCCCGGTAGATCTCGGCGCAGGCCGGGCACCGGGAAGCCCGCCGGGTCTTGCACGCCACCGGGAGCGCGCCGTCGGGTTCGCGGTCGGTGGAGTAGTGGTGCAGCAGTTCCCCGGTACCGGTGTGGACGTGATCGACGGTTCCGGTGAGGAAGACCGGCTGCGAGCAGCCGCCGGTGGCGCGGGCACGGGCCGCCCAACGCTCGAAGTCGGGCCGGTCGATGATCTTGGCCATCTGCCGGGCGTCCTGCGGTGTGACGACAGGGTGAGGCACGATGAAGGGGTCTCCTGACCGATACAGGCGGTAGAGGGGATGGCCCCCGACGTGGCGGCGTGACTTGGCGGTTGAGCAGCCACGCCGGGGGCGCTCAGGGCTATTGGCAGTTGCCGAGGCCCTGGCAGTGCGGGCAGGTGTCGCCGTAGGAGTCCAGGCCGGTCCCGCCGCAGTTGCAGCACTGCCACCACTGGCCGACCGGGGTGAGCGGACGCGGGAAGGTGATGGCCGATCCGGTCGCCGGGTCCTGGGTGGTGACCTCGTTTGACCCGCAGCCGGGGCACGAGGGGCCGCCGCGCAGGGTCAGCAGCGTTACCCAGCTCAGGCCGTCGGTGGTGACGTTGCAGGCACGGCACCGCAGCCGCCACTCCGTAACGCTGCCGGTGGCGTTGCCGGTGGTGTTGTCGAGGGCCATCAGGCGGCCTCACCATCGAGCGTCACGTTGTCGTCGTAGCTGCGTGCCGCGTAGTGCCGGGCCATCTGGTGAGCCGGGACGTGGACCACCTCGTAGGTGACCGGGCCGAAGTGCTTGCGGGCGATGTAGTGGCCGCCCTCTGGGGTCTGGTCGCAGACGGGGACGCCGAGCGCATCGGCGATGCGGTCGACTTCCGCGCGCTGGTGAAGGTCGGTCGCCTGGTCGGCGCTCACGCCGGAGGGGACGCTCAATCTCCAGCTGAATTGGGGGACGGGAACCGTCGGGTTTGCCTCCAGGAAGGCCGCCAGGTCACGAAGCCCTTCGATGGTGCGGTCACGGTGTGACCTCTCGTCGGCGGTCGGGCCGTCGGCGCTGGGGATGAGGTTCTGTCCAGTCATGGTGATCTCCTGAGCTGGTCTTTCAGGCGGCCGAGTTGCTTGGGGTCTGGTCGGCGCGGATTTGGCGGAGCAGGTCAGAGGCGAGCTGGTTGGACACGCCCAGCCGGGAACGGAGGGCGTCACGGGTGATCGGGCGTCCGTGCTTGTCCTCGTGCTCGTCGGCAACGCGGCGGGCGAAGTCCAGGAGCGGCGCGGCCGGGGAAGGAGCCGCCGGTTCAGGAGCCGACGCGGGCGGCGCAGGCTTAGGGGTCACCGCGGGGACAGGGATCTCTGTCTGTCCGTCCTGCTCGTTCGGTTCGTCCTGCTCGTCCTGGGCGGCCGGAAGTTCCGGGCGAGGATCGTCCGGGACAGGCGGGGGCGAGGAGGACGGAGCCAGGGACGGGGACGGAGTGTCCGGGTGCCCGAAGGACGGCGGGACGGGCGTGCGGTCCGAGGACGGGACGGCGGACGGCGCGGGACGGGAGCCGGACGCGCGACGTTCCAGCATGGAGACCGCGACGAGGAAGGCGCCGGCCGGAGTCGCCGCCGACAGCCAGCCCCACACCGACGTTTCCGCTTGCGCGAGGTTCGCGGCCAGCGAGAGCAGGATCCCGCCGACCAGGACCAGCGTCGGCCACGACAGCCGCGCCGCCTGGCGCGCAGTGCGCTTGTCACGCTGCCGCTCGCGGGCCGCCATCACGCACGTGAGGTCGATGCAGACCGCGACGGCCCAGGCCATCCAGCCGCCCTGACCATGCTCGGTCGCGGTGTCGCGGATGTGGGTGAAAGACCCCGCCGCCGCGATCCCCGCCAGGACCAGCACCGGCCCCGAGTCGGCCACCGCACCGGCCAGACGCCGAGTCACGCCGCCCGCCCAGGGATCTCGTCCGGCCGAGTGGCCTGCTTGTCGTCGGCCTGCTCGGCGTCGCAGGTGTGCACGTCGGCCCAGGCGTCGACCTCGGCCGCATCCGACGAGGCGAACGAGCGGACGCACCCCTTGCAGACCGCGACGTGCAGTTCCCCGAGCCCGCCCCAGCCGAACGCCTGCGGGAGGACCACCGAGGACCAGGACGAGGGCGAGGACGGCGAAGCGGTCGGGAGAGGACGGGGACGGTGACGCAGGACGATCATCATCAGGAGCCCTCCAGGGGCGTTTTCGACATGGGTCGGGTAGGGACGTGGCGTGATGTGGGTCCACGCCGGACCGAAGGGGAGAGAAGGAGAGGGGGTTACGCGGCGTCGATGGCGGGGGCGCCGCCGGTCAGGTCATCCCAGGACGGAGTGAGCGCGGCGAAGTCGCGGGCAGCCTGTTCCGCCGCTTCCTCGCTGACGTGCACGGCACGGGCGCGATGCCAACTGCCATCCTGTCCGGCGACCACCGCGACGCCGGGAGTCTCCGGGGCGATCGAACGGGCGACCTCCAGGGCGGCCGGGTCGAGGTCGCCGAGCGCCATGTTCGCGGTTTCGGGGTCGTTGACCCGGTGGCAGACCCGCCCGGAAAGCTGAGCACGCAGCGCGGTGACCCCAGGGCCGAGGTCGGAGCCGACGCGCTGTCCACAGATGATCAGGAAGACCCCGAACGCCCGACCGAGCTGGGCGACCCGCAGCAGCGCGGTACCGGTCTTGGCCACCTCGTCCTTCTCCGACTTGTCGGCCATCAGGAACAGCTCAGCCACCTCGTCCACCAAGGCGACGATCGGGACCGGCCGAACCGATTCGGGAAGCTTCCAGATGTCGCGGGCACCGTGCGCGCGGCACGTCGCCATCCGGGCCTCAACCTCGGCGACCAGCTCAGCCAGCAGATCCACCGATTCCTTACGCGTGGTGGCCAGCGCCGACAGCCGCGGGGCGTACGGGGTGAACTCCACACCGCCCTTGAGGTCGAAGCCGATGATGGCCACCGGCTGAGCGGCCAGAGCCTTGATGATGGCGTTGGCCAGGTTCGACTTCCCCGATTGGGTCGCCCCGACGATCATCCAGTGCGGCACCGTCCGGAAGTCGATCAGCCACACTTCCCCGTTCTCCAGCACGCCCGGGCGCACAACCAGCAACTCGGTAGCCTCGCCGGGCACGCTGACGAGCCTCAGCGGATCGCGCCGGGTGGCAAACAGCGTGATGCGGCCCGGCTTGTGCTCCAGGACCCGCACGCCGTGCACCCGCCAGGAGTGTGCGAACCGCTCAGCGACCTTGGCGAAGTCGTCGGGAATCTGACCGTCGAGCAGCTTCACCCGCAGCCGCCACCCGTAGGAGGTCGGCAGCATTAGCCCCAGCCGGGGAGCCTGCTCGACATCGACCCGCCGGACCCGCCGCTTCTGCTCGACCACCGTCGCCGCCGACCGCGCCGCAGGCCCCACGACCGGGATCGCATCCAGGGTGATGCGCCACGCACGCTTGCGCCGGGTGAGCTTGCAGCCCGACGCGACCGAACGCCAGGTGAGATACACCCGTACGACCCGGACCGGGAACCCGACCCCGTACCAGAACGACACCGGGTGGTACCGGCGCCAGGCCCAGAGCCCGGCCGCCGCAGCGGCCAGGACCCCGAGCACCAGATAGGCGGTTGCCTCGCTCATCTCAGGCAGCCGCCGCAGCCTCGCCGCCCACCGCGACGACCCGCTCAGCACGGAACGAGACGCCCGACCGCTTCTCACCGTTGATGGTCTGCTCCCAGAAGAAGCCGACCAGGCCGAGCGGCGTGACCACCTGTCCGAGCGTCAGCCCGGGGTCGCCGGTGACCGCGATGTTCAGCAGGTCCACGCGACCCGCCTCGTTCGCCGCCGACAGGCCGACCTGATAGACCGCCTCACCGTTCTTGTCGAGCTTGACCTCCCCCGTCTCCTGGTTCACCAGCTTCGGGCGTGCCGGCGACACGCACACGAACGACAGGGACGAGATGTCCACCGGGATGTTTCGCATGAACCCCTCCAGGGATCGACGTTGCTTACCTATATATGAAGGTACCTAGGTAAGTAGCGATGTCAAGCGGTAGACCGGAATTTTCTACAGGTACCTAGAGACCTAGGCGCAGGCGTACACTCCCTGACATGGCAAAAGGCCCGGTAGACCGACGCAAGCCGTACGTGCGGATCGCAGACGATCTGCGCCGTGACATCGCGTCCGGGGTCTATCCGGTGGGGGAGACCCTGCCCCCAGGCGCGAAGCTGGCCGATCAGTACGGCGTTTCCGGCATGACCGTCAGCAACGCCATAGCCGTCCTGCGCGAAGAGGGCTTGGTCACCACCCGGCAGGGAGCCAGAGGCGCAACCGTCATCGCGACCCCGGAAACGCAAGACACCGGAGCGGCCCCCTCGGAGCGGAGCGAGGAGTTCCGACTCCTCATCACTCAACTCCAGGACATCAGGGGCCAACTCCGGCGTTTGAGCGCCAGGCTCGACGACCTTGACGAAAGAACGAAGGACATCTAGGCCAAGGAACGTCCCTTGGCTGCGACCGTGAGAATCGGATCTGGCTCAGTTTCGGGAAGTGGTCACGGTCTTTGAAGAGTCACTCGATGGCGGAGACGTGGGAGGCGCCTTCCGGCTAGTCCCTCCGGACCGCGATCGCCGGCCGCAGTGGTGGCTTGTCCGCGTCTCGCTGTAAGCCTTGGTGGCTGCCGAGTTAACGGCGCAGCCACCGATCGCGCCCAGCTTCAACGGTAGGCTGCCATCGACGGAGCGGAGTAGGTCCCGGCTCCAGGCACGGTTTGCTCGGGAGACCAGTGGGTTCCGTCAGTGGTGAAGCTCCAGTGAATGGCGGGATCGTTCTCTCCTTTCCACGCCATGTAGAGCTTGCCGTTGAACTCTGCCAGTGTCGGTCGCCACGCACTCTTGAACGGCGTCGCTCTCTGCGCTGACCAACCGGCGGCGTTCTGGACGCTGTAGTACAACGTGCTGTCGGTTCCTCCGCCGACCCAGGCCATGACCAGCCAGTTGCCGAACGACGTCACTGCGGGCACGTCGCTGCTGATCCGATCGGTGAGCCCGATCGGCGATCCCCAGCCGTTGGTCCCAAGCGAGGACCAGTAAAAGTGCTGGTTGTCCCTACCTCGCCAGAACAGGTAGATAACTTCCCGGTGGTTCAAGAGCATGGGCGGGTGGTTGGAGGTGGCTCCGGGGACCGCCTCCGGTCTCGCATGTATCGAGTCCGTCGCATACCAGATCTGGCCACCGTCACTTACCCACGCCCCCATGGAGGTGGTGGACGAGTTAAGACGGGGTGGAGCGGCCAGCGACAGACCCCACTGGGACCGAATGTTCGCTACCTCGAACGGTGCACCGAAGCTGTTGTAGCCGTAGACATTGGAGCGGAACACCCTTTTCTCTGACGGAACTTCGCCCTTGAAGGTGAGGACGTTGTAGCCGTCGAAGATCCGCGAAACGAGCGGGTACGCGCCGGTCAAGGCCCCAGGAAGTTGCGCCTGCTCCCCCCAGACCCCGTCATCCTGCATGAGGCTGAAGAAGATGCGTCTGTCCGGGAAGTCCCGGCCTCGCCAGGCCAGGAGCAGGTGCTGAGCCATAGAGGTCACCTTTCGGGGTAAGCGAGGCTACTCGTGCGAGTCTCGCTGCTGCGAAACGGAGTTCCAAGTGCTCCTCTTGTTTAGAGGCCGTCAGCCTCGGGGTCCGTGGGCAGGTTTTCGGTTTGGGTGCGAGTCGGGCATACCCAGGGCAGCAAGCGGGTCATGCCGCGCTAGGTATGACCGCAACTGGTACTTGACATGATGTTCTGAAGTACAAGTACGCGACGGCAGAGCAGCGTGACCGCGAAGACCGCCCATGCACACGCCGACAGCGGCGCTGCCACGTGAGCTTGGCCCCCATCCGAAGTGCCTGCCCTCGCCGATGTCGAGAAGACTGTCGAGGCGGCAGGTCAGGTCGCTATCCATGCAATGCAGTACCGGCACAACGCTCAGGTGATCGCTTCCGTCGGAAGCCGCGGACGAAACCAGCGCGTCCCCGTAGCGCCATTGGGCGCGGGTCTATCAGGTCTCGTCCGTGCTCCCGGACGAGCGCATCGCCGACACCCACCGCCGCAGCACTGTCGTCACCCGCGATACCGCCAGGTCCAGATCCGAGCACGGCGCCAGCAGTTCCCCGGTGCTGGACCGGTACCACCATCCGCCGTCCCCGGCGGTAATGGTGATGCTTTCGCCCAGGCACGGCGCGCCGGGGAAGAACACGCGCAGGATGGGCAGCGTCTCGGAGTACCGGCGGTCAACCGTCCACCCCTGGCGCCGCAGCGCCCGCGCAAGCCGGTTGAGCAGTCGCCGTGCGGTCAGCGGCCGAGGCAGCGCGGCCAGTGCATCCGGGGGGATAGGCACCCGCCGCGCCGCCTCAGCCTCCCCCCGGACCGCCCCGAGATCGGAGGCGGCCCCGTCCGATGGTGGCGGGGGAGCCCAGGCCACCATCACCAGGCCCTTTTTATGACCGGACGGCCCGCACGCTCCCGCTCCTGCCTCAGTGCCTCACGCAGGGACGCCGAGTCCGAGCGGATCACCGTCGGGTCAACGCCGGCGGCCGGATCGTGCAACGTCGCCACCCAGTCACCGGGACGCCCGTCCCAACGCCGAGACCGCCAGATACGGTGACCGGTGAACTCCTCCTGGAGTTGGAGGAGCGCCGGGTCATTGATGTGCGCACGCGTTTCCATCGCAGGCTTCCTCATGTGAAGTCATTCATCTCAGGCCGCCCCGGTCTCGCGAGGCGGGAAGGCCGATTCGGCCCCGTGAACCCGAGCCGTGATCTGACGCGTCCGCGCGTGAAGTTCATCGAGTTCCGCAGCAATCTCGGCGAGTTCCGCGAGAAGAATCTGACGCTCTTCCTCAGTCAGCCCGACCGCCTTCTTCCTGATCATCGATGGACGTGCAGGGCTGATCTGAACGACGGCCGCCCGCCGGCTACTGGTCATCGCGCATCCCCCTGACCGGTGAACCGCACGAGCCGCTTGCGGAGTTCTGCCGCACTCTGCCCGTACAAGGCGCCCCACCCCGACCGAGTGGCGACCCACCGGCCGGAGCGCTCACGCGCGACCAGCCAGCCCGGGAAGTCAGCTTCCAAACCGCCCTGCAGACGCCGAACCAGCGCCGACGTGCCGGAATCGGTGGACTCGTTCACGAGGTCACCAGCTCAGCCCCACCCGGACGGACCTGCTCGGCAAGGCGGCGAGCGGCCCCGGGGATGTCGTTGACCGGGTGCTGACGGTCCGCCTGGTCCCAGGAGAAGTACCGGCCGGAGTAGCCGACGAAGACCCAGAGGAAGACGCCGCGCACGTCGGTGAAGACGGCAAGGCCCGCGACGTTCTCACGGAGTTCGGATCGGACCTCGTACTCGGTCAGCTCAGCCCGCAGACCCGCCAACAGTTCGATCTCGGGAGTGGTCTCGGTGTTCACACTCCCAAGGTGGCCGGGAGACGCGTCACATCGCATTACCGCCTGTATCGCATCCAGGACGGATCGTTCTCGCCTTGTCTCGTCTGATGCTCGTCTGTGTTACGTTACTGCCAGTCGGAAGGCTGGTAATGGCGAATCCCCCCGTACGGCTCAAGGTCCTTCTCCGTGAGAAGCACTGGCAGACGCACCAGACCTTTTGCGTCGAATACGACAAAGCGGCAAAGGGCATCGACTCTGACCTTGTCGGCAGCTGGCCCAGCCGGGCACAGTTCCACCGCTGGCTGAGCGGCGAACTAAAGGGGCTCCCGTACCCCCATCACTGTCGCGTTCTGGAGACGATGCTCCCCGGCTGGACGGCCGAACAGCTCTTCGAGCCATGCCCGCCCAAGGAGTCCAACCAGCCGCAGAGCAACCCCGACGAGCCCATGGCCTCAGACGTCGCCGAGCTACTCGCCACCCTTGAGCACCACATCGACACCCCCGAGACCGGCGAGATCAGTTGGGGCGCCACCGCTCGGACCATCCCAGCCGCCAAGGCCCGGCTTTCAGGGACGAGGGAGACCGCCAGCGACCACGCCCAGGACCTGGGCCGCAGACTCCTCCAACTCCAGCACGAACGCCGCTTGAACGACGCCGACATCACCGAGCTTGCCGGCCTGTCCGGTCACGTCGTCGAGCTGGCGAAGACGATCAACATTGAGATCGCCGAAGACGGCACCGCACGGCTGGAATACCGATTCGACATGCTGAACCTCGGCGACAAGTCGCAGGCCCGCGTGTCCCGCGAAGTCTGGTTCGAGCACACCACCGGCCCCCTTGCCATCAAGCCGGTCCCCGATATTGACCGGCGCATCGCCATCCAGCGCATCCACGACACGACCAACCTCGCCAAGTTCGCCTTTCAAATCTCGCCACCACTGCGGCCGGGGGAGTGGGCACGCGTCGGCTATGTCTGCGAGGCTGGGAAGTTCGACATGAACCACTACTGGCGCGAATCGATGCCCCGCTACTGCCGCCGCTACGAGATCAACGTCAGGCAACGCAACATCGACATCGCAGGCTGTACCGCCACCGAGGAACACCCGGACGGTTCGGAGAACTCCGCCACAGATAGCCTCGTTTGGGACATCGACGGCAAGGACGCCGTCATGACCTTGACCCGTGACCACCTTCGCCCGAACCAGGCCGTGACGCTGCGCTGGGAAGTGATCCGTGAACCTGCGTGACGAGATCGAAACGACCCTACGATCCTGGCACGCATACGAAACCGGCCGCGGAGCCGTATCCGTCATCGACTTCGATTGCGCCCCCACCATCGAGGCCATCGCCCCAGCTACCAGCCGCCTAGCGGTCTATCAGCGCCTCACCGACCTCCACGCCCAGGCCGCCGAAGCCGGAGCCGACCGCCTCACCGCCCGCCTGACCGCAGATCTCGCCTACCTCGGCGCCCTCCTGGGCGAACACCCACCCCTGAACGACTACGTGCAGGCCACTCAGGGATGCCCCGCCGCTGGATGGCAGGACGGCTACATCACCCACCGCGGCGACCAGGCCCGCCAAGCACTCGCCGCCCTGGGCATCGGGTGGGGACCCGACACCGCCCGCGACCTCACCGGCGTCGAAGGCCCCATCGAGACCGACGAGGCGCCCGACGCGATCCGTCAGGCCGCCGCCGACTACGAGACCGCCGTCCGCCAGATCACCGGCAGCACGGCCCCGTTCAACCTGACCATCGAGGCCACCGAAGTCGATGCCTACTGGTCGTACTGGCTGGACGGTGCCGGCAACAAGGTCCGGCTCCGTCTCAACCTCCGCCGCGCCAGCTTCACCAAGGTCGCTGCCCGCCAATTCGCCCTGCACGAGGTCCTCGGCCACGGCCTCCAGGGCGCGAGCTGGTCAGCCCGAGCTGCCGCCGAAGAGGTCCCCTGGGTCCGCCTGATGTCGGTCCACGCCCCGCAACAAGTCCTCCTAGAAGGACTTGCCCAAGCGCTCCCCCTGTTCGTTGCTCCCGACGACGAGCTACTGGCCACCCGCACCAAGTTCGACCACTACACCCAACTCGTCCGCGCCGAGCTACATGTAGCCCTCAACCAAGGCGCGAGCATCGCCGAACTGGCCGATCACGCACGCTTCCGCATGCCCTGGACCACAGACGCAGCAATCGCCGACGTCCTCACCGACCGCGGAGCCAACCCCCAACTCCGCTCCTACCTGTGGGCCTACCCCGCCGGAATCGACTGGTTCGCCAACCTCGCCGAGGCCGACAGCACAACCAGAACGACCGTCCTCCAGGCCGCCTACCGAGACCCGCTGACACCCACGGACCTAGCAGCCCTCTGGCCAGCGGGCCCGACCATCGGCGGCCAAGGCACCTAAAACCCAAGGTTAGCTAGGGCACCCGCCCGCCGGATGAGGACTTTCTTTACGTCTTCAAGGGCGCCCGCAGGCGGGCGCCAGCCGGTTCGGCCGGGGCGGGCGTGCGGCCTCTCCGGGCCGGTCCCGCCCCGACCGACCGGCCTGTGACACGCTAGAACTTACCGAAGCCACTGAGGTGGATCCTCACCCGTGACTTGACGCCAGGTAGCAGTGACCGCACTGGCATCCTGCGCATGGGCCTGCCGGAGCAACTCGGTGCAGGCGCGTGCCAGTTCCGGTAGATCACGATCTACAGCAATCGAGAGTCCCTCGATGAGGTATCGCGTTCCTTTCTCGACTCGATCCAGGTCAACCAATGCCCTTCCCAGCACAGCAAGACTTGTGGCCAGGCTGGGTAGGAAGGCGTCGGGGTGGGCCTCGGCGAGCGCGCGGCGGATCTGGACGGCTTCGGTGATGGCCTCCAGTGCCTCCTCCCGCCGACCCAGGTCCGACAGGCACCCGGACTGGTTGTTCAGTGACATGGCCAGGTCGGGTAGGAAGGCGTCGGGGTGGGCCTCGGCGAGCGTGCGGTAGACCGCAGCGGCTTCGGTGATGGCCTCCAGTGCCTCCTCCCGCCGACCCAGGTCCGACAGGCGGTTGGACTGGTTGTTCAGTGAGCCGGCCAGGTCGGGTAGGAAGGCGTCGGGGTGGGCCTCGGCGAGCGTGCGGTAGACCGCAGCGGCTTCGGTGATGGCCTCCAGTGCCTCCTCCCGCCGACCCAGGTCCGACAGGCGGTTGGACTGGTTGTTCAGTGACATGGCCAGGTCGGGTAGGAAGGCGTCGGGGTGGGCCTCGGCGAGCGTGCGGCGGATCTGGACGGCTTCGGTGATGGCCTCCAGTGCCTCCTCCCGCCGACCCAGGTCCGACAGGCGGTTGGACTGGTTGTTCAGTGACATGGCCAGGCTGGGTAGGAAGGCGTCGGGGTGGGCCTCGGCGAGCGCGCGGCGGATCTGGACGGCTTCGGTGATGGCCTCCAGTGCCTCCTCCCGCCGACCCAGGTCCGACAGGCACCCGGACTGGTTGTTCAGTGACATGGCCAGGTCGGGTAGGAAGGCGTCGGGGTGGGCCTCGGCGAGCGTGCGGTAGACCGCAGCGGCTTCGGTGATGGCCTCCAGTGCCTCCTCCCGCCGACCCAGGTCCGACAGGCGGTTGGACTGGTTGTTCAGTGAGCCGGCCAGGTCGGGTAGGAAGGCGTCGGGGTGGGCCTCGGCGAGCGTGCGGCGGATCTGGACGGCTTCGGTGATGGCCTCCAGTGCCTCCTCCCGCCGACCCAGGTCCGACAGGCGGTTGGACTGGTTGTTCAGTGACATGGCCAGGTCGGGTAGGAAGGCGTCGGGGTGGGCCTCGGCGAGCGTGCGGCGGATCTGGACGGCTTCGGTGATGGCCTCCAGTGCCTCCTCCCGCCGACCCAGGTCCGACAGGCGGTTGGACTGGTTGTTCAGTGACATGGCCAGGTCGGGTAGGAAGGCGTCGGGGTGGGCCTCGGCGAGCGTGCGGCGGACCGCAGCGGCTTCGGTGATGGCCTCCAGTGCCTCCTCCCGCCGACCCAGGTCCGACAGGCACCCGGACTGGTTGTTCAGTGAGCCGGCCAGGTCGGGTAGGAAGGCGTCGGGGCGGGCCTCGGCGAGCGCGCGGCGGATCTGGACGGCTTCGGTGATGGCCTCCAGTGCCTCCTCCCGCCGACCCAGGTCCGACAGGCGGTTGGACTGGTTGTTCAGTGAGCCGGCCAGGTCGGGTAGGAAGGCGTCGGGGTGGGCCTCGGCGAGCGCGCGGCGGACCGCAGCGGCTTCGGTGATGGCCTCCAGTGCCTCCTCCCGCCGACCCAGGTCCGACAGGCACCCGGACTGGTTGTTCAGTGACATGGCCAGGTCGGGTAGGAAGGCGTCGGGGTGGGCCTCGGCGAGCGTGCGGTGGACCGCAGCGGCTTCGGTGATGGCCTCCAGTGCCTCCTCCCGCCGACCCAGGTCCGACAGGCGGTTGGACTGGTTGTTCAGTGACATGGCCAGGTCGGGTAGGAAGGCGTCGGGGTGGGCCTCGGCGAGCGTGCGGTGGACCGCAGCGGCTTCGGTGATGGCCTCCAGTGCCTCCTCCCGCCGACCCAGGTCCGACAGGCGGTTGGACTGGTTGTTCAGTGACATGGCCAGGTCGGGTAGGAAGGCGTCGGGGTGGGCCTCGGCGAGCGTGCGGTGGACCGCAGCGGCTTCGGTGATGGCCTCCAGTGCCTCCTCCCGCCGACCCAACTGGGCCAGGACGACAGCGAGTTGTCCGCTCCAGCGGGCGATGTCGGCAGGGTCGGCGTCAGCAGGCAGGAGCGCCCGAACCCGGCGGGTGACCACCGCGTCAGCAGTCGCCAGCGCCACCGTGGGATAAGGGATCTGCCCGGCGATGTGCTGAAGGTCTTCCACTCGGGCCGGAACATCCTCCAAAGCACCGGCCAAAAGGTCACCCAGCCGGGTACCGGTCTGGACGGCGGCCACGATCGCCGCATCGGCCAAGCCCATGAGGTTCTGCCGCAGCACCTGGTCAAGCAGCTCAGGGGCACGGTCATGATGAGCGCAGGCGCGGGTCAGCACCGTCAACGCCTGGACCGCCCGGGGCAACTCCAAGTCGGTGTAACAGGCCCCGCGCAACAACTCGTGTCCGGCGAGCTGGTCGGTGGCATGTCGCTCGGCCAAGAGATCCGGCCGCAACACATCCACCCGTTCGCCCTCACCGGGATACAGCTGCCGCAGCCACCGCGCCAGCGCTCCCACCCGCTCCTCATCGGCGACCGCCAAGTCCGGGACACGCCGGATCACCTGCCGGACCGCGGCCTCCTCACCCTCTTGAGCGTCCAGCAGCAGCACGGCCGCCGCGATCACCTGTTGCAAAACTGGCAGAGCTACCGTCAGCCCGGCCTGTGCCTCCCCTCGTAGCGTGGAGACCTGAACCAGAGAGATGGTTGGGTCGTGGGAGACAAGAGACGCCGGTTCGATCCGGAGTTCCGTGAGGGAGCGGTGCGGATCGTCAAGGAGACCGGCAAGCCCGTCGCGCAGGTCGCGCGGGATCTGGGGATCAACCCCTACACGCTGCACAACTGGATGAAGGTCGACCGTGAGCGGGAGGCCGCGGGCGAGGCGTTGCGCGGGTCCGAGCGTGAGGAGCTGGCTCGGCTGCGCCGGCAGAAGGCCGAGTGGGCCAAGGAACGCGCTGAGCTTGAGATGGAGCGTGAGGTGCTCAAGCGATCAGTGGTCCTGTGGGTGAAGGACTCGATGAACCGGTGATCGTCGCGGAGTTCATCGCGTCCTGCAGGACCGAGCACGGCATCCCGCACGCGATCGCCTGCCGGGCCCTTGAGGTCTCGCAGTCCTGGTTCTACAAGCACATCAACCGCGCCCCGACCGCGCGCGAGCAGCGGCGGGCCCGGCTGGACGAGGCGATCAAGCGGCTGTTCACCGCCTCGGGCGGCACCTACGGCAGCCCGCGGATCACCGATGATCTGCGGGAGGAGGGCTGGAGGGTCTCGGTCAACACCGTTGCCGTGCGGATGGCCGAGCTCGGTCTGGCCGGGCGTCCGCCGGGGCGGCGGCGGTCGTTGACCCGGCCGGGACGTCGGCCGGCCGCGCCCGACCTGGTGCGCCGCAGCTTCACCGCCGTGGCGCCGGATCTGCTGTGGTGCGGGGACGTGACGCAGATCGACACCGACGAGGGACCGCTGTATCTGGCCACGGTCGAGGACCTGTTCTCGCGCCGGATGCTCGGCCACGCCATGAGCGAGCACCACGATGCGGCCCTGGCGGTGGCGTCGCTGCAGATGGCGGCCGCGACCAGAGGCGGTGACGTGGACGGGGTGATCTTCCATACCGACCGCGGATCGGAGTACACCGCGGCCCGCACGGCCGCGGCCTGCCGCGCCCTGGGCGTGGTGCAGTCGATGGGCCGGGTCGGCTGCGCGCTGGACAACGCCGCCGCCGAGGCGTTCAACAGCACTCTGAAGGTCGAGTTCGTCCACCGGCACCGCTTCACCACCCGCGCCGAGGCCCGCATCAAGGTCGCGACCTGGATCGCCGACTTCTACAACACCAGCCGCAGGCACAGCGCCAACGACGGGCTCGCCCCGATCACGTTCGAGCGTCAGATGGCAGAAACCCGCAGAGCATCAACGGCCCAGCTCAGGGCCGAAGTGGCATAACACCGTCTCCACGCTTTGAGGGGATTGACAGCCTGCCGGGCGGTCTTGTCCCACAACCGACGCTCATGCCCCAGCAGCCGATCCAGGACCCCCAAATCTGCCGCCGCCCGCCCCCCGCGACTGCCCTGCTCGTCATCCAGCACCGCCACCAGCGCCGCCGCATGCAACACCAGCACCGGCAGCCGCACCGCCGAGTCAACCGTGAACCTGACCTGCGGGACTGGCCGCCCCCGCGCCGCCGCATAAAACGGCAACGCCTCCTCGATCACCTGGACGTCGTCGCGCTGATCGTCCAGCGCCGCCGTCAACTCCAACACCGGGGTCCGCGCCGCCAGCGCCCGCGTCGCGTCCGACTCGGTGTCCAGCACGGTCCACCACTCCCCGGCCTGCCGGGCCAGCAGCAGCACCCGCAACCCGCGCGCATCCCCCATCGCCTCACGTGCCGCCACCTCGGCCAACATCGCCGCCAGTTCCGGGCGGGTCTCGGCGTAGTCGACCAGTAGCAACACCCGCTGGCCCACCCGGCCCGCCGCTTTCACCGCCGCGACCTCACCCCCCGGCTTGACCGTCTGGCACTCCCACTGGTCAAACGGCAGCGACTCGGCCAGCCGCAGCCCCAGCCGGGTCTTGCCCACCCCGCCCCGCCCGGTCACCAGCCATACCGGACACACCACCTCACTGGCACACCACGCCCGTAACCGCGCCAGCTCATCCTCACGTCCGATGAACTCGACCACCGCACGCTCGGGCCGCAGCAACCCCGCCACACTCTGATCAGACGCGACCAGCTCACGGGTCGTGACCAGGGCGCGTCGGCGCGCCTCCCACTCCGCCACGGCCGCCTGCCGGTCCTCCGCGATCTTGCGGCGGGCAGTGATCACCTCACTGACGTATGAGCCGGCGGCCCCCGCCGCGATCGCTCCCAGCACCCCCAGAAGCGCCCGCACCGCCAACGGCCATGACTCCGGCAGCATCGGCACCGCGGCTGCCACCACACCTGCCGCTACCAGAAGCAGCACAAACCAGACCAGCCGCCCACGGCCCCCGCTCCTCATGACCCCAGCATCACCGGTAACCAAGACCAACACGCCCGAACCACACCAACACATCGGTCGTGGCCCAACATGGCCGGATCACCCCCCGGCGCACCACCAGACAGCACATCTGCGAGCAAGATAGACCGGCTCACCCAATCGTCGTGGACGGGAGCCTCCACCAGACCCGGGGTGGCCCATCCCTGTCAGGTAGGGGCGATCGCGACACGCCAGCGATCAGGCGGGTTGGACGAGCCCGAAGCGAGGGGCTTCGCAGCCCCCAGCCCCCCGCGCACCGGAGCACTCGTTCGCGCGAAACTGCCTGTCACACCTTGACCGCCGTTCGCGCGAACGAGCACTCCGGATCGTGGCGGAGGTATCCCGGGCGTGCTAACACGAGTGCTAACAACAGTCCTGGACGAGCCTGGACACGGGTAGAGCCAGAGGACGCGACGGAGGGGCTCCAGGGCAGGCCAGGGGACGGATCTGGACGGGTGCGGATCTTGTTCGTGAGACTCGTAATGAATCGATCACGTGCCAGCGCCCGGAGACCGGATGATCACGAGAGGCAGGTGGAGCGGCCCCCGGCGAGGCCGGGGACCGCTCCTGATGTGTCACTCGGGTACTACTGGCCCGAGCCACCCGAAGGCGACTCCGACTCGTCCTTCGACGGCTCCGAGCCTTCTTGCGAGTTACCGGATCCGTTCATCGTGTACCTCCAGTTGTTGTGGGCACCCTGAGCGGCGCCCCCACGCGTACCGTCCGGATCTTGCTCTGACCGGCACGTTGCCGCCTTGGGGCTGGGGCCCTCTGTGAGCGAGCGAGCACCCGGAACGCCGTGTGCCTCTGCGGCCGTGGGCCAGGGCCGGCGGCAGGAGGGGGGTTCGGTGCAGGTCAGCGGCTACGTTGGCGGGCAATTAGCGGGCAATTAGTCAGGGTGATCTAGGGGCACTCACGGTCACTCGTGGCAGGCTCGGCCGCCAGGTCAGCCGCCTCAGGAGGTGTGATCGGTTTGGTTCCCAAGCTGACAGCGCGGGTTCGATTCCCGTCACCCGCTCACCCAGAAGGCCGAGGTCAGCGGCCTTCTCGTAGTCGGTCGGGACCGGGCCGTCGTGGAGTCGCAGCCGCAGCCGCATGTGCCAGCCGAGCCGGGTGGGTCGCAGGACGCCGAGGCGGGGAGCGCGCTCGACGTCGACTCGCCGCACTCGCCGCTTCTGCTCCACTACCGTGGCCGCCGACCGGGACGCCGGCCCCCCACCGGGATGGCGTCGAGGGTGAGCGTGCCCGTTGTCAGCGGCCAGTTGGGGTTCCCCACTGATTGGCTGGACCGCCCCGGCATCCCGGAGTTCGCAGGGTCCCTGTAGCCTGCCGCGGACGGTCCGGTCGAGGGGCCGCGCAGGCGACCGGGAGGTTTCGTGGACGAGTTGTCGTTCTTGGTCGTCCTCGGGGTCTGCCTCACCGTGGCCGGGATCGTCCTGCTGGTCAGAGCCAGGCTGTTCCGTGCCCGCGCGGTGCGCGTCTCCGGACGGATCACCAAGCTCGACGTCATCTTCGGGGAGAACGGGAGCACCATCCGGGAGACGACCGTCGAGTTCGTCACCGAGGACGGGCGCGAGATCACGACCAAGGGCGGCGACATCGGGACGCAGCGCCTGCGTGAGGGGAGCCCGGTCAAAGTCCTGTACCAACCCAAGAAGCCCACCGTGGCCTTTGTTGAGGGCACGTCGATGCGTGGCGGCTGGGTCGGCGGAGTCTTCGTCTGTTTCGGGCTATGCTTCACGCTCGCCTTCGTCCTGTCCCTGCTCTTCGGCCCCGAATGAACGATATGACCCGGCACGCCTTGGCCGCCGGTCCGCGGACGGTCTTGGGGGGCGAGCCACGCTTGCGCCTCGAAGGCCATGACCGGCGGATGCCTGCCGCATCGTCCGCGGTGGCCTCGCCCTGATGTTCCTCGGCATCAGCCCTTTGTGCGCCCTACTTCTTCGCCTTCTCTGAAGGCATCTCCGGCCCGATGTTTGGCTAGGACATCCCCCACAGGTCCGAGACCCTGGCCAGGTCCCATGGGCGCCCTCCATAGCCGGCGGTACTGGAAACACCGTCGTGCTGCGTCTCCGGCAGGGGCACCGTGCCGGACCACACTCAACGGAGAGTGACATCGCAACTGGCCGTACGTGGGGAATCTGGACTGGCCGCTGTCAGCCCGTGCGGGATAGGCGGCGACGGGCCACGAGGGCAGGAGAGTGCCCAGGTAAGCGGTTGGGGCGCCGGGCCATTAGCGGGCCATTAGGCAGGGTGATCAAGGGGCATTCACGGTCACTTGCGGTACGGTGCGAGGCCAGGTCAGCGGGTGCAGCAGGCAAGATCGAAACTATTCCCAAGCTGACAGCGCGGGTTCGATTCCCGTCACCCGCTCCCAAGTCGAAGGCCCAGACCAGTGACTCCTCACTGACGCTGGGCGTCTTTCGTTCATCAGCCACCGTGCCCGCTACATGCCCGATCGCTTGATCTTGCTCTGCTTCTGGGCCTTCTGAGCTCTCGCTTGGTCATCTTGCCGAGCGACGAGGCGATCTCGCGGTCACGCTCTCGCCGCGCGTGAAGGTAGACCTCCGCGGCCCGCGTAGACGTGTGTCCCCTCCGGTTCATCAGCTCAGCCAGCGAGGCCCCGGACTCAGCCGCGTAGGTGTTGCCCGTGTGCCTCAGGTCATGGAGATGGATCGCACCGATCTCCAGCTCTGCCTTCTCCAGCGCCCGAGCCCACGATGCAAAGGCGTTCCGCACCCAGGCCATGGCCTGGGTGCGGAACATGGTCACGCTAGAACCTCTCGGTCCCGGCTCAGCTGGCCACGGGCATGACCTGCATGGTGCGCGTCGGCGAGTTCTCCCCGTCCTCCGCACAGCGCAGCACGCCGTAGGTGCCCGAGACGATGCGCTGGCAGAGAGCACAGACGGTGACCTCCTGCGGCCACACGGCCGACCCTCTGCCTCGGTCGCGCCGGACAGGTGACGGCCCAGCGCCTCGCCGAACTCGCGCACGACGTTGATGACCCTTTCGTGGCTGTCGGGGTCGTAGTTGGCGTCTTCACCCGGAACGAACCACTGATGGCTGCTGACGACCACCCGGTCGTACGACGCGTCCGGCCGGATGAACTCTTCATCCCGCGAGGGGCTGACGAGCAGGCCGAAGTCCGCGTAGCCCCACTGGCGGATGCGGTAGACGTCGCCGTCCACGTAGTCGTGGGCGGTGTGGAACTCCTCGCCGGTCTGCTCGGCGACCGCCTTGACGATGGCCATGATCTCCGCGCCCCTGAGGGAGCGCCCCAGCGAAACGGTCATTGAAGTCATTTCAGCCTCCTCGGCCTTTTGGTTTCGCGCCACGGTGTAGCTTTGTGGCTTCGTTACGGAAGACCGTGTTCGCTGGGCCGATGTCGGCAACCCAGCAGCCATCACCGCGGTACCGGCATCCGTGCTCGTGCCGCTCGGCGTTCGGCGACGCAACATCCGCCCACATCACCAGGGCTGCCGGCCTCCGCGCTCAGCGAGCCAAGGCGGCTAGGACTAGCCGCGCACGACGCTTGAAGCTCTTGCCCGTGGTGACCACCCAGGTCACCGCTAGGCCGTCGTGCCATTAGCGTGCCATTAGGGGCGGTCAGTGAGGGCACTCACGGTCACTTGCGGGACGGTCGAACGCCAGGTCAGCGAGGGTGACAGCCGAGTTCGCAATGGTTCCCAAGCTGACAGCGCGGGTTCGATTCCCGTCACCCGCTCCACTGAGAAGGCCCAGTTCAGGGAGATGATCCCCGAACCTGGGCCTTGATCGTTTCTGGCTCAGAACGCCGCCGTGCAATCAACGTGCAATTAGGCCACCGGTACCAGAGGCTGGTTGCGCCACCGTCTCACTCCTCACCGCTCAGTCTCCCTCCCGCCCCTGAGCGAGGGTGAAGCTTGAGGCTTGTGCCGGAGCGGTTGCCACGGCGGAGGCTTGGGGAGATGTGCCGAAGGTACTCTGGGTGAGTATCCGTACCGACCCCGACCGGAGGCACCCAGGAGCCATGCCCGCAATGACTCTTCCGCTGCCGTCCGGTGACACCTGGACCCGGGCGGACTACGAGGCGCTGCCCGAAGACCTCCCAGTACGCGTGAGCCTCATCCACGGAGAACTTGTCGTGAGCCCACGGCCCCGCCCGATCCACCAGCGCATCGCGCGGCGCCTGGCGACCCGCATCGAAGACGCCGCCCCCGACGCCTGGCAGGTGGACACGGATGTGGACGTGCTCCTGGACGACGACGAGGTGGAACCGGTCGAGATCGCTCCCGACATCGTCGTGTACTCGACCGAGCACGACCCCTATGACCGGCCTATCCATGCCGAGTCGGTCACCCTCGTCGCCGAGGTGGTATCCCCGTCGACCAAGCGTAAGGACCGGCGGATGCAACCGGCCCTGTATGCGGCAGCCGGCATCAGGCACTACTGGCGCGTTGAGACCGACCAGACCGCACCGGCGTTCGCGGTCTACACCTATGAGCTGGACGACTCCAGCGGCGCATATGTCGCCACCGGCGTGCACCACGACCGGATCACAGCGACCCAGCCCTTCGCCCTCGACATCGACCTCAAGTCCGTTCGCGAACGCTGACATCGTGTAGCGCGAGGCAGCCCGCCAGGACAGCCGCCTGGAGAGGCGGTGATCGCTGTAGGGGTCGGACCGGAGCGCGGTGCCAGCCTTGCGGCTGGTCCGTTTCTCCGGCCCGCCCTCCGAACCCGGCGTGCGACTCTCACCGCACCGGGCTCTCCACAGGTTCATGCCGTTGGTGATGGCTCTGCTGTTAGCCGTGACCAGGGTGTTGGGATGTCCCAGGCCCGCCAGCGATACCGGGTGACCGGCATCATTCCGGCGTCCAGGAGCGTGATCCCATCTGCGGTGAACTCCCAGCCGCCGTTCATTAGCCGGGTCCGCATCTTCTTCCACGACAGGCCACCGTGCCTCTTACGCAGCCACCACCAGACGCGGTGCCATACGTATTGGGCCAAGTAGCTGAACGTCCGTTTGGACGAGCCGTGGCGGAAGAAGTTGCACCATCCTCGGATCACCGCGTTGAGGCGGATCAACAGGATTCTCAGGTTCGACTGTCCTGGGTGGATCACTGCCCGCACCTTGGCGATGATGGAGTTCAGCGCCTTCTTACTCGGATAGGTGTAGACGGTCCACGTCTGGGTTCCGCGTTTTCGGCGCCGCTGGATGTGGTGCCCCAGGAACACGAAACCGTCGTCGATGTGGGTAACCAGGGTCTTGCTCTCCGACAGGCGCAAGCCCATCGGAGTCAGAACCCCGGCGGCCTCCTCCCTCAGCTGCTCCGCGTCAGCACGAGTCCCGTTGACCATGGCGACCCAGTCGTCCGCGTAGCGGACGAGTCGCCAGTTCGCCAGACCCTTCTGCCGCCGAGCGTCCCTCTGCCTGACCGTCGCCATCGACCGTTGATGCTGGTCCATGAACCAGTCGTCCAGCACCGACAACGCGATGTTGGACAGCAGCGGCGACAGGATGCCCCCTTGCGGAGTACCGGCGGTCGTCTCCTGCCGCTGGCCGAGCTCGGTAAGGATCCCGGCCTTGCAGAACGCCTTCACCAGCGCCAGCACGCGCTTGTCTCCGATTCGTCTGCGCACCCGGTCCATCAGGGCCGTGTGCGAGATGGTGTCGAAGCACGCCTCGATGTCCGCCTCCAGCACCCATGTGTAGCGATGGGAGCCCATGTGGTGAATCTCAGCGATCGCGTCATGCGCACGCCGGTTCGGGCGGAACCCAAACGAGCACGGCTGGAACTCCGCCTCGAAGATTGGTTCCATGACCAGCTTCAGCGACGCCTGAACGACCCTGTCAGCGAGCACGGGGATGCCCAGCCGGCGCTTCTTGGAAGAGCGCGGCTTGGGAATCATTCGCTCTCGGACCGGCAGCGGCTCGAACGTGCGGCAGCGCAATTGCTCCCGCAACCCGTTCAGGAACGTCTCCTCGCCCCATCCGGCAGGGATGTCGCGGGCTATCAGCCCATCGACGCCTGCCGTCCGAGACCCGGTATTACTCCGGACCCGACGCCACACCATCACGAGGAACGCCGGGTCAGCGACCAGATTGAACAGATCATCAAACCGCCGAGAGGAATCCTCACCGGCCCAACGGTGCAGCTTGTTCTGAATACTCAGTACCCGCCACTCGGCCAGTTCCGGCTCAAGCAGCAGTTCGCCCATATTCACAGGCGACCTCCTGACATGACGTCCCTACCTGCTGAAACTGCTGCCTGCCTTCCCCATGTGCGCGGCTCTCCCGCGCTCGGAGTACTACGCAGGCTCCGCCCCACCACGCACCTTCGGCGGACGACACGCCTATCCCCAGCCCGTCCTTGGAAGAGACGGACCGGGGAGCAGTACGAGATGGTTCCCACGTTCACTGTTGACCGTTTGTGGGAGGAGGTGTCCAGCTATGCCCCTGCGGCATCGCTCTGGCTACGCCGTAGTCCTTCACCAGAGCCTCCCGACCAAGCGCGACAACCGGCCCAGGAGTTCCCCACCAGGCATCGCCCGGCGGGTGCGCACCGCTACCCAGCCCATATCCGCCAGATTTGAGCTGGTGGAAGCCTTGAAGGGCGTTACACCACTGGTTCCTCACGTACACCTTTCCCACTCGTTAACCGGACCCGTGCCATCTGGCAGTACCGGCACGTCCCGACGTTGTCGAGGCTGCTCCCGCCCTCACCCGTGTCTCCGGGATCAGGCTGCCTCCAACTTCAACGACCCGCTACGACGGGCCATCAGCGGAGTCCTTTCACCTCCGCACGGTCAAACAGCGCCTCGTGGCGCACGCCATGCGGCTTCCGGTGTTCGGGCCTGGCCGACCTTGTGCTCCGGGTCCACTTGCCCTCGGGCGATTCGGAGTGCTGTCGGTTCCCATCAGGCCGAGGATGCGCAGTTCAGCGGCTATGGTGGCGGGCCATTAGTGGGAATTGGCCAGGGTGATCAAGGGGATCTCACGACCGAGTCTGGTCGACACCTATGGCCCCAGTCAGGTCGGCCCCGGTCAGATCCGCTCCGGTCAGCGTCGCGCCGGAAAGGTCGGCATCCTTCAGCACGGTGTCGGCGAGGGTTGTGTGGGACAGATCGCATCCGGCGAGCGTGGCACCTTCAAGGTTGGAGCCCACGAAGCAGAACCTGCTCAGGTTCTGGCCGGCCAGGTCAGCACCCCGGAGATCGACCTTTTCCAGTTCGATGCCGGTTCCCGGCAGGATCATCGTCCGGCGGCTGAGAGCCGCCATGGCTCCCCCGATGTCATCGCGCAGCCCACCGGTATAGCTCCGCCGTTCGGCCTCAATCTCCTCCAACGGCCGTGACGGCGGCCACGGCGCCTGCTGCCGGACGAAGCCGGCCAGCAGCGCCGCGATGTGGCCTCGGTAGTGCGGGGCGGCCCCGGCGATCTGCTCCATGGCGTACACACCGCCTTGTCGCACGACCACTTCTTCGCTCGACAACTGCTCAAGGGCCTTGGTGAACAGGTCAATGAACTGGCCTTCCCGGCTGACGCGTATCTGACGCAACGTCACGGCCGCACCCAGCCCCACCCCGCCCAGGGCGACCAGAGCCGCCAGGCCCTGCAGTACGGTCGCCCGTACGTCGTTTGTGGCCTTCAACCGGTCGGCTGCCGACAGGGTGGCCAGACCGTGCGCACCAAGGTCATGCCGGACGATCCAGCCAGGAGCAAACGCGACACACCCGCCGAGCACAACACCCACCACGATGGTGATCACAACAGTCCACGCAGCGATCCGCCTCATGCCCGTGACGGTACGAGCAGGACCGCCATCGTGACCATGGGGCGACGAGTATCGGGGTGTGCTGGGGATTCCGTAGGTCCGTCCACCGTCGAGCAGGACCGGAAGGCGCTCAGCCACCTCATCGAGTGCGACGCCGACCCGTTCGAGGTCGAGGTGTACGAGCTGGCAGCCGACCCGCGTGCCTCGCTCGTCGACCGTGCCCAGCGGAGAAAGGCCGGGCAGTACGAGCACCGTCTACCTTGGCACCTTCCGCGGGATCACGGTCGTTGCAACTTCTGAAAGGCGGACGGTCGGGGTGCGGGGGTGCCGGACCATGCATGCCTGTACGACTCCGCCGGCCCAAGCGTCGCAGGCCAGGGGACGGGCGATGGGAACGCTAGGCGGCCAGGTCAGCGGAAATCGGCGGGCAATCAGGGGGCATTCCCCAGGGGGATCTACGCGCGCCCTCGTCGCGTCAGGGGCCACGCTGGGTGTCCACGGCCATCGCGTCGCCCCCTTCTTCTTGATCATGTCGATGGCCTGAAGCGCGATGAGTTTTGGGGGGACCGGCGGTCTGAGTCTGCGAGTGATCAGCCACTGAGCACGAGTTGATCGAGCGGTGGACGCTGGGACCGTCCCGGCGGGGGAAGACCCACATGGAGGCACCGGATGCGGAAGTTGATTCTGGGCTTTTACGTCTCACTCGACGGTAAGAGCGCTGACGGGGACAACGGAATCCGGGACGTCATGATGAGCATCGACGACCCCGAGCAGGAAAAGTACTTCGTCAGCCGGCTGTGGGAGGCTGGGGCCTTCCTCATGGGCCGCAACACCTACGAGATCATGGCCGGATACTGGCCCAACTCCGACCACCCGTCCGCCAAGGCCATGAACGAGATCCCCAAGGTCGTGTTCTCCCGCACCCTCGAAACCGCCGACGACTGGCCCGAGACCCGGATTGCCGGCGGTGACACGAGGGAAGAGATCGCCAAGCTCAAGGCCGAGCCCGGCAAGGACCTCGTCGCCGCCGGCGGCACCGAGTTCATGCACTCCCTGATCAAGCTCGGCGTGGTCGACGAGTACCGGCTCTGGGTGCTGCCCGCCGTCACCGGCAAGGGCGCGCCGCTGTTCCCCGAGCTGGATCAGGCCGTGAACCTGCGCTTGGTGAAGAGCACGGCCTTCCCATCCGGAGTCCTCGAACTGGTGTACGCGCCGGCCGACGAGTAAGACCCGGCAAGCGTGCTAACCGAGAATGCCTTGGCCCCACCTGCAGTTCTCGGGTCCTATGACGAAAATGTCCCGGCAGAGAGACCTGAAGTCTCTCTGCCGGGGCACTGGGGTTACCCCGTCCGCGAATGAGATCGGAGCGGGGTTAGGCCATGGGACTACTGGTCCTCTGGGCGGCCGCCCTGCGGCTCACTGCGTAAAGTGCAGCGCGGCCAAGAGCAGTCCGCCGGCTCCGACGTAAGCCACCCAGTTCTTCTTCGGCAGCCCTGCCAGGAAGCCCAGCACGGCAGCGATAGCGACGGCGGGAAGTTTGTTGCCCGCCAGGAGGAGAGTTACGATCCCCACGACGGCCATGGGGATGGCCGCCCAGTCCTTCGTCCTCGCGGCGCGCCCCGCCAGGACGCCCAGCACGGCAGCGACGATTAAGGCAATGTTCATTTCGGACTCTTTTCTTTGTCGTGATGATGAAGGCATGCTCCGGGGAAGACCGTCGTGGCGTCGCCGCCATCGGCAAGCGGGATGGTCGATCTTTCAGGTGAGGTCCCGGGTGGTTGCGCTGGTTGAACCGGAGACTGACACCGCGGCCCCCGCGGCCCGGGACGCTCGTTCGTGCGAGACACTCCGCCACGGGCAGGCGCCGTTCGCGCGAACGAGCACCCTGGACGGGCCGGTGCGGAGCGCTCGGGCTTGCTGACGCGCGTGCTCACGGCGGTCTGGACTGGCTGGACGGTGGCGGAACCGAGTGGTGCACGGAAGGCTGCCGAGCAGGTCAGCGGACGAGGCTGGTCCGCTAGGCGGCTTCCACGTCACAGCCCCCCGTCCGATCTTGGGAGGGGGTTGTTTGACGAGCGCTGGACAGCGTCCGTGGGGACCCTACCGGGGTGGACCACAGCCGCCCGCGCGGCCGCCGCAACCGCCCCCTGCGGCTGGTGTGGGTCCTTCCCAGGCCGACTCCGCCGTGTCGCTTGCTCGGTATGTTCGAGGCAGGGGCAACGGTCGTCTATCTCTCCAGGTGCCGGGTACCGTCCGTCCGTGAACGATGCGGCGATCGAAGCCTTTCTGGACAACCAGCCGGACGCGTCCTGCCGGGTGACCCTGCGTCACCTCGCCAGGCACGATGAGAAGGAGTTCCTTGAGCTGGTGAGTGCCAGTATGGAGCTCCACCGCCCGTGGATGGCTCTGCCGTCCACATCAGAGCAGTTCCAGGCTTACCTCACGCGATACGAGCAGCCCGCCGAGGAATCGGTGCTGATCTGCGTGCGCGACAGTGGAGCCATCGCTGGTGTGGTCAACGTCAACAGCATCATCCGGGGACGGTTTCAATCCGGGTCCATCGCCTACGCTGCCTTCGCGCCCACCGCCGGACAGGGCTACATGACAGAAGGACTCGCGCTGGTCGTGCGCTACGCCTTCGAGCAGTTGCAACTTCACAGGCTCGAAGCCCAGATACAGCCCGATAACCACGCCTCCCTCAGGCTGGTGCGACGAGTCGGCTTCCGGCATGAGGGCTACTCGCCCGAACTGCTGTACATCGATGGAGCCTGGCGAGACCACGAACGATGGGCGATCACGAACACCATGATCGACATCGCGCCCACATCTCCACACGCAACGCTGCCAGAACGCTAGAACCCGTGGATGGCTGCCTGGTGATGGATCAAGCCGTGCAGGCACATCCGGCTGCGGTCTTGGCCTCAGCCGGGGTCTGGGCGGGGTCGAGGGCCTGTTCGTCGGGTGTGCAGCATGCCGAGGTGCCGCAGCAGGCGTCGCCTTCCCCCGTGGCGGCGGTGCTCTTGCCGAGGGTGTCGGCGTCGTCCTTGACCGTGTAGACCTCCCAGGGTTCGCCGCCGGGGCCGTGGACCCAGACCTTGTCCTGGAGGGCGTAGCAGCAGGAGGTGTCGTTCTCCTCCAGGGTGGCCAGTCCGGCGTCGGCGAGCCGCTTGGTCGCGTCGTGGACGAGGCTGGAGTCTTCCACCTCGACGCCGAGGTGATCCATGCGGGTCGGCTCGCCGTTCTCGCCCTCGATCAGGACGAGCTTCAGGGGCGGTTCGGCGACGGCGAAGTTGGCGTAGCCGGGCCGGAGCTTGGCCGGCTCGGTGCCGAACAGCTTGGAGTAGAAGGCGATCGAGCCCTCCAGATCGGACACCCGCAGAGCGAGCTGAACGCGAGACATGTGGAGCCTCCTCCGGTCGAGCGCTGTTTAGACGGTTGTCTAATCAGCTACTGGCCTCAGCTTGCATTGATGGATAGAAGGATGTCAAATTAGAGACATGTCTAAACAGCTGCCGATCTTGACTCCTGGCCCGGCCGCCGCCGACGGCGAGGGGGCATGCTGCACACCGCTGGCGTGTGAACCGTTGAGCGACGCCGCGGCCGGTGAGCTGGCGCCGCTGTTCAAAGCGCTCGCCGATCCGGTGCGGCTGCGGCTGCTGTCGCTGATCGCCTGCCACGAGGGTGGCGAGGCGTGTGTGTGCGACCTGACCGACGCGTTCGAGTTGACCGCGCCGACGATCAGTCATCACCTCAAGGTGCTCAAGCAGGCGGGTCTGGTCGACTCCGAACGGCGCGGGACCTGGGTCTACTACTGGCTCAATCCGGGGGTGCTGGAGCGGTTGTCGGCGGCTCTCGGTTCGCGTGTGCCCGTTCCCGCCGCATCATGACCGGCACTGCGTCCGCCGTGCCCGAGGTGCTGTTCGTGTGCGTCCACGACGCCGGACGCTCTCAGATGGCCGCCGCGCTGCTGGACCACCATGCCGCCGGGCGCGTCCGTGTCCGTTCGGCCGGATCCGCGCCCGCCGACACCGTCAACCCCGCCGTAGCCGAGGTGATGGCCGAGGCGGGGGGTTGACTGGCGAGGCCGTCCAGTCCGCCGACGTGGTCATCACCATGGGCTGCGGCGACACCTGCCCCGTCTTCCCCGGCAAGCGGTATCTGGACTGGCGGCTTCCCGACCCGCCGGCCAGCCTGCCGACAAGATCCGCCCCATTCGCGACGAGATCGACGCCCGCGTTCGCGCCCTGCTCGCCGAACTCCTGCCCGCCGACGCCTGACGATTCCCGGCACCAGGCCCCCGCCCTTCCATATGCACTTTTCATCGTCTATCGTCTATCGTCGATGGACGATGAACGAGGAGAAAGGGCCGCTCGATCGGCCGACCGCCACCGAGTACGCGTCCTGGTTCAAGGCACTGGCCGACCCGACCCGCGTCCAGATCGTGTCCCTCCTCGCCCGCCGGGGACGGCCGATGAACGTCGGCGAGATCGTAGACGCAGTCCATGTCGGCCAGTCGACCGTCTCAGCGCACCTCAAAGTGCTCTCGGACGTGCGGTTCGTCCTGGTCGACCAGCACGGCACCGCCCGCTTTTACCGGATCAACCAGGCGTGCGTGCGGTGCTTCCCCACCGCCGCCGATCTCGTCATGGGGCTCCCGGCCCCCATCACGCCGAGTTGTCCGCCCGAGGGAAACACCTGATGGCTGACCCCAGTACCGCCGCGAACTGCTCGCCGCCAGGCACCATGCCAACTCACCAGCACCAGGACCCCGGCATCACCATCCGCGCCATGCAGCACGCGGACGCCGACCAGGTGCTGGCGATCTACCAGCACGGCTTGGACACCGGACACGCCAGCTTTGAGACGACCGCCCCCACCTGGGAGGCGTTTGACGCCACCAGGCTCGACCAGTACCGGTACGTCGCGACCGACCCCACCGCAGACCCGCGTCACAACGTGCTCGGCTGGATCGCTGCCAGCCCCGGCTCTGACCGGTGCTGCTACGCCGGGGTGGTTGAGCACAGCATCTACGTCCGCCCCAAGGCCCGTGGCCGAGGCATCGGCGCCGCACTGCTGACCACGTTCATCGCCGCCACCGAGGCCGATGGCATCTGGACCATCCAGACCGGTGTCTTCCCCGAAAACACCCCCAGCCTCCGCCTGCACACCAAGGCCGGATTCCGCACTGTCGGGACCCGCCGCCGCCTCGGGCGACTCCACGGTCAATGGCGCGACGTCGTCCTACTCGAACGCCGCAGCTCCGCCGTCCTATGACCCTGCGCCACATCGCGGGGCCACCCGGGCCCTGGTCGTCGTGCAAGCGGTTCGGGGAGCACTCGGCCCTGGCGGCCGAGCACACGGGCGACCGATGGCGTCCTGCTAGCATCACGCCTTGATGATCGAGGTCCCCCCGCCGCCTGGACCCGCCTGGGAGCACGCCCCGACGAGGGAGAACGTGCGCGGGCGGGCGCGCCGGCTTCGGCTGTGGCTCATCGCCACCGTCGCGGCGGCCGTGGCGGTCGTCCCGATCTGTGTGCTGCTCGGCGTACCGGCGCTCATCTTCGTGGCCGAGTTGCTGCTCGTGCTGCTGGCGCTGCCCCTGGAGGCGACGGCGATGGTCGCGCTGCGTCGCACCGAGCGCGTTCTTCGGACGTACGGCTGGGAGGCCTTCCCCGCGTCCTTCGACATGATCTCCGGCGGCGCCGGGCAGCGAGTGACGATCGAGTTCGCGCAGGGGCACACGGCCCCGTTCGGCGGGGGCCTGCTGAACCGCTCTCCCAAGGCCCGGTCTCGGCGGGCGCACCCGGAGCTGGTGTGGTTCGCGGGCGACCGGCGCTTCGGCGGGGTCACCTCCCCGGTGGGCGGCGGGCTCCCCGTGCTGCTCTACCGGCAACGGCGGGCGAAGGGCAAGGCCGCGCGGGGGACTGCGGAGGCCGACGCGCTGGCCCGGAAGGCCGGCCTCGACCGCGCCTCAAGCGGTAACTGAAGGAACCCGCGAGGTCCGACGCTCCGGCGGGCTTTCCGCGGAACGAAAACGGACCGGCCCTGCTCCCTTGGGGGAGCAGGCCGGTCCGGTAGGTGGTGGCCGCCGAAGCGGCGGCGATGGTTCCCACGCGTCGCGGACGACACGAAGGCAGGCCGCTCCCGCAAGCGACCACGCGGGATTCAGTCGGCTTGGGGCCTGGGCCTGACCATCACTGTGGGATAGCCGGGGGGCACAGACCAGTCGCTCGACTCCTCATAGTCGTCGGGGGTCATGAAGCGCCGAACCTCGAACTCGGCGACGGCAGGCCAGGCTTCGCGGGCTTGGCCCAGGAGGTTCTGCTCGGCCTCCTCGACGCTGGTGCCGTCGGGGACCAAGCAGCCCAGGCTCAGCCAGGTGAGTCCGAACCGCGCGGGCTCGTCCTTGCAGTTCATCGGGTTTCTCCCCACTTTTGGACGACCACGTCGTCCAAGATTTGGTTTTCGGCTGTCTACGAGGCAGACAGTCCGGAAGATGGAGCCGATGTCAGAGTCGGTGCAGCAGGTCTGTTTTGAGGTGGGCGACGCTCCGGCACGACAGAGTCCGGCTGTCGGCATAGCGCATACACCCAGTGCGCATGGGCCTTGGCGCAGCCGCGGCCCGGCTGAGGTCACGGTGGACGGCGGCGCGACAGCGTCCGGTCTGTAAGGACGGCCGGGACGATGGCCGTGGCCAGGCCGGCGCCGATCCAGGTGACGGACGTGAGGCCCAAGCCGGCGTTCAGGGCGGTCCCGGCGAGGGCCGGGACGAGGCTGATGCCGAGCTGGAACGCGGACACGGTGGTGGCGCCGGCGAGTGTCGGTGCTTGTGCGGCGATGGTGAACACCCGCCCGTAGATGGCAGGGTTCAGCACGAAGCCGGCGACCCCAAGAAGCAGCACGAGAGGGACGACGGCCGACGCATGACGGGCGAGGGCCGCCAGCAGGATCGAGCTGACCACTATCCCCATCGCCCCTGTCAGAAGTGCCCGGGTGGGCTCCCTGTCGGCGATCCTGCCTCCGATGGACAGGCCTATGAAGGCGCCGACGCCGAACAGCGCGAGGACCGCGGGGACCCACACGCCGGGGACGCCGGTGACGTCGGTCAGAAGCGCCGCGAGGTAGTTGAACGAGATCATGTAGGCGGCGGTGCTCAGGATGGTGGCGGCGTAGACGACCCACAGCTGCGGCCGCCTCATCGTCACCAGCTCCCGCCTCACGCTGGGCTCTGCGTCCGCCCGAGTCGCCGGCACCGCGAGCATGCAAAGGATCGCGCCGGCGGTGGTGAGGGCGACCACGCCCCAGAATCCGCCCCGCCATCCGGTGAAGTAGCTGAGCAGCGCGCCTGCCGGGCCCCCGGCGATCATCGCCAAGCTGAGCCCGCTGACGACGACGCCGGAGGCGCGTGCGGTGCGGTCGGGCGTGACGAGGCCGATCGCGGTGACCGCCGCGACCGCCCAGTACCCCGCGTAGGCGAGGCCGCAGATGAAGCGGGTCGCAAGCAGGACCGTGTAGTCGCCGGTCAGGAGGCCGACCGCCACCGAGACGGCGAAGACGGCCTGCGCGCCGACCAGTGTGGCGCGCCGCGGCCAGCGCAGCGTCATGATGGCGAAGGGAGGCCCGCCGATCACGACACCGACGGCGAACGCGGAGATCAGCGCGCCGGCGGAGGACAGGCTGATCCGGAGGTCGGCGGCGATCTCCGGCAGCACCCCGGCCAGCAGGAACTCCGCGCTGCCCATCGCGAACAGGCTGAACGCGAGCAGGTAGACCCCGAGCGGCAGCCTCCCGCGAGAGATCGGCGCCTGCCGTCGTGCCGTTTCCACGCTCATCGGCCGTCGCCCCGTGCCTCGGCACGACGCCGCTGGACGGCGTGGTCGACGTCCTCCTCCAGCAGGTCGGTGTTGATGGCGAAGGCGGCGGCCGACCCCATGCCTGCGGCGGTGACCACCTGGGCGCGCGGGTCGATGACGTTGCCGGTGGCCCAGACGCCGTCAACGCTGGTGCGGCCTGTGCGGTCGGTGGTGACCCAGCCGTTGCCGTCGTTGGCGCAGCCCAGCCGGGTCAGCAGTTCGTCCTGCGGGACCATGCGTGGGAAGAGGAAGACGGCGGCGCGGGGGACGATCCGGCCGTCGGTGAGAGCGACGCCCTGTAGCCGGTCGTCCTCGGTCACCAGATGTCCGATCCGGCCCTCGACGATGCGCAGGCCGCGCGCCTCCAGCCTTTCCCGGTCCTGCGCCGACAGCTCAAGGGTGTGGGTGAAGAAGACGACGTCGTCGCTCCAGGCGCGCAGGAGCAGGGCCTGGTGCACGGCGCCCGGGCTGGTGCCGAGGACGGCGAGTGGCTGGTCACGGACTTCGTAGGCGTGGCAGTAGGGGCAGTGCAGCAGGTCCTTGCCCCACCGTTCGCGCACGCCGGGGATGTCGGGCAGTTCGTCCCGCAGTCCGGTCGCGATCAGGACCCGGCGGGCCTGGAACACGGGCCCGCCGACCATGCGGACGTCGTAGCCGTGGTCGATCGCCTCGACCCGGCCTTGGACCAGCCGGACGCCGTACCGGGCGATTTCGGCGCGGCCGAGTTCGAGCAGGGTCGCGGGGTCCGAGCCGTCGCGCGACAAGAAGCCGTACATGTGCGAGGCGGGCGCGTTGCGCGGCTCGCCGGCGTCGATCATCATCACTTTGCGGCGGGCCCGCCCCAGAAGGAGGGCGGCATTCAGGCCGGCCGCACCGGCACCGACCACCACCACGTCGTAGGTCCCGTCGCCGGCGGTGCGCGGCGCGCCGCCGGCCAGGTCGTTCGTCGCCTTGATCATGGCGATCACCTCCGCGGCCGATGGTGCGGACCCCGGCGATGAACCGACAACTTCTGTTGCCGATTCTGGGACGCAGGAGGTGAGATGAGCGGATGGACGAGCAAACCCCGATCGCCGCCGCACTGGCCCAGGTCGGTCCCCGTCTCAAGGGCATCCGCACCCGGCGTGGTGTGAGCCTGGCGGCGCTGGCCGAGGCGACCGGCATTTCCAAGAGCACGCTCTCCAGGCTGGAGACGGGCCAGCGCCGCCCCAGCCTGGAGCTTCTGCTGCCCATCGCACAGGCCCACCAGGTGCCGCTGGACGAGCTGGTCGGGGCGCCGGAGGTCGGCGACCCGCGCATCCGAGCCAAACCCCGCGTCCACAACGGCCGCACGGTGATCCCCCTGACACCCCACCCTGGACCCCTGCAGGCTTGGAAATCGATCATCCCGGCCGAACAGAACCGGCCCGAGCCGATCACGCACGAGGGCTATGAGTGGCTGTACGTCCTGTCCGGGCGCCTGCGGCTGGTCCTGGCCGACCACGACCTGATCATGGGACCGGGCGAGGCCGCCGAGTTCGACACCCGCCTGCCGCACTGGTTCGGCCCCGCGGGCGACTCGCCCGTGGAGGTCCTCAACCTGTTCGGTCGCCAGGGGGAACGCGTGCACGTCCGGGCCAGGCCGCACTCCCGGCGAGAACCGGCGTCCTGAGCGGAGGACGTTCCACCGGGTCCATGATCAACATTCAGCGCGGGACGGCGACCAGCGCCATCGGCAGGGACGAGCGCCGGAAATCCACCAGCGGCCGCAGCATCTGAAGCTGGTCACCGTGCACGGCGAGTTCGTAACGTCCGCAGAAGTCCCGCCGGTATCCGCCCGCCGACACCTTCTGGCAGGCGACCGGCCCGCCGTCCAGGTTCAGGGCCAGGCGGAGGTCGAGCCCGGCCCGGGGAAGGAACGCCGCGAGCGAGGGCAGCGAGAAATAGGCGTCGCGGGTGGTGCCGACGACGATCCGCCCGGCGCCGTCCTGGCCGAGGAAGCTGCGGTTGGCCAGCCATCGCTCGTCCGCGCCGGGGGTGCGGCCGTGCCCGTCGGCTCCCAGCAGCATCGGATAGGACACCATCGCCTGACGCGCGCCGCCGGTGACCTGCCGCCAGTCGTGACCGGCGAGATCCACCAGCCGCGCACCGTCCGGGCCGGCGGTCCCGCCGGCCACGAACGCACCGTGCGCGGCCTGGTATGCGGCAGGACCGAGCCGGCGGCCGTCGCTGATCACGGGGGTGTCCGGGACGGCGTCGCGGGAGTAGTAGCTGCCGTTGACGACCAGCGACGCCCCGGTGGCCGTCATCCAGTCGCCGACGTCCCGGTCCCCGGCCGGACGGTTGAGCACCCGGAACCGGTAGCGGGCCGGGTCCATCCGGCTGAGCAGCAGAGCGTCCACGGGCCGGCCGCCGACCCGGACGGGCAGCTCGGCGACGTCCAGCCCGGCGGCGACCTGCCGCCAGCGAACCGGTTCCGCCGGGTCGGGTGTGCGCCGCCCGGCCAGCGACAGCCGGATCCCCGGAGACAGCCGGCGGTCGTCCGGGTCGACGTCGACCCAGATGTTGGCGCCGCGGCGCAGCATCACGTTGACCGCGTACCAGCCGCCCATCCCGTAGGCGACCACGACCGCCGCCGATGCCGCGAGAACGGGGGCCAGCATCAAAGAGACGAGCCACCGCCATCGTCGCCGCCATCGCCAGGGGCGGAGGATTTTTCGGGAGGGGCCCGACTCCGGCCGAGCGTTCATCGACATCTCCGCAGAGTACGGCGGGGCGGGAATGGGGTGACATTTGACCGTTTCCAGCCGCCGGTGGCCTGGGGAAATGGCTTAGGCTCGCTTTCACCCGCTCGGCACCTGTATCTGGCGTGTACAGCGCATACGGAAGGGCCCGACGTGACAGGCGACTCCACCCCTCAGGACCCGGCCCGGCCGCAGCATGTGGATTCCTCCGTGCCGCACACGGCCCGGGTATGGAACTACTGGCTGGGCGGCAAGGACAACTACATCGCCGACCGGAGACTGGGCGACCAGATCCAGGAGGTCATCCCCGACATCGTCGCCTCGGCCCGTGCCGATCGCGGGTTTCTGGGACGTGCGGTCCGCCACCTCGCCGGCGAGGCCGGAATCCGGCAGTTCCTGGACCTCGGGACCGGGCTGCCCACCGCCGGCAACACCCACGAGGTCGCCCAGGCCATCGCGCCGGAGGCCCGCATCGTCTATGTCGACAACGACCGGCTTCTCGAAGCCGTCCCGTCCGGCAGCCATCTGGCGATCGCCCATCCCACCGGAGAGGTCAATGGTGAGGCCGCGCAGCAGGCGGTCGACATGAGCAACGACGCCGGCGTGGCGCCCATGTGCCTGCGCAGCCGTGCGGAGCTGGAGCGCTTCTTCGACGGCCTGGAGCTGCTGGAGCCCGGCGTGG
This sequence comes from Spirillospora sp. CA-128828, assembly GCF_050945415.1. Taxonomy (NCBI): domain Bacteria; kingdom Bacillati; phylum Actinomycetota; class Actinomycetes; order Streptosporangiales; family Thermomonosporaceae; genus Spirillospora; species Spirillospora sp. CA-128828. The sequence continues at coordinate 457,687 of NZ_CP191986.1, forward strand.
TCTCGTGCTCCCAATGGCGTGCGGACGTCAGAGACGTCGACCGGCCGCCGGCGCCGGTCTACCAGTTCTGCGGTCTGGGCAGAAAGCACTGACGCGCTCTGGTTCCGCTGAATCCTTTCGCGGTCTGCGGGCCTCTTATGGGGTGACGGCGAACACTGGGGAGGAGATGTGGATGGGCGACTTGGTGATGCCGGCGGTGCCGCAGGCGCTCTACGGGACCTCGTTCCGTCGGCAAGGGTGCGGGCGTGGCTGACCGCTCTTGGGTGAGCGCGCAGCTCATCGAGGCGGCACAGGCCGGTGATCGCGAGTCGATCACCGCGGTGGTCTCCTGCGCCCATTCCCACGTGCGGCGCTTCGCGGAGCATCTCTGCGCGTCGCCGCAGGATGCCGAAGACGCCGCGCAGGAAGCGCTGATCATCCTCTACCGGAAGATCGGCTCACTGCGCGCCACCGGGGCGCTGGCATCGTGGATGTTCCGGATCGTCCGGAACGAGTGCCTGCGCCGCGCTCGACTGCTGCTGGAGCGTCGTGAAGAGGCCGAGACCCGTCTGGCGACGTCGGCCGAGGACGAGGCCATCCGGCGGCTGGAGGCCGAGCTCGTCGCGCGGGCGATCCAGGAGTTGCCGGATGTTCAGCGCAGAGTACTGATCATGCGGGACGTACTGGGCCACCCGGGGCGGAGAGTGGCCGAGGCGCTCGGCTTGAGCAACGCCGCGATGAAGTCCCAGCTGCACCGGGCCCGCAGTAGCCTCCGGCTCAGCCTGGCCGACATGAACGGCCCCGCCGAAAACCCGTAAAGACCCCGGGGCCATCGGCATCCGACCTGTGTAGACGGCATTTCCAAAACCCGAGTTCGAAGGGGAGTTCCGCCATGCTCGAAAACGGATCGCCTGCGCCTGACGTAGTGCTGGAGGACACCGACGGCCAGACCGTCCGCCTGTCCGACTACAAGGGCGATCATGCCGTGCTGATCTATTTCATGCGGTCGACGTCGTGCCCGGTCTGCAACAGGCACGTCCATGACCTCGTCCGGTGCCGCAGCGAGTTCGCAGAGGACGATGTTCAGGTGCTCGTCGCGGTTCCCGCGGACCGTCAGGAAGCGCACGCGTGGAAGAACAAGCGCCGTGTCCCGTTCCCCGTCCTCGTGGGTCGCCGAGGGACCCCGCACGAAATGATCGGCCTCAGCAGAAAGGTCTTCGGCTCCCTGCAGCAGTCAGGCAGCGTGCTCATTGATTCCCGGGGCATCGTCCGCCACGCTCACGGCGCCACCATGCCCACCAGCGCCTACGACAAGAAAGGGATCACCGCGGCCATCCAGGGTCTTCGCGCCGATACATGACCGGAAGGGCGACTACCGGGTGCATGACCCCTTGCTGTCGGCGACTCGCAGGTCCAGCGCCGAGCCGTAGTACTTGCTCATGCTCTGGCCGGCGGGCGGGTCCTGGGTGCAGACGGCGCGTTCGAGGTGCGAACCGTCGTCGTATCCCTCGGTCACGAGGGGCTCGCTGCTCACGTACGGGAAGCCGAGCTGCAAGGCGGCCTGTTTCGCCTCATTGCCGGTCTTGCCGACGAAGTTCGGCACCACGGGCCAGTTGGTGACGCGGCCGTCGGGCGGGCAGGGCACCTGCGGGGGCAGGAAGCCGAGTTCCACCTTCTTCGCCTGAGGGTCCTCGACCTGTGTGCAGACGATCCAGGTACCGGAGTAGGACTCACCGTCGAACAGATGACCGTCAGTCAGCGCCCTGAACGCCTTGGTGTAGGCGGGCCAAGAGCGACCAAGCTCGTCGCTGACGGCGTCGAGTGTCCTTCCTTTGAGTGAGGGCAACGCGGGTGACGGACGTTGTGATCCTTCGCCCTTTCCTCCGCTGGAGGTGCTGTCCCCACCCCCGCCCGAGCAGGCCGCCAGGCCGAGCACGGGCACCACCAACAGACCGAGAACAAGGGGCCTGAACCCCACCATGAACCGCTCCCGAGCGTATTCGGACATGACGCCACGATCATGGCCTTCTTCACGCCGCGGGGCAACCGTGCCGGGCGAGTTCAGACCCACTTCGCAATGGGCCTGCCCTTGGTCGAACCGTGAACTCGTAGGCTTCGGTGGTCATGGAGTGCATCTTCTGTGGCCTGCTCCAAACGGGCACCGCGCGTTGGGTCACTCGTGATTCCTCGGCCGCCGCCTTCGTGCCGCTGAGCCCTCTCGCCCCAGGGCACGCTGGTCATCCCGACCGATCACTACGCCGATGTCTTCGACATGCCGCCCGGCCGGCTGGACGGTCGCGCCACCGGATCGCCGCCGATCCGGCGGGACGGCTGGCCGACGCGCTGAGATCACCCGAGTAGGGAAGCCCGCACGGGCCGTTCGGTGAGGAAGAACGCTTCCGGCCGGACCAGCCGGCCGGAAGCGCTGCCGTACTCCGGAGGCCCACGATGATGCCGAGACTCCGGTAATTAGTCGATCTTCTCGTAGTAGGGGCAGTACTCGCACTTGTAGCGACCGACGATGCCGGCCTTCCTCAGGTCGTGCTTGCCGTCGGGGCTCCTGAGGCAGAACCTCTTATGGAAAATGATGCCCCGCAGGAGGTGCCATAGGGTGCGCCACATTTCTGCTCCCGAGTCTCGTTTCCGGCCATATTCAGTGGCCAACCTCGCCCGGTTGGTAAGGTCATCCGCTACAGTCCGGACGAAGGGATGCCTGTCAAACTGTGGCTGTTCATTTCCGTGTCGGCCACACCGCCTTTCATTAAGGGTTAACGTCGCCGCCACCGGCTCTTAACCCTTCAGTGGCCCACTTCTCGGATGACTCGTCGGCGGAGCTACGCGAGGATGCCCGGGTGGCTTTTGTGTAGCGCGATCATCGCCGCCACGAGGCGCAGGTCAAGCCACGGAACGAAGAGCCGATAGCCTTCGGTCGAAGCGTCGAAGCTCAGCACCTTCTCACCGTTCAACCGCCATTCGACGCTGCGGGGCATGCGCGCGATGTCGCCGCTGGCGGAGATCAAGCTGCCCAGGATGATGAGCAGCCAGAGCGGGGACAGCGACCACCAGACCCACCACCAGAACAGGCGGCCCTTGGCCCCTTCGACGGACGGGCCCACGGCCGGCCGGAGGTTCCAGCGGGTACGTCGGGGCGGGAACAGCGACGCCTTGTCCAGACGTATCGTTCCGAGCGCCTCGCCGGACGGCCCCCACACCTCATATTCGGTGCACCGGCGGCTGGTGGCGGCCTTCGTGGTGACGACGGCGAGCCGCCGCGACCGGTGTGGATCCTCCCAGAGGGCCAGGGTCCGCGCGTTCTTCGGTCGCCTGCTCGCGCCGTCGGCGGAGTTTCCGAGCGCGGGGTCCGCCTCGACGTATGCGAGAGCACGCATGCTGTTCTGGTCACCGATGCGTACCTCCCGCAAGTCGGGCGCGCTTTCGTGTCCAGAGCCCTTCTTCCGGCGCCCGGCCGCGGGTGCGTGATACGACAGAGTGGTAACCAACTGCGAATATCTCCTTCTGGCCCGATGAGACGCCCAGAACTCTCGGATCATCCTCGTCCCTGGTTCCGGCCGAGACGCCGACGGCGAGTCGCGTGCTGGTCGGCCCGTTCAGCGGACTCGGTCGTAGACGAGTGCCAGCGTTCCGTGCTCGCCCGCGGCCTGGCTGACGAGTGTCCACTTCCCGGCGGGCAGGCCGTCGTCGAAGAGGCGCGGGCCGCCGCCGAGGAAGACCGGGAAGATGTTGAGCGCAAGCCGGTCGACCTGGTCGGCCGCCAGCAGCGCCTTGATGACGCTCGCGCTGGAGAGCACGAGGATGTCGCCGCCGTCGGTCGCCTTGAGGTCCGCGACCGCCTCGGTGGTCGGCTTGTCGACGATCGTCGTCCGCTCCCACGGCGCCTCGCCGAGGGTGGACGAAAGGACCACCTTGTCGCTGTCGACGAGCCACTTCGCGAAGCCCTCGTCGCGCGGGTCGGCACCCTCCATGCCGATGACGGTGGGCCAGAAACCGAGGAAGCCCTCGGCGTTGACCCGTCCGAGCAGGGCCGTCGTCGCCGTCTCCCAGAGGCCGGCCAGGTGGTCTCGGGCGACGTCGGTGATGGCGTACGGCATCACCCAGCTCATGTCCCGAGGGTCGTCCGGCCCTGCGTAGTGGCCGTCGAGGGAAAGGCTCATGTTGGTGACGACCCTGCGGCCGCCGGTCTGCTCGGTCATTTCGTGCTCCCTGTGTCGATGTCGTGCTCGGTGCTGTCGGAGATCGCGGCGAGGTTCGCCGCGAGCTTGTCGAGGCTCTGGCCGAAGCCGATCTCGATGCCCGCGATGAAGTCCGCGGAGTCGACCGTGCTACCGGTGATCCGGTAGCGGGCGTCGAGATCGGTTCCGGTGTCGGTGGGCCGGAGGACGAGGTCCACGTGGGCGGTGAAGGCGCGGCCGCCATCGGGAAGCAGCGGTGAGCTCTGGTAGGTGAGACGCTCGCCAGGGAGTGCGTCGTCGACGACTCCCTCCGCGCGTCCGGCGACCAGGTCGGAGCCGTCGGTGTCCTCGGCATCGCGGTACTCCAGGACGACCCGCCCGCCCGGTCGCGCCTCGAAGACGAGTTCGGAGACGCGGAGGTCGTCGGGCGTCCACCATCGGGCGAGCAGGGACGCCTCGGTCAGGTGGCGCCACACCACCTCGGGGCGTCCGGCCAGCGACCGGCGGAACCCGAACGAGCGGCCGTCGGCCCACCCCGCCTCCTCCGCGGCGAGCCGTTCCGCCTGGAGGCTGAGCCCGTAGCGGTCGTAGGTCTCGCGCGAGCCGCCGAGCCGGTCCGCGGTGTCGGCGAGCCGGCTGAGCGCGGCGGCCAGGTCCCGGAGGGGATCGGGCTGGAGCGCGTAGATGCGGCGCTGGCCGGCGCGCTGGGACGTGACGATGCCGGCGCGCTCAAGGGTCTGCAGGTGCTTGGTCGTCTGCGGCTGGCGTGCCCCGGTGAGCCGAGCGAGGACGCCGACCGAGCGGGGCCGCTCGGCCAACAGGCTCACGAGCCGCCACCGGGCCGGATCGGCCAGTGCGCTGAGGAGTGCGTCCATGCCGAGAAGTATTCACCAGCAAGAATATTCGTGTCAAGGAATACTTTGGAGCGGCTGCGACGGCCCCAGAACGGATCAAGGGGGTGAGGGGCGAAAGGCGGCGGGACGGACGCCGCGCGCCCGTCCCGCCGCCTTCCCTGTGGGTATCGATCAGGAGCGGAAGGCGTTGGCGTTCTCCGCGGACCACTGGGCGAAGCTGCGCGCGTGGCGGCCGGTGATCTCCTTGACGGTCGGGACCACGGTGTAGCCGGCCTCTGGCGTGTTGCCCAGCGCGTTGACGAGGAACTCGATGGTCTCCTCGCCCATGCCGTCGCCGCGCCACTTGGTGCGCGCCTGGTCCACGGTCAGCTCCACGAACCCTATGTCCGTGCCGATGGCCGCGCTCAGGATCGCGACCTTGTCCTTGAGCTTGATCGCTTCGGGGCCGGTGATGGTGAGGGTCTGGCCGCCGTGCCCGCCCTCGATCAGCACCGTGGCGGCCACGGCGGCGATGTCGCGCTCGTGTACCAGCGCGCTCAGCCGGTCACCGAACGGCTCCTTGATGACGCCCTCGGCCTTGATCGTCTGTGCCCACCAGCGCAGCGTGTTGGACATGAACTCGACCGGCTCGAGCAGCGTCCACTCGATGTCGGTGGCGGTGAGGGCCTGCTCCAGCTCGCCGTCCGCGCGCCCGCCGAGCACCGTGACCCGCCGTACGCCCGCCTCGGCGGCCAGCTTCACCAGGTCGGCGCCGTTGGGCAGGGGCGTGTAGTCGTCACCTGCGAAGTTGATCAGGTGTGCGGCCTCGACGCCGTCGAAGACACCGGTCAGTGAGTCGAGGTCGGCGAGGTCGCCGGCGACGACCTCGACACCCTCGGGGAAGGTGGCCTTGGCGGGGTTCCTGGTCAGGGCGCGAACCGGCTGCCCTGCCGCGCGGAGCTCCTCGACGACGAGACGGCCGACGGTCCCGGTGGCACCTGCGACGAGGAAGGTCATGATCGAACCCCTAACTATGTGGAACGGAACGTTCTGCTCTGACTATAACAGAACGGAACGCTTCATTCCACTATCGGAGGGAGTCGTCTGGCTGGTCGAGCGCCCGGCGTCCGGGTGATCTGCCGCGACCGCGCAGGCGCCTGCAGCGGTCACATTGGGTCTCTAGACGACTCGGGCGCATAGGACGCCCAGGCGGAAGTCGTCCCACCTCTTTGAGTCGCTGGGGCATTGGCTCTCGTAGTAGCCGGTGAACTGGAGGATGTAGTCGAACTCCCTTGGGACGGTGTTCTTGTTGCATCCCCACGAGGTCATCAGGCCGTGCCCGGTGATGGCCACCTTGCCCTCCTCGCTGCCCTTCTTGCCCAGGAAGCACTCGCCCTCCTTGAACTCCCGGCGCAGGCAGAGGTAGATCGTGTCTCCGTCGTACGTGGGGGACCGCCACCACGACTCTCCGTCGAGCGCCTCGGAGTCGCACGAACTGGCGTCCTCCTCCACTGCGGTCACCTTCACGTAGGCGTTGCTGCTGCCGCAGGAGACCGCGTTGGGTTCGTCCTCGCTCCATTCGGAGGAGTCGTAGGGGTCCTCGTACGCGTCCAGGCAGTCACCGGGCGAGATCGCGTCGAAGGCCTCATACGTCGGGTCCGGGGTCGGGGTCGGGCTCGGGGTGCTCGGGTCGTCGCCCGTGAGGCTGGTCGTCCCGCTCGTTGACGGCGTCTCGGTCGGGGTCGACGTGGCATTGGCGGTGTTCACCCCTTTGGAGCCGCTTTTGTCGGTGAGGGCGATGAGCAGGGCGATCAGCACGATGCCCACGACCCCGACCGCGACCGCGACGCCCGGCTTTGGCTGGGGACGCGGTTGCGGAGGCCGCGCCTGTGCGGGCGCCGGTCGCGGCCGCGGCGGGTCCTGCGGCGGGGGCGGGGCCTGTGGCGGGGGCGCCTGCCGCCCACCCGTGTCGGCCTCCTTCGCGAAGACCTCGGTCTCGGCCACCCGCGTCGCGATCATCCGGCTGACCTTCTTCGGCAGGGACATGCCCTCGTCCACGGTCAGCGCGGAGCAGCGGTCCAGGAACTCCCCGGCCGGCGGACGGTCGTCCGGGTCCTTCTCCAGGCCGGCCGCGATCAGAGGCAGCAATGACGCCGGGACGCCCGTCAGGTCCGGGTCCTCGTGGCGGACGCGGTAGCCGAGGGCATCGGGCGGCCCCTCCCCGAAGGGGTGGCGGCCGGTCGCCGCGAAGGCCAGCACGGCGGCCAGGCAGAACATGTCACTGGCCGGTCCGATGGCGCCGCCCACGTACTGTTCTGGCGACATGTACCCGGGCGTGCCCACGAGGGACATGCTCTGGGACGGGGCGTCCATCGCGCGGGCGATGCCGAAGTCGATGATCCGCGGGCCGTCCTGGGCCAGCAGGACGTTCCCCGGCTTGAGGTCACGGTGGATCACGTTCTGGTCGTGGACCGCCCGCAGCCCTTCGGCGAGCCCCGCACCGAGCGCCGCCACCGACACTTCGGGCAGCGGGCCGTTCTCGTCGACGGCGTCCTGCAACGAGGGGCCGGCGATGTACTCCGTCGCCAGCCACGGCGGGTCCGCGTCGGTGTCGGCGTCTATCACGTGCGCCGTGTAGAAGCCCCCGATGCGCCGGGCGGCCGCGACCTCCTTCGTGAACCGGCGGCGGAACACCGCGTTGTCCGCGAAATGCGGGTGGACGACCTTGACCGCGACCAGCCGGCGGCCCCGGGAGCGGCCCAGGTAGACCTGCCCCATCCCGCCGGCCCCCAGCCGTGCCAGCAGCCGGTACGGCCCGACCCGCGCCGGGTCACCGGCCCTGAGCGCTCTGAGTCCTGCGCCGGACATCCCACCTGCCTCAGGTCTGTCAAACAATGGCGTCTGTTTGACGAGAGCCTAGCGAGGGTGATCGTCCGGATCTGCGTCTTCGGACGCAGTCGCGCTACGTTCCCGGCTCGCCTGCGGCGGGCGGCAGCTGGATGTGCAGGGAGACCGTGCCGGTCAGATCGAGATAGGCGGCGTCCGGGGTGCGGACGAGGCGCAGCACGACGTGGTCGCAGCCGGGGCAGCGGGCGACCAGGCCGGGGGCCCGGTCGTAGACCCGCAGGGCGGCGACCGGGCCAGTCCGGCCGCAGTTGACGCAGCGGCCGGTGGCCGCCGTGACGTCCACGGCGAAGACCTCGCTCAGCGGGCCCGCGAGAGCGTTGCCGTCGAGGTGGTCGTGGTCTCCAGAGCGCACGGACATGTCAGCCTCCGGTCAGCCGAACCGTTCGGTCTTGATGCGGCGCGGGTCGTGGCCGCGGGCGAGCAGCAGGTCGGCGGCCGCCTCCACGAATCCCGTCGGCCCGCAGATGAAGCAGTCGACGTCCGTGGAGATGCCCTCCAGATCGGCGGGGGCCAGCCGGCCGGGTGGGCGCGGACAGCCGTCGGGGACCTTGCGGGTGAAGATGTGAGTGACGTCGACGCCCGGGTCGGGGTGCTGTAGCTCGTCGGCGTAGAACACGTCGGCGGGTGTGCGCGTGGAGTACAGCAGGCGGAACGGGGCGCCGCTCCCGGCCAGGCGGCGGGCGCGGATCATCGCCATCAGCGGCGCGATGCCGGAGCCGCCCGCGATCAGCAGGACGGCCCGTCCCGCATCGGGACGCCAGACGAACCAGCCGCCGACCGGGCCGCGGATCTCGACCGGGTCGCCGGGGCCGAGCACGTCGGTGAGGTAGGGGGAGACCTCACCGTCCGGAATCCACTGCACGGTCAGCTCCACCCGGCCAGGTGCGGAGAGGGAGTAGCTGCGCTGCGCGGTGTAGCCGTCGTCGGCGGTCAGCCGCACGTCGACGTGCTGACCGGCCAGATGCCCCGGCCAGTCCGGCACGTCGAAGACCAGCGTGCGGGCGGTCCCGGTCTCCCGGCGTGCTTCGGTGAGCCGCGCGACCCGCCATGTCAGTCGCCCTGGTAGCGCTGTTCTCGCCATGGGTCCCCGTAGTCGTGGTAGCCGGCGGTCTCCCAGAAGCCGGGCTCGTCCTGGGTGAGCAGGTCGATGCCGCGCACCCACTTCGCCGACTTCCAGAAGTAGAGGTGCGGCACCAGCAGCCGCGCCGGGCCCCCGTGCTCCGGCGCGAGATCGTCGCCGTTGTAGCGGTAGACGATCCAGGCCTGCCCGTCGAGCAGATCCTCAAGCGGCAGGTTGGTGGTGTATCCGCCATAGGAGGACACGAGTGCGAAATCTGCCGTGGTCTCCACGTCGGCCAGGAGGACGTCCAGCGAGACCCCCTGCCAGTCCGTGCCCAGCTTGGACCACTTGGTGACGCAGTGGATGTCCACGTGCGGTGTGTCGGACGGCAGTTCCAGCAGATCGCGCCAGGACCACCGGTGCTCGTGCCCGGTCTCGGTGGTGACGGTGAACTCCCAGTCGTCCGCCGATATGCGCGGAGTCGGGCCGGCCGACAGGACCGGGAAGTCCTCGGTCAGATACTGGCCGGGCGGCAGCTCGACGGCGGACTCGCGCCGCCGGCCGTGGAACCCGGGCGAGACGATCCCCATCACGGCCTCCTCTCGTATCGTGCTCCCCTTCCATCTTCCGTCATGCGGTCGCGGGGCCCGCGACCGGTGTCAGGGGCGTTGTTGCCCGTAGACGAGCGCGGGCCCGCCCTTGTAGTCGATCTCGCGGAGCAGGCGGTGGCCGATGCGCTCGGCGACCGACACCGAGCGCTGATTGCCGGGCCGGATGACGGAAATGATCTCTTCGGCGCCGAGTTCGGTGAAGCAGTAGGCGACGGTGGCGCGTGCGGCCTCGGTGGCGTAGCCCTTGCCCCAGTGCTCGCGGGCCAGGCACCAGCCGACGCCGAGGCCCGGGAACCCGTGCGGCCGCCAGGGGCCCGCTCGTCCAGCGAACCGTCCCGTCGCCCGTTCGACCACCGCCCAGTGCGAGTAGCCCCGGATCTCCCGGTGCCCGATGAACAGCGCCAGGCTCCGCCAGGCGTCGGCGGGCGATCGGCCGACGGGCTCGGCCAGCCCGCCCGCGACCTGCGGATCGGCCATCATCGCCGCGTAGTCGTCGAAGTCGTCGCCGGTCAGCGGGCGCAGGATCAGCCGCTCGGTCTCCACCACCGTCATGATCACAGTGTGCGGGAGCCCAGGTTCCCGTGCCCGGGCGGCGAGGTCAGCGACGGGCCAGGCGGCGCTCGTTCGGGCCGGCCTCGTAGGGGAGGTCGTAGTGGGTGAACACCTCGGATTCGGCCTCGGCGAACAGTTCGCCGTCGGTGTCGATCGAGGGCGCGTCCTTGACCTGTCTCTTCGTGTGCGCGACACGAAGGTGCTCCGGGCCGATCGTCGATCCTGCCAGCGGTGCGAAGACCAGCCGCTGCCGGGTCGGCAGGCCGACCTTGATCGTGGCGAAGGACGGGAGGTCGGTGTAGGTGTCGACGTAGATGGCCTCAAGCTCGCCGATCTTGCTCCCGGACTCGTCGATCACGTTCCGGCCCCGCCAGTCCCGGATGTCCTCGATTTCGAACATGTGTCCCGTCCAGCTGTAGGGTCACCATTGCATTTACCCAGCTCACGCCACCTATGCACGGCCTACGGGGGTGTGAAGGTGTGGGTCTGGCCTGGGGCGACATAGGTGGCCTGCTCGGAGAGGCCACGGCGTTCCAGTTCGCGGCGGAAGTCTTCCAAAGGCGAAGTGAAGACGGTGTAGTCGTCGTAGTGGACTGGGACCGCGTTCGCCGGACGGATCGTCTCGATGAGGTCGGCTCCCTGGCCGGCGTCCATCGTGACGAGGAGCCCGCCGGGCAGCTTGGTGCCGCCCAGATGGAGGACGGCGAGGTCAATGTCGCGGTAGCGGCGGGCGATCTGCTGGATGCCGTCGAACATCAGGGTGTCGCCCGTGATGTATAGGCGGAACTGCACGTCGCCGGTGGCGGGGCCGAACTCCAGAAGGCTGCCCATGACCGGAGGCAGCAGCAGACGTGCGGGGCCGGGCGCGTGCCGGCCCGGCAGGGACCTGATGCGCAGCACCGCCCCGTCCTTGACCATGGTGTGCGACTCCCAGGTGCGCAGGCCGATCGCGTGCCGGAAGCGGTGCCAGCCCTGGAGGCGGCGGGCCGCGTGCGGGGTGGTGATGATCGGCAGGCCCCGGTCGAGTTTCGCGCGGGCGACCCGGTCCCAGTGGTCGCCGTGCAGGTGGGACAGGACGACGGCGTCCAGCCGCGGAAGGTCGCCGACCTGAAGGGCGGGCTCGGTCAGCCGCCGGGACGTCAGCCCGTGCCCGAGATAGGCGCGCTGCCCGCGGTGCAGGAAGTTGGGGTCGGTCAGAAGCGTGAAAGGTCCGCAGCGCAGCAGCGTCGTTGCATTCCCGATGAATTGCAGTGTGACCTGGCGTAGCGCGAGTTCTGGTGCGGTTTTCATGGTCTGCCCCCTTCGCCCCGGCCAATGCCCCGCCTGTGCCAGCCGAACCATGAATGTGCAGGCCGGATGCATCGCATGGCGGCACGCATTGCTTCATAATTCGTGCATCACAAGTTGCGGCAATGGAGGCGAAACGGTGAGCGACATCGAGCAGGCTCCGCCCGGCGTGGACATCACCGTCCCCAGTCCGGCCCGGATGTACGACTACTTCCTCGGCGGCAAGGACAACTTCGAAGTCGACCGCACGGCCGCGGACAAGGTCGTCGCGAACATGCCGGAGGCCCAGGACGCGGCATGGGCGAACCGCGGCTTCCTGCAGCGTTCGGTGGGCTGGCTGGCCCGGCACGGTATCCGGCAGTTCATCGATGTCGGGGCGGGTCTGCCCACGATGAACAACACGCACGACGCGGCCCAGGCGGTGGCGCCCGACGCGCGGGTCCTGTACGCCGACAACGACCCGATGGTGCGGGTCCACGCGGAAAAGCTGCTGGCGGGCTCGTCCGGGACGGCCTTCATGACGGCCGACTTCCGCGACCCGGAGGGGCTGCTGGCGCACGAGGTCACCCGGGAGACGATCGACTTCACGAAACCGGTCGGGCTGCTGCTGGTGGCGCTGGTCCACTTCGTGCCCGATGAGGAGGACCCGTGGGGCCTCCTTCAGCGGTACCTCAGCCGGCTGGCGCCTGGCAGCTACGTGGCGTTGTCCGCCGGCACCGGCGACCGGCAGTCCGATCGGGCCGTCGGCACGCTCACGTCCGTGTACTCCAAGTCCTCGGCCAGCGTCCATCTGCGGACTCGGGCCGAGGTCGAGCGGTTCTTCACCGGACTGGAAATCGTCCCGCCGTGGAAGGGGGCGGCGGCGAAGGTCTGCTACATCGGTGAGTGGGGGGCCGAGGACCCTGACGCGGCCGATAGTGATGGGTCACGCTGGGCCTACTGTGCTGTAGCGAGGAAGCCAGAATGAAGAAACCATCGATCGAAGAACTGGGCGTCGACCCCGACGCCCTCGACTGGAAGCGCTCTCAGACGGACGAGGGCGGCATCGAGGTCGCGTTCGTCGGCGAGTGGACGCTGCTGCGCACGTCCGGAGACCTGATCTCGGTGTTCGACGAGCACGAGTGGGCCTGCTTCCTGGACGGTGTGAAGAAGGGCGAGTTCGACCAGGCGGCATCCTGATCCGGCAAGATCTGTGATTCACAAATTCGGAAGGCGTATGCTGATGCCGGCCGTATGTCAAGGGAGGTGGCTCCGATGAGCGAGGCGTACGGGGCCACCATTGCCAAGCTGGGGCTGGCGCGCCGGCTGCGGGACCTGCGCGTCGAGGCGGGATACACGGCCAACCAGGTCTGCGACCGGCTGAACTGGGGACGGGGCAAGGTCGGCCGGTTCGAGGCCAACAACTGGGTCCGTCCCGAACTCAGCGACATCCGCGATCTGGCGCGCATCTACGAGGGCAGCGACCTCGGGGAACTGGAGGAGCTGGCGACGCGCGCCCGGAAGCGGGCCTGGTGGCGCGACTACCCGGATGTCTTCCACAACGAGTTCCCCGGTTACGAGGGGGACGCGTCGAGCATCCGGGTGGTCATGCCGCTGGTACTGCCGGGCCTGCTGCAGACCCTGCCGTACATGCAGGCGCTGCTGTCGTCCGGGACGAAGTCGCCCGAGTGGCGGGAACAGGCGCTGCGGGCCCGGCTGCGGCGGCAGCAGATCCTGGACCGTGACGACGGGACGGCGCCGGAGCTCACCGCGCTGATCACCGAGGCGTCCCTCATGTACGAGTGGGGCGACCCCGGGGACCGCCGCGCCCAGTACCGGCACATGCTGACCATGGCCGCGCGCCCGAACGTCGAGCTGCGGCTGCTGCGTCTGTCGGACGGCCTGCATCCGGGCATGTCGACGCTGGTCAACATCTTCCGGTTCCCCGGTGGCGAGCCGTCCATGGTCTTCCTGGAGAACGACGCGGACATCCAGGAAATCGACACCCCCGGAAAAGTGGAGGCGTATGACGCGATCTTCGAACAGATCCGCCAGGCGGCGCTGAGCCCCGCCGACACCGCGGACCACCTGGAGAAACTCATCGCGACACTGGAGTAGGACGTATGGACCTCTCTCAGGCACGGTGGTTCAAGGCCACCGCCAGTGCGAGCAGCAACGGGGGATGTGTCGAGGTCGCCGACCTCAACACGGCGACCGGGCTGCGCGACAGCAGGACACCGGAGGCCGGGGCGCACGTCGTCGCCCGGTCCGTCTTCGCCTCGTTCCTCGACGATGTGCGGGCGGGCCGGTACGACCGCTGACCGGGCCGCACACAGGATCCCCCAGGGCTGCACCCCTGGGGGATCTTCATGTGTGCGGCCCTCTCTCAGGCGCCGTCCACGCTACAGCGCCGCCCTCGGGGCGGTCCCGTGTCCGCCGGTACACGTTTTCGGTACCCCGGGTGGATGAAGTTTGTACGCATTCGGGTGCCTCGGTGTACGTCTCATCTGTGAACGCATGATCCTTGCGATGTCGTGCGCCGAGAGGCCAGAAATGTGCGAAGCTTTGATCTGTGATTCACACATAGCGAGTCGCGAACCATCGAGGTTCATGTCGCGAATGTCTGAATCGCGACATGTCTCCGCAACCCCCGAGGGTGGGCGCCATGACGAAGGCCGCGACGATGTGCGGGATTCCCTGGAGGCTGGAGAACGGCGGCTGCGCGGCCCTGCCCCTGCCCGCCGACGACTCCATCGCGAGGGTCGCGCGCGCCCACGTCAAAGGACTGCTCCCCGCGCTCGGGCTCTCCATTCAGGACTCCGACGACATCACGCTCATGGTCAGCGAGCTGGCCACCAACGTCCTGCAGCACGCCACGCCCCGCGAAGGCGGCCCCAGCGCCGAACTCTGGGTCTACCAGCGCACGGACGGCCACGGGCGGGACGAGCTGGTCGTCAAGGCGTTCGACACCCTCCGCACCTGGCGCCACCGCCCGGACGAGACCGGCCCGATGCTCGAACACGGTCGCGGGCTGGAGATCATCGAACTGCTGACCAAGGGGCGGTGGGGGCACCACGCGTCCCGGTCCCGGCTGGCGGCGCCGGCCGTCCCGGGCAAGGCGACCTGGTTCGCCCTTCCGCTCCCGCACACCGTGCGCCGGCGCCACGTCTGGCGCGTGGACGGCCCCCACGCCACCAAAGACCTGCACGCGCTGCTCGTCCAGCGAGGCGTCATCCACCTCACGCCCAAGGACGAGTTCGGCATGACCGTCCTGTCCGGTCGCGGCGACGTGACCGTCTGGTGCGAGGCGGCGACGTTCCGCTGGTGCGTCCGCTCCGCGGAGGCCGGCCGCCTTCCGATCAGCGACATCACCGAGGCGTGCGAGCAACTCGTCCAGCTGTGCGAGTCGATGGACGACCCAGGAGCCGGCTGACTCCCGCTGGCGTCGCGTGGCCCGTCGGGGGGGCGGGCCACGCGACGCCGGGCCCGGCCGCTGACGAGACGGCCGTTTCCTTCGTCCACATCCGGACGGCCGGGCCGTGAGCTTGCCGGGTCTCGGTGAGGGAGGACTGTCCTTTGCGAGCCCTCTCCAAGGGGCTCCCGCGTCGCATGCGCGGACGAAGCAAAGGCAAAGGACGGATCATGTCAAACGAAACTCCCTGTCGGCGCTCGGTGAAGGCCGAGGCGGCAGGCGTGGTGGAGGCCGTGGTGGCAGCCGCGGTGACCACCTACACGACCGAGTACTTCGCGTTCGTCAACTTCGTGACCGAGGATGGGCCGAAGACCTTCGCGGAGACGGTGCACCTCGACACGAAACTGAGGGCCACGGAGCGGTGCCGCGCAGTGGTCTCGGCGATCCCGGAATGCTCCGGGATGGGGGCGGTCGCGTTCTGCTCCGTGGAGCCCAACCGGCTCAGCAGGGCGGGCGAAGCGATCGAAGCCCTCGTGTTCGCGATGTACGTGACCGAGGACGTGAAGGACGCGACCGAGGACAAGGGGATCAGGTTCTACAACGACCTGTCCACCAACTCGGGTTCGGCCCTCAAAGAAACGGTCCCGGGACGGGCTTCGAGGACGGACGCCCCCGGCGGCGTGACCCGAGAGATGCTCTACCAGGGCTTCCTCTCAGGCGTGTCCGACAAGATCAAGACGGTCTCCAACTTCTTGATCGTCCCCAGCCAGATCTAGACCAGCGAAGCGAGACGGCCGCTGAGTCGGCCGGTGCTGGTTCCTGAACAACCCACCCATTCGGTCGTGAGGCCATGGGATGCGTGCCGTATCCAGGCGCGCCGACACAGGGGCCCGGCGCACGCCGGGCCCCACCTTCATGTACCGGGTGGCTCACCTTTGGGGGTGAGGGGGCGTATGGCTAACGCGGTGGATGTGCGGTCGGTGCGCCGGTTCCTATCGTTCGGTCCATGATCACGAGAAGTACGGCGTTCCTGTGTGCGGTGGCGGTGGTTCTGGCCCTGGCGGGGACGGCTGCGGCCGGCCCGGCGGAGGCGGCCGGGCATGGTGGGCTGCGGGCGGTGGTGGAGCGGCTCACCGGGCCGGACGGGGCGCCGGGGGCGCTCGCGGAGGTCGACGATCGGCACGGCCGGCAGGTGGCGACCGGTGGCGTCGCCGACATTCGCACGGGGGCGCCGGTCGATCCGCGCAGCCGGTTCCGGATCGGCAGCCTGACCAAGCCGTTCACCGCCACCGTGGTGCTCCAGCTCGTCGGCGAGGGGCGGATCGAGCTGGACGCCCCGGTGGAGCGGTACCTGCCGGGGGTGGTGCGCGGGGCCGACAACGACGGGCGGGAGATCACCGTCCGCCAGCTGCTGCAGCACACCAGCGGGCTGCCGGACGTTCTGAAGTTCCTGACCCCGATGGACATCCTCAGGGACCCGCTCCGGCACTGGGAGGCGCGTGAGCTGGTCGACATCGCTCTGCAGCACCCCCGGAACTTCATTCCGGGCGAGAAATGGGGCTATTCCAACACCAACTACCTGGTGGCCGGAATGATCATCGAGCGGGTGACGGGGCGTCCCTACGGGCAGGAGATCCGGCGGCGGGTGCTCGTTCCGCTCGGGCTGCACGACACCTTCGTGCCGAGCGACGCGCCCGGCATTCCCGGGCCGCACCCGCGGGGATACGTGCGGCCGGAGTCCGATCTGGTGGACGTCACCCGTCTCAACCCGACCGTCGGCGGCGCCGCGGGCGGAATGATCTCCAGCGCCTCGGACCTCAATCGCTTTCTGGGGGCGCTGCTGCGCGGACGCCTGCTGAGGCCGGCGCAACTGCGGGAAATGCTGCGCGCCCGTCCGACGGGACGCGCATCAGGATCCAAGTACGGCTTGGGGCTGGAGTGGCTGCCGGCCAAGGATCTGCCCGCCTGCGGCGACGGATTCTGGGGGCACGACGGCGACATGCTCGGCTTCAGCGCCCGCACGGGAGCGACCAAGGACGGAAGGCAGGCCACCGTCATGGTCAACCTCAACCCGGGCGGCGGGCCGGCCCTGGACGACGCCATGGACGATGCCCTCCCCATGGCCCTGTGCGGCAGATGATTCATGATGTGCGGGTGAGGAAGTCGTATGTCGTGACCGGAGGCGGACGGGGGATCGGGCGGTCGGTGGTCGAGCGCCTGACGGCGGACGGCGGACGTGTCGTCGTGATCGAACTCGACCCGGCCGTTCTCGAATGGACGCATGACCACCCGGACATAACCGCGGTCGCCGGAAGCGCCGCCGATGAGAGCGTCGCCGAGCGTGCGGCCAATGCGGCGCAGGAAGCGGGAGATCTCGCCGGGTGGGTCAACAACGCGGCCGTTTTCCGGGACGTCGTGAACCCGTCCGCCCGTGAGCTTCTGGATCTGGTCGCGCTGAACTTCGATCCGGCCGTGGTCGGCTGTGTGACCGCGGTCCGCCGTTTCCTGGACGCCGGAGCGGGTGGCGCCATCGTCAATGTCTCGTCCCATCAGGCGCAGCGTCCGGTGCGCGGCTCGCTGCCCTATGCGACGGCGAAGGCCGCGGTCGAGGGGCTGAGCCGCGCACTGGCCGTCGATTACGGCCCGCACGGCATACGGACGAATGTCGTCGCGCTCGGCTCGATCACCACCGCCCGGTACGAGACCTTTCTCGAAAACCAGCCCCGGGAAGAGGCGGCGCGAATAGAGAAGGAAATGCGATCGCTTCACCCGCTGGGCCGTGTCGGGCGTCCGGACGAGGTGGCCGCCGCCGTCGCCTATCTGCTCTCGGACGAGGCGAGTTTCGTCAACGGGGCCGTGGTCCCGGTCGACGGTGGGCGCCACGCGGTCGGCCGCGACCCCGAGGAGCTCTGACGACCCCGTGTTTTCCCGGATGACCTGGGCAAACGCGGATAGTTGGACGCGTGGTTCCGGCCCCCGGTTGGCGTCGAGCCCAAACATGGCCAGAAACCTCTATTGATCAGTGAATACCGGTACATCTAGGGATCCGTTCGACCAGGAGGGATCCACAGGGGTGAAGAAGCTTCTCGTCACGGGGGCCGTCGCGATCGCGGCGGCGGGAGCCGGAGTGCTGGTGGCGACGCCTGCCGAGGCCGCGAGCCCGGTCCAGATCTACCGGGTGTACTACAACTCGCCCGGCAGCGACACGGGCTCGAACAAATCGCTGAACGCCGAATGGGTGCAGCTTTTCAACACGTCGAGATCGTCGAAGAGCTTGAAGGGCGTCAAGCTCCGCGACAAGACCGGATACACATTTACTTTCGGCTCCTTCACCTTGAAGGGCCGCAAGTCGGTCTACATCCATACCGGCAGGGGCTCCAGCACCGCGACGCACCGTTATTGGGGCAAGAAGTGGTACGTCTGGAACAACACCGGCGACACCGCTTACCTGCTCTACGCGAGCGGCCGGGTGGCTGACAAGTGCTCGTGGGGTCGGACGGGTTCCTCGAAGTACTGCTGACCGGCGACGACCTGCCCGGCCGCGCGGGTCGGGCAGGTCCACCGGCCGGTCAGCGGCCGGCGGGTTCCCACCAGCGCAGGTTGGCGGCCGCCTGGTCCACCGGCTCGATGATCTCCCACGCCTCGGCGATCAGCCCGTCCTCGCCGACCCGCAGGATGTCGACGACCGCGATCTCCGGGCCGCCGCCCGGAAGCCGGCGCTGCGAGTGCACCACCACGTGATCACCGTCGCCGAGCACATGCCGGACGTCCACCCGCATTCCGGCGAGCGGGCCGAGCGCCGCGCGCACGGCGGCGAGCCATTCCTCCTTGGTCGACGAGGTCGAGTCGGGCCTGTGATGGACGAAGTCGTCGCTCAGGTACGGCTCGATCGCGTCGACGCCGCCCGCCCCGATCAGCTCCGCCAGTGCCCGTTGGACGAGGTCCTTGTTGTCTCCGGTCATGTTCGCAGTGTTTCCGCGGTCGCGATGGTTGTCGATGAAATGGCATGTCATGGCGTCCAGGGCCACGATGAGTACCCTCGGTGATCGTGAACACGGTCGGGGAGATGCTGAGGGAGTGGCGGCACCGCCGCCGGCTCAGCCAGCTGGATCTGGCGATCGCCGCCGACGTGTCGGCGCGTCACGTCAGCCTGGTCGAGACCGGCAAGTCCAATCCGAGCGCCGACATGGTCCTCCGGCTCGCGGACCAGCTGGACGTGCCGCTGCGTGATCGCAACCGGCTGCTGCTCGCCGCCGGCTTCGCGCCCCGGTACCCCGAGCGGCCGCTCGACGGCGACGCGCTGTCGGCGGCCCGCGGCGCGGTCGAGCGGGTGCTCCGGGCGCACGAGCCGTACCCTGCGCTGGTCTTCGACCGCCGATGGAACATCCTGATGACCAATCGCGCCGTCGACCCGTTCTTCGCGGACGTCGACCCGGACCTGCTGCGGCCGCCGCTGAACCTGGTGCGCCTGGGGCTGGACCCGCGCGGGCTCGCTTCCCTGGTCGTCAACCTGGCCGACGTGCGCGCGATGTTCCGCACCCGGATCACGCGCCAGCTCGCCACCGCGCCCGACCCCGAGCTCACGGCGCTCTACGAGGAACTGCTGGCGCCCGGATCGGAGGACACGGCGGACCGCTCGATCGAGTCCGACGTCGCGATCCCGATGATCATTCGCATCGGCGGACGGGAGCTGCGGCTGTTCTCGACCATCACCACGTTCGGAACCCCCATGGACATCACCCTGGACGAGGTGGCGATCGAGTCGTACTACCCGGCCGACGCCGAGAGCGCCGCCTACTTCACGGCGTCCGACGGCACTTCCTGAGCGCCGTCCTGGACGCCCGCCGGAGGTGGTGGTCTCGTCAGATCGTGCCTGCGGCTTCCAGACCGGCGATGTCCGCGGGAGTCAGGCCGAGTCGTTCGTAGATCTCGGTGTTGTGCTCGCCGAGGGCCGGGCCGAGCGTGCGGACCCCGCCCGGTGTGTCCGACAGCTTCGGGAAGACGTTGTGCATCGGGAAATCGCCGAAGTCGGGATGGGTCAGCCGGATGATCGCCTCGCGCGCCTTGTAGTGCGGGTCGGCGAGCATGTCCTTGGCACGGTACGTGAGCCCGGCGGGGATGCCGTTCTCGTGGAGCAGGCCGAGAAGCGGCGCCGAGTCCTGGCCGGCGGTCCAGGCCGCGATGAGGTCGTCCAGTTCCTCCGCATTGGCGCCGCGCGCGCCGTGCGTGGCGTAACGCTCGTCGTCTCCCAGTTCGGGACGTCCCATGAGCGCGGCCAGGCGGCGCCAGATCGTGTCCCGGTTCGCGGCGATGAGGACGGGCCCGTCCTTCGTCGGGTAGACGTTGCTGGGCGCGACGTTCGGCAGCACCGACCCGGTGCGTTCCCGCTGGTAACCGGCGATCTCCCACTCCGGGACGAGTGACTCCATCATCGCCAGGACCGCCTCGTACAGTGCCGAGTCGACGATCTGGCCGCGTCCCGTCCGATGACGGGCGTGCAACCCGACGAGGGTGCCGAGGGCGGCGAACGTGCCGGCCAGCTCGTCCCCGAGGGAGATGCCCGCGCGGGACGGCGGCCTGTCCGGATCGCCGGTGACGTACCGGATGCCGCCCATGGCCTCGCCGATCGAGCCGAACCCGGCGCGCGGCGCGTACGGGCCGTCCTGCCCGTATCCGGTGACGCGCGTGATGATCAGCCTCGGGTTCTCGGCCCGCAGGTCGTCCGGCGCGAGACCCCAGCGTTCCAGCGTCCCGGGACGGAAGTTCTCCACCAGGACGTCGGCCTGGGCGATGACGCGCCGGGCGAGCGCCTGACCGTCCGGCGTGCGCAGGTTCAGCGTCACCGACTTCTTGTTGCGCGCGAGGATCGGCCACCACAGCGACATGCCGTGCGGCTTCTCCCGGCCCCACTCGCGCATCGGGTCCCCGGTGCCCGGCGGTTCGATCTTGACGACCTCGGCGCCGAAGTCGCCGAGGAGCTGGCCGCAGAAGGGCCCGGCCAGCAGTTGCCCCATCTCGACGACCCGCAGGTCGCCGAGCGCGGCGACGCCATCGTTCCCTTGCCGGGTGCTCATCGTTCTCCTCGCAGGCTCGCCACTGCGGCGTGGATGTGGGCACGCATCACCGACTCGGCCCAGGCGGGGGCGCCGGCGGCGAGCGCGGCGACGAGTTCGCGATGGTGGTTCATGCTCCGTGACATCTCGTCCGCGTCGTAGCGGCGGAACGTCCCGACGATCAGCGGGGCGTGCATGACGGACGTCAGCATGGCGGGCAGCCGCCGGTTTCCGGACGCCTCGATGACCGCCGCGTGGAACGCGGAGTTGAGCCGTGCGACCCGCCTGGGATCGCCCGCCGAGGCGGCCTGCTCCATCGCGTCGCAGCGTTCGTGCAGGTCGTCGAGGACCTCCTGGCCGGGCGCACGGCTCGCCGCCCGCGCTGCGGCGTAGGGCTCCAGCAGCGCCCGCAGCTCGAAGATCTCCTCGATGTCCGCGCGCGTCCACTGGACGACCCGGGCGCCGCGATGCGGCAGAACCTCCACCAGGCCGTCCGAGCCGAGCCGCTGCAGCGCCTCGCGCACCGGCGTGCGCGACAGCCCGAGCGTCTCCGCGAGCTCGGCCTCCCCGAGCCGGCTGCCCGCCTCCGCCGCGCCCGAAAGGATCATCTGCCGGACGGCATCGTACGCCGTGTCGGTGGCGCGCCCCATCGTCCCTCCCTGGCGGTGATTGCATGCAATATAGTCCCCAAAGGGTGCATCAAGGGCATAGGGAGGATGTTTTGCATACAATGATCCTGGAGGTCGGGCCGCGTGACGGCCTGCAGAACGAGGATCGCGTGCTCTCACCCGAGGACAAGATCGCCTTCATCACGCGGTGTGTGGACGCGGGTGCCCGCCGCGTCGAGGCGGTCTCCTTCGTCGACCCGAGGCGCGTCCCGCAGATGGCGGGCGCCGAGGAGGTCATGGCCGGAGTGCCCCGCCGCGAAGGCGTCTCCTACAGCGGGCTCGTCCTCAATCGCCGCGGCCTGGACCGCGCGCTGGAAGTGGGCGTGGACGAGATCAACGTCGCCGTTCCGGCCTCCGACACCTTCTGCGCCCGCAACCAGGGCTGCACGACGTCCGACATGCTCGACGCCTGGGACGACATCGCCGCGGCGGCCACCGACGCCGGCGTCCCCATCGGAATGACGATCGCGACCGCCTTCGGCTGCCCCTTCGAGGGCGACACCCCGCCCGCCCGCGTCGCCGAGATCGCCCGCCGCGCCGCCGATGCCGGGGCCTTCGAGGTGGGGCTGGCCGACACGATCGGCGTCGGCGTCCCGGCGGAGGTCCGCGACCTGTCCCGCCGCACCCGCGAGGCGGCCCCCGGCACACCGCTGCGCTTCCACTTCCACAACACGCGGAACACCGGCTACGCCAACGCTCTCACCGCGCTGGACGAAGGAGCCGTGACCCTGGACGCGAGCGCCGGCGGTTTCGGCGGCTGTCCCTTCGCTCCCGCCGCCACCGGCAACATCGCCACCGAAGACCTTCTCTACGCCCTCCACCGCACCGGCGTGGAAACGGGCGTCGACCTGGAGCGCATGGCGGAAACGGGCACGTGGCTGGCCGGCCTTCTGGGTAGACCGGCCCCCGCACTTCTCGGGCGTGCGGGCGCGTTCTAGGGCCCGTGGAACGCCTCGCGCTCCCATTCATGCCGTTCCTGCGTGTGCAGCCGCCAGTAGTGCTCGGCGATGTCGTCCGGGTCGAAGTCCGTCCCCGGCTCGACCGCGCCCGCAACGGTGACGCTCGCGACATGCACCCCGGACGGCCCGTACTCCTGGTCGAGCAGCTCGACCAGCGTTCGGACACCCGCCTTGCCCAGCGACAGGCTGACGTACCGGCGCTTCGGCACCGGCATTCCACCGGTGATGAGGAACGTTCCACGGCCCCGTTCCGCCATCGCGGGCGCGACATGGGCGGCCGCCGTGATCGCACCGACCACGTTGACGGCCCAGGCGTCCATATGGCCCTGGACCGACAGCTCTCCCGGCGCGTCGGGCCGGATGAGCGCCGCGTTGTAGACGACGACGTCCGGCGTACCGAACTTGCCGGTGACCTCGTCCAGCGCGGAACGCAGCGCGACCTCGTCGGTGGCGTCGGCCGTCCCCGCGACCACGGGCACCCCCTCGACCGCTTCGGCCGCCGCCCGAACCGTCCCCTCGGTCCGCGCGATGAGCCCGACCGGCAGCCCCTCCCGGGCGAACCGGCGGGCCACCGCCCGCCCGATCCCCGGACCGACCCCGATGATCAACGCGCCTGCCATCCCCGGCCTCCTTCGCTCGGGGACGACGCTACGCCTTCACATCGATGTGAGGGTCAAGGGTCAGTTCAGGTCGAACTTGACCTTCTGCCCGTCGATCGAGGTGACCTTGATCATGACGGGCCCGACCTGGGAGCTTTCCCCGTTGCCGATCGTGGTGGGCGCCGACCCGCCGGCCGAGACGGTCATGCCCTGAGCGTTGATCTGCGAGACCGTGACGTCGACGTCGTCGACCTCCACGGTCTGACCGGCACCGCTCACCGTCACATGGCATTTCCCGTTGACGCAGCTGTGCGAGTTGCTCTGGCAGCCGGTGACCAGCAACACCCCGCCGAGCGCGAGCACCGAGAGAACCGGAACCGAACGCTTCACCATTACCCCCTGATTGAGCGATTTTGGGGGATTTGATGCATCGGCCCGCCCTTCGGTTCCCCGTGAAACGCGCGCCGGCGTCAGGCGGGCAGCGAGAGGTGACGGGGGTTGGCGACGGTGAGCTTGTCGGTCACCGAGGCGCGCACGGCGGTCACGACCTCGTCCATGCGGTCGTCCAGGACGCCGTCGCGGATGGCTTTCGCCAGGTCGGTGTCGGTTTCGCAGCCGAGGCTCTTCAGCCGGGTCCGGTGGGCGATCTTGTGGGTCTCGCCTAGAAGGAGTTCCCGCCGCGCGATGCGAAGGGCGGAGGCGGCGACGCGGGCATGGAAGCGTAGGCGGTCGTCAGGCTGTTCGGCTTCCGCCAGAAAGGCGCCCACGGCGTCTATGAGCGTGTGCGCGTCCGGCCTGTCGTGAGGGGACGTATCGGGGGTCTCCGCGTTCTCCAGTGGGTCTTGGACGAGCGTGGGTTCGGTCAGGTCCATGGCCAGGAGAAGATCGTGTTCCTGTTCGCAGACCCTGCGGCCTAGGACCGCGTACTCGATCGAGAGGTCGGCTCCGCTCAGATAGCGCTCGGCCTGGTGGCGGCACAGGATCGTCCAGCGAAGCGTGCCGTAGACCTCCCACCAGTGGAGCTCTTCCGGCGTGGGCGGGGTACCGCCTGCGGCGGCATAGCCGGCGAGGAGCTCTTCGCGTGGGCCGAAGCCGCCGACGGGATGGGGAGAGCCGAAGCGCCATGCCTTGACGCACAGCCAGCCGAGGTCTTCGGCGGGGTCGCCGAGGTGGGCGAGTTCCCAGTCGAGGACGCCGGTCACGCCGCTGGGCGCGATCATCAGGTTGCCGTTGCGGAAATCGCCGTGGACGACCGTCCGGCGACCCGGCGGCGGGCGGTGGTCGGCCAGCCAGCGCAGCGTGAGCTCGACCGCGGGGCGGGCCTCGAACGCCGAATAGTGCGCGGTGAGCGCGGTCAGCGGGTCGTCGCCGGGGAGACCGGGGCCCGGCGACATCGTGTGCAGGCGGGCCAGGATGCCGCCCAGTTCGCGGGCCAGGCCGGGACGTTCCGTCCGCAGGATGCGGCGGGGGATCGTCTCCCCGGACAGCCGCTCCATGATCATGTAAGGCGAACCGGCCAGGTCATCGCCGTGGTCGACCAGGCGCGGGACGGGGACGCCGGCATTCGCGGCGGAGGCGAGCAGCCCGGCCTCGCGGGCCATCGCGGCCGGGTCGGGGGACGCGGGCGGGTCGCGGCGCAGGATCAGGGCGCGGCCGCCGGCGTCGAACGACCAGGTCTCCCGGCTCGCGCCGCCCGACAGGCGGCGGAGCCCGGTGACGGCCGCGCCCACCCGGTCGGCGAGCGCTCGCTCCAGGGTGTTCGGTTCCACGGGTCTCCTTCGTCAGGACTGCAGGCCGAGGGCGCGCACGCTCAGAGCATCCAGAGTCTCCAGGAGGCGCTCGGTGCCCGGGGGATCGTCGCCCTGGACGAGCCACAGGTACAGGGAGTGGTCGACCATCGCGCCGAGGACGCGGGCGGTCATCTCCGGGTCGAGGTCGGACGGGACGAGCCCCTCGCGCTGCCATCGGGTGATCGCCCGTGCGGAACGTCCCACCGCCGCGGCCCGGTGCTTGCGCCGCAACCCCTGGAACTCCTCGTTGAAGGTCGCGACCTGCTCGATGATCGCCATCATCTTCGCGTTGCGCCGGTACGCCTCGTAGTAGGCGCGGTTGGCGCGGCGGACGCGGTCCGCGGGGGACGGGCCGGCGGACGGGACGAGGTCGTGGTGCGTCATCTCCTGGAACAGCCGGTCGGCGACCTCCAGGAACACCGCTTCCTTGGACGGGAAGTAGGTGTAGAAGGACCCGTAGGCGACGCCCGCGTGCCGGGTGATGTGGGCGACGCGGGTCTTCAGGAAGCCGCGCTCCTCGAACACCTCGCGGGCGGCGGCGACGAGGCGCTCCCTGGTCCGCGCGCCGCGCTCGGTGAGCGGCCGCCCGCCGGGATCGTCGCCGCTCCGCATCGCCGTGGTCCCCTTCGCCGGCGGTTGACAACCGGATGTGCGCAGGAACAGTATCCGAGCCTCGGGCAAGTTGATATGACTGTCAAGTCACCTCTTGACGCCGCCGACCGGGCCGTCCGGAAGGAAAAGCATGCCGCGACTGCGTGAGGTTCCCCGCGCCGAAGTCACCGACGAGCGCATCCTCTTCTTCTACGACCACCTCTTCGCCCCCGACCGCGACCCGGCGGCCGACCACGGCACCGCGACCGGGTCGCCCGGCGACTGGTGGACCGTGTTCGCCCAGTCCCCGGACGTGTTCCGGCACGCCGTCCGCGGTTTCGCGCTGTACCGGAACGCCGAGCTCGACCCCGTCCTGCGCGAGCTCGGCCAGTGCCGTGCGGGCTGGGCGCGCGGCAGCCAGTTCGTCTTCTCGCAGCACTGCAAGCAGATGCGGGCGCTCGGCATGGCCGAGGAGAAGATCGAAGCGATTCCGCACTGGCAGACGGCCGACTGCTACTCGCCGCTGGAACGGGCCGTCCTCGCCTACACCGACTGCCTCGTCCTGGACGGCGGCCGCGTCCCCGACGCCGTCTTCGAGGTGCTGAAGAAGCACCTCCCTGACAAGGAGATCCTTCAGCTCACCTACATCACCTGCATGTACGACATGCACGCGACGATGTCCCGCGCGCTGCGGCTGGAGTTCGACGACCGTCCCGAGCCGGTCGTCGAGGTCGCGGCGCCCGAGGGCTACGGCACCCGCGACATCGCCGCCGACCTGACCGGGGAGGGCTGATGCTCTTCCCCGTGCCCGACCGCGTCCGGGACGTCCGGGACGCCGTCCACACGTTCATGACCGAACGCGTCGAACCGGCCGAGCCCGAGCTCAACGCCGGCGACCGCGAGAAACTCCGGCAACTCCGCCGGGAGGCCAAGGACGGGGGGCTCTGGGCGCTCGGCCACCCCGCCGAGCTGGGCGGCGGCGGCATGCCCTTCCTCGACTACGTCTACGTCAACGAGGTGCAGGGGCGCAGCGAATGGGGCCAGCTCGCCCTCGGCACGTTCACGCTCCAGGACTCGCTCATGCTGCACAGGTACGCGAGCCCCCGCTGGCGTGAGCGGTACCTGGCGCCCATGGTCGCGGGTGAGGTCTCGCCGAGTTTCGCCATGACCGAGCCCGCCTACGCCGGCTCCGACCCGACCCAGCTGCGGACGAAGGCCGTCCTGGACGGCGACCACTGGGTCATCAGCGGCCGCAAGTGGTTCACCACGGGCGCCGCCGACGCCGCCTACACCACCGTCATGTGCCGCACCGAGCCCGAGGGGACCGCTCCGCACCGCTCCTTCAGCATGATCGTCGTCCCGACGGACACGCCCGGGTACCGGATCGTCCGGGAGACGCCCGTCCTCGGCCTGAACGGCGGCCACTACGAGGTCGCCTACGACGACGTCCGCGTCCCCGCCGACAACCTGCTCGGCCCGCGCGGGCACGGCTTCGTCATCGCCCAGGAACGGCTCGGCCCCGGCCGCATCTTCCACTGCATGCGCTGGCTCGGCCAGGCTCAGCGCGCCTTCGAGCTGATGTGCGCCCGGCTCGGGACCCGCGTCGCGTTCGGCGAGCCGCTCTCGGCGAAGCAACTGATGCAGCAGCACGTCTTCGACTCCTACACCGAGATCCAGGCGGCCCGCCTGCTCACCCTCCAGGCCGCCGAGCAGATCGACGCGGGCGACCAAAGCCTTGGGGCGAATGCACGCATCGAGATCGGCGCGATCAAGGTCGTCGGCGCCCGCATGCTGCACAACGTCATCGACCGGGCCATCCAGGTCCACGGCGCCGCCGGTCTCACCGACGACCTCCCCCTTTCCCGCATGTACCGCCACGCCCGCGAGGGGCGCATCTACGACGGCCCTGACGAGGTCCACATCCAGAGCACCGCCCGCCGGATCCTGAAGGCGATGGCATGAGCACGTCGCGCTGATCACCTCAGAGGATGGGTGGTGCGGGGGCGTCGCGCGGCGAGGCGTGCGGCGCGGCGCAGGGCGGTGTCCTTGGGATACACCTCGCGTCCGAGGCTCGGCCGGGCCGGACGGCGTGCGCAGAACTCGCAGCCGGGATCACCGCAGGCGTCCTCGCGCCACTCATCGCAGTAGGGGCACAGCGCCGCGTCGAAGGGTTCCGAATACGCCTGACGGCGACCGCAGCGGGCGCACATTCCGGGCCAGTGCTCGTCCTTCGCCATCTCAGGGCTGGAGCAGGAACAGTTTCCGGTCGACGCGGTCGAGGGCTCCGCCGCGGCCGAAGACCAGGCCGGTGGCGAAGTCGACGAGGCGTTTGGCGTCCCCGTCGGGTAGATCCGTCAGGTCCATGAGCACGGGCACGCCCTTGCGGAAGAAGTGCCCGACGTACAGGACCTCGTTGTAGTTCTGAGGACGCAACGACTTGACCACCATCCCAGTCTGCCCGTCCCCCTCACCGGGTCAAATGACCCACGCCATGTAAAGCGCTCTCCGCCGAACGCGAAAGACGTCAAGAGCACTTGACGTCAAGAGAACCTGACGCCCATGCTCGGAGCATGGTCACTCCAGATGGGATCGAACGGGACATCACGCTGACGAGCGCGGCAGCGCGGTACGACGACCTGTGGGTCCGGGACGCGGTCGGGGAATCACCTCTCGGACGCGCGGAGGTGCTGGAGATGCTCGCGCTCGGAGAGGTGATCGCGCGTAAGGCGGTGTACGGACGCCAGCTGGCCGTGCGGTCGGCGCGGCGGGCCGGGGCGTCGTGGGCGCAGATCGGCGCGGCGATCGGGGTCAGCAAGCAGGCCGCGTGGGAGGCGCACGGCAAGTGGATCGACGACCAGGCCGAACAACACCGCCAAAGCGACTACCAGGGCCTGGACGAGGAACAGGTGGAAACCCTGCGCAGACTCGCCGGCCACGCCGACGAATAGCCCCGCCGGTCACGGCCCCGAAGAAGGAGAGAATGCAGTAAACATCCCTGGCTTGAGTTTCCCTTGGGGAGCGAGGGGAAATCTGGCTGCTAGAGGGAACGGAGGCGATTGGCATGGAGGTCGTTCTCGAAATGACCCTGCCGAGGAACGCCGAGAGTGCTCCGCTGGTGCGGCACACTCTCGACGCCTCCCTCCGCGGGCTCGGGGTGGGATCCGAGATCCGTGCCGATATCGCGCTCGCGCTGAGTGAGGCGTGCGCGAACGTCATCCAGCATGCCGCGGCCGGAATGGAGTACGAGGTACGGGCGCGGATGGATGGGGCGAGATGCGTCGTGGACGTCATCGACGGGGGCACGGACGACGCGGTGGACGGGGTCACCGGGTGGGAGGGCGCGCCTGCGCCGCCGCTGGCCGAGAGCGGGCGCGGACTGCAGTTGATGCGGGCGTTCACGGAGGAACTGCATATCGCGGGCCGGGTGCACCGGAACGGCTCGATCGTGCATTTCGAGAAATCGCTGGCGAGCTGACGGCCCGGCGGGCGATTGCCCGCCGGGCCGCGTATCGGGGACGGGTCAGCCCGTGACGGGAAGGTCGTGCTCGACCGGCTTCGGCGCGGGCGCCTCGGACGGGCCCCGCGGCGGCGCGGCGGCGCGGCCGCAGGTCGCGGACGCGATCCGGATCGCGCCCTTGCCGCCGGGCAGGGTCAGCTCGATGGCGGTGACGGCGAGCCGGCCGTCCGCCGTGCGCTGCTGCTTGTTGAGGACCAGGGCCGTCCGGCCGAGGCCGTCCACGTCGACCGGGACGGTGGTGTTGGGCGGCGGCGAGGAGTCGAGCCGCTTCCCGGCGAGGACGGCGCGGGCGAGGTGCGCGGAGCCCTGCCCGCCGACGCACTTGGCGGTGACGGCGCTCGCCAGCAGCCGGGCGGCGGGGACGGACAGGCGCGCGACGGACGAGCGGGCGCGCGCGGCGGAGGCGCTGACGTCCAGCGTGGACGCCTTGACCAGCTTGGTGTGGTCCTCGCGCAGCAGGCTCTTGCTGACCGTGCCCGTGCTGGACGAGACGGCGGGCACGGGCGGGACGGCGATCGGGCCGGTGACCGTCAGCCCGTACGCGGAGCCCTCGCTCCCGGGCGTGGCGGCGAGTGCGGGGGTGGCGGCCGCGGCGAGGCCGCCGGCCAGCAGGCCCGCCGTGGCGAGCCGCCTGATGACATGGGTGTGACGCATGGACGTACTCCGATTCTCGTGAGATCTGGGGGCGGTTCCGGCGGCCGGTCAGGCGGTGATGAACACCAGCGACCCGAGCGGGACGCGGGACAGCGCCTTCAGCGCGTCCGCGGGCACCCGCACGCAGCCGTGCGTGACGGCCTTGCCGAACACCGAGGTGTCGGGCCAGCCGTGCAGGGCGACGGTGCCGGGGCCGCCGCCGAAGGTGTCCAGGGTCGCCGAGTGGGTGCCGAGCGGCAGGACGATCGGGCTCGGCGTCTTCTTCGCCGGGGCGAGGTTGGCCATGACGAACGTCCGGCCGGGCGGCGTCGGGGTCTTGGCCCCGCCGACCGCGACGTTCCACCGGCCCACCTGGCGTGCCGACTTCTCCAGCGTGAGCCGCCGGTGGGCGAGGTCGACCCGGACGGTGTAGGGCGTGTGCGCGGTCTTCAGCCCGGCACCGGAGACCCAGCCGCTCGCCTGGTTCGGGCGGCTCGGCAGCAGGACGCGCCGCCAGCCGCCCGACGTCTCCACCACGGGCACCCAGGTGGGGCCGCCCAGTTCCGTGGTGGGGAGGGTGGCGACGCGCCGTCCGCCCGGCCGGTCGAGCACCGGCGCCGGGCTGGTCGGGTGCGCGACCAGGCCGTCGGTGGCGCCCGATGGCGTCGCGTCCTTGGGGGCGCCGGAGACGGTGCCGTACGTGGTCGCCTCGGGGACCTTCGCGGAGCCGGCGCTCCCGCGGGTGCCCTCGGCGGACGCGGTGCCGTGCCGGGACGAGCCGCCGCACGCGGCGAGCGACAGCAGCAGGGCCGTGGTGAGCCCGCCGGCGGTGACGGCGCGGAGGGAATGCCATGGGGCATTTTTTGTCGCCATGGGGCGGGATGTTAGTAGTGGTGAAGGCGCCCGCATCGGGAATGGCGAAAAATGCAGCGGAACACCGACTTTAAATGTCGATAACCGTCGATTTGGCGAGCTCTTTGTGGAATGTCGCTGCTTATCCGGGAAAAACGGATTTCATGGGACGGTTCAGGCGAGCATGGAGAGCGAGCCGTCCTCGTCGTCCGGCCTGGAGGCCGCGTCGTGGAACTCGGCGAGCCCCCACAGCAGGGCGGCCCGCGCGGGCGCCGGCATCTCGGCGAGGACGCGGGTGAGATCCTCGCGCCGCCGCAGCCGGAGCCGGTCGAGGAGCGCCCGCCCGTCCGCGCTCAGCCGGACGGTGACCTCCCGGCGGTCGCGTCCGATGTCGCGGCTGAGCAGCCCGGCGGCCTCCAGCCGGTCGCACAGCCGGCTCGCCGAGGACACCAGCGCGCCCAGCTCGCCCGCCAGGTTGCTGATGTTGACCGGCCCGCGCTCCAGCACGAAGAGGGCGCGGAGCTGCGTGGACGGGACGGGGACGTCCGGGGCATTGTTGGCGCGCGACCAGACGTTCATCAGGGTGGAGGCCGCATCGTCGAGCGCGGCCGCGGACTCCGCGGCGCCATCACCCGACGTGGCCACCATGCCCTCCACTGTTACACACGACGTCTCCCACGGCATACCGGGATCCATGGATCCCGGGCGCCGCGAGGTGGCTCTGCGGCTACTGGCGAGGAGCGACGATGCATGGCGAACCCGGGCACGACGGCCTGTTCGAGAGGGTCGAGGAGGCGATCTGGACGGCGCGGCCGTACGAACTGCTCACGGCGGCGGACGACCTGCTCGGACGGTACGCGGACGGGGCGGGCGCCGAGGTGCTGCTCGTCGACTACCGGCAGGCGTACCTCGTCCGGACGATCTCCGGCGGCGACGACGTGCCGGTGGACAACACCGGGCCGGGGCGGGCCTTCGCGTCGCAGCGGACCGTCCGGGAGGACGGCGGCCGGCTCGTCCACCTGCCGCTGACCGTGCGCGGCGAGCGGCTCGGGGTGCTGTCCGTGCGGCTCCCGGACGGCGGGCCGGCCTGGCTGGACGGCTTCGCCGCCGCCCTCGCCCGCGCCCTCAAGATCACCGACCAGGGCACCGACCTGTACCGGCGCATCCGGCGCCGGACGCGGCTGACGCTCGCCGCCGAGATGCAGTGGGACCTGCTGCCCGCGCTCGCCTTCGACTCCGCCGAGTTCCGGTTCGCGGGGCAACTGGAACCCGCGTACGCGGTGTGGGGCGACAACTTCGACTGGTCCGCCTCCGGTGAGCGGCTCACGCTGACGGTCAGCAACGGGATGGGGTCGGGGACGGAGTCGGCCGCGCTCACCCACCTGGCGATCAGCGCGCTGCGCAACTCTCGCCGGTCAGGCGGAGACATCGCCGAGCAGGCGGCGCTCGCCGACGAGGCGCTGTTCGCGCGGTACCGGGGCGAGCGGCACGTGGACACGCTGCTGCTGGAGTTCGAGCTCGCGACCGGGCGGGTCCGGGTGATCGACGCGGGGTCGCCGCGGATCTACCGGATGCGGAACGGTGCCGCCGAGGAGGTCGGGTTCGAGGCGCAGATGCCGCTCGGGATGTTCGGCGACACGCGCTACGCGACCGAGGAGTTCACCGTCGACCGGGGCGACCGGCTGGTCATCGTCAGCGACGGGGTGCACGCCGCCCTGTCCAAGGCCGGAACCCCGTACGGAGGCTCCGCGCTGCTCCAGGCCCTGCGCGACACCCGGCTGCAGTACCCGGCGGAGGCCGTCCGCACGATGATCCGGCACTTCGTCGCCTACCACGAGGGCACCGAGCCGGTCGACGACGCGGTGATCGTGTGCATCGACTGGCTCGGGGCACGGCCGGACGCCGCGGACGTCAGCGGGGAAGCTTGACCACCGTGACGAAGAAGTCGTCGATACGGCGGACGACGGAGATGAACCGGTCGAAGTCGACCGGCTTGGTGACGTAGGCGTTGGCGTGCAGGTCGTAGCTGCACAGGATGTCCTCGTCCGCCTCGGACGTGGTGAGGACGACGACGGGGATGCGGCGCAGGTCGTCGTCGTTCTTGATCTCTTCGAGCACCTCGCGGCCGTCCTTGCGCGGCAGGTTCAGATCGAGCAGCACCAGGTCGGGACGCGGGACGTCCGCGTACTCGCCCTGCCGGCGCAGGAACGCCATGGCCTGCTCGCCGTCGTTGACGACGTGCAGCTTGTTGTTGACCTTGTTGTGCTCGAACGCCTCGACCGTCAGCAGGACGTCGCCGGGGTCGTCCTCGACGAGCAGGACCTCGATGGGGTGGGGGCCTTCGTTCATCATCCGTCCGCTCCGTCGCCGGTGGACGGCCGCACCGGCAGCGTCCAGTGGAAGGTGGTGCCGGGGGCGCCGCCGGAGTCGCCGGTGTCCAGCCAGATCCGGCCGCCGTGGTACTCGACGATCTTCTTGCACAGTGCCAGGCCGATGCCCGTCCCGGTGTACTCGTCGCGCGGGTGCAGCCGCTGGAAGATCAGGAAGATCCGGTCGGCGTAGCGGGGCTCGATGCCGATGCCGTTGTCGGCGCAGCCGAACTCCCACTCGTCGCCGTCCCTGCGGACGCCGATGGTGACACGAGGCGGCACGCCCTCGCGGCGGAACTTGATCGCGTTGCCGACGAGGTTCTGGAAGAGCTGCGTGAACTGCGTGCGGTCGCCGGAGACCTCCGGCAGGTCCGCCACGTCCACCTCGGCGCCGGTCTCCTCGCGGAGTGTCGCCAGGTTGTCGAGGGCCCGCCGGGCGACGTCGTTCAGGTCGACGGACTCCTCGGGACGCGACAGCCGGCCGACCCGCGAGAAGCTCAGCAGGTCGTTGATCAGGGCCTGCATGCGCTTGGCGCCGTCGACGGCGAACGCGATGTACTGCTTTCCCCGCTCGTCCAGCTGGTCACCGTACCGGCGCTCGATCATCTGGCAGAAGCTGGCGACCTTGCGCAGCGGCTCCTGCAGGTCGTGGCTCGCGACGTAGGCGAACTGCTCCAGTTCGGCGTTGGAGCGGCGCAGCTCCTCGGTCTGCTCGTTGAGCGCCCGCGCCTGCTCGTCGAGCCGGCGCGTCTTCGCCTCGCTGGCCCGCCACTCCTCGATGATCCGGGTGCGCATCGCATCGATGATCGCCGCCAGCTCGTTGATCTCGGCTGGGCCGGGGACGTCGAGGCGGTGCCCGAAGTCGCCGTGGGACACGGCGCGGACGCGTCCGGTCAGCGACGACACCGGGGTCAGCACGGTCCGGCGGAACAGCAGGGCGAGCAGCAGCGCGGCCACGACGACCACGACGAGCGCGGCGACCGTCGACCACTGGGCGGTCTGCGCCCGGGACGTGAGCTTCGCGGCGGCCCGGTCGTGCAGCCTCGTGAGGCCGGCCTGGAGGGGCGTCATGTCGCCGCGTGCCTCGTTGAGCAGCCGCCGCGCCCGCCGGCCCTGGCCGGGTTCCAGGCCCTGCCCGCCCGGTCCGGCCGCGACCTCGTCGGCGAACTCGGTCCGCCATGCCCGGGAGTCGGCGGTGGCCTTGGCGAGCAGGCGGTCGACGTCCGCCCGGCCCGGCACCCCGGTGAGGAGCCGCCGCATTCGCGCGGCGGACACCGCCTCCTGCCGGACGGCCGCCCGGTACTGCGCGACGTGCCCGGCCCCGCCGTCCTGCGCGTAGTCGCGGATGGCGGCGTCCTGGTTGGTGACGGCCGTGGTCAGGCGGAACTGCTCCAGCGTCGCCGGATCGACCCTGTTGACGAGGACGTCGCGGGCCTGGCCGCTCCCGTACAGCGCGAATCCGGCCTGGACGAACGCCGCCAGCAGCAGCGCGCCGAGGACGAGCGAGCCGATCCGGTAGATCTGGACGAGCCGGACCCGGCCCATCCCGCGGCCCTCGGGGATCTCCGTCTCGGGCAGCACGACGCCCGGCCCGGTGATGCCGCGTTCGCGCGCGAGTTCGGTGTCCCCCGATCGCGGGGTCATCAGCCGTCTCCGCGGCTCAGCAGCAGCACGGCCAGATCATCGGACAGCACGTCCCCGTTCAGCCGTTCCGCCTCCGCGATGAGCCCGTCGACGAGCACGTCCCCGCGCTGCCCGGTCCCATGCGCGGTCTCGGCCAGCCGCATCAGGCCGGACAGGTCGAGGTGCTCGCCGTCGTCGCCGGCGTAGCCCTCGATCAGCCCGTCGGTGTACAGCAGCAGTCCCCACGAGTCGCCGAGCTCCAGGTCGACTGCGGGCCAGCCGGCGCCGGGGATCAGCCCGAGGGCCGGGCCGTGCGGCTCGTCCGGGATCGCCTCGACGCCGGCGGGTCCGAAGAACAGCGGCCGCGGGTGCCCGGCCCGGTGCAGCCGGGCGGTGCGCCGGTCGGGCGCGATCGTCAGCATGCAGACGGTCGTGAAGATCTCCTCGCCCCACCGCTCGTGCTCCAGGACGGCGTCGAGCGTGTCCAGGAGCCGCGGGCCGGTGTGCCCGGCGAGGACGAGCGTGCGCCACGCCATGCGGAGCCGGACCCCGAGCGACGCCTCGTCCGCGCCGTGCCCGCTGACGTCGCCGATCACGACGTGGACGGCGCCGTCGGCGGTCTCCACCGTGTCGTGGAAGTCGCCGCCGAGCAGGGCCCGGTCGCGTCCCGGCCGGTAGCGGGCATGGTGCCGCAGCGACAGGTCGTGCAGGATCGGGACGGGCAGCAGGCCGCGTTCCAGCCGGGCGTTCTCCCGGCTCAGCGCCCGGGCCTCGACGAGCTGCCGCTCGGACTCGTCGGCGCGCTTGCGCTCGATCGCGTAGCTGATCGCCCGGGTGAGCAGCGCGCTGTCCACGTCCTGCTTGACGAGGTAGTCCTGGGCGCCGGCGGCGACAGCCGCCACGCCGACGTGCGCGTCGGCGAGGCCGGTCAGCACGAGGACGGCGGTGGCGGGCGCGTGCGCCCGCACCTCGTGGAGGGCGTCCAGGCCCCGGGCGTCCGGAAGGGAGAGGTCGACGATGACGCACTGGATGTCGGGCCGTAGCGCGGCGACGGCCTCGGCCAGCGTGGTCGCCACGGTGATCCGGACGCCGGGCTGGGCCTCGGCCAGCAGCTCCTCGAACAGGAACGCGTCGCCCGGATCGTCCTCGACGAGAAGGAGGTGCGGGGAACCGGCGACGCCGAGGAGCCGCTCCGCACCGCGACTGTTCATCGCGGCCATGTCTCAGCTCCTTCGGTCGGGCGCAACCGGGGATGACGCCGGGGAGTCCCTTGTCGTCCAGCAAATGTTAAGGGCACCCGCTCGCCGGACTGCACGGCGAACACCCGCAACGGAGTCTTCGGCCACTCAACCTACGCGTATCGCGTGCGTAACGATGTCGCCTCCCGGACCACTACCTCGTGACAGGAACACCTGGACGGACGGAGGAGCCCGCGGTGGCAGACGAAGCCCCCGATGAACAGCGCTTCACCGCGATCTACGACGAATGCCGCCAGCGCGTGTGGGCCTACGCCGCCGCCCGCGCCGGAGGGCAGATCGCGGACGAGGTGGTGAGCGAGACCTTCGCCGTGGCGTGGCGGCGGCTCGCCGACGTCCCCGACCCGGCGCTGCCATGGCTGCTCGGCGTCGCGCGGAACGTCCTGCGCGACGGCCACCGCGCAGAGGTGCGGCGCGAGTCGTTCGCGGCCGAGCTCAGGCGGTGGGCGCCGCGACCGGCGGGCGACATCGCCGACGACGTGGCGGAGCGGCTCGCGGTCGTGCGCGCGATGGCGGCGTTGCCCGAGGGGGATCGGGAGATCCTCATCCTCATCGCCTGGCAGGGGCTGACGCCGCGCCAGGCCGCCAAGGTCGTCGGCTGCTCGCCCGCCGCTCTGCGCGTCCGCCTCCATCGCGCCCGCCGCCGCCTCCTCCGCGCCGCCGAAGCGGAGCCGGCGGGCGGCGGGGCGGGGCAGGCGGCGCGTCCGCAGGTGGGGATCATCAGTGAGGAGATGTCATGAGCGACGTGTTGCGGACCCTGCGGGAGGCGCGACCCGCCGAGCTGGACCCGGATGCGCCCGTCGACGAGGGAGTCCGGCGGGCGGAGCTGGCGCGGGCCATGGCGGCCGCGCCCTCGGCGCCGCTCTCGGCCGCGGTGCCGGCGCGGCGGCGGATGCGGCCGGTGTGGGGTCTCGGGCTGGCCGGGGCGGTCACGGCCGGCGCGGTCGCCGCGGCCGCCGTCATCACGACCGGCGGCGGCGCCACCGGCGGGGACGGGACCGGGCCCGGCCGGAGCGGCGCACCCACCGTGACGCTCGACGCCAGGACCGTCCTGCTCGCGGCCGCGGAGAAGGCGGACGGGCAGAGTGAGACCATGCGGGCGTACTGGCACCAGGTGACGATCTCGTCCGGCACGTACACGGTGGGGACGGGCGGCGACCGCTACGACATCACGGTGCGGAGCAGGTCGGAGAGCTGGACGCCGAGCAGGCCGGGCGGCAAGCAATGGGGCGGCCAGCAGGACCTCGGGGCGCGGCCCGCGACGAAGGCGGACGAGGAGGCGTGGAGGCGTGCGGGAGCGCCCACCACGTTCAAGATCAAAGTGCCTGTCGCGCCGGGCGCCAAGGGCCGCCTCAAGCCGTTCACGGCGACGACCGCGCCCGGTCGCCGCTACTTCAACGGCTCGCCGCTGGTCGACGGGGACAAGGTGTTCTGGCTCGGGCGGAACGTGACGATGAAGGATCTGCGCTCGCTGCCGTCCGACCCGAAGCGGCTCAAGGCGGAGCTGATGCGCTGGTACAAGGGTCACGACACCGAGTCGAACCGGCCGATGGCGGCGGACGACTGGCTCTACACCGTGGCGCGCGGCCTGGTGATGGACATGCCGGTGAAGCCCGCGGTGCGGGCGGCCGGGTTCCGGATGCTGGCCGGGCTGCCGGCGGTGAAGTCGCTCGGGAAGGTCACCGATCCCGAGGGGCGGACCGGGAACGCGATCGGGCTGGAGGAGAAGACGCCGACCGGTGTCATCCGGAACGAAATGATCATCGATATGTCGTCCGGTACCGCGCTGGCCAGCGTGAACGTGATGGTGGCGCCGGCGGCCGGGACGACGATCCCCGCCGGGCGGACGATGGGCTCCACCGTCACGGTCAGCACCGAATGGACGGATTCGAAGCCGCGCTGACCCCATTGCCGAAGGGACGGTGCCACAGGGCGGTGCCGTCCCTTCCCGGCGTTAGTGGCCGAGATGTGATCAGGCGCTTTTGGGTGTTCGGCGCGCGGTTTTCTGTGCGGCCTTGCGTTGCGCGGAGGCGGCCCTGGCACGGTTCAGGCTTTCCCGTACCTTGGCGGCGCCGCGCGTAGCGGTCACGGTGTCCTTGGCGCGCCCGGCGTAAACGGCGAGGACCTCGGCGACGGGCGGAGGCTGCCATTCCTCCTTCAGCACGATCGGCAGGACGGGGACGGGTGCGGCGGCGGAGTTTCCGGACACGGGGTTTCCAGTCACGGGGTTTCCAGTCACGGGGACGAGCGCGAGATGCGATTGGCAGTGCGGGCACTGCACCCCCGGATGGGTGTCTCTGCTCATAACAAGAATCATTACGCAAGGGTCTGACAAAACAACCCCGGCGCTTTTGGGCGCCCGCCGAACGGTTATGTGTTCCGGCCTCCCAAGTGCGCGGTGTGGACGCTGTCGGCCTGGTCGCCGTGCTGGAGGAATGACGCGCCGTAGCACACCAGCGCGACGATGACGGCGAGCCAGGCGACGGCGCGTCCGGCGCGCAGCCCGTACCCGCAGGTGATCCAGAGGAGGTGCAGGCCCGCGCGCCGCCAGGGGTCGCGTTCGCCGTGCCGCCGCATCTCCAGCGCGCTGTAGCGGAAGTCCCTGGCCACGCGGCCGCGGTCCGCGTCGGCTGTCGCGCGGGCCAGTGCCAGGTACAGGACCCGCAGGCGGTCGTCGTAGGGCGCGTCGCCGCCGCGCGAGAGGTCCTCGGCGAGCACCGCCCGGCCGCCCCGGTGCCCCGGCCGCAGCCGGCGCCGGTCGGTGACGGTCGCGAACGTGCAGTCGCCCGTGATCCGCAGCGCGTCCGGCCGCCGCAGGCCGAGGAACCCGCAGCCGCTCAGGTCGACGTCGGTGAGGAGGAGCCCGGTCGCGTCCGCCCTGCGCAGCGAGGTGAGCCGGACGGCCGGCGGGCCCGCCCACGCCGGCTCGGCGAGCCCCTGGATCGGGTGGGCCAGCGACCGGACGGCGGCCGGGCCCTCGAACAGCGCGTCCTCCAGGTCGAGCTCGGCGTGCCGCAGCCGGAAGTCGGCCTCCCCGTGGACGGTCGCCCCGCGGGCCGTGACCAGCGGCGCCGCCGCGTGCACCCGCAGGCCGCCGTGCACGGTCGCGTCCGTCAGCCCGATCCGGCCGCCCGCCACCAGCGGGCCGAGCCACACGCCGTGCCGGAACCGGGTCCGCTCGAACCGGGCGTGCCGGGTGACCCGGACGCGCTTGAACGACACGGGTCCGCCGAAGCACGCGGCCTGCATCGCCGCGTCCCGGCCGAACCGGGCGCGGTCGAAGCAGGCCGCGCCCATGAACACGGAGTTCCGGAACGAGGCGTCGGCGTGCCATCTCGTCCCGCCGAACACGGCGTCGCCGGTGAAGACGGCCTCCTCGAACGACACGTGCCGGTGGAAGCGGGCCTCGTGGAAGGAGACGTTGCGTCCGAACCGTGCGCCACGGAACGAGACGTTGCCGAAGAACCGCGCGTCGTAGAACGAGACGCCGCCGAGGAAGCAGGCGCCGTCGAAGGAACTGTCCCCCTCGACGCAGAAGCCGCGCAGGGCCGCGTCCGACGGCAGGACCGCCCCGTCGAAGCGGGTCCGGCCGAGGTGCGGGCGGCCGTCGGGACCGGTGACGGCGTCGAGCACGGCGTCGAGCAGCCACGCCGGGACGGTGACGCCGCGCAGGTCGACGTCGGCCCCGGGGCGCAGCGCGGCCACGAACCGTTCGAACTCGCGGGGACGCAGATGGGCGGCGCAGCTCCCCAGTTCTCCTGCGGCGCGTCCGGTGCAGCCGTGGACGGCCGTGCAGCGTGGCCAGAACACCGTGGGCGGCGCGGCCGGGCGATGGGGGGGTTCGTGATGGGTCACGGTCTTCGTTCTACCCACGCGGGGCCCCGCCGTGAAGGTGTCCGGTAGTCAGGTCGTTACAACCCGCGGGTCAGGCTCGGCTCGGCCGGCCGCGCCGGAGTGATCTGCGGGAACCGCGGGCATGATCGAAGTGTTGGACACTTCGATACGACACACGAGTTCTACATTTGTTCACGTTCGTCAGGGACAATTACGGCATGACCGTCAACCCAGGACAACTCCCCCAGGCGTCCGAAGCGCTGCCCGACGACCGCTTCCTCGACCGGGAGGAGAGCTGGCTGAGATTCAACCAGCGCGTCCTGGAGCTGGCCGAGGATCCGGACCTGCCGCTGCTCGAACGCGTCCGCTTCCTGTCGATCTTCTCCAGCAACCTGGACGAGTTCTTCATGGTCCGTGTCGCCGGCCTCGCCCGCCGGATGGCGACCGGCCTCGCCGTCCAGTCCGCCAGCGGCCGGCAGCCCCGCGAGGTGCTGGAACGCACCGGCGAGGTCGCGCACGAGCTGATGCTGAGGCACGCGTCCTGCTTCCGGCACGAGATCAGGCCCGCGCTCGGCGACGAGGGCATCGACATCCTGCGCTGGGACGAGCTGGCCGAGACCGAGCAGGAGCGGCTGCGGCGGCTGTTCCGCGACCGGATCTACCCGGTGCTCACCCCGCTCGTCGTCGACTCCGCGCACCCGTTCCCCTACATCTCCGGCCTGTCGCTCAACCTCGCGGTGATCGTCCGCGACCCGGAGACCGACGCGACGATGTTCGCCCGGGTCAAGGTGCCGCCGCTGCTGCCGCGCTTCATCGAGGCGTCCCCCGACCGGTTCACGCCGCTGGAGGACGTCATCGCCGCGCACCTCGGGCAGCTGTTCGTCGGGATGGAGGTCGTCGAGCACCACGCGTTCCGGGTCACCCGCAACCAGGACCTGGAGATCGACGACGACATCAGCGAGGGTCTGCTTCAGGCACTGGAGCGCGAGCTGCTGCGCCGCCGGTTCGGCCCGGTCGTCCGGCTGGAGGTCGAGGAGTCGATCTCCGACGGCGTGCTGGAGCTGCTCACCTCCGAGCTGGCGGTGGACGAGGGCCAGATCTACCGCGTGGTCGGGCCGCTCGACCTCGGCGGGCTCGCGGCCATCGCCGACCTCGACCGGCCGGAACTGAAGTACCCCCCTTTCGTCCCGTCGAAGGAGGCGCTGCCCGAGGACGCGAGCATCTTCAGCGCGATCCGTGAGCGGGACGTCCTCGTCCACCACCCGTACGACTCGTTCACCACGACCGTCCAGCGGCTGATCGAGGACGCCGCGACCGACCCGCGCGTCCTCGCGATCAAGCAGACGCTGTACCGGACGAGCGGCGACTCCCCGATCGTGGACGCGCTGATGAGCGCGGCCGAGGCGGGCAAGCAGGTCGTGGTCGTCGTCGAGCTGAAGGCCCGGTTCGACGAGCGCGCCAACATCGCGTGGGCGCGCAAGCTGGAGACGGCCGGCTGCCACGTCGTCTACGGGTTCGTCGGGCTGAAGACGCACTGCAAGCTCGCGCTGATCGTCCGGCAGGACTCCGACGGCCAGCTGCGCCGCTACTGCCATATCGGCACCGGCAACTACCACCCGAAGACCGCCCGCCTCTACGAGGACTTCGGGCTGCTCACCGCCGACCCCGAGGTCGGCGAGGACGTCAGCGCCCTGTTCAACCACCTCACCGGCTACTCGCGGCAGAGCTCCTACCACCGGCTGCTCGTGGCGCCGAACAACCTGCGGTCAGGGCTCGTCCAGCGGATCGAGCACGAGATCGACAACCGGCGGGCCGGGCACTCCGCCCGCGTCCGGATCAAGTGCAACTCCCTGGTGGACGAGGTGATCATCGACGCGCTGTACCGGGCGTCGAAGGCGGGGGTGCAGGTGGACGTCTGGGTCCGCGGCATCTGCGCGCTGCGTCCCGGCGTGCCCGGCCTGTCGGACATGGTCCGGGTGCGGAGCGTCCTCGGCCGCTTCCTGGAGCACTCCCGGGTGTTCGCGTTCGAGAACGGCGGCGAGCCCGAGGTGTGGATCGGCAGCGCCGACCTGAT
Organism: Spirillospora sp. CA-128828; assembly: GCF_050945415.1. Classification (NCBI taxonomy): domain Bacteria; kingdom Bacillati; phylum Actinomycetota; class Actinomycetes; order Streptosporangiales; family Thermomonosporaceae; genus Spirillospora; species Spirillospora sp. CA-128828. The sequence continues at coordinate 499,315 of NZ_CP191986.1, forward strand.
GCACCGCAACCTGGACCGGCGCGTCGAGGCGCTCGTCACCGTCACCGACCGGCCCCAGCGCGACGACCTGCTCGCCCTGCTCGACCGGGCCATGGACGACGGCACCCACGCGTGGACGCTCGCCGACGACGGCACCTGGACGCGGAGCACCCCGCGTCCCGGCGAGATCCTGCAGGACATCCAGACCCACCTGGTCAAGAGCCGCCGGTGGAGGACGGTCGATGGCTGAGCCCACCATCCGGGCCGCCGGCGCGCTGCTGTGGCGGGACGGCCCCGAGTTCGCACTGATCCACCGCCCCCGCTACGACGACTGGTCGTTCCCGAAGGGAAAGATCGACCGGGGCGAGCATGTGCTGCGGGCCGCCGTCCGGGAGATCGAGGAGGAGACGGGGATCGTCCCGCGGCTCGGACGCCGGCTGCCCGCCAGCACGTACCCGGTCAGGGAGGGGACGAAGCACGTCGACTACTGGGCCGCCCGGCCCGCCGCCGAGAGCGCGTTCAGGCCCAACGACGAGGTGGACGAGCTGGTCTGGCTGCCGGCCGAGGAGGCCGAGGCCCGGCTCAGCTACGGGCACGACATCGAGCTGCTCCATGAGTTCCTCGGCGGGCCCGCCGCCACGTCGCCGCTGGTGATCCTGCGGCACGCGACCGCGGGGGAGAAGCAGACATGGCGGGACGCCGACGAACTGCGGCCCCTGGACGACCCGGGCCGTGCCGAGGCGGCCGACCTGGCGGTGCTCCTGCACTCCTACGGGCCCATGCGGGTGGTGAGCTCGGCGACGGCGCGCTGCCTGGAGACCGTCCTGCCCTACGCGCGGCTGGTGCGCGCCTCCGCGCGGACGGAGGCGCTGTTCACGGTCGGCGACACCGACCCGGAGCCGGCCCTGGAAAAGCTGCTCTCGATGGTCGGCGTGCCGACCGTCGTGTGCACGCACGGCGAGGTCGTTTCCGAACTCATCACCGGTCTGTGCAGGGAACTGGGCGAGAAAGTGCCCGACGATCCGAGCCTGCGCAAGGGCGAGTTCTGGACGGCGCACCTGACCGACGGCTCGATGGCCGCCCTGGAACGCCACAGCCCTAGAACGACGGCCCGAGCGTCTGCGACCAGGTGATCGCCAGGCGGTCCCTCGCGTCCTCGGCTTCGCACCGCTCCTTCCCGTAGAGGACGCCGAGCGTGAACGCCTCCTCGGTCGTCCGCGCGCGCTTCGCGGCCGCGTCGAGGTGCTCCATGGCGATCACGCCGTCCTGGTAGGCGCCGAGTACCTCCTGGATGCGTTTGGTGTCCTTGACCACCCGTTTCGCCGCCACGCCCAGCACCGGGACCGCGAGCTCGGCCGCGTACCGGGCGCGCTTGGCCGCCTTCCGGGTGTCGTGGCGCGCGAGATCGGGATCGCCGGACGTCTTGATGGACGCGTAGTCCTTCGCCATCCGGTCCCAGGCCCGCGTGACGAGGCCGGGCAGTTCCTTGCGGGCCTTCCTCTCCGCCCCGGCCGCGAGCGGCGCATCGGCGACGAGCCTGTCGAGGCCGTCGAGCAGCGTGAAGTACCTCTGTTCCTTGAGGCTCGCGTTGAGGCGCCGGTATGCGGCCCGCTCCCGCTTTTCCAGGTCGCTCAGCAGGAAGGCCGGCGCGCCCTGGAACCGCATGCGCAGCACCTCGAGGTCGCGCACTTCGCCCAGCGCCTGCGCCAGCCACCGCAGTTCAGGGCCGAGCGGGGCGATCCGTTCCGCGTCGAGCACGGGCCGGTAGCTGCGCAGGGCGCTCCTGGTCCTGCGCACTGCCACCCGCATCCGGTGGACGGCGTCCTCCTCGCCCAGCCGCGCCATGGGGTCGAACCGGATGATCGCCTCCACCTGCTCGGCGAGGTAGGCCAGCACGACCTCGCCCGTCGTGATCGCCGGCGCCTTCCCGTTGCAGGTGGCGGCGGTGATCCGCGACCTGGCCGCGGCCCGCGCCGCCGCCGCCTCGGGCGCCGGCACCGCGCCTCCGAGCAGCCGTCCCAGCTTGGACGACGACTTGGCCCTCTTCGCGCCGCCCTTCCGCAGCCGCTTGCCGGCCGACTTCAGCAGCTCCGGAGTCCCGCTGCCCAGCTCGACCTCGATCTCCCGCCACCGCGCGGGCTCAGCGTCCGGCCCGCGGCCCGTCACCAGGTCGTCGGCCACCTCCGCCAGCTCGCCGCCGTCCGCCCCGAGCAGCCGCACGACGGTCCGCCGCGTCTCCAGCGTCGCGACGGGCCGCAGCTCCGCCCCCCGCGTGTACGCCGCGACCAGCCCCGCGAGCTTCGCCGGGACGATCAGCGGCCGCCCGAGCGGCGCCCGCAGCTCCTGCTTGCGGTCCGCGCCGGCCGGCATCTTCAGGTGCCAGCCCGCGTCCGCGCCGCCCCGGCGGCGGCGCAACGTGATCTTGTTGGCGGCCAGCCGCAGGTCGGCGGTGTCGAAGTAGGTGGCGTGCAGCTCGTGGACCTCGGGCTCCCCGGCCGACGCCACGCCCGGCAGCCCGTCGAGCTCCGGCAGGACGAAGTCGGCCGCGGCGTCGTACTTCTGCTCGATCTCAAGATGCCTTTCGGCCACGCTTCACTCCCCAGTGACGGTCGGCAAACGGCACGCACACCCAGGTGACAAGCATTTCACGCCAAGATGAACGGCAACAGAAACCTTCGTGACGCTTACCATGCACACGTCGCGGACACCGGTGCCCGCACGGCACGGCCCGCAGGGGAGGGCGCTCAGGTGAGGTGGTACTTCATGCCCATGTGGGACGGGCGGAAGCCGATCTTCTGGTAGAAGCGGATCGCGTCCGGGCGCTGGCGGTCGGTGGTGAGCTGGACGACGCGGCAGCCCCGCTCGCGGGCCCGCTCGATGGCCCAGGTGATCATCTGCTGGCCGAGGCCCGCGCCGCGCTGCTCGGCGGCGATGCGGACCCCCTCGATCTGGGCCCGCTCGCCGCCGGTGTAGGTGAGACCGGGGATGAAGGTCAGCTGGAGGGTGCCGGCGACCCGGCCGGCGACCTCCGCGACGACCAGGGTGTTGTTGGGGTCCTTGGCGATCGCGGCGAAAGCGGTGAAGTAGGCCTCCGGGATCTCGTCCCCGGCGGGTGTTTCGCGGGTCGCTCCCAGGGGATCGTCGGCGAGAAGTCGGACGATCTGGGGCAGATCATCCACCGTCGCCTCGCGGAAGGTCACTTCTTGATCACTCTGCACACTCCCAGGTTATCGGGGCGCTACCTTGCGAAATTCGTATGCCTTGTAGTACTACGGGTTGTAGTACTACGCTGAGTGGAGACCACCCCCACCGCACGGTGGTCTCGTCGCCGCGCAGGGAGAACCAATGCACAACAACGAGAACGAGGAACACTGGACCGACCACGCCATCTGCCGCGGTGCCGATCCCGACCTGTTCTTCCCGATCGGCTACTCCGCGCCCGTGCTCCGGGCGCAGCAGGACGCGGCCAAGGAGATCTGCTCCAACTGCCCGGTGAAGGCCGACTGCCTCGCGTGGGCGCTCAGGGTCGGTGAGCCCGAGGGCATCTGGGGTGGGACGACCCCGGAGGAGCGCCGCTACCTTCGCCGGACCGCCGACGCCCCCGCACGCCGGCCGCTGCCCGTCATCGTGGTGCGCGGCGACGCCTCCGAGTCGGAGCACGCGTCGGCCGCCTAAGGGACGCGTCGGCTTAGGGGACCAGGGCCACCTTGCCCACCACCCGGCGGCTCAGCAGGTCGTCCATGACCCGGGCCGCGGATGAGAGAGGTTCCGTCCGGGGCGCCACCGGAGCCAGGTCTCCCTTGGCGACCATGCCAAGAAGCTCGTCCAGGAGGACGCGCTGGTCCCGTGGGTTCGTCATCGACCAGGCTCCCCAGTCGACGCCCACGATCGTCCGGTTGCGCAGCAGCACCTGGTTGAGCGGGAGGGACGGGATGTCCCCCGACGCGAAACCGATCACGACGTAGCGGCCCCGTTCGCGCAGCGCGCGCAGGGCGGGGCCGGCGAGGGCGCCTCCGACCGGGTCGTAGACCACGTCCACCCCGCCGTCCGACCACGCGCGGGCGGCAGTTTTGACGTCTTCGGCGCTGTTCAACGTCGCTTCGGCGCCCGCCGCCTGAGCGGCCTCCTGCTTGGCGTCGGTCGACGCCACCGCCAGGACCCGGGCGCCCAGAGTCCTCGCCACCTGGATCGCCGCCAGGCCCACGCCGCCGCCGGCGCCGAGCACGAGCACCGTCTCGCCCGGCCGGACCCCCGCGCGGTCGCGCAGGGCGAACAGGGCCGTGCTGTAGCTCTGCGTGAAGGTCGCGGCCCGCGGGAAGTCCAGCTCGTCCGGGATCGGGACGGCCGACGCCGCGGGCACCGCCACCTGGGAGGCGAAGCCGCCCAGCCCGCACATCACAAGGACGCGTTCGCCGGCCGGCAGCGTCCCTGCGACCTCGCTCCCCGGAACGAACGGAAGCGGCGGCTTGATCTGATACCGCCCCTGGACGAACAGGGCGTCCACGAAATTGACCCCCGCCGCCCGCACGGTGACGAGGACCTGGCCAGGCCCGGGGACGGGAGGCTCGGTCTCTCTGACGACGACCGAACCGAGCTCTTCGCAGATCGCAGCGCGCATCCGCCCACTATGCCGGAAAGGCCCCGTGGCACCTTCCGGTCGTCCCACTCGTTGACCACGCAGGGACGTCCAGACATACGGTGGCTGACATGAGCTATACCCCCGACCGGCAGCGTTCCGAAGGACTCGCCAAGCACGGCGCCCGCGCGCTGTCGTCGGCCGTGCTGATCCTCTCCGTGACCGCCGTCATGTGGGTGCTGGAGGCGTTCGACTACACGACCGACGGGTGGCTCGACCGGTTCGGGATCCAGCCCAGGGACGTGAGCGATCTTCCGGACATCTTCACGGCGCCGTTCCTGCACGCCGGCTTCGGGCACCTGATGGCCAACACGATCCCGTTCCTCGTCCTCGGGTTCGTGGCGGCGGCGCGGGGGATCGCGAAGTTCCTGGCCGCCAGCCTGGTCATCATCGTGGTCGGCGGCCTCGGGGTGTGGTTCCTCAGCTCCGCCAACACCCTCGGCTCCAGCATCCTGATCTTCGGGTTCTTCGGCTATCTGGTGGGACGCGGCGTCTTCGAGCGTCGGCTGGTCGACATCGCGATCGCGGTCGCCGTCGTCGCCGTCTACGGGACGATGCTGCTCGGCGTCATCCCGAGCGACCCCCGGATCTCCTGGCAGGGCCACCTGTTCGGACTGCTCGGCGGCCTCCTCGCCTCCTGGTTCCTACGCCGCGACACCGCCTCACCCGAACGGCGCACGCCCCGCGCGTCGCAGCCCGGGGTCTGAACCAATACACCTGAACCAGTACAAGGGTCCGCCGTCGGCCGACGGCGGACCCTTGCGGGGTGGTGGACGTCACCGGCGGCCGGCGCGCACGGCGGCGAGGAAGCCGCCGAAGCTGCAGGCGAGGCCGATGGCGCTGGTGGTGATCTGGTGATCGATTCGGACGAAGTCGAAGGCAGCCACGACGACGACCACAGCGCCGCAGACTCCCGTTCCGGCGACGAGCCGGACGATCGTCTTGCTGGCCTCGCCGGCGAGGCGGGTCGCCACCCTCACGCCGACGGCGCTGAGGACGCCGACGATGGCGCCGAGGATGACGTAGCGGACCGCGTAGACGCCGAGGACATCGAAGTCGATGTCCCCGATGGCCAACCACATCCCCTCCGTGCCGTAGCGGAACCCGAGGCGGGTGACGTAGGCGATGGCCGGCATGACTGCGAAGCACCCCCCGATCAGGGCACCGCAGGTGAGCCCGGCTACGACGGCCCCGATGTCACGCCGGTAACGGCGCCACAATCCGAGGCCGGTGGTGACGAGCCCGACCACGACGGCTCCGATTTCACGGCCGCGACGGCGCCACGATGCGGCGTCGGCGGTCAGGAATCCACGCATGTTCATCTTGCCCCCAATTTGTGTGGACGCCCGCGGTGAGCGCGGACGCCGATGGTTTGTACGTATGGCCGTTCTGGGACACGGACCTCGAAGGGGACCGTCCAGCGTTCAGCCGATTACGCACATTGGGGGCAAGAGTGCGGGCCAAAGGGCCTGTGGGGAGGGGGAGCGGGAGACGCCCGTCAGTTCGGGCGGACGGTGACGTCTGAGATCACGGCGTCCCTAGGCGTCTCCAGCGCGGCGACCAGGACACGCGCGACCGTTCCGGGGGCGGCGAAGTCGTCCTCGGCGTAGGGGTGGCCTTCCTGGGCGCGGACACTGCGCTGCATCTCCGTGGCCGTCCGTCCCGGGTAGACGGTCGTGACGCGCAGGGCCGGCTCCTCCGCGCGCAGCGAGTCGGCAAGGGCGCGCAGGCCGAACTTGCTCGCCGCGTACGCCGACCATTCGGGGTTGGCGCGCAGGCCGGCGGTGGAGTTGACGAAGACGACGTGGCCTTCGGCGGCGCGCAGCGCGGGCAGCAGCAGCCGGGTCATCTCCGCCGCCGACACCAGGTTGACCGACAGGTGCTCCATCCACTCGTCGGCCTCCGTGCCGGCGACCGGCCCCAGATGGACCATGCCCGCCGCGTGGACGAGGCCGTCCAGCCGCGCGGGGATCCCGGCCATCGCGAGGGCCGCCTCGATGCGGCGCGGCGTGGTCAGATCCAGCGGGATCGTGGAGATGGACGCCGCCCGCGGCGGCGAGGCGACCGCGCCCGGGTTGATGACCTGGGTGGCGGCGTTCGCGCCGCCGCGCAGCGTCGCGGCGAGCTTGTCGAGGCGTTCGGGGGAGCGGCCGGTGAGGATGAGGCCATGGCCCCGCTCGCGCAGCAGCTCGGCCACCGCCGTGCCGATGCCGCCCGTCGCCCCCGTGATCAGATACGTGCCCATGAGGCCCCATTCTCCTCGATCCCCTACCCCGGATGGACGCCCGGGGCGGTGCCTTAGTTCGGACGCAGGACGCGCGTGACGCCCGCGATCAGTGCGGTGGCCAGCACCCAGCCCGTCGTGACGAGCCCGTACGCCACCCAGCGCGACCAGTTCACCGCGTCGTACGAGAGCTGCTGCCCGAACGTGTCGAGCGGGATCAGCAGGTCGAGCGTGTAGATCAGCGCGTGGAACGAGGGCAGTTCGTTGCCGGGCTTGACCGGGCGGGGCTGCTCGATCGAGAACACCGTCGTCCCGACGGCCAGCAGGGCGGCGAACCACGCGAACGCCAGCCAGGGGCGGTAACCGAACCCGACCGTCCAGTCGAGCAGGTGGTTCCACGCCCGCCCGACCGGGTTCAGCCGGCGGCGGCGCGCGCGCAGCTTGGCCAGCTGCACCTTCCGGGCCAGGTCGTCGTGGCCGATGCTGTGATACCAGGCCGCGAGCTGCTCGTACGGCTGGAGATGGAACTCCTTGTCGCGCGCCACCCAGCTGAGCCGGTCCTTGAACTCGCCGCCGCGCAGCGTCTGGTAGGTCGTGCCGTTCAGGTACAGCTCGTCCGGCCAGATGGACGGATCGTCCATGATCATGTCGATCCGGGAGTACTGCAGATTCACCCGGCCCCGGATCTTCTCCACCGGCCACAGGAGCAGTTCGTCCGCCTGGATGTGGCTGGCGTGCAGCGCCATCCGCGCCGGGTCGGTGGCGTCGAGATACCCCCGTGAGAACGACAGGATGCCGTGGAAGCGGGCACTGCGCAGCCGGACGGTGCCGAACGCCTTGAAGCCGTTGCTGAACTCGGCGGCGTCCTCGACGATCATGTTCTGGGCGTCCAGCGCGATGCGGCCCGGATTGGACAGTGTGGTGCGCTCCATGAACAGCCCGCCGTTCATGCGGGCCCCGACGAACCGCACCCCGCCGGTGATCTCCGCGTCCCGGATGAACGCGCCGACGTCCACGACGAGGCCGCCGCCGAACACCGCCCACTTGTCCGGCGCGGACGCGGTGACGCGCGTCCGGTTCATCCGCAGGCCGCCGCTGAGCTGTGCCCTCGGCAGCCGGATCTCGCCCTCGATCTCCGAGTCCGACAGGCTGAGGTAGCCGTCGGTGCGCAGCCCGCCGCCGTCGAAGCCGGGCATCCGGCACGCGGCGAGCCGCAGCTGCCGTGTCTCGGCGTTGGAGAAGTCGGGTTCGTTCACGAGCCGGCAGTCGGATAGGAGCAGTTCGTGCTCGACCACGCCCCCCGAGACGTCCAGTTTTCCCGTGACGTAGGCGCCGCGGAGCCGGACGGCCGCGACCGCGCCGGTACGGGACTCGCCCGCCCCGAGCAGCAGCCGCGTGATGATCTCGGCGCGGACGATGCGTTCGGGGAGCGGGCCGGCGGGACGGTCCTCGCCGAGGACGACGGTCGCGCCGGTGGGAAACGCGTTCCAGAGGCGCCGTTCCGCGTCGTTCAGGCCGGGGGGCTGGGGCACGGAACCTCTTTCTACGCGGAAATCCCCTCCGCGATCAACATCGCGGAGGGGATTCCGGGCACGGGACCTAGAAGAAGCCCCGGCGGCGGCCGGCATCCTGCAGGAAGCCGTCGAGCTGCCGTTCCCAGTCGGTGTGCTCGACGCTCGCGTAGTCGACGGTGAAGCGGCTGAACGCGTCGTGCCCCTCGGTGAAGACCCCGCCGCGCTTGTCGAGCTCGAGCACGACCTCCATCGACTGCGGATAGGACACGAACGTCACCTCAAGCTGCTTGATGCCGCGCGCGTACTGCCCGGGAGGGTAGAACTCGATCTCCTGGTAGAAGGGCAGCTCCTGGTGGACGCCCCAGATCCGGCCCTTCTCGCAGTCGGCGTTGCGGAACTGGAAGCCGAGGTTGGAGAACGCCGCGAGGATGCGCTCCTGCGCGGGCAGCGGGTGGACGGCGATCGGGTCGAGGTCGCCCGGGTCGAGCGCGCCCGCGACCTCCAGTTCCGTCGCGACCCCGACCGTCGTGCCGTGCAGCGGGCGCCCGTACATGTGGGTGAGCGGCGCCTCCCACGGGATCGGCAGCTGGAACGGGACGCTGTGCCGCGCGCCCTCCTGGAGGCTGAACCCGCCGGCGACGGGCATCTTGGCGTACTCCAGGTTGGAGTTGTACTCGTTGTCGCCCGACTCGACCTCGACCCTGGTGCGCAGAGCGAGGTTCACCGACTTGATGTCGGAGTTGAACTGGCCGCCGATGATGGTGATCTCGCCGGTGACGACGCCGCCCGGCGTGGTGTTCGGGTCGTGCAGGATCGTCTCGATCGAGGGCCCGCCGATGCCCATCGCCTGACGCAGCTTCTTGAAGACCAAGGTCCGTCCTCCCGTGTTCCGAGCGACTCCCCGCGCTCTCTCCCATAGACGCTGTCACGGGACACTACGTTCCGCGAGGCCGCGGTGACCTGCGAACGCCGCCGTCAGTGGCCGCCCCCGGCCAGGTTCAGGCCGACGACGCCCGCGACGATGAACGCCAGGGCGGTGATCTTGAGGGCGGAGACCTGGTCGCCCATGACGAGCATGCCGAGCGCGGCGGTTCCCACCGCCCCGATGCCGACCCAGACGGCGTAGGCGGTGCCGACGTCGAGGTTCTTGAGCGCGAGGCTGAGCAGGCCGAAACCGGTCACGGCGAAGACGAGAAAGCCCACCGACGGCAGCGGCTCGGTGAAACCCTTGCTGCCCTTGAGGCACAAGGCCATGGCGACCTCGAAGAGGCCGGCGACGATGACGAGGATCCAGGCCATGGTTCCGCTCCCGGTACACGAGACGACGACTGTCACGCGCCGTCTTCGCCTGCCGGGTACGACGCACCTCGTCCGGGAGGACCAGTGGCCCTCACCCGCCCCAACGGCCCCGCGCCGCGGGATGTTCCCCCGTCAGGAGCGGCCGAGGGCGCGGTACTCCCAGCCCGCTCGGCGCCATTGCGCGGCGTCGAGGGCGTGGCGTCCGTCCACGACGCGTTTGTGTCCGACGACCCGGGCCAGCGCCTCCGGGTCGACCTCGCGGAAGTCGGACCACTCGGTCAGCAGGACGACGACGTCGGCGTCCCTCGCCACGTCGAACGCGCTGTCGCCGTAGCGCAGCTCGGGGAACGCCCGGCGGGCGTTGTCCAGCGCGGCCGGGTCGTAGACGCGGACGTCCGCGCCCAGGCCGTGCATGGTGCGCGCGACGTCCAGCGCGGGCGCGTCCCGGATGTCGTCGGAGTTGGGCTTGAACGCCGCGCCCCACGCGGCGATGCGCTTCCCGGCCAGGTCGCCGCCGAGCAGTTCGCGGACGAGGTCGACGGTGCGGGCGCGGCGGCGCCGGTTGATGTCGTCCACCTGGCGCAGGAACGACACGGCCTGGCCGACGCCGATCTCCTCGGCGCGGTGCGCGAACGCCCGGATGTCCTTGGGCAGGCAGCCGCCGCCGAAGCCGAGGCCGGGGCGCAGGAACTTGCCGCCGATCCGGTCGTCCAGCGCCAGGGAGTCGGCGAGGTCCTTGACGTCGGCGCCGACCGCCTCGCAGACCTCGGCCATCGCGTTGATGTAGGAGATCTTGGTGGCGAGGAACGAGTTGGCGGCGACCTTGACGAGCTCGGCGGTGGCGAGATCCGTCCGGACCACCGGGGTGCCGAGGTCGAGGACGGGCTTGAACGCCGCGCGGAGCCGCTCGTCCGCCCAGTCGGACGCGACGCCGAACACCAGCCGGTCGGGTCGCATCGTGTCGTCCACGGCGAAGCCCTCGCGGAGGAACTCGGGGTTCCACGCCAGCTCGACGTCGGTTCCCGCGGGCGCCAGTTCCTGGACGAGGCCGGTGAGCCGCGCGGCCGTCCCGACCGGGACCGTCGACTTGCCGACGACGAGGGCGCGGCGGCGCAGATGCGGCGCGAGGGAGCGGACGGCGGCGTCGACGTAGCTGAGGTCGGCGGCGTCCGACCCGGCCTGCTGGGGCGTCCCCACGCACAGGAAATGGACGTCGCCGAACTCGCCGGCCTCCGCGAACGAGGTGGTGAACCGGAGCCGGCCGGAGTCGAGCGCCTTCGTGAGCAGCTCCGGCAGCCCGGGCTCGAAGATCGGGACCTCGCCGGACGCCAGCCGGTCGATCTTGCGCCGGTCGACGTCCACGCCGACGACCTCGTAACCGAGCACGGCCATGCAGATCGCGTGCGTGGCGCCGAGATAGCCGGTCCCGATGACGGTGAGCCTCGGGGCCTCCGCGTCCACCTGCTTCATGCGCACCTCCTTCGTACACCGGTGTTTTCGCGCCTGCTCGATCTTGCCACCACGTGTGTGGTGCGTGTAGGCGGGTGTGTCACGTGGGACAAAGGCGCCGGTCGGGGGCGTGCGGCCCCGGCTGCGCCCGTTCGTGGTCGGTGACCTGGCTCACCCGGGACGCGCGGGCGTGGTGTCGATGTGGCCTGCATCGCCTGGATCCGGCTGATTCGGGTGGTTGTCACGAGTTACCAGCGGGTAGCATGATGGTGAGTTACCGACCAGTATTAAGCGGGGCCGCCGGCGCCGCCGGATCAGACGGAGTCTCGAATGGGGCACTACAAGAGCAACCTCCGGGACCTGGAGTTCAACCTCTTCGAGGTGTTCAGGCGCCAGGACCTCCTCGGCAGCGGCCCGTACGCCGAGCTGGACGAGGACACCGTGCGCAGCGTCCTCGACGAGGTGAACCGGCTGGCCGAGGGCCCGCTCGCCGACTCCTTCGAGGACGCCGACCGGCACCCGCCGGCGTTCGATCCGGCCGCCGGAACGGTCGAGATGCCGGAGAGCTTCAAGAAGTCGTTCAAGGCGTGGATGGACGCCGAATGGTACCGCCTCGACCTCGCCCCCGAGTTCGGCGGCAGCGGCGCCCCCCGCTCCCTCACCTGGGCCGTCGCCGAGCAGGTACTCGGGGCCAACCCGGCCGTCTACATGTTCGCCTCCGGTCCCGGCTTCGCCCAGATCCTGTGGCACATCGGCACGCCGGAACAGAAGAGGTTCGCCGAGCTGGCCCTTGAGCGGCAGTGGGGCGCCACGATGGTGCTGACCGAGCCGGACGCGGGCTCCGACGTCGGCGCCGGACGCGCCAAGGCCGTCCAGCAGCCGGACGGCACCTGGCACATCGAGGGCGTCAAGCGCTTCATCACCTCGGCCGAGCACGACATGGCCGAGAACATCTTCCACCTGGTGCTGGCCCGCCCCGAGGGCGCAGGCCCCGGCACCAAGGGCCTGTCGATGTTCCTCGTCCCCAAGTACCTGGTGGACCTGGAGACCGGCGAGCTGGGCGAGCGCAACGGCGCCTACGTGACCAACGTCGAGAAGAAGATGGGCCTCAAGGTCTCCACGACCTGCGAGCTGACCTTCGGCGAGAAGCAGCCGGCCGTCGGCTACCTGGTCGGCGACGTGCACCAGGGCATCCGGCAGATGTTCCTCGTCATCGAGTACGCCCGGATGATGGTGGGCACCAAGGCCATCGCCACCCTGTCCACGGGCTACCTGAACGCGCTGGAGTACGCGAAGGAGCGCGTGCAGGGTGCCGACATGACTCAGATGACGGACAAGTCCGCTCCGCGCGTCACGATCACCCACCACCCGGACGTCCGGCGCAGCCTCATGACGCAGAAGGCGTACGCCGAGGGCATGCGCGCGCTCGTCCTGCTCACCGCGTCCTACCAGGACGCCGTACAGATCGCCGAGCACGAGGGCCGCAAGGACGAGCAGGCCGAGAAGGTCAACGACCTGCTGCTGCCGATCGTGAAGGGCTTCGGCTCCGAGCGGGCGTACGCGCTGCTCGGCGCGGAGTCGCTGCAGACCCTCGGCGGGTCCGGGTTCCTGCAGGACTACCCGATCGAGCAGTACATCCGCGACTCCAAGATCGACACCCTGTACGAGGGCACCACCGCGATCCAGGGCCAGGACCTGTTCTTCCGCAAGATCCTGCGGGACAACGGCGAGGCGCTGAAGGTGCTGGCCGGGGAGATCAGGGCGTTCGCCGAGTCCGAGGCCGGCAACGGCCGGCTGAAGAACGAGCGGGCGCTGCTCGGCCGGGCCCTCGACGACGTGCAGGGCATCCTCGACCCGATGATCGGGTGGGCGCTCGGCTCGATGGAGAACCCGAAGGAGCTCTACAAGATCGGGCTCAACTCGTCCCGCCTGCTGCTGGGCCTCGGCGACCTCATCGTCGCCTGGCTCCTGTGCCGCCAGGCCGAGGTCGCCCTGAACGCGCTCGGCGGCGGTGACGTGTCCGACTCCGACAAAGCGTTCTACACCGGCAAGGTCGCGGCCGCGCAGTTCTTCTGCCAGACCGTCCTGCCGCGCCTAGCCTCCGACCGCGCCATCACCGAGTCCACCAACCTGGACGTCATGGAGCTCCCCGAAGAGGCCTTCTAAGCTCCCGGTCCGGGCCACGCCGACGGCGTGGCTCAGGACCGGCCGGCATGTCGGCGCAGGGTCTCCTTCTTGGCGCGGTTGCCGCAGTGGTCCATGGAGCACCAGCGCCGCTTGCCCGGCCGGGACAGGTCGAGGAACAGGGCCGAGCAGCCGGTTCCGGCGCATTTGCGGAGGCGCGCGAGGTGCGGCGAGGCGACCAGTTCCAGCGCGTCGCGGGCCAAGAGCGCGAGGGCGGCCGAGACGAGGTCGTCGGCGTGCCACCGCACGCCGCCCCCGGCGTCCATCCGCGGTACGGGCACGGGCCTGGCGGCGGCGCCGTTGACGAGGTCCCGGGCCGCGGCGGAGATCCGCTCGCCGCGCCACGCCGCGGTGATCAGCTCGTGGATCGCCTCGCGCACGGCGCGGGCCTCGGCGGCGCCGGTCGCGCCCGTGGGGCCTTCCGCGTGCGGGACGCACTGGTCGATCCAGACGGTCACCGCCGCCAGATCGGGCAGCTCCTCGATGGGGTGATCCGTGCCACGGAAGCGGAACGTCCTGACGAAGTCCAGGCTGAGGCGCCCGGCTCCCTGGCGGAAGCGTGTGGCCATGCCCCCAGCCTAACCAAGGAACCGGTTTAACTGGTACCGTCCGAGCACCAGTTAAACCGGTTCCTATTCTGAGAGGTCTTCGTGGCCGTCGACGCGCAATCCGAGACGACGACCGAGGCCCGGCAGGCGCCGCCCGGCCGGATCGTTCTGCTCCTGGCGGTCGCCTGCGGGCTGACCGTGGCGAACCTCTACTACGCCCAGCCCTTGCTGGCCGCCCTACGCGACGCGTTCCACGTCGGCGACGTCGCCGCGGGGAGCCTGGTCACCGCCACCCAGATCGGCTACGCGGCCGGAATGGTGCTGCTGGTCCCGCTCGGCGACCGGTTCGAGACCCGCCGCCTGGTCTCGGTGATGCTGGGCGTGGTGACGGCCGCGCTGGTCGTGGCCGGGACGGCGGCGTACTTTTGGGTGCTGCTCGCCGCCGCGCTGGTCATCGGCGCGATGTCGGTGGTGGCGCAGATCCTGGTGCCCTTCGCCGCCAACCTTGCGCCCGACCACCGACGCGGCCGCGTCGTCGGCCAGGTGATGAGCGGGCTGCTCGCCGGGATCCTGCTGTCGCGCACCGTGGGCAGCCTGATCGCCGAGGTGGCCGGATGGCGCGTCGTCTATCTCGCGTCCGCCGTGTTCATGGCCGTTCTCGCGGTGACGCTGCGGTCGGCGCTTCCGTCGCGCGCTCCGACGACGAACGAGCCGTACGGGCGGCTGCTGCGTTCCACGGGCCGGCTCCTCCGGGTCCACGCGCCGCTACGGCGCCGCGCACTGTTCCAGGCCGCGATGTTCGGCGCGTTCTCCGCGTACTGGACCACCGTGTCATACGTGCTGACCGGCACGCCGTTCCACTACTCGGAGCTGGGTGTCGGCGTCTTCGCGCTGGTCGGCGCGGGCGGCGCGGCGATCGCCCCGGCCGCCGGGCGCTGGGCCGACCGCGGCCTCACGCTGCCGATGACGGCGGTCGCCTACGGCGCCGGCGTGCTGGCATTCGTCGTGGGCGGGCTCGGCCGCGACCACGTCCTGCTCCTCGCCGTCGCGGCCGTGCTCGTCGACATGGCGGTGCAGGGCTCGTTCATCCTCGGCCAGCACACCGTCTACGCGCTCGACCCGGAGGCGCGGGCCCGCATCAACAGCGCCTACCTCGCCACGATCTTCCTGGGCGGCGCGATCGGCTCGCAGCTCGGCGCGTTCGCCTACCACTCCGGCGGCTGGGGCGCGGTCAGCGTCGTCGGCGGCGCGCTTCCGCTGCTCGCGCTCCTCGGCTGGTCCGCCACGGACCTGAGAAGGTCACGCGCACGCTGAGCCCGCCGCCCGGACGATGGACAGGGCGATCGACACATTTCCCGGGTTGGCGGACGGCCGAGCGTGGCGCACATGCGGCTCGGGCTCGGCGTGGGGATGCGGGGTGAGGCAGAACAGCGCGGCTCGCGAGCCGCCTAGAAGGGACTTTCTCGGCGGCTTCCCGCCGGTCCGGGCTTGCCGGGGTCGTTGCCGTCCGGTGCGTACGGATCCCCCGCCCCCACGGCGTCGGCGTCCGACACCGGATCGGGCCCCTTGCGGCTGATCAACTGGCCACCGGCGTACGGCGTCCCGCTGCCGGCCCAGACCAGGCCGGTCGCCAACAGTGCCGCCATGGCCACCACAACCCCGGCCACTACGTCCAGGACGTAGTGGTTGGCGGTCACGACCACGGCGACAGCGGTGGTGACCGGATGCAGTACGGCGACCCATCGCACGCGGTAGCGCCCCAGCAGCGCCATGATGACCAGCGCCACCCACACGGCCCATGCCACGTGCAGTGACGGCATGGCCGCATACTGATTGGCGGGCAGCGGGGGGCTGTGGGTGGTACCGAACCCGGCACCGGCCACGGAGTCGACGAACCCCTCACCCGGGAGCAGGCGCGGCGGCATCACCGGCAAGGCGAAGAACACCACCAGCCCGACCAGGTTCGTCAGGACGAGGGCGTTGCGTGCGGGCCTGTAAACGTCCGGGCCGGTGAGGTAGCAGAGCAGCAAGAAGCCCATGGTGAGCTTGGTGTGCATGTGCTGGTAGATCCACACGGACGCCTGCGACAGATCATGATGCCTGGTCAGCCATCGGTTAACGCCAAGTTCCACGTCCAGGCCGAGGCGGTCTTCCACGCCCAGGACGTCCCGGCCATGGGCGAGCGCCGCCCCGTACCGGGTGTCGGCCAGCTTTCGGACATAGCCGTAGACCTCGAGTAGCACGAAGACGATCGCCAACTCGCCCATCAACCATGGCCGCTTGCGGCGCAGTCGACGGACGCCGGTGTCACGACCGGTGCGTCGCCTCTCGGGGTGCTTGGTTCGGGCGCGAACGGTTCAGCCTTCTCTCTTACTCCGAACGGCCCGGCGATACCTGTGCGCCGCTCAACGGCCGACCGTGTACGCCGTCCGCCCGGCGGCGTGCACCGGCGGCTGATCACCGCCTCCCGTGCGGCACGGCCGCACATCCACGCCCCCAGAGAATGCCGGACCTGATCGGGCCGTAAGACGGCCGCACCGCGGCCATTGCGTTCTTCTTGTGCTCTGCATTGATGTTCCCGGTGACGTGCGATTCGACGCCCGGTCACATCGCTGGTCAATATGAGCGTGACTGCGAGAGAACTGCACTTTCTGATCATGTGAACTGGGATGCCCGTTCCGAACCACGCATCCCTTCCGGAGTCTGGTGTTCGGCGTCGGCGCCGTTCGGGCGCCGTCGAGCGGCCGCATCGCGCGTCGGGTGGCCCGAGGACATGCATGGGTGCGGGTTATGGCGGGGGGAGTGGCGTTTTGACTACCATCAGCGGCGTCCCTCGCCCGTTTCCCTTCGACCGGATGGCCGATGCGCGTTCTGCCCCTCGCCGTCGCCCTTGCCGGGGCGCTGCTGGCCGCCGGTTGCGCCGACGCCGACAAGGCGGAGAGCGTCGCCCCGCCAACGGTCAAGCCGGGCGGTTCCGGTCCCGCCGACCAGGTTCGGAGCGCGTTCTCGAAGGAGGGCTGGTTCGGGAGCGCGGACGGCCTGCACGCGCGCGTGGACATCAGGGGCGTCGAGCGGCAGGGCTCCAAGTCGGTGCTGCGCTACAGCGTGACGTCCATGGACTCGTCGGTGAAGTCGGTCCCGTTCGAGATCGCGCTGGTCGATCCGGTGGGACGTCGGCTCTACAGGCCGACCGGGACGACGAGCGGCGCGGGCTTCACGCCCGGCGCGACGCGGGAGATGGCCGCCGAGTACCCGCCGATCCCCTCGGACGTCCAGAAGGTCACCGCGATCACCCCGGGCACGGCCGGTGAATTCACCGGCATTCCCGTGACCACCGGGTCCGGCACACCCTCTGCCACGTCCGCCACCACGCCGACCTCGTCCCCCTCGGTCGGGGCCGAGCCCGGGTTCGGGGCGGAGCCGTTCATGGCCGCCAGGCCGCTCGCGCCGACCTCGCCGTCCACGACGCCGTCCACGACGCCGGGCGGGAATCCCGTGGACCTGTACGGCATCGTCGAGGCGGAGATCGGGAAGGTCGAGTCCAGCAATGCGGGCACTACGGTCGCGCTGGGCGGTGACGCGTTGTTCGGGACCAATACGGCGAAGCTGTCGAGCGGGGCGAAGGCCGTCCTGGACGGCGCGGCTCAGCGGATCAAGACGACCGCCACGGGCACGCTGACGATCGACGGGCACGCCGGTGACCAGAAGCTGTCCGGTGAGCGCGCCGAGGCCGTCCAGAAGGAGATGAAGTCGCGGCTCGGCGATGCCTTCACCTATTCGGCGACCGGCAAGCAGGGCGGCAACGGCGTCGACCTCACCTACCGGCTCAAGAGCGCCGAGCAGGGTGCCACCTCGCCGGCCGCCTTCCGCGCGCAGGACGGGAAGACGGTGGCGACCCGCACCGCGACCTTCGGCAAGGACAAGCGGCGCCTGGAGGTCAAGCCCTTCTACCGGGACGGCGCCTACGTCGTCGCCGTGTTCGACATCGTGAACGAAGGGCCCGGAACCACGCCACCGGACGCGTCCTACCCGGACACCGGCTACCCGGGAGGCGTGTTCGGCTCGTTCTCCATCCAGGTGCCGGACAAGAAGGACGTCTACCGCGCCGTCCGCGTCGGCCCTGCGACGCCGGGCAGCCCCAGCAACTACCTCGATCCTGGACGGGCCGTCTTCCGCACCGCCGTCGGCCAGCCCGTACGGGGCTTCGTCTACCTGCCCGCACCACCCGGCGGCGTCACGTCCGTCACCTTCAACGCCGGTCCCTTCGGCAAGGCCGAGAAGGTTCCTGTCTCCTAGGCCGGGCCCCGACGTGTGACGGGCGATCCGAACGGATAGTTAAAGAACACGGCATCGGATCGTCCGGCGGAGGTCAGCGCATGGGTGTCGGCGTCAGTGTTTTCACGATCACGCTCGGGCTGATCCTCAAGTTCGCGATCAAGCCGGACGCGATGACCGACCCGGTGGACATCCACATCATCGGCGTCATCCTGATCATCGTGGGCGGGGTGAGCTTCGCGCTCCAGCTGCTGATGATGTCGCGCATGCAGCAGCGCGGCCCGCGCTTCCAGAGCCGGCGCGACGAGCGCATGTACGACGGGGACAATCCGCCCCGCCCCTGAGAACGCGCCGAGGGGCCGGTGTCGCCACCGGCCCCTCGGAACGGTCGTCGGCTATCGGCTCCAGGCGAGCATGCGGATGGGGTCTTCGAGCATGTCGCCGACGTCGCGGAGGAACCGCGAGCCCAGCTCGCCGTCCACGATGCGGTGGTCGAACGACAGGGACAGCGTGGTGACCTTCCGGATCGCCAGCTCACCCTCGTGCACCCAGGGCATGTCCCGGACCTGCCCGAACGCCAGGATCGCGGCCTCACCCGGGGTGAGGATCGGGGTCCCGGTGTCCACGCCGAACACGCCCACGTTCGTGATCGTGATCGTCCCGCCGGACAGATCGGCCGGGGACGCCTTGCCCGCGCGTGCCTTCTCGGTCAGCTCGTTCAACGCGCGTGCCAGGCCGGGCAGGTCGAGGTCGTGGGCGTCCTTGACCTTGGGAACGAGCAGTCCGCGGTCGGTGGCCGCCGCGATCCCCAGGTTCACGTAGCGCTTGACGACGATCTCCGCGCCGTCCGGGCCGTCCACCCAGGTGGAGTTCACCATCGGGTTGCGCGCCACGGCGGTGAGCACCGCGCGCGCCACCAGCAGCAGCGGCGACACCTTCACGTCGGCGAATTCGGGCAGGTCGCGGAGCCGCTTGGCGGTCTCCATCGTCCGCGTCACGTCGATCTGGAGGAACTCGGTGACGTGCGGCGCGGTGAACGCCGAACCGGACATCGCCGCGGCGGTCGCCTTGCGGACCCCCTTGACCGGCATCCGCTCCTCACGCGGGCCCGCCTGGACCGGTACGGCGGGTGCCGCCGGTCCGGCCTGCGCGGCGAGGACGTCGTCGCGGGTGATCGAGCCTTGCGGACCCGACCCCGTGATGGACGTCAGGTCCACCCCAAGGTCCCTGGCCATCTTGCGGACGGGTGGCTTGGCCAGCGGCAGCCCGTTTTCCACAGGCTGTGGACGAGGGGCCGGGAGCTGCGTCCGGGGCGGTGCCGGAGGCGCCGTGCCGTTGGTGGCCGTGCCGCCCGTGGCGGTGCCGTTGGGGGTCTTGCGGGGGCGGCGCTTGGTCGTCCCCTCCTTGACCCCGTAGCCGACCAGGACGGGCTGGCGCTTGGGCGGCTGCTCGGCCGGCTGCCGGGTCGGCTGCTCGGGCGACACCATGCCCGGCTCGCTGAGGGTGGGCACGCCCTCCTCGCGCATCGCGGCGGCCTGCGCCGGGGGCTCGGACACCGGTGTCGCCACGCCGCCCTGGCCTCCCGTGTCCACCGACGTGTCCACCGAGATGATGGGCACGCCGACGTCCACGGTCTGGCCTTCGGTGACGAGCAACTCGGACACCACACCCTCGAACGGGCAGGGCAGCTCCACGATCGCCTTGGCCGTCTCGATCTCGACGATCGTCTGGTTCACCTCGACGGTGTCGCCGGGCTGGACGTGCCACTTCACGATCTCGGCCTCGGTCAGGCCCTCGCCCACGTCCGGCAGCTTGAACAGTTTCGGCTCGCTCACCGGGCTCACCACGCGAAGGTCCGGTCGACCGCGTCCAGGATGCGGTCCAGGTCGGGCAGGTAATGGTCCTCGATCCGGGACGGCGGATACGGGGTGGAGAACCCCCCGACCCGCAGCACCGGCGCCTCCAGCCGGTAGAAGCACCGCTCGGTGATCCGCGCGGCCAGCTCGGCGCCGTAGCCGCCGAACACCGGCGCCTCGTGCACCACCACGCAGCGTCCCGTCCGGTTCACCGACTCGGTCACGGTGGCGATGTCGAGGGGGTTCAGCGACCGCAGGTCGATGACCTCCAGCGAGCGTCCCTCCTCGGCCGCGGCGCCCGCGGCCTCCAGGCAGGTCTTCACCGAGGGCCCGTAGGCCAGCACCGTCACGTGCTCGCCCGGCCGCACGACCTTGGCCTGGTGCAGCGGCGCCCAGTCCGTGGAGTCGACGTCGACCTCGGCCTTCTCCCAGTAGCGGCGCTTGGGCTCGAAGAAGATCACCGGGTCGGGGGAGGCGATCGACTGCTGGATCATCGCGTAGGCGTCCACCGGGTTGGAGCACGCCACCACCCGCAGCCCGGCGGTGTGGGTGAAGTACGCCTCCGGCGATTCGGAGTGGTGCTCCACCGCGCCGATGCCGCCGCCGCACGGGATCCGCACCACGACCGGCAGCGACACCGCACCCAGCGAGCGCATCCGCATCTTCGCCAGCTGCGTGATGATCTGGTCGGCGGCCGGGAACACGAACCCGTCGAACTGGATCTCCACCACCGGCCGGTAGCCGCGCAGCGCCAGCCCGATCGCCGTCCCGACGATGCCCGACTCCGCCAGCGGGGTGTCGATGACCCGCTCCTCGCCGAAGTCCTTCTGCAGCCCGTCGGTGATCCGGAACACGCCGCCGAGCTTCCCGACGTCCTCCCCCATGACCAGGACCTTCGGGTCGGCCTCCATGGCCTTGCGCAGGCCCTCGTTCATGGCCTTGCCGAGCGTCAGGGTGCTCATTTCGCCTCCCCCTCGAACGAGTCCAGGTAGGCGGCGAAGCGCTCCTGCTCTTCGGTCATCAGCGGGTGCTCGCCCGCGTACACGTGCTCGAACATCGACAGCGGCTCAGGGTCCGGCAGCGCCAGGCACGCCTCCCGTAGCTCCTTGGCCATCTGCTTGGCCTCGTCCTCGACCTTCGTCAGGAACCCCGCGTCGGCCAGCTCGTTGCGGACCAGATAGGCCTTGACGCGCTCGATCGGGTCCTTGAGCTTCCACGCCTCTTCCTCGGCCTTCAGCCGATACCGCGTGGGGTCGTCGGTCGTGGTGTGGGCGCCCATCCGGTACGTGAACGCCTCGATCAGCGTCGGGCCCTGACCCGTCCTGGCGTTCTCCAGCGCCTTCCGGGTCACCGCCAGGCACGCGAAGACGTCGTTCCCGTCCACCCGCAGACCCGGGAACCCGTACCCCTGCGCCCGCTTGAACAGCGGGATCCTCGACTGCCGCTCCAGCGGCTCGGAGATCGCCCACTGGTTGTTCTGGCAGAAGAACACGATCGGCGCGTTGAACACCGACGCGAACACGAACGACTCGTTCACGTCCCCCTGCGAGGTCGCCCCGTCCCCGAAGTAGGCGATCGTCGCGCCCGCCGACGGCGTGCCCAGCACACCGTCCCGCTGGATGCCCATCGCATACCCCGTCGCGTGCAGCGTCTGGCTGCCGATCACGATGGTGTACAGGTGGAAGCCGTGTTCCGCCGGGTCCCACCCGCCATGGTTGACGCCCCGGAACAGCCCCAGGAGCTTCAGCGGCTCCACGTTCCGGCACCAGGCGACACCATGCTCCCGGTACGTCGGGAACACCATGTCGTGCTCGGAAAGCGCCCGGCCCGACCCGATCTGCGCGGCCTCCTGGCCCAGCAGCGACGCCCAGATGCCGAGCTCGCCCTGCCGGGTGAGGGCCACGGACTCCAGGTCGATCCGCCGCACGATCACCAGGTCGCGGTAAAGGTCGCGTACTTCCTCGGCGCCGAGGTCCAGGGGGTAGTCGGGATGCTCCACGCGCTCGCCCTCGGGGGTGAGCAGCTGGATGAGCTCGGGCTCGCCGAGCCCGGGGGTGTCTGGCGCGCCACGCACGGAGTCGATCGTCATCGATGACACTCCTCGTTCGGGGCCGGAACACGGGATCGCCGCGCTGCCGGCCGATGTCAACGGCCTACAGCCCCCGGTAAGGGACAAAAGCCGCAATGCCATCGTGGCAGACATCACACCCTGCGATGCAAGTCCCGCCATCGACGTCCCTACCCGCGCCCCCGCGCCCTGACTCAAACGTGACGCATGCCACCCGGGTCCACCGGGGTCATTCGCGGGAGAGGGCCCGGGTGGCGCCGGCGGCGACGGTCAGGCCGAGGACCAGGCCGGCGGCGACGATGAGGTTGGCGATCCACTGGTAGACGCCCGTGGGGGCGAACTCCATCTCCTGGCCGAGGTTGCCGATCGGCAGGATGAGGTCGAGCGTGTAGAAGAACGCGTTGAAGTGCGGCTTGTGGCCGGTGTCCAGGACGTCCGGCTTGTGGAGGGAGAAGACGATCGTCCCGAACGCGAGGAGGCCGATCAGCCAGCTCGCCGCGCGGAACGGGCGGTAGCCGTAGCCGATCAGGACGTCCTGCAGATAGCCGACGATCTTGCGGGGGACCCCCTGGGTCCTGCGCCGGTCCCGGGCCTTCGCGAGCAGGACGGAGCGCCCGTCGGCGTCCAGCCCGAGGGAACGGTAGGTCTGCGCGAGCCGCTCGTAGGGCTGCGGGGCGTAGCCGTCGGTGTCGCGGCGCAGCCAGGCGAGACGTTCGCGGGCGGTGAGGGGCGGTTCGAGGGTCTCGTACTGCAGGCCGTCGAGCTGGAGCCGCTCCGGCCAGGACGCGGCGTCGTCGCGGAGCAGGTTGATGCGCGCGTAGGAGAGGTCCGCGGTCCCCTTGATCGGCTCGGCGGTGCGCAGGAGGAGCTCCTCGGCCTGGACGCGCTGCAGGCTGAGCGCGGTCCCCTGGTCGTGCCGGACCCGGGCGTCGCGCAGGCTGAGCTGGCCGGTGACGCGGGCCCCGGAGAAGCTGACGGCGCCGAGGACGGTGAAGCCGTCCGAGCAGTAGACGTCGGTCTCGACGGCCAGGTCGTCGGCGTTGAGCGCGGTCCGCTGCGGGGCGGACAGGCGGGCGCCGACGAACGACAGGTAGCCGCCGACGCGGGCGCCGCGGAGCCGCACCTCGCCCTCGGCCGAGAACCCGCCGTCGCAGAACACGTTCGCGGCCACGTCCAGCCGGCTGGCGTACAGGGCGGCGCCGGACGGGTTGTGCAGCCGCGCGCCGCGGAAGATCAGCTGGCCGCCGACGCGGGCGCCGGGCAGCCGGACCTCGCCGCTCGCCGCGAAGCCCTGGTCGCAGTAGACGTTCGCCTCGACGGTGAGGCGGTCGGCGAGCAGCGCGTCCCCGCCCGGGTTGGTGAGCTGGACGCCCGACATGTTGAGGATGCCGGTGATGTTCGCGCCGTCCAGCCACAGGCCCCCGTTGATGCGGCTGCCTTCCAGCCAGAGGTGCCCGTCCACCCGGGTCCCGGAGGCGATCAGGCCGGGCAGGCGGCAGCGCATCAGGTGAACGCTGTTCATGCTCGCCCAGTACAGGTGCGGCGCCTCGTCGAACGCGCAGCCGGTGAGCGCCAGCGGGACGCTCACCTCCGCGTGCCCGAGGTTCAGCGAGCCGATGATGCGGGCGCCGCCGAGCCGGACGGCGGCGACCTGCCCGGGTTCGGGTTCCACGGCGCCGACGAGCAGCGCCACGAGGACCTCCGCTCTCACCACCCGGTCGTGCCCCCAGCGGTCCGACTGCCCGATGTCGTCGAACGCGGGGTCGCCGGAGGTCAGGTCGACGGATTCGCCCTTGGGGAACGCCTCCCACAGGCGGCGCTCCGAAGGGCTCAGGTCCTCGATGTTCATCGGATGGCTCCGGGGGTGCTGATGGCTCGTGATGGGCAATGGTGCCGTACGCTTCAGGATCGTAAGCAAAAGCGCTGATCAGTGAGGGGGCGACCGTGGCGCGTGTCGTCGTGGACGTCATGCTCAAGCCGGAGATTCTCGACCCGCAGGGGCAGGCGATCGCCCGCAAACTGCCGCAGATGGGGTTCGACGGGGTCGTCGCCGTCCGGCAGGGCAAGCGGTTCGAGGTGGAGCTGGAGGGGGACGCCGACGAAGCGGCCCTGGAGCAGGTCGGCAAGATCGCCGAGACGCTGCTGGCGAACCCGGTCATCGAGAACTACGAGGTCCGCGTTCTCTAGCTCCGGCCGATGTCGAGGCGGCGCCGGGAGGCGCCGGTCGGCCTTGCCGGAAATGGCGTGGAATGCCGTTCGGTATCCCGGCGATGCTTGGTGCGTTCCAAATCGCGCGCCCGCGAGTATGGCGATTACGGAAGTTTCCGCCGGGGAAGTGTTAGCTGCGTCGAGTCGTCGAGCACGCTCCGGGACCGGGGGAAACGGTCGGGACGCCCGGGGCATGACACGAGGTGTCCGGGTGGATATGAGGTTCTCGCTCGCGCTGCCGCGCGACGCGCTGAGCATCCCGGTGGTCCGGCGGGTGACAGGGGACGCGCTGCGGGGGCTGGGCGTTTCCGAGGACTGCGTCGACGACCTCCTCGTCGCCATCTCCGAGGCGTGCACGAACGTCGTCCAGCACGCCCGCGCGACCGGGGAGTACGAGGTGACGGGACATGTGGACGACGGCGCGTGCATGCTCAAGATCATGGACTGGGGCGGCGGGCCCCGGCCGGCCCCCGAGGACCGGGGGGTTTTGAGTGAATCCGGACGCGGGCTTAGGATCATGCGTGCGCTGGTGGACGATCTGGACATCGACTCCTCGCCCGACAGGGGCACGGTCGTTCACCTGCGGAAGCGCCTGACCTGGAGCGACGGGGCACTGGTACGGCGACTCGACCGCAGCCTCATGCACAACGCCGGGTAGATTGGTACGCGCGCGGGGGGATTGCGGCGCGCAGCGGGGTGATCGGCGGAGGAGATCCCGACCGTCCCGGAGCACCTCATTTCGGAGGAACAGAAGAGATGGACGCTGCCCGGGTTGGGATCATCACCTTCCCAGGTTCTCTGGACGACAAGGACGCCGCACGCGGAGTCCGGCTGGCCGGCGCTGAGCCGGTGGCACTCTGGCACGGCGACCACGACCTGCAAGGGGTCGACGCGGTCGTCCTGCCCGGGGGGTTCTCCTACGGGGACTATCTGCGGGCCGGGGCGATCGCCCGGTTCGCGCCGCTGATGAAGGAACTGGTGGCCGCCGCGGGGGACGGCCTGCCCGTGCTCGGCATCTGCAACGGCTTCCAGGTGCTGTGCGAGTCGCACCTGCTACCGGGCGCGCTGCTCCCGAACGCCGGCCTGCACTTCGTGTGCCGCGACCAGCGGCTCCGGGTCGAGAACGCGAGCACCGCCTGGACCAGCGAGTACAGCGAGGGCCAGGAGCTGGTGATCCCGGTCAAGAACCGGGACGGCCGCTACACCGCCGACCGGGAGACCCTGATCGAACTGGCCGACAGCGGCCGGATAGTCGCCCGGTACCTCGACCTGAACCCGAACGGCTCCCTGGACGACATCGCCGGGATCTGCAACGAGGCCGGCAACGTGGTCGGGCTCATGCCCCACCCCGAGCACGCCGTGGAGTCACTGACCGGACCGTCCACCGACGGCCTGGGCTTCTTCACCTCGATCGTCAAGAGACTGGTCAACGCATGAGCGAGCAACGGCCCCACGCCTCCGGGCGAGCCACCCGCGACTCTTCGGACGAGCCCTCGATGGAGTGGCTCGGCGAGCTCAAGTCCGATGCCGACGATCCCGAGCTCCAGCCCGTCAACCCCGCGGTGACGCAGGGTTTCAAGGCCATCGTCGACGAGGATCTGGCCACGCCCCCGCCGGTCGCGCAGGAGCCCGTGGCCGAGCCGGCTCCGGGGCCCTTCACCGGGCCCATCCCGGTGCTGAACGACGAGCAGCCCGTCCTCGGAAAGCCTCTGGAGGGCCCCGAGCAGGAGTTCGCCCGGGCTCTGGAAGAGGAGCGCTCGTCGAGCGATCCCACGTCCACCGTGGTGGATCCCTCGCTGACGATGCCCGACCTGAGCGAGTACATCGCCCCGCCTGCGTCGTCCGAGCCCGCCGTGGGGACCGGCACGGGCCCGCAGCCTCCGGTCGGCCCCGGCACCAGCCCGCAGCCCGCTTTCGGGACGGGTACGGGCCCGCTGCCCGCGGTCGGCCCGGGGACCGGCCCGCAGCCCGCCGTGCGGCCCGACACAGGGCCACTGCCCGCGGTCGGCACCGGTACCGGCCCGCAGCCCGCCGTGCGGCCCGACACGGGTCCGCTGCCCGCGGTCGGCACCGGTACCGGCCCGCAGCCCGCCGTGCGGCCCGACACGGGTCCGCTGCCCGCGGTCGGCACCGGTACCGGCCCGCAGCCCGCCGTGCGGCCCGACACGGGTCCGCTGCCCGCGGTCGGCACCGGTACCGGCCCGCAGCCCGCTGTACGGCCCGACACGGGTCCGCTGCCCGCGGTCGGGCCGGGGACCAGCCCGCAGCCGGTGATCGGCTCTGGGACGGGGCCACAGCCCGCGCTGGGGCTCGGCGGTCCGGGGACCGGCCCGCAGCCCCTCATCGAGCTGAACGCCGCTTCGCTGGCGCCCGTCCGCGCCGAGGGCCCCGGGACCGGCCCGCAGCCTCCGGTCGGCCCCGGCACGGGCTCGCAGCCCGCCGTAGGGACGGGTACGGGTCCGCTGCCCGCGGTAGGCCGGGGGACCGGCCCCCTGCCCGCGGTCGGCGCCGGCACCGGCCCGCAGCCGGCGATCGGGGCGTCCGCGCCGGTCGACCACGGCACGGACACGGTCGCCATCGCCGCCGCGTCCCCGGAGCGTTCACAGCCGTACGTCGAGCTGGGGATGAACGACGAGGAGTACCAGCGCGTCCGCAGCATCCTGGGACGCCGCCCCACGTCGGCCGAGCTCGCCATCTACTCGGTCATGTGGAGCGAGCACTGCTCCTACAAGAGCTCCAAGGTCCACCTCCGCCAGTTCGGCGACAAGGCCCCGAAGACGGACAAGCTCCTGGTGGGCATGGGAGAGAACGCCGGTGTCGTGGACATCGGCCAGGGCTGGGCGGTCACCTTCAAGGTCGAGTCGCACAACCACCCGTCCTACGTTGAGCCGTACCAGGGAGCCGCCACCGGCGTAGGCGGGATCGTCCGCGACATCATGTCGATGGGCGCACGTCCCATCGCCGTCATGGACTCGCTCCGGTTCGGCCCGGCGGACGCCCCCGACACCCAGCGTGTCCTGCCCGGCGTCGTGGCGGGCGTAGGCGGCTACGGCAACTCCCTCGGCCTGCCCAACATCGGCGGCGAGACGGTCTTCGACGCCTGCTACGAGCAGAACCCGCTCGTCAACGCGCTGTGCGTGGGCGTGATGAAGCACGAGGACATCAAGCGCGCCGTGGCCCCCGGCCCCGGCAACAAGGTGATCCTGTTCGGCGCCCTCACCGGGCCGGACGGCATCGGCGGCGCGTCCGTCCTGGCGTCGGCGACGTTCGACGAGGAGTCGCACCAGAAGCGGCCGTCCGTCCAGGTGGGCGACCCGTTCATGGAGAAGCTGCTCATCGAGTGCTGCCTGGAGCTGTTCGGCGAGGACCTCGTCGTCGGCATCCAGGACCTCGGCGCGGCCGGCGTGTCCTGCGCGACGACGGAGCTGGCCGCGGCCGGCACCGGCGGCATGCACGTCGACCTCGACCTCGTCCCGCTCCGCGACCAGACGCTCCGCCCTGAGGAGATCCTCATGAGCGAGTCGCAGGAGCGGATGATGGCGGTGGTGGAGCCCGCCAAGGTGGACCGCTTCATGGAGATCTGCGCGCGCTGGGAGATCCCGGCCACCGTGATCGGGACGGTCACCGAAACGCGCCGGCTGGTCATGACGTGGCGCGGCGAGACCATCGTCGACATCCCGCCGGTCACGGCCGCCGACGAGGGCCCGATCTACAACCGTCCGCTGGAGCCGCCGCAGGACCTCGGCGCGCTGCAGTCCGACACGCCCGGACGGCTCACCCGCCCGTCCAACGGCGACGAGCTGCGCCGGACCGTCCTGTGGCTGGCCGGGTCGCCGAACCTCGCCGGCAAGACGTGGGTGACGTCGCAGTACGACCGGTACGTCCTCGGCAACACCGTCATGGCCATGCCCGAGAACGCCGGCGTGGTGCGGATCGACGACGAGTCCGGGCTGGGCATCGCACTCTCCCTCGACGGGAACGGCCGCTACGCCCGCCTCGACCCGTACTCGGGCGCGCAGCTCGCGCTGTCCGAGGCGTACCGCAACGTCGCCTCGACGGGTGCGCGGCCCCTGGCCGTCACCAACTGCCTCAACTTCGGCTCCCCGGAGGACCCGGGCGTCATGTGGCAGTTCGCGCGCGCGGTCGAGGGCCTGGCGGACGGCTGCCAGTACCTCGGCATCCCGGTCACCGGCGGCAACGTCAGCTTCTACAACCAGACGGGCACGACGCCGATCAACCCGACCCCGGTCATCGGCGTCCTCGGCGTCCACGACGATGTGCGCCGCCGCGTGAACATGTCGCTGACCTCGGACGGCGCCACGCTGGCCCTGCTCGGCGAGACCCGCGAGGAGTTCGGCGGCTCGGAATGGGCGCACGTCGTCTATGGCCACCTGGGCGGCCTCCCACCGCTGGTGAACCTGAAGGCCGAGGCGGCGCTGGCGTCGGTGATGGTCGCCGCCGTCCGGGACGGTCTCGTCACCGCCGTCCACGACCTGTCGGACGGAGGCCTGTCGCAGACGCTGGTGGAGTCGTGCCTGCGCGGCGGTCTCGGCGCCCGCATCACCCTGCACGGCGACCCGTTCGTGGCGCTGTTCAGCGAGTCGGTGGCCCGCTCCATGGTGGCGGTCCGTCCGGGCGCCGAGGCGCGCCTGGCGGCTCTGTGCGAGTCGGCGGGCGTCCCGGTCACGCAGATCGGCGTGGCGGGCGGCGACTCGCTGCAGGTGACGGGACGCGGCCCCGAAGGCGACCAGCAGGAGCTGTTCAGCATCGGCCTCTCCGAGCTCCGCGAGGCCCACGAGCGCATGCTCCCCAGCTACGCCGACTGACACCATCACGCAGCACGCGGAAACGGCGCCCCTCGAAGGGCGCCGTTTCCGTGCCTATGCTCTCTGGATGCGTGGAGACCCAGACGAGCCGATCTTCGTCCGCTCCCGATGGGGCACGAACCACTACGTCTTCAACTGGCGAAACCCCATCGGACGCTTCCTCATCGTGGCGACCCTCATCGCCGCGGCAGACGAGATCTCCTCCATCCCCGAGATCGGTGCGGGCGTGGGATTCGTCCGGCTGGAGACCTCACCGGATCCGGTGCGGGTGCGGGCGGCGTACGTCTCCGATGACGACATCCGGGCCATGGTCGCGCTCGGCCTTCCCGACCTCGATATCGAGGGGGCTGCGTGACGAAATCGGCTCCCGTCGTCACGCAACCCACCCTCGACGCTCCCGACGTCGACACCTCCCCATCCGGACCCGGGCCTGAGCCGGTGGTCAAGAGGCTGGCTCCGCTGGCGCGCGGGGTCCTGGAAGCGGTCGCCGTCGAACACGGCGTCTGTATCCGGCCCGTGCCGATGCGGCGGGTTGACCTGCACACGGGCGCGGCTGAGGTGGTGTACGTCCCGTGCAATCACACGATGGCCTCGGTGTGCCCTTCGTGCGCCGAACGCAAGCGCAAGCTCCGGGCCGTGCAGTGCTCCCAGGGCTGGCACCTCACCTCCGAACCGGTCATCACACGGGCCGATCCCGACGCCGAGCAGCACGCGTGGATGGAGCTTCGGGCACAAGCCCAGGCGGGCCGTGACCGTGCGGCTGAGGAGGGGTCGGCGGACGGGGAAGGGCCGGAGTTCTGGGACGCGGTTGTCCGTGACCTCGATATTGAACTCGAACGCACCGGGGTGCGCGGTGCCCTCAAGACCGGTAAGGACACCAGGGGCCGGCGCGCCCGATCCACGCGGCGGCGGCAGGACGCACCGGACCTTCCCCGGCGTCCCGTCGACTCCCGCACGGTCGGCAAGGTGTTCCGCGGGAAGGACGGCAGGACGTTTCGGCCGTCGATCTTCCTGACGCTCACCCTGGACTCCTACGGGCGGGTGCGCTCGGACGGAACCCCTGTAGACCCGACGAGGTACGACTACACGCGGGCGGCTCGTGATGCCCTGCACTTCTCCAAGCTGGTGGACCGGTTCGTGCAGAACCTGCGCCGGTTCGTCGGATACGACGTGCAGTACTTCGCCACCGTCGAACCGCAACGCCGTCTCGCCCCCCACCTGCACATGGCCATCCGCGGAACCATCTCCCGCGCCGAACTCCGGCAAGTGGCGGCGGCCACCTATCACCAGGTGTGGTGGCCCTCGACAGACCGCGTCGTCTTCGACGGCGAACACCTTCCGGTCTGGGACGACGCGGCGGGCGACAACGGCGGCTACCTCGACCCCACAACCGGCGAGGTGCTCCCCACCTGGGATGAGGCGCTAGACGCCGTGGGCCTGGACGAGGATGCCGAACCGCTCCACGTGGTCCGCTTCGGGCGACAGGTCGACGCCCAGGGCGTGATGCCCGACTCCCCGAAATCCCGCAAGCTCATCGGCTACCTGACCAAGTACCTGGTCAAGGGCGTCGCCGAATGCCACGAAGCGAAGACCGGCGCCCAGCGTGAACATGCCGACCGGATGGCCGAAACGCTCCGCTACGAGCCGTGCTCGCCGACGTGTGCGAACTGGCTGCGGTACGGCGTCCAGCCCAAGAACCCCCGCAAGGGCCTCACCCCCGGCTACTGCAAAGGCAAGGCACACCGACACGAACACCTCGGCTACGGCGGCCGCCGCGTCCTGGTCTCCCGCAAATGGTCCGGCAAGACCCTCGCCGACCACAAAGCCGACCGCAAGGCCTGGGTCCTCGCACGCCTCGCCGAAGCAGGAATCCCCGCGCTCAACCCGACCGATCCCAAAGCGGTCCACGTCTGGGAACGCGCCGGTCCCGGAGACCCGGACGTCAAGCCGGTCGAAGCGCGGCTCATGCACATGATCAACGAACGCGTCACCCGCCACGCGCAACTCGACCAAGCAACCCAGAACCCCACTCCCGAACTTTCGGCAACTGCGGAGGCAGCGTGAGCACGGAGTCAGACGCCGAGGTGTTGAGCCTTCCGGTCGATCGGACGTGGACTCCACAGGAGGTGTCTCGCTTCCTGGGGGTGCCGGTGGCCACCCTCCATCAGTGGCGTTACCTCGGGACCGGCCCCAAAGCGGCCAAGGTCGGCCGGCATCTCCGCTACCTGCCCGCCGATGTCCTCGACTGGTTTCGGCAACAGCAGGAGGCTGCGTAATGGCCGTTTACGACCGATGGCACACGGCCAAGCCTCGCCAGGACGAGCAGGGCCGACCGATGTCCCCATGTCGCGAGCACAAGCAGTTCCCCAGCGCAGATCACGGCAAGGGGGACCGGTGGCAGGTCCGGTGGCGTGACGAGAACGGCAAGCAGTGCAAGCGCAACTTCGCGAAGAAGGCGGGCAAGGACCCGAACACGTGCGCTGACGCGTTCGACGCCAAGGTCAAGGCGGACCTCGATTCGGGAATGTACGTCGACCCGAACGCCGGGAAGGTCACCTTCCGGGAGTACGCCGAGCAGTGGCTTGCGGCCCAGACCTTTGACGAGGGCACTCGTGACGCCATCGAGCAGCGGCTGCGCCTGCACGTCTATCCCGATCTCGGAGACAAGCAGCTCGGCGTGCTGTCCAAGCGGCCGTCCCTGATGCAAGCGTGGCTGCGGGGCCGGCAACAGGTGATCGCGCCGAACTACGTCCGCGTGATCCTCGCGCACGTCTCCACGGTGTTCAACGCGGCCATTGACGACGGCGTGATCATCAAGAACCCCTGCCGGGCCTCGTCGGTGCGTGCTCCCAAGCGGGACGGGCGGAAGTTCGAACCGTGGCCCGTCGAACGAGTGGCGGCGGTCGAGCAGGCGATCACCGAGCGATACGCGGTGATGGTGGCTGTTGGGGCTCGCCTCGGAATTCGGCAAGGTGAGGCGTTCGGCCTAGCCGAGGAAGATGTCGACTTCCTTCGCGGCGTCGTGCACCTCCGGCGGCAGGTCAAGATCTTCAAGGGCAGGCGCAAGGTGTTCGCTCTGCCCAAGGGCGGCAAGGAACGCGACATCCCGCTACCTGAGTCGCTGCGGCTGCTCCTGGCCGAACACATGCAGTCGGACAACTACCCGCCCGTGCCGGTGACCCTGCCATGGAAGACACCGGACGGTGACCCGGTCACGGCTCGCCTGATCTTCACGACCCGGCAGGGGACACCGATCCATCGAAACGAGTGGAACCGCTTTGCCTGGAAACCGGCCCTCGTGCGCGCCGAAGTTCCGGCAACTCGGGACAACGGGTTCCACGCGCTGCGGCACCACTTCGCAAGCGTCCTGCTGGAGCGCGGCGTTGACATCCGGGCGCTCGCCGAGTTCCTTGGCCACGCTGACCCCGGGTTTACGCTCCGGACCTACACCCATCTCATGCCGTCCAGCCGGGATCGGATGCGCAAGGCGATCGATGACACGTGGGGAACGATTCCGGGCGCGAGTGCCCTGGATGTGCCCTCTCGGGAGATCTCGTGAGCTGCGGCCCTGGTCAGAGCGGGATACGTCTAGAAGACCGAGATGTGTACGTGGTCGTAGTGGTTGGCGGTTACGCCGCCGCGGTTCTCCATGGCGCGCCAGCCGGGGCTGCGCAGGTCGTAGATGCGCTGGCGCCAGATGATGTACTTGATGCCCAGCGCGCTCGCGTGGGCGATGGCGTATGCGGCGGTGCGGTCGCCGAGGGCCTGGGCGCTGCCGCTGGCCATGACGCCGCCGGTCGTCACCATGAAGTCGCAGGCGTGGCCGGTGCCGTGGTCCTGGGGGTCGCCGGTCTGCCGGACGCAGCCGATCGTGGGGAACGGGCCCATCTCCAGGTCGATGGTGTTCTTGACCTTGAGCATGCGGGGTGTCACGCCGCCCATGCCGACGCTCGGTGACTCCGGCTTGTACTTCTTGACCAGAGTCTGGATCTGCGCCTTCCGGCGTTTCAGATCCTTGATCTCCTTGTTCAGCTCCGCCATCTTCTGCTGGGCCTGCTTGCGGGCCTGCAGCTGGTCCTGGACGAGCTTCTGGATCTGCGCGACCTTCGCGGCCTTGTTCTGCGCGAGATGGTTGACCAGGGTGGCGTTGCTGAGCAGCTCCGAAGGATCCGCGTCGGACAGGAAGGTGACGGTGGGATCCTCACCGTTCATCATGTACTGGTTCGCGGCGAGCTGGGCGACGAGGCTGCGCGCCTCCTGAAGGTCGCGCTGCAGGTCGTTGGACTTGTTCAGCGCCTTCTCGGCGGCGAACTTGGCGTCCTTCAGCTTGGCGAGGTCGCCGCCGAACTCCTTGTCGAGCTGCTCGATCTGACGGTTCAGCTTCGCGAACTTGCCGCTGTCTCCCGGGTCCAGGGGAAGGGACGCGGGCGGCGCGGCGACGGCGGACGGCGTCGCGGTGCCGATCAGCGGCAGCACGGCGGCGAGGGCCACGAGAGCCGCGGCGGCGCGTCGGCCGCCCCGGCGCCGAGCGGGCCGGCGGGTGGAGGCGGGGGTCTCCACGTGTTCTCCTCTCGTCACGGCCGAAGGTCAATGAACGTTAAAGAACCGTCTATGCCCCGCCAAGAGTAAACCCCTGAGGTGGGTGAGACGGGGCGAAGCGCGAGATGCCCGGCTCCCTTGCTGGGAGCCGGGCCATCCTACGTGACAGGACTCACAACTTGCCCTTGTAGAGAAGCCGGTTGGCCTGCGAGCGCAGATTCTTGAGGCTGTGCGTGGAGTTGTCGTTCAGCCACTTCTGAACCGTCGGGAAGGTGGCCGTCCTGTGGGTGGACAGGTAGAGGGCGGCGACGCCGCTGACGTACGGGGTGGCCATCGACGTGCCGCTCAGCGACTTGTGGCCGCCGCCGGGCCAGGTGGAGTAGATGCCGTAGCCGGGCGCGTTGATGTCGACGCACTTGCCCCAGTTGGAGAACGAGGCGCGGTTGTCGTACTTGGTGGTCGCGCCGACCGCCATCACCCAGCCCGCGCCGGCCGGCGAGGTCTTGCACGCGTCGGCGTTCTCGTTGCCGGCGGCCACGGAGGTGAAGACACCGGACTTGGACAGGTTCGTGACGGCCGTGTTCAGCGCCGTGGACTTCGGTCCGCCGAGTGACAGGTTCGCCACGGCCGGCTTGGCGGCGTGGGTGCGCACCCAGTTGACGGCGGCGACGACGTCGGACATCGAGCCCTCGCCCTTGCAGTCGAGGACGCGCAGGGCCCGCAGCCGGACGGACTTGGCGGCGCCGTAGGTCTTGGAGCCGATGATGCCCGCGACGTGGGTGCCGTGTCCGGCGCAGTCACGTCCGTCGCCGTTGAACCTGGACGCCGTCCAGGCGATCGAGGCGCGGCCGCCGAACTCCGTGTGCCTGACGTCCAGGCCGGTGTCGATGACGTAGGCGTTGACGCCCAGACCGGAGGATTTGTAGTAGTAGCTCTTGGAGAGCTTCGCGGACCGCTGGTCGATGCGGTCGAGGCCCCAGGGCAGCGGTGCGCGCTGGGTCGTGTCGGCCGTGACGACCTGGTCCTGCTCGATCGCGGCGACGCGGTGGTCGCGGCGCAGCTTGCCGAGCTGGTCGGTGTTCAGCCGTGCGGCGAAGCCGTTCAGGACGCCGTCGAAGCGCTTGACGCCGGTGGCCTTGACGTTCTTCGCGGCGGCATCGGGGGACGCTCCGGACTTGAGCGTGACGATGTAGCTGCCAGGCACCGGGGTGCCCTCGGCCGCCGTCACCTTGACGAGGGAGGCGGAATCGTCGGCGAGCACCGGGAACGCCGCCGCGGCGCCGAGGCAGGTCGCGACCGTGCCGACGAGCAGCAGCCTTCGGTGGACAGCCCGCAAGGCTTCTCCTTCTGCCGGGGGACCGCGCGGCGGACCCTGTCACATGATCGATGGTCTCGATCGAGGGAAAACCTTAGCGGAACTTTCCAGTTATGAGGCGACAAACTGGACTAATTACGGAATGTGGCTCCGAAACTTCACTTCGGGGTCAGCTCCGGGTGAGCCTGCCCCCGTAGCCGAGGCTCGTCCCCGCCTTGGTCCACGTGTACTGGAGCGTCCCGTCCGGCTGCCGGGAAACCTGGACGGTCCCGGACGTGCACGGCTTACCGATGTCGAGGTTCATCTTCAGCGCGCTCTCGGTGCCCCTGGTGAGCGTCAGGCTGCCGGTGCAGTTCTCCCTCGGGTACAGGGCCTGTCCGGTCGTGCCGCCCGCCTCGAACGTGATCTCCACGGGGAAGGAGGCGTTGCGGCCGGTGTTGACCACCGTCCCCTTCCACGTCCCGGCGAACGAGGCCGGGATCGTCGTCACCGGGCGGTTGTTGGAGGAGTTGGTGCTGTCGGACGGGGGCCCGTCGTCGTCCGCCTTGAGCTGGGGCCACAGCACCAGCGCGATGATGGCGATGCCGACGCTGACGCCGATGAACATGGAGAGCGCCACGCCGAGCACGTGGTTGCCGGGGCGCCGCATCTTCGCGAGGGAGGCCAGCGGCGAGGCGCGGTGCCCGCCGCTGTCGCGCCCGTGCCGGAGCCCGGGGACGAAGTGCGGCATGGGCTCGCCGGGATTCGCCTGGTGCTCCAGGTCGACCGCGTCGAAGGTGGCCGTCCGCTCGGGACGGACGGCGTCGAACCTCGCCGTCTGCTCTTCATGGTCGCGGCCGCCCGCGTGGCCGCGCGGTTCCGGCCGGTGCGAGCCGACCGCGTCGAAGGCCGCGGTCGTCTCGAAGGCCGCCGGGTCGAGATCGTCCGCCGGCGGACGCGGCGGGTCGACCCTGGGAGGCGGCGGTGGCGCCGCCGGCGGTGGTGACGGTGGCGGCACGTGGCGCTCGGGGACGGTGCCCGCGGCCAGCGCGCGACCCTCCTCCACCATCGAGGAGGGCAGGCGTCCGGCGAGCGCGTCGTCCTCGCTCAGAAACCGTTCGAGGACCTCCCTGGCCGTGGGACGCTCCGCCGGAGACTTGGCCAGGGCGCTCGCCATGATGTCGCGCAGGGAATCGGGGACGTCCGACAGGTCGGCCTCGTCGTAGACGATCCGCTGCATCACCTCGGACGGCGACCCCTCCCCGAACGGCGGCTTCCCCGTGGCGGCGAAGAGAAGGGTCGACGCCCAGGCGAACACGTCCGCGGCCGGGCCGATGCCCAGTCCGCTCAACTGCTCGGGGGACTTGTAGGCGGGGTCCTCGGTCATGTGCCCGCCGAAGCCGACGTTGACGGCCTCCAAGGCGCGGGCGATGCCGAAGTCGCTCATCCTCGGCCCGTTCCGGCCGAGGAGAACGTTCCCGGGCTTCAGATTGTGGTGCAGCGCTCCGGCCCGGTGGATCGCCGCCAAGGCGACCGCCATCCCGGCGGCCACGCGCTCGACGACGGTGCCGCCGCGCAGGCCCTCCTCGTCCACGATCTGCTGGAGGGACGGCCCGTCCACCCACTCGCTCACCACGTAGGGACGGTCACCCTCGACGTCGGCGTGCAGGATCGCGGCCGTGCAGAAACCCGAGACCTTCCGGGCGGAGGAGAACGCGCCGGTGAACCGCGACCGCGAGACGGGCTCGCCGCTCAGCCGCACATGCAGGACCTTCACGGCGACGGGGCCGCCGGCCGTGTCCCTGCCGAGGAAGACGGCGCCCTGCTCGCCGACGCCGAGCCGTCCCGTGATCTCGAACGAGCCGAGTCTTCGCGGGTCACCCGGCTGCAGGGGCAGCGCCTCGGGCATCTGACGAACCTCCGTGTCCTCCGGGGACGGCGTCCCCGGCCTCCCCGTTCCCTTCCACCCAGCCTGGCAACGGCGTCCTTTCTACCGCCTGCTCGGCACCGCGGCGGACCCGGTAGCGTCGTCCGCGATGCCGCGTACACCGCTTTCACCCGCCGCCCTGAACGAGCAGCGCGCCGCGCTCGGCCTGCCGCCGTACACCGGCACGGACGAGCCCGCCGAGCTGCGTCGCGCGGCTCTGGACACGGTCCTCGCCGGTATGGGGACGGGAGGCGCCGAACCGTCCCGGCCGGTCGTCAAGGGAGCGGTTCGGTTCCTGCTCGACCGGCTCGCCGAGCTGGCACCAGGCCGTTCCGTGGAGGTTCGCGTCCCTCCCCACGCCGCCGTTCAGTGCATCGACGGCCCGCACCATACCCGGGGTACGCCCCCGAATGTGGTGGAGATGGACGCCGCCACGTGGATCGCTCTGGCCACCGGCCGGTTGGCCTGGGCAGATGCGACAGCGGATGGACGAGTCCGTGCGAGTGGCGCGCGCGCGGACCTGTCGGCGTATCTCCCCATTCCCCTCGACTGAGCGGCACGGTGCGCCTAGCCTCCGCCTTACCGGAGGTGATCCCGTGCTGATCGCGCATTGGACGTTCGACGCCGACACCGTGGACGGCCGCCGGGTCTCGGACACGGCCGGGGCCTCACCCGCCGTCGAGCTGGGAGACACCGCCGGGATCGTCCCCGCACGGAACGGGCGGGCGCTGTCGCTCGTCGGGCGCGGCCGTGCCGTGGTCCCCGCCGCGCCGCAACTCGTCCTCAGCCAGATCTTCGGGTTCAGCGTCGCCTTCTTCGTCCAGGTCACCGAGGAACCGACCGGGGAGTGGCGCAGCCTCGTCTACAAGCCCGTCGCCGAGAACGACGCACGGGGCCTCGGGCTGTGGCTGTACCCGGACGCGATGAGGTTGCGCGTCCAGCTCTTCACCGTCAAAGGCCCCGACTACGTCGACAGCCGCACCAGGCTGACCGTCGGCGAATGGGCGCATGTCGCATTCGTCGTGGACGCCCAGGGGATGTTCCTCTACGTCAACGGCGAGCAGGACACAGGTGTGTCCCTGGAACACGCCGTCGTCACACCGGCCGGCCCCATCTACCTGGGCCGTGAACCCACCAAGCCCGGATTCGGCGGGCTCATCGCCGATCTCCGCGTGTACGCCTCCCCGCTCGGCGAGGAAGCCGTCCGCGCACTGGCGGAGTAGAGCGGGCGGGTCAGGTGTTCGCCTCGGCGAAGGGGAACTCGCGTTCGACGCAGCCTCGCCGGGACAGATCGTCCGGGTACCGCGCCTCGTCCCCGCATTGGGCCGCCTTGCCCAGCAGCCAGAAGAGTGTCCCGGCGCCTATGACGACGGCGACGGCCGAGCAGGCGACACCCACGAGGGCCGGGCGCCGGTCGGGGTCACGCCGCGCGAGCGAGACCGCTCCCAGGACGAGGCCGACGAGCGCCGGGATCACCCCGGCGAAGCACGCCGCGAGCCCGACCAGACCGATGATTCCGAGCAACTGCGAGGTCCGGGCCAGAGTGCTCCGCCTGGGCGGGGCAGGGGGCGGGTAAGTCCGGTACCCGGGCAGCGTCATGGGTCTCCTCCATGTGGTCGTCCCCAGAGTTCCCGTCACCAAGTGATGCCCGTGGTTCCGGCGAGTAAAGGTCCGTTAAGGAGATCCCACCGATCGGAGCAGGTGAGCCGGGCATCTAGACTGGCAAGCGTGCCTCTCCGTGACGGACGACTGAGCCACGACATCGACCCCTCCGACCGTGCTCCGCAGGACGCCTGCGGCGTCTTCGGCGTCTGGGTGCCGGCCGAGCAGGCGGCCCGAGCCGAAGTGAGCAAGCTCACCTACTACGGCCTGTACGCGCTCCAGCACCGCGGTCAGGAGTCGGCGGGGATCGCCGTGAGCGACGGCTCCCGGATCGTCGTCTTCAAGGACATGGGCCTCGTCGCCCAGGTCTTCGACGAGTCGGTGCTGAACACCCTGCGCGGCCACATCGCCGTCGGCCACTGCCGCTACTCCACGACCGGGTCGCCCACGTGGGAGAACGCCCAGCCCACGTTCCGGTCCACGGACGACGGCGGCCTGGCGCTCGTGCACAACGGCAACCTGATCAACACCCCGGAACTGGCCGCCCGGCTGGAGCCCGGCGTGCTGACCGCGACGAGCGACACCGAGGTCCTGACGGCCTTGCTGGCGACCCACGGGGAAGGCGGCCCGATGGCGGCGGCGCGGGAGGTCCTTCCCGCGACGCGCGGCGCGTACTCCCTGGTCTTCATGGACGAGGGGACGCTCTACGCCGCCCGCGACCCCGAGGGCATCAGGCCGCTCGTCCTCGGTGCCCTGGAGGACCGCGGCTGGGTGGTGGCGTCCGAGACGGCGGGTCTCGACATCGTCGGCGCCCGCTTCGTCCGGGAGATCGAGCCGGGCGAGCTGGTCGCGATCGACGGCGACGGCGTGCGGTCCGAGCGGTTCGCCGAGGCGCGCCCCAAGGGCTGCCTGTTCGAGTACGTCTACCTGGCGCGGCCCGACACGACGATCGCCGGGCGCAGCGTCCAGGCCACCCGCGTGGAGGTCGGGCGGCGGCTGGCCCGCGAGCATCCCGTCGAGGCCGACATGGTCATCCCGACGCCCGAGTCGGGCACCCCGGCCGCGATCGGCTACGCCGAGGCGTCCGGCATCCCCTATGGCCAGGGCCTCGTGAAGAACTCCTACGTCGGGCGGACGTTCATCCAGCCGTCCCAGACGATCCGGCAGCTCGGCATCCGGCTCAAGCTGAACCCGCTGCGCGAGACGATCGAGGGCAAGCGGCTGGTCGTGGTGGACGACTCGATCGTGCGCGGCAACACCCAGCGCGCGATCGTGTCGATGCTGCGGGACGCGGGTGCCGCCGAGGTGCACGTCCGCATCTCCAGCCCGCCCGTCTCCTGGCCGTGCTTCTACGGCATCGACTTCGCGACCCGGGCCGAGCTGATCGCCGGGAACCTGTCGGTCGAGGAGATCCGCGACTCCATCGGGGCCGACTCGCTCGGCTACATCTCCCTGGACGAGCTGATCTCCGCCACGCAGATCGCCAAGGACAACCTGTGCCGGGCGTGCTTCGACGGCGTCTACCCCATCCCGGTGGAGCAGGGCGCCCGCGGCAAGCACCTGCTGGAGGTCGGCCGATGACGGACCGTCCGGCGACCTCCTACGAGGCCGCCGGCGTCGACATCGAGGCCGGCGAACGCGCCGTCGAGTTGATGAAGTCCCGGGTGGCGCGGTCGCGGCGTCCGGAGGTCGTCGACGACGTCAGCGGGTTCGCGGGCCTGTTCGACGCGTCGGCGTTCCTGCGTTACAAGCGGCCCCTGCTCGCGACGTCCACGGACGGTGTCGGCACCAAGGTCGACTTGGCGCGGCGTCTCGGCGTCTACGACACGATCGGGCACGACCTCGTCGGCATGGTCGTCGACGACCTCGCCGTGTGCGGTGCGGAACCGCTGTTCATGACCGACTACATCGCCTGCGGCAAGGTCGTCCCGGAACGGATCGCCGACATCGTCGGCGGCATCGCGGACGCCTGCGCCCTGGCCGGATGCGCCCTGGTGGGCGGCGAGACCGCCGAGCATCCCGGGTTGCTGCAGGCGGACGAGTTCGACCTCGCCGGCGCCGGGACCGGCGTGGTCGAGGCCGACGAGATCCTCGGTCCGGAGCGTGTCCGGGTGGGCGACGTCGTGCTCGCCATGGCGTCGTCCGGCATCCACTCGAACGGGTACTCGCTCGTTCGCCACATCCTGGCGACGACGGACCTCACCCTGGAGACCCGGTCGGCCGACCTGACCCGTCCGCTCGGTGAGGAACTTCTCACCCCGACGCGCATCTACGCCAAGGACTGCCTGGCTCTGACCCAGGCGGGCGGAGTACGGGCGTTCGCGCACATCACGGGCGGCGGCCTCGCGGCGAATCTGGCGCGCTCTCTGCCGCCGACCGTGGACGCGGTGCTGGACCGCTCCTCCTGGGAGGTCCCGCCCGTGTTCCGCGTCCTGCAAGCCCAGGGGGACGTGCCGCAGGCCGAGATGGACAAGACCTTCAACCTGGGCGTCGGCATGGCCGCGATCGTCGGGCCGGACAGCGCCGACGCGGCGCTCCGCCTGCTGGCGTCGCGGGGCGTGCCGTCCTGGCGGCTCGGCGAGATCACCGAAGGCACCGGCACGGCGACCCTGCTCTGACCGTCGGCCGGCCATTCGGCCCGCCGACGGGCCTGAGGGGCTCGCTGAGCGCCTCACAGGCCACTCACGTCACAGCTGAACCGCCGGACGCCGAACGCGCCCCAGGGGCTCGCTCAGCAAGATCATGACAAACGCCACCGCCCGGCGATGCGGGCGGTGGCGTACTGTCTGCCGGTCAACCGGAGGTGCCGTCCTTGCGGGTCTCCGTGCCGTACTCATCGGCGTAGTCCGCGTACTTCTCGGCGAGCTCGTCATACGAGTCATCGTCGGAGTCGCTGACTCCCAGTTCGTCCTTCAGGCGGTCGAGGTCTGTGTTGCCGGAGTTGTACTTGAGCTGCCGGGCAACCTTCACCTGCTTGGCCTTGGCTCGGCCGCGACCCATTGGCTCGACCCCCTCGATGGTCAGGGCTTTCGTGGGCCCATCAACGCGCGCGTGTACCACACGAACCGGTGCCTGATGAGCCATGCGTCAGTCACGGGTACAACCGTACCCGTTTTGCGCCTGGCTCGGTACATCGACGGTACGTGGCGGCGCCCCTGTTGCTGATAACAGCAGTGTATCCGGTGGTCACGAGTACGTGCCAAGGCCACCGTGGGACGGTCGTACGCGTCCCACGGTGGCCCTCACAACGGTTTTGCAACGGTCTAAAGCGGCCTAGGCCGCTCACCCTTCAGACCTGGGGCCCGTGACTCAGAGGAGGATGCCCCGGAGCCTGCCGATCTCGGACATCCGGCGTTCCGCGAGCCGGTCGGCGGCCACCGCGGGCGGGACGCCCTCGTCGGCGGCCAGCGCGAAGATCTTCCGGGTGGTGTCGTAGATCCCGGCGGCGCGGGCCTTGGCACGCTCGAAGTTGAATCCCTCGATCTCGTCCGCGACCTGGATCACACCACCGGAGTTCACCACGTAGTCGGGTGCGTACAGAACGTCACGATCGGCTAGGCGCTTCTCCACCCCGGTGTGGGCGAGCTGGTTGTTCGCGGCCCCGCAGACCACCTTGGCGCTCAGCACCGGCACCGTGTCGTCGTTGAGGGATCCGCCGAGCGCGCACGGCGCGTAGACGTCGAGCTCCGTGCGGACCATCGCGTCGGCATCCGCGACGACCTCGACTTCCGGATGCAGCGACCGGACGCGGTCCACGGCGGCCTCGTTCACGTCGCACACGACGACGTCGGCGCCGTCCTCGCGAAGGTGCTCCACCAGCCGGTGACCGACCTTCCCGACGCCCTCCACACCCACCCGCTTGCCGCGTAGCGTCGGTGTGCCCCACACGGTCTCCGCGGCCGCCCGCATGCCCTGGAAGACGCCGAAGGCGGTGAGGATGGACGAGTCGCCGGCACCGCCGTGCGCGACCGTCCGTCCGGTGACGAAGCGGCACTCGCGCGCCACGATGTCCATGTCCTCGCTGAAGGTGCCGACGTCGCACGCCGTGTAGTACCGGCCGTTCAGCGACTGGACGAACCGTCCGTAGGCCCTCAGCATCGCCTCGGACTTGTCCACCGCGGGGTCGCCGATGATGACGGCCTTGCCACCGCCGAGGTCAAGCCCGGCCAGGGCGTTCTTGTACGCCATGCCCCGGGACAGGTTCAGTACGTCGGCGAGCGCGTCCTCCTCGGTGGCGTACGGGTAGAAGCGCGTACCCCCCAGGGACGGGCCCAGCGCGGTGGAGTAGATGGCGATGATGGCGCGCAGACCGCTGGCCTCGTCCTGGCAGAAGACGACCTGCTCGTGTCGGGGTTCAGTGCCCTTGTGGGGCGCCCCGAAGACATTAGGCACGGTAGTGCCCTCCTCTCTGTCTCTAAGATCAGCCTAGGACGCGTGATGGCGCCACGCCCGACCGAATCTCGTGTAACGATGCGGTCGTGCTTCCGTACGCCGCGTACCTACGGGTTTATGAACCGGTGACCGCCTTCCCGGAGCCCGCGCGGACCCTGTGGACGGTCTATGCCGACTCCAGGCGGCGTCCCAGGCGGACCCACGCGCTCGGGGTGGAGCACCGGGAGGCCGCGCTCAGGCTGACGGGCTCGCCGCCCGAGATCGTTCCCGAACGGGAGAGCAGGGACGCCTACATAAGGCGCCTGGAGGACATGATCTACGTCTGCCCCTGGGAGACCCGGCTGCGGTCATGGCTGGCCTTCGAGCGGTTCCGGAACGAGCACGCGGCCGGGGTCGCGGCGGCGTTCGTCCCGCCGCCGCTGTCGGAGCGGGTGATGGGCGACTTCGAGCAGTGGAAGCGGTCCGGCCGCACCCTGCGCCCGCACATCCTGACGAGCACCTGGCACGTCCCGCTGGACTGGTTCGTGCCGTTCGCGCGCGGCGAGCGGTGCCTGACGCTGGGCACGCCGGGCACCGGCTACGGCCGGACGGACGACGCGTCCGAGGAACACGCGGGTCATGGCCCGGCGACGGCCGCGCCCACGCGTACCCTCAGCTACGTCACCTCCATGGGCGAGGCGCGCCGCCGGGTGGCGGCCGCCCTCCCGGTGGTGCGGGAGAACCTCGGCGACGGGACGGGGGAGGTCTACCTCCTGTCGGCCGGCCGGCTGGAGACGCTCGGCCGGTGGCTCGGCGAGTTCCACCCGCGCGGGCTCGTGGAGCTCGACTACGGCGGCCTCGTCCACCTGCTGGACGACGAGTCCCTCCGGACGGACGAGTCCGTCGCCGAGATGACCGTGGCCATCACCGGGATGGAGCGCGGAGAGGCCGAGCTGACCGTCGCGATGTACAAGCGGCTCCTCGCCCGCTGGCGGCCCATCCGGGCACTTGAGTCGGCGAACTAAAACAAATTTCCCGAATCCGCGCGCGATACGACTATACGTGTCGCTAGAATCACGCAGCGTGACCCAGCGGCCACCGGACACGCACCGCTCCCCGCACCCGCGGGGATGTTTGCACGCAACTACCGCCAGGAACTTGCTTGTTGCGCTGAGTGGTGGCAAGGTTACACGTTGTGATGTCATAGTGGCTCTTTCGGGCCATAGGGGACATCAGTGACCACGCGAGGATCAATCGCAGGATCGCTGTCATCGGTCCACGGAGGAGAGGCCGCAAACATGTCAGCACGTACGCCAGAGGCCGAGCCCCTGCTGACGCCGGCGGAGGTGGCGACGATGTTCCGCGTCGACCCCAAGACCGTCACGCGCTGGGCGAAGGCGGGGAAGCTCACGTCC
The DNA here is from genome assembly GCF_050945415.1 of Spirillospora sp. CA-128828. Lineage (NCBI taxonomy): Bacteria > Bacillati > Actinomycetota > Actinomycetes > Streptosporangiales > Thermomonosporaceae > Spirillospora > Spirillospora sp. CA-128828. Next base: position 543,529 of record NZ_CP191986.1, read on the forward strand.
ATCCGTACGCTCGGGGGGCACCGTCGCTACCGCGAGGCGGAGGTGCGGGCGCTGCTCGCGGGAATCCCGCAGCAGCGCTCGGAGTAGCAGAAGTATTCATTGCGTTGTTCTGGGTGCCAGGCGCCGGGGGGCGCCCGACACCCAGAACAACGCGGCGATCGCTCGGCGCGGTGGACGGTTGCCGTCGCCGCGATCGTCGGCCGAGCGTTGCGTTGGCCTTGACGGTATTTGGGACATCTGTGGCTAGTGTGACCACAAGCGGACACCGGCCCCAGAAGTGTCACGGGGTCCCACCGGTGTCCTAGGAGCTCATCTCCTCCTGGGCCAAGCGGTCGAACAGCGCGCCCGTGCCGGGGTCATGGCGGCCCGCGACCTGCATGATGACCACGAGCTGGTCGACCAGCAGCCGCTCCAGGTCGGGGCGGGGCACGTCGCGGTTCTCCAGCCAGTCGAGGCAGGCGGTCTCCACCGTCGCCATCCAGCAGCGCAGCGTGATGCGCAGGATGGGCGGCGGAACGTCGACGTCCAGCGAGTGCAGGATCCGGTCCAGCAGCAGCTGCCGGATGCCGTCGACGATCTCGCCGGCCTCGCCGGACCGGTCCGCCGGCCCGCCGCGCAGCAGCGCCGTGTAACCGGCCGCGTGGCTCTCCACGAAGTCGAAGTACCGCTTCAGCGAGATGCGCAGCCGGTCCAGCGGCTTGCCCTCGGTGGGCGGTTCCAGCAGCACCGACAGCTTCTTCGCGGCGCTGCCGAGGGCCGCGATGTACAGCTCGTACTTGCCGCCGAAGTAGTGGTAGACCAGCGCGCGTGAGGCGCCCGCCTTGGCCGCGACGTCGTCGATCGAGATGTCCTCGGGCGAGCGCGTGCTGAACAGCTGCAGCGCCGCCTCGATCAGTTCGTCCCGACGTTCGTCCACGCTGAGCCGGCGACGGCCCCGTCCGCCGCTCGGCCGGCTTCGCGCCTTGTCACCGGCCACCGCACGATCTCCCACCTGGGCAGCGTATCCGAGCCGGGGCCGCGGCAGGCCCCGTGGAGCGGGGCCGGAGCGGGCTCTTCACCGGGTCGTGATCCTCCCCCCGGCGCGGCTGTGATCCGGAACACCACAGACCCGAACCACCATTGTCGGATGCCCGTTACTCACTGTTGCGGCGGTTTGGGGGGAAGGCGCGGCATCATGGCATCTCCTCCCGAGCGGAGGCGGCGCGCCGGATCCCCCGATCGGCGCGCCTTCGCGGCAGGTCCTGCAGGTCCCCCTGGACGGAGCGCCATGTCAGCTGATGAAGCAAATCCCCCGCACGACAGGCTGGGAGAGGGTGCGGTGCCCCGGCCGCGCAGCGAGCCCTCTCCGGCCCCGGGCGGCGAGGGGAGGGCGGTGCCCGCGCCGAAACCGACGATCCGCAACGTCGCCGAACGCGCCGGAGTGTCCAAATCGCTCGTGTCACTGGTGATGCGGGGGTCACCGCACGTGAGCGAACGGCGACGGCAGGCCGTCCTGCAGGCCGCCCGGGAACTCGGCTACCGGCCGAACGCCGTGGCGCGGAGCCTGGTCGAGGGACGCACCCGGCTGATCGGCGCCATCGTCGCCGACCTGCACAACCCGTTCTTCGCCGAGTTCCTCGACGGGCTGCAGGAGAGCCTGCACGGAGCGGGCCTGCGGATGCTGGTCGGCAGCGGCCGCTGGGACCCCCTGTTCGAGGCGGAGGCGGTCGAGGCGTTCCTGGAGATGCGCGTGGACGGGCTGGTGCTGCTCAGCGTCGTCCCCGAGTCGCTCAAGGAGGCCGCGGCCAGCGTCCCCGTGGTGGTCGTCGGTGAACGCGACGTCGTCGGCGTCGACATCGTCGTGGACGACGACGAGCTCGGCGCGAGCCTGGCCGTCGACCATCTCGTCGAGCTCGGCCACCGCCGGATCGCGCACATCGAGGGGGCGCGCTCCACGACCGCGCGCTACCGCCGCGCCGGCTACGAGAAGGCGATGCGCCGGCACGGGCTGACCGCCGAGATCATCGTCGAGCCCGGCGACTTCACCGAGGACGGCGGCCACCGGGCCGCGCGTTCGCTGCTGCGCCGCGACGGCCGGCCTACCGCGATCTTCGCGCCGAACGACCTGGTCGCGACCGGCGCGCTGTCGGCCGCCGACGAGCTCGGCATGCGGGTGCCGGCCGACCTGTCGATCGTCGGGTACGACAACACCCACCTCGCGGCGATCCGGCACATCTCGCTGACCAGCGTGGACCAGCCGCGCCGCGACATGGGCCGGGTGGCCGCGGAACTGCTCACCGCGCGCATCGGCGACCCGTCCCGCGTCGCGCGGCAGAACCTGGTCGTCCCGCACCTGGTGGTCCGCTCGACGACGGGGCCGGCTCCCGCCCTGTGACCTCACGGGCGCGCGCCTGTTCGGGCCACAGAACCTCCCCCTTCGTCTCGCTCCCGCAGATGCCGCCGCACCCCTGATCCGTGACGCCGCGTCCGTGGCCGGTTATGGCGGGGGTACGCGGACGGTCGATCATTCCTCGAACGGGTGCACGCCGGGTAAGGGGCCGGCCAAACCTGCCGCATTCGCCGACCCGCGGCCCACGGCCAGGTGGTTAATGTGTCTCACCGTCCGACGGGCAGACCCGGGCGGCCTCGGGGGAGGCCGTCCGGGCCGGGGACCCGCCGGACGGGCTGACAAAGGGTCGTGTTACCCAGGGGGGTTCAGCTCGTGCGTGATCCGGAACTGGTGTCGTGCGCGCAACGCGCGGCGAGCGAATTGGAACGCGCGTGGTCGGAGTGGCGGCACGCCCGCGGCCTGGCCGAGCAGGTGTCGGAGTCCGTCGCCAGCTATGTGGCCCACTCGATCGACCACCCGTGGGGCCGCCCCCGCGTGGTCCTCGGCCTGGACGCGGACGAGGCCCGCGCCCTCGCCGCGCTGCTGGGCAAGGAGGACCCCCTGCGCTGATTTCCCGGACTTCGTTTGACGAACCTCAGCCGGTGTGCAGACTGTCAGGGTCGGTAACGAAGTCATCACGGAGGAATCGGCCTGTGCGAATCCATCGAGGCGGCCCCGCGGTCGCCGGTATCGCGCTGTGCCTGGGCGCGCTCACCGCGTGCAACGGTTCCTCCGGGACGTCCGGCGGCGGAGGCGGGGCCGCGGCCCCGCCGACCGCCGGAGCGTCGTCCCCGGGGTCGCTGGAGGGCCGTCAGTCGCCCGCGTCCGCCACCGGCAAGGCGTCGCTGGACGGCAAGGTGATCGTCATCGATCCCGGGCACAACGGCGGGAACGCCGACCACCCGTCCGAGATCAACAAGCAGGTCAAGATCGGCAACGGCAGCAAGGCCTGCGACACGACCGGCACGGAGACCAAGGCCGGCTACGGCGAGCACGCGTTCACCTGGGACGTCTCGAACCGGCTCGCCGAGATCCTGCGGTCCCGGGGCGCCAAGGTCGCGCTGACCCGCAAGGACGACAAGAGCGTCGGCCCGTGCGTCACCGAGCGCGCCGGGCTCGGCAACCGGCTCAAGGCCGATGCCGCGCTGTCGATCCACGCCGACGGCGCGTCCCCGTCCGGGCATGGCTTCCACATCATCGAGCCGCTCTCCATCGGCCGGAACTCCGGCATGGTGTCCGGCTCCGCCAAGCTGGGCTCCGCGCTGCGGGACGCCTACCACGAGGGCACCGGCATCCCGTACTCCAACTACCTCGGCAAGAACGCCATCGACCGGCGTGACGACCTCGGCGGCCTGAACATGTCGACGGTCCCGAAGGTCTTCATCGAGTGCGGCAACATGCAGAACAAGGGCGACGCGGCGAAGCTGGCCAGCGCGTCCTTCCGGCAGCGCATCGCCGAGTCCCTCGCCGAAGGCTTCCAGACCTACCTCGGCTGACCCCGGTGGTGCCCGGCGCCGGCCGGGGCGCGGAGCGGGCAGGATGGGCGGATGCCTGATCTTCGTCGTGTGCGGGAAACGCTGCTCGGGGCCGGTTACACCGTCGCCGGCGTACGGGAGGCGCTCGGGGCCGTCGCGGGTGCGGCACTGGCACGCGACGAGATCATGCCGGCGCTGCGGGCGACGCGGGGCGGGTCGCCGGTCGAGGTCCTGATCCGGCTGTTCTGGCTGCAGGTGCCGGTAGACGCGCGCGCGATCGCGGCGGACGATCTGGTCGCGGCCGGGCTCGCCGAGATGTCCGGCGGGGAACTGCGGGCGCTGCTGCGCGTCGAGCCGCTGGAGGCCGTGGACGGGGAAGGGCATGCCGGATATGTCGTGTCCGACCCAAAGGTGCGCCCAGGGTCGGGCGTCGTCCCGGCGGACGATCATGTGGTGGGCGCGGGCGGCGCGTCCGGGAATCTGGCCCGGCTGGTTGTCCACAGGGCTGTGGACAACGTGCTCGATCTGGGCACCGGCTGCGGTGTCCAGGCCGTGCATCTCGCGGGGCGGTCGCCCGCCGCGCGCATCACCGCGACGGACGTCAATCCGCGGGCACTGGAACTTGCCGCGATGAGCTTCGCGCTCTCCGGAGTGGACGGCGCGGAACTACTCCAGGGGTCACTGCTCGAGCCCGTCCAGGGGCGCCGGTTCGACCTGATCGTGTCCAATCCGCCGTTCGTCGTCGCGCCGTCCGGTGGCCGGCGGTTCGTGTACCGGGAGTCGGGGATGCCGGGCGACGACTTCTGCCGGCGCCTCGTCGAGAACGCCGCGCGTTACCTGAACGAGGGGGGATACTGCCAGCTCCTGGCCAACTGGCTGCATGTCGACGGGGTCCCATGGGAGGAGCGGGTCGGCGGCTGGGTGGACGGCTGCGACGCCTGGATCGTGCAGCGTGACGTGCAGGATCCGGCCGAGTACGCCGAGTTGTGGCTGCGGGATTCCTGTGAGGCGGGCACGCCCGAATACCGGGCCCGGTACGCGGAGTGGCTCGATCATTTCGAGCGGCGGAACGTCACCGGAATCGGGTTCGGGTGGATCACGTTGCGGCGCAGCGAGCGGCCGGCCGTCCGGATCGAGGAGCTGCGGCACGCCGTCGAGCAGCCCGTCGGGGCCTATGTCCGGGGCGTGCTCGACGGCCTCGCCAAGGCGGACGAGTTTTCCACAGGCTGTGGACGAACGCTCGGGGCGGCGCCCGGTCTCGTCCAGGAACAGATCGGCCCGCCCGGCGCCGAGGACCCGGAGCGGATCGTCCTGCGGCAGCCCGGCCGCCTTCGCCGCGCCGCCGGAGTCGGGACGGTCGAGGCCGCCCTCGCCGGGGTGTGCGACGGCACCCTGCCCCTCGCCCCGCTGCTCGACGCCATCGCCGAGCTCACCGGCATGGACCCGGACCAGGTCCGCGCGCACGCCGACGCCGTCCTCCCCGAGCTGATCGCAGACGGCTTCTTCATCTAGGCCGCATGACCGTCTCCATCGCCCGCCCGAGGTCGCGATGCCGCGCGATCAGCACGGAGAAGCCGATCGCCAGGTAGACGCCGGACAGGTACAGCCTGACGTCCTCACCCGGCAGGACGAACTGCACCGCGAAGAGCAGGAACAGCACCGCCGCCTCCCACCGCCTGAACACGAGGTCGATGAGCAGGCTCAGCCCGAGGACGGTCTGCGCGGCGGTGAGCAGCACCTCCTCGATCTGCCGGGAGTCCAGTGGCAGCGACCAGGCGCCCCCGCCGGCCCGGTAGGCGAGCGGGAGGGTGCCGATCAGCAGTGTCCATTGGTTGACCTTGCTGGACAGCAGCGTCCCGATCGCGTCGGCGTCCCGCAGCCGCCACGCGAACATGACCGCGACGAGCAGCTCGGGCGCCTCCGAGGCCACCGGCGCCAGCCACTGCACCAGCAGGAACTCGTCGATGCCGAGCGACGCGCCCGCGTCCACCAGCCCGTTCGCGAACGGCCCCGCCGACACGAACACGATGATCGCGCCGAGCGCGAACCCGCCCCAGGTCGCGGTCCGCCGTTCCCGCTTCGGCAGGGTGACGAGCCAGGCGGGGACGCCGGCGAGTTCCTCGACGTCCTCCTCCCGGCGCCGCGCGATCTGCGTGAGGTACAGGAGGTACACGACGATGAGCGAGATCGACATGTACCAGCCGATCTCGCCGGTCAGCGCGGGGATGAAGCCGAGCACCGCGGCGAGCGCGAGGAACCCCAGCTCGGTCCGGTGCAGCGAGGCCAGCCGGACGTCCCGCCGGCCGGGGCCGCGCGTCGCATGCCTCCCGCCGCGCCGGGAGAGCCGCCGGACGCCCAGGGCGAACGCCAGCACCACCAGAGCCCACCCCACACCGACGAGCAGCCGGTTCGCGCCCGTCATGTTGGCGGCCGCGTAGGCGGTGTACGCCGGTTTGGTCCCGGCGGCGTAGGCGTAGTAGACGTCGACCGCGTACTCGGGCAGCACCGCGATGAGGGCGAGGACCGCGAGCGCGAGCGCGCCCGACATGTCGGCCCGCGCGGTCTCCGCCGCCCACATCAGCAGGATCGCCGCGGCCAGGACCCCGGCTCCGAAGATCACCATGGCGGCGACCGCGGGCGGATCCAGCCCGGCCACCCGCGTCGCGACCGCGGGAAGCGCGATCACCAGCGTCAGCGTCACCCGGACGAGCAGCGTCTCGCGCGGGATCAGCTCGCCGGCCATACCGGGACCCTGCCCCCCATGCCCGCCCTCAAGGCAAGCGGCGCGCAAAGCCGCGCGCGGCAGGGGTCAGCGGCGGGCTTCGTCCAGGGTGCCGAAAGCGCTGGCGCGGAGGCGGCGGGACAGTGCGCGGTTGACGCGGTGCGCCCAGAGGGGGCCGCCGTAGATCATGCCGGTGTAGCCCTGGACGAGGGTCGCGCCCGCGCGGATCCGTTCCCACACGTCGTCGGCCGTCTCGACACCGCCGACCGAGACCAGCGTGAGGCGCCCGCCGGTGCGGGCCCGCAGCCGGCGCAGGACGTCCAGCGAGCGCTCCTTCAGCGGGGCCCCGGACAGCCCGCCGGTCTCCTTGACCAGCGCGGGCGGGCTGAGCAGGGCGTCCCGGCCGATGGTGGTGTTGGTCGCGATGATCCCGTCGAGGCCGAGTTCGAGGGCGAGGTCGGCGACCGCGTCGATGTCGTCGTCCGCGAGGTCGGGCGCGATCTTGACCAGCAGCGGGACGCGGCGCCGCGACGACCGGTCGGCGGCCTCGCGCACCGCCGTCAGCAGCGGGCGCAGATGCTCGACGGCCTGCAGGTTCCGCAGGCCGGGCGTGTTGGGGGAGCTGACGTTGACGACGAGATAGTCGGCGTGCGGGGCCAGCCGCTCGGTGCTCGCCACATAGTCCGCCGCCGCCGAGGCCTCGGGCACGACCTTCGTCTTGCCGATGTTGACGCCCACGATCGTTCCCGTCGCCCGGCCGCGCAGGCGTCGCGCGGCGGCCTCGGAGCCCTCGTTGTTGAAGCCCATCCGGTTGACGACCGCCCGGTCGGAGACGAGCCGGAACAGCCGCGGGCTCGGATTGCCGGGCTGCGGACGTCCGGTGACCGTGCCGATCTCGACATGGCCGAACCCGAACGCGCCGAGCGCCTCGTAGGCGACGGCGTCCTTGTCGAACCCGGCGGCGAGCCCCAGTGGCCCCGGGAACTCCAGCCCGAGCGCGCGCACGGCCAGCGCCGGGTCGCGCGGCGCGAGCAGCCGCCGCAGCAGCGGGGCGGCCCCGGGCGTCGCCTGGATCGCGCGCAGCGCGCGAAGGGTCGCGTGGTGGACGCTCTCCGCCGGAACACGGCTGATGACACGTGCGAACAGAAGTCGATACATCGTCCGTCAGTATCTCAGCCGGCCTCCGCGGCGTCGCACTCAGTAGCCGCGGAACGTGCGGCGGAGCTGGAGGCGGACGTCGCGGGCCGCCTCCCGCATCGTCCGGCGGGCGGCGCGGACCGGGTCGCGCACCGTGACCCGCCACGCTCCGCGGATGCCGTGCCCCACCGGGCGCAGGACGTTCGTCCGCAGCCAGCGGGCGGGCACGACGACCAGGATCCGCACCGGGATGACGACGAGCGTCCGCCAGAGCCAGCGCAGGATGCGGCCGGCCAGCCGCCACGTCCCCACGAGAGCCGCGACGATCGGCGCCAACAGGTACCGCCACACGGCGCGGGCGGGGGCGACGATCAGCACGCGCCCCAGCCAGGCCAGGCACCGCCCGGTCAGGACCGCGGCCGCCACCAGCGCGGCCCACAGGGACGCGAGGACGAGCAGGCCGCCGCGTCCGAGCCAGGTGAGGCCGCTCCAGATGCCGCGCGCCAGCCAGACCAGGCCGAGCAGCGGCGGGCGCAGGACGTACCGCCACAGCAGGACGGCGGGCATGACCACGAGCACGCCGAGGATCAGCCCGATCCCTTGGAAGAGCAGCGCGAACCCGCGGCCGAGGAGGCGGAGGACCCATGCCAGCCCGAGTCCGAGAATCCGGAGCGGCCGCAGCAGCAGGAAGTCGAGGACGCGCCCGATACCGCGTCCGATCAGGGCGAGCAGGCGTCCCAGCGGGACGATCAGCACGCGGTGGAACCAGCGGGCCAGCCGTCCCGTGCCGCGCCCGAACCAGCGCAGGAAGCCGAGGATCACCACGACGGCGAGCCATCGCAGCGGCCGGACGACGAGGAGATCGAGCAGCGCGCCGAGCGCGCGCCCGACGGCCGCCAGGACCCGCGTCAGACCGTTCCAGACGGCCCGGATCCCACGGCCGACGAGCACCAGCAGGTCGTGCAGGAGCCGCAGCGGCACGACGACGATCAGCGCGATCACCCGAGCGGGGACGACGATCCACGCGGGGCCGGGGCGCGGCGTGGGGCCATGATGCGGCGTGGGCCGCCGCTTGGTCAGGTCGACGGGTCCGCCCGCGTCGTTTCCGGTGGTCACCGTTGCCTTCCTTAGTCGTTCGTCCCGGTGATCCGACTCCGTCCGTGGGCGTCCGGTTCCCGGGGGTTGAACCCGGTCCGCGGGGTTCACCGTACTGCTCGTCGATCCGGAAGAGCGGTGCGGCAGCTCCTTCTCGATCGACGTGCGGGACCTGGTCCGGAGCCGGGTCCAGGACGACATGGAGGACAACCACATGAAATTCCCACGTTGGGCGATCCCCGCTGCGGCCGCCCTCACGGCGTCGGGACTGGTGCTGACCGCGTGCGGGCAGGAGAAGGCCGGAGGGAAGCAGCAGAACGCCGCAGGCTCCCAGGCACAGGCGCAGCCGTCCGCGCCGGCGTCGCCGGCCCCCGAGCCGACCACCCTGGAGGTCGCCAGCGTCACCAAGCTCGGCAAGGTCATCACCGACGGCACGGGCAAGACGCTCTACCGCTTCGACAACGACACCGCCCGCCCGCCCGCGTCCACCTGCGCGGACGCGTGCGCCAAGGCGTGGCCGCCGGTGCTGACCGGTCAGGGGGAGACCGAGGTCAAGGGCGTCCAGCAGTCACTCGTCGGCAAGGTGAAGCGGCCGGACGGCAACTGGCAGGTCACCCTCGCCGGATGGCCGCTGTACCGGTTCGCCAAGGACCAGAGCCCCGGCGACGTGAAGGGGCAGGGCGTCGGCGGCACCTGGTACGCCGCCGCGCCGACCGGCAAGAAGGCCGCCCCGGCCACGCAGACGAACGACCGCTGGAAGGGCTGGACGGTCGTCAAGGCCAAGAAGGACCCGAAGCTCGGCCTGATCCTGACCGACGGCAAGGGCATGACCCTCTACCGCTACGACAAGGACACCAACAAGCCGCCGACGACCAACTGCTTCGGCTCGTGCAAGAAGGCGTGGCCGCCGGCCGTCTTCAACGGCTGGAAGCACCTCAAGCTCGAAGGCGTCAACAAGAAGGTCGTCGACTTCATCGAGCGCAAGGACGACGGCAAATGCCAGCTCACCATCAACGGCTGGCCCATGTACTACTACGAGCAGGACAAGCAGCCCGGCGACACGAAGGGCCAGGGCGTCGGCGGGGTCTGGTGGGCGACCACCCCGACCGGCGAGAAGGCCGCCGGCACCGGCTCGGGCACCGGTGACGGAGGCGGCGGGAACGGGTCGGGCGGCGGTTACTAGACCGTCCACCGCGCCACACCCGCCCCACAGGCGAAGGCGCGGAGGGCTCGCGGGTCGGTCGGGGTCCGCGATCCCTCCGCGCCTTCTTCATTCCCGGACCAAGGTTCTTTCCCTGGCGATTACTCTGTGGATCTCGACAGTCACCCGGTTCGGTGTTCGAATGGAGATCCGTTCCGCCGAGGGTGCGGCCCGGCGAAGTGCCCGCAGCCTGGTGGGAGGCTTCGGGAGGCCCCATGGTCGAGCGAGTCGGACGAGCGGAGTCGAACGAGCCGGGACACGCCCGGCCGCGGGGGCGGGCGACCGGACGGCACGGCCCCCCGGGGCGGTTGCGGGCCGCGGTGGCGCTGACGATGCTGGCCGGGGGGCTCACGGCCTGCGGAGGCGGCGGCGGGACCCCCACCCTCAACTGGTACATCAACCCCGACGACGGCGGGCAGGCCAAGCTCGCCGCGGCGTGCTCGAAGGCGTCCGGCGGCAAGTACAAGATCACTACGTCGGTGCTGCCCCAGGACGCCACGCAGCAGCGTGAGCAGCTCGTCCGGCGGCTGGCGGCGAAGGACTCCGGGATCGACCTGATGAGCCTGGACCCGGTGTTCGTGGCCGAGGCCGCCAACGCCGGGTTCCTGCGGCCCTTCCCCGCGGACCAGGCCGGCCAGTTCACCCAGGGCGTGTTCCCCGCCGCCGTGGAGAACTCGACGTGGGAGGGCAAGCTCTACGCGGCGCCCTTCTGGGCGAACACGCAGCTGCTCTGGTACCGCAAGTCGGTCGCGCAGAAGGCCGGGGTCGATCCCAGTGCTCCTGACTTCACCTGGGACAAGATGATCGACGCGGCCGTCCGGACCGGGACGACCGTCGGGGTCCAGGCCAACAAGTACGAGGGCTACATGGTGTGGATCAACGCCCTCGTCGAGTCCGCCGGCGGACAGATCATCAGCAACGCGCAGCGGGGCGACGACGCCACCATCGACATCGGCTCGCCCGCCGGGAAACAGGCCGCGACGATCATCTCCGAGCTCGCGCACTCCAAGGCCGCGAGCCCGAGCATGTCCACCGACGACGAGGAGCGGGCCCGGTTCCTGCTGAACGGCTCCCGGGGCGGCTTCATGGTCAACTGGGGGTACATCTGGCGGGCCGAGAACGGCGACGCCGAATCGGGCGTGATCCCGAAGAACATCCCGGCCGACCTCGGCTGGGCGAAGTACCCGAAGGTGAGCCCCGGGCAGGACAGCAAGCCCCCGTTCGGCGGCATCGAGCTCGGCATAGGCGCGTACGGCAAGTACAAGAACACCCTCGCCGTGGACGCCGTCACGTGCATCACGTCCACCGAGCACATGAAGCAGTACATGATCGACTCGGGTAACCCGGCGGCCCGCGCGTCCGTCTACGACGACCCGCAGATCAAGAAGGAGTTCCCGATGGCCGGGCTGATCCGGGACTCCATCAACGCCGCCGCGCCCCGTCCGATCACGCCGTACTACACCGACGTGTCGGGCGCCGTGCAGAGCCGGTGGCACCCGCCCGCGTCGGTGAACCCGAACACGACGCCCGGCCGGTCCGCGACGTTCATCCGCCAGGTCCTGCACGACCAGGCGCTGCTCTGAAGGGACGGACGATGACCGCTGTGGAGACCGCCCCGGCCACCGGACGGCACCGGGCCGGGCGCGCGGAGATCTCCGACCGGAGCCGCGCGGAACGCCGCCTCGGGCTGATCCTGTCCGCCCCTGCCGTGCTCGTCATGCTGCTGGTGACCGCGTACCCGCTGATCAACGCGCTGTACCTGTCGCTGTTCCGGTACCGGCTCACCGCGCCGGAGGACCGCAAGTTCGTCGGGCTCGCCAACTACGGGACGGCGCTGTCCGACCCGCTGTTCTGGCAGAACGTCCTCACCACGTTCTTCATCACGTTCGTCACGGTCGCCGTGGAACTCGTCATCGGGTTCGCGCTGGCGATGGTGATGCACCGGGCGCTGTTCGCGCGGCGGACCGTCCGCACCGCGATCCTGCTGCCCTACGGCATCGTCACCGTCATCTCGGCGTTCGCCTGGAAGTACGCGTTCGACCTGCAGTCCGGGTTCGTCAACTCCTGGTTCGGGCTCGGCGACTACGCCTGGTTCTCCGGCCGCTGGTCGTCGCTGTTCGTGATCATCCTGTCGGAGATCTGGAAGACGACGCCGTTCGTGTCGCTGTTGCTGCTCGCCGGGCTGGCGCAGGTGCCGCGCGACCTCGGCGAGGCGGCGACGGTGGACGGCGCGACGGCGTGGCAGCGGCTGCGCCGGGTGACGATCCCGAACATGAAGGCCGCGATCCTCGTCGCCGTGCTGTTCCGCACGCTGGACGCCTGGCGGATCTTCGACAACGTGTTCATCATGACGGCCGGCCAGAACAGGACCGAGACGCTGTCGTTCCTCACCTACCGGCAGACGATCACCCGGACCGCGATCGGGCTCGGGGACGCCGTCGGGGTGCTGCTGTTCCTGTCCGTGTTGCTGATCGCGGTGGTGTTCATCAAGGGGTTCCGGGTGGACCTGTCCCAGGTGAGAGGTGACAAGTGATGGAGAGCACCCGCTCGAAATGGCTGTGGGCCGTCGCGTCCCTGCTCATCCTCGTCTGGACGGTCTTCCCGATCCTGTGGATCGTGATGCTGTCGTTCAAGCAGCCCGGCGAGATCGGCAACAAGAGGAGCTTCCTCCCCGCCGACTGGACGTGGGTGAACTACAAGACGGTCTTCAAGACCGACCTGTTCACCTCCGCGCTGATCAACTCGATCGGCATCTCGATCATCGCGACGTTCATCGGGGTGGTGTTCGCGACGCTGGTCGCGTACGCGATCGCCCGGCTGGAGTTCCCCGGCAAGAGGCTGATCCTGTCGTTCGCGCTGGCCATCGCGATGTTCCCGGTCGTGTCGCTCGTCGGCCCGCTGTTCGACCTGTGGCGCGACATCGGCCTGTACGACACCTGGCCCGGGCTGATCATCCCGTACATCTCGTTCGCGCTGCCGCTCGCGATCTGGACGCTGTCGGCGTTCTTCCGCGAGATCCCGTGGGAGATGGAGCAGGCCGCGCAGGTGGACGGCGCGACGACCTGGCAGGCGTTCCGGAAGGTGATCGTCCCGCTGGCGGCGCCCGGGGTCTTCACCGCGGCGATCCTGACGTTCTTCTTCTGCTGGAACGACTTCGTGTTCGGGATCTCGCTGACCTCCTCCGACAACGCCCGTCCCGTACCCGCCGCGCTGGCGTTCTTCACCGGCGCGTCGCAGTTCGAGCAGCCCACCACCGCCATCTCCGCGGCGGCGGTCGTGGTGACCATTCCCGTCGTCGTCATCGTCCTGGCGTTCCAGCGCCGCATCGTGGCCGGGCTCACGTCCGGCGCCGTCAAAGGCTGAGGGGTAGACCATGGCCGCCATCACCATGAAGAACATCGTCAAGCAGTACGGCGACGGTTTCCCGGCCGTGAACGACGTGTCGCTGGACGTCAAGGACGGCGAGTTCATGATCCTCGTCGGCCCGTCCGGCTGCGGGAAGTCGACGCTGCTCCGGATGATCGTCGGGCTGGAGGACATCACCGCCGGAGAGATGCTCATCGGCGACAAGGTCGTCAACCGGGTGGCGCCGCGGCAGCGGAACCTGTCGATGGTGTTCCAGAACTACGCGCTCTACCCGCACCTCACGGTGTTCGAGAACATCGCGTTCCCGCTCCGCCTGGCGAAGATGTCGGACGACGAGGTGCGGCGGCGCGTCAAGGAGACCGCCGACCTGCTGGAGCTGACCGAGCACCTGGAGCGCAAGCCGGCGAACCTGTCCGGCGGCCAGCGGCAGCGGGTCGCGATGGGGCGGGCGATCGTCCGGCAGGCGGACGCCTTCCTGTTCGACGAGCCGCTGTCGAACCTGGACGCGAAGCTGCGCGGGCAGATGCGCACGGAGATCTCGCGCCTGCAGCGGCGTCTCGGCGTCACCACCGTGTACGTCACGCACGACCAGACGGAGGCGATGACGCTCGGCGACCGGGTCGCGGTGCTGCGCAAGGGCGTCCTGCAGCAGGTCGGCAGCCCGCGTGAGCTGTACGAGGAGCCCGTCAACCTGTTCGTGGCGGGGTTCATCGGGTCGCCGTCGATGAACTTCCTGCCCGCGTCCGTGGAGGGCTCGTTCCTCGACACGCCCCTGGGGCGGTTCGAGTTGCGCGACGAGAAGAAGGCCGCCGCCATCGGTGACCGTTCCGTCGTGCTCGTCGGGATCCGTCCGGAGCACTTCGAGGACTCGTCGCTGGTCGGCGAGGAGAAGAAGGCGCGGGGCAGCATCGTCCGGGCCCGGGTGGACGTGACCGAATGGCTGGGCAACGAGCTGTACGCCTACGTCCCGTACGAGGCCCCGGAGGACCTCACCGCCCAGTTGCGCGACCTTTCGCGGGAGCTCGACAGCGACCAGCTGCGCACGCAGGCCGTCGTGGCGCTGGACGCGGCCAGCCTCATCTCGCCCGGACGCGAGGCGGAGCTGTGGATCGACACCACGAGGGTGCACATCTTCGACCCGTCCAGCGGCGAGAACCTCACTCGCGACGAGGAGCGCGTCGAGAAGCTCAGCGCCATCGCCGAGGAGGCGCGCGCCGCCCAGCGGGAGGCGCAGCGCGAGCCGGCGGCCGAGGGCGCCGACGGGGCGTCCGTGGCGGAACCGTGAGCCGATGCATTTCGTCTTCACCCCGCCGGGGGAGTCGGCGGCCGGGCTGCTCGACCTGTCGTGGACCCGGCCGCTCGAAGAATGGGACGACGAGCGGCTCGTGGAGATCCGGCAGCGCGGCCTGTCCCGGCACACGGTCAGATTCGTGGCCGAAGGCGGCGCCGTATACGCGTTGAAGGAGCTGGACGCCCGGCTCGCGCGCCGCGAATACCGGCTGCTGCGGAGGCTCCGTTCCCTCGGCCTGCCTGCCGTCGAGGTCATCGGGGTGGTCGTGGACCGTCCCGACCTGGACGCCATTCTCGTCACGCGTTTCCTGGACCACTCCTCGTCCTATCGTTCGCTGTTCGCCAACGCCCGCTACGGCCACCCCACGGACCGGTTGCTGGACGCACTCGTGGAACTGCTCGTCCGGCTTCATCTCGCGGGTTTCATGTGGGGTGACTGTTCGCTGTCGAACGTCCTGTTCCGTATGGACGCGGGGGCGTTCGCCGCCTATCTGGTGGACGCGGAGACCGCCGAAATGCACCCTTCTCTCACCGAGGGGCAGCGCGGCTACGACGTGTCCCTGGCCCGGGAGCGGATCGCCGGCGAGCTCTTCGACCTTTCGGCCGCGGGCAGTCTGCCGGCCGGGACCGACCCGATCGAGGTGGCCGACGACACCGTCCGGCGGTACCGGGCGCTGTGGGACGAACTGACCCGCGAGGAGGTCCTGCACCCCACCGAGCAGCGCTACCGCATCGCCGAGCGGCTCCGCCGCATCAACTCGCTCGGCTTCGACGTGGACGAGGTGGAGCTGGTGGACGCGGGGCCGTCCGGGGCGCGCATGCGCGTCCGCACGCGCGTGGCGGAGCCCGGCCACCACCGCCGCATCCTCATGGCCCGTACCGGGCTGGACGCCCAGGAGAACCAGGCGCGCCGCCTGCTCAACGACATCGCCGGATACCGCGGCCACCTGGAACGTGTCCGGGGCGCGCCCGTTCCAGAGGTGGTCGCGTCGAACAAATGGCTCGCCGAGGTGTACGAGCCGGTCATCAACGCGGTTCCGCCCGGCCTGCGCGACCGCCTGGACGACGTCGAACTGTTCCACGAGGTCCTCGAACACCGCTGGTTCCTGTCCGAGAAGTCGGGCCGTGACGTCGGTACGTCGGCGGCGGCGCGCGACTACTTCGCGTCCGTTCTCCCGGACGTTCCCGAGGATCTGACCCAGACCGGCCGTCCTCCTGACACGACCAGTTGATCTTTCTGGCACCATCGTGGACATGTACGAGCGTTTCGCCCATGAATATGCGAACCATGCCGAAGACAGCGCTTACAACGCCCTCTATGACCGGCCCGCCGTGCTCGGCCTCGCCGGCGACGTGGCCGGCCTCGACGTCTTCGACGCCGCCTGCGGCCCCGGCCTCTACGCCCGGGAACTGCTGGACCGCGGCGCCCGCGTCGCCGGCTGCGATGTGAGCCCCACTTTCGTCGACATGGCCCGCGCACGCACCGAGGGCCGCGCCGACCTGCGCCTCCATGACCTGTCGCGACCGCTGACGTGGCTGGCGGACGACTCGGTCGACATGGTCGTCCTCGCCCTGGCCATTCATTACATCGACGACCGGGTGGCCCTGCTGAAGGAATTCCGCCGCATCCTGACCCCTCGCGGAGCCGTCGTCCTGTCCACCGAGCATCCGATGACGGGATGGCTGCGCCTGGGCGGGTCCTACTTCGCCGAAGAGCCCGTGGAGGAGTCGTTGAGCCCTCATCGGGACTGGCCGATCAGGGCGTGGCGCCGTCCCCTGACGTCGATCTGCGCGGAATTCCGGGAGGCGGGGTTCCTCATCGAGGAATTGCTGGAACCCCGCCCCGTCTCCGAAATGGCCGACCGCTACCCCGAGGACCACGCGAAGCTGGAGGAGCTCCCCGCCTTCGTGGCGTTCCGCCTGGTCCCGGCCCGCGCTTGACCGATGTTCACCCGGCGTCCGCGACGATGTGCCACTGCCCGACCTCGCCGTAGTCCGAGTCGTAGATGACCGAGCCGTCGCCCGGCTTCAACTCGTAGTGCCGGACGTTCCCGCCCCAGTACCGCAGGATCCGCCCCAGCTCACTCACGGCGTCCCCGGCCACGGCGCCTTCACCCATGTCCACTTCCAGAACGAACTTCATGCCTTAAATCGTCTCATTGAAGTGGTTGTTAAAGCCTGGATCACGCATGGCCCTGGTCGATGACGTGCAACGCCGAAGAACTCTCAACCGCGGCGCTGCAGCGCCAGGTGGGTGTGATGGCTCAGGGATCGGGACGCGCCCGGCCACCGTTCGACCTTGCCGACCGGTCTCGGCGCGAACAAGTACCGGCCCCCCACCACAGGGATGGGGGGCCGGCGATTGTTGTGCCTCAGGCGCCTAGCGGCCTAGGAGGCTCAGGAGTTGTCCTTCTTCTCCGCCGCCTTCTTCGCCGCGGCGTCGTCGATGACCTTCTTCAGAGCCTCGGTCCCGCCCTGCTCCAAGATCTTGCCGACCTGCCGGTCGGACAGCTTGGCGCCGTCCTGAGAGGTAGCGGCCGCGTAGAGCTCGCGGCCCGCCTCCTGCCGGGGGGTCTGGGTCTGGGCCGGCGTGGGAGTGCCGCTGTCGGCGCTCCGCCTGAACGGATTCTTCATATGTTCTCACTCCTTGGTGAGAGTGCCTGTTTTTTCGGCGTTCACGAGGATCGGACCTCGCGCTGTTGATCGTTCCGGGCGCGGGCCGCCATGGCAACCCCCAAAAGTGATCTTCTTGCAAGATCGCAGCTCATCGTGTCGGGCATTCTCCGCTCGTCCCGCGTGACCGACCCGTTTTCGTATGAGTGTTGATTGTCGTGAAAGGTCGTACACGATGCGGGCTCGGGCGGCGGAGAAGACGCGGCGGCGCGTGCTGGACGCCGCGGTCTCGCTGCTCGGCTCGCGGCTGCGTTCGGACGTCCGGCTGGAGGACGTGGCCGCCGAGGCGGGCGTCAGCGTGCCGACGGTGCTGCGCGCGTACGGGAGCCGCGCGCAGCTCATCGAGCTGGCGCTGGAGAAGGTGCTCGAAGCCATGGGCGCCGAACTGGAGGAGCCCGAGCCGGGGGACGTCGCGGGTTCGGTCTCGGCGTGGTTCGACCACTACGAGAAGTTCGGGGACGTGGTGGTGCGGAACCTGGCGGACGAGTCCGACCCGGCGGTGGCGCCGATCGTCGAGATGGGCAGGACCCGGCACCGGCGGCACGTGGAACGCCAGCTCGGCCCGCGTTCGGACGCGGTGCCGGATGAGCGCCGGGCCACGCTCACCGACGCGCTGGTCTGCGTCTGCGACGTCTACACCTGGAAGCTGCTGCGCAGGGACATGGGTCGTTCGCGGGCGGACGCCGAGGCGACGGTGACGCTGATGATCGAGTCACTGCTGGAAGGGGTGTGAGGATGTCCGGCTGGTTGCTTCTCACCTGGGACGGGGCTGGAAACCAGGTGCCGATGACCGCCCTCGCGCAGGCGCTCGGGGAGGCGGGCCACGCGGTCACGATCGCGGGCTATGCCGGGCAGCGGAGCCGGTTCGAGAAGGCCGGGTTCGAGAAGGCCGGGTTCGAGTTCCGGTCGCTGCCCCGGGCCGACGCCGGGTACCCCGCCGCGCCGCCGCCGGAAGGCTGGCTGCCCGCGCTGGTCGGTGCTGTATGGGTCTGCCCCGCGCAACTGGCGGACGTCGCGGAGCTGCTGGCGGACGGCGCCTATGACGGCGTGGTCGCCGACTGCCTGATGTTCGGCGCGCTGGCCGGGCTGGAAGCGTCCTCCGTGCCGACGGCGGTGCTGGTGCACAGCGCGCCCGGAGCGCTGTGCCCGTCGGGCATGCCGATGGACCAGATGCTGCTGCCGGCGGTGAACGCGGTGCGCGCCGAGGCAGGGCGGCCCGCTCTCGAACGGCTGTGGGACGCCTGGACGCCGTTCCCCGCCCTGTGCACCAGTGTCCGGGAACTCGACCCCCTCGGCGATCAAGTGCCCGCTTCGTTCGACTACGTCGGTCCGCTGTTCGACCGCCGGGCGCCTTCGGGGCGGCGGACGCCGTGGGCCCCGGACGACACCCGGCCGCTCGTGGTCGTCAGTTTCTCCACCGGGGCGGCGTGGGACCAGACCTCGCGCATCCAGCGCACCCTGGACGCGCTCGACGACGGGCGTCACCGCGTGCTGGTCACCTCCGGGATGGCGGATGTCACCGGGGTGCGCGTCCCTTCCGACGCGGTCGTCCTGCCGTGGCTGCCGCACGCCGAGGTGCTGCCGCACGCGGCGGCGATCGTGACGCACGCGGGCCACGGCACCGTCGCCGCCGCGCGCTCGCCCACGGCTTGCCGATCGTCGCGCTGCCGAACCCGGGGGGCCGACCAGCCCGCGCTCGCCCACCGCACGGCGGTGCTCGGGGCGGGTGTCGCGCTCGACGGAGAGACCGGCCCGGTCGGCATCGCTGCGGCCGTCCGCACCGTGATCGAGGATCCGTCCTACCGGGCGGCCGCCACCGCATTGGCCGGACGCGTCACCGCCGCGCCGGGCCCGGCATATGCGGTCGGGCGACTGGAGCGCTTGGTCCGGGCGCCCGGCCGCGGCGGTGACGCGTCACATTCGTAGACGTCACTCGGGTGGGGCGTACGAGCCGTAGGCCGGGCGGCCGGTGGGCTGGTAGGTCTGGATCGTCACGCCGGTGCTCGTGACCTTGGAGTCGGTGAGCCGGAGCCCGGTCGGGACGATGTCGTCGAACAGCCGCTTGCCGGTGCCGAGGACGACGGGGAAGATCAGCACGCGGAACTCGTCGACGAGCCCGGCCTTGATCAGCGTCTGGACCAGGTCGAGGCTGCCGTGCACCTGGAGCTCGCGCCCGGGCTCGGCCTTCAGCTTGGCGACGGCCTCGGCGGCATCGCCTTCCAGGATCGTGGTGCCCGCCCATTCGGCCGTGCCGAGCGTGCGGGACGCGACGTACTTCGGCAGCGAGTTCAGCTTCGACGCGACCGGGTCGTTCTCGTCGGTCACCTTCGGCCAGTACCCGGCGAAGATCTCGTAGGTCCTGCGGCCGAGCAGGAAGGCGTCCGCCTCGGCGAACCAGCCGGACACGGCGCGTCCGAAGTCCTCGTCGGCGAACGGGAACGACCAGCCGCCGTGCTCGAACCCGCCGCTGCGGTCCTCGTCGGGTCCGCCCGGCCCCTGCCCGACGCCGTCGAGGGTGATGAATGTCGTCACTGTGAGTTTCATGGGTCCTCCTGAATCCGTCGTACCCACAGGCAGACCGGCGACCGCCGCGAAACTCATCGGACGGGCGCTCAGCCGAGCTTCTTCACCAGGAGTTCGAACTCCAGGTCGTCGCGCTTGGGGAGGCCGAAGCGCTCGTCGCCGTAGGGGAAGGGGCTCGTGTCACCCGTCCGGACGTATCCGCGGCGGACGTACCAGGCGATCAGCTCGTCGCGGACGCTGATCACCGTCATGTGCATCTCGGTCACGCCCCACTCCTCGCGCGCCAGCCGTTCCGCCTCGGCGAGGACCTTCTTGCCGAGCCCGCCGCCCTGGGCGCCGGGGCGCACGGCGAACATGCCGAAGTAGGCGTGCCCGCCGCGGTTCTCCAGCTGGCAGCAGGCGGCCAGGGCGCCGTCGGTCTCGGCGACCAGCATCAGCCCGGCCGGGTCGTCCACCGCGGCGGCGACCATGTCGGGGTCGGTGCGCCGGCCGCCGAGAATGTCGGCCTCGGTGGTCCACCCGGTGCGGCTGGAGTCGCCGCGGTAGGACGACTCGACGAGGGTGACGAGTGCGGGGACGTCGGCCGGCGTCGCCACGCGGAAAGCGGGATTCACGGTGCTCACGTGCGGGACTCTAACGCCGGGCAGGCGGTGTCCGGCTCCGGCCCCCGTGGTTGCGAGGGTAATCCTGGATGTCTAGTATCCAGATTTGTGCGGATGAGCGAGGGAGTCGAATGGGCGATCCACAGCTGTCTCAACCTGACCTGGCTGGAGCCGGGTGAGGCCGTGACGGCGGCCAGGATGGCGGCGTTCTACGAGCTGCCCGCGGCCTACCTGAACAAGCAGCTGCAGGCGCTGGCCCGGGCCGGGATCCTCGCGTCCACCCCCGGGCCGCGCGGCGGGTTCCGGCTCGCCCGCCGCGCCGAGGACATCACCCTCCTGGACATGGTGATCGCGATCGAGGGACCGGAGGAGGCGTTCCGCTGCGAGGAGATCCTCCGGCAGGGACCCGGCGACCATGAGGGAGCCGACTACCGCAGGCTGTGCGTCGTCTCCCAGTCCATGCGGCGGGCGGAGCTGGCCTGGCGCCGGGAGCTGGCCGGGCAGACCCTCGACGACCTGCGCATGATCGTGGAGCGCCGCGTCCCGGCCACGCCCGGCAGGACCCGCGCCTGGTTCGCGAACCTGCGGACCTGAATCCCGGCCGCGTCCGCAAGGGCGCCCGGCCATCGGTTAATTCTGGATAAGAAATATCCAGGTTAGGAGAGGAAGCATCCATGCAGGCACGAATGAGCGTTCTCAAGCCCGCCGCCGACGGCTACAAGGCCATGCTCGCGCTGGAGGCGTACATCAACGCCAGCGGCGTCCCGCACCGCCTGCTGGATCTGATCAGGCTGCGCGTCAGCCAGATCAACGGCTGCGCGTACTGCGTGAACATGCACGCTCGGGACGCCAAGAAGGCCGGGGAGACCGACGAGCGCCTTTGGTCGGTGGCGGCCTGGCGCGAGTCGCCCTTCTACACCGACGAGGAGCGGGCGGCGCTGGCCCTGGCCGAGGCCGCCACGCGGATCGGCGACAACCCGGACGGGGTCCCCGACGATGTCTGGAACGACGCCGCCGACCACTACGACGAGGAGTCCCTCGCCGCCCTCGTCATGACGATCGCCGCGATCAACGCGTGGAACCGGATCAACGTCACGCTCCGCAACCCCGCGTCGAACTGACGGCCGCTGCCCCGGTCCGTCTCCGGCGCCGCCCCCCGGCACCCGCCCGACCGCCGATCGGGCGGGCGGCCGTCCCGGTGAACGGGAGGCCGGGCCACCCGCCGTGGCCGGACGCCGATGATCGCCCCATGGGCCTCGGAGAGGGAAGCGTCCGGCACCGAATGCTGGACGTCGGAGATGTCACCCTTCACGTGGCCGAGCAGGGCTCCGGCGTCCCGGTGGTGATGTGCCACGGCTTTCCGGGCCTCTGGTACAGCTGGCGGCACCAGCTCCCGGCTCTGGCCGCGGCGGGATGCCGGGCGATCGCCCTCGACATGCGCGGATACGGGCGCAGCGGCGGCCCTCGCTCCCCAGCGGAATACGACCGGCGCCACACGGCCGGAGACCTGGTCGGAGTCCTGGACGTACTGGGCATCGACGAGGCCGTGTTCATCGGCCACGACTTCGGGGCCGCACTGGTCTGGGACATGCCGCAGTGGGCTCCGGGACGCGTCAAGGCGCTGATCCAGCTCAGTGTGCCGCGCGTGCCCGTCTCGAAGCGTCCGCCGAGCGAGCTGTACGCGCTGGCCGCCGAGCGCCATTTCCTGCACACGCACTACTTCCAGCAGAAGGGCCCGGCCGACGAAGAACTCGCAGGAGACCCGGGGCGCTTTCTGGCCAATGTCTTCTGGGCGCTGAGCGGCGGCTACCGGTATCTCGATATCTGGCGGCATTCCAGCGACGGCAACGGCTATCTCGATGTGCTCCCCGAGGCGCCGCCGCTGCCGTGGCCGTGGCTTACGGAGGGCGAACTCGCGTGTTACGTGGCCGAGTTCGAGCGGACCGGGTTCACCGGCGGCCTCAACTGGTACCGCGCCGGTGACCATGTCTGGCGGGAGAAGCAGGCCCGCCCGGACGAGCCCGTCACCGTACCGACACTGTTCGTGGTGGGCGACCGCGACCCCGTCCGGGAGATCATGGGCGCCGGTGCGGTGGACTCGATGGCCGCCCTCGTCCCCGGGCTGCGCGGCGTCCACGTCATCGAAGGGGCCGGGCACTTCGTCCAGATGGAGGCGCCCGGCGAGGTCAACGCCGCCGTACTCGCCTTCCTCGCCGGCATCCGCTGAGACGCACCGCATGCAAGCCTGAGCGTGCCGGTCACATGTTCCGGATGCCGCTCGTCATGTGGGTAGGTGACCGCGGGAGGTGAGTGGGCATGCGGGTCTTGGTCGTCGGGGCGACGGGTGTCGTCGGACGGCAACTGGTGCCGTTGCTCCTGGCGGACGGGCACACGGTCGTGGGGACGGCCACGTCCGAAGCCGGGGCGGCGGCGATCACCGGGGGCGAGGCACTGGTGCTGGACGTGCTCGACGCGGCCGCGACGGAGGCCGTGGTGGCGAGCGCGCGTCCGGACGTGGTGGTCTGCCAGGCGACGGCGCTGTCCTCGTTCGGCGGGAATATGCGGAAGTTCGAGCGGTACTTCGCGAAGACCAACCGGCTTCGCACCGAAGGAACGGCGAATCTGCTCGCGGCCGTGGAACGGAACGGCGGGGCGCGGGTCATCGCGCAGAGCTACGCGGCGTCCGCGTACCCGCCGGGCGGTTCGTATGGGAAAAGCGAGGACGAAGGGTTCGATCCGGATCCGCCGAAGGCGATGGCCGATACGTTCGCGTCGATGCGGCGGCTGGAGGAGTCGGTCGCGGCCGCGTCCCGGGACAACGTGTGCCTCCGGTACGGCTTCTTCTACGGGCCCGGCACCACGCTGGACGTCGGCGGTGTCCAGTTGGAGGCCGTGCGCAAACGGCAGATGCCCGTCGTGGGGGACGGCGACGGCGCTCCGTCTTATCTGCATGTGGAGGACGCGGCGAGAGCGGTGATGGCCGTCCTTGAGAACGGACACGGCGTCTACAACATCGTCGATGACGAGCCCGCGCCGTTCCGGGAATGGCTGCCCTTCGTCGCGGGCGTTCTCGGGGCGAAGCCGCCACGGCACGTGCCGGTGTGGTTGGGACGGCTGTTCGCCGGCGACGCCGGCGTCTACATGATGACGCGCGCGAGGGGTGGCTCGAACGCCAAGGCGAGACGCGACCTGGGCTGGGAGCCCGTGCACCCCGATTGGCGCACGGGCTTCCGGGCGGCGCTCAGCGGCTGACCGGTGGACGGGCGGGCAGGACCCGCCCGCTGACGTCCCCGAACCCGATGCGGGTACCCGCGGGGCCGGGGGCGGTGGCGGTGATGGAGACCTCGTCGCCGTCCTCCAGGAACGTGCGCGGCTCGCCGTTGACCGTCACGGGCTCCCTGCCGCCCCAGGTGAGCTCGATGAAGGCGCCGCGCTGGTCCTTGGCCGGGCCCGAGACCGTCCCGGACGCGAACAGGTCCCCGGTGCGGGACGAGGCGCCGTTCACCGTCATGTGCGCGAACATCTGGGCCGGTGACCAGTACATCTCCCGATAGGGCGGGCGGGAGACCACCTGTCCGTTCCATGTGACCTCAAGGGCGAGGTCCAGGCCCCACGGGTTCTTTTCGTGGAGATAAGGGAGCGGCTCCGGGTCTTGCGGCGGTGTGGCGACGCGGGCCGCTTCCAAGGCGAGGAGCGGGACGACCCATAGAGAGATGGACGTCGCGAAACTCTTCCCTAGGAACGGGCCAAGCGGCACGTACTCCCAAGCCTGGATGTCGCGGGCAGACCAGTCGTTGACCAGGACGACGCCGAAGACGCGCTCGCCGAAGTCGTCCGCACTCACAGGCGTTCCAAGGGACGACCCGGTGCCGACGACGAAACCGACCTCAGCCTCGATGTCGAGGCGGCGGCTCTCGCCGAACGTGGGGCCGTCCTCGGATCGGCGCTGCCCCGACGGCCGGACGATGCCCGTTCCGGACGGCACGACCGTGCCCGCGCGGCCGTGGTAGCCGACCGGCAGATGCTTCCAGTTCGGCATCAGCGGCTCGGAGTCCGGGCGGAAGAGGCGGCCGAGGTTGGACGCGTGGTGCTCGGAGGCGTAGAAGTCCACGTAGTCGGCGACCTCGAACGGCATGTGCAGCGTGACTGCGTCGGCGGGATGGACGGCCGCGTCCGGAACGTCGCCCGAGACCAGGTCGAGGACCCGTTCGCGGACCTCGACCCAGCGCGCGTGACCCTGCGCCATGAAGGGATTCAAAGACGGCGCGGCGAAGACGTCGTCGCCGAGCCCGGCGGCCAGATCCACGACGGAATCGGCCACGCGGACCCCCACCCGGGGCGCAGCGCCCGGGGTCGAGAAGACGCCATAGGGGAGGTTGGCCGGCCCGAAGAGGGAGTCTTCGGGGATCGCGATGCGGGTCAACGGCAGGTCTCCTGGAGTGTGGAGGCGAGCAGGCCGAGGTGTGCGAGTTCGGTCAAGGGATCGGTGATGCTGCACGTCCCGAAGGACAGGAAACGAGCGCGGACGGCGGTCGTCCGCGGCTCGCCGAGCGCGGCGACGCGGGACGCGACGGACGCGGCATCGCGATCGGCGAGGACGGCGGACAGGTCGCCGGCCGGCCGGCCCGCCAGCGCGGCGTCGGTCGCGAGCAGCAGGTTCAGGAAGCCGTGCTGGTGGAAGCCCGTCTCCCGGTCGGTATTGCGGACCGGATGGTGCAGCCCCGCCGTCGCCTTGAACGGGACGCCGGCGTCCACCACGGCCTTGATCGCGGCGGCCAGCTCGTCCGGGCTCGGGTAGAGGTGCGCCTTCACCCCGCCGGTGCGGAACTTCGCGCGGTGGCCCCGGGCGGCGACCGCCGCGACGAACGCGGGACGGCGGTCGTCCCGCGGGATCTCGACGTAGACGGGCACATCGACCCCGCCGAGCACGCGGAAGAACTCGTCCGGACCCATGCCGGGCGGGACGGCGACCTCCAGGCCCCGCACGTCGAGGACCAGGTCGGCGGCGGCGGCCATCGCCTTCGCCGCCTGGCACGGCCCGCTCGGCGCCGTGATCGACAGGTCGAGGGGCTCGCTTCCCAGCAGCGGGTACAGGTCGTCCAGCGCGGTCGCCGGCAGGACGAGCGGCCCGACGAGCTGCGCGTACGGGGCGGAACGGTGGGCGCGGTGGGCCGGGACGGCCTCGGCCAGAGGTGTGAGGCCCGGCGGGAACACGGCCGCGTCGTCGCACAGGCCGATCGCGAACGCGGGGATCATCGCCGCCTCGCCCAGGTCCACGCGTACGCCTCGTCCTCGCAGGCCGATCCGCTTTCACCGAGTTCGAGGGGGTGGAACGTGTCCACCATGACGGCCATCTCGTCGAAGAACTCGACGCCGATGCTGCGCTCGTAGGCGCCGGGCTGCGGACCGTGCGCCAGCCCGCCCGGATGCACCGAGACCGAGCCCGGGCCGATGCCGGAGCCCTTGCGGGCCTCGTAGTCGCCGCCGCAGTAGAACATGATCTCGTCGGAGTCGACGTTGGAGTGGTAGTAGGGCACCGGGATCGACAGCGGGTGGTAGTCGACCTTCCGCGGCACGAAGTTGCACACGACGAAGTTGTGGCCCTCGAACACCTGGTGGACGGGCGGCGGCTGGTGCACGCGGCCGGTGATCGGCTCGAAGTCGTGGACGCTGAACGTGAAGGGGTAGAGGCAGCCGTCCCAGCCGACGACGTCGAACGGGTGCCGGGCGTACGTCATGCGGGTGCCGGTGATGCCGCGCGATCCGCGGTGCTTGACCAGGACCTCGACGCCGGAGCCGTCCAGGCCGAGGGGCTCGTCCGGGCCGTGCAGGTCGCGCTCGCAGTACGGGGCGTTCTCCAGGAACTGGCCGTAGCGCGACAGGTAGCGCTTGGGCGGCGCGATGTGGCCGGTCGCCTCGATCGCGTACGCGCGCAGCGGCTGGTCGCCGGTGGGCAGCCACCGGTGCGTGGTGGACGTGGGGATGATGACGTAGTCGCCCTGCCTCGCGGAGAGCGTCCCGAAGACCGTCTCGACGGTCGCGGTGCCGGACTCGATGTAGACGATCTCGTCGCCGGTCGCGTTGCGGTAGAGGGGCGAGTCGGCGGCGGACACCACGTACGACAGCCGGACGTCGTTGTTGCCCAGGATCAACCGGCGGCCGGTGACGACGTCGGTCTCGGCCCACGTCTCCTTGGGGAACAGTTCGTGCAGCTTGAGGTGGCGCGGTTTGAGCGGATGGTTGGGGGTCGTCGCCACGTCCGGGACGTCCCACGCCTGGGAGTCGACGATCGCGGACGGGATCTCCCGGTGGTACAGCAGCGACGAGTCGGAGGAGAACCCCTCCTCGCCCATCAGTTCCTCGAAGTAGAGCCGCTCCTCGCCGTCCCTGTGCTGGGTGTGGCGTTTCGGCGGCACGTGGCCGACCCGGCGGTAGTGGGCCATGGTCCATCGCCTCCGATGGTTAATGCATTAACTACTTTCTGCCGACACTACGACGGTTCTCCCACCGAGGGAAGGGCCTAACCCGGCCGCGGGGCGGGCGGAGGCGGGCGGGGTCAGCTCCGTTCGCGGACGTCGAAGGAGCTCCGCCCCGCGATGAGCTTGTCCAGCAGCATGATCAGCATCCGCTGCTCGGTCTCGGTCAGCACGCCGGCCCACTGGCGCTCGCGCTCGTGCTGCCCGGCGAAGATCTCCAGCATCGCGTCCCGGCCCCGATCGGTGAGCGACAGGATCACCGAGCGGCCGTCCCGCTCGCCCGGCGCCCGGTCCATCATCCCGTCCGCGACCAGCGTCTTCGTCAGGTTGGACACCGCGGCGCGGCTCATCCCGGCGAGCGTGGCGGCCCGTCCCGGCTCCAGCGGCCCGGCGAGCCAGGTGACGAACAGCAGCCGGAACGCCGCCCACGAGTGCCCGCGCGGCCGGTGCACCGTGGACTCCAGGTCGTAGGTGACGATCGCCGAGGCCCGGTTGAGGGTCAGCAGCAGCCGTGTCGCGAGCCGGTGCGGGAACCCGAACTCGTCCGACAGCCGCCGCCCGGCGAGGTCAACGAACGACCAGAAGTCCAGTTCCTCGCCACCGTCAGTGCTCATCGCGCCTCCGATCCGATTCATGGATTGACTATTTAACCCCGGCAGGACGCGAGTGTCAGCCGGAGATCATCGGGCATTCCCTGGATGCGGGGGAGCGGAGTGCACGGGAGGGACGATGGGGACCGTCGCCGACCAGTTCATCGAGGTGCTGCGGCAGGCCGGCGTCCGGCGCGTCTACGGGGTGGTGGGCGACAGCCTCAACCCGGTCGTGGACGCCGTCCGCCGGACGGGCGGCATCGAGTGGGTGCACGTCCGCAACGAGGAGGCGGGCGCATTCGCGGCGGCGGCCGAGGCGCAGACCACGGGCCGGCTCGCCGTGTGCGCGGGCAGCTGCGGTCCCGGCAACACGCACCTGATCCAGGGCCTGTACGACGCGCACCGGTCGGGGGCGCCCGTGCTCGCGCTGGCGTCGCAGATCCCGAGCACGCAGATCGGCAGCGGGTACTTCCAGGAGACGCATCCCGAGCGGGTCTTCGCCGACTGCAGCCACTTCTGCGAGTCGATCGTCACCCCGGCGCAGATGCCGCGCATCCTGCGGACCGCGATCCAGCACGCGGTCGGGCTCGGCGGCGTCGCGGTGCTGACGCTGCCGGGCGACACCGGCAGCAAGGACGCTGCGGGGCCTGCCGGCCGGCACGACTTCCTCGTCCGGAAGGGGATCGTCCGGCCGCCGTCCGACCAGGTCGCGCAGCTGGCCGACGCGCTCAACCAGGCGCGCAAGGTGATGCTCTTCTGCGGCTCCGGCGTGAAGGACGCCCACGCCGAGGTGATGGAGATGGCGCACAAGCTGCTGTCTCCGGTCGGTCATGCGCTGCGCGGCAAAGAGTGGATCCAGTTCGACAACCCCTTCGACGTGGGCATGAGCGGCCTGCTCGGCTATGGCGCCTGCTACGAGGCGATGCAGGACGCGGACCTCGTCCTCCTGCTGGGCACCGACTTCCCGTACGACCCGTTCCTGCCCGGCAAGAACACTGTGCAGGTGGACGACGATCCGGCGAAGCTGGGCCGTCGCACGCCGCTCGACCTCGCGGTACACGGCGATGTGGGGGAGACGCTCCGGCTCGTGATGGACAAGGTCGAGCAGAAGCGGGACCAGTCGTACCTGGACGAAATGCTGCACCGCCACGCGCGCGCACTCGAAAACGTGGTCTCCGCCTACACGCGCGACATCGACAAGCACATCCCGATCCATCCCGAGTACGTCGCCAGTGTGCTGGACGACCTGGCCGCCGACGACGCGATCTTCACCGTGGACACCGGCATGTGCAACGTCTGGGTCGCCCGGTACATCACCCCGAACGGGCGGCGCCGGGTGATGGGCTCGTTCGTCCACGGCTCCATGGCCAACGCGCTCCCGCACGCCATCGGCGCCCAGTTCGGGGCGCCCGGCCGGCAGGTCGTCTCCGTCTCCGGCGACGGCGGTCTCGGCATGTTGCTCGGCGAGCTGCTGACGGTGAAACTGCACCGCGTCCCCGTGAAGATCATCGTGTTCAACAACGCGTCGCTCGGCATGGTGCGGCTGGAGATGCTGGTGGACGGCCTCCCGTCCTACGAGACCGACCACGAGGCCGTCGACTACGCCGCGATCGCCCACGCGGTGGGAATCGAATCGGCCCGCGTGGAGCGCCCGTCGGACGTCCGGACGGTGATGGAACGCGCACTGGCCGCGCCCGGCCCCTACCTCCTGGACGTCGTCACCGACCCGAACGCCCTGTCCATCCCCCCGCACATCACCCCGCAGCAGGTGAAGGGGTTCGCGCTGGCCGCGGGCAAGACCGTCCTCACCGGCGGTGTCGGCAAGATGCTCGACCTCGCCCGCAGCAACCTCCGCAACATCCCCCGGCCCTAGCGGCGAAGGACCTCCCGCCGGTCAGGCGTTCGGCGGCAGGCCGGTGCCGGCGCCGCGGCGGCGCACCGCCACCAGGTCGGCGGGGCCGGATCCGGGGGAGTGCGCGTCCCTTCGATGTTCGGGCAGCGTGTCCGTGCCCGCCGCCTCCACCTCGAAGCCCGCGTCCGCGATCATGTCCAGGTCGGCCTTGGCCGCCTGGCCTTCGCTGGTCAGATAGTCGCCGAGGAAGATCGAGTTGACCGCGTGCAGCGCGAGCGGCTGCAGCGTCCGCAGATGGATCTCCCGGCCGCCGGCGAGACGGACCTCCACGTCCGGGCAGACGAATCGCACCATCGCCAGGATCCGCAGGCAGCGCTGCGGAGTCAGGGCCCACTCCCCGGCCATCGGGGTTCCTTCGAAGGGGATCAGGAAGTTCACCGGCACCGAGTCCACGTCCAGCTCACGCAGCGCGAACACCACGTCCACCAGGTCCGCGTCGCTCTCGCCCATGCCGGCGATCAGGCCGGAGCAGGCCGACAGACCCGCCGCCCTGGTCTGCCGCACGGTGTCGACCCGGTCGGTGAACTCGTGCGTGGTGCAGATGTCCGCGTACACGGCCTCGGCGGTGTTGAGGTTGTGGCTGTAGGCGTAGGCTCCGGCCTCCCGAAGCCGCGCCGCCTGCCCGTCGGACAGCAGTCCGAGACAGGCGCAGATCTCCACGTCCGCGTTGTGCTCCTTGATCGCCGCGATGGTGTCGGCGACCCGCTCCACGTCCCTGCCGGTCGGGCCGCGCCCGCTGGCGACCAGGCACACGCGTTTGGCGCCGCCGGCCACACCCGCCGCGGCGGCCGCGGCCGCCTCGCCGGGCTTGAGCCAGGTGTAGGTCAGGATCTCCGCCTTGGACCCCAGCCGCTGCGAGCAGTACGAGCAGTCCTCGGGGCAGAGCCCCGACTTCAGATTGACCAGGTAGTTCAGCTTGATCCGGTTCCCGAACCAGCGCCGGCGCACCTTGCCGGCGGCGGCCACCACGTCGAGCAGGTCGTCGTCGGAGGTCCCCAGCACCGCGAGCGCCTCGGCGCGGGTCGGCGGCTCGCGCCGCAGCCCTTTGTCAACCAGAGTGTCCAGGAGGTCCATGCCGCCGATCCTCACGGACGCGGCGGACGGCGGCCAAGGCTCGCACCGTACAAGACGGGCGGGCAAGATATGTCGATCACGACAGCGCGAGGTGCCGGACCCGGTTGCGGGCGCTAGCGGTACTCGCGGGCGATTTCGGTGAGGGTCTCCCCGGCGACCTCGGCCAGAGGGCGGGTCGGGCGCTCTTCGATCCAGGTCAGGGACGCGATGCGGAGCGCGGTGATGAAGGCGCCGGCCATGACGCGGGCGCGCAGGTGCGGGAGGCCGTCCCGGGCGGCGATCAGCTCGGCGAGGGCGCGTTCGAACTCGGCGTAGTGGGTGAGCTGCCGGGCCAGGACGGACGGGTGCTCGCGGGCGAGGCGCACCTGCGCGGCCCACCGCGGGTCGAGCTCGCCGATCTCCGCGGACAGGGCGTCGACCGAGGCGCGCAGCGCCGTCCAGGACGATTCGCCGGGCGGGCGGACCTCGAACATCTCCAGCAGGGAGCTCATACGCTGCGCGTCGCCGTAGAGGAGCGCGTCCTCCTTGCCGGCGAAGTAGTTGGAGAAGGTGCGGCGGGAGACGCCGGCGGCGTCCGCGATCGCCTCGACGGTGACCTCGCCCAGGCCGTGCTCGACGGAGAGGCGCATCGCGGCCTCGTGCAGAGCGCGGCGCGTCGCCTCCTTCTTGCGCTCGCGCAGCCCGCCCTTGTGCGCGGCGAGGCCGCCGCCGCGCTCGCGCACTCCACCGGTGATCTCCATGGTCAGCCAAGCCTACCCAGCGCTCGTTGTCAGGTTCCTGACAACGGACCGGGCGAAGAGCTGGGTCGAATCAGAAGCGGACGAAACCCGCCGTCCGTACGGTCGGTTACCCGGAACCCCGTACCCCGGAGGCGGCAGATGAGCGGACGATCGGAGTTCGGGCACCGCACGGCGTCGGTCGCGCGGGCGGGCGGCATGTTCGCCCGGAGCGGGCTGTGGCGCCCCGGACCACCGCTGAAGGTCGCCCGCCAGCTGGACGCCCTGCGTCGCTGGGGCACCCTGCTCGGCGGGACGGTCGCCTCCGCCGCGGCCCGCGACCGGGACGTCGTCGCGATCGCCGACGACGCCGGGGAGCTGACCTACGCCGAGGTCGACGCCCGCACCGACCGGCTCGCCGCCGCGCTCGGGCGGTTCAACGGCGCGCCCCGCGTCGCCGTCCTCTGCCGCAACCACCGCGGCATGGTCGAGGCGCTCGTCGCGTGCAGCAAACACGGCTCCGACGTCGTCCTGCTGAACACCGAGATGGGCACCGAGCAACTGGTCGCCGTCCTGCGGCGGCAGCGGGTCGAGGTCGTGATCGCCGACGCGGAGTTCGCCGGGTTCATCGCGGCGGTTCCGGAGACCGTCCACGTCATCACGGCCGGCGGGCCGGGCTCGGAGCTGGAGAACCTCATCGTCACGGCGCCCGGCACGCCGGTCGAGCCGCCCGCGAGGGCGGGCGGGACGATCTTCCTCAGCTCCGGCACGACCGGTCGCCCCAAGGGCGCCGTCCGGCACCCGCGCCCCGGCCTGTCGCCGCTCGTGTCGATCCTGTCGCGCATCCCGTGCCGGGTGCACGAACGCATGTTCATCGAGGCGCCGCTGTTCCACACCTGGGGCTACGCGATGCTCCAGATCGCGTTCTCGCTGCGCGCCACGATCGTCCTGCGGGCCCGCTTCGAGCCGGAGCGGACGCTCCGGACGATCGACGACACCGGAGCGACCGCCCTGGTCGCCGTCCCTGTCATGCTGCAGCGCGTCCTGGACGTCCCGGAGGCCGCGCGGCGCGAGTACGACACGTCCTCGATGCGGATCGCCGCCGTCAGCGGCTCCGCGCTGCCCGCGACGCTCGCCACCGCGTTCATGGACGAGTTCGGCGACGTCCTCTACAACCTGTACGGGTCGACGGAGGCGTCATGGGTCACCATCGCGACGCCCGCCGACCTGCGCGCCCATCCGGACACCGCGGGCACGCCGCCGCCCGGAACGAAGGTCGCGATCCTGGACGAAGCCGGCGTCCACCTCCCGCCCGGCGCCCCCGGGCGGATCTTCTCCGCGAACGAGCTGCTGTTCACCGGCTACACCGAGGGCGGCACCAAGGAGATGCAGGGCGGCCTGATGAGCCTCGGCGACGTCGGCCACCTCGACGAGCAGGGCCGGCTGTACGTGCACGGCCGCGACGACGACATGATCGTCTCGGGGGGCGAGAACGTCTTCCCGAGCGCCGTCGAGGAGGTGCTGGAGCGGCTTCCGCAGGTGCGGGAGGTCGCGGTGGTCGGCGTCCCGGACGACGAGTTCGGGCAGCGGACCGCCGCGTTCGTCGTCGTCCGCGACGGCGGGACGCTCGACGCCGACGCCGTCCGTGCCCAGGTCCGCGACCATCTGGCGCGCTTCGCCGTCCCGCGCGACGTCCACTTCCTCGACGCCCTGCCCCGCAACGCCACCGGCAAGGTCGTGCGCAGCGCGCTGAACCCCCGTCCGGACGCCGGCTGACGGAGGAGACTGCGGGCGGTCACGCGTCGGCGGCCGGGCGTCGCGCGTCGACGACGAACCAGAGGCGGGTGCGTTGGGGCGACTGGTCCAGCCCCCACTCGTCGGCGAGCGCGTCGACGACGGTGAGGCCGCGGCCGTGGTCGAGCCGGGGGCGGCCGTGCGGATCGGCCTGGGCGGGCCCGTCGTCGCAGACGTCCACGCGGAGCCGCCCGCCGTCGGTGGCGACCGTCACGCTGACGATCCCGGAGCCGTGCAGGATGGCGTTGGCGACGGCCTCGGCCGTCATCAGCTCGACGTCGTCCAGGAGCGTCTCGTCCGTGACGACCTTCGCGGCGCGCTCGCGGACGAGGCGGCGGGCCCGCCGTCCGCCGTCGCCCTCGCCGGTGAAGCCGAACGGTTCACCGAGCCGTTCCATCCCCACGGTCACTGCATCACCACACTCGGATTCGGAAGCGCACCGCAATCATTCACCTGCGGTGAGTGATCGGGCAACGCAACGGGCGCATTGATATTGGCCTTTCCGGGACACGCGCGCCGCGGCACTGCTCACCGTGGTGCAGAAAATCGGCAATTTCTCCGTCTTCCGGCGAGAATCACCGGACACCTTCCTCATGTCAGGCTGATGCCCACCCGAGGAGGTGCGCCATGGAAGCGGTCGTCCTCGCCTGCGCTGCGCAGGCCGTCTACATCGTCGCTTATGTCCTCTTCAAAACAGCCACGGGGCGGATGAGCCCGGTCTCGGGACGGCATCCGCTGCACGCCGCCGGACGTTTCCTCGGGAGCCCGCGCTGGCTCGCCGGGCTCCTGGTGCTGCTGGCGGGCTTCGCGCTGTCGGCCACCGCACTGGTCACCCTCCCCGTCGCCGCGACGCTGCCCGCCTACGGGCTCGGCCTCGTCCCGCTGCTGGCCATCGGGATGAGCGGGTTCGGCGAGCGGCCCACCTCGCGCGAATGGCTCGCCGTCGGCCTCACCGTCGCCGCGATGGTCACCGCGGCGCTCTCGGTGCTGCCGGTCCCGGACGCGCCGCACCGCCTGGACGGGGCCGCCGCCGCGCTGCCGCCGTGGAGGGTCGCCCTGGTGTTCGTGCCCTCGCTGGTCCTGCCGCTGTGGATGTTCTGCGTGCGCGACCGCGCCGTCGGCGGCCGCCACGCGAGGCCGCTGACGGGCATCGCCTACGGGCTCGGCGCGGGCGTCCTGCTGGGCGCCACCGAGGTCTTCGGGCAGGGCATGGCGATGATGCTCGCCGCCGACCACTGGGCGGACCTGCCGTCCTCGCCGCACCCGTACCTGTTCCTCCTCGCCGGGATCCTCGGCGTCGGGCTACTGTCGATCGGCCTGCAGCGCTGCCGCCTCACGATCGTCGTCACCGTCGTCACGGTCACCGCGAAGACGCATCTGCTCCTTTCGGCCACGCTCCTCTACGGGGAGCCGTGGCCGCGCGAGACGGGGCCGTTCGCGCTCCGCGCCGCCGGCGTCGCCCTGGCCCTCCTGGCGCTCCTGGCCTTCCCGCGTCACGAACGCCGGCCCCGTGCAATCTTGGCAGTGTCAAGATAGGGTGGGGTGATCCTGAGAGAGGAACCGTGATGACGGAGAACCCCGGTCTGGCCCGGCAGATGTGGCACCAGCTCGAACCCCTGCACGCCCTGTTCTGGTACTCGCCCGAGGTGTTCGCCGAGGCCGGCCGGCTCGGCTTCGCGGTGGACACCCGCTGGCCGAGCTACTTCGCCTGGCGGGCCGCGCCGCTCGGCGCCGCGGGCAAGGAGCGGGTGTCGGCCGCCTTCTACAGCTTCAGCCCGCGCATGGTGGCCGAGCACATCCCCGCCGCCTGGACGGTCGCGCCGCCCGAGCGCGTCCTGGAGGGGCGCACCCGCGCCGTCGACGGCATGTACCGGACGCTGCTCGGCGACGGCCTCGCCGACCCGGACCTCGCCGAGGCCGCCGCGCTGGCCCGCGCCGCCGCCGAGGCCGCGAGCACCGCCGGGTGCCCGATCGCCGCCGCCAACGCCGACCTGCCCTGGCCGGACGAGCCGCACCTCGTCCTGTGGCACGCCATCGGCATCCTGCGCGAGCAGCGCGGCGACGGCCACGTGGCCGCGCTCCTCACCCACGGGCTCGACCCGGCCGAGGCGCTCGTGTCGTTCGCCGCGATCGGCGCCGCGTCCGAGAAGACGTTCGCGAGCCGCGGCTGGACGGACGAGGAGTGGTCCGCCGCACGCGACCGGCTCGCGTCCCGCGGCCTGCTCGACGCGGGCGGCGCCGCGACGGAGAAGGGCCGCGAGCTGCGGGACGCCGTCGAGCGAACGACCGACGACCTCGCCTACGAGCCGTGGCGGACGCTCGGCGCCGACAAGGCGGACCGGCTCGCGCAGCTCACGATGCCGATCCTGGTCAAGGTCCTGGAGACAGGGCTGATGCCGGCGGAGAACACCCTCGGCATCGGCAAGGTCCAGGCGCCGCCTCGCTGATTCAGCGGCGGGGCGGCCTCCAGGCGGTCTCTTCCAGGCGGCCGGTGTTCCCGAGGTCGAGCGGCCCGTTGGACGGGATGACCACGACGGGCCGTCCAGGCGCCGGCCGGACCTCAAGGTATCTCCCGGTCACCGCCTCCGTGGTCGCCTCGGTGACCAGGTTCCGCCAGACGATGCCGAAGACCGCCGCCTCGCCGGGACGGATCGTCAGCGGCTTCGGCCCGCCGTCCTTGATCTGCGTCGTCCCGCGCACGACGTCCACGTTGAACGGCTGCCGGTTCTCGTCCAGGACGCGCAGGGACGGGTAGCCGTTCAGCCGGTACGGGCGGCCGCCGCAGTTGCGGAGCGTGATCGTCGCGGCGCGGAGTCCCATCGCGGCGTCGGGCTCGTCCATCGAGACGCTGACACCGTCCGGCGTGCAGGTGGGCGGTGGAGGCGACGGGCGCAGCGTCAACGGCGAGGGGACCGGCCGCGAAGCGGTGGGCGCCGCGCCGGCCGGCCGCGCTTCGGTGGAGCAGGCGGCCAGGCCGGTCGTCCCGAGGCCGACGCCCAACGCGAGGAGCAGGCGGACTCGCGGCCGCAGAGTAGAGGTCACAAGGCAATCATCACCGACGAACCGCGGGCCGCCGCCATGCCTCGGCGCCCTGCCGTCCGCCGACGCGGCGTCGGCGAGGGCAGGGCGCTTACCGAGGATCAGGCGCAGAACGCGGTGTCAGCGGCCTTGCCGAGGTCGGCGCGGAACTTCTCGTCGTGCTCGACCGCGGACGTGTTGTAGGTGAGCATCGCCTGCCTGCGGCCGTCCGTGCTCGTGTAGGACCAGGTGCGGTAGCCGGGGAAGCCGCCGTCGTGGCCCCAGGCGTATCCGCAGGAGAACTTGATGCGGGCGACGCCGAGCCCGTAGTCCTCGATGACGCCGTCGTCGTTCACCGGCCGGACGGTCTTCATCTCCCGCATCATCCGCGCGGGCAGCAGCCGGCCCGTGAACAGCGCCCGGTTGAACTTCGCCACGTCGTCGACGGTAGAGACGATGCCGCCGGACGTGCGCGCGCTGGACGGGCTGATCAGCGTGCTGACGTCCCCATAACCGGGGTAGTAGCCGTGCACGTACGGGCCGGGGAACGTCTTGGACGTCGTCGGGTAGGACGTGTGCCGCAACCGGAGCGGGGTGAAGAGGCGCTGCCGCAGCTCGGTGCCGACCGGGCGTCCGGTCACCTTCTCGATGATCATTCCGGCGAGGATGTAGTTGGTGTTCGCGTAGTTCCAGTCCGCGCCGGGCGCGTGCGCCGGCGGCTTCTCCATCGCGATGGCGACCAGTTCGGCCGGCGTCCACTCACGGTCGGGGTCGCCCAGGACGCGCGGGTCCATGACGTACTCGTTCAGGCCGCTGGTCTGCGCGAGCAACTGCCGGACGGTGATCTTCGAACCGTCGTTGCCGTTGCCCCGCACGACGCCAGGCAGCCATTTCTCCACGGTGTCGTCCAGGGAGAGCCGGTGTTCGGCGGCCAGTTGCAGGACGACCGTTGCGGCGAACGACTTGGTCACGCTGCCGACCCGGACCAGCAGCCGGTGGTCCATCGGAGCGCCGGTGGCCTGGTCCGACACTCCGGCGGTCACGTGCGAGACATGGCCGCCGCGGCGGGTCATCACGATCACGCCCGGCGCGCCGTCGGCGACGAGCCGGTCCGCCGCCGCCTTCACCTTGCGGTCGAGCCCGTGTTCCCCGTGGGACGTGGTGGCGGCGTTCGCGGCGGGCGCGGCGACCGTCGCCAGTGCCGTCCCGGCGATGAGGGTGGAGACGATGCGCAACATGGGTTCCTCCTCGGAGATCTCGCTGACGTGATCAAGACTTCCGGCCGAGAAGGACGGCGGCACTGGGCCCAGAACCCGGGCAGGGGGTGTACCTGACGACACCTGGCGAGCGGCCTTCCCGCGACCGCACGGTTCGTGACCGGCCCGACCAGGCGTCCGGCGTCAGCCCCCGGCGCTCTATAGTGCATGACTGCAAGCAGGCGAAAACCAAAACGAAGGAGGCCAGTAACATGGCCAGGACCGCAGACACGCCCGAGCCTCGCCCGTTCAACGAGAACAGGGGAGACTTCCGTCCCGACCCCGTTGAGGCGACGGACCCCCCGGGATCGCCCGTGGCGCCCACGGGATCCCAGGCCGCCGAGTGGAACCCCGACAAGTCGTTCGGGCCCGCGCCCGTGGAGCCGACGGACCCCCCGGCCTAGCAGGACGCCGGGGAGCCTAGGCTTCTCGACTCTGTAAGCGCTGCAAGGCGCAACATCCGCTGGTCCTCGCGCGTTCACCGCGTGAGGACCGGCACTTCTCATTCGGCGAGAGCCCTCAGAACGGCCAGCATCTTCTCCTGGTCCGTCACTGGCGCGAAGAACGCCGCGTCGGCTGCCTCGACGACTTGGATCGCCCGCGCTGCCAGGTCGGCTCCTGCTTCGGTCACGCCGACATGCCGGGCCCTGGAATCGCCCGGGTTCTGCTTCCGCTCCAGCAGACCCTTCGACTCCAGTGTCCGCAGAACCTGCGACGTCATCATCGGATCGGTCGCGGCGTGCTCCGCGACGCGCCGCTGGCTGGGCGTCTCGCCGGCCACGGTCGTCAGCCACCAAGTGCTGGCGAGCAGAACGAACTGCACGTGCGTGAGCCCGAGCGGCTTGAGCTCTGCTGTGACCGCGCGCTGCCACCGCAGCGTCGCCCGCCAGAGCAGCAGGCCAGGACTCTCGCTGGGATGCAGCGCCTCAGCCACCCGCCCGCTCCGCTCGCGCGGCAAGCGCGGAAATGACCTCGGCGAAGTCTGCGCTCACTGCACTTCCCACCTCGGCGGCAACATCGTCAGGGCCGTCCACCTCACACCGGTAGGTGATCTGAGTGCCGCTCTCAGTCGGCGACAGTTCGTGGCGGACTCGAACGCTGACCCCCGCATCCGGAACTTCGGTGAGATCCTCGAAGCCCACGTTCTCCTCGACCCAGGTGAAGCTGAACGGCAGGGCGGTGCCGTCAGGCAACACCATCACCGCCGACGTTCCCGCGACGAACGGGCCGTGCATCTCAAGCTTGCTGACGCCCTCGTTCCACTCTGGCCACCGTTCTGCATCCGCAAGGACGCTGAACACCTGCTCCGTGCGGGCGGTGCTTCGCCCTACGTACTCCTTGACCCACATGCCAGTCCTCCCGCCGTAGAAAGTATGCGCGCATATTATCAGCGAATTGGGCCTCGCTCGGCGCCGAGGCGGTGGAGGTCGTGTTCTGAGGCATGGCCTACGCGGAACCGGCCAGGGTGGGAACGCCTGATCATGCGGCGGCGGTAGTAGTGGACGGTCAGGATCGCCAGCAGCGGGCCCCAGGCGAGGAACGGCGCATAGGCGAGCGTCATGACGGTCGCGGCGACCCCGCCCGGGCTCTCCCCCTCGGCCATCGCGTCCGACCAGCCCAAGGCTCCGGCCGCCCCGATGACCGTGACGCTCGCGGCACCGATCGACGCGGCGGCGACGGCGAACGAGACCGGCACGCGGCGCCCGCCGACCAGCGGGAACCAGCGCGGGAACACCTCACCCCACGGTCGCACCAGCCCGAGCGCGAGCAGGGCGAAGCATTCCGTGACGATGCTGAGCGTGAAGACGTACGGGGTCCCGATCGGATGCGGGAAGTCCGCGAGATCGCTTCCCTCAGCGAAACCCACGGGCACGCCAAGCCCCAGGGCGACCCGCCACAGCCCGGACGGCACAACGGTCAGCGGGATGACGTGGGCGACCCGGTCGGCCCACCGGGGAACTGGACGAGCGGTGGTCATGCGGTCCTCCTCGACGCGAAGGACTACATGCTCGCCAGGCCCTCCTGCCCGCCACCTCCCCCACGAGAACCGCGACCTTCCCTCCCGCGAGTGACCCGCCCTGGAAAGGGAACGGCCTCGCCGAAAGGCGAGGGCGGGACGCGGCGTGGAGGCAGATGACTGCCCGACTGGAGGAGGCCGGCGACGACTCCACGCTCGTGGAGATCATCTTCCGGCTGACCGGGGACGAGCATGGTCATAGCGAGATGGGGCCGAGGTCGGCGGCGGTCTGGGCCAGTGCGCGGATGATGGGGCTGTCGGCGGTGGAGCGCCAGGTCAGTGCCCACTGGAGGGTGGGGGCGTCTGGCATGGGCAGGAAGACGATGCCCGGGGGGCTGTTATAACGGGCGGCGATTTCGCCCAGCGGGTGGACGCACTGCCCGGACGCGACCAGGGAGAGGATCTCGTGGAAGGTCCGCGCGATGGGTCCACGTGGGATACGGCGGCCGGACGGGGAGCGGCTCGGGACCATGGAGGCGACCCAGTACTCGGGGGCGTCGGGGCCGAGGTCGACGACGTGGTTGTCGGCGAGGTCCTCCAGCGTTGCGGTGCCGCGCTCGGTGAGCGGGTGGTCTGCCGACACGGCCAGAACGCGGCCTCCGGTCAGCACGGTGGGGCCGACGGTGAGGTCCGGTTCGGCCACGGGCAGCCACAGTACGTTCACGTCGTTGTCTCCCGTGCGCAGGGCGGCGAACGGGGCGCTGCCGTTGATTTCGTTGAGTTGGACGTCGCTGCCTGGGTAGCGGGCGCGGAACGCCTCGGTGAGGGGGCGTAGTTCGTATCCGGCATGGCCGAACACGCCCAAGCGCAGAGTCTGGCCCGCGCCCGGCCCGGCCGCTTCGGCGCGGGCGAGTCCCTCGTGGAGAAGGTCGAGGGCTTGCTGCAGGTCTTCGCGGAGGCGCCGGCCGACCGGGGTCAGGGTCACGCGGCGGCTGGTCCGGTCGAACAGGGCCACGCCGAGGCGTCGTTCCTGTTTGCTGATGGCCTGGCTGACGCGGGCCTGGGACACGTGGAGTCGTTCGGCGGTGCGGCCGAAGTGCAGTTCCTCGGAGAGAGTCAGGAAGATCTCGACGTCGCGTAGCTCCACAAATAACCCCTGTGTTATGGATCGCCGCGCAGATTCTACATTGTTCCCGCCTCTGACCTGCCCCGATGCTGAAGACGTCACCGGCTGACAGGCCGGGTCCTACAGATCGATAAGGCAGGAGCAACCGATGAGCGACATGCGGGCCATCGCCGACCGTGTCGAGATCGAGGCGTTGCGCGGCGAGATCACCGACGCGGTGATGATGCGCGACTTCGACCGCGTCGCATCGCTGTTCACACCGGAGGGCGCGATGCGCTGGCCGCATATCGGCAAGGAATTCGTCGGCCGTGCGGAGATCCGGCGCGGGATCGAGTGGGGGCAAGGGCTCTGGGAGTTCTTCGTGCAGAACGTCCACCCGGGCGTCATCCGGCTGGACGGCGACACCGCTACCGGCCGCGCGTACATCCAGGAGTTCGGGCGGTTCCACGACGGAGGTTCGCACCTGAACTACGCCCTTTACCACGACCGCTACCAGCGCACTCCCGACGGCTGGAAGTTCACCGAGCGCGTCTACGAGGTCAGGTACGGCGACTCCACCCCGCTCGCGGGATCACCGGCCCCTGCTACGGCATAGGCGAGACCCGCGAGTCGAAGCGCCTTTTGCCTTCTATTCCACTGATTCGCTAGTCAACAGGAGCACAGCTCATGAACCTCGCACTGTGGATTACAGCCGGACTGCTGGCCGCTGTCGCCCTGGTCGGCGGTATCACCAAGACGTTCATCCCCAAAGAGAAGCTGGCGGCGCAGCACGGCGGCGAGTGGACCCAAAACGCCACCGTCGGGTTCGTCAAGACCCTCGGGGCCCTCGAGCTCTTGGCCGCGGCGGGCCTGATCCTGCCCGCCGCGCTGGACATCGCACCGGTCATGGTGTCGGTCACCGCCCTCTGCTGGATCCTGCTGATGATCGGCGCGGTGATCACCCATGGCCGCCTCGGCCAGTTCAAGCTCGTGATGGTGAACTCGGTCTACCTCCTGCTCGCCGCCTTCGTCGCCGGAGGACACCTCATGGCCTGAGCACGGACCGAACGGGCTCCGGAGCCGCGGGCTCCGGAGGGTTGTGGGACTTGTGATCTGTGGTGAGTCCGGAACGGTTTACGGGACGATTTCGCGATGCAGCCCACCACCGGCCGCCGCCGCCGGACGAGCGCAAGATCACCAGATGGGGCCGGACGCCTCGCCGCGCCGATGCTGAGCGGGCCCCATCGGATGCGGGAAGACCGCGAGATCGCTCCCCTCTGCGAAACCCACGGGCACGCCGAGCCCAGGGCGATCCGCCACAGCCCGGACGGTAGGACGGTGAGCGGTATGACGTGGGCGACCCGATCGGCCCATCGGGGAACCGGACGAGCCATGGTCCTGCGGTCCTCCTGCCCGCCACCCCCCGCGAGAATCGCGACCTTCCCTCCGTGACCCGGCCTCAAGGGAACGGCCTCGCCGAAAGGCGAGGCCGAGTGCGCGTGGGCAGGGACTAACGGTTCAACTCGCCGCGCTTCACGCGGGCGACGAGGCGGGTGAAGCTCTCGGGGGAGAGGGTGAGATGCCCGGCATCGGGAGCCTTGCTGTCCCTGATGCCGCACCCTTCAGCAAGAGCGGCAACCTCCACGCAATCTTGCCCGCCGGCACCGCCGGTTCCACTCCGGCTGGACTTACGCCAAATGCGCTCGCTCACGGTATGGCCTCCAGGACCTCGGCAACGAGACTCCTTGTGGAGTCTCGGGACAGGGCGTCAGCGCCAATTCGGTCATACCGTACCCGGTACTCGCGGACGTTCGTGGAGTCCATAACCAGACGACCGCCACCGACCGCCTCCGACCAAGCTACCTCGGCACCATTCACATCGAGGATGGTGAACGAGCCGTCAACCCCAGGATGCGCCCCGACGCTACGGGGGATGACGCGAATAACGATGCCCCGGCGTTGACTCATGTCGAGCAGGTGCGTGAGCTGTTTGCGCATGATCTCTGGTGAACCGATGAAGTCCCAGAGAACCGACTCTTTGATCAGCACCCAGAGGTTCGGCGGATCGGACCGCTCAAGGATTTCTTGCCTCGCCATCCGCTCTTCAACGGCGGCATCGACATCGTCGATCATCTGACCGCTGACGATCAGGGCGCGTGCGTACTCCGGTGTCTGAAGGAGAGCAGGGACCAGGAGCGCTGCGTAGGGACTGACCACCGCCGCGCGCCGCTCGTAGGCGGTGAACTGTTGGAACCAGTTCGGGTCGTGGCTGCTGTCGGCAAGGCGGTGAAGTCGGGCGAAGTGCCCGCGAGTACGCCAAACCCGGTCCAGGGTTTCGGTGCGCTTTTGCGGGATTTTGGCGCTGCCCGATTCCCAGTTCGAAACCGTCGAATTATCCACGCCGCATATGCGGGCGAGGTCGGCCTGTGAAAGATTGCGCTCTTCGCGCCAAACTCGCAGGTCAACGGCCAGCCAGTGCCACAGGTTGTGGTCCGGGTCCAAGTGGTCGGCTCGTGCCATTCAAGATCCTTAATCTGGGGATCACTGAACGAAACGCGACAAGCTTAACTCGTGGCGGCAGGGTGTGGGCAGAGTTCAATCACGAAAGGCGGCCCCGATGAATGGCATTCAGGACATGCGAGACAATCAGCCGCTAAAGGCGCGGAACGAGTTCGCGCTTCGATGGCGCGCTTACCCCGAAAGTGTGTATTTGACCCGGTCTCTCGTCACGGAGGCGTGCGAGGCGTGGGGCCTGATGCAGCACGACTACGTCGGGCGGACGATCATGTCCGAGCTGGCGACGAACGCTGTGGTGCACGCCGTCCAGGGCCACGAGATCCAGGCATGGGTCACCCTCTTGGCCGGCGCCGTCGAGTTCCGCGTCTGGGACCCGTCTCACGCGCCGCCGGTCGTGGTGGACGAGAACTCCGACGCCGAGAGCGGACGCGGCCTGATGATGGTCCGGCTCCTCGCATCCGGCGGCTGCGGCTACCGGTACACGAACGGAACCCCCGGCAAGATCGTGTGGGCGAGGCTCACCCTCTGACTAGGCATGCGAGGGACAGCTCAGGAGGGTGGGCTCGGGGTGGGGTTCGGGCCTTGTCGGTCCCACGTGCCTATGCATTTCGCGATGAAGTTTCCTCGGTGCGTGTCGGGAGTGGCCACCTGGCCGGTGTATCGCCATCGGTAGAGCGATCTGATGCCGAACTCATCCGACCAGTAGAAGAAGCTGAAACCGATGACCCACGTGGACAGCAGGCCAGCAGTCGTCACCGTGGCATCCAGCCAGGTCGGCAGGGCATCGATGTAGCCCCAGCCAGGACTGGCGAACGTGTTGAACAAGAGTACGACCGCCGCCACGAGCAGTGTCAGCAAGGCCATCAGCAGCGTGAACCACAAGACGCGGACTCGATGCGTGCGCTTGACGCTGAAAACGGTGAAGTCGACGCTCCGGCCGCAATGGTCGCATACCACCGCTTCCTTGGCCTTGCCATGCTCCGGACGCTGGACCACACGGGTGCTGTCGACAAGGGTGATGTGAAACAGCGACTTGTTCTTGCGGTCTGGTGTGCGCCCGGTTTCGTGCCTCAGCCGGAGAGTGCACTGCGTCGATATGGCGCGGAATGGCACACGGCCCTCCAAGGGGCGGCAGGTGAGGCGTTGGGATGCTCAACGAGTGTCAACAGATCATCGACGTGGCCGGTCCCGTCCGTTACGTGGCAGCGGCCCTTGGTGATCGTCAGTCCTCGGCGCACGTCTGCGCCGGCCGCGTCAGGATTGAAGCGAGGGCGGAGGCTGCGCCGCACGATTTTCGCCCAGGCTGGTCGGCTGGTTGCGCTTGACGGTGAACGCATAGTGCGTCGTGGCGCGGGCCACGCGCGGACTCGCCGTCCGTACCGGTCAGGGCCGCGAGCCCGTCCGGGCACACCGCCTCGATCACCTGCCGCACCGTCCAGCCGCTTGGCGGTGTGCAGCCCGAGCCCGGCGATCAAGACGACGGCCCACCGTGGATGACGACGGCCGCGCCCACCACGCGGGTTGGGCAGGGGGAGCATCCGCCCATACACAGCGACACCGGGATCGACTTTGAAATGGCCGTGCCCCGAGGGGCCATCTGCACCCCTTTGCGTTGCACCCGGGGTCGTTTCCGGTACCGTCTATCTCGCCTGGTCGATGCGGCCGGGTTCCGGCCGAAGGGCGGATAGCAAAGGAGAACCATCATGAAAAAAATCTGGGGGGCGCTCGCAGAAGCGGCTTCCCTGATTGTCGGGTTATTCGGAACCACCTACGCAACACGCCTCTATCCCGAATACTCGACCAC
Source organism: Spirillospora sp. CA-128828 (assembly GCF_050945415.1). Lineage (NCBI taxonomy): Bacteria > Bacillati > Actinomycetota > Actinomycetes > Streptosporangiales > Thermomonosporaceae > Spirillospora > Spirillospora sp. CA-128828. Next base: position 588,200 of record NZ_CP191986.1, read on the forward strand.
AACCGTGTCAGCGCTCAACTCGGTCCTGGGGGCACTCTTCTTCGGCCTCACCACTCCCTTGTGGAACAGGGCGCGAAAGAAGCGCGCTTCCAAGACCCCGTGGAGTCGCAAGCACTGGATGCTGGCGCTGTGCCTGCTTCCCACTCTCATCCAGGGCCAGTTGTACCAGCCTGCTCTGGAGCGCGTGGGCGTCGGGAAGGTGGTGGCCATCACGACGCTGGGGCCGCTGTGCGTGTCGGCGTGGAGGCTGGTCCTCCCCGAGGGCGGGCCGGTCCGGCCGCGGCATGTCGTGTGGCCGCTGATCGCGGTGGGCGGCATCGTGTTCATGACCAGGCCGTTCAGCGGTGGGTCCGATGTCTTGGGGCTGGCGGCGGCGGGTGCGGTCGCCGTGATCGGTGGCGTTTCCCTGATCGTCTCCGGGAAGCTGACCGACCTTGGAGGCTACCCCCGGGCCGTCGTGTTGCAGCGGTGGAGCACCGCCCTGTTCGTCGGGACACCGATCCTCGTCCTGACCGGCGAGCACTGGATGACCTGGCGGGCGCTGTCGACCGTGGCGGTCTCGACGGCGTTGATCATTGTCGGCGCTTGGCTCCACATCTACGCCCTCGATCTCTCCCGCTCCGATGGGGTGATCGGCACGGCGTCCAGTCTCAAGCCGGTGTTCGCGCTCCTCGTCGGGCTCATCGTGGCCAGCCAGGTGCCTGGGCTTTACGGATGGGTCGGTGCCGGACTGGTGGTATTGGCATCGATCGCCGCCATCCGGCTCCTCTCCCGAGAGGGCGGACGCGTCGACCCGGCGGACGGTGCCTGGAAAACCCATCCCGGCACTGGTGAGAACAACGACAGCGCCTGGATCCCCGTCCGGGGCGCCTGGAGCGGCGGTCCACGCACCTGGAAGCAGGACGGGTGCGCCTGGAAGCACGCCCTAGCCTGACGGCTCACCGCCGTCGGGAAGAACGAGCCGTCCCCCTCGGGAGGGACGGCCCGAAAACAGCACCACGCAATGGCAGAGCGTGGGCGGCCCTGGGGCCGCCCACGCTCTCTTGCGTTGCCCCCGATTTTCGCCCACACCATAACCCCAACCTAAGGCGGAAAATGCAATATAAGTTCGATCAAGATAGATAAGAGTCGTTGAGCCTACCTTGCGACCCGCAGGTGACGATCTTGGGCCCTGCAATGTCGGTCCGGACGGGAAAACGGCAGCCCGCCGAGACGAATTGCGAGGCCCCTTCACAGTGTTTCCCGCACCGAGCAAGGTGGACTGGTACCGGCTGATCAGGGAGGCGGGGCGGGATGGCGAAACCGGGGCACGAGGGCGATTATCGAGGTGATCATGGGAACGGCTACCAGGGTGACCACGGGGGTGGCGGAGGTCCGCAGGACGGCGTGCCGGGCGAGTACGTGTTGATCGCCGGGGTGGTCGGCGTCGTGGCCCTCGTGGGGCTGGTGGCCGTTGCGATCATGCTGGTGTCCGGCGGCGACGGCGGTTCCGGCAGAGGGGCCGCGGCAGGCTCGCCGACGAAGCCGGGTGGGGCGTCCCCGGCGGCATCGGGCTCGGCAAGCCGGTCGCCCTCGGCCACGGCGGGGCCGGTGGTGCGGTGGCGGGGGGCGCTGACCCTGGATGGTCCGCGGTCGCGGCGGGATCTGGACACGGTGCCGCCACGGCTCACCGACCGGGACGAAGAGCCCGATATCCGCGGCGACTGGCTGAAGCCGTTGGTGGAGGCGGAGAACGATACGCAGGTGGTGCGGGTGAAGGGCCGGCCGGGGGCGGTGCAGTGCCGGGACGCCGCGGCAACGGAAGGGACCGACGAGGTCGAAGTGAATGAGGGGGATGTGGTGTGCGTGCTGACCGCGGCGGGCCGGGTGGCGCGGCTGTCGATACTGGAGGCGCACATGACGAGTGCAGACCCGCTTGTCCGTGCCCGCGTGGTGATCTGGGACATGCCGGGGGCCGGGCAGTGACCGTCGGCGACGCCGCCCGGACCGGCGTCGCGGCCGCCCCGCCTGGCCGCACGCGACCGGGGAGCCGCCCGGCACGATCGTGCTGGGGCAGACCACGCGGGAGATCGCCGACGCGATCCTGGACGGCGTCCCGGTCGCCTCCACGCCCCGACCAGGCACGCACTGATCGTGGGCGCCGCCCCGGTACGGCAGGACCTCGGGGGTGCGGGCCGGGCCCGTCAATCGCCTGACCAGCGGCGCGTCCCCCGGCGGCTACTGGCTGCCTTCGACGCCCAGGGCCCGGACGATTCCGCCGGCGACCGCGGTGATAATGCCCGGATAGTAGAAGATGACCGCGATGGCGATCGCCAGCACAAGGAACTGGATGAACCTTGTGATCTCCCGGGTGAACAGGAAGAACAATCCGACGATACTGATCACCACGAGGAAGATCGGTCCGAAGATGTCGCGAAGCCAGTTGGCAAGTTGCTCTGTGTTCGGATCCTTCTGCGCCGCTATCACCGTCGCCGCGACCATCTGCACGCGCTCCAGCATTTGTCCGTCTCCCGCCCGGTCTGTGACATGGCTACCATCTCATGCGTCCACCGATCCTGCGGCCTAACCCGGGCCGGGCGGCTGATCAGCGATCTGTCGAGGCCTGGCGGGCGCTCACCGGCCGGGCCTCGGGACGATTGGGCGTGCCGGCGATGATCCGCTCGTCGGCGAGCAGGACCAGAAGGCCGACGCCGTAGGCGAACCCGACCGTGAAGCGAGCGGTGATGCTCCCGAGCGCGAGCGTCGGCAGCAGGGCGAGCGAGCCGGCCGCCAGCAGGGTCCACGGGACCGTCGCCATCGTGTGCCGCTGCCTCGCCACCACAACCCCCTCAGGTCTTCTGGACGAGGACCATTGTCCCCCCACGGTCGCCCGGGTGGCGACGCCCCGCCGGAGATAGTCCAAGTCCGCGTAGCAGCCAAGCAGATCAAAGGGCGAGGCATCTGCGCCGGCCCCGTGGGCCCGCCTGCGCCGGCCGAGTCAGGGCTCCTTCGGGGCCTCGGGCGACCATCGCAGGGAGACGCCCACCATGGCTCCTGCGACCGTGAGAGGAAGCCCCGCCCATGCCCACATGGTCAGGTGCTTCAGCCGTGCGGTCGAGCCCGGTTTGCGCTGGTGGGCCTTCTTGGGCGTGTAGGCGGTGTTGCCCCGGGCGTAGGCGCGCGCCGTATCGACCTGCGTGGGATGCCCGTCCTTGTCAACGCCGCTGATGAGTTCGTTGAACGTCCCGCGCAGCTCTCCGGAGACCGACCGCCCGTCGGCCGTCCATGTGACGTCGTCGCACGTCACCGGATCGTCGCCGGCGGCGAGCGGCCCACTTCTGGACGTATCGCACGAGCCCGAGATGGTCACCGCGACCGGCCGGGCCCCAAAGGACTCGGTGTGATAGGCGCCGATGTATCCGGCGATCTTCAGAATGAAGAAAGGCATGCCTGCCGCGACCGCCACCGCGGCGACGAGCATGAATGCGCGGGTCACGAGCAGACCCGCGGCCCTGGAAGCATCCTGCCAGGCGCCGGTCGGCACGGCCGATTCCTCGATCAGGCTGAGCATGCCGCCGAAAAGGGCGCCTGCGACCCCCGCGGCGAAGACCACGACCCAGACGTACCGCGCCGAAGCGAGAAGCATGCCGCCGATTCCCGTCAGCACGGCGAGCACCGCCACGAGAAAGAAGACGCCCGCAGCCGTTTCCAGCACTTTTCCAGAGAATGACTTCGGCGGGTCGTTCTTCGGCGACTGTTCCGCGTCCTTCACCGCCCGTGCTTCATCAAGGCGGACTGGGTCCAGGCGGCGCTCGACGCGCGGGCGCCCGGCGGCGTCGCGGCGGTGCGTGTGGACGTGCTGACGAAGCGGCTCGGCATCACCCGGGGCAGCTTCTACTGGCATTTCGCCGATCGCGACGCGCTGCTGACGGCCGCCCCGGAGGAGTGGGAACAGTCGATCATCACCGGGATCATCGAGCGGCTTGAGAACGTGCCCTCACCGGTGGAAAGGCTGCGCGCGATCCTTGGGATCGCCTACTTCACCCCCGAGTCGGGGAACCGTGTCGAGCCGGCGCTGGCCACCGACGCCGATCACCCGATCATCGCGCCCGTGCTGAGGCGGGTGACCGCGGCCCGGCTCCGCTTCCTGACCGAGTTGTTCACCGACCTCGGGCTGGACCCCGCGACCGCTCGGCAACGGGCGCTGTACTCCTACAGCGCCTTCCTCGGCTGGCTGCAACTCCGATACACCATGCCCGACCTCGTACCTGAAGCGAGGTATGAGGGCCCGCAGGCCGGACCGTTCCTCGATGACCTGGTAAGGATGCTGGCCATCGGTGCCCCAGGCGCGGACACCGGCGCGAGCAACCCGCGGGACCAAGACGCTTCGGCTGATTGAAGCGAGGGCGAAGGCCGCGCCGCCGGTCATCCTCCAGGCGATTTTCGCTCCGCACCAAAACCCCGACTTAGGTCAGAGATAACTTGGCAATTTTCCTGGCACGGTCAGTGGAGGGGGGATTTCGCTGAGCTATGTCACGAAATCCGTACAAATTCGCGGAAAACCGTTGTGGCCGTTCCGGCGTCATCCTTAGGTCCCCGCACCCACCCGTCCGCCCGGCGACGCACGGGCGCCGACAATGGAGGATTGTCATCAGCAGGGATTCTCGCACGGGCCGTTCCATCGCCATCGCCCTCGCGGGCGTTTCCGCGCTCGCCGTCGGGGGCGTGCACGCGGCACAGGCCGCGGCTCCCCCCAAGGGCGGCCTCGAACTTCTGGCCGCCTCGTCCGATGTGACCCTCACCAGGGACAAGGACGCGCCGGAGACCACTCTCGACCTCGGGGTCTATCTCGGGGCCACCGGCTCCCCCTTCGAGATGCACGTCCAGCGCACGTCCTACCGGAACCCGGTCACCGCCTCCTGGATCATCGGGAACCGGTCCAAGCCCCTCCCGGCCGGGCTCGTCAAGAGCTTCGCGGGGTTCTCCAAGTTCCTGCGAATCACCCTGACCGACGCCAAGGGCAAGAAGGTCCTGGACCGCGTCCAGGACGCCTGCCCGGCCGAGGAGGCCTCCCGCGTCAAGCCCGGCGCACCCGACAAGTCTCCCTATCCCGTCGGGTGCTCCGACAATCCGTGGACGCTCGGGTCCTTCTGGGGAATCCAGGCGGGCTGGGCCACCAACCTCACCGAGCAGGGCGGCGCCCCCGTGAAGCTTGCCGACGGCAAGTACACCGCCACCGTCAGCGTCACGAAGCCCTACCGGCAGTTCTTCGGCATCTCGGCCGCGCCGAAGAAGATCAAGGTGACCGTCAAGACCCTGAAGGCCGGCGGGAACAGGGCCGCCCCGCGCAGGACCCCGTCACCGTCCCGGCTCAAGCCCGGTCCCAAGCCTGCCGGGAAGGGCGGCGTCCCGGCCGGGCCCAAGCCCGACCTGCGCTCCCTGCCCGCATGGGGGATCGAGCTGAACCACGGCGAGGAGGGGAACGCAGCCGCCGCCCCCGCCAAGCGCGACTACCTCGCCTTCAGCGCCAACGTCTGGAATGCCGGCCCCTCCCCTCTCGTCGTGGACGGATTCCGCGTCAAGCAGGGCCTGATGGACGCCTACCAGTACTTCTTCGACGGCAGCGGCAAGCAGGTCGGCTACGTCAAGACCGGCGGCATGGAATGGGATCCGCGGGACGGCCACGAGCACTGGCACTTCAAGGACTTCGCGAGCTACCGGCTTCTGCGGGCCGACAAGAAGGAGGTCGTGCGCAGCCAGAAGGAGGCATTCTGCCTGGCCAACACCGACGCGATCAACCAGCTGGTCAAGAACGCCAAATGGAAGCCCGACAACACCGACCTCCACACCGCCTGCGGCGATCTGTCGTCGCTCTCGGTGCGCGAGGTCCTCGAAGTCGGGTCCGGTGACACCTACGAACAGTCCTTGCCGGGCCAGTCGTTCGACGTGACGAAACTCCCCAACGGGACCTACTACATCCAGGTGATCGCCAACCCGGCGCACCGGCTCTTCGAGGGAAACCTCAACAACAACGTTTCGCTGCGCAAGGTGATCCTCGGTGGAAAGCCCGGCAAGCGCACCGTCAAGGTGCCGCCGGTCGGGCTGGTCAACGCCCCCTGACCATTCCCCACGCCGCCTGATCCCCGGCTTTGTCGCTCGGGTGACAAAGCCGGGGTCGGATCGTTGCGTTGTGTGCATGGTGCGCGACGTGGCGGGGGAGCACACTCGGCCCCTTCGTTCTCTCGAAGGTGGTGTGCGCGGTGGCCGGTGACGGCTTCGACTTCGACGTGATCGTGGTGGGCTCGGGGTTCGGCGGCAGCGTGTCGGCCCTGCGGCTGGCCGAGAAGGGCTACCGGGTCGCCGTGATCGAGGCCGGGCGCCGCTTCGACGAGGACACGCTGCCCAAGACGTCCTGGCGGCTGCGCAGGTACGTGTGGGCGCCGCGGCTCGGGATGCGCGGGATCCAGCGAGTCCATCTCGTGGGCGGCAAGGCCGGCGTCCTCGTTCTCGCCGGGGCCGGGGTGGGCGGCGGCTCGCTCGTCTACGCCAACACCCTGTACGTCCCTCCCGAACCGTTCTTCAAGGACCGCCAGTGGGGCCACATCACCGACTGGCAGGACGAGCTGAAGCCGTTCTACGACCAGGCCCGGCGCATGCTGGGCGTCACCACGAACCCCCTCGTCACCCCGGCCGACGAGGCGATGAAGCGCGTCGCCGACAGGATGGGCGTCGGCGACACCTACCACCCGACGCCGGTCGGCGTGTTCTTCGGCGAGCGGCCGGGGGAGGACGCCGACGACCCGTACTTCGGCGGCGCCGGGCCCCGCCGGACGACCTGCACCGGCTGCGGCTCCTGCATGATCGGCTGCAAGGTCGGCGCGAAGAACATGCTGACCAAGAACTACCTGTACCTGGCCGAGAAGGCGGGCGTTCAGGTCATTCCCGACACGACCGTGACCGGCCTGACGCCCAGGGATGACGGCGGCTACGACGTCGCCACCGCGCACTCCGCCCTGCTGAGGAAACGTCGCAGGACGCTGACCGCCGAACACGTCGTCCTCGCCGCCGGGACCTACGGGACACAGCGCCTCCTCCACCGGATGCGCGCGGCCGGTCGCCTCCCGCACCTGTCGCCCCGGCTCGGCGAGCTCACCCGCACCAACTCCGAAGCACTCCTCGGCGTCGAGCGCATGACCGTCTGGCACCGCAAGAAGGACGTGGACCACAGCACCGGGCTCGCCATCACCTCGTCCTTCCACCCGGACGACAAGACCCACATCGAGCCGACCCGCTACGGCGCGGGCAACAACGCGATGGGCGTCATCCGGACACTCCTGGTCGACGGTGGCGGCGCGCCCCGCTGGCTGAAGTTCCTCGGCCAGTCCGTCCGGCACCCCACCGTCATCCTGCGCGGTCTGTCCCTCAAGGACTGGGCGAAGCGGACCGTCATCGCCCTGGTCATGCAGACCGCCGACAACTCCGTCACCATCGGCGAGAAGCGCGGCAGGCTGGGCCGCCGCAGGCTCGTCGCGCGCCAGGGCGACGGGGAGCCCAACCCCACCTGGATTCCCGTCGCCCACGACGCCGTCCGGATGCTGGCCGAGGAACTGGACGCCACCCCTGGCGGGACCTGGTTCGACCTCTTCAACATCCCGACGACCGCGCACTTCATCGGCGGCTGCGTCATCGGGGAAACACCGGAGACCGGCGTCGTCGACCCGTACCATCGCGTCCACGGCCACCCGGGGCTGCACATCGTGGACGGCTCGGCGGTCACCGCGAACCTCGGCGTCAACCCGTCCCTCACCATCACGGCCCAGGCCGAACGCGCCATGGCGTTCTGGCCGAACCGCGGCGAGAAGGACCCCCGCCCCGAACCCGGCGGCCCCTACCAGCGCGTCGACCGCGTCATGCCGGGCAGGCCCGCCGTCCCGGAAGGAGCCCCGGCCGCACTTCGGTTGCCATAGTCAGATGATCGATATATAAAGATCGTATGCCCAAATCGATGCAGGAACCGACGTTCCTGATCCTGACCGCGCTCGCCGACGGCGCGCAGCACGGGTACGGGATCATGTCCGACGTCGAGCAGATCTCCGCCGGGCGGACCCGGCTGCGCGCCGGCACGCTGTACGCCGCGCTGGACCGGCTCCAGGACGAGGGGCTGATCGCCCCCGACCGCGAGGAGGTCGTGGACGGCCGGCTGCGCCGCTACTACCGGCTCACCGAGGACGGCGCCGCCGCCCTCGCCGCCGAGGTCGAGGCGCTCCACCGCCGGACGAGGATCGCCTCCAGCAGGCTCGCCGCCTTCCCGCGCCTGGGCGGCGGGGCCACCCCGGCCTTCGCCGGCCTCTCTCCGAGGGGGTACCGGTGAGCGCGCTCGAAGCCCGTTACCGCCGGCTCCTCGCCTGGTATCCGGCCGACCATCGTGCCGGGCACGAGACGGAGATGCTGCACGTCCTGCTGTCCGCGGCCCGTCCAGAGCAGACCCGGCCGTCCCTCGCCGACGCCGCCGACCTGCTGTACGGGGCCGTCCGGATCCGGCTGCGCCGGGCCGCCGGCGGGGCCACTGGATCTTCGTGGCCCGGCGCGCTCGCCATGGCCGGGTTCCTGGCGATGCTCATGCTGGTCGCCGACGGGGTCCGTTTCGCCGTCAACGTCCCGCAGATGTCGTTGAACGTCGCCGACCGGCTCGACGAAGGCGCGGGCCTGCCGGGCACGCTCGCCGTCAACTTCGGGACCGCGCCGTACTGGCTCGCCTGGGCGGGAATCGCGGCCCTGGCCTGGAACGGCGCCCGCCGCCCCGCCGCCACGGCGGCCTGCGCGGTGACCGCCTTCCAGGTCGTCCTCGTGGTCTGGGGAACGACCTTCCAGGAAGATCCCTACGCCTTTGTGGCGGCCTCCCTCGCGGGCGTCCCGCTGCCGCTCGCGCTGCTGGCCTCCGCTTCGCTGGTGGCGTCCCCCGGCCCCCGCCACGGCGCCCGCCTCCTGGGCTGTGCACGCATCGCCGGGGTCACGGCGATGGCGGCCGTGCTCATCCTCCTCACGACGCAGCCGCTGTTCAGCTTCGTCTACCAGGGCGACCTCGGCCTGGTGAGCCTGCGCGACCCCAACGGGTTGGTCAACTTCGCGCAGAGGTGGGGATACGTGCAGCTCGCCGCCGTGCTGGCCACCGCCGTCCTCATCACGGCCACGCTGTCGCGGTCCGGCCAGGGTCGCCGGGTCTGTGCGCTGCTGGCGACCGCGGGCGCGCCGCTCGTCGTCCGGGTGGGTCTCTTCCACATCGGGGCGTCTGCCGCCGAGTTCCCGAGCCTCCCCGGCCTGCTGGTGAAGAGCCTGATCGGCTTCGCCCTGGTCATGCTCTGCGTCCGCCTTGTGGAGGTCGTCGCCGGAGGCCGGGGGCAGGCCCGCGAGCAGACCCCGGCCTGAGCCGCCGCGGCGGTAGATCCAGAACCCGAATAGATTGCATTCCTATCTAGCCTGTGTGATGTCATCTAGATATGGCTACAGACAGGCGAGCCAGCTGGCTCAAGGGAGTGCTCGATCTGCTGGTGCTCTCCTGCCTCACTGATGGCGAGAGCTACGGATACGAGATCGCCAAGCGGCTCGACGGCGCGGGCCTGGGCCGGATCAAGGGCGGAACGCTGTATCCGGTGCTCAACAGGCTGGAGGAGGCGGGCCTGGTGGAGGCGGAGTTCCGGGCCGCGGAACGCGGCCCGGGACGCCGCTACTACCGGCTGACGGCCGACGGGCGGCACGACCTCGCAGAGCAGGGCGGGGCGTGGCTGGCCTTCCACCACACGGTGAAAGAGATGCTGGACGCGAGGGAGAGCAAGGCATGACGGACTCTGTCACGTACTTCCAGAAGCTCACCGCGCGGTTGCGGGAGAAGGACATGCCGCAGGAGCGCATCGAGGCGGTGGTGGGGGAGTTGCAGGCGCATGTCGAGGACGCCGGCAGCGAGCCGGAGGATGAGTTCGGCCCGGTGGAGCAAATGGCGGCGCAGCTGACCGAGCGGGATCGTACGGGCGTGACCGGTGTCGCGGAGGAGCCGGAGAGCGGTGCCGAGACCTGGGTCTTGCGGGTCGACGCTCTCAAGGAGCGGGAACTGCTGAACCGCTTCGGTGCACAGGGCTGGGAGGTCGACGGGATCGACCGGATCGGCGGCTTCGTCTGCCGCCGCGATCCGCACCGGCCGATGCGCTGGCGGTACCGCCGCGAGACGGTCAGTAAGCGTCAGCGCGAAGAGCTCACCGACCGGCTCGGGCCCGACGGATGGGAGCCGTGCGGCGTATGGGGGCCGTACGCCTACTTCAAGCGCCCGGAAGCGGCCAGCTCAGGGCCCGCGGCCCAACTGGCCGAGCCGCCCGCCCCGCCTCGCAAGCGGGCCTACTTCAGCACGTGGGTCATCGCCTATCTCGCGGTCATCCTGGCCGTCGCGATGGGGGCACTGGTCTGGCTGGGATGGACGGTGCGCGGCATGAGCGCGTCGGAACGGGCGGGGGCGGTCTTCGGATTGCTTCTGCTCGCCCTGCTGGGGGGAGCGGCATGGATGCTGTCCCGCCGGAAACGGCCGTCCGATCGCAAGATCCAGAAGAGCTCCCGGTAGCCGGGGCGCACGACCGGCGAGCGTCCTACTCCTCGGAGGCCGTGTCCTCGACGAGCGGGTCTTCGAGGGCCGGGTCCTCGACGGCCGCCTCATCGGCGAGACGACGGGTGGCCTGGTGGACGCGGACGGCCAGGATCGCGCGGGCGAAGCGGCCGGCCAGCTCCCCGTCCATCATCTCCGGGACCTGGTCGACGCCGATGAGGCCGCCGGGCTGGACGGTCACCGCACCGGCCTCGCCGACCCGCACCCCGCGGCCGTCGTCGAGATCCTCCATGGACGGGAGGTCCAGCGCGGCGCGCAGCGTGTCCTGCAGGGCGCGGACGGTCGCGGCGTCCCGGTTGATGCGCGTCTCGGCGTCGTCCGCGCGCAGGTCGGCGCGGTCGGCGCGGGCCCGTTCGGTGTCGATGCGGGCCGCGGCCGAGTCGGCGAGCTGCTCGGCGCGGTCGGCGCGCACGGCCAGCGCCTCGGCGCGTGCCGCGGCGGAGTCGCGTTCCCCCGTCAGCCCTGCGACCTTGCCTTGGACGACGCTCAGCTGGGCTCGCAGCTGCCGCTCCGCGTCGGTCGCGGTCTCCAGCTTGGCGCGCACGTTCTCAAGCTCGGCGCGGGCGTCCGCCAGGTCGGTCCGCGCGGTGGCGAGCGCGGTCTGCTCGGCGGACAGCCGCGTGGCCAGGTCGTCGCGCTCGCGTTCGGCGTCCGTCCGGGCCTGGTGCTCGGTGCTCCACGCCGCCTCGGCGCGCTTGCGGAGCCCTTCGGCGTGCGCGGCCTCGTTCGCGGACGTGGCGCGGGCCTGCTGGTGGGCGCCGGCCTCCTTCCACGCGGCGGCCTCGCTCTCCTGCGCCGCCGTGACGCTCGCCTTCGCGGCGGCCAGGCCCTTGTGCAGTTCCTCCTGCGCCTCGGTGGTCGCCTGGCGGGCCGTCTCGGCGCGGGCTTCGGCCTGCGCGGCGCGGGCGTCGGCGTCCGCGGCCTCCTGCCGGGCGCCGCGCGCCTCGGCCAGGGCCTTCTCGGCGCTGCCGAGCGCGTCCCGGACCTCGCCGTCCAGCCGGTCGCCCAGCGTGCCCGCGGTCTTCACCAGCTGCGCGACCAGCTCGGCGAGCCGCTCCACATCCCGTCCGAACGCCCGCACCGGCGCCGGATCCGTGTCGGTGATCGTGTTGCGCTCCACGGGCTCCTCCGCCGGCTCGTCCGCCTTGGCCGGGCCGGCGTCCGCCACCCGGAGCGGCGCGGTCAGGACGCTGTCGCCGTCGTCGGCCGCCCGGACTTCTTGATCTTCGCGCACCCGAGCATCCTAGTGAAATGTCCCGATCTGCACCCCCTCTCGCGGACCAATACCCACCATTAATCCGCCGCTAGCCGAGGAGGCCGCGTTCGTAGGCGGCGGCCACCGCGGAGGCACGGTCGCGGACGCCGAGCTTCCGGTAGATGTGCAGCAGATGGGTCTTGACGGTGGTCTCGCTGACCAGCAGCTGGCGGGCCGCGGCCTGGTTGGTGGCGCCGTCCGCGACCAGGCGCAGCACCTCGATCTCGCGGGGGCTGAGCGTCTTGCGGCCGTGTCCGCCGACCAGGCCCAGCCCCTTGACCCACCGGAAAACCGTCCCCGCGTCCTCGACGGGGGACGTGCTCTCGGAACGCACCACGATTTCTGTCCTCTCGACGCGGTCCCTCACACGTCGAGCATCCGGCCGCCGGCACCTTCACCGAATCCACCGCCAGGCCGCCCCTCGCCGTCTGACAAGGCGACGCCCCCATCCACCGATCGGAGGATGGGGGCGCCGGCCGCGCCGCCTGCGGTCATGAAGGGTTGGCGGGGAACAGGCCGAGCTGGCGCAGCTGCGCGAGGACGTCGACGACGCCCCAGGTCTCGGCGACCCGGCCGTCCGCGAAGCGGTAGACGAAGATCTCGTTGTAGGTGATGGACCGGCCGGTCGGCGGGACGCCCATGTACTCGCCCTTGTGGGTCCCGGTGACCGTGTTCCTGGACACGACCCTGTCACCCTCGGCGATCACGTCCTCGACCGCGACGTTCAGGTCGGGGAAGGCCCGGGTGAGCCTCCTGAACACCTCCTTCAGTGCCTCGGCCCCCGTCGCGTCGATCGGCAACGGCGTGCGGATCACCACGTCCGGATCGACGCACTCGTCGATCGCCCTCGCGAAAAGCTCCGCATCGCCGCTGTTCATGGCGTCGTGCATGCGGTGGAAGGTCGCCTTGTTGCCGGCCGCCTGATCTACTGACATGTCGATTCTCCTTCGGGTCGTCGGTGTGGTCACTTCTGCAGGACGGCCTGGATTTCGAGGCTGATCGACACCTTGTCGCCGACCACGATGCCGCCGCCGTCCATCGGGACCTTGATGTCGATGCCGAAGTCGCGCCGGTCGATCTGCGCGGTCGCGGAGAAGCCGGCCCGCTGACCGCCGAACGGGTCCGGGCTGAAGCCGTTCACCTCGACGGCCAGCGGCACCTGCCGGGTGACGCCGTGCAGCGTCAGCTCGCCGTCGACGGACCAGCCTTCGTCCGTCCAGCGGACGCCGGTGGAGCGGTAGCTCATCGTCGGGTACTTCTCGACGTCCAGGTACTCGGCGGAGCGGAGGTGCTCGTCACGCGGCCCGTTGCCGGTGTCGATGGACGCGAGGTCGATCGTCGCGGTCACGGACGAGCGCAGCGGATCCTCGCCCGTGACGAGCGTGACGTCGTACTCGGTGAACCGCCCGCGCACCTTGGTGATCATGAGTTGCCGGACGGAGAAGGCGATCTCGGAGTGCGCCGGGTCGGCCTTCCAGGTGCCGGTCAGGTAGCCCGGGATCGTGTCGGCCGCAGGTGTGATGTCCGTGGTTTCGATGTCGCTCATACTCAGGCGACGAACGGGGACCCGCCGAGGGGACGGGCCGGATCAGATTTGTTCGAGGCGCCGGGTCAGGAACCGCCGCTCCGGCGTCGAGGTGGCCAGTTCGAGCGCCCGGCGGTACGCCGCCCGCGCCTCGGTGTCACGCCCGAGACGCTGGAGCAGCTCGCCGCGGGTCGAGTGAAGATAGAGGTAGTCGTCCAGGTCGAGCCGGTCGACGGCGCGCAGGGCCTCGACGGCGCGCAGGGCCTCGACGGGGTCGCCGGCCTGGGCGACCGCCACGGCGCGGTTGAGCTCGACCACCGGGGAGCCGGTGAGGTCGGCCAGCCGCCGGTACATCTCGGCGACCCGCGGCCAGTCGATCCGCTCCCGCGTCTGCAGCGACGCGATCGTGGCCTGGACGACATAGGGGCCGCGGCCGCCCAGCGCGAGCGCCCGGTCGAGCGCCGCCCGTCCCGCCGCGATCTGGGACGCGTCCCACAGCGACCGGTCCTGGTCGTCGAGCAGCACGAGGTCCTCGCCGGAGAACCGGGCCCGGCGCCGGGCGTGGTGGATCGTCATCAGCGCCAGCAGCCCGTGCGCCTCGGGCTCGTCCGGCATGAGCGCGGCGAGCACCCGCCCCAGCCGGACGGCTTCGGCGCCGAGGTCGACCCGGCCGCTGTACCCCTCGTTGTAGATCAGGTAGATCACCGCGAGCACCGCGCCGAGGCGGTCGGGCAGCAGCCGCGGACCGGGGACCGCGAACGGGATCCCGGTCGCCTTGATCTTGGCCTTGGCGCGCGAGAGGCGCCGCTTCATCGTCTCCTCGGAGACCAGGAAGGCGCGCGCGATCTCGGCGGTCTCCAGGCCGCCGAGAGCCCGCAGCGTGAGCGCCACCTGCCCCTCCAGCGGCAGCGCCGGGTGGCAGCAGGTGAAGATCAGCTCCAGCCGCTCGTCCTTGATCACGGTGTCGTCGACCTCGTCCACGACCGGCTCGGGCGGCGGCAGCAGGTGGATCTTCTCGGCCAGGGTGCGCTCCCGGCGAATCCGGTCGATCGCCCGGTTGCGGGCCGTCGTCACCAGCCACGCGCCCGGGTTGGCGGGGACGCCCGACTCGGGCCAGCGCCGCGCCGCGATCGCGAACGCCTCCTGCGCGGCGTCCTCGGCCTTGTCGAAGTCGCCGAGGAACCCGACCAGCGAGGCCAGCACCCGGCCCCACTCGTCGCGGAAGACCTGCTCCAGCACGATCAGTGCCGCACGACCGGACGGACCTCGACGACGCCGCCGAGCCGGGCGGCAGGGAGGCGCGCCGCCACCTCCAGCGCCTCGTCCAGATCGGCCGCCTCGATCAGGCAGAGACCGCCGAGCACCTCCTTGGTGTCCGCGAACGGGCCGTCGGTCAGCAGCGTCCGGCCACCGGCCACGCGCACGCAGGTCGCCGTCTCGGCAGGCTCCAGCTGCGCATCCGCGACGCACCGCGTGTCCTCGGCCAGCGCCGAGTACTCGGCGCGCACCGCCTCACGTTCGGCGTCCGAGAGCTCGTCGCCGAAGCCGGGCTCGGCATAGATCATCAAGGCGTACTGCATCGCGACCTCCCAAGATTCGGCGCCTCTCACCCTAATGACGGGCGAGAGACGCCGAATGCGACACCCTGGTTCTTACCGGACGGGCTTGAGCACCACGTCCGAGGCCTTCACGAAGTACACGCGATGGCCGAACTGGATCTCGTAGTACTTCAGCTTCCCGCGCACGACCCGCTGGCTCGCGGTGTCGTACGTCTTCGAGTAGAAGTACTCGCCGTAGCGCGCCCCGGTCACCGCGTACGCCTGGCCCGCGGCGAAGCTGTACTGCATCGGAGCGAGCTGCTGTACGGGCACGTCCGAAGGGTAGGCCTCCGCCTCCGGGTAGGCCCGGCCGTAGATCGGCACCGACTCCAGGCCCGGCTTGGGCGTCGCGACGACACCGCGCACGCCGACCGCCAGCCGCCTGCTCTTCGGGTTGTGGAACCACGCCTTCTGGCCGAGGTACCAGATCGCCGTCCACTCGCCCTGCCGGTCCGCCACCGCGTACTTCTGGCCGGTCGAGGCGCGGGCGCTGTGGTCGTACACGCTCATCGTCGCGGCGCCGTCCGACGGGTGCTTGCCGATGTCCTTGACCAGCGGCGCGTCGTCGCGCGGCTCGGTGCGCAGCATGATCGAGCCACCGCCGTGCGGCGGGCAGGGTGCCGAGGGGGCGGCGGCGTCGCAGCCGGTGTACGGCACGACGTTCGTGCCGTAGTCGGGAAGGATCATGACCTCGCCCGACCGCGCGCCGGCGCTCGCGCGCAGCGGCCGGTTCAGCAGCGTGAAGTAGTGCGCCCAGTCCCAGTACGGCCCGGGATCCTCGTGCATGCCCTGGACGTGCGCCGGGTCGACGCCCGGCACGTTGTCGTGGCCCAGGATGTGCGCCCGGTCGAGCGGGACGTCGAACCTGCCGGCGAGGTACCGCACCAGCGCGGCGGAGCTGCGGTACATCGCCTCGGTGTACCAGGCGCCGCCCTGGGCGAGGTAGCCCTCGTGCTCGACGCCGATGGACTTGCTGTTGATGTCCCAGTTGCCCGCGTGCCAGCCGACGTCCTTGGCCTTGACGTGCTGGGCCACGTGCCCGTCGCCTGAGCGGATCGTGTAGTTCCAGGCGAGGTAGGTCGGGGTCTTCACCAGGTCGAGGGCGTTCTGATAGGGCGTCTCGGTGTCGTGGACGACGATGTAGTCGATCTTCTGGCTCTTCGGCCGGTCGGCCAGATCGTGGTTGCCGTAGCTCGTCGGGTCGTCCGGCTTCAGCTGCTGGTACGGCGCGGGCACCCATTCGCAGCCGAGGCCGGGCGGGCACTCGGTCTGCTCGTCGTTGTCCGCTGCGGCGGAGGCGCGTACCCCGGGAGTCGCGGCGAGCGTGACCCGCTGACCGTCGTCGGTCGTGCGGGACGCGCCGGTGCGGAGCACGTCGAACACCTGCCCGGCGAACCAGTGGCCGCCGCCGCCGTAGCGGGCCACCGCGGCGTACCAGGAGGACGGGTCGGCACTGAACGGCTTGTGGAGATCACGCTGGTACTGGGCGAGCAGGGCGGCGCCGCCACGGATGTTGGCCGCCGGGTCCGAGCGCAGCGCGTCAGCGGTGGCTCCGGTCAGCCGAGCGGCCTGGTGCAGGGTGTCCGGTCCCGCCTTGGCCGCCTTGGGGGTGTTCACGGCGCCCTTCGGGAGAAGCGGCGAGCGGGACAAGTCGCCCCTGGGGTCCCCCTTGCCACCGGCGAGATGCTCGAGACCGCGGCTGAGCGTGCCGTCGGTCAGGTGCATGGGCCCGAAGCCGGCGCTCGTGCTCGGCAGGCCCCGGTTGGCGTCCCACCGGGACTCCAGGTAGGAGACGGCGAGCAGCAGCTTCTGGGGCACGTGGTATGTGCCGGCCGCCTGGGTGAAGACCTGCTGCCGGGTGGATTCAGTGCCCGCGTCCCGTTGCCGGGCGTCGGCCTGACTGATCCCCAGAGCGGTCAGAACCGCAGCAGCCACGACGAGCGTCGGAGCTCGCATGCGCATCGGCAGCCTCCATCGGAACGAGAATGAGCCACCGAAGATCATCTCAGCCGTCACGCCCCGCCACCGGATCTTCCAGAAACGTGATCAAGAAGATGGCCCGCGACGGTGATCTCGGTAAGCCGGCCCGTCCCAGGTGGGTGACGCCCGTGAAGGCCTTACGGACACGGGTCTGACGCATCGGGGACAGGCAGAGCGGCGGCGCTCTGCATCGCCCCGCGAAGAGAACAAAGGTGCGGCCCTTCCGTTGGAAGGACCGCGACTGAAGGAGGCCGCTGCCTGAGGCGGCAGGCCCCGGGTATGGGGCCGGCCCACTTCCTTGAAAGCCGACCTGGCGTTGAAGTTCCCGCTCAGCTTGCCACCGAACGGCGCCACACGCTCCCCCTCCTAGTGGAGGTCGAACATCAGGTATTCCCACGTCCGAGTGGGGGCCTTGACGCACTTGCACCCGCAGGTCGAGATGGTCAGAGAGAGTGCGGTGCCGTTCTTGTGCGGCCACACCCGGACCATAACTCGAATCATTTGTAGGTCGGACCTCGGCTGGCAGGTGGATGACCAGGTAGAGCACCTTGGTGTGGCCTGCTCGGTGGGGAGCGTTCCCGGCTACCAGGCGCGAGTCTGCCGAATGATGACCTGTTGACACCCACCGGATCGCAGCTACTATAGGCCCATACGGGTGCGTATGGTGTTGTCCGCCACGGCAGCAAGGAAGGTGCTGCCTGAACCGGAGGGTTTGCATTTCGTGCGAAGCTTCATTCGGGGGCCGTGCTGGCATTGGTCGGCGCAGCGGCTGTAACGGGGTCCTCTGTTTTCGGCAGTTCCGCGTTGGCGGCCGAGGGAACGTGTGTTTACTGGTGGGGCGCCTATGAAAGCCAATCCTGGGAATCGGGCTGGTCGCACTGCGACTGAACAGCGCCTCGACCAGGCATGAAGTCCGACTGACTCGTGGCTGGAAGCGGACCCAGGCGCGCACGGCGCTCTGATGTTGGCGCAGAACATCAGGGCCGGCCACATCACCAAGGCGTCGTTAGCGCGTCCGTCGAGAGGAGGACGCGGTGGCCGACACCGGGTTCGAGAAGAAGGGCCGCCGGTCGGCGGGGTCCGTAGACAGCCACACGGAAATCACATGAAGAAAGGTGCAGAATGGGGACCAGTAAGATGAGGAGACGCGGACTGGCGCTGACCGTCGGCGCGGGGTTCCTGGCCTTCGCAAGCCTTACCGCATTCGCATCTCCGGCGAGCGCCGCTGATGGCCACAGGATGCACACCGACGACGGCGACCCTGGAGGGGTCATGGGTTTCTGGCCCGACGGAGACCGCGTCGAGGTCGCGGACATCCAGAGAGATGGCTGGGCGGTACGTCTCAAAGTCTGGGACGCGACGACCGGCAAGTACAAGTACGGCGGCACGGCCAGCCGCTATGGCAGCGTGCTGCAATGGCGCGCTTCGCTGGGCGGAAAGTACAATCTCGCCGAAAAGCACCTGTTCAAGTTCGAGATATGCCTGGTGAAATCGGGAAGGGCGAGTTATTGCGACACCGCAAAGTGGCGCAACGTCAACTGAGCTGATTCTCATCGCGATCTCCGCCACGGGTCGGTCGCGGCCCGGGGCGGGGTGATCGAGAAATTTCGCCATCACACAGGACCTGACATCGCCCATGTTCCAAGTAGCGCAGCTGATCAGGGTGCGAAGGAACTGCGGCCGAACGGTGTGGCGTCGGGTTTCGTGCTCCATGGACAATCACACGGAAGCCTCCACGAAGAAAGGCGTAGAATGAAGATTAATAAGATGACGAGGCGCGACCAGGACGGGAAGACGACGAGGCGACGTGGCCTGGCACTGGGCATCGGTGCAGGGTTCCTGGCCTTCGCAAGCCTGACCGCATTCGCATCCCCGGCAAGTGCTGCTGATCGCTACACGATGCATACCGACGACGGCGACCCCGGGGGGGTCGTGAGCTTCTGGCCCAACGGAGACCGTGTTGAGGTTTCAGATATCGAGCAAGATGGCTGGGCAGTACGCCTCAAAGTCTGGGATGCGACGACCGGCAAGTACAAGTACGGCGGCACCGTCGGCGGCTTTGGCAACTGGAAGGGCTGGCGCGCTTCGCTGGGCGGAAAATACAATCTCGCCGAGAAGCACCTGATCAAGTTCGAAGTATGCCTGGTGAAATCAGGAAGGCCGAGTTATTGCGACACCTCAAAGTGGCGCAATAACAACTGAGTTGATTCTCATCGTGATCTCGATCGCGAGTTGATTGCGGCCCGGCGTGGCGTGATCCAGAAGCAGAAGTCTTCAGCAGGCGTCGCCTCTGCTTGGGAGAACGTGCCCGAGGGTGCGTGCCGGTCGGCTGGGCGCGGCTTTATCGTGATCAAGTTGTGTCGATGGTCCAAGGGCCGGCTTCAAACGAGAGGGCCCGGTGGACACCGGGCCCTCACTGTTCCTCGGAGGGGTGAACCTCAGAGGTAGGTCATCTCTCCACCACTGGGTTCGATGGTGAAGAGGTTCCTGTCGTAGCTGCCCGAGACGGTGATGTCTCCTCGGACGCTGCCGTTGACCGGGACGCCCTTGGGCACCCTGATGGTGATCTTCAGGCTTCCGTCGTCGGCCGACGGCTGGCCGGAGACCGAGCGCTGGCTTCCGTCGGCGCCTCCGTCTCCGAATCGGACGTCCATGCCTCCGTCTCCGAAGTGGACGCTCTGGGTGCATCCGGAGCCCATCTGCATGGCGACGGGACCGTTGAACGTGTTGTTGCCGAGGACGCCTCGTACTTCCCACACGGGGGAAGCCGACGCGACCGCCAGGAGCGTCGTACGACCCATCTCTTCGAGGAGGGCGCGTTCGGCGGCTTCCCGGAAGGTCTCACCGGTGGCGTCGAGGTCGGCCTCGACGGTGTCGCGGTCATCCTCGGCGATGATGTGCACGTCAGCTTGGATGCCGGTGACCACGATCGAGACGAAGGCCGCGGCGGGCACGGGGCCGAGTGTGCTCATGGGGACTCCAGGTTTGAGTTGGGACTGATGTCGGCACCGCTGGGTGATGCCGATGTCTACAGTCCTTGCCGGGGCCTGATCCGCATCCGGTCCACGCCCTCGATCGCGTCGCAAGGGGGACGAGTGGTCCTGGTCGATCAGGTCAGCCGGTTCGTGCGTTCCCACATCGGGACCGGCACTGGGTACAACGATGCGTTGCTGTCCGAACGGCTCGGCTCCGAACACGTCTTGTGGGCGTTAGGACGTTCGCCGCTTCGGGGGGTTGACCGGCTTGGCCGGTGAGTCCAGCCAAACGAATTCTGTTTCCCGCGTGACGGTGAGCCCGTAGCGGTCGCGGCCAGGGCTGCCTTGGCCGACCCACCTGAAATAGGCATCGGCCGCCTCGTCCCACAGGTTCCGGCCCCCCGACGTGCGCACCTCTTGACATCCTCCCCCTCGTGAACGAGGGGGATTCCAACTGCGACCGTCTACCCCGTGAGGGGCAGGTCGTGTTGAGGTTCACGGTTCACAGGCCTGCCCAGCGGCGGGCCTCCCCGTGCAGCGACCGCATGCCCTGCGGCCGTATCGCGAATGTTGCAGGCGGCGTTCACGTCGGCGTTGACCCGATGCCCGCAGGCCACGCACGAGAAGACCGCTTGGCTCTCACGGCTCTCCCCGGCGACATGCCCGCAGGCGCTACAGGTCCGCGACGTGTTACGCGGTTCGATCCTCACGACGCGCGCGGGCGCCTTGTCCTCCAGCCGCCGCACCAAGCCGCCCCACCCGGCGGCCAGGATGCCTCGGTTCAACCCGGCCTTCTGAGCCACGTTGCGGCCCGGCGCCTGCACCGTCCCGCGTGCCGAACGGGTCATGCCCCTGATGTTGAGGTCCTCGACGGCGATCACGTCGAACTGGCGGGCCAGGCCGGTGGAGGTCTTCTCGATCCAGTCCTTACGGCGGTCGGTCTCACGGGCTTTCAGCCGGGCGATCGCGGCCTTGACCCTGGCGCGCCGCTTGGAACCTGTCCGGGCACGGGCGAGTCTGCGTTGCAGCCGCGCCAGCCGGGCCCGTTCGGTCTCCCGCAGGCCGGGAGCGTGCAGCAGGTCACCGGTCGACAACGCCGCGGCCACGGCCACGCCCCGGGCGACCCCCACGACCTCGCCCGTGCCCGGTGCGGGGATGGGGTCTGGGATCGCGGCGAAAGCGACATGCCAGCGTCCGGCCCGGCCCCGGGTGACACGGTATGACTTGGCAGCGTCAGGAACGGACCGGGACCAGCGGAACCGCACCCACCCCACCTTCGGTATCTTCACCTGCCCCACCCGCCGCGACACCCGCCGCACGTCGCCGGGCTTGACCGCCACGATCCGGAACCCCTCGTGCTGTCCGGCCTTGCGCCAGGTGGGGCGGCGGTGGATACCGGCGAAGAAGTGGGCCATGGCTTGGTGGCAGTCCTTGAGCGCCTGCTGCTGCACCGTCACCGACCCGCCGCGCAGCCATCCGAACTCCGCCCGCGCCCGCGTCAACTGGCGGCACTGCTCGGCGAACCCCGGCGCCGACCCTCGCCCCGGCCGCCAGCAAGCGTGCTGCTCGACGGCCAGGTTCCACACGAACCGGGCGTGCCCGCAATGCTCCAGCAACGCCCGCTCCTGCACGGGCGTCGGCTGCAGACGGTAACGGGACATGCCCGGAAAGCTACCGGCCACCGCCGACAAAACCCGGAGAACATCATGCAGCAACGTGCCGCGCTTCCTCCCGCCCTGAAGGACGGGGGCCTCCACGCTTGCCGTCGCCCTTGTCGTCCTTGCTCGGCGTCACAGTCTTCAGTCCACTTTGCGGCGGGTGAACTGCCAGATGTTCACCCGCCCGCGCAGGTCGGGGAGGAGGGTGCGCCACGGTGGGGCGAAAGGCAGGTCCGCGTGGGCGACGAGTCGGGGGCCGTCCCAGTCGGGAAGGTCGAGCGCGCCCGGGTCCAGGACCGACGCCGCCGTGGTCCGGACGTGGTGGGCGGTGGTGTGGGCCAGGACCAGACGGAGGCCGTCGAGGCCGTCCGCGCCGCCGCCGTCGTGAAGATGGCGCTGGTCTGCGGGCACGTCGGGCAGCAGCGCGGAGGGGCGTTGCGGAGGGTTGACGGCCAGGAGGTCTGCGTGCATCGGGCCGAGAAGACGCCAGTCGGCCTCCCACAGGGTCAGGCGCTTGCGTGCTTCGGCTCCCAGCAGGTTGGTGACGTTCCGGGCGGTGTCCTCCAGGGCCGCGCCGTCGTAGTCCTGGGCGATGACGTGCCGTGCCCCGGCTTCCAGGGCGGCGAGGGCGACCAGGCCGGCCCCGCACCCGGCGTCCATCACGACCCGGTCGCGGGCGTCGGCCAACGTCGAGGCCAGGAATGCCGAGAACGTCGACGGCCGGTGCACCCCCGGACTGACCTTGAGCCGCTGGCCCAACTCGACCCAGCGCCCGATCTCCTGATCGCTCATCGGATCAGTGTGCCAGCAGCCCGTGACGTTCCCGGGAGCCCGATCAAGTGTTTACAGGGACAGTCGGCCCTGCTTGGCGCGGTCGAGGAGCTCGGCGAAGGCGCGGCGGGTGAGGCTGAAGTGGCCTGCGTGGGGTGTCCTGCTGTCCCTATCACCCGGAAAACATGATCAAGAAGATGGCTGCGACGGTGATCCCGGCGAGCCGACCGTCCGACGTGGAAGACGTCCGCGAGGGCCTTGCGGACACAGCTCGAGGCACCGGGGCAGGCAGGCTAGAGCAAGAAAGTGCGGCCCTTCTGTTGGAAGGCTCGCGATTGCAGAAGGCCGCCGCCGTGAGGCGGCAGGCCCTGGCCAGTGGCCGGCCCGCTTCCCTGAAAGCCGACTTGGTGTTGAAGTGCCGCTGAGCTTGCCACCGAACGGTGCCACAGGCTCCACCTCCTAGTGGAGATCGAACGTCATGTATTCCCGCCTCCGAGCGGGTGCCTTGACGCACTTGCATCCGCAGGTCGAGATGGTCAAAGAGAGTGCGGTGCCGTTCTTGAGCTTGGTTTGCATGACTCTTGAACTGGACCGTCCGGCTGAAATCAGTCGCGGCAACTGGTTACCCAGGTCCGAGTCTGCCGACGACGCCCCTTGACTCTCACCGGATCGAGGCTACTATGACCCATACGGGTGCGTATGGCATTGTCCGCCATGGCAGCATTGAAAGTGCCGTCGGAACGGAGAGTTATATTTCGTGCGGAGCTTCATCCATGGGCCTGCACTGGCATTGACCAGCGCAGCGGCTCTCACGGGGTCCTCTGTTATCGGCAGTTCCGCGATATCGCGCGAAAGCGACGGTAAAACGGTTTACGACGCGGGTCACTACTCGACCTACGCCGGTCCGGTGAAAATCAAGACCAAGGGAACGTGTGTTTACTGGTGGGGCGCCTATGAAAGCCAATCCTGGGAATCGGGCTGGTTGCACTGCGACTGAACGGCGCCTCGACCAGGCATGAAGTCCGTCTGACTCGTGACTGGAAGCGGACCCAGGCGCGTACGGCGCCACGATGTTGGCGCAGAACATCAGGGCCGGCTACATCGCCAAAGCGTCGTTAGCGCGTCCGTCGATATGAGGATGCGATGGCCACGGTTGACAAATGACGCGTCACCCCGGCGCTCAAGCCGAAGTACGAGGCGGCCGTCGCCGCCGCGACGCGGATGGAGCAGGGCGGTTCCCCTGCGCCCGCGCCGAACGGACAGGACGTCACAGCGGTGGCGCACACGAGGCACGACATCACCACCGCGCCGCAGGCGGGGGAGGAGCAGGATCAATGGCTCGTCGGCTGAGGCCAGGCCCGGTCCGCGGCAGCGAACCGCCGGGGAGGGCCCGCTCCGGCGGTGCGGCGCGGGAAGGCGCGAAGGCGGTTCGCGAGGGCCCGCACCGCGGAAAGCAGCTACTGGTGTGGCTGCTGGCCCTGACCGTTTTCGGTGGCCTGGCCATGCTCTCCGGTCAGGCGGGTGACTTCACGCTTGGCAGTCAGAAACCGCAGGCGTCCGCGCCCGCACCGGCCTCCGCGCAGTCGGCGCAGACCGGGGCAGACGCCGATGGGCGCCTGCTCGCCGCGGCCCGGGACGACGATCCGGGATTCGGGGGCAGTCCCCCGGAAGACACCCCAGCGCTGGAGAACCCAAAGCGGGACTCCTGTTCCTCCTATAACGAGAAGAGGGACTACCTGCCGTTGCACCGGTGGCAGTCCTTCGAGCTCTTCGTGGTGGACAACGCCCGGATCTTCAAGACCCAGCGGTTCGTCTCGATGATCGCCAGCCTGATGTTCATGACGGGGGGTCTGTGCTGGCGGATCATCGGTTCTCTCATGGGGTTCGGCTACACCTTCGACGTGATCTGCCAGCCCACCGCGGCGAAGGCGATCAACTCGGTCTTCCGGAGCTTCTCGCTGTACGCGGCCTGGTTCCTGATCCCCTCGTGGTTGTTCGTCCTGGCGGCGGTGGCCAAACGCTGGACCAGCGGGGCCCGCAAGGGGCCCGCGTCCGGGATGCGCCTGATCGCGGTATTCCTCACCGCGAACGGCGTGATCTTCTTCATGGGCGACCAGGCGGACGAGGCGTACCAGGGCCGGAAAGACGTCACGGCGCCGTACACCGCGCCGTGGGCGGCCGCGACGGTGCAGGGCTGGTTCGGCACCGCGGCGTCCTCGCTGAACGACCTGCAGGAACTCGGCAGGTTCAACGACGGCACGGAAACGAACCCCGTGTTCTACGACAACCACCCCGACGGCGGGGCGGGCCCGGTCACCTGCGCCGTACTCGACAAAGCGCTGTACCAGAAGTACTCGGACGACAACGGGAAGGAGAAGGACGGGAACAGCGCGATCGGTGACGACGGCAAAACCGCCATGGCGCAGGTGAGCAAGATGTGGGAGATCTCGCTCGTCCGTGCATGGCAGGCCGCGCAGTTCGGCGAGGGAACAAAAGCGTTCCCTTCGCCGGCCCATGCGTCCTGCCGCTTCCTCGAAGCCAAATCCGACGTGTCCAACGCGAGCAAGTTGACCGCGTACGACCTGGCGACCGGTAACGAGCCGGGCACCACCCAGCCGAGCATGGCCCGCGGGTACTACATCGACCCCGGCGCGGACGAGCAGATGATCTTCATCGCCTGGGGTGCCTGCAAGGGCCCTGACGGCGGAAGGTACGGCGTGGACACAGCAGAGCCGACCTTCGACGGGCGGCTCACCGCTGGCGACGGCGGCCATACGATCCCGCAGTGGGACGCGGCCGACAAGATCGCCGACAAATCGAAGGCCTGCAAGAAGCTCTTCAGCGATATCACCTACGAAGATGACAAGAGCGGGCATCAGTTCAGCGTCGCCGGCATCGACGTGCTCTGTTTCATGTGTGACAACGGCACGATGGGCCCGTTCTACTTCAACGGCGATGATGAGCTCAAGGACAAGCTGGGAAACTGCTACTCCACCAAGCCGGAATGCCGTGCCGACTGGAACTTCGCCTCCGCATGGCTGGGCAAGAACCAGGCTCAGCGGCTCACCCAGGGCCTGATGGCGATGATCGTCGCCTTCGTCTTCCTGTTCGTCATGGGACCCATGGCGATCGGTATGACGGTCTCCAGTGTGGGCTTGGCGGGCCTGGTGATGATTTTACCGCTGACATTGCTGCTGATCGGTGCGGGGCTGCCGCAGGGCATGCGATTGCTCAAGCTGACCGGTGCGGCGGCGGCGGGTGACTTCCTGTTCACCTTGGGCCTGACGTTCATGGTGATGCTCACCGACACCACGTATCAGGCCGTCGAGGCGACCACCAACGATGGCACTCCGAACTTCTTCCAGCAGGTCGCGCAAGGCGCGGCTCCGCTGGTGGCGCTGTTCCTGTTCAGGAAGATCAGCAGGATCCTGAGCCTTGGGGACATCTCGTCCACCACCGGGGCCACGGGATTCGCCTCGGCCATCATCCTGAAGAGCAGCGGCGACCGGAGGATGGCGCGCAACCCCGGCCAGCAGGTGGGCCAACGGCTCGGCCGGCTCGGCGTGGGCCGGGCGCGGCTGGGCGCCCTGGACGAGCGGTCGCTGCAGCGACGCATGGTCAACAACCGTGCGACGCGGGCGGTGGCCGGCGTCGCGAAACGCGGTGCGCAGCGTGCCACCCGTCCGGTCACCGACTGGGCGAAGGACCGGTACGACGGCACGCGTGCGCGTCTGCAGCGGGGCGTCAACACGCTGCAGCAGAGGGCCGCTTCGGGCTCGCCCGGGCAGCGTGCGGCGGCGTACGCCGGCCTGACCGCGGGCCTGGCCGGTCTGACGATGGTGGCACCGCCGGCGGTGCTGGCGACGTTGCCGCTGATGGCCTTCACCGGCAGTGCCGCGGCCCTGCGCGGCGGTCAGGCCGCCGGCGGCCTGATCTCCGGCGCGCGCAACGGCGGCCCGAACGGCGACGGGTCGGGCACGCCGATCGCGGCGGCGGGGATGCCCACGGCGGGGAGTGCCCGGACGGGCCTGCGGCAGGCCGACGACTGGCATCGCAACATCATCCGGGTCAGCGACCCCGAGGAGCAGCGGCGGCTGGAGAGAGAGCACACCGAGGACGGCCTGAACATGTATCGGGCCCGGCTGTGGGGAGCCGGGATGCACGGAGGGCTCAACCCGGAGTTCACCGGGTTCGTCAACGATGAGGAGAAGATGCGCGCGCTCACCGAGACGGCGAGCGCGATGGGACTGGACCCCAGTCAGCTCCAGGTCAGCAACCAAGGGCTGATCGCCCCCGATGTGGAGTGGGCGAACGGACGACCACAGGGCCTCACCGCCGAGCAGTTCGGTGCGATGGGGGCGTTCTTGATGCTTCCCGCGCGCGACCGGCGGCCCCAGATGACCGCCGACGGGGTCCTGGAGACCCAGGATCAACACATCGCCACGATGACGGCGAAGCTCAGGGAACGCGGCTACATCACCGATGACGGTGAGATCGTCAACGTCCTGGAAGCCCACGGGCTCGACACGCGCCTTCCCGAGGTGAGGGTGCGGGTGGAGCGCTGGCTCGAAGGGGGCAAGGACGAGGAGATCTCACGCATCACCCTCGCCCCCCGGCGGGGGGAGACCGCCGCCGTGGAGATGGCCCGGAACTGGGCCGCTGACGTCGACATGCCGACCCCCGACGTCCGCAACCTGCGCGATCTGGGGGCGGTGAGCGGCGTGATGCAAGCCGCGCAGAACGAGCTGGACTTCAACAATATTCGTATCGACCTGCCGGACGGCACCGCCACGTCGGCTGGAAACATCCAGCGTCAGATCGAACGGGAAGTCCAGTCCATGCTGATGAACGCCACGGAGACGAAGAATCTGCACGATGCGCGCGTCGTGCTCGCCCCAGATTTCTTCAATGCGGAAGAGATTCGTCTCACCGCGGAGTACCAGGACTCCGCCCAGCGGGTCGACAGGCTGAGCGCGATGTTCCGTGACGCTGTCGACGCGTCCCGGACGGCGCGCGGAGTCTGCGATCTGCGGGTCCAGATGGCCGATCCGAGCACCATGATCGACACCGACGAGCTGGCGCGGCTCGCCGACCAGATCGGCAGGCAGAACCAACAGGCACAGCAGGAATGGCATGAGGAGCTCGACAGGCTGGTCGGCGCCATCTCCCAGACACCACGAAACGCCAATGGCGCCGGGGCCATCATCGAGGACCTGGATCGTCTCCGGCAGTCGCTCGAAGGCCATGCGCGTATGGAGAGTGCGGATAATGAGGTTGTGCTTCACCGGCTGGAAGACCTTCAGCGGTCTCTCCAGGACAGCAGGCGGATGACCCAGGTCGACCCCCGGCTGGCGGCGAACGCGAACACCCCGGTCGACATCCGGCGCGTGCTGCGGGACATGTACCAGGACGAGATGTCCAGGACGTAGCCCGAAGCCGCTGACCCGAAAACAGTACCGGCCCCCTCCCGTCGCGGGGTGGGGGCCGGCTGATGTTAGCGCTCAACGAACCTCCTCGCAGGGCTCGGGCTCGTGCTTCTTGGAGCACTCGGCGAACCGCTGAGCGTACGCCGTGACCGCGTTCTCGAAGTCCTGCGCGGACAGGGTGATCGTCCACTCGAACTCTGCCGGGCCGAAGTCCCGGTCGAGCTTCAGGATCGACCCCGGCGAACCGTCGCCGAGGAGGTTGGCCAAGCGTCGAGGCCAGGAATGCGGAGAACGTCAACGGCCGGTTACCCCCGGACTGACTTTGAGCCGCTGGCCCAACTCGACCCAGCGCCCGATCCCCTGATCGCTCATCGGATCAGTGTGCCAGCAGCCCGTGACGTTCCCGGGAGCCCGATCAGGGGCTACAGGGACAGTCGGCCCTGCTTGGCGCGGTCGAGGAGCTCGGCGAAGGCGCGAGTGGTGAGGGTGAGGTGGCCCGCGTCGGGGGCCTTGCTGTCCCTGATGCCGACGACGCGTGGGAGCGCGGCCAACTCCACGCAGTTGCCGTGATCTTCCGATCGAGTGGATTTGCGCCACTTAGTGATCATGAAAGCGAGTCCATCTTGACCTGAGCGAGGAGGTCGGCGAAGGCGCGAGGGGTGAGGCTGAGGTGGCCCGCGCCGGGGGCCTTGCTGTCCCTGATGCCGACGGCGTTTGGAAGTTGGGCAAGTTCCACGCACTGCTCGGACGTGCCCTCTGTGCTCCGGCTGCTCTTGCGCCACAGGGGGGAAGTCGTCATGACATGTGCTCCATCGTGTCCTCGAGCAGTGCCCGGGACAACTCCACAGGCAATGCCATGGCACCGATGCGGTCGAACCTGTTGCGTAGGCCCGCCACCTCTTCGGCGTCCAACTCTAGTCGGCCGCCGTTTGGCGCCACAAGGTAGCCGATCTCTCCCTCCTTGACCTTCAGGACCTTGAACGGTCCGTCCAAGCCTTCGTTTGCTCCTGCGTTGTTCGGGACGATGCGCAAGATCACGTTTGGAAGTTGCGAAAGTCGGACGAGGTGTGCGATCTGCTCGCGCATCACGCTTGGCCCGCCCACGTGGGGACCCAACACCGTCTCTGCGAGCAATACCCACACCTCGGGTGGATCTGGCCGGTGCAAGATCGTCTGGCGCGCCATCCGGGCCTCGACGGTCTTCTCCAGGTTCTTTGGGCGACCGGCCAAGAGCAGCGCACGTGCGTATTCGGGGGTTTGGAACAGGGCCGGGATTAGCTGGCCGTCGTACGTGCGCATCTCGGACGAGCGTTCCTCGAACGCCAGGTAGTTCTTATTCCAGTTGGGATCGTGTCCTAGACGGGCAAACCACAACAAGATCGCAAATTGACCGCCGGTGTTCCACTTCGCGTCCAGGACCGCCGCTTCGCTCTCCTTGAGCTGTGACTCCCCACTCTCGAGTCTGGAAATCGAAGAGCGGGACCGATTCAGCCACCGCGCGACCGTGTCACCCGTCTGACCGTGCTGCAGGCGGTGAAACCGCAGGAAGAAGGCGATGGTTGCCCAGAGGTTGAGCTGTGGGTCGGGTGGTTCGTTGATGTTCACTCGGCCGCCTCCCGGAGCGTTCAACTTCCAGGTCTTTCAAGGAACAGCGACAAGCTAACTCTGTGCGCTCACTGTTGTCCCGAGAACGTCGAGAAAGGCGGGTGGGAGAAATGGTGGCGGAGGCCGTGAAAGCGGGCGAGTTGGACATTTCCTGTTTGGCCTGCGGGACGGTGCCGGGGATGGTGCGGACGTTGGTGGAGTTCCGGCTTGCCGAGTGGGGGCTGGGAAAGGTCGCGGACGATGTGCTGCTGATCGCCGGGGAACTGGTCGCCAATGCGGCGGAGGCCACGCCCGATCAGCAGATCCGGGTCAGGTTCGCGCGGGAGGTGGGCGCGGTCCTTCTCGCGGTGTGGGACTCGTCCGAGAAGATGCCGGTGGTCAAGCCGGTCGTGGAACTGGCGCTCGAAGACGTCGTCCCGGACGCGCGGGCGCTGGACGCCTGGTACGACGACGGCACGGGCGGGTGGGGACTGCCGCTCGTCCGGGCGCTGGCGTCCAAGTGCGGAGTGACTCAGACCAAGCCGGGCAAGTGGGTCTGGGCGAGGATCGCATGCTGAGGCACCCCGGTCAGTGGCGGACCTGGCGGGGCGGCGGACGGCTGTCCGGTACCTGGAGGTCCTTGCGCTTGATCTGCGCGAGTGGCTGCGGCCGGGCGTTGCGGGTCAGGACGTCGATGACGTTTCGCTGGTCATCGGATCTCGTTGTCGGGGTGGGCGCTGTCGTAGGACTGACGGGCCTGGGCGATACCGGCCCGGTGTTCGAGTGACCAGTCGGCGAGTGCCTTGACGAGGTGGGTCAGGCTCGCGCCGGTCTCGGTGAGTCGGTAGTCGACCTGGGCCGGCACGGTCGGATACACGGTCCGAAGGACCAGGCCGTCTCGCTCCAGCCGGCGCACCGTCAGGGTCAGCATTCGTTGGGAGATTCCATCGATGGCGCGCTGGAGCTGTCGAAACCGCCGAGGGCCGTTGGCGAGTTCGACGATGACGAGGACCGACCACTTGTCCCCAACCCGGTCAAGGACGTCTCGGATTCCGCAGTCGGGATGGTTCGACTTCCCGCACGGCTCAAGCTCGGCGGCTCCAGCGGTTACACCGGTGTGCGTCACTGACACGAAACTGCCTCCTTGTGGGCCGACCGCAGTCGGTTGAAGATCTCACCGTAGTTACTCAAGAGAACCACGGTAGGAGACGGAACCGCAATGATCATGGTGACCGGCGCCAACGGACAGCTCGCCTCCCGCACGCTCCAGGAGTTGGCCGAGCGCAAGGTGCCCGCTTTGGGCTGCAGTCGATCGCCCGCCGATGGGCAGCGGCGCATCGACTTCGACGACCCTGCGACCCTCGACCTCACCGCCGTTTCGACGCTGGTCCTCGTCTCGGCGGGGTATGCCGAGGACGACCAGGTCATCGCTCGTCACCGGGCCGTTCTTGACGCCGCGGTGCGGGACGGCGTGGGCCACGTGGTCTACACCAGCCTGACCGGCGGCGGTGACCACCTCGGCTTCGCGCTCGCCCACCGGACCACCGAGCAGATGATCAAGGCCAGTGGACTCGGCTGGACGATCCTGCGCAACGGGCTCTATGCCGAACTCTTCGGCGCGCTGCTGACCTGGACCGCCGACGGCCTGGAATCAGCGTTCGGCAAGGGCGCCCTCTCTGCGGTGGCGCGGGTCGACCTGGCCGCTGCCGCAGCCGTCGTCGCCGGCAACCCGGCAGTACACGCCGACACGACCTATGACCTGGTCGGCGAACCGATCACCGCCACCGACATCGCCGAAAACCTCGCCGTCGCGCACCGAACGATCGGGCTCGGCGAGTACCGCGCCCGGCTCCTTGCCGATGACGCCCTGCTCCCGTTCCAGCCGCCGATGCTCGCCTCGATCGCGACCAGCGTCCGCCACGGGTTCCTCGGCAACACCACTTCCGACCTCGTCCAGCTGCTCGGCCGACCGCTCACCGACTCGCTCACCGTCGCCGCGGACGCCGCGGCCGCGATGCGCCCGGGCGCACGCTGACACCGATGGTTCTTGTCGATGGTGCGTGGTCCCTTCCACCTGTGGGTCAGGAAAGCAGGTGGCGGCGGAGGCGGCGGGCGTTGCGTTGGATCAGGCCCTCGTGCAGGGCCATTTCCGCTAGGGCGACCGCCGCGATGGCGCCGGCCTGTGCGGTCTCTTCGGCGCTCGGTGGGGTCGCCTTCTCCCGGGACGGGTCGTAGCGCAGGTCGTCGAGGTCGCCGACGACGCGCGCGGACGTTCGCTGGAGAGCGGCGAGGTCATGGTCGCTCCACTCGGCGATACTGGCGCGCCAGGCGGGCGGGATGACGACTTTGCCGCCGCGCTGTTCGCGGGCCTGGAGCCGGTCGATGACGACCCGCCGCACCCGGTCGGCGTTCTGCCTGCTCCAGGAGGTCTCCTGGACGGCCGCGTTCATGGACGAGAGCACGAGCGTCTCCGGTGCCGTAAGTCCGGTGTGGGCCTGGCGCTCGGGCACGACGGCGAACTCGTCGAGGCCGGGAAGTCCGATCGCCTCCGCGAAGCGTCGCCACAGGAGCTGAGGAGGCTTACCTGGGGTCGTCACCACGGAGACGCGGGCGGCTCCCGCCTCGGACCAGCGCCGTACCAGCCTGCTCAAGGTGAACGCCCGCCAGATGTGCGAGGCCGAGTCGTTCTCGATGTCGTCCCAGCCCTTCTCTCGCTGCGCGGCGAGACCGGCGAGGTACGTTTCGAAGCTCACCGTCCGGCCGTTGCGGATGTGCTGCTGCCAGAGCGAGGGCAGCAACTGCCCCAGGCCCCGGGCCGTGACCACGATCTCGACGTCGTCGACGCCCAGCGCGTCCAGGAGACGGTGAATCGCGGGCGTCCGGATGACCGACAAGGCCTCGGCCGACAGCAGCACCGTGCCGGGGGAGGACTTCACCTTGCCCAGAATGGTCTTCCACGAGGACTTCTCCTCGGACGCGCGCCCCTCTGACACCCACGGGTACTCCGTCGCCAGCAGCCCGTAGCTCGCCCATTCATGGTTGGCCACGCCCCGCTTTCCCTGGTCCCAGTCCGGGGGAACGGGGTAGCGGACGCCCGCCTCGGCGAGCGCCTCGCCGCCTTCCTGCAGCATGTGCTGCAGGAAGGTCGTGCCCGACTTCTGCAGGCCGATATGCAGGACGATCTTCGACGCCACAGCTCGCTCCGCGGTCGCGCATGGACGGTGAAGCCGCAGAATAACCGCTGGTCAGGCGCGGTTCGCTGTGGTCGGGTTCCGGTGTGTCGTCAGGCCTGGGTGGTGGTGATGGTCTTGCCGAGGGCGCTGCCCTTGGCCCAGGTGGCGAAGGGCAGCTGCCAGTAGGCCAGGCCGTTCGTCCACTGGAGGCTGCGCTTGGTGCCGGTGATCTTGACCAGGTCGCCACGGTAGGACCACGAGAAGAACCACTGGGCGTCGTTCGCGGGCGAGCGGACGCAGCCGTGGCTGCAGTTGCGGTTCCCGAGGCAGGACGGGTCGTCCATGTTCTGGTGGATGTACTCGCCGCTGTTGGAGATGCGGGTCGCGAACGGGACCTTCTCGTCGTACCAGCCCGGGTCGCCCTTCTTCTTGCCGGGCGGGCGCATGCGCTCCAGGCGGACGTGGTCCATGGTCAGGTGGACGCCGCTGGTGGTGAGCAGGTGGTCGACACCGTCGCCCTGGACGTCGCCGCCGCTGCCGAGGCTGACGCCCCAGGTGCGGACGGTGCGGCCGTTCTTCTTGACGACGGCCCGGTGGGTCGTGGCGCTGATGTTGACGGTGTGGGAGTCGCCGATCTTGAAGGTGCGGGTGACGTCCTTGTCGCCGAAGACGTCGTCGCCGATCTTCAGGCCCGCGTAGTGGACCTTGACGGTGACCGTCTGGTGCGCCTTCCACGGGCTCTTCGGACGGAAGACGACGGAGGGGAGGCCGTTGAAGGACTCGCCGGAGCTCAGCCAGCGCCACGCGCCCTCGGTGGGGGTGGTGGAGGAGATCTCGATGGCCCGCTCGATGGCGGGCTTGGCCTTGTCCGGGACGGCCTTGTTGAACTGGACGAGGATCGGCATGCCGGTGCCGACCGTCTCGTTCTGGCTCGGCACGACGTTGTTGACACGGGTGGCGGCCGTGGCGCGGCTGGCGCGGAACGCGCTGGTCGCGGTGGTGGACTTGCCCTTCCCGGACGTCGCCGTCGCCGACACCTGGTAGGCGCCGCCGGGCCGCAGCGTCCACGTCGAGTGCCACTTGGTCTTGTCGGCGGACAGCGTGCCGGGGACGTCGACGCCCTTCAGCTTGACCGAGACCTGGCCGAGCTTGCCGCCCGCGGCGGTGACCGTCACGCCCTCGTCGGGCCGGGCCTTGCCGGCGCCGTTCGCCGGTGTGATCGTCACCTGGGGGGCGCCGTCGTCGCCCTTCGTGGTCGTTCCGCCGCCGCCCTCGCCGCCGCTGCTGCCACCGCACGCGGTAGCCAGGCCCAGGACAAGCGCCATCGCCAACGCCTTACCTCGCACCGTTCTCCCTCAACATCCCGCCGGGCCCGCGTGACGCGGGACGGCAACAAGATCGCTCACGGAACGGCCCGTTATTCCCGGCCCGCCCGGAGGGCGGGACGGCCGGTTCTCGGCGTCCGACTCACTTGTAGACGTCCATGGTCCCGCGAAGGTTCGCATCGGGTGGCCCATTCGCGGGATCTTTATCGGTCCAGTACGCCCTCGGGACGCTCCGTCGATCTTCTCCTCAAGAGAGTGGCGGGCCTGGTTAAAAGCGGCGAGCCACGCTCTGACCAGCTGCGATGCTGGTCCGTGGCCGCCTGCGACGGCCCCCGCAAGGTGAGTTCTTGTCTGTGAAGGGACGCGCGATGAGAGCCCAGGGGCTGAGTCCCTCCGTCGACTCCGGCGCGGCCCCGGAGCTCATGCCGGCGGGCGGCGGAACGACCGTCCGCCGTGCCGCCACCGGTGCGCGAATCCTGGCCGGACTGTATCCGGTGTGTCTCGCCGTCGCGGACGGCTGGACGATGGCCGCGGCCGTGGCCCTCAACGGGGGCGGCCTCCTGCCGGGCCTCGCCGCCCTGGCGATCATCGCGCTCAACGCGTCCGGCGGGCTGTACAGGGCGCGCCGCACCCCCTCTCTGCTCGCCGACCTGCCGCCGCTTCTCGCCCGGACACTGCTCGTCGGCGCCGTGGCGGCCGTGCTGCTGTCGGACGGGACGCTCCTGCTGTGGACGGCGGCCCTGTGCGGGACGGTCCAGCTCGGCGTCCGCGCGTTCGCGAACGCGGCCGTCCGCACGTACCGGTGCCGCCGGTCCCGGGCCCGGTCCGCCCTGGTCGTCGGGACGGGGCAGACGGCCGCCCACATGCTCGACATCCTGCGTGAACGCGGCGAGTTCGGGCTCGCGGCGGTCGGGCAGGTGGCCGCGGGCCGCCCCGCCGGGCCGCCGGGGGCCGCGCCCGTGCTGGGGGAGATGGCCGACCTGCCCACGCTCGTCGAGGGGCACGGGATCGACACGCTGGTCGTCGTCGCCGAGGACGTCGACCCCGGCCAGCTGGGAGCGGTGCTGCGCATCTCGTTCGGTCTGCCGTGCGAGACGCTCCTCGTCCAGCCTCCGTCGGACGTCGTCCCGGTGGCGCCGGCGCGACGCGAGTACCTCGCCGGGCTGCCGTGCGCCCGGGTCGACTGGCGGCTCCGCGATCCGGTGGCCCGCATCGGCAAACGCCTGCTGGACCTCGCCGTCGCGTGCCCGCTCCTCGTCCTCGCCATGCCGGTGCTCGCGGTGTGCGCGGCCGCCGTCCGGATCGAGGGCGGGCCCGGGGTGCTGTTCCGGCAGCGGCGGATCGGGTTCGGCGGCGAGGAGTTCGTCCTGCTGAAGTTCCGGACGCTGAAGCCGGCGGACGAGCGGGAGTCCGACACCCGCTGGACGGTCAAGAACGACGAGCGGATGGGACGGGTCGGCCGGTTCCTGCGCAACACGTCGCTGGACGAGCTGCCGCAGCTGTGGAACGTCGTCCGCGGTGACATGAGCCTCGTCGGGCCCCGCCCCGAACGCCCGCACTTCGTGGAGCAGTTCTCCCGCACCTGCCCCGGCTACGTGCTGCGCCACCGCGTCCCTGTCGGGATGACGGGGTGGGCGCAGATCCACGGGTTCCGCGGGGACACCTCCATCGAGCTGCGGGCGAGGCTCGACAACCACTACATCGACCACTGGTCGTTCGCGACCGACCTGAGGATCCTGATGCTGACGGCCCGGGCGATGCTCTGCCGGGACTCCGGATGACGGCCCACGCGCCCGCGCTCCGGCTCGCGGGGTCGCTGCCGAGGCGCCCGAGCTGGCTGATCGCCGCCGCCGTGGCCGCCGTGGGGGTCCCGCCCGGCGCGGAGGCGTTCGGCCCCGGCGTGCAGGTCACCATGGGCGACGTCGCCGGCGGCGCGCTCGTGCTGGTCGCCGCGTTCCTGCTGGTCACCGGGCGGGTCCAGATGCCGCGCCGCGCGCTTCCCGCGTTCGGGCCGCTGATCGCCGCGCTCGGCGTCAGCACCGTGCTCTCGACCGACATCGAATCCAGCGTGGCGGGGTTCGTCCGCGATCTGCAGATCTTCGTGCTGGTGCCGCTGGCCGTCGTGCTGCTCGTCCGGGAGCGGCGCGACCTCGCGATCGTCTGCTCGTCGGTGCTCGGTCTCGGGCTCGTGGAGGCGGTCTACGGGATCTGGCAGGCGGTCACCGGGAACGGCGCGTCGATGGGCGGCCAGAACATCCGGGCGGTCGGCACGTTCGGCTCCCTCGACGTGATGGCCATGTCGATCGTGGCCGGGTTCGCGTTCCTCGTGCTGACCGCGTTCGCGCTGTCGGCGCCTGGGCGCGGCGTCGCGGCCGTCCCCGCCGCCCTCGCCGGGCTGGTCGTGCTGGCCGCCGCGCTGGCGCTGGCGCTCAGCCGCGGAACGTGGATCGCGCTCGGCACCGCCGCCGTCCTCACCCTGGTGATCTTCGACCGGTGGACGGCCGTCAAGGTGCTGGCCTGCTGCGGAGCGTTACTCCTCGTGTTCGCCGGCGTCGCGGGCGGCGGCGGGCAGGCGGTCGTGGAGCGCTCGAAGTCGATGGTGAGCACGATCGGCCACCCCGACCAGTCCGTGCACGACCGGTACGCGCTGTGGGCCGCCGCCGTCCGGATCTGGGAGGACCATCCCGTCGCCGGTGTCGGCGTGAAGAACTTCCCGGCCTACCGCGACACCTACGCCACGATCGAGCTGTCGTCCGGCAGCGAGACCGCCGACCCCGTCAACGGGTACGTCCGGCAGCCGCTCCTGTCGCCGCACAACGAGTACCTGCTGTTCCTGTCCGAGCAGGGCGTGGTGGGCTTCGCCGGCTTCGCGACGCTGCTCGCGATGATCGTCGCCGGGCTGTGGACGCGCCGCCGCGTCCGCGACCCGTTCTGGCTCGCCGCCGTCGCCCTCACGGTGTTCCTGCTGGTCAACTTCCTCTACGCGGACATGGGCGGGCCGACATGCGCGCTCACCGCCATCGTCCTCGGCATCACCGCGTCCCGCGCGCTCGGGGAGGTGCGCCCGTGACCTCCGTGGGGCGTGCGGCCGTGCTGTCGGGTGTTCTCATCGCCGCCGGGACCGCGCTCGGCTTCCTGCGCGACCTCGCGATGGCGCACCTGTTCGGCGCCAGCAGCAGCACGGACGCGTTCCTCGTCGCCTGGACGATCCCCGAGACCGTTTCACCCCTCCTCATCGAGGACGCCATGGCGCTGCTCATGGTCCCCGTCGTCACGCGGCTCCTCGCGCGCGGGGACGGCCTGCGTCCTCTCGTCGGCACGACCCTGGCCCGGATGCTGCTCGGCCTGTCCCTGGTCACGGTCACGCTCGTGGTGGCCGCGCCTTTCGTGGTGAAGGTCCTCGCGCCCGGCCTGACCGAGCCCGGCCCGGCCGTTCTGTGCGTCCGCCTGACGGCGATCACCGTCGTGACGTTCGGCCTCGCCGGCTTCATGAGCGCCACGCTCCGCGCCCACCACAGCTTCGGCCCGCCCGCCGCCATCTACCTCGCCTACAACATCGGCATCCTCGCCCTGATAGCGGGCCTGTCGGGGCTCATGGGCATCACCAGCGCCGCCATCGGCGTCGCCTGCGGCAGCGCCCTGATGGTGGCCGTGCAAACCCCGGCCTTCCTCCGCTGCCTCCGCGACGCCCCCACTCCGTCCGGGAGCGTGGACGTGCGGCTGGGGCTCGCGGCGGTGGCACCCGTCGTCGTCTACACGGTGACGCGGCAGGCGCAGGTGTTCGTGGAGCGGTTCTTCGGGTCCGGGCTCGCGGACGGGTCGATCTCGCACCTGAACTACGCGCAGAAGGTCGCGCAGGTGCCGATGGTGCTGTCGCTGCTGATCGTCACGGTGACGTTCCCCAGGCTCGCCCGCGCGTCGGCGGACGGGGACACCACGCAGGTCGCCCGCCGCGTCCAGCAGGACATCGTCGTGGCGAGCGCGATGGTGC
The DNA here is from genome assembly GCF_050945415.1 of Spirillospora sp. CA-128828. Lineage (NCBI taxonomy): Bacteria > Bacillati > Actinomycetota > Actinomycetes > Streptosporangiales > Thermomonosporaceae > Spirillospora > Spirillospora sp. CA-128828. The sequence goes on from NZ_CP191986.1 coordinate 626,088, forward strand.
TCGCGGCGACCGCGTTCCTCGTCGCGTTCGCACCCGCCGTCATCAGGGTGCTGTTCCAGCACGGCGAGTTCACGGCCGCGGACACGCGCAGCACCGCGTCCATCATGCGGGTCTACGCGCTCGGCCTGTGGGGGCAGTCGGCGGTCGGTCTCGCCGCCCGCGCGTTCTTCGCGCAGAAGCGGCCGACTTGGCGGCCGGCGGCCGTGCTCGGCATCGGGCTGGCCGTCACCGCGGCGGTGGCGGGCGCGTTCGCTGCGGTCGCCGGGACGCTCGCGCTGGCCGCCGCGAACGCCGCCGGCATCACGCTCGCCGCCGTCCTGCTGCTGGCCGGGCTGCGGCGCGGCGTCGCGCCGATCTCGCTGCGCCGGGTCGGCGCCGACGTGTCCCGGCTCGTGCTCGCCGCCGCCGGGGCCTGCGCGGCGGGCCTGCTCGCCGCCGGGGCGCTGGACGCGCCGGCGGCCGTCCACCTCGCCGCGGGCGGGCTCGTGACCGCGGTCGCCTTCGGCGTCCTGCTCTCGCCGTGGATCACTTCAGCGCCGCTCGGCGCGCTCGTCCGGCGCGGCCGTACCGAATCGGGGGATACCAGTGAGCAAGCCGACCGAACCGACACGCCTGACAGAACCGGCGCGGTCTCCTGTGAGGGGACGACCTCCCACGCCCCCCGCGAGAGCCGCCCGGCCGGCGCCGCCGGTGCTGATGTACCACTCGGTCGACCACTTCGATGAGGACCCGCACCTGGTGACGGTGTCGCCGGCCCGGTTCGAGCGGCAGCTGGGGTGGCTGCGGGCGCGGGGCCTGCGCGGCGTCGGCATGGCCGAGCTGCTGGACGCGCACAACGCCGGCCGGGCCCGCGGCCTCGTCGGGCTCACGTTCGACGACGGGTACGCCGACTTCGCGACGAGGGCCGTCCCCGCGCTGGTGCGGTACGGGTTCGGCGCGACGGTCTTCGTCGTGTCCGGACGGATCGGCACCTACAACGCCTGGGACGACGGTCCGCGCAAGCCCCTCATGTCGGCCGAGCAGGTCCGGATCGTGGCGGGCGCCGGCATGGAGGTCGCCTCGCACGGCCGCCACCACGTCTCGCTGCCCGGGACGGACGACACCGAGCTCCGCGAGGAACTGGAGGAGAGCCGGGCCGTCCTGGAGGACCTGACCGGCGGGCCCGTCACCGGCTTCGCCTACCCCTACGGGCACGCGACCGCCCGCGAGATCGAGGCGGTGCGGGCGGCCGGCTACGACTACGCGTGCGACATCCGTCCCGAGGAGCCGGCCCGGCACGCGCTGCCCCGCACCTACGTCGGCGACCGGGACGGGCCCCTCCGGATGCGCGTCAAGCTCGTCCGCCACGAACTGCGCCGGCGGAGCCGCGTGTGACCCGCGTCCTGCACGTCATCACCGGGCTGGAGCACGGCGGCGCCGAACGCCAGCTCGCGCTGCTGCTGCGCCACCTGCCGGTGTCCTGCGAGGTCGCGACCCTCACCCGGACGGGCACCCTCGGCGCCGAGATCCGCCGCACGGGCGTCCCCGTCCACGAGATCGGGATGCGCGGCAACCGGGACCTCGCGGCGCTGCCCCGGCTCGCCCGGCTGATCCGCCGGGGACGGTACGACGTCGTCCACACGCACCTCTACCGGGCATGCGTCTACGGCCGGATCGCCGCCCGCATGGCCGGGACGCCCCGCGTCATCGCCACCGAGCACTCGCTCGGCGACGGCCACATCGAGGGCCGGCCGACGACCCGCGGCGTGCAGGCGCTCTACCGGGCGACCGAGCGGCTCGGGTCCACGACCGTCGCCGTGTCGCCGACGGTGGCCGCGCGGCTGCGCGGCTGGGGCGTCACCCCCGGCCGGATCGTCGTCATCCCGAACGGCATCGACGCCGCCGCGTTCGCGTTCGACGCCGCCCGGCGCACCGCGACGCGCCGCCGCCTCGGGATCGGCCCGGCCGAGCCCGTCGTCGGCGCCGTCGGGCGGCTCGTCCCGACCAAGCGGTTCGACCTGCTGATCGAGGCGGTCGCGCGGCTGGACGGCGTCCGGCTGCTGCTGGTCGGCGCGGGACCATCGCGCGGTGCGCTGGAACGGCTCGCGCACGAGCGCCGGGCCTCGGTGATCTTCACCGGTGGCACCTCGGACGTCGCGGGCGCACTCGCCGCGATGGACGTGCTCGCCGCGCCGTCCGTCCAGGAGACCTTCGGCCTCGGTGTGCTGGAGGCGCTGGCCGCCGGGCTCCCCGTCCGCTACACGACCTGCCCGGCCCTCGACGACCTCCCGTCCGGCGCGGCCCCGCAGGCCCGCCGGCTCCCCGCCGACGCCGGGATCTGGAGCGCCGAGCTCGCCCGCGTCCTGCGCGTCCCCCGGGACCGGACGCGGGTCCCGCCGGTCGTCGCCCGCTACGCCATCGCCGAGCAGGCCGCCGAGCTCGCCCGGCTCTACCGCCCCGAGCCGTCCGTCCGCGGGGCGGTTCCGACACGAGAAAGGGCTTCGTGATGCCGCACCGTGACGCCAGGAGAAGGCCGGGAAGACCGGCGAGGCCGGCACTGAGGAGGGGCGGCCTGCTCACCAGGACCGCCCGGAGCCTGCGCGGGCCGCTCACCGCGCTGCTGCGCCGCAGCGGCCTGTCCATCGCGTTCGTGCTCGCCGGGCTCCTCGGCGGGCTCGGATACGCCCTGCTCGCCCCGACCACCTACACCGCGACGGCGTTCGTGCTCGTCGTGGAGGGCGGGAACGGCGGCGACGCCGGCCCGGCGGCGGTCAGCTTCGCGCAGGCGTACGGGCGGCTCGCGCCGCTTCCCGAGACCCTCGCCTACTCCTCGATCCCGCTGCCGCGCGGCGCGGCCGGCGCCACCCGGGAGCACATCCAGGCGTCCACCTCGCCGGACACCCCGCTGATCCGGCTCGCCGGCAGCGCCCGGACGCGCCGCGACGCCGCCGCGTTCGCCAACGCCGCCGCCGACGCGCTCGTCCGGTACGGGACGGCCCACCGCAAGGACACCGGCGTCCGCGTCGCGCCGATGACCCTCGCCGCGCCGCCGTCCGCGCCCTCGTCGCCGAACCTGCCGCTGGGCGTCGCCGTCGGGACCGCGTCCGGGCTCCTGCTCGCCGGGCTCAGCACCGCCGTCCTGAGCGGCCGGCGCGGACGGAGCGGCCGGCCGGAGACGCCGCGCCGCGCCGCCGTGCCCGGGCGGGCCGCCGCCGAACGGATGGGGGCCCGCTCATGACCGCGACCGCGCCCGCACGGCTCGCCGCCCCCGCCGCCGAATGGTCGGCCGAGGTGCACCGCGACGAGCAGTCGCTCGTCGCCCTGGCCGACGACCTGCGCGACCTCTACGACCGCAGCCCGGCCGCGACGCCGTTCCAGACCTACGAGTGGCTCAAGGCGTGGTGGGGCTGGTACGGGACGGCCGGGCGGCTGCGGCTCGCCACCGTCCGGTGCCGCGGCCGGCTCGTCGCGGCGGCGCCGCTGATGGCGGACGTCCGGCGCGGGTTCCGGGTGCTCGTCCCGCTCGCCGCGGACCAGAGCGACTTCACCGACTTCCTTCTCGACCCCGTCCACGCGGACGGTGCGGTCCGGCACCTCGCCCGGGCCCTGCTGGACGAGCGCGGATGGTGCGCGCTCGACCTTCCCGAGGTGCGGCCCGGCTCGGCGGCCCACCTGGTCGCCGAGCAGTGGCCGCGCCGGTCCTGGCGGACGCCGTCGTCGGTCTGCCTCGAACTGCCCGCGGGCGGGATCGACGAGGTTCTCGGGCGGCTGCCGCGCCGCACGGCCGGCAAGATGCGCGCCAAGCTCCGCAAGATCGACGTGCGCGGCATCGCGGTCGAGAGCGTGCCGGCGGACCGGGCACCGGACGCCGTCTGCGCGCTGCTGGAGCTGCACGCCCGGCAGTGGCGGGGCCGCCCCATCAACCCCGAGCACACCAGCGAGCGGTTCCGCCGCCACCTCGCCGAGGCCGCGGCCGGGATGGTCCGCGACGGGCGCGCCGCCGTCCTGCAGTACCGGTGGGACGGACGGCTCGTGGCCAGCGACCTCGTCCTCATCGGCCACCGGTACGTCGGCGCCTACCTGTACGGGGCGATCCCCGACCTGCGGTCCTGCGTGGACGTCTCGCTGATGATGCTGCGCCAGGACCTCGCCATCGCCCGGGACCGGCACCGGCAGGGCGTCAGCCTGCTGCGCGGCGACGAGCCGTACAAGCTGAAGTGGCGGCCGACGCCGGTCCGGAACGAGCGGATCATCCTCGGGCGGACCGCTCCGGCCGCCGCGTTCGCTGGCCTCGCCCGCGCCCGCGCGGCCCTGGCGGACCGGAAGCACCGGCGGAACGCGGATCACGGCGGTTCCGGGGGCCATGACTGACCCGGGCGGCGACACCCCGCTGCGGATTCTGCACGTCAGCCAGCCGAACGCGGGTGGAGTCGCCGTCTACGTCGGGCAGGCCGCGGGCGACCAGCGCCGGCGCGGCTGGGAGGTGGCGGTGGCCTGCCCGGCGGGCGGCGACCTGCCCGAGCGGTGCATGGCGGCGGGCGTGCCCTGGCTCAACTGGGCCGCCGGGCGCGCCCCCGGCCCCCGCACCGTGCTGGAGGCGCTCAGCCTCCGCCGCCTGGTGAAGGGGTTCGCGCCGGACGTCGTCCACCTGCACTCCGCGAAGGCGGGCCTCGCCGGACGGCTGCTGCGCCGCCCGCTCGGCACGCCCACGATCTTCCAGCCGCACGGCTGGTCCTGGCTCGCCGCCACCGGGCGGCAGGACGGGCTCAGCCGCCGGTGGGAGCGCATCGCCGCGCGGTGGAGCGACGCCCTCGTCTGCGTCGGCATCGGCGAGCTGCGCGAGGGCATGCGCGCGGGCGTGCGCGGGCCGTACCGGCTCGTCCGCAACGGTGTGGACCGGCGCCGGTTCACACCGGCCGACGGCGACGCCCGGCAGGCCGCCCGCACCCGGCTCGGGCTTCCCTCGGCCGTCCCCATCGCCGTCTGTATCGGCCGCCTGACCAGGCAGAAGGGACAGGACGTCCTGGTCGCGGCGTGGCCGGGGGTCACCGCGCGCTGCCCGTCGGCGCTGCTCGCCATCGTCGGGGACGGCGACTATCTGGACATGCTGCGCCGGGAACGCGTGGCCGGGGTGCGGTTCGTCCCCGCCGTGCAGGACCCGCGGGACTGGCTGTCGGCGTCCAACCTCGTCGTGCTTCCGTCCCGGTGGGAAGGGCTGCCCCTGACGGCGCTGGAGGCGCTCGCCATGGGACGGCCCCTCGTCGGGACGGACATCCCGGGCATCACCGAGATCGTCCGGCCGGGGCTCGGCGCCCTCGTGCCCGCGGACGATCCGGGCGCGCTCGCCGAGCAGATGGCCGGGCGGCTGCTGTTCCCCGGGATCGCCGAGCGGGAGGGGCGGGCGGCGGCCCTGGCGTCCGCCGCCTACGACGTCGCCGGGACGGTGGCGCTGCTCGCGGCCGTCACCCGCGGCGTGGCGGGGCGGGGCGACGTCCCCGCGGAGGCCCTGGTCGACGCGCGGGCGGTGGCGGGCGGACCGATCCACGACGGCCGTACCGGCCTGGCGGGCGGCGTCTTGGACGGCGCGGGCTTCTTGGACGGCGCCGGCTTCTTGGACGATGTGGACGCCGTGGACGGCGCGGGTGCCTTGGACGGCTTGGGTGCTTTGGACGGTGCGGGCGGCGCCGGTGCGGGTGTCGCGGAGGTGGCCGGCGCCGGAGTGAACGGCCCGTTGCCCGACGCCGGCGGGGCCGTCACCCCGCCGAACAGTTCGCGGTAGGCGGCGGAGGCGCGCGGGTTGCCGCCGCACGACCAGACCCCGTGCGGGCAGTAGTCCGTGATCGACTGGTAGACGACGTCATGCGACGCGATCCAGTCATGCATTCCTCGGACATAATCTGAGTTGTCCGAATTTCGGAACAATCCCCATTCGGGGAACGAGATGCGCTTGCCGTGCGAGGCTGCGAAATCGGCTTGCGCGCGCAGCCCGTAGGGCTCCTCGACGAATTCCTGGAAAGATTTGCCCGTCGGTTGGTCATAGCTGTCGGATCCGATGATGTCGACGACGTCGTCACCGGGATAGCAGTCCATCCACGGAATCGCGTCCAGTCCTCGCGTCGGCGCGAAATCGAACCGGAAGCGAGCGCCCGGAACCCCGCGCATGGCGGTCACGATGCGCCGCCAGTACGCCTTCCACGCGTAGGGATCCGGGGCGCACCGGCCTGCGTACGCCTCGCCGTTCATCTCCCAGCCGAGGACGATGACCGTGTCGCGCGCGCCGATGGAGACGAGCCGCCTGGCGAGCACCCGGTAATGGCCGTCGAACGTGCCCCGCGCGCCGCCGCGCAGCAGGGAGGCCAGCACCGGCATCGGGAGCCACGCTTCGTTCGGCGTCATCATCGGGACGTTGAGCACCAGCATCCGGCGCGGGTCGGCGCTCTTCCAGCGCGCCCACGGGACGAGAATCTCCGGCGGCCCCTCGACGTCCCGCCAGTCATCGCCGGGCAGGTAGGTGCGCCCGACCGTCACCGTCGAGCCGAGCCAGCGCTCGAACTGGCGCACCCTGGCCACCCCCTCCGCGCCGGATCCCAGAAAAGCCCCCAATGGCACATATTTCGATGATTTCTGTATTGCTCGGGGCTGCTGCGGCCAGGTGACGAGAGCCGATGCCGACAGCACGAGCAGGAAGACGCACGCGGCCAGAACGGCAGGGAGCGGACAGAAGGGTTGCGGCCTTTTCCAGCGATGCCTAAAAGGCCTCCCAGCTGGATGTATATCGGCAGCTCGCATGCGTATCGTATGCCCTTGGAGGTCCACCCCGAAAAAGCCGGACGAGTGGACGATGGCAAAATTTACCGTGGGGAAGGGATGTCGTGCGCCGTAATATGAGGGAATGGGCCTGAACGAATGTTCTTCGACTCACGGGCCCAGCCGAGGACGCGCCTCGACCCCGGCCTTCCCGCCCTGCTGCTGCGCACCGACCGCAACGTCTTCCACCACGGGACGCTCGCGGTGATCCGCAGCCTCGGCCGCGCCGGGGTTCCCGTGCACGCCATCCTGGAGGGGCGCGGCAACCCCTCGTCCCGCTCCCGCTACCTGTACCGCGGGCATCCCTGGGCGCCGCCCGCCGAACGTCCCGCCGAGCTGCTGGGCCACCTGCGCGAGGTCGGCGAGCGGATCGGCCGTCCGGCGCTGCTCGTCCCGATGGACGACGCCGGAGCGATCTTCGTCGCCGAGCACGCGGACGGTCTCGCGCCCCACTTCGTCTTCCCCCGCCAGGATCCCGGCGTCCCGCGGAGCGTCGCCGACAAGGCGCTGCTGATGGAGACCTGCGAGCGCCACGATGTCCGGTGCCCGCCGAGCCGCACGCCGGCGTCGGCCGCCGACGTGGACGAGGCGGCGGCCGCGCTCGGGCTGCCGCTGATCGCCAAGTGGGCGCGGCCGTGGCGGCTCGGACCGGGGATGCGCAGCACCACGGTCGTCCGCACCCTCGGCGCGCTGCACCGGCTGTTCGCCGCCACCCGCGACCGGTCCCCGGACGGCGACCCCGGGCCGCTGATCCTGCAGCGGCGCATCCCGCCGGCCGGCGGCGACTGGTTCTTCCAGGGCTACTTCGACGCGAACCTCGACTGCCTGTTCGGTGCGGTCGGCCGCAAGCACCTCGCGCATCCGCCGCAGGCCGGGCACACGGTCGAGGGGGAGTGGGTCTCGGATCCCGAGCTGGAACGCCTCGCGATCCGGATCGTCCGGCTGTTCGGCTGCCGCGGCCTCGTCGACCTCGACTTCCGGTTCGACGCGGACGGCGGCGTCCACCACCTGCTGGACTTCAACCCCCGGATCGGCGCGCAGTTCCGGTTGTTCACCGACCGCGACGGCCTCGACCTCGCGCGCGTGCTGCACCTCGACCAGTCGGGCCGCCCCGTCCCGGACGCGCTTCCGGCTCCCGGCCGCACCCTGCTGGTCGAGAACCACTACCTCCGGGGATCGGCCCGGCGTGCGCCGCGCGCCGGTCTCCGCCCGCTGCGGGAGACCCTCCGCCCGTTGCGGGAGGCGGACGAGTTCGCCTGGTTCGCCGGGGACGATCTGCCGCCCTTCCTCGCGATGGGGCGGCAGAGCGCGCTCCACGCGATCGGGCGGCTCCGCACCAGGTAACACCACAACACACGGGGGAATGGAACATGAGCGACCCGTCCAGCGACGTCGTCATCGCCGGTGCCGGGCCCTACGGCCTGTCGACGGCCGCCCACCTGCGGAACCTCGGGCTCGGGGTCCGGGTCATCGGTGAGCCGATGAAGTTCTGGGACGCGAACATGCCGGAGGGCATGTACCTGAAGTCCGAGCCGTTCGCGTCCAACCTCGGGGCACCGCAGAAGGGCATGCGGTTCACCGACCGCCATCCGGACTTCCGGCTCGGGCGTCCGATCCCCCTGGACACCTTCGTCGAGTACGGCCGGTGGTTCGCCGCCGAGGCCGTCGGCGGCACCGAGGACGCGCAGGTCGTCACCGTCGAGCGGGGCGGGCGGGACGGGTACCGCGTCACGCTGTCCACCGGCGAGACGATCACGACGCGGGCCGTCGTCGTCGCCGTGGGCGTCGGGCCGTTCGCGCACGTCCCGGACGAGCTGGCGGGCCTGCCGTCCTGGCTCGTCTCGCACAGCAGCGCGCACAGCGACCTCGGCCTGTTCTCGGGGAAGGAGGTCGCGGTCGTCGGCGCGGGGCAGTCCGCGCTGGAGACGGCGGTGCTGCTGGCCGACGCGGGCGCGCGCCCGCACCTCCTCGCCCGCAGGCGCGTGCTCGACTGGAACACCGTGCCCGCCGAGCACCGGCCGGTGCGCACCGCGGCGCTGGCCGGGCCCCGGTCCGGGCTCGGCACCGGCTACCGGACGTGGCTCTGGGCCGAGCGGCCCGGCCTCGTGCGGTACCTGCCGGAGCGGACACGGCAGCGGATCGTCCGCGAGACGCTCCCACCGGCGGGCGCGTGGTGGCTGCGCGACCGGCTGGACGACCGGATCCGCGTCTCGACGGGCCGGCTCCTGGCGAAGGCGGTCGAGCAGGGCGACGGCATCGCCGTCACCACCACCGACCGCACCGGGCGGCGCCTCGTCACGGAGGCCGAGCACGTCATCGCCGCCACCGGGTACGTCGTGGACATCGAGCGGCTCGGCCTGCTCGCACCCGAGCTGCGCGGCCGCATCGCGACCCGGCTCGGCGCGCCGGTGCTCAGCCGGGACTTCGAGGCGTCGGTGCCCGGGCTCTACTTCGCGGGCCTCGCCGCCGCCTCCACGTTCGGGCCCGTCATGCGGTTCGTGCACGGCGCCGACTTCGCGGCGCGGCGGATCGCGCACCACATCGTCCGGCGGACGCCGCCGGTGCGGGTGCCGGCGGGACGGCCCGCGAGCGTCCTGAAGCCGGACGCCTCCCAGCGGTGAGGTCCTTTCCCCCGGCGCGGGCGAAAGGCGCTTAGGCGAAGAATTCTCCTCCAGCCGGCGGAGCTCCACCACGGGGCCCGCCGGCTGGCCCGTTCCTGCCGCGGGGCCCGGCCTACCCCCAGGGCGGACGCGCCCTGCGGCGTGCGCGCTCGGCCCTGGCAGTGGCCATGGCCCATTCCCAGCGCGAGTACAGCGTCCACGCGGAGGACCATTTCCGCTTGGGGCGTGCGTCCTGACCGGCGGAAACGCCGGCGAGCGCGATCAGGTCGAGTTCGGCGCGGGTGGCGAAGCGGCGGGTCTCGCGGCGGGGGTGGTGACGGCGCGCGGGGAGCAGGCGCACCATCGTGGACGAGGGATCGGGCATCGGAAGCTCCTCGCTCGGGCGGCCTGCGCGGCCGCTCGTTCACCGAATGTAGCGCACTCGATACCGTCCGCCATGCTTCTCCCGGCCTCCGGATGAACCGCCGATGAAGCGGCGCCGCCCGCGGGGTGGAGAAGACCCCCAGAACCGACCAAAGGTCGAAGCCCGGCAAAACGGATGCCTGGATACCGGAAAACCGGCTGCGGTAAAAGCGGAATTCACGTCCAGGTAAATGATCCGGGGACACGCCGGAAGAGAAATGAATGGCTCCTTGATCGGGTAGGCCATGGTGCTACGTTCATGCCGACCGGAATCAGAAACCGCACCTGAACGCGGCTACGTCGACAAGGAGAACCGGCAGTGGAGTCCGAACCGATCCAGCGCGGGGCGATTCGCCCGCGGGGTCGGCGGCATGCCCTCGTCCCGGTTCTCGTGCGTCTCGTCGCCATCGCGGGATTCCTTTTCGCCGGCTGGATCGCGCTCTCGGCGCTGACCGACTCCGCCTTCGCGGCGGAGCGGCCGCCGGAGCCCGCGGCCGGCCTGGCCGACCAGGGCTTCACCGGCTCGTCCACGCTCGGGCACTTCTCCATAGGCCGCGACTGGCGCACCGGCGACCCGGCGGACGTCCTCTTCGGCGACGTGCGGGAGATCGGCTACCAGCCGATGCGGTACCTCCGGTCCCGGCAGCAGGACGTGTTCGACGACAAGGACCGGGCCGTCAGGCACGTGCGGGAGGTGGCCGATGCCGCCGGTGTCCCGCAGGTGCGGGTACCGGAGGTCCGTCCCGCCGGCCCCGACCTCGGTGGCCTCGTCCACCGGGTGACGGGCTCGCGTCCCGCCCTGCGCGACGGCCTGCCGCCGGACGCCGGCGTGAAGCCGGCGACGCCGGACGACGGCGTCCACCTGCGGCAGGAGACGGTGTCCGTCGCCGTGCACACCCGTCACGCCACCGCCGCCGCCCCCGCGATGACCGCGGGGGACCCGGCGGACCGGCACTCCGGCCCCTGCCCGGGCTGCCACGGCGACCATCGCGTCCCGGCGCCCGGCCCCGTGCTGCCGACCGGCCAGGACGGCCCGCGCGGCGGCGGCTCCGCGGGCGGACACCCGTTCGCCCCGCTCGCCGACCTGCTGAACCGCCGGTACCCGGCGGCTCCGCCCGCCTTGCACCGTGGGACGTTCCACCGCACGGCGCTGACCGACGTGGCCGCGCCCGGCGGCCCGTCCGTCGTCCCCGACTAGGGACATCCTTCCGGCCGAACGCGGCCGGTTCCCGGCGGCCGCGTGCCTGAGGTACGCCGCCCGCCCCGCTCATTGGACCTTCCTCGATCGGCAACGGCCGAGTCCGGCCGCTGCCGGGCTGCGCGCACCGTGACGGTGCCGCGCGGCGATCACCACGATTCACCGAATCGAAGCAATGGACAGGAGCAAGAGATCATGCGTATTCGGGCAAGGAACACCTCCCGCGCCGCCCTGGTGGCCGCGGGCGCCCTCGCCGTCGGAGCCGCCTTCGGCTCCGGAGTCGCGGCCAACGCCGAAACCATGTACGGGGGCGGCGGCCACGACGGCAAGGTCCGCCTGACGTCGGCCGGCAACTTCGGGGCGCTGAACGGCAACCAGGTGTACGCGCCGATCAGCATCCCGATCGACGTGTGCGGCAACGCCATCGCGATCGCCGGGCTCAGCAGGGCCCAGTGCAAGGGCGGTGCCAGCGTCTCGAACCACCGGTCGCGCGAGCGCCGCGCCACCGAGTCCGGCTACCGGATGGCCGACGGCTTCGGCAGCGGCTTCGGCGGCAGCGGCTTCGGCGGCGGCGGCGGTGGCTGGGACGACGGCGGCTGGGACCGCGGCCACAAGGTGGACATGCAGACCGCCGGCAACTTCGGCCTGCTGAACGGCAACCAGCTCTACATGCCGATCAGCGTCCCGATCGACGTGTGCGGCAACGCCGTCGCGTTCATCGGCGCCGCGCAGGCGCGGTGCAAGGGCGGCGCGTCCGTCAAGCGGGCCGGTGACGACGACGTGAAGGCGACGAGCACCGGCAACTTCGGGATTCTGAACGGCAACCAGGCGTTCGTGCCGATCAGGATTCCGATCAATGTGTGCGGCAACTCCGCCGCGGCGTTCGGACTCGCGCAGGCGCAGTGCAAGGGCGGCGCGTCCGTCGGGGACGGGCACGGGCACGGACACAAGAAGCCGCACAAGAAGCCGCACAAGTGGCCGACGCCGCCGAAGCACAAGCCGTACAAGCCGTCCAAGCACCGTCCGGCCGTCAAGCACACGAAGCTGCCCTCGACGACGCGGGCGGACGGCTCCCGTATCGCGACCCCGGCCGTCGACCAGCGCGCCGCGAACGCCCTGCCCGTCCTGAAGGGGTTCGTGAACAAGCTCCGGCGCGCCGTCAAGGTGCCCGGGGTGGACGTCAAGCCGGGGCAGGTCGGCCCGCAGGCGCCCTTGGGCGAGGACATGCCCGTCACGCTCGGCGGGCCGGCCCTGACCTGACGATGAGTCGGCCTGGATGACGATCCCCGGCCGATGAACAGCGGAGAGGGGGCGGCAGACGTGCCGCCCCTTCCCCATGCCGGCAGACCCCACATCGATGGAGAGGGAACCATGCTCGACCGGAGGTTACGCCGCGCGGCGGCCATGGCCGTCTTCTGCGCCGTGCCCGTCCTCGCCGTGCCCGCCCTCACCGTCCCGCAGGCGCGGGCCGCGCCGGCGGCGGTCGAGGCCGCGGCGCGGCCGGCGAAGGGCTCGGTGATCGCGCACATCCGGATCAAGCGGATGGGCCTGAAGATGGTGGTCAGGCAGGGCGTCGGGCAGGAGGTCCTGCGGCGCGGCGTCGGCCACTACCCGGGGACGGCGTTCCCGGGGCGCGAGGGCAACACGGTGCTGCTCGCCCACCGGACGACCTGGCTGCACCCGTTCAACAGACTCGACCGGATGCGGCGCGGCGACCGGATCACCCTGCGCGTCGGACGCAGGACCTACCCGTACACGGTACGGACCAAGCGCGTCATCAGGCCCAGTGACCGGCACGTGCTGGAACCGGTGCCGTTCAAGCGGGCCAGCGCGCCCAACGGCGCGTACGTCACGCTCATCACCTGTACGCCGAAGGGCTCGGACCGGCGCCGCCTCGTCGTCGTCGGCAAGCTCCTCACGAAACGCTGATCCTCGCACCGGACGCTGACGGCGCGCGCGGCTCGCCGCCGCTCAGCGTCCGCCGTAGATGGCGATCAGCCCGTCGTGGTCGCCCTTCCCGAGCGTGGCGGGCCCGTCGTCGCAGGACCTGAGGGACGGCGCCATCGTGAGGTTCGCGTGCTCGCTCCCCTCGACATGGGCGAGGCCGAGGACGTGGCCCGACTCGTGCGTCGCGACGGCCTCCGCGGAGTAGGTTCCCGCCGGGCACGCACCGCCCGTCCACCACCGCTTCCCCTGCGTCTGCAGTGCCACGTCCGCCTCGACCGTCGTCGGGCCGTTGAACCACGTGCAGGTCGCCGCGAGGACCGGGGCGTCGGCGGCCGGCATGGCGAGCCAGCCGAACGTGTTGACCCGGTCCCGGGTCCCGCAGGCCGCCGCGGTCGTCAGGTCCGGGGCCTGGTTGCTCGCCCCGGCGTAGTTCTCGCCCACGGCCGGCAGCGGCGTGAACCGGCCCCCGCCCGTGCAGTCGGTGGTGCCGCCGACCATGTTGGCGATGCCCTTGCTGATGGGATCTCTCGGCAGTCCGGCCGTCCCCGCGTAGTAGTGCCACTGGACGGCGGTGCCTCTCGGCCATCTGCTGGGCTCGGGACTGTGCGCACCGTCCTGGCACGCGTTCTGCGGTGCCCGGAACGCACGCGGCCTGCCCTGCGGCACCCGCGAGCCGGCCGAGCCGATGGTGATCTCGCCTGCCCGCGAGTTCACCTGGATGCGCAGTTCGGCCGCCCCGTCGGTGCGCAGCGCGTGCGCCACGAGCGAGGTGCCGTCGGACGGGACGGTCGCGGCGAGCCCGTTCGTACCGCGCACCGTCCGGCCGCGCAGGTCGCAGTCGGCGATCCTGACCTTCTGCGGCATCGTGCGGGCGGCGAGCGTCCCGCCGGGCTTGCACCAGGTCGGCGGACGCGGGGACGGGGCGGCGGACCCCGCGAACGCCGTGCAGGCGAGGGCGGCGGTCACCACGGCGGACACGGCCCCCGCCCGCCGGGCCGCCGGTGAGAAGTCGCGCATTTCGGTTCTCCGATGTGTGGGGAACGTCCTTTCGCAGTCTTTGCGCGGAACCGGAGAAACGAAACCGCCGCAAACTAAAATGATCACTATTTTGCGCAGGATGCCATTCCCGAATAAGAAGTCTGCCCGCATTTGCCGGATAAGTGATGCGGCATCCCTCGCGCGACCGCTGTAAGTATTCGGTAAATCGTTTGCCATAATCGCGTAAACGCGTTTAGTGCGTCCTGGCACGGAAAAGCAGGAGGTAATCCGGCAACTCGGGATCAACAGAACACCGCTACCGAGTGGCGGGTATCACCATCCCCCCGCCCCCTGCCGTCCGGGAGCGTTCACGGAAGCGGAGGTGTTCACGTGCAGACGCAGACACAGGTGCGGGAGCTCATGGGGATGAGCGTGACCGACACCAATGGCGCGAAGGTCGGCACGATCAAGCAGGTCTACCTCAACGACGACTCCGGCGCCCCGGAGTGGGTGACCGTGCACACCGGATGGTTCGGGATGCGGGAGAGCTTTGTCCCCCTGTCCGGTGCGAGGAAGGCCCAGGACGCCCTCCAGGTCCCGTACGACAAGGAGACCATCAAGGGCGCTCCGAACGTCGACGCCGACGAACACCTCTCGCACGCGCAGATCGTGGACCTGTACCGGCACTACGGCGTCCGTCCCCCGGGCGGTCGCCGCACGGGCGATGAAGCGGACCCCTCCGACACGGCCGATGACCGCCGCACCGCGGACGCCGAGGACATGACCGACAAGGCCGGCGCCGCCGGCACCGCCGGATCGGCCGACACCGCCGGGGAACCCGGCGCGCCGGGGACGCCGGGCGCCGCCGGGACCGCCGGCATGGCGGGCCCCGCGGGCATGGCCGTCCACCCCGAGCGGGACAAGCGCGGGACGACCGGTGGCCAGGCGGCGTCCGGCCAGGCGGGCGGCGGCCAGGCGAAGGCCGGCGAGGCGAGCGGTGGCCGGGCGAGCGATAGCCCGGCGGGGACCTCCGGCCAGGCGACCGGCCGGACGATGCCGCCGCAGTCGGCGCGCGAGGGCGCGGAGGCTCCGATGACCGAGATCACCCGGTCCGAGGAGCAGATGCGCATCGACACCGAGCGGCACGAGGCCGGCCGCGTCCGGGTGCACAAGTGGGTCGAGACCGAGATGGTGGAGCGGACGATCCCGGTCTCGCACGAGGAGCTCAAGGTCGACCGTGAGCCGATCACCGGCGGCCGGCCGGACCCGAAGATCACCATTTCCGAGGAGGACCAGGAGATCATCCTCTACGAGGAGCGCCCGGTCATCGCCAAGGAGACCGTCCCGGTCGAGCGCGTCCGGCTCCGCACCGAGCAGGTCCAGGACGAGCAGACGGTCCGCGGCGAACTCCGCAAGGAGCGCATCGAGGTCACCCGCGAGGACGCCGCCCGCGCCGAGCGCCGGACCGACCGGGACCGCCCGTCCGCCTAGCCCCGATCCCGCACCACCCCGGATGGCGGCGCGCCCGGCCGGCTGTTCCTCACCCGCCGGCCGGCCGGGCGCCCGTCCCGGTGTCTCCGCGGCGGCGTCGGCCGCGGGGACGCCGGTGACCGGGTGTGGCCAGTGGGGCCGGACGGCCATGCCGGGTGTGCCGGTGGCCGGCGCGCGGCCGAAGCCGGACGGGCGGTCCGACCGGCTTTGTTCTGATTCGACGCGTGGCCGTCAACCCGTCTTTCACAGTTTCCGTCAGGGGCCGGTCTCCAATAGGCAGGTTTGTTGACAGATAGCGGGGAGGTGGGGGAGGTTCCTGGGTGACGACGTCACCGGCGTCGGGGTCATGGCCGTCCGGGCGAGCCATGACCCCGGCGTCCGGTCGTGCGCGCGGTCCGCCGGGCCGCGCGGCGTCCTCGGAGCGACCCAGGAGGGACGACTTGCCATACCCCCACAGACGTGTCATCGCTTCCCGGATCGGGCGATCACTGGTCGCGGTCGCGACCATCGCCGCCCTCCCGTCGGCCATCGCGGCGCAGCCCGCGCTGGCCGCCGCCCCCCAGAAGGCCGCCTATCTGAACCCGCGGCTGCCCGTCGCGCAGCGGGTGAGCTACCTGCTCGGCCGCATGACCCTGCAAGAGAAGATCGGCCAGATGACGCAGGCCGAGCGCGGCGCCATCGACGGTGACCGGGACCAGATCACGACACTGGCCCTCGGATCGGTGCTCTCCGGCGGCGGCTCGGTGCCCGCCGACAACACCCCCGCGGGCTGGGCCGACATGGTCGACGCCTACCAGTCGAAGGCGCTCGCGACCCGGCTGAAGATCCCGCTGCTGTACGGGATCGACTCCGTGCACGGGCACAACAACCTCGTCGGCGCCACCGTCTTCCCGCACAACATCGCGATGGGTGCGACCCGCGATCCGGGCCTCGTCCGCAAGGAAGAGCAGATCACGGCCATGGAGACGAAGGCGACCGGACCCCAGTGGGTGTTCGCGCCCTGCGTCTGCGTCACCCGTGACCTGCGCTGGGGGCGCGCCTACGAGAGCTTCGGCGAGGACCCGGGGCTCGTCATCAAGATGGAGACCGGCCTGGAGGGCTTCCAGGGCCGCAACAAGGGCGACCTGGCGACGAACAAGCACGTCCTCGCGACGGCCAAGCACTACGCCGGTGACGGCGACACCGTGTTCGGCTCGTCCACCAGCGGGACGTACACGATCGACCAGGGCGTCACCCTCACCGACCGCAAGCACTTCGCCAAGGTCGACCTGGCGCCGTACGTCGTCGCCGTGAAGAAGTACGGCGTCGGCAGCATCATGCCGTCGTTCTCCAGCGTGGACTGGAAGGAGGACGGCGCCGGCAACCCGATCAAGATGAGCGCGAGCAAGGAGCTGCTCACCGACGTCCTCAAGCAGAAGATCGGGTTCGACGGCTTCCTGATCAGCGACTGGGAGGCCATCCACCAGATCCCGGGCGACTACGCCACGCAGGTCCGGACGTCCGTCAACGCCGGCATGGACATGTTCATGGAGCCCTACAGCGCCCCGCAGTTCGAGCAGACCCTGCTCGCGGAGGTGCAGGCGGGACGCGTGAAGATGTCGCGGATCGACGACGCCGTCAGCCGCATCCTGAAGGCGAAGTTCGAGCTCGGGCTGTTCGAGCACCCCTACACCGACCGGAGCAACGCCAAGACGATCGGGTCGCCGGAGCACCGGGCGGTCGCCCGCGAGGCCGTCGCCAAGTCGCAGGTCCTGCTGAAGAACTCCAGGAACGCGCTGCCGCTCAGGAAGAACGGGCGGATCTACGTGGCCGGGGCCAACGCCGACGACATCGGCAACCAGGCCGGCGGCTGGACCGTCACGTGGCAGGGGTCGTCCGGCCGCATCATCCCCGGCACGACCATCCTGGACGGCATCAAGCAGAACTCGTCCAACGTCACCTACAGCGCGGACGCGTCGGCGCCGACGTCCGGCAGCGACGTCGGCATCGTGGTGGTCGGCGAGAAGCCGTACGCCGAGGGCGTGGGCGACGTCGGCAACGGCCACACGCTGAACCTGTCCGACGCCGACAAGGCGAACATCGACAAGGTCTGCGGTGCGATCAAGACCTGCGTCGTCCTGGACGTCGCGGGACGCCCGCAGATCGTCACCGACCAGTTGTCCAAGATGGACGCGTTCGTCATGTCCTGGCTGCCCGGCAGCGAGGGCGCGGGCGTCGCGGACGTCCTGTTCGGCAAGCGCCCGTTCACCGGGAAGCTGTCGGTGACATGGCCGCGCAGTGAGAACCAGGAGCCGATCAACGTCGGCGACCGGAACTACAACCCCCTGTTCCCCTACGGCTACGGCCTGAAGACGCGCAGCCACTGACCCTGACCCTGACACCGACCGGCATCGCCGCACGAAGGACCGGCCGTCCAGCACCCTGGGCGGTCGGTCCTGTTTATCCCGGTTCCCACGGGTGAGGTTGCCCCCAGCGCGTTGAAGGGAGGCCCGGGTGGGACGGGAGCCGCGGGTGGCGTTCGTGCTCGGGGGCGGCGGGGTGCTCGGCGCGCACGAGGTCGGCATGCTGCGGGCGCTGGAGGAGACCGGCGTCCGGCCCGACCTCGTCGTGGGGACGTCCATCGGGGCGCTGAACGGCGTGTTCGTCGCGGCGGAACCGGCCACCGCGGTCGAGCGGCTCACCAGCCTGTGGTCGGACGACTCCGTCCGCGACGTGTTCGGCTCCCGCGTCTGGGCGCGGCTGCTGACGCTCGCCCGGTCCGGCACGCACCTGCACTCGAACGAGCCGCTGCGCCGCATGCTGGACGAACTCCTCCCCGTCTCGGAGTTCGAAGACCTCGAGGTCCCGTTCCAGTGCGTCGCCGCCGGAATCGAGACGGCGATGGCGCACTGGTTCACGGGAGGTCCGGTCATCCCCGCGGTGCTCGCGTCGTCGGCCGCGCCGGGGCTGCTGCCGCCCGTCCGGGTGGGGGACCGGCACTACTTCGACGGCGGGCTCGTCCACAGCATCCCGGTCGGCCGGGCCGTCATGCTGGGCGCCACCACCATCTACGTCCTGCACGTCGGGCGGATCGAACGCGACCTGGCACCGCCGCGCCGGCCGTGGGAGGTCGGCCTGGTCGCGTTCGAGATCGCGCGCCGGCACCGGTTCTTCGAGGAGATGTCCACCCTCGCGGACGGCCTGACCGTGCACGTCCTGCCCGCCGGCGGCAGGCCGCAGAAGGCCGGCGTCGACCTCGCCCAGATGCGCTACCGGAACGTCTCCGGAATCCAGGCTCACATCGAGCGCGCCTATCAGGCATCGTTGACGTACCTGAAGGAGCGAGCGTGAGATGGTGCCGCCCCGTTTCGTCCGCCGCCTGGTGTTCACACCGCTGCTGTTCCTGCTGACCCTGCTGGTCGTCGCGCTGTTCCCGGTCACCTACGTGGTGACGTCGCTGGCCGGACGCGAGCGGAAGCGGGCACTGCGACTGCTGTGGTTCACGCTGGTGTGGGGGACGCGCGAGTCGGCCGCCGTCCTTGAGTGCGGATGGCTGTGGCTCCGAGGCCGCACCCACGACGAGCAGCACTACGACGTCATCCGCCGCTATGTCGCCGCCCTCTACGCGACGGCGCAGCGACGGCTGGGCCTGCGCGTGGAGGTCGACGGCAGCGGGGACGGGTCCGGCCCCGGCCGTCCGCTGATCATCCTCAGCCGGCACGCGGGGCCCGGCGACGCGCTCCTGCTCGTCCACCACCTGCTGACCGACTACGGGCGCCGGCCCCGCGTGGTCATGAAGGCGCAGCTCCAGCTCGACCCGTGCGTCGACATCGCCGCGAACCGCATGCCGAACGTGTTCGTCACGCCCGGCGGCGGCGCGACCGGGGACATCGGCCGGCTCGCCCGCGACCTCGGCCCCCGCGACGCATTGCTGATCTTTCCCGAGGGCGGCAACTTCTCCCCGGAGCGGCGCCGCCGCGCGATCCGCCGGCTGGCCCGGCTGCGGCGGCGGCACGAGGCGGCCCGCGCCGCCGCGATGCGCAACCTGATGCCGCCGCGCCCCGGCGGCGTGCTGGCCGCGCTCGACTCGGCCCCGTCCGCCGACGTGGTGTTCGTCGCGCACTGCGGGCTCGACCACATGGCCACGCCGGGCGACATCTGGCGGCGCGTCCCGCTGACCGGCGTCGTCCGCGCCCGCTGGTGGCGCATCGCCGCCGCGGACGTCCCCGGCGACCGGGACGCCCGCGTCCGCTGGCTCTACGGGCAGTGGGAACGCGCCGACGCGTGGATCAGCGCCAACCGGGCACCCGCGCCGAAGTGACATCATGGACGCATGGGCGACGAGGGGTCCGTGCGGGTCGACCTGTGGATCTGGTCCGTGCG
This sequence comes from Spirillospora sp. CA-128828, assembly GCF_050945415.1. Lineage (NCBI taxonomy): Bacteria > Bacillati > Actinomycetota > Actinomycetes > Streptosporangiales > Thermomonosporaceae > Spirillospora > Spirillospora sp. CA-128828. The sequence goes on from NZ_CP191986.1 coordinate 645,873, forward strand.
GCTGCTGAAGACCCGTTCGATGGCGACGACCGCGTGCCGGGCGGGCCATGTCCGCGTGAACGACGAGCGCGCCAAGCCGTCCACCGCGGTGAAGCCCGGCGACGAGATCCGGCTCCGCCACGACGGGCGGGAGCGGATCGTCGTGGTGCAGAAGATCATCCGTAAGCGGGTCGGCGCGCCCGACGCCCAGAAGTGCCTGATCGACAAGAGCCCGCCCCCGCCGCCGCGCGAGGCGCTCATCCCGGTCGGCCGCCGCGAGCGCGGGGCGGGCCGCCCCACCAAGCGCGACCGCCGCGAGCTCGAACGCCTCCTGGACCGCTACCGCATCCTGAACGAGCCGCCGCCGGACGACTGAGGTCGTACGGAGCGCCCGGGATCAGGCGGGGCCGTCGGCGTAGCGGCGTTCGGACTCCAGGGCGGACGCCACGTCCTGCGGGTAGGTGCGCCGCCCCCTGAGCAGCAGCAGGCCATTGAGCGCCAGCGGCAGCAAGGCCAGCAGGAACACCCGGTCGAGGCCGGTCGCCGATCCCCGGCCGGAGTCCAGCAGGCCCGACAGCCATCCGAAGAGCACGGGCGCCGCCGCCTCCCCGGCCATCCGGACGATCGTCCGGATCGACTCCGCGCGGCCCCACAGCCGGAAGTGGACGACGTCCAGCCGGACCGCGTCCAGCGGCGGGTTCGCGGCGGCGAGCGCGGCCGCGGCGAGCGTGAACAGCGGCAGCGCGATCAGCGCCTCGCCGGTGAGGAGACCGGGCAGGAACAGCAGCGCCGACACGGCGAACGCCACCCCCGGCACGGTGACCCGCGCGGTGATCGCCCCGGCGCGGACCAGCCGGTCGGCCAGCCGCCCGCCGAGGAGCACCCCCGCGAGCGCGGCCAGCCCGATGACCGGCAGGAACGCCGACAGCTCGCCCCGGCCGACCGCGTACCGCTCCTGCACGAAGACGATCGCGAACGTGCGCAGCCCGGCGAAGAAGAAGTAGCCGACCGCGGACGCCACGATGATGATCACGTTCGTCCGGATCCCGAGCACGTGCCGGGCCGCCTGGAGCAGCGTCATCCGCTCGGGATCCATGCCGAGGACGTTGCGCGGATCCGCTGTCACGCCGGCCATGTCCACCTGCCGCTGCGCGAGCTCCCGCCCGCCCCGGCCGGTGCCGGACCCCTGCGCCCCCCGCTCCGGCTCCGCCAGCATCCGCCACAGCAGCACCGCCAGCCCGAGCCCCAGCAGGGCGACGAACCAGAACGCGACCCGCCAGCTGACGAACGCCGCGATGTTCCCGCCCGCGAGCAGCCCGAACCCCACCCCGACGAGCTCGCCGGCCAGGATCCGGCCGTAGGTCCCGGCCCGTTCCTCGGGCGGGACGTAGTCGCCGATCAGCGACGCGACCGTGGGCCCGGCCGTCGCCGTGACCGCGCCGAGCGCCACCCTGGACGCCAGCAGCCACTCGTACGACTGGGCCAGCCCTCCGACGACCATCGCCAGGCTCCACAGCACCACGCTGCCCGCCAGCAGCGGCACCCTCGGTACCCGGTCGGTCAGCTGCCCTACCGGGACGGTCGCGACCGCGCCGACCGCCGCCGGCACCGCCGTCAGGACCCCGATCTGCGTGTTGGTGATGTGCAGTGAACGGCGCAGCTCGTGGACGATCGCCCCGATCACCCCGGTGTCGGCCGCGTTGAGCGCGAGCGCGCAGGCCAGCAGCACCACGACGCGGGCCCGGCGGCTCCCGCCGAGCCGGTCGACAAGTGCCGTGCCCACCCGCCCCCACGGCCGCCCGGGCCGCGCCGATGTCACCAACCACTAGTGCCCGGCCACCGAGCGTGTATGTGCCATGCCCGATCAGTGAACGTGCCAGGTCAGGTGAACTGGAACAGCTCGACCGGGTTCCCGGACGGGTCGTCCACCAGGACCTGCTTGCCGCCTACTCCGGTCACGATCGTGTTCCGGAACGGGACGCCGGCCTCGTCCAGGCGGGCGACCTCGGCCTCGATGTCGTCGACCTGGAGTGAGATGCGGTTCCAGCCGCCGGGCTCGGGCACCCGGCCGTCCGGCATGGCCTGCCCGCCGCCCCCGATCCCCGAGGGCGCCGACAGCGCCAGCCGCAGCGCTCCCCGGCCGAGCATCGCGAAGGTCTCCGCCGGGTGCATCACGACCTCGAACCCGAGCAGCCCCGCATAGAACTCGATCGCCGCGTCCACGTCGTGGACGATGTAGCGCACGAGCACGGTCTCCGGCATGACCCGAACCTCCGCGACCCATCATCCTCCTCCGCCGCGCCGCCTACCAGGCTCGGCCGTCAGCACCCACCGCTCGTGATCCCGCCACTCCCCGTCGATGCGGATGGCCTTCGGCGGCGACGCCACCAGACGGAACCCGGCCCGTTCGACGACCTTCCTGGATGCCGCGTTCACGGGCTGGACGTCGGCCTCCAGCCGGTCCAGTCCCAGGTCCTCGAACGCGTACCGCACCACCAGCCGGACCGCCTCGCCGACGTAACCGTGACCCGAGGTCGCCGCGAACCCGCCGAATCCGAGGAAACCCCTCCGTTCGGGCGTCCACGAGATGTCGTTGATGTTCACCAGCCCGGCCAGCTCGCCGGATCCGTTCAGCCGCACGACGAACCCGACCGCGGCGACCCCGTCGAACCGCGCCAGATACCGGCCGAACTCGGTCGCGGTGGTGGGCGCGTAGATCAGATGCCGGTGCAGCCGCAGGCTCTGCCTGGCCAGCACGACGAACGCCGCCCCGTCCTCGGCCGCCACCGGCCGAACCGTGACCCGCGTCCCGACCAGCACCCGTCCGAACCTAGCCGCCGTCTCCGCGCTCCGGACATCCGGCTCCAGGCCACAGTCGGTCATGATCGGCGAGCCGGCCGGGCGGCCGCCTGCACGAACTACTGCGCATCTGAGCGTCCGCGCACCGCCCAGGCCCTGGCGGTGAGCGAGATCGAACCGTCCGTCCTGAAGGGCAACCGGGCGCGGAGCAGTTCGCGCAGCGCGCGGCGGTGTTCCTCGTCCAGCGACATGACGTATCCCGGTGCCGGGCCCTGACCGCCGAGGAACGGCCGCCAATAGTCGTCGAAGCCGGAGAACACCGTCGGAACCTCGATCGCCTGGACGGCGACGTCTCCCAGCCCTGCGTCCGTCCAGAGGCGGGCGAGCGGCTCCGGTCGGCAGCCGGTGAAGCGGTGGCCCTCGTCCAGTTCGGCCGCGGCCCGATCCAACGCGGTGGCCGCGTCCCAGAAGCACCGCAGTATGGCCATGCCTTCGGCGTAGTCCCAGACGTAGGCGGCGACGACGCCACCCGGGGCGGTCACACGCATGAACTCGGCCACGGCGGGCCGCGGTCCGGGCATGAAGTTGAGCGCCAGCCCGCTGACCACGGCGTCGAAGCCCCGATCGGGAACCGGCAACGACCGCGCGTCGCCGACCTGGAAGGTTGCTCGCGCGTCGCCGCCGATCCGTTCCCGGGTATGGGCCAGGAACCCCTCGGAGGGATCAACGCCGACCACCCGCTCGGGGTCCGCCGTGGTCAGCACGGTCTCCGTCAGAGCGCCGGTTCCGCAGCCCACGTCCAGCCAGCGCCGGCCTGCCGGCACGTCCAGCCACCGCACGAACGCCTCCGCCACAGGCCGGCTCCATCGGCCGATGTAGCCCTCGTACGCGTCTCCAGCGGACCAGACGTCGCCCACAGCCGTCGCCCGTCCTAGACAGGTCGGCTGAGTTCGGTGATGATGCGGACGATCTCCTCAAGCGCGAAGGAGGCGATCGTCCGCTGGGCGGCTTCGGCGTCCGCGCGCTTCTCCTCCAGGTCGCCCAGCACGATGATGTTCTCGTCGTTCAGCGTCGTGGCGGGCGCCGTGTAGTTGAAGCTACCGGCGATCACCAGCCTCTCGTCGATGACCATCAGCTTGTGGTGCACCTTCCGGACGCCGGTGCCCGGTTTGTTCGCGAACAGCTCCACTCCGGCCGCCTTCAGCGGCTCGGTGGCCGACCACGCCTGCGCGCCCTGCCCGTGGTCCAGCACGCCGCGGACGCGCCGCAGCGACGGCGCGAGCCGGATCATGGTGTCGTCGATGCCCGACGACCGGGCGAACGTGAACATCGCGAAGTCCACGGTCGCCGCGGCCTTGAGCATCTGCTTCATGATCTCCATCTCCGGCCCGTGCCGGGGCGCGAACAGCGGCTTGACCCGGACCTGCCCCAGCCGGAACTCCGCGGGGCGCGGCTCGACGCGCTCGTGCATGGCCCCGAACGTCCCGGAACGCATCCGGAGGAACTCCTCCAGATAGAGGGCGGCGGCGCGCTGCCCTCGCAGGATCAGCACGTGATTGAGGTTGTTGCCCGTCTTCCCGGCCGCACCGCCCGCCGGATTGATCCCGGTATCGGTCAGCGTGAAGTTCGCCGATCCGGTCAGCACCGCGGCCGTCGACTCCCCGGCGTCCCGGACGATGAACTTCTGATGGAAGATCGCCGGGTTCAGGTCCGTGATGAGATCCACACCGGCGCGCAGCAGCGCGGCGTAGATGAGCCGGTTCTCCTCGTTGGCCCCGGCCGCCGTCCACGGATCCGCCGCGGGCCGGTTCTCCCGCAGGTAGTCGCCCTCCAGGATGATCTGCACCCGCACCCCGGCCGCGCGAGCCGCCAGGACCGCCTGGGCGATCGGACGGGAGTCCAGTTCCTGCACCGCGACCCGGAGCGTGTGCCGTGCCCCCGCGACGAACCCCCGGATCACCTCGTCCAGATCATCGGGCCCACCCAGAACCGTGGGCCCCGCATAAAGCTCGATCCCGCCGACCCGAACACCCATGACAGGCCCCCAACTCTCGCCACTTCAGTCTGACATCACGTCCGCCAGCGAGACCCCTGCTGATCACCAAGGTGGAACCCGCGCTTCGGTCGCATGGTCTGGGTGAGGGAAGTTGCACAATAAATGTTGTGCAATGACTGTTGCAGGTATCACCATGGGTCCCATGACGGACGCTGACCTGCCCAAGGTGACCGACTCCCGGGTGCTGGCCGCGATGTCGCACCCGCTCCGCCGGCGTCTTCTGGACGCCCTCAACGTGTACGGCCCGGCCACCGCGAGCGTCCTCGCCGACCGGACCGGGCAAGCGGTGGCCAATATCAGCCATCACCTGAGGGCGCTCGGTGCGGCGGGCCTGATCGTGGAGGCCCCGGAACTCGCCAAGGACCGCCGCGAGCGCTGGTGGCGGCCGGTCGCGCCCGCGTACCGCTGGGTGACCGGCGACTTCGACGACGACCCGGCCCGGCGTGTGGTGGCCGAGGCGGCGGCCTCGCTCAACCTGGACCGGCAGGTCGGCCTGGTCCGTGCCTGGTACGCCGCCAGGGAGGGGCGCCCGGAGTGGAACGGAGCGGCCTTCTCCGTCGACAAGTGGCTGCACCTGACGCCAGCCGAACTCAACGAGCTGGAGCGGGAGATCCTCGCGCTGCTCGACCGGTGGGAGCGGCGGGACGTCCCCGACGACGGGCAGGACCGCGAACCCGTCTTCCTCTTCACCCATGGCGTGCCGGCGCGGCCGTGACCGCACTCTCGCCGCCGCGCGCTTCGCGCCGGCCCGGCGGTCTGCTCCGGCACCGGGACTTCCGGCTGCTCTGGATCGGCCAGGCCACCAGCAAGCTCGGCAGCAGCGTGACCAGCGTGGCCCTGCCGCTGGTCGCGGTCGCCACGCTCGACGCGAGCACCTTCCAGGTGGCGCTGCTGTCCGCGGCGGCCTGGCTGCCCTGGCTGCTCATCGGCCTGCCCGCCGGCGCCTGGGTGGACCGCCTGCCGCGCAGGCCGGTGATGCTCGCCGGCGACTTGGCCGCCCTGCTGCTCTTCCTCAGCGTGCCGGTCGCCGCCTGGCTGGACCGGCTGACCGTCGTCCATCTGCTGGGCGTCGCGCTGGGCGCGGGCACCGCGAGCGTCTTCTTCCAGACGGCGTACCAGGCCTACCTGCCGTCCCTGCTGGACCGCGAGGAGGTGGCCGAGGGCAACGCGAAGCTCCAGTCGACCGAGGCCGCGGCCCAGGTCGGCGGTCCGGGCGCGGCCGGCCTGATCGTTCAGTTCGCCGGTGCGGTGAACGCGCTGCTCCTCGACGCGGCGAGCTTCCTCGTCTCAGCGTTCTGCCTGCTCGGAATCCGGGCCCGCGAACCGCGCGATGGTGACGCCCGCCGGCACGGCACGCTGCTCCGGGAGATCGGCGAGGGCCTCCGCTTCGTCGGCCGCGACCCCTATCTGCGGGTGCTGGCCCTGTTCTCGGCGGCGAGCAACATCGGGCTGATCGGCTATCAGTCGATCCTGGTCGTCTTCCTGATCCGCGAGGTCGGCGTGAGCCCGGGCATGGTCGGCGCCCTCGCGGCCGCGGCGAGCCTGGGCGGCGTGCTCGGCGCCGCCTCGGCCACCTTCTGGGCCCGCCGCTTCGGATCGTCCCGCAGCCTGCTCGCCGCCGAGATCGGCGCGGCCCCCTTCGGGTTGCTGATCCCGCTCACCACGCCGGGGGCGGGGTTGGCGCTGACGGTCGCCGGCGGGTTCGCCGTCGCCGCCGGGGCCGCGGTGGGCAACGTCCTCAAGGGAAGTTTCCGGCAGACCTACAGCCCGCCCGCCCTGCTCGGCCGGGTCACGGTGAGCATGCAGCTGGTCGGCTACGGGACCATTCCGCTCGGCGCACTGCTCGGCGGGACGCTCGGTGACGCGCTGGGCGTCCGCCCGGCAATGTGGATCATCACCAGCGCCCTGGCCCTGACCGGCCCGATCCTGCTGATCGGCCCGCTCCGCCACCACCGCGACCTACCGGACCGCCGATCCGGACATCAGGCCGCCGACGAACGCGCCGCCGCCTGAGCGCGTCCCGCTACCGGTCCCGCGCGGCGCCCGCCGTGCTCCCGCCCTTTCGTGCGAGGACGAGCCCGCAGCGTGGGCTGCCGTCCTCGCGTCGGCCCAGCGTCGTCAAGGGAACCGTTGTCACGGTGAAACCGGCTCCAGCAAGGTCGTCGCGGAGCGCGTGCAACTGACAGGTGCGGTAGTACATGACGAACGGGGGACGCCACACGGCGTTCCGGACCCGCATGGCCGTGTCGAAGCCGAGCAGCGCCCAGTACCAGGCCGATGTGAGGGGCGGCGGTGCGCCGATCGGGAAGGCGAAGAGCCCGCCGGGGCGCAGCGCGCGGTGCACCCCGGCGAAGACCGCGGGCCGTTCGGCGGGCAGCAGGTGTCCGAGCGCTCCGAAGGTGACCGCGAGGTCGAAGTCCTCGGTGAAGGGCAGCGCCCGGGCATCGGCCTCCACCCACTCGGCGTCCGGGTGTGCTGCGCGCGCCTGCGCGAGCATGCCGGTGCTGAAGTCGACGCCCGTGACCCCTTCCTGGCACAGGGGTTCGAGGGTCCGCATGCCCGCGCCGGTGCCGCAGCACACGTCCAGCCCCCGGCCGAACGGCCCGAGCGGACGCAGCGCGTCCGCGGTCGCGTCGAGAATCGCGTCGGAGGTGCGGAAGGGCGTGTGGTCGAACTTCGGAGCGAGCAGGTCGTAGCCGCGCTCGACCGAGGACAGCGCCTGGATCGCCAGTTCACGCAGCGACGGACCTTGAGGCGAGAACACCGGCCAAGCGTACTTCTCAAATGTCACGCGGGATGTCGGCTCCGGGAGCATGCATCGCGGCGCCCGTCAGGGAGATGTTCCAGTAGTCGGCGTAACGGCCGTTGCGGCGTAGCAGTTCGTCATGGCTGCCTTCCTCCACGATCCGGCCGCCGTCCAGGAAGGCGATGCGGTCGGCGCGTTGGATGGTCCGGAGCCGGTGCGCGACCATCACGACCGTCCGTCCCGCCATCAGGCGTTCGATGCCGTCGTGGACGGCCGCCTCGTTCACCGGGTCCAGCGCGGAGGTCACCTCGTCCAGCCGTGCCGCGGTCGCCGCCGCCCGCACCTCGGCCTCGCCGGCGTCGGGACGGCCGAGCCGCACGTTCTCCTTGATCGTGTCGTTGAAGAGATAGACGTCCTGGAAGACGATGGCGATCCGCGCCATCAGCATCTCGGTATCGATGTCCCGGACGTCCACGTCTCCGATGCGCACCGCACTCGGGTTCACTTCGTGGAACCGTGCGAGCAGTTGCAGCAGGGTGCATCGTCCGGTAGAAGACGCGGTTGACATCCTCCCGCTTTGTGAACTGAACCAGCGGGATTCCAACAGCGATCGCTACCCAGTGAGGGGCAGGTCGTGTTGAGGTTCACGGTTCGCGGGCCTGCCTAATGGCGGGCCTTCCCGTGCAGCGACCGCATGCCCCGCGGCCGTATCACGAATGTTGCAGGCCGCGTTCACGTCGGCGTTGACCCGATACCCGCAGGCGACGCACGAGAAGACCGCTTGGCTCTTGCGGCTCTCCCCGGCGATATGCCCGCAGGCGTTGCAGGTCCGTGAGGTGTTACGCGGATCGATCTTGATGACGCGTCCGGGCGCCTTGTGCTCCATCCGGGTCACCAGAGCGCCCCAGCCTGCGGCCAGGATGCCCCGGTTCAGTCCGGCCTTCTGCCGCACTTTGCGGCCTGGTGCCTCCACCGTGCCCTTCGCCGAGCGGGTCATGCCCTTGATGTTGAGTTCCTCAACGGCGATCACGTCGAACCGGCGGGCCAGGCTGGTGGAGGTCTTCTCGATCCAATCCTTGCGGCGGTCGGTCTCGCGCGCCTTCAGCCGGGCGACCGCGGCCTTGACCCGGGCGCGGCGCTTGGACCCGTGCTGGGCGCGGGCGAGTCTCCGCAACAGCCGCGCCAGTCGTTCCCGCTCGGTCTCACGCAGCCCGGGGGCGTGCAGAAGGTCACCGGTCGACAACGCCGCGGCCACGGTCACCCCCCGGTCTACCCCCACAACCTCGCCGCTGCCGGGTGCGGGGATCGGATTGGGGATCGCGGCGAACGCGACATGCCACCGGCCTGCCCGGTCACCGGTGACCCGAAAGGATTTGACGCCGTCGGGGACGGCCCGGGACCAGCGGAACCGCACCCACCCCACCTTCGGCACCTTCACCTGCCCCACCCGGCGGGACACGCGCCGCACGTCGGCGGGTTTGACCGCCACGATCCGGAACCCTTCGTGTCGTCCGGCCTTACGCCAGGTGGGACGCCGGTGGGTACCGGCGAAGAAGTTGCCCATGGCTTGGTGGAAATCCTTGAGCGCCTGCTGCTGCACCGTCACCGACCCGGCCCGCAGCCAGGCGTGCTCAGCCCGGGCCTGGGTGAGTTGACGGCACTGCTTGGCGAACCCCGGCGCCGACCTGCGCCCCGGCCGCCAGCATGCGTCCTGCTCGACCGCCAGGTTCCACACGAACCGGGCATGTCCGCAATGCTGCAGCAGCGCCTGTTCTTGCACGGGGGTCGGCTGCAGACGGTAACGGGACATGCTCGGTAAGCTATCGGCCGCCACCGACAAAACCCGCAGAGCACTGTGCCGCACTTTCTCCCCGCTCTGGAGGCCGGGGTCTCCATGCTGGAGGCCGCGGGTGAAGTCGTCCGCGGCCTCGCGGAACTCGTGGTGGGCGCGCTCGGATCCGCCGAACGTCTTGACCACGGAGATCCCCTGGACGAACTCGACGACCGAGTTCGCGATCCGTCCCATGGCCGCGTCGAAGTCCGTCTGCTCGCGCAGCCGGGCCGGCGTCATCATCAGCGGGACCAGCGCCACCGCCAGCGCCACCGGTATCAGCGTGATCAGTGTGAGCCGCCAGTCGACGGTGAACAGATAGATCAGCGACGCAAGCGGCACCACGAACGCGGAGACGAGCTCGCCGGGGCTGTGGGCGATGAACGGGTGCACCGCGCTCACGACGGTCCGGACATGCCCGTGGTCGACCGGGCCGGGCGACAGCAGGGCGCGACCCAGCCCGACGACCGCCAGCAGCGGCGCCAGACCCGCGACCGCGCCGATCACCTGCAGGATCACGACGGCGGCGAAACTCCGTCCGTGCGGGCGCAGCAGACCCGCCAGGCTCGGTCCCGCCGCGGATTCGGCATCCGGAGGCGGGGCGGCCGTCTCCCTCACCTCGGCCAGGCCGGTGGCGGTCATCGCTTCTCCCGCCGGCTGCCGCGGGGGAGGGTGACCGCCATGATGTTGCTGGGGACGTCCAGCTCGATGCGGTGCCATCGCCCGCGCGGGACGATGGCCGCGGTTCCGGCCGGCAGCCTGATCTCTTCCTCGTCCTGCCCCGGCCGCTCCGGGCGCAGGTAGAGGCGTATCTTCCCGATGAGGCAGGACACGATCTCCTCGGCCTCCGGATGGACCTCCCAGTGGTCGGCGTGGACGTCGGCGGCGGTCTTCGCATGGAAGGCCATCAGCTGCCAGCCGTCCCGCTCAGCGTCGGACGCTTGCGGCTCGGCGTGCACCTGACCGCCCTGGTGAAGGCGGATGAAGGACGCGAAGAGATCGATCGGGGTAACGGTCATGCCGAGGCACCCTTCCTGGAGTGACCTTTTCGTCGGCTGATGCGGAAGTGGGATCGCCGTTCAATCCCGGACGGCGAGCAGATCGCGGTCATCGGCCTGGTCGGCTCGTGACGGTGAGCCGGCTCCGCGCAGGACGGTGAGGGCGAGGAGTGCGGCGGCGAGCAGGAGCGCGGCGCCGAGGGACAATCCGAGCGCGTAACCGTCGTTGAGGGTCTGGGGTGTGACGGTCTGCCCCGTGCGGTTGGACGCGAGGGTGCCGAGGACGGCGAGCCCGAGTGAGGCTCCGATCTGGCGCGAGCTGTTGAGCAGACCGGAGGCGGTACCCGTCTCGTGGTCCGCAACGCCGGCGGTGGCGATGGAGACGAGCGGTCCGAGGCAGAGCCCGAAACCGATCCCGGCGACGACCGAGGGGCCGAGGACGTCGGTGGCGAAGGCGCCGTCGGAGCTGATCAGGCCGAACCAGGTGAACCCGGTGGCGGTCACCAGCCCTCCGCCGACCAGGAGCGTCCGGGGAGCGAGCCGGTAGCCGAGCTTGACGGCGAGCACGGAGCCGACGATCACGGCGAACGCGAAGGGCATGAACATCAGCCCGGCCCGCGCCGGGCCGATCCCGAGGACGTGCTGGAGGTAGAGGGACATGAAGTAGAAGGACGAGGCCATGGCCGCACCCGTCAGGAGGTTGAAGCCGTTCGCGCCGGCGACCGAGCGGTTGGCGAACAGGCCCAGCCGGATCAGCGGCTCGCGGGTGGTGGTCCGCTCGACGTGGACGAACGCGGCCAGCAGCACCGCGGCGGCCAGCAGCGTCGCCGGGGACGTCCACGAATCCTGGTCGATGCGGACGATGCCGAACACCAGCAGGGTCATGCCCGCCGTGGCCAGGACGGCGCCGAGCACGTCCGGGCGCCCGCCGCGAGCCGGAGGCGGGCCCGCGGCGACGCCTCGCCAGGCCAGGGCCAGCGCGCCGGCGGCCATCGGGACGTTGACGAACATCACCCAGCGCCAGCCGGCGTACTCAGTGAGCAGTCCGCCGATCAGGACGCCGAGGGCGCCTCCGGCGGCGTTCGTCGCGCTCCACACGCCGAAGGCCCGGATTCGGGCCTTGCCGGACGGGAAGGCCGCGGTCAGCAGCGCGAGCGCGGCCGGGGCCAGTGCGGCGGCCCCGACGCCCTGCGCGGCCCGGGCCGCGACGAGATGGGCGGGTTCCTGGGCGAGGCCGCCGAGGAGCGAGGCGAGCCCGAATAGGCCGAGCCCGAGCAGCAGGACCCGCTTGCGGCCGTACCGGTCGGCGGCCTTGCCGCCCAGCAGGAGCAGCCCGCCGAAGGTGAGGGCGTAGGCGTGGATCACCCAGGTCAGGCCCACCGCGCTGAAGCCGAGCCCGGCGCCGATCTGCGGGAGCCCGACGTTCACCACCGACAGGTCCAGCGACACCATGAACTGCACGACCGCCACCGCGGCGAGGGTGATCCCCGGCTTGGCCGCTGATGCGATGGGCGATCGTCTGTCTGCCGACTCTCTGATCGTGTGCATGCCGGACATGGTGATATTCGGACAGGTCGGCGGTCGTCGTGCACCGGGAGACTCATTCGTCCGGCACCGGGGAAGTACGATCGGCCGGACTACTCCGCGGGAAGTAGTGATTTATTGCGACATGCGGCGGAGGACCCGGCGGCCGGGAAGGCTCTAATCTGCACAAATGAGCTCTTTGGACCGGCTGCGACCGCTCGCCCAGGACGGCCTGCTCGCCGTCGTGATGGCGGTTCTGGTGTCGGTGATCGTGTTCACCACGCCCAGCGCGGGCGCGCTGGACCTCGTGGCCGTCCTCGCCGGGTCGCTCGCGCTCGTCGCCTGGCGGCGGGCGCCCCTGGTGTCGCTGCTCGTCAGCACGGCCTGCATGCTCGCGGTCGCCGCGCACGTCCAGCCGGGCCCGGTGGCCGCCTATCCCGTGATGGTGGCGGTGTTCGCCGCGGTCAGGGTCGGGCACCGGCTGGCCGCGGCGCTGGCCGTCGTGGTCTTCCTGAGCGGCGACCTCGCGGCGAACCTGCCCGGCGACGACGGGACCTTTCAGAGCATTCAGGACACCGGACTGCTGGTCGGCTGGTTCGTGGCGGCCGGCGTGGTCGCGACGGTGACCCGGCACCGGCAGGCGTACCTGGAGGAGGTCGAGCAGCGGGCCGCCGAGGCCGAGCGCACCCGCGAGGAGGCGGCCCTGCGCCGCGCGGGTGAAGAGCGGCTGCGCATCGCCAGGGAACTGCACGACTCCCTCACGCACAGCATCTCGATCATCAAGGTCCAGGCCGGGGTGGCCGTCCATGTGGCGCGCAAGCGCGGCGAGGACGTGCCCCCCGCGCTGCTGGCCATCCAGGAGGCCAGCGGCGACGCGATACGCGAGCTGCGCGCCACCCTGGAAGTGCTGCGCGACACCGACGGCGCCGACGGCTCCGACGGCGAGGCCCAGGCCAGCGGCCTCGACCGGCTCGACGACCTGGTGGAGCGGGCCCGCTCCACCGGGCTGCCGGCCACGGTGACGATCTCCGGCACGCGGCGGGAGCTGCCGGCCGACGTCGACCGGGCCGCGTACCGGATCGTCCAGGAAGCGCTCACCAACGTCTCCAGGCACGCCGGCGGGGCCGCCGCGACGGTGTGCATCGCCTATGCGGACGGGGAGCTGGTCGTGCAGGTCGACGACGACGGCAAGGCCGACCCGGACGCGCCGCCCGTGCCCGGCACGGGCCTGCTCGGCATGCGCGAGCGCGTCGCGGCGCTCGGCGGCCGGCTGCGCGCCGAGCCCCGCCCCGAGGGCGGCTTCACCGTCCGCGCCGAACTTCCCCTGGGAGGACCATCGTGATCCGCGTCCTGCTCGTGGACGACCAGGCACTCATCCGCGGCGGCTTCCGGGCCCTGCTGGAGATCGAGGACGACATCGAGGTGGTGGCGGAGGCCGCGAACGGCGAGCAGGGCGTCGCGCTCGTCCGCGAACACCGGCCCGACGTCGCCCTCGTCGACATCCAGATGCCCGTCATGGACGGCATCGAGGCGACCCGGCTGATCGCCGCCGACGAGCGGCTGCGCGGCGTCCACGTCGTGATCCTCACGAACTACGGCCTCGACGAGTACGTCTTCAACGCGCTCCGCGCCGGCGCCTGCGGCTTCATGGTCAAGGACACCGAGCCCGCCGACCTGCTGCAGGGCGTCCGGGTCGCGGCCCGCGGCGACGCGCTGCTGTCTCCCGCGATCACCCGCCGCCTGATCAGCGAGTACGTCGCGCGCCGCCCCGAACCCGTGCCCGAGGGGCTCGACGTGCTGACCAACCGCGAGCGCGAGGTCACCGCGCTGGTGGCCCGCGGCCTGTCCAACGACGAGATCGCCGCCCACATGGTGATCAGCCCGACCACCGCGAAGACGCACGTCAGCAGGGCGATGACCAAGCTCCACGCCAGGGACCGCGCGCAGCTCGTGGTGTTCGCCTACGAATCCGGCCTCGTCACCCCGCAACGCGGCTGACCGGTGAGGGCCAAGCCCTCTGACAACCGCCCCCCTCGCGACACGGTAATCGGCAGGACGGCAGAGCCGTTCTCGTCCACGCCAATCAAGACCGCGAGGGGGAGCCATCATGGCTTCACGCAGAAAAAGAAGACGGAGAGAACTGGCCAAGTTGGCCCAGTCGGCTGGGGAAAGCCAACTGGCTCTCCTGAGGAATCAGGCCGCGCGCTACATGGTCTTGGCCGTCATAGCCCTGGATCCTGGCGTCAGGGAAGGTGCCGAGCAACTGGCCCGCTTCAAGGACAAGGAAGCAGCCGGACGACCGATCTGGGAAACATTGAGCGACCCGGACGGCTTGTCCACATCCAACACCCGCAAGGCCCGGGAAGCGTATCGGAAGCACTTCCCTGATTCCTGAGCAACCGACCGGCCAATGATCACGCCCGGCTGGTCGGCACCACAAGTCGAGGCGGCCTCTGCGGAGGCCGCCTCGTCATGGGCAGAGCCGCCGGCGGGCGGTCCATCGGCGGGTGGCCGCGGTCACGAACAGCGGGAGGGCGAGGAACAGCCGCCCGCGCCGTCCCCGTTCACGCTGCTCGGCGATCCAGGCTTCGGCCTGCGCCTCGCTGATCGCCCCCGCCGAGCGCGCCTTCTCGGACAGGTTGGCCAGGACGGGCACCATCGTCGCGTCGGTGAAGATCCTGGTGCGGGCCTCGACGGTGATGTCGGTGAAGCCCGCGTCGAGTAGGAGGTTGCGGCTGCGGCGGACGACGCGGGGAGTGGGGACCAGGTCGGCGCGGGCGTGCACGATGGTGCGGGTGAGCGCGGCGTCGTCGGAGTCGATGACGAAGGTGTCCCAGTCCTGCCCGATCAGCACGATGCGCCCACCGGGGGCGAGCACGCGCCGCGCCTCGACGGCCGCGCGGGCGGGGTCGTCCAGGACGTGGTACACCTTCTCGGCCCGGTAGCCGTGCAGCGCGCCGTCGGCGAAGGGCAGGTCGTAGGCGCTCGCCACGCGGAAGTCCGCGGCGGGCCAGCGCTCGACGGCCACACCGATCATCCGCTCGTCGGCGTCGATGCCGACCGCCCGTGCGCCCCGCCCGGCCATCTCCGCGGCCGCGCGGCCGGACCCGCATCCGACGTCGGCGACCGCCGCATCCGGCGCGATGCCGAGCAACTCGTAGGAATGCGCGCGCAGTTCGCTCGCCCCGGGCATGTCGTCCGCGATGTCGAGCAGGGCGATGAGTGCGTCGGTGTCGTCGCTGGTACGGCCTGTCGTCTGGTTCTCGTTCATGTCCGAGATCTTGCGACTTAAAGTTCACTTGAAGTCAAACGGACCATTCGGGTCGGTGGGGTGCCCGCCGCTCGCCGTCCGTGGGGTACGTTGTCACGTCGTGCTGAAGACGCGCCTTGATCTTGACCGGATCCGCGCGGCTCGCCGCGTGATCGACCCGATGTTCCTGGACACTCCGCTGTTCCGGTGCGAGGCCTTGGGACGCGCGCTCGGCTGCGCGGTGAGCATCAAGCTGGAGACGGCGAACCCGGTCCGCAGCTTCAAGGCGCGGGGTACCGAGCTGGTCGCGAGCGGGCTGAGCGACCAGGGCCGGACGGCCGCGGTATGCGCCAGCGCCGGCAACCTCGGCTGGGCGCTGGGGTGGTCGGGCCGCCGCCGCGGCCTGGATGTGACGGTCGTGGCATCGCGCCGGGCGCCCGCCGCCAAGCTCGACCGGATCCGCGCCCTGGGGGTGGCGCTGGAGGTGGTCGACGGCGACTTCGAGACGGCCCGGCAGCGGGCGGTCGACATCGCCCAGCGGCGCGGCATCCGGCTGGTCGAGGACAGCCTGGACATCGAAACCTGCGAGGGCGCGGCGACCATCGGCCTCGAACTGGCGGAGCGGGCGTCCTCCTTCGACGCCGTCCTGATCGCGCTGGGAGGCGGCGCCATGGCCACCGGCGTGGGCTACGCCTTGAAGGCTCTAGCACCCGGAGCAGAGGTGATCTGCGTGCAGCCCCAGGGCGCGCCTGCGATGACCCGCTCCTGGCGCCGGCGCCAGGTCATCACCACCGACTCCGCCGACACCATCGCCGACGGCGTCGCCGGCCGGTACCCCATCCCCGCCGTCCTGGACGACCTGCTGAAGGTGGCCGATGACGCCGTCCTGGTCCAGGAGGCGTCCATCGTCACGGGCATGCGGATGCTTCTGGAGCATGCGGGCCTGGTCGTCGAACCCTCAGCGGCCCTGGGCGTCGCCGCCGTCCTGGAAGACCCCGACCGCTTCGCCGGTCGCGACCTGGTCACCATCATCTGCGGCAGCAACGTCGACCTGGACGACTATCACCGCTGGGTTCGTCCGAGTGCCGCGCACGGCCGGTGACCGGACGGGGCCGGTTCGAGCGGGTGCCTAGTCTTCCGGGATGAGGTCGAGCGCGACCTGCAGGGCGGCGGCTTGCACTTCGTCCTCGTCGACGGCCGTGTCGCGCATGGCGAAGTGGGCCAGGTGCAGGCTGAAGATGGACATGCGGGCCCGGATCTGGTCGGGCAGGCTCGAATCCTTGTCGACCAGGAACTCGGCGAACAACTGCATGCGCGCGCGCAGGTCGGCGCCGCCCTTCAGGTCCCGGACGGCCGGTTCGTTCTGCTGCATGAACCGGAGCATCTCCCTGCCGGGACCCTGGATGATCTCGGCATAGCGGCGCACGAACTCCCGGCGTGACGCCGGGGTGGGCTCCTGCCCGCGTGACCACTCCAGCAGTTCCTCGGCCTCGGCGTGGAAGTCCTCGAAGAGGCTCGCGACGATGTCCTCTTTCGTCTTGAAGTGGTAGTACAGCGCCGCCTTGGTCACTTCCAGGCGTTCGGCGATCTCGCGGAGCGAGGTCTTCTCGTAGCCCTGCTCGGCGAACAACTCCAGGGCGACTCTGCGGATCTGCTCGCGGGTGTCGCTTCGTCGGCGGGTCATTGCGTCCTCCCAAACTTACTTGACGCCCGGCTAGTTTGTAGCTTACCGTACGACAAGTAAGCAAACTAGCCGGGCGGCAGGTAAGTGCGGACGGAACGAGGATCGAGATGAGTACGACAGCCACGGACAGCGGAACGGCGGCGCCTCCCCAGAGCAAGCGCCAGATCTACATAGTCATGAGCGGGCTGATGATCGGGATGCTGCTCGCCATGCTGGACAACATGGTGGTGGGCACCGCGATGCCCACGATCGTCGGCGAGCTGGGCGGGCTGGCGCACCTGTCCTGGGTGGTCACCGCCTACACGCTGGCCACCGCCGCGGCGACGCCGATCTGGGGCAAGCTCGGCGACATCTACGGCCGCAAGGGCATGTTCATGGCCGCCATCGTGCTGTTCCTGACCGGGTCGGCACTGGCCGGCATGGCGCACAGCATGATGCAGCTGATCGCCTTCCGGGGTGTCCAGGGACTGGGCGCCGGTGGTCTGATGGTCGGCGCGATGGCCATCATCGGCGACCTGGTGCCGCCCCGCGAGCGCGGCCGCTACCAGGGGCTGATGGCCGCGATCATGCCGCTTGCCTTCATCGGGGGCCCGCTGCTGGGCGGCCTGGTCACCGACCACCTCAGCTGGCGGTGGGCCTTCTACATCAACCTGCCCCTCGGCGCCCTCGCCCTGGTGGTCACAGCGCTGACCATGCATCTGCCCAAGCGGCCGCGCGGCAACACCCGCATCGACTACGTCGGCGCGATCCTGCTGACGGCCGGCATCGTCTCCCTGTCGCTGATGACCAGCTGGGGCGGCACGGAGTACGACTGGACCTCCGTCACGATCATCGGCCTGGGCGTCGGCGCCGTCGTCGCGCTGACCCTGTTCGTGCTGTGGGAGCTCCGTACCGAGTCCCCGATCCTGCCGATGAGCCTGTTCCGCAGCCGCAACTTCACGCTGGCCTCGGTGCTGGGCTTCCTGGTCGGCTTCGCGATGTTCGGTGCGGTGACCTTCCTGCCGCAGTTCCAGCAGTTGGTGCAGGGCGCCTCGGCCACCAACAGCGGCCTGCTCCTGCTGCCGCTGATGATGGGCATGCTCGTCACCGCCATGGGCGTCGGGCAACTGGTGACCCGTACCGGCCGCTACCGCGTCTACCCCATCGTGGGCGGGCTGTTCATGACCGCCGGCATGCTGCTGCTGGCCCAGCTCACCGTGGACTCCACCCAGCTCACCACCGGCCTGTTCATGGTCGTGCTCGGCGCCGGCATGGGGTTCCTGATGCAGAACACGATGCTCATCGCACAGAACAGCGTGGAGATGAAGGACATGGGCGCGGCCAGCGGCGCGGCCACGCTGTTCCGTACGATCGGCGGCTCGCTCGGCGTGTCGATCCTCGGCGCGATCTACAGCAGTCACCTGACCGGCGCGCTGACCGACCGGCTGGGCGAGCGCACCGGCGAGTCGATCTCCGGCAGCGGCGGCCAGCTGACCCCGGCCCTGCTCAAGCGGATGCCGGTCAACGTGCGCGACGCCGTGGAGCACGCGGTCACCTCTGGTGTGCACAACGTCTTCCTCTGGGCGTCCGCGTTCACCCTGCTGGCCATCGTCGCCGCCTGGTTCATCCGCGAGACCCCGCTCCGCGGCGGCCCCACCGACAAGTCCGCCCCGGAAGAGCGCACCGTCGCCGAACCCGTCGCTCTCTGACCCCTCACTCAGACAGGGGCCGTCCTCACCAGGGACGGCCCCTTTCGCTGTACCGGTCGTCTTCAAGGACGGCGCGGATCCGGCCCCATGCGTGTTCGGCATCGGTGGCGGGATGTGATGCGGTTCACAAAAGAAGGGTGACACGAGGCTGTCGCGGGCAGCTGCGACCGTCGACGGCATGACGCTCACAGATGAGGACTGCCTCCTCGAGACCTTGGCGTTCAACGAGCAGTTCGAGGCCGCCGCCGCGAGCCGTCCGGCTCGCGGGAAGGCGCCGAACGCGGCCGCGCTGGCGCTGCTGCGGCGCAACCGGCTCGGCGGCGACACGCCACCGGTACGACTGCCTCAAGGCCAGGACCGCGTCGTCGAGGGCGGGGTGAAGGTACGGGTCTTCGTTCCGGAGCACGTCGACGGCGTGTACCTGCACATCCACGGAGGCGGCTGGGCGTTCGGTTCCGCGGACGGGCAGGACGAGCGGCTCTGGCGGCTCGCCGAGCGGACGCGGCTGGCCGTGGCGAGCGTGGACTACCGCCTCGCGCCGGAACACCCTTTCCCCGCCGGGCCCGACGACTGCGAAGCGGCCGCCCGATGGTTGCTGAAACACGCCCCGGCCGAGTTCGGCACCGAACGGCTGCTGATCGGCGGTGAATCGGCCGGTGCCCACCTCAGCGTCGTAACGCTGCTGCGACTTCGCGACCGGCACGGCATCACCGGCGCGTTCCGGGCGGCCCACCTGCTCTTCGGCCCCTACGACCTTTCGATGACACCGAGCCAGCGGACGTTCGGCCCCCGGCGGCTGCTGAGCAACACCGACTCGCTTCGGGGCAGCTATGAACTGTTCACGCCGGGAATGGGGGACGAGCAGCGCCGTGACCCGGAGGTTTCGCCCCTGTTCGCCGATCTGGCCGAGTTGCCGCCCGCCCGGATCGTCGTCGGCACCGAGGACCCCCTGCTGGACGACTCACTGTTCCTCGCCGCACGGTGGCAGGCCGCGGGCGCGCCTGTGCGGCTCGACGTCGTCGCCGGCGCGATGCACGGCTTCACCCTCTTCCCGCTGACCATCACCGAGCGGGAACAGCGGCGCGAGCGGGACTTCCTGGTCTCCGCGGGACAGTAGCGTCGGCGGAATGAACCGAACTGCCCGGCTGTACGCGCTGGTGGAGGAACTGCGCGCGGCGGCGCCGCGGCCGCTGACGGTCCCGGCGCTCGCCGCGCGGTTCGAGGTCAGCGCACGCACGGTGCAGCGCGACCTGCAGACACTGATGCAGGCCGGGGTCCCGGTGCGCTCCACGACCGGGCGAGGCGGCGGCTGGTCGATCGACCCGCAGATGACCCTGCCTCCAATCCACCTCACCGCCGGTGAGGCCTCGGCACTCACCGCCGTGCTCGCCGCGGCCGACGCCTCGACCCCCTATGCCGGCGCGGCCCGCACGGCGGCTCAGAAGATCGCGGCCTCGATGGCGGGTCCCGCCTCGGCGGCGGCCCGGGACCTCGCCGCACGGATCGTCACCCTGCCCGCGCGCTGCGACTCCGCGATCCGCGCCGCGGTGGAGCAGGCCCTCGCCGACGGCCTGGTGCTGCGGCTGTCCTATACCGACGCGGCAGGACACGAAAGCGACCGCGTCGTGGAACCGGCCGGACTGCTCACCGCCGGCGGCCGCTGGTACCTCATCGCCTGGTGCCGCACGCGCCGGGCCGGCCGGGGCTTCCGGCTGGACCGGATCGCGGCGGCGGTTCCGACCGGTGAACACGCACAGCCCCATGACCTGACCGAACTGCTCCTCGGCTCGTCCGCCGCCGGCGCAGTGCGACCCACCGCACTGGCCCCACTCTCACTCCCGACGCCGTGAGCCCGCCGGGCTGTTCGTTTCCGCCGCGTCCAATGCGGGAGCGAGCGGCGCGAGCGCGGCGCGAATCAGGTCTGGTAGCGAGCCGGACAGTGTGACGAGCCCACCGGTCGCGGAGGACGCGGGATGCGGTTGTATCCAGCGTTGGAGAGCGACGCGGACGGCGGCGGCGACGCTCGCCGCGAGGACACGGGCGGTGTTCTCGTCGTCGAGGCGGCGAGCGATCGCGTCGGCGAGAGGGTCTTCGATCGTGGTCGCGGTGTTCACGAACGCGTCGCGCAGCATGGGGCGGCTGGTGATCAGCAACAGTTCGTCACGGCCGTGTTCGCCGGGATCGGTGTACTGGTCCACGATCGCCCCGATGACGGCGTCGGCGAGGCGGACATCGGCGGGCCGGGCGGCCACCGCCGCCGCGACCCGCGCCTCCCGTTCGGCGGTGACGGCGGCGACGATCGCCTGTTCGCGGCTGGAGTAGTAGTTGTTGTAGGTGCGTGGTGAGACCCCGGCGGCTTCGGCGATGTCATCGACGCGCACATGCTCCGGCCCGCGCTCCAGCGCCAGCCGGAGCGCCGCCGCGCGCAGCGCCTCCCGGGTGGCCTGCTTCTTCTGCTCGCGCAACCCCGGCCGTCGTGTGGTCACGGTGGCCAGCATTCCATGATTGAGTGCGTGCACGCAAACTTGCGTGCACGCACTTTTCTTCCTACCCTCGGTCCGCGTATCCGAGGAACGGACCATGGAGGAACGAATCGTGCGAGCCAAGGGCATGACGTACGACACCGGCTTCGTCCGGAACGGCAAGATCTCCAGAGAGCGCTTCGATCCGGCGGTGGTCAGGCGTGAGCTGGCCATCATCCGCGATGACCTGCACTGCAACGCCGTTCAGATCACCACCGGTGATCCGGACCGGCTGGAGCTGGCGGCGACGCACGCCGCCGAACTCGGGCTGGAGGTCTGGTTCTCGCCGTACCCGCTGGAGCTCACGGCCGGCGAGATCATGTCGCTGTTCGCCGACTGCGCCGAACGGGCGGAGCGGCTCAGGGAGGCGGGGGCCGAGGTCGTGTTCGTCACCGGCGTCGAACTGACGCTGATGAACAAGGGATTCCTGCCCGGTGACAGCATCGATGAGCGGCTCGGGCTGCTGCTGGGCCGACCCGACCGCGCTGAACGGTTCACCGAGGTCAGCACCCATCTCAACGACTTCCTCGGCGAGGCGGTCGGCATGGTGCGGGAACGCTTCCGAGGCAAGATCACTTACTGCGCCATACCGTTCGAGCGGGTCGACTGGACACGCTTCGACATCACGTCGTTCGAACTCATCCGGGCCGCCGAGGTCGCCGACCAGTTCCAGGACGGCGTACGCAGGCTCGTCGCGGCGGGCAAACCGGTCGCGATCACCGGCTTCGGCGCGTCCACCTACCGTGGCGCGGGTGACAGGGGCGCTCGCGGGATGGAGATCGTCGAGTATGACGAGGACACCGGCGAGCCGATCCGGCTGAACGGCGAGTACGTTCGCGACGAGCCCGGCCAGGCCGCCTATCTGACCGAGGTGCTGGAGATCTTCGACACCGAAGGCGTCGACGGCACCTTCGTCTTCCTCTTCGCGCTCGACGGCTTCCCGCACCGCCCCGACGGTGATCCCCGCGACGACCTCGACCTCGCCAGCCCCGGCATCGTCAAGGTCCTCCAGGACCGGCGCGGCGACACCTACCCCGACATGACGTGGGAACCCAAGGCCGCCTTCACCGCCGTCGCCGAACACTACCGCCGGTGACCACGCGTCGCTCGCCCGAAGTCGAGGATCACCGAGTGACGTCGGTGATCGGGACGCGGTCCGATCCGGTGAGGCGGGCGAGCAGCGCGTCGTTGCCGGTGGCCTTCGCTTCGGCGAGTTCCTCTCGGGTGACGCCCACGGCGGTGATGAACTCGACCTCGCCGTCCGGGGCGTTGATCACGCCCAAGCGCGGGTCGGTGACGAAGACCAGCGCGTTGAGCCTGCTGGTCTTGGGGCCGAGCGGCCCGGCGACACCCATCCGGTGCCCATCGGCGAACGGGTACCCCTCGCCGAACACGTACTCGCTGAGGTTCTGCAGCGTCGCCAGCGCCCAGCCGGGCGGCAGTTCGTCGTCCTCGTCGCGCGGGACGCGCATCGTCAGCTCGAAACCGAGACCGCTCGCACCCGGTTCGGGTTCGACGTCCAAAAGCCCGTCCAGGTCGCTGAAACCCCACGTGACGAGCAGCCAATAGCCGTCCGCGCGGTGCGCGCTCAGCTCTTGGACGCCCTCGCCCAACGGGATGTTGGTCGCCCAGCGCAGCGGCTTGTCATCGGGAAGGTGCGCCTGGAGCGCGGCGGCGATCGCCTCTCGGCTGCCCTCACGCTGTCGGGGGACGCCTCCGTTCAGGTAGGCGTCCATCAGCCCGCCCCAGAACGTGTCCGGCGCGAAAGCGCGCTCGTCACGGGACCTCAGGTCGGCGATGAGCCTCTCGATGTACGGGCGCGTCTTTTCGAGAGGCGCCCCGCCCATCCCCTGCGCGCACAGTTCATTTCGGTACAGGAACTCAACGAACGCCCCAAGCGAGGTGTTGATGGTCTCGGGCTCGGGGGTGGGCACGCCGTCCTCCAGTGCGAGCAGGAAGACATTGCTGCTCTCCAGCTCCACCGTGTAGCGGATCCGGTCGTCGGTACGGCCCTTACCGAGGACCATGAAACGCGCGGCTCGCTCCGGCGTCTCGGCCTCGAAGACCTGCAGGGCATCGAAGGGACCGTTCACGTGCATCGTGAAGAGAATGCCGGCGGTGACCGGCAGGCCGACCTCGGACAGCAGCTCAACGTCCTCCGGCCGGAAGCCGCGCTCCTCGAGCTGGTCGCGGTCGAGCGTGATGACGCCGTCCGTACCGAAGACCCGGACGAGTTCGGAGTTCGTGACCATTGACGGCCCTTTTCACCGGAGACAAGAGACCACCGAGATCGTAGTGCCTCGACCATGCCCGCATGAGGTCGCGGCGGTGTACCTCGGCGGTACGGTTCTCCATATGGAGAGAGTGGACAACATGACAATCAGGCAATCGCTCAATGTGACTGCCGGTGTCTGTTGTCTGGCGATACCGTTCCTCTTCGTTCTGACAGTAATGACCTGGACGGGGGCAGAGAGCGGGTCCTCGTTTCTCGTGTCAAGCGCCGGCTGGGGGCTTGGAACGCTGGCCGTTCTGGTCGTGGTGGGGACGCTGGCGGGCGTGGCGGTGATCGAGCTCGTGATTGGAGGCCGTAACAGGCAGGGACTGGACGGTTATCAAGTGTCCGGCCTGACGGTGAGCGTTGTCGCATGCTTTGTTGGTGGTTTGTTCAATATTCTGGTCTACGCGTTCATGCCTTACACCCTTCTCAACGAGAACGCGGGGTCAGTCTGCGGCGGATCAGGGGGCGTCGGCACATTTCTCTGTCTGCATCGACCAGGCCGGGTACTCGAAGTCCTCGGGCTGACTTTTTCTTCGTTGGCGATCCTGGCATTCGCGGGCCTGTGCTGGGCCGGCACCCGCTCGCGACTGTGCGCGCTCCTGTCCCCGGTGCTCGTCTTCGGCCTGTATCTGTTGGCACTGCGCATGTGGCTGGCTCATGAGGGGCTGGGCGTTCCCGACCGCAACTTGATGGGCGGGTAGTCACCGGGCAAGGGCAGACCGTGACCTGCCTGTGGTTTTTCCTCACTCCGATGCCGGGGACGGTGCAGGAGCATCGCTGCGTCGGGATGCTGCGCCGGGGCGGCGCGCGGCGCGCGGCGCGCGGCAGCCGGGGAGAGTCATGAGTTGGACACGCACACGTCGGGTGGCCACTTTGGCGGCACTCGCCGGATCGATCGCCTCATTGGGCCTGCCCTCGGCGGTCGCCGCAGAGCGGACCGGGAAGACGCCGTCAGGCGACACTACTGCCGCGAAACGGACCGGTAACCCCACGCCACCACCGCCCAGGCTCCCACGAAATTTTCATGGCAGGGGCAAATGGATCGTCCGGGATCTGGGAATCACAGTTCCGTTCACCTGGGCGGGAAGAAACGGTGACAGCCAGATGGTCGCGGGAGGCCCGCGCTACCCGATCTGGTTCACGAACCTCATCTACCGGAACTCGCTCTACACGCTGACCTATAAATGGCCCGGCCTCAACGATCACGAATGCTCGCGCATCCCAGGGTTCAACCTGGACACTCTGAACCAGAAGCTCAGGACGGCGCGGTTCGTCGGGCCGGAGGTCCTGCAGCGGAATCCGCAACGCCAGGTGAATCACTGGAGGGTCGGTGTCGTCGTTCCGCAGCTGCCTCCGGGGAAATTCCTTCGGTTTCCGCTCGCACTCGGCGACATCTACATCGATCAACGGAACCCCGCGACCTTCTGGCAGGTCCTCCAATTCGGCGTTCAGAACCTTTACGACCCTGAACTGGACGAGTGGCTCGTGATGAACACGTTCGAGCACACCCCGGGAAGAGTCACTCTCCCCGACCGGTGCCCACGGCCATAGTGACGGTCGCTGCGTGCGGTCGATGGCCGGTTACGGCGCGCGGCGCGTCAGCCGATCGCCGACTGTGATCTCCGGTCATGCTGGGCGGCGTCCGGGGCGTCCGGAATGGTCTCCTCGGTGAGGAAGCCGCCGGACTGGTGGTGCCAGAGGCGGGCATAAGCCCCCTTGGCCTGGAGGAGTTCTCCGTGGGAGCCCTCTTCGAGGACGCGGCCGTGGTCGAGGACCACCAGGCGGTCCATGCGGACGACCGTGCTCAGGCGGTGCGCGACGACCAGTGCGGTGCGGTCGCGCATCAGGTGCCACAGGGCCTCCTGGACGAGAAGTTCGCTCTCGGAGTCCAGGGCGCTGGTGGCCTCGTCCAGTAGCAGGATCGGGGCGTCCCGGAGGATGGCGCGGGCGAGCGCGACGCGCTGCCGCTGACCGCCGGAGAGCTTGACGCCTCGCTCGCCGACCAGCGTGTCGAACCCGTTCGGAAGGCTGTCGATGAACTCGGTGACGTGTGCCGCCCGCGCGGCTTGGAGGATCTCGGTTTCGGTGGCACCCGGCCGGGCGAAGGCGATGTTGTCGTGCACCGACCGATGGAACATCGCGGGTTCCTGCGGGACGTACGCGATCAGGTTGCGCAGGTCGCTCTGGCGTAGCCGCGCGATGTCCTGGCCGCCCACGAGGATCCGGCCGCCGTCGACGTCCATGAGGCGCAGCAGCAGCCGGGTGAGGGTCGTCTTGCCGCCACCGGACCGGCCCACCAGGCCGATCTTGGCGCCGCTGGAAATCTCCAGGTCGAGTCCGTCGAACAGGGGCGGGCCGTCGCCGTGCGCGAAAAACACCCGGTCGAAGCGGACCGCCGCGTCCACCGGACGCAACGGCTGCGGGTCGGGCGGGTCGACGACGGTCGGCGGGGTCAGGAGCAACTCGGTGAACTGCGCGGCTTCGGTAAGCGTGCTCTCCACCCGCCGGTAGACCTGGTTGAACTCGAACATGATCCGGGTCGCGTTGGTGTAGTAGGAGAACGTCACCACGATGGCCTCCACGCCGAGTCCGCCGCGGAGCGCCACCGCGGCCAGCAGACCCAGCGCGCTGGTCAGGATCGACATCGGGGCGACGATCGTGTCCACCCGCAGGTTGCCGTAATCCCAGGAGCGCAGCGACAGGCGGTACTGCTCGGCGATCCGGCCACGGAACTCGGTGGCCTCCCGCTCCTCGGCGGCGAACGCACGGACCGTCTCCATGTTGGTGAGCACGTCGGCGACGTGGCCGGACACTCGCACCTTGGCGGCCTCGCGCTCGTCCACCAGCATCTGCCGGCGGCGGATGAACGGGCTGACGACGAATCCGGTGACGACGATCAGTCCCACCAGGACGACGACCAGGAGCGGGTGATATCGCCACAGGATCACCGAGGCGAAGGACAGCGGGATCACGTTCGCCATGATCGAGAAAGTGAGAGTGTCGGCGAAGTTTTCGAACCCGCCGGAGAAACTCAGTATCCGTTTGGTCAGTGAACCGGCGAAGTTCTCGTGGAAAAAGGCGGTGTCTTTGGCGAGCAGCTCATCCATGCCGACGATTCCGAGCTGCTCGATGCCTCGGCCGTCCGTCCGGTTGAGGAAGTGGAGACCCCCTCGCCACAGCACCTCCCCCGCCAGCATCAGACCGGCGAAGGCAAGGACGTAGGGCAGGAGCGCGACGACGTCGCTTTCCCCGCCGTCGGCCAGGTGCCCCACCAGAGCGGCCACCACCAGCGGTGTCAGGTAGAACAGGCAGGTGTTCCCGAGCGCCGGGAAAGTCATCGCCGGCAGCGAGACCCGCCACTGACGGCGCAGCACATCGCCGTAATAGCGCAGGGCGAGCAGAACCGCTCGCTGCCGGGGCGACCGGCCGTCCCTGGAGCCACCTCGTACTCCTAGCACAGCCAACCGCCTTCCCGCTCCGCTGCCTTTCCCATGCTGCCTCAGGCAGTCCGGGAAAGGCGAACGTATTTCTCGGGCGCATCGGGCGATCACGCGGCATCTTGGCCGTGGCCCCCGCCTTTGGGGAAGGAGCGGAGGCCATGCCCTGCGTCGATCAGGCGTTGCAGTCGCCGTCCGTGGCCACCCACCAGACGGGATACCAGTTGGCGGATTTGAAGGCCCAGGAGGTTTCGGACGCAATGGCAGGGGCGTCATAGCACGCGATCAAGTCGCCGATCACGCCTCCGTCGAACGTCATCGCGTCCACGCCGCCGATCTGGTTGTTGATGATCCACTGAAGACTGCTGTTGTAGTTGAAGTCGTAGACCTTGTAGGACCTCTCCTCGTACAACCTGAAGATGTACCAGTAGTTCCTCGCGCTCGTCTGGTTCGAGAGGACGTACAGGCAGACGTAGGCCTTGGGGCATCCGGGCAGGTAGCCCCGCGATTCCTCACCACGCGGCCGGTCCATCTTCTTCCATGGCCCCGAGACGCCCTCGACCTTCGGTTCACCTCCAGGACCAATGTACGGATCGGCGTAGGCGCTCGGCGCGACGGCGATCGTTGCGAGCAGCAAGGTGAATGCCGCGACAAGAGTTGCGGCGAACCTTCCTTTCTTGCTCCCGGCCGCCGGGACCCCTCGTCTTGGCATTTGCACGGCTCTCCCTCGGTGCGGAGCGTACGGTGCGGGCCCACTCAGCCAAACAGCCGGCAGCTTCACAATGGCTTCAGATCAGCTTCATCACTGATCAAGGCCCGAACTTCAGAGGACTCCCCGTCGGGTGGTCGTGCAAGGCCCTGACTCAGCCGCGTGCGGCCCACTCGCGTAGGACGTCCTCGGCCTCGGCCAGGCACTCGTCGGCGGTACGGATCCCGTCCCTTTCCAGGTCGGCTACCAGGCCGGCCGAGTACTCGGCGAGGGAAGTGATCAGCTCGACGACGGTGACCTCTCCCCGGCCGACGAGGTCTCCCATCACGGCGAAGAAAGGCCGCTGCGGGTCGGGGTCGAAGAGGGCCCGCATGATCTCAGGGACATGCCCGGCGAAGTCCGGTGTGTGTCTCGGGAGGAGTTCGAGGAAGTCGGTCACCGAGCCGCCGCGTGCCGCCGCCCAACCCTCGGTCACCGCGCCCGCGGCAGCGGCCGTGCCGACAGCGAGATTCGCGATTCCGGCTTCGCCCTCCGCGCTGTCCCGGACGGCCTCGATGATCTGGCTGACAGGAGTCGGGCCTTCTCCCGTGGCGCCCGAGTCTCGCGGGAGGGTAGCCCGTATGAGTGGAATGACGGCGTTCTGACTGTCCAACTGCATGGAGATCATTCTGGCAAACGCAGCCCGGCCGGTTCGGCCACCTTCTCCAGAGCATGACCCGGGCAGCCTGCAGACCAGGCCCATGACCGCGTATGCGCTGGCCTAGGGCTTCATGGAACTCGGAGAAGCCCCCCGTCATCAGAGGCCAAGCGGACCGGGGACCGCAGGACCGGCCAGACAACGGGCGACCGCGCCTCATCGTCCAAGAGGCCGCCTCTGGCCCTACTCGCGGCTGAGTCACCCACACCAACGCAAGCCACCGTGTCGTTCACCTGGCTGAACCGTAGATGAGGCTCACCAGGCCGTCCGGCAACTGCTCGACCCTCAGGAGTTCCAGTCCGTGCCGCTGCTGCGTCCCCGAGAAGAGGGCCTTTCCCTTCCCGGCGATGAGCGGGTAGACGATGAGGCGGAGTTCGTCCACCAGCCCGGCGTCGATCAGGCTGGCGGTGATCTGAGCGCCGCCCATCAGGTAGATGTCCTTGCCGGGCTGCTCCTTGAGCGCGGCGATCTCGTCGAGGTCGCGCAGAAACGAGGTGTTCGGCCACTGCGCCGACTCCATGGTGCTCGACAGCACGTAGTGCGGGGTCCGCGCGGCGAAGCGCGCCCAGGCCAGCTCACCCGGCGTGGGCGGCCGGCCGGTGATCCAGTGGTCCCCCTCGGGCTCGTTCTGGATCGCGGTCCAGTACGACTCGTAGCCCCCGTACATCCCTGCGCCGAGCAGGCACGCGTCCACCTGCGCGGTCAGGTCGTAGTCGTCGGACCAGGCCGCCACCCAGTCCGCGTAGCCTTCCGGGCCTTCCGTCTTGCCGTCGACGGAGATCTTCATCGCTGCGATGAGCTTGCGCATGTCACGCCTCCTGCGTTCGTTGGTAGGTCACCCCACCGACGAACGGCCGCCGGAGAAATCGACAGCCCACCGGAGAGACTTCAGCTAGCCCTGAACTCGGCCAGCCTGCGGAGAGGAAACGCCGCTCGCTGTCGGTGACCGCCAGGTCCAGCGCCTGGTGGTAGGCCGCCGCGACCTCGTCGGTACGGTCCAGACGGCGGAGCAGATCGGCCCAGGCGGCCGGCAACAGGGATGTCGACGGACCGATCGCTCCCTTCGGAGGGCACAGCCTAGATCGTTCCGTCCCGGTTGACGCGTTGAGTCAGGCGGCACAAAGATCATCATCCATGGGATGGAACACATCAGCATTGTTCGTGCGCGACCGGTCCGTGGACGACGTCGTGAACAGCCTGCCGGACGTCGTCGACTACTTGCCGTGCGATGAGCGTGTGAGCGCCGACTTTGCGTGGTCGCAGTCTCCCGGTGAGCGCCTCTAACTGGCCGACAACGGTGGGTGGTGCCAGATGTGGGATCCGGACCAGCGGCTCCCTCTCAATGTCGACCGGTGGCTGGCCATGGACGTTCTCGAAACGCTGAGGGAGGCAGGCCTTGGCCGTCGCGTTCTCCAGCGTGATGAGCACCTATGCCCTGTGGTTCTACGATGACGCCGAGTTGGTCCGCCATGTTTGGTTCGAGAACGGCAAGGCCACGACGGAGACCGGTGACCCGCTGCCATCGGAATCGGGTGCCGAGATTCCTTCCTGGGGCCCGGACGAGGATTCCCTCTGGCATGTGATCAAGGGCACTACCGGCCTGAAGCCGGATCTCGATCAGATCTTTACGGTTTTCGAGGTCGAAGACTCCTGATGGCGTGGTCTGGATGGGACCTGGGCAAGTAGAGAATCGACAAGGAAGTTGCCGCGCGGATCGAGTCGAGCGCGGTCAGGAATCCTGACTCAGATGGCGCACGCTCACGATGGCGGCTGATTCTCCGCACGTATTCCGCACGGCCACTCGCAAACCGTCCGGGACAGCCGGACGGACAAGAACGGCCCCTGACCGCACAAGCGCCGGTCAGGGGCCGTTCTTTGCTGCTTGGGTGGTGGGCAGGGGCGGGGTCGAACCGCCGACCTTCCGCTTTTCAGGCGGACGCTCGTACCGACTGAGCTACCTGCCCAGGACGCGCGTCGGCGCGTCTGGCGGTCCTGACGGGATTTGAACCCGCGGCCTCCACCTTGACAGGGTGGCGAGCACTCCTAGCTGCTCCACAGGACCTTGCTGCTCCGAGCCTATCGGCTCGGGAGGGGTGTCGCGGCCGGGTGTCCGGCGCTTGGCGACGTCCGAGAGCATACGCGATGGCCGAGGAGGTCGCCAACTCGATTACCCGGGGCGGGGCGGGGGCAAGATCGTAACGGAGAGATACCGGGCCGATACCGGATGGGCGGGTGTGTATCGCGTTTGTGGTTGGGGCTCCTAGTCTGTCCGGGTTGCGCGACTGTGCGTGATCGGAGGGTGACGCCCGCCCGCGAGGGGCGGCATGAAATGTGAGGGAGGCCGCGTGGTCGCAAAGCTCCCAGACCAGAGCGCGGAGGACTACCAGCGCGGGCTTGGCACCCGCCAGATCCAGATGCTGGCCATCGGCGGGACGATCGGGACCGGGCTGTTCCTCGGTGCCGGTGAGAACATCGCCAAGGCCGGGCCGGGCCTGATCCTGACGTACGCCGTGGCGGGGCTGGCGCTGTTCTTCGTCATGCGGGCGCTCGGTGAGCTGCTCACGTACCGCAGGGCGGAGGGTGGGTTCGCCGGGTATGCCCGGGAGTTCCTGGGGCCGTTCTGGGGTTACGCCACGACCTGGACGTACTGGATCATCTGGGTGACGACCGGCATGGCGGAGCTGACCGCGGCCGGCAAGTACATCCAGAAGTGGTGGCCGGAGGTCGAGCAGTGGCAGACGGCGCTGGTCGCGCTGGTGGTCCTGTTCGTGGTGAACCTGATCTCGGTCAAGCTCTTCGGCGAGCTGGAGTTCTGGTTCGCGATGATCAAGGTCGCGGCGATCGTGATGATGATCCTGGTCGGGCTCGGTGTGCTGATCTTCGGGTTCAGTGACGCCGGGGAGACGGCGCGGGTCGGGAACCTGTGGGACCACGGTGGTGTCTTTCCCGAGGGGTACAGCGCCACGATCATGACGCTCCAGATGGTGATGTTCGCCTACCTCGGCGTCGAGCTGGTGGGCGTGACGGCGAGCGAGGCGAAGGATCCGGAGAAGAACATCCCGCGGGCGATCAACGCGCTGCCGCTGCGGTTCGCGCTGTTCTACCTGGGGTCGCTGCTGGTCATCCTGGCCGTGGTGCCGTGGACGGCGTTCAAGGGCGGGGCGAGCCCGTTCGTGCTGGCGTTCGACAAGATCGGCATTCCGGGCGGCGGGGACATCGTCAACTTCGTGGTGCTGACCGCGGCGCTGTCGTCCTGCAACGCGGGCGGGCTCTACTCGACGTCCCGGATGCTGCGGACGGCCGGCGTCAACGGGGACGGCCCGAAGGCGCTCGGACGGCTGAACGGGCGCGGGGTCCCCATGCTGACGGTGGTCATCTCCGCGCTGGTCATGGGGATCGGCGTGATCGTCAATGCCGTGGTGCCGGAGAAGGCG
This sequence comes from Spirillospora sp. CA-128828, assembly GCF_050945415.1. Classification (NCBI taxonomy): domain Bacteria; kingdom Bacillati; phylum Actinomycetota; class Actinomycetes; order Streptosporangiales; family Thermomonosporaceae; genus Spirillospora; species Spirillospora sp. CA-128828. The sequence continues at coordinate 677,505 of NZ_CP191986.1, forward strand.
TTCGAGTACATCACGTCCGTGTCGACCGGCGGCGCCCTGCTGGTGTGGACGGTCATCCTCGTCGCGCACATGATCTACCGGCGCCGGTCGAGTGCCGGGGAATTGCCCAAGTCGCCCTACCGGATGCCGTGGGCGCCGTACACGAACTGGGTGGTGCTGGCGTTCTTCGCGTTCGTCACCGTGACGATCGCCTGGGAGGCCGACACGCGGATCGCGCTGTACGTGATGGCGATCTGGGTGGTTCTCATCCTGATCGGCTGGCCGTTCGTCCGGCGCGCCTCGCAGGGCGAGCGCGTGCGGGTCGCCGTGGCAGAGGAGAGCACCAGCGCCTGAGCGCGCGCCGGCGCCTGCCGTGGGATGATCCCTCATGGCGGTTCCATCCCTCCGGAGGCGCGCATGACCAGCATGCTCGAGATCCGAGTGCGGTGGGTCCTGCTGGTCGTCGTGAGCGTCGCGAACGTGGTCGGCTCGCTGGTCGTGCTGCTGTTCGCGACGTTCGTCGTCCCCGATCCGCCGCTGGACGACCGCGACTACGTGCATCTGGTGAACGCGGTGGCGTTCTTCGGCTATCCCGTGGTCGCGGCGCCGGCGGCGCTGCTCTGCGGGCTCTGGCTGTGGCGGCCGGTCGTCACGTTCGTCCGGGACGGGGGAGACCCCGACCGGCGGCAGCGGCGGGCCGTGCTGCTCGGGCCGCTCCGGCTGACGCTGCTCATCGGCGCGCTGTGGACGGTCGGCGCGCTCGGCTGGGCGGGGCTCGACCTCGTCCTGTTCACCGGGCGCCTCGCCGTGAAGACGGGCCTGACGTGCCTGCTCGGCGCGGCCACGACCTGCACGATCGTCTACCTGCTGTCGGAGCGGCTGCTGCGGCCGGCGGCGGCGCTGGTGCTGGGGGCGGAACGTCCGAAAAAGCATCGGCTGCCCGGGGTGACGACGCGGCTGATGCTCGCGTGGGCGCTCGGGACGGCGATCCCGGTGTTCGGGCTGATCTGCGTGGCGATCGCCGCGCTGGCCGCGCCCGACATCAACGTCACCCAGCTGGCGATCACCATCCTCGGTCTCGGCGGCGCCGCGTTGATAGCCGGGGTCTATGTCCTCTACATGGCGACGCAGGCGATCGCCGACCCGATCAAGTCGGTCCGCAGGGGAATGGCGCAGGTCGAGCGGGGTGATCTCCGCGCCGAGGTCGAGGTGTACGACGCGAGCGAGGTCGGGCAGCTGCAGGCCGGCTTCAACCACATGGTCGCGGGGCTCCGCGAGAACGAGCGGCTGCGCGACCTGTTCGGACGGCATGTCGGCGAGGAGGTCGCCGACCTGGCGCTGGAGCGCGGCGCCATCACGCTCGGCGGCGAGACGCGCGAGGTGGCGGTGCTGTTCGTCGACCTGACGGGTTCCACGAAGCTGGCCGACACGCGCAGCCCGGACGAGGTCGTCGGCCTGCTCAACCGGTTCTTCGGCGTCGTGGTGAGCGTCGTGGCGGCGCACGGCGGCTGGATCAACAAGTTCGAGGGGGACGCGGCGCTCGCGATCTTCGGGGCGCCGACGCAGCTGGAGGACTCGGCCGGCGGCGCGCTGGGCGCGGCCCGCGAGCTGGCGGTGCGGCTGCGCGCCGAGGTGCCGATGCTGGACGCGGGGATCGGCGTGTCCGCGGGCCCGGTCGTCGCCGGTTACATCGGCGCCGAGGAGCGGTTCGAGTACACGGTGATCGGCGACCCGGTGAACGAGGCGGCCCGCCTCAGCGACCTCGCCAAGGAGGCGGACGGGCGGGTCCTCGCCTCCGCGGCCGTCCTCGACCTGGCGCACCTCGCCGAGTCCGGCGAGTGGGACGTCGGCCGGTCGGTGACCCTGCGCGGGCGGAGCCGCCCGACCCGGCTGGGCACGCCCCGCCGTCATGAGGTTTCCGCACCCAGGCCGGGGCCCGGTTCGTCCATCAGCCGGTTGCCGCGGCCGCTGCGGCGCAGCCGGAGGCTGCTGCTCGGCGCGTTGATCCTGTCCAGGGCGGCCAAGAGCACACGTGCCGCGGATCCGGACAAGCCGGACGACGTCGGGTAGCCGTTCGCCGAAACCGCCGTGTCTGACTCGTCCCGGACCCGGCCGGATGCGTATCGTCGCCGACTGTACACGGTCTGCTATCGGCCCGTAACTTCGGTGTCACCGGACGATCCGAGGGTTGGGGCGGACAGCCCCGGCTCCCGAGAGGTGACTGATGCACCGACGGAATCGTCTCGCCCTCACCGCCGTCCTGACGACGGTGGCGATCACCGTCCCGGCGACGGCCGCCGACGCCGAACCCCGCCCGATCCGGTCCCTGCTGCCCATAGCCCCCGGACCGCGCCCGAGCACGACCGCCGTCCAGGACGATGATGTCCTCAACGTCGCGCACCGCGGCGCCTCCGCGTACGCGCCGGAGAACACCCTCGCCGCGTTCAGGCTCGCCAAACCCAGGCACGCGGACATGTTCGAGCTGGACGTCCAGGAGACCAGGGACCACCAGCTCGTGATCATGCACGACGCCACGCTGAGCCGGACGACGAACGTCGAGGACCTCTACCCGGACCGCAGGCCCTGGAAGGTCGCCGACTTCACCCTCGCCGAGATCGAGCGACTGGACGCGGGGTCGTGGTTCGCGGCGAAGTACGAGGGCGAGCGCGTCCCGACGCTGGACCGGGTGCTGACCGCGATGCGCGGGAAGGGCCTCGGCCTCCTGCTGGAGATCAAGAACCCGGCGCTCTACCCCGGGATCGAGAGGCGCATCGCCGCGGCGCTGCGGCGCTCGCCGTCCTGGCTGCGGTACGACCCGCGCGAGCGGCGCCTCGTCGTCCAGTCGTTCGACTGGGAGTCGGTGCGCCGCTTCCACGCCGTCCTGCCCCGGGTGCCGACCGGCCTGCTCGGCACCCCGAAGGCGGCCGACCTGCCGAAACTCGCGACCTACGCCGACCAGATCAACCCCACGTTCGGCGACCTGACCGAGTCCTACGTCGACGACGTGCACGACGCCGGGATGGACCTGCTCACCTGGACGGTCAACGACCCCGAGGACATGGAGAAGGCCGCCGACCTCGACGTGGACGGGATCATCACCAACAAACCGGACGTCCTCCACAACGTCCTCGACGACTCGGACGAACGAGCCGCCTGACCGGGAAAGGCCGGTCAGGGGGACAGACGCCGGCGGGCACGGGCGATCAGGGCCCGTGCCGCCGGGCTGCGCGGGCCCTCGGCGCGCCAGGCGAGCGCGATGCGCCCGCTCAGCCTCGGCCGGACGATCGGCATGGCGTGCAGGTCGTCCGGCAGGCCGCGGGCGGCGGACTCGGGCAGCACCGCCACGCCGAGGCCGTGCGCGGCGATCTGCGCCACCACGGGCGGTTCGCCGGCCTCGAACGCTATGCGCGGGTGGAGGCCGGCGTCCGCGAAGGCTCCGTCCAGGACGGCCCGCAGCCCGCTCCCCTTGGGCAGGCAGATCAGGTCCTCGTCGGCGAGCGCCCGCAACGGGATCGTGGACCGCCGCGCCAGCGGGTGCCCGTGGGTCACGGCGGCGAAGAGGTCCTGCTCGATGACGACCCGGGTCGCGATGCCCTCGGGCGGTTCGGCGCCGAGGCTGAGGAACGCGAGGTCGATCCGTCCGGTGTGGAGTCCGTCCGTCAGCGTGGCGGTGTCCTCCTGGATGACCGTGATCTCCACGTTCGGATGGTCGCGGTGGAAACCGGCCAGCATGCCGGGAAGGTCGAGAGACCGGATCCAGTCGATGGTGCCGATCGTGGCGTGTCCGCGGAGCAGGCCGGTCAGCTCGTCCACCGACAGCCGCGCGCCCTCGACCGCGGCGAGCGCGGCGCGCGCGAAGGGCAGGACGGCGGCGCCTACCTCGGTCAGCCGGACGGTCCGCCCGGACCGGTCGAGCAGCGGCTGCCCGAGCTCCCGTTCCAGCTGCCGGATCTGGGCGCTCACGCCGGGCTGGGCGACGTGCAGCCGGGCGGCCGCCTTGGTGAAGCTCGCCTCTTCGGTGACGGCCACGAAGTACTCAAGCTGGCGGAGCTCCATAACCGGACATGCTAGCTACGCGCCCGTCCAGCGCCCGGGCTTCTGCCGGACCGCCGGACCCGGCAACCATTTCTTTGGCTTCTCTTGGGTGCGTCACCACTGTTCGGAGGACTGATTCCGGCCTGGGCGGTGATTACCTCACCTGCGGGAGGTCGGGTGAACGGACGGCGCACATGGTCCATACGGGTGCGGATGACCGTGATTGCCGGAACGGTCGCCGCCCTGATCTGCGCCATCCTCACCGCCCTGATCATCGTCGGGCTGCGCGGCAGCGCGGCCGAGTACAAGCGGAACCAGGCCGAGTCCTCGGCGCTGAAGGTCACCTACGAGGTCAGGCTGGGGCCGGTGCGGGGCGAGCTCAGCGCGCCGGAGGACGTCGCTCTCCAGCTCCTCGACGACAGGCGCAAGGTCGTCGCCGGCACGCGCGACATGCTGGAAGCCCCGCCGGTCGCCCGTTTCCTCCCGCGGAGGTCCGACGTCTACCGGACGAAGGTGCTCTGCCCGCCGCGCGGGCTCAAGGGCTGCAGGTGGGTGATCGCCTTCCGCGTCTACCAGCCCGAGGGCGACTGGGTCGTGTACGCGGTCATCCCCACCACGCCCTGGTATGTCAGCTCCAGCCTGCTGCTCTTCCTGACCAGCCTGTCCCTGCTGGTGGTGCTGCTGGTGTGCTTGCGCGCCTGGGGCACGGTGGACCAGACCCTCGCCCCGGTGGACGCGATCCGGGCCGAGCTGGCGGAGATCACCGCCCACCAGTCGGGCCGCCGCGTGACGGTGCCGGAGAACCGGGACGAGATCAGGCGGCTGGCGGAGGCCGCGAACGCGACACTCGACCGCCTCGACGGCGCCCTCGAACGGCAGCGCAGCTTCACCTCCGACGCGTCCCACGACCTGCGCAGCCCGATCGCCGCCGCGCGCGCACAGATCGAGGAGGCGCTGCTGTATCCGGACGAGGTCGACTGGCCGCAGACCGCGCGGACCGTCCTGCAGAGCCTCGAACGGCTGCAGGCGATCGTGACGGACCTCCTGCAGCTGGCCCGCCTGGACGCGGCCGCCTGGCAGGACATCGAGATGATCGATCTCGGCGCCCTGGTCACGATCGAGGTGGCGAGGTCCGACCGGACGAAGCGGATCGTCCCGCACCTCCAGGACGGGGTGACGGTGCTCGGCGACCGGCTCCGGCTCGTCCGGCTGCTGACGAACCTGCTGGACAACGCGGAGCGGCATGCCGAGTCGCGAGTCGACATCACCGTCGCCCGGGAGGACGGTGTCGCGGTGCTGGAGGTCCTCGACGACGGCGAGGGCGTGGCCGAGAACGCCCGCGACCTCGTCTTCCAGCGTTTCGCCCGGCTGGAGGACAGCAAGCTCCGCGACCCCGCGGGCACCGGCCTCGGCCTGCCCATCGCCCGGGAGATCGCCCGGCTGCACGGCGGCACCCTCACCATCGAGGACAGCGCCCGCGGCGCCAGGTTCGTCCTGCGGATGCCGCGAAACCACAACGGCCCCCCGGCCACCTGACCCGAGGCGTCCGAGGAGGGGTGCGCCGGGTGCCGGACGCGAGAAACCCCGCGGCGGTGAGGCACGCGGGGTCGTGGGCTGAGGGGCGGCCCGTGCGGGGGACGGGCCGGGCCGCCGGTCAGATCGCCGGCAGGGCGGGCTGGCCGTGCAGGCGGATCCAGCCCTCGACGTCCGATTCCTTCACCCGGCAGCTGATCCGCTCGTACGCGGCGGCGCTCACATGGAAGGGGCCGGGGACGATCACCGAGTCGTAGACGAACCGGGACGCGATGACGCCGAGGTCGGCGCCGGTCGCGGCGAGCCTGGCCTTCAGCGGGGGCGCGTCGAGGAGACGGGCCGTCGTGATGATCGACGAACCGGACACGCCGGGCGGGTCGGGCATCACCGGGCCGACGTTCACCGCGACCCTGAGCTGGACGCGGACGGCCCCGCTCGACCCGCGGTTGTGCCGTCCCAGCCGCGTACCGAGCGACTCCAGCATCGGGTCGATCACGGCGCCCGTGGGCACCTCGGCCGGGACGACGATGAGCGCGCCGTCGCCGCGGTCTTCGACGTGGCAGGCACTCCAGGGGACGGTGGCGTCCTCGAACGCCTCTCTGAGGGCGCGGTACATGGCATGGCGCACGTCGATGCGGTCCACGTCGTTGCGTTCGGGCGAGCTGAACCGGGCGACGTCGGTGTACACGATGGTGCAGTTCTGGCCCGCCCATGACCGGTCCTCGCGGGACGCGAGGTTCATGGGCTGGGTCGGCTGTTCGCAGGAGGGCACCACGACTCCCTCCAGCGAGCGTCCCGGAGCAGCGGCATGGCTCGGCCTGGTGCGGGCCGGCACGGTGGGCGAGGGGGCGGACGCGCCGGCTCGTTCCATGGCGTACGCCGCGCCTCCGGCGCGCGGATCGGGCATCGTGTACGAGCCGGTGACCGTGAACGGGCCGGCCATCGCGTAGTGGTAGTGCGGAAGGACCTCCACGTAAGCCGTCGCGTACTGCTGCGGCGGCCCGTACTGCGCGGCCGGGCCGTACGGGTGCGTCGCGCCGGCGGCGTACTGGACCTGCTCCGGAGGCTGCGCGGAGTTCTGCTGCTCCGTCATCCGCTCGTAGACCTCGCGCTCCAGGACGGCGACGACGCGCGGGTGGTCGCTCAGGTAGGTGACGAACTCCTGCGTGGTCAGGAGCAGCGCGTGCAGGGTGCCCATCGCGACGACGGTGGCCGAGCGGCGGCGCAGCAGCAGCGCGGCACGCTCACCGATGATGTCGCCCGGGCCCCGGAACGCGACGAACCGCTCGCGTCCGCCGCGTTCCACGGAGATCCGCACCGAGCCCGACTTGATCACGATGGTGGTGTCGGCCGCCTGGCCCTCGGCCCACAGGACCGTGCCGACCGGGTAGACGACCTCTCGTGCGGACGCGAGGAACGCGGCCCGTTCGATGGTGGTGAGCTGCTCCCAGAACCCGGCCTGCCGGTCGGACACGGCCGGCCGCAGGGTCCGCGGCGGCGACACGATCCCGGCGGGGACGATCTGGTCCGGGTCGTGGTGGCGGGCGTGTTCGTTCATCGGACCACCCGCTCTGAGCTCGGTGTTCCGGGAAGGTGCGCGCCCGTGGGGTTCGCGGGGTGGACGGCGACGGTAGGGGAAGTGATCTGCTGTACTGACATGTCAGGGGACCCCATGCCTCGAATCGCGACTCCGGATTCCGCTCGGCCGGCGGGGGCGCCCGGCGCCCGGCGGCGTGGCCGAAGTCACATCACCTATAGCCCGCACCGCGTGATCGCGGTTAGACTGGGTGAGTCCGCAGAAACGTTTTGGCAGGTCAGCCCGGATCTTTCTGCGTTTTCGCAGGAGTGTCGGCGCAGACCGGCCGGAACGTCGTCGTGCGGCCCTGGGAGTCGCTCTCCGCTCTCCCTCGATCGTCTTGGCTGCCAGACCGGTGATCGGCGGGAAGCGGCGGGCGACTCTGTTCTCTTCTCTGGCATTGCCGAAGTCTCGTGTCCTCTAGTGGCCTCCCGTCCGGCGCATGCCAGGTTCGTTCTCCGTCCGCCCGCGGTGCCCGTGGCCCCGTGTCCGCCGGCGGACCGCTCACCGGAACGCGTGCGGTCCCGTCCGAGCCCTTCACTGTGTGTCAGCGTAGGTCCTGACGATACGCTCGCACCTTGCCCGGTTGCAACTAGTCTTCTACTATTCTGCTACCTAGCACATTAGTACATGGACTCAGGGTATGCAGCAGTCTGGTAGCTACGACCGCAAGATTTAGGTTGTATGGCGAGGTTTTGTCCTCCGGGTGTGGGGGTCCTTGACCAAGCAGGTGGCGCTATGACGTCGAGTGTGATGCGAGGTCTCGATATGCCATGTAGCATCCAGGTGGGTGGCAGCGACTACTTACAGTGAGCGAGCACGATGACCAGTGACCAGGGGCCGATAGTCCAGAGTGCGCTGCTGCGCACCGAACTCGTCCGCCTGCGCAAAGAGAAGAACCTGACGCAGGAGCAGGTGGCGCGGGAGCTGGAGTGGTCCCCGTCGAAGCTCATCCGGGTCGAGGGCGGCAAGAACGCCATCACCCGGACCGACTTGCAGGCGCTTCTCCGGGCTTACGGCGTGACGTCCGAAGGGCGCCAGGAGCGGTTGCAGGCGCTGGCCCGAGGCGCCCGTGAGCCCGCGTGGTGGAACGCGTACAGGGGTGAGCTGGACGCCGGTTTCCTTAACTATGTTGGCTATTCAGCGGGTGCGGCCTACATCCGGCAGTTCCACGGGACGGTCATCCCGGGGCTGATCCAGACGCCCGAGTACGCGGAGGTGCTCTCGACCGGCCAGTCGTCGCCGACGGGACGTGTGCTCGCCGTGAAGCTTCGCATCCAGCGGCAGCAGGAGCTCGGGAAGCGGGAGAACCCGCCGCGCCAGCACTACATCATCGACGAGGCCGTGATCCGCCGCCATGTCGGCATCAAGATCGATCCGGCGATCATGCCCGCCCAGCTCAACCACATCGCCGACGCGGCCGAGAGCAACGATCTGCTGACCGTACGGGTCATCCCGTTCCGGTCGGGGGCGCATCTCGGGCTCGACGGCCCGTTCAGTCTCCTGGAGTTCGAAGGCGACCTGGACGACATCCTCTACCTGGAGGGCCGGCCGGGCGCCAGCCTCATGATCACCGGGGACGACACCCGGATCCCCGAGTACCGGGACAGCTTCGAGCTGCTGCTGGAACAGGCGCTGTCGGCCGAGGAGTCGGTCGCGCTGATGCGGCAGACCGCCGAGGACCTCATGGCCTGACTGACTTCCATACCGCAACTCATCCGGAGGTGACAGCGGCATCCAGCATCCCCAAGGCGAGTGGCCGTCATAACACTCTGCGTGATCTTGTGTTCCCTTGTAGGCGGGATAACTAGAACCGTTTACACTCTGGATCGGGAAATTATCCACAAGGTCGTGGTTTGTTGTGCCCTACTTGGTGTTCGCCCGGTGGGTGCCCTCGCCCGATCGGCGGGGCATGACGGCACCCGTCGGCATTGGATGGAGGGTTGCTGGATGGTGTACCTGTCCGACACGGAGGCTGCGCTGAACTGGCGGAAGAGCAGTGCGAGCAAGGACGAGGACGACTGCGTCGAAGTGGCGTCCCAGGGCTCGTCGGTGCTGGTCCGTGACTCGCGCAATCGCTCCGCCGGCGTTCTCGCTCTCGGGCCCGCTCAGTGGAAGGCCCTCCTGAACGCCATCCACGACGGCGCCCCGGACCGCCGTTGAGTCACCAGACTCATTTCCCCGCCTCTTTCAAGAATTGTCGGATACCACAGCGCTGTGAAGTGTTGACTGGCGACTCTTGACAGGACGCTCGGAACGGGCGGATTCCGGCGTATCCCTGAGTGAACCCTGAGTCCACCCTGAACCACCCCTGATCACCCTGTTCCGGTGAAGGAACCGCCCTTAGCTTGATCGTCAGTGTTGGTCCAGGGGGGCGACCCCCTGGAACCCCCGTCACGGGCGGAAGACCGTTTCCCGATCCGCTCCGCGTCTCGTGAAACGGCCTCCCTCCCGGCGGGTCGGGCGACCTCCGGGCGCTGAGCGCCCTCCGGCCGCCCGACCCGCGCGCCCATCTGACGTCCCTTCACCGGAAGGACCTTCATGCTGCGCGAACACAGGCTCGCCCTTGTGGGCGCGGCCGCGGCCGGGGTGGTGGCGCTGGCCGGCGCCGCCGTCCCGGTACGGTCGAGCCTCGCCGCCGCGGCCCCCGTGGCGTCCACGATCGACTGGCACGCCTGCGGTGACGACGGCAAGGCCGAATGCGCGACCCTGCGGCTGCCGATCGACTGGGCTCGGCCGGACGGCCCCACGTTCGGCCTGGCCATCGCTCGTCGCAAGGCCCTGGACCCGGGTGCCCGCGTCGGCACGCTCGTGTTCGGGCCGGGCGGCCCCGGCGACTCCGGCGTCCAGCGCGTCACCAAGCTCAAGGGCGGCATCGACCGCTTCAGCGACCGGCTTCGCGAGCGCTTCGACATCGTCAGCTTCGATCCGCGCGGGATCGGCGCCAGCCACCCGGTGACCTGCTCGGCCGACCTCGTGAAGGCCGGCCCGTCCCCGATGATCAAGAGCGCGGAGGAGTTCCAGGCGACCCTCGTCCACAACGCGCGGCTGCGGGCCGACTGCCGCGAACGCACCGGGCCGCTCTACGACCATGCGGACACGCTCAGCACCGTCCGGGACGTGGACGCGATCAGGGCGGCCCTCGGCGAGCAGAAACTGACCTTTCACGGCAGCTCCTACGGCACGCTCCTGGGCGAGATGTACGCCGAGACGTATCCGAAGCGGGTCCGTGCGATGGTCCTGGAGAGCGTCGACGACCACAGCGTCCCCGACGCCCGGCGGTTCCTGACGTCCGAACTCGCCGCCGCCCAGGACTCGTTCGACCAGTTCGTGGCCTGGTGCGGACGGACATCGGACTGCGCCCTGCACGGCAAGGACGTCCGCGCCATCTGGCGCGACCTGAGGGCCCGCTCCGCCCGCGGTGAACTGCCCGACCCGTCCGAGCCGGGCACCGCGCTGCCTGAGTTCAACCTGGTGCTGATGGCCTACAAGAGCTTCTACGGCCCCGACTGGGCGATGCTCGCCCAGAACCTGGCCGCTCTGAACGCGGCCGGGCCCTTCAAGCCCTCGCCGCAGCCGGCGGCTGCACCGGCCTCCGCGGAGACCGTGAACGACCCGTTCACCGCCCAGTTCTGCTCCGACTGGAGCCTCCCCGTCCGCGACTACCGGGAGTACGCGCAGCTCATGCGGCGGACGGAGAAGGTCGCGCCCGACATGACGTTCGCGCGTCCCGTCGTGGCGATCTCCGCGTGCCTCGGCTGGCCGCAGCCCGTCCGCAACCCGCAGCACCGTCTGGACGTCCGCGGCAGCGCGCCGATCCTGCTGTCGAACGCCGTCCACGACCCCGCCACGCCCTACGCCTGGGCGCAGAACGTCACCCGCCAGCTCGGCCGGACCGGACGCCTCCTCACCTATGAGGGCGCGGGCCATGGCAGCTACGGCCGGGGCCCCTGCATGCAGGACACGATCGACGCCTACCTGATCTCCCTGAAGCTCCCGCCGCGCGGCAAGACCTGCCCGGCTCAGTAGAGGAAGGGGAGTTGGACGCCGCCGGCGCCGGTCAGGCCGGTGCCGGGGGAGCGTCCCATCAGCCAGGCGAGGAGGGACGTGGCAGAGCCGGTGACCAGAAGGTCGCCGCGCCCGTGCTCTTCGCCGGTGTCGGTGGCGCGCAGCCGGAGGTCTGGGGCGTCGTCCCGGCGGGCGTAGGACGCCGTGACGCTCGCCAGCATCCGGGTGGTGAAGCCGGCGGGCCAGTCGCGGGGCGTGAAACCGGCGTCCAGGTCGACGTGGTGGACGAGCACCTCGGTGAGACGGGCGTCGGCGGCACGGGCGGCCGGGTGGCGGGCGCCCGTCGTCCACTGGACGGTCCGCTCCCACGCCTCGTCCGGCATGAGCGCGTAGGCCTCGGCGAACCTGCCGGCGCTGTCCCGGACGTCCGCCAGGAGGGCGCCCGCCGGACGGCCCGCACCGTCCTCGATCTCGGCGGCGCGGGCCTCAAGGCTCCGGTACTCGTAGGATTCGACGCCGGTGCGGGCCCATGTCAGCAGGCGGGTGCCGCCGTCGGCGTTGCGGGCGACGTGGGTGAGGACGTGGCCGCGCGTCCAGCCGGGCAGCAGCGACGGCGCGCGGACGCCGCCGTCGTCGAGCCGCGCGGCGGTGGCGAGCAGGCTCCGGGTCGCGGCCTCGATCTCCGCGAGCGGGGTCACGCGAAGGCGTCGGCGTGGGCCTCGGCCCACTGCCGGAACGTCCGCGGCGGCCTCCCCGTGACGTCCTGGACGGTGGAGCGGACGACCGACTCGTCGAGCGAGCCGCCCACGTAGAAGTCGAAGAACGCGTCGACGTACTCGACCGGCATCTGCTCGCTCATCTCGGCGCGGGCCTCGTCGTCCGGCTGCGCCTCGAAGCGCAGGTCACGCCCGAGGACATCGGCCAGGACGGACACCTGGTCGGCCGGCCGGGTCGCTTCAGGGCCGGTCGGGTAGTAGATCTGGCCTGCGTGACCGTCCTCCAGCAGGGCCTTCGCGGCGACGGCGGCGATGTCGTGCGGGTCGACGGCGGCGGTGTGGACGTTCGCGAACGGCAGCCGCAGCGTGTCGCCGGCCTGGAGCTGCGGAAGCCAGCGAAGCGCGTTGGACATGAACGCGGTCGGCCGCAGGATCGTCCAGGGCAGGCCGGACTCGTGCACGGCCCGCTCGGTGACGATCATGTAGCGGCTGACCGCGTTGGTCATGTCACCACTGCCCGCCGAACCTCCCGAAAGCTGGACGATCCGCTCGACTCCGGCGCGGCGGGCCTCGGCCAGAACACCCGGCATATCGCGGTAACCGGGAAGCAGGAAGACGCCGTTCGTTCCGTCCAGCGCGGGCGCCAGCGATGCGGGGTCGTCCAGATCGCCCGTGACGTACTCGACGCCGGCCGCCTCCGAAGGCGGCGGCTTGCGCACCAGCGCCCGCACCGGTTCGCCGGACGCGGCGAGGATGGACACCAGTTCGGAGCCGATGTTTCCCGTGGAACCCGCAACCAAGATCATCAAAGCGTCCTTTCAGCGGAAGTTCAGCCCGGCGGGCGACGAACCGGCCTGCTCGGCCGCGCGTTCGGCCGCCTCCGGTGGCCGGGCCCAAGTGGCACTTCACATCACTGCGACGTGATGTCCTCCGGCACGAGCGTGGCGAGTTGTTCGGTGGTGAGTTCGGTGCCGGCGTTGGCGAGTTGTTCGGTGCGGCGGGCGTGTGCGGTGACGGCGGCGCGGAACAGTTTGTCGACCTCGCGTCCGTTGCCGACCCGGAACCGGTCGCGGTTGGCCGCCAGATAGGTGGCCAGGGCCTGCTGGGTGGGTTCGGGGACGCGGTAGTCCGCCGCTTTGGCCTTGCCCAGGAAGATGGAGACCAAGCCGTCGACCTCGTAGGGCTGGAAATTCAGGGTGCGGGCGAACCGTGAGGCAAGGCCCGGGTTGGTCGCCAGGAACCCTTCCATCTCGGCGGTGTATCCGGCGGCGATGACGATGATCTCGTCGCGGTGGTCCTCCATCAGCTTGACCAGGGTGTCGATGGCCTCCTGGCCGAAGTCGTTGCCCGATCCGGCCTGCCGGGACAGGGTGTAGGCCTCGTCGATGAACAGCACCCCCCCGCGGGCCCGCTCGAACACCTCCGCGGTCTTCTGCGCGGTGTGCCCGATGTACTGCCCGACCAGATCGACCCGCGCCGCCTCGACGACCTGCCCTTGCGCCAGCACCCCCAGCGCGGTCAGCAACTCCCCGTACAACCTGGCCACGGTGGTCTTGCCCGTCCCGGGCGGGCCGGCGAAGATCAGATGCCCGGTGAACGGTTCGGCCTCCAGCCCGGCCGCGCGCCGCCGCCGCGCCGAGGCGATCAGGTTCAGCAGGTCACGGATGTCGGTCTTGACCTCCTGCAGCCCGGTCATCGCGGTCAGCCGGGCCATCACGGTGTCGACCTGCCCGGCGTCGCGGGCCTCCCCGAACCGGGCCGCCAGACCACCGGTGTCGACGTCCAGATCCTCGGCCACCAGCTCAGACAACTGTTCGGCCGAGGGCAGTTCCTCCATCTCGCCCAGCCGCTGCGCCTGCCGCTCCACCGCCGCCTCGAACACCTGCCGCGCCGCCCGCCCGTTACCGAACGAGGCGTCCCGCTTCATCGAGGTGAAATGCGCCAGGATCGCCTGGCGGGCGTCATCGGCCAACCGGTAGCCGTCGGAGTCGGCCTGGGCCTGCACGATCTGCACCAGTTCGGCCGGGGTGTAGTTCTCAAACTCCACCGTCCGGGAGATCCGCGACGTCAGGCCCGGATTGGCGTTGAGGAACTCGCGCATCTCCGCCGAATACCCCGCCGCGATCACCACCACCTCGTCGCGGTGGTCCTCCATCAGTTTGACCAGGGTGTCGATGGCCTCCTGCCCGAAATCGGTGCCGGTGGCCTTGCGTGAGAGGGTGTAGGCCTCGTCGATGAACAGCACCCCACCGCGGGCACGCTCGAACGCCTCGGTGGTCCGCAGCGCGGTCCCGCCGATGTTCTCCGACACCAGGTCGGCGCGGCTGACCTCGACGACCTGGCCTTGGTCGACCACGCCCAGCGCCGCCAGGATGCCGCCGTACAGCCGCGCCACGGTGGTCTTGCCGGTCCCGGGCGGGCCGGCGAACACCATGTGCCGACCAATGGAGGGCCCGGGCGGCAGCCCGGCCAGCCGCCGCCGCTCGGCCACCTTCTGCAGATTGGTCAGCTTGCGGATCTCACGTTTGACCCCGGCCAGACCGACCATCGCCTCCAATTCGGCCAGCAGCACCTCCGCCGACGCACCACTCGGCGTCTCGCCGCTGGGCGTCTCGCTCTTGGGCTCGGACGGCGCCTGACTCACCGGCTGGGCCGGAGCCTCGCTCTTGGGCTCGGCGGGCGCCGGCTTCGCGGTCTGAGCGGTCGTGGGCGACCATTCGTAGTCGAACAGGTCCGGCTGCCCGTTGCGGACACTCGTCAGGTCGTCGATCTCCACGCTCGACCCGACGCAGGTGAGGACGCCCCGGCCGTGGTTGTCCGCCACCGTGCAGCGGCGGACGGTGAGTTCGGCCTCCGGTTCCACGCTCACGCCGGCGAGCTTGCTGCCGCTGACCGTCATCCCTTCCAGCAGGACGCGGGCGCCGGTGCCCAGCCCTACGCCGACCTGCCCCGCGTCGGCGACCCGTCCCCGGACGACCGTGACGTTCGCCCGCTCGGTGAGGGAGAAACCGTTGCTGCCGGCGCCGACGACCTCGCAGTCCTCCAGGAGCGCGACACCTTTGTTGTCCACGACCACACCGGTCCGGTGCACCGACTCCATCTTGACCCGCCGGGCGGTCAGCGAGCCGCTGCTCGTGACCCACACCCCGTCGACCTTGGGGCGCACGATCTGACAGTCCTCCGCGAGCATGACGCCCTTGTCCGCCGCGACCAGGGACGTCTCGCCCGAGCTGTAGAACGTGCAGTTTCGGATCGCCGCGTCCGCACGGTCGTCGACCTTGATGCCGGCGCTGGCCGGGTCGCTGATGGTGCACGCCTCGATCAGCGGCTTGGACCCCTCGGTCACCCAGATGCCGTGCCCGCCCGAGTCCTTGACCTTGCACGACCGGATGGTCACCGAACTGCCGCTGCGGATCGCCACCGCGTTGCCGCTCGTCCCGGTGACCGAGGTGCCCTCCATGACCCCGGCCGCGGCGCTGTACACGACCGCGCCGTCCTGGATCTGGCAGTCCCGGATCGCCAGCCGGGCGCCCTGCGCCGCCCGCACGGCGACAGAGTTCTTGGTCGTGAACTCGCACTGCTCCGCCAGGACGGTGCCTTCCGCGACCTCCAGAGCCAGGCCGTCGTCACTCCAGTTCCGGACGACGAGGCCCTGCAGCGTCACCTGACCGGTGACCTCGATCGTGGCTACGGTGCGGCCGTCCAGCGTGACCGAACCCGGCCCGCCCACCGCGGTCATGACGAAGTCGCCCGAACTCTTGAACCCCGTGTTCGGGTACGAGCCCGGCTCGATCAGGATGTGCCGCCCGGGCGGTGCGTAAGGCGGCAACGGCGCGTTGAGCGCTTCCAGTACCGTCCGATACGCCCCGGGGGAGGTCAGTGACACGACCAGACGATGCAACGGGCCTCCTCATGAATCACCGTTAATGGTGCCATGAGTTGAGGGGTTCGCGCTTTTTCAGCGGACCCCTCGCGGCCTGAACTGGATGCTGATCCGCGGGCCTTTGACACGGGTGCTCTTCGGGATCGCGTGCTCCCACGTCCGCTGGCAGCTCCCGCCCATCACGATGAGGTCGCCGTGGCCCAGCTCGTGCCGGACCGTCGCTCCGCCGCCGCGGGGGCGGAGCAGAAGGCTCCGAGGCGAGCCGACCGAGAGGATGGCCACCATCGTGTCGTGCGTGGCGCCGCGTCCGATGGTGTCGCCGTGCCACGCCACACTGTCGCGGCCGTCCCGGTAGAGGCAGAGCCCGGCGGTGCGGAACGGCTCCCCGAGTTCGGGGGCGTAGTGCTCGTCGAGCATCGCCTTCGCCTCGTCCAGGACGGGGTCGGGCAGCTCCGCGTCCTCGTCGTAGAACGACAGCAGGCGAGGGACGTCCACGACCCGTTCGTACATGCGGCGGCGTTCGGCACGCCAGGGGACGGACGTGAGGAGCCGCTCGAACAGCGCGTCCGCCGCGGGAATCCAGCCGGGCAGGACGTCGACCCAGGCACCGCGTTCCAGCCGCGTGCGCCGCGCCGAACTCAGCGGACGCGGACCACTCTCGTCCGTGCGATCCAGCAGCGACCCTTGGAACATGCCCTTACTGTACCGGGCAGGTCAAACATGTGTTCGATCAGGTGTCTCCGTCTCGGGCCGGCCGCCATTACAACGAAAAGATCCCGGTGTGAGGCGGCTGAGCCACCCCACACCGGGACCTATCTCAGGAACGAATCATCGGGTCACGATGGACCCGATCGAATCGTTCAGTGGGTCGGACGCGGACCGCTGGTGTCGGTCCGGACCGTGGTGCCGCCCTTGGTCTCGACGTGGATCGTCGGAGAGCTCTCCGACGCGCCGCTGGAAGCCCCCTGCTCCGGGAGGTCGGCCGGGCATCCCTCGGAAGTGAGGGTGCGACTAGGACCGTTTGGGATCTTGCTCTGTTGGCAAGGTCGCGAGCGGGGTACCGCCTGTGGTGATGGTCACCTTCCTAGCCGTCCCCGTCCATCTTCAGCGCGGTCAGCGGCGGAAGATCACTGCTAGTACGCGGAGGGAGAGAACCGAGCAGATCACCAGGCCGCAGTAGCCGAAGAACTCGTAGAGGGTCACGTCCGCCGTCATGGCCGGGCCGCCCCTCAGACCGAGCAGCATCACCGCCATCACCCCGGCCGTGGAGGCGAGGATGGTGAGCAGCACCTGCTGGAGGAGACCCGTGACCGTGCGCCGGTCACCCTCGTCCGCGAAGAGCCGGATGTTCATGGTCAGGCGGCCGGCCTCCGCGGCGGCGGTGATGCGGTCCAGCCGGCGGGGGAGGCGGCGCAGCAGTGGCAGCAGGCTGAGCAGCTCGTCGTTCGCGGCCTGCTGGAGCGAGCCGGGCTGGAGCCGTTCCCGCAGGTAGGACTCGCCGAACGCCTGCGCCTCGGTGACGATGCCGAAGCCGGGCGCCAGCTCCGTCAGCCCGCCCTCCAGGGTCGCGAGCGCCCGGAACACGGCCGCGATCTCCGCCGGGACGGCGAGGTCGAACCGCGCGACGAGCCGGAACAGGTCGGTGAACATGGCCATGCCCGGGGTGGTGCCGGGGCCGAGATGGCGGGCCATGAAGGCGCCGAGCGCGCGGGCGAGGGCCTGCTCGTCCAGCTCGTCCGGGCGGGCCACGACCTCCAGGAACGCGTCCGTCACCGCGACGGCGTCGCCTCGGTTCATGGCGTGGAGCATGCGCTGGAGGCAGCCGCGGAGTTCGGTGTCGAGCCGTCCGACGGACCCGAAGTCGATCAGGCCGAGACGTCCGTCCTCCAGCAGCAGGATGTTGCCGGGGTGCGGATCGGCGTGGAAGACCCCGTCCAGGACGATCTGGCGCAGCACCGTGTCGAGGAGGGTGTGGGCGAGCTTCGTCCGGTCCATGCCCTGCGCGTCGATGCGTGGGCCGGCCTTGCCGAGCGGGACGCCGTCCAGGCGTTGCATGACGAGGACGCGGTTCGTGCACAGGTCGTCATACGGATGGGGGATGACGACGTCCGTGTTGCGGCCGGTCGCCGCCACCGACGCCATGTTCCTTGCCTCCACACGGAAGTCGAGTTCCTCGCGCAGCGCGGTCGCGAAGCCGTCCGCGAGCTCGACGACGCCGAACGCCTTGGCCCATCCGGCGCGGTCGTGGAGCGTCCGGGCGAGGCGGCCGACGATGTCCAGGTCGCGTTCCACGACCGCGCGGATGCCCGGCCGCTGGATCTTGACCACGACGTCCTCGCCGGACGGGAGCGTGGCCCTGTGCACCTGCGCGATGGACGCGGCGGCGAGCGGAGTGCGGTCGAACGTGGCGAAGACGTCCTGCGGGTCGCCCAGCTCCTCCTTGATGACGCGCTCGATCTCCGGCCAGGGGACAGGGGTGGCGCGGTCCTGGAGCCGTCCCAGCTCTTGGACGAACTCGGTGGGCAGGACGTCCCGCCGGGTCGACAGGACTTGGCCGAGCTTGACGAACACGACGCCGCCCTGTTCGAGGGCGTGCGTGAACGAGCGGGCCGTCTGGGTGCTCGGGCGGGCGCGTCCGCGCAGGTAGGGGCCGAGCCCGTGGCGGAGGAAGACGAACGTGATCCGCCAGTAGCGGCGGGTGCGCGCGATCCGCGACCGGACCCCGCCGAACCAGTACAGCGGCGACGGGACGGTGCCGGTCGGGACGAACGCCTCCCACAGCACCAGGACGGTCATCGAGACCAGGAGCGCGCAGGCGAAGCCGAGGCAGATGAACCACGGCAAGGGCGTCAGTTCCCGGCGCACGCCCATGTCACCGATCAGTGCGCTGATGATCGGGCTCGCGACCGCCTGCCCGGCCGCACCCGCCATCGCCGTCCTGACCAGGGAGAACCGGACGTTGAGGAGTCTTCTCGCCCCGTACGCCATGACCCACGTGTTGATCGCCGTGCCCGTGATGAACGCGACAACCGTCGTCGTAGTACCCACTCCGCCACCGCCCGCAGTCTCGCTTTTCCGTCGCGGGCGACGCTATGGAGCGCGGGGTCCGGTCTTCTTCCCGCTTGCGGGGGACTTGTTCGTCCTGACGGGGGACCGGTCGCCGGGGCCTGTTCGTGCCGGCGGGGGGGTTCAGAATTCCGCGAGCAGGTCCTTGAGGAACGCGGTGGTCCGGGCGGGACGGGCCGCGCGGATCGCCAGCAGGTCCATGATCTTCTGGTAGCGGACGGCCTCCTGGCCCTCCGGGTAGCGGGCGCCGGTCAGCTGCTCCAGGTAGATCACGTCTTCCAGATCGTGTTCGGCGAACCGCACGATCGTGATCGGGCCGCCCAGCGCCAGATGGCCGCCCGCGGAGAACGGCAGGAGCTGCAGGTTCACGTTGCGCATGCCCTCCGACACGGCGATCAGGTGCTCGATCTGGCCCCGCATCGTCTCCGGCCCGCCGATCGGCCGCCGCAGCGCCGCCTCGTCGATCACCGCCCACATCGTCGCGGCGCCGGTCCTGCGGTGGAGGATCTCCTGCCGTCTCATCCGCACCGTGAGGCGCCGTTCGAGCCCGTCATACGCGGCGTCATGGTGTTCGAGCCCGATGACGGCCCGCGCGTAGTCACGTGTCTGCAGCAGGCCGGGAACGTACTGCACCTCGTAGCTGCGGATCGTCGTCGCCGACTGTTCGAGCCCGAGGTACTGCTCGAACCAGCCGGGTATGACGTCGCCGTAGCTCTGCCACCAGCCGGGCTTCTTCGCTTCCTGGACGAGGTCGAGAAAGCTCTTGCGCTCGTCCTCGTCGTCGACGCCGTAGAGGGTGAGGAGTTCGAGGACGTCCCGGGCCTTGAAGCCGTGCCGCCCGAGTTCCAGCCTGCTCATCTTGGACGCCGAACCGCGGATGATCTCACCCGCCTGCGCCCTGCTTAACCCCCTCTCCTCCCGCATACGCCGTAACCGCGCCCCGATCTGCATGCGCAACGCGGTCGGACCCGTCTGCCGATTGTCAAGCACAAGATCTCCAGCGTCCCGTACGTTCGTCCCGGCAACCATCGGAGCGTCTCACAGGCAATGGCGGTTGCGCAGGAAACCTCCGGACAGACATATCTAACTGGTCTGCCGCGTTGTGCAAATCACATCTTCGTGTTAAACGCCGCGGCAGGATCGCTCCATCCGGCGGGGCCGCCAGGGGACCTCGTGGGTGGGCCTCATCGCCGCGGAACCAGAAGGTCGAGGTCGGATCTCGGCACCCCGGCCCGCTCGGCCACCTGGTCGCGGCCGGTTCCGGCCTGGGCGACGATCTCGATGGCGCGGGTCAGCATGGTCGGCTGTTCCAGCGGCTTCGCCGGCCCCGGCTCCTGCCGCCGCCAGCCGCGGGAACTCATCGTGCTCATGGCGTTCCGGTACGCGGTCTCTTTCATAATGCCGAGCGTCCGGGCGCGGTAGAGCAGCGCCGACATACTGACGCGCCATCTCTCCTTTAGCGCGGTCAGCCGCTCCCAATCGGCGGTGGCCGGCAGTTCACCGGCGATATCGTCCGCGGGCATGAGGAATTCCGCCGCGAAGCGGTGCGCCTGATCTTCGACGATCTTCTCTCCGGGCTCGGCGTCGGCGTGCATGACCAGGTGCCCCAGTTCGTGCGCCCCGTCGAACCGGTTGCGCCAGTAGTCGCCCTTCGCCGGGTTGAAGAAGACCATCGGCCGCGGGTGAACGCCCACGCTGAACGCGTCGACCCGCTCGGCCGCCTGGGGCAGCACCAGAACGAGCACCCCGTGCGTTTCGAGCAGCCGGACGACATGGGGGACGGGCCCGGGTTCGTCGAGCAGTGCCTTCCGCGTGAGCCGGGCCGCCTCGACGGGTCCGCTGCCGGCGATCTCATCCGGCGAGACCGGGTATTCGGGCAGATCCACCTCGGGGAAGTCGACGAGGTTCTCCAGGACGGCGACGACATCGGTGGCGATGCGCCCGTATGCGAGGGCCTGGTCGCGTTCGATCTGGCTGGTGGACCGCAATGAGCGGAAGTGGGCTCCGTCCATGGAGACAGGGGTGCGCGTGGTCCGGAAGAACTCGACGGGCACGCCCAGCGCGACGGCGAGGCGTCTGACGGTGAGCTCTTCGGGCTTCTGCACGCCCGCCTCGTACTGCCCGATCGCCTTCGGCGTCGTCCCCACGGCCTGCGCGAGCTGGTTCTTGCGCAATCCTCTGAGCCGCCGGGCAAGCGTCAGCCGCTCGCAGTCGAACAGCACCCTGCCCCACCCTTGTCGCTAGGCCGTCTTCCTCTCCTCGCGGAGCCGCATGGGGACGTCTTCCTGCTCGTCCTCCCAGAGCGGCATCGTCCGCTCGACGAGCTTACGACGTGGATCGGGGCCGATGGTGTCGTCCACGGCTTTGACCCAGTGCCAGGCCGTCCCGCCGTCCGCGTTCCACCTGGCCCGCCCCAGGAAGAGCTCCATTTCCAGCGGTGCTTCGGTGGCGCTGTGCGCGAGGACGAGGGTCACGGCCCCGGGCGTGTCGTGCCCCTCGATGCCCAGCGGGAGGGTGAGCTGGGGGTCGTCGATGTAGCTCTGCCGCGCCACGGCCTGCTTGGTGGGGCTGTCCCTGTCCCACCGGATTCCCCGGACGTTTCCGAACTCGTGCCGCTTCAGCAGGATGCGGTAGCGGCCGTACCGCCAGCCGGGCGAGCCGTTCAGATCGTCCCGGACGACCTGGGGCTCGTCCTCGAAGACCCGGTCGATCTGCGTGGCCAGCACGTCGAACGCGCTGACCCCGTAGGACCGCTCCGTGAACCCGGCCGCGCGGCTCAACCCACCGAACACGGCCAGCGTCGCCTCGCGATGGGCCTCCCGGAGGGCATGCAGGAAGCCCGCCGCCAGGAGTTCGTCCCAAGCAACCCTGTCCTCAGCCACGACTCGACCATAGCCAGAGGCACCGACATTACGGGTCATGCCGGTCGCAGGGGCGGGCGGAGCGCGCCCGCCCCTGCGGGAGAGGTCAGGTGACCTTCGGCGTGCCGTGCAGGTCCCAGACCTTGTCGCCGTCCCCGTCGTTGTTGACGTTGTAGATGACCGCGCCGTCCGCGGTCCAGCCGCCGTCGGCGGTCGAGGTGTAGGCGACCGAGCAGTACCAGTGGCTGCTGCTCGGCTCGCTGTTGATCGTGTCGGTGAAGTCGCACCATTCGTAGTCGTAGACGGTGTCGTTCCGCTCGATGCGGATCAGGACCTCGAACCCGTCGAACCGCTTACCGCCGAGGAACGACCCGTCCCACGAGACGTCGGCGTGCGCGACGCGCCGGTCGGCGCTGGTGTGGTGGATGCACAGTTCGATCCCGACCCAGACGTCGGGCTTGCCCGGCAGGGAGAAGGTCTTCTCGTTGTCGTAGCAGGCGGCGGTGGCCGCCTGGGCTGCGGAGCCGGTGACGAGGGCTCCGGTCGTCGCGAGCGTGGCGATACCGAGGGACGCGGCGATCGTGCGGAAACGTCGTGACCGCATGCTGAACCTTTCGGTCGGAGGGAGGCTCCGATCGGGGCCGAAAGATCACCGGTGAACGAGCGCCTTCAGAGTGAACCGGCCCAGCAGGTCACGCAATACTCAATCTTTCGATTCCCCTGAATGAGTAGACCGGATGCCTGGCCCGGGAAGGGTCGTCACTCTGTGCAGCCTTCGAACTGCGGAACGGATTCGACCAGTTCGATCCCGCTGTGCCCGAACCATTTCCGCAGCAGCCGGCCGGCCGTCCCGTCCTGGTACATCGTCGTGATGGCGCGGTTCACCCGCTCGCATCCCTCGATGTCGCCCTTTCGCATCCCCACCCCGTACTGCTCGTCCGTGAAGGGCGCGTTCAGGATCCGCAGATCCGGCGCCGCGAACCCGGCCAGGACCAGATCCCCGGTGGAAACGGCATCGACCGCCCCGCCACGCAGTTTCGCGACGCAATCGCTGTAGGACGCCCCCGGGACGAGTCGCGCCGGAATGCTCAGACCGGTCACCACGCGTTCGGTCGACACCGATCCGCTGGCCTCGCACATCTTCCGTCCCGCCAGGTCGCGCACACCCCTGATCCGGGTGTCGCCGCGCCGCACCATGACGTCCTGGTGGGCGACGTAGTAGGGCCCGCCGAAGCTCACGAGCCTGGCCCGATCCGGCGTGATGGAGTACGACGCCAGGACGAGGTCCACGACGTGATCGTTGAGCTTCTGCTCCCGGTTGTCCGACCTGACCTCCTGGAAGGCGACCTGGGAGGCCCCGAGATGCCGGGCGATGTACGTCCCGACATCGACCTCGAATCCCCGGAGGACCCCGTCCTTCCTGAACCCGAGCCCTGGCTGGTCGGCCTTCACGCCGACGACGATGACGTCTTTACCGTTGACCGAGGCCCTTGCGGTCGCACATGCGACGAGACCAAGAGCCAAAACTAAGAACATGAAAATGGCACGCACAATCCATGGCTAGCGGTGGAAACCGACCGTCAGATGAACGCACGACGGCCGCGCAATGCCGGCAGATGAACCTATCGACGCTTCTCCGGGGCGCCGATGGCGACGAGCCGCACTTCCCATAGCCGGGGCTCGGGCCCGACCCGCCCTTCCCGCACCCAGAGGGCGTGGATGGTCAGCAGCACGAGCTTCCGGGCACCGAGGAACAACAGGACGGCCAACGGCAACTCACCGAGCAGCGCCGTGAGGACGCTCAGAACGAACTCGCCCGATCCCCACGAGAGCCAAACGTCGAACCATGCGTCGCACACGAGCAACGTCCCACTGACGACCTGCCCGAAGATGGCGATCTGCAGCCGCTTCCAAACGGCGAACGCGGTGGCGCCGATCGCCAGCGTCAACGCGACGTCGAACCCGATCCAGGCGACGGCCCACTGCCCCGCCGTGAAGTGCTGCGGCAGCGTGAACGCCAGCACGACCGTCCAGGGCACGAGCCAGGCGCAGCAGCTCACCAGCAATGCCAGCGCGAGCCAGCGCCGCCGCCGATACTGAGGCTCCTCAAGAGGATCCGCATCCCCGGCCGCGATCAACGCTCGCAGCAGTGTGGCCCGCTCGTCCTTCGAGAGCCCCCGGACCTCCTCAGGCGTCAACACCCCGGCTCACCTCCTCCGCAATCCCCTCGCCGCCACCCTAGGGAACCCACACGGCCGCGTTACCGCTGGCCGGAGGCGAGGAGGGAGCGGACCAGGCGGTGGCGGGAGAATTCCCCAAATGAGGTCAGGCGGGCCAGTTCGTCGGGGATGAGGCGTTCCCAGCTGGGACGTTGCTCCCAGGGGAACGCCTCGGCGACGGCGCGGTTGAAGGACAGGCCCCGGTCGCGGGCGTGCTGGGCCCGTTCGGCCAGTCCCCGCAGGAAGCGGAGCTTGTTCTCCATGAGACGACGCGGGTCCTCGCGGACCACGACGCCGGGGATGTCCGGTACGTCGCGCCGGAGCGTGTGGACCCGTCCGTGTCCCTCGACCATGAGATCGAAGTCCAGGCTCAGCAGTCGCTCCAGGGTGGCCAGCCACGCCGTTCCGTCGGTCTCCGCGTTGGAGGCCGAGAAGTAGGTGTCGATGAAGGTGTCCCCGACCAGCAGGATCCGCTGCTGCCGGTCGTAGAGGACGACATGGTCGCTGCTGTGCCCGGGCGCAGGGATGACCTCCAACCGTCCACCGGGAAAAGGGATGGCTTCGCTGCTGTCGTGGACGGTGCCGGTGACAGGCGCAGGGGTCCCGAAGGCGAAGGCGCGAATGGCCGGAAGCCGAGTCGGCGCGCGGACTTGTCCGGCGACCGAGCCGGGGAGATGGAGGGAGGCTTGACGGTGGTCCGCCGCCCAGCGCAGGTTCCCCGTGTGCTCCTCGTGTGCGTGGGTCGCGGTCACCGCTGTGACGGGCCATGAAGGGCGCGCCGTCAGATGGGACCGCAGTGACCTGCGCATCCTGACCGAGCCGGGATCGACCAGGACACCGCGGTACCAGACCGCGGCGAACCGCTCGCCGAACAGCAGGGGGACGAGGTCCGCCGTCGCGGCCCCCAGAAACCACAGTTCGAGGCGGTCGTCGAGGATCGTGAACCGCCGCCGATAGGTCCTGAGGTAGTCGTGCACGTGGTGGACGTGCTCACCGGCCGCCGCGGCGGCCGAGCGGGGCAGCCACCGAAACATTCCGAGTGTGTAGCCGGACCAGAACCCCAACGCACGTTGTTTGAACACGTTCAAACACTAGCGCTGAGGGTTCGTGCCACGGAACGGCGGGCCGCGATGCGCGCGGGCAGGGCTGTGAGCGCCGCCGTCACCAGGAGCGACACGAGCACCGCGGTGAACAGCCACCAGGCGGGCGGCATGATCACATCTCCGGACAGGACGATGCCCACGGGGACGCCGATGACGGCGCCGGGCACGCTGGGCAGAAGCTGCGCGGTGGACAGTCCGGCCGTGATCTGCCCGGGGGTCGCGCCGAGGGTGCGCGCGATGGCCATGGTCGGGCGGGTTTCCAGCGCGGTGGTCCAGGTGATCGTGATGATGTTCACCGCGGCGAGCGCGGCCAGCGCGAAAGTGACGGCCAGCAATACGTGGCGTCCTAGCTCGACCTGCACATTGCCGAGATCTGAAGAGCCCAGGCCGTAGTTGTGAACGGGCTGGGCGTAGAACATCAGCAGGGCCGTCGCACCGACCATCGTGATCGCGATGCTGCACGCGTGCAGGACCGCGCGCCCGGGGCGGCGGGCGATCAGGCGCAGCCCGAGCAGCAGCGGGGTCGGCAGCAACGCCGACACCCTGTTCAGCCGGGCCCGGCGCCTTGGGAGGCGGGCGGTGTCGGCCAGCGCGGCGACGGTCTCGGTACGCAGGGCCCGGACGGTCGGTCCGAGGGTGGTCAGGACCGCTACGGCCAGGGCGACGACGATCGTGAGGAGGACGGTGTCGCCGCTCGGACCGGTGGCGCTGGTGAGCAGGCTCGCGGTGGGATTGACGACCAAGGGCTCGGTAAGCCGTGCGATCGTCAAGCCCAGCGCGTCGGCGAGCAGCGCCAGGGTCAGGTATTCGGCGAACAGGACGGCGGCGATGAGGCCGGGCGCGGCACCGACGGCCTTGAGTAGCCCTACCCGGCGGGTCTGCTTGGCGGCACGTCCCGCGGCCAGCGTGGCCACACCGCCGATGGACAGGAAGCCGAGCAGCCAACTGCCGATGACCAGGACCGGCTGGCTCTGCCTGAGTATGACCTTGTCCTGCGTGGCCATGAACTGCCAGGTGAAGAAGTTCGTCGGGTACTGGTCACTGTAGGGACGGCGGGAGACCACGAACTCCTGAGCGGCGGCGGGGTCCCGCAACTTCAGGTAGAGGAGTGAGGTCACCGGAAGGTCGGCGGCCACCAGCGCCCGGGTGTCGGTCTTACTCACCCAGACGAGACCGTTGGCGTCGTCCGGTCCGCCGCCCGGGCCGTTCATCGCCGCCCACGGGTAGACGGTGTGCGCCGCGGTCACGGCGATCCCGACGACGGGACGCGAGCGACCCGCGAGGGTGACGCGGTCACCGACCCGAACCCCCAGGGCGGAGGCGAAGCCGCGTTCGAGCACCACCCCGCCGGGACGCACCCAGGTGCCCGAGGTGACCAGCGGGCGATCGATCGTCCCCGGCTTCGCGTCGGCGCCTTGCGCCACCGCGCGCGACGTGAGGCCGTGCGCCGTCAGCGTCGTGTAGTACTGGCGGTACGGCCCGCTGTGGTCGGTGACCTCGGGAGCACGCTCCAACGCCGCCATCGCCGTAGTCGCGGTCCGGCCGCTGCCAGGGGTGAGCGCCACCACGTCCGGTCCGGCCGTGGCCGCGCGGGTCTGCTGGTAGAGCGTGTCGGTCGCCCCGTTCAGTGACATGCCCAGGGCCAATGTGGCGGTGGCGGCGGTGATCGAGGCGATCAGCATCGCGGCCTGCGCGGGATGCCGGCGCACGTCGGCGACAACGAGGCGGAACACCAGCAGGATGCGGCCCACGGCGTTCAGCCCTCCAGCCCGATCAGTCCGTCGAGCCGCCCCGTGCCTGCCGGCCCCGTGCCCGCCAGCCGGGTGTCGTCGACGAACGTCCCGTCGCGCATCGAGACCACCCGGTCCGCGGTGGCCGCGACCCGCTCGTCATGCGTGACGATCACGAGGGTCTGCCCTGCGGCACGCAGGTCCTCGAAGAGCCTCAGCACATCGAGCGTCGCCGCGGTGTCCAGATTCCCGGTCGGCTCGTCGGCCAACAAGATCAGCGGCTCGTTGGCCAGGGCGCGGGCGATGGCCACCCGCTGCCGCTGGCCCCCTGACAGCTCCCAGGGCAGATGCCGGGCGCGGTCGGCGAGCCCGACCCGTTCCAGGAGAAGGGCCGCGCGGCGCCTGGCCGCGCGCGGCGAGCGTCCGGCCAACAGCGCGGGCAGCTCCACGTTCTCCGCCGCCGACAACTCCTCCACCAGATGGAAGGCCTGGAAGACGAACCCCACCGACCGGCGCCGCAGCCGGGCCAACGCCCGCTCGCTCAGGGTGTCGATCCGCCGGCCGGCCAGCCACACCTCCCCGCCGGTGGGCCGCTCCAGTCCGCCCAGCAAATGCAGCAGGGTGGACACCCGCAGCCGCTGGGCCCCGTCACCGACAGCACCTGCGCCGCCGGTACGTCCAGGTCGACTTCATCGACCGCCCGGACCAGGCCCTGCCCCTGGCCATGCTGCTTGGACAGGCCGCGGGCCTGCAGCACATCGTCGCCCTCGTTCATGCGCCCTCGGATTCGTTCTCGACCCTCGACCAGACTCGCTCGCAGGCTTGCAACCAGCGCAGGTCCGCCCGCAGCCGCAACGCGACCCCTTCCAGCAACAGGCCGGCGGTCGAGCCGTCCGGCTCGGCCAGCATCGCGCGCTGCGCCTCCCCCAACCGCCGCAGCAGCTCGCGGCGCTGCGCGTCCACCAGCTCCACCGGATCGGCGAGCCGGCCCGCGGCCGCCGCGGCGAGTTTGAGGTGGAACTCCGCCAGATTCGGTTTCGGCCAGCTCACCTCGGCCAGCCAGGCCGCCACCCGCTTCTGCCCGGCCGGCGTCAGCGCGTACACCTTGCGGTCCGGCCGGTCCGGCAGCCCTTCCGCGCGTTCGCAGACGACCAGTCCCGCCTTTTCCAGCCGGGCCAGGGTCACGTAGACCTGACCCGCGTTCATCGACTCCCCGAGGGGACCGAGCGCCCGCCGCAGCCGCTCGCGCAGGCGGTACCCGTGCGACGGTTCCTTCGCGAGCATCGCCAGCACCGCGTCCTGCATGCATCACCCCTAACGGCTAGCTAATAGTTAGCGGTTAGCTGATACGTCCGTCAAGCGAGATCCGGGAGCCGGGCCGCCGCGTTCTGGTCCGGACAGCTTGATGGCCGCCGGGGGCGAGAACCCACGACGGCCACCGGCCTTCGCGATGGGAGGTTCAGGCGTGCGCGCCGTCCGAAAGGCGATGGGTGCGACTCCGCGTGCTCCTCAGCGTGACGATGCCCATCATGAGGAGCCAGTAGCTGAGGATGGCCCCCATCGACGCGGTCGTGCCCCAGCCGTTGGCGGCGTAGAAGAACGAGGGCTCATTGCCGAAGAAGAGCGACGGAATGAAGGCGAAGTTGACCGCCGCGAGCACGTAGGCCGAGAGGCCGGTCCGTCGCGGGAGGACGTTGCTCTTGGTGACGGCGTAGCCCAGGGCGACCAGGAAGAAGCCCAGCAGCATGCGCCCGATCGAGCCGTAGAGGATGTAGGTGCCGCTGACGGCGATGGTGGGGTCGATCGGATGGTCGGCCTCGATGACCGCCCCGGCCTCCAGCCCACTGGAAACCAGGGTGACCACGACGTAACTGAGCCCGGTCGCGAACGCCAGATTGCCGACCCACTCGTACCGCGAGTCGACGCTCTTGATGAACTCCCGGAACGTCGTCACGAAGATGAGCAGGAATCCAAGGGCCAGTATCCCGATCAAGAGCCGACCGAGAACATTGGCGTCCGGCGGCGGCCCCGAGTAAACGAAGTACAGCGGAACCTCGACGATGAACGCGGCAGCGGCGGCAAGGCACGACCACCCGGTGAAGCGACGAGCAAGAACTGTGTCCACGAGACACCCTTCTCTTGTAAGAGCTTGGGGCTGGCATCTGCGTGAAACTCTGCCGGGCCGGCCCGGGGCTGTCCGTGGGCGTGAACCCCGCATTCCGGTGGGCTTACCTCTACCTCTCAGGCCGTCGTGCTGGACGTCGTGAGTCCGCCCCACCCGACTCAGTTCGCCTTGCGACTCCGCCGCTGCCGGCTGCTCTTAACGGGCGAGGACTTCCCTTCCGCGACGAGCCGCTCATGCTGCTGCCACCCCTGGAGCCACTTCCACCCGGACCCAAGCGTCGCGGTAGTGGCGGCGACCATGAACGCGGTCACCTGGGTCTCATCGAGATGAGCTCCCGGTACAAGCTGCGCCACGATCCCAGCCAGCCACCCGGCCGCAACAGCGAACACGGGCGTGAACAACGCAACTCCACGCCCCAACCAGGAAGCCTCCCCGTCCACACCCTCACCCTCCTCAGCCGGGACGTCCTCAACCGCGCTGTCGACCACAGAACCACGCTCCACGACAAGCGGAAGGACGACATGCCGCCAGCGGTCGCCCTCCCATTGACCTGACGGTCCAAGAGTGCCGTCACGGTCGCACAACCGTCGGCCAAAGCCACCAACAGCCCCTGTCCGGCTCTACGCTCCAGAACTCCTGGCGCCTGAGCCATCGCTACTCAGGGGGGGAGGTCTGGGCGCCGTCCTGCTTGGGGGCGCGTTCGGTTCTCCCACTGCGGAGGCTCGCGAGGACGGTGTCCACGGATTGTTCGGCCACCGAGCGGGTCAGTGGTAGGTGGCCGAACAGAATGCGGTAGTAGAGCGGGGCGGCCAGCGCGTCCAGGACGAAGTCCAGGTCGAAGTCGGCGTGGATCTCGCCGCGTTCGGCGGCCGAGCGGAGCGTGGCGGCGGTGGTGGCGCGGCGGGGGTGGAACACCCGGTCCAGGAAGCGTTCGGACAGTTCGGGGTCGGTGTGCAGGTCCGCGACGAGAGCGGGCAGCACCCGGCCGAGGGGTGTGCCGGCCAGGGAGTCGACCACTGTGGTGATGCCGGTGATGAGGTCGGCGCGCAGGTCGCCGGTGTCGGGGGTGGGGCGCAGGCCGAGGCCGTCGGCGACCGCGTCGACCACGAGGTGGCGTTTGGAAGGCCAGCGGCGGTAGACGGCTGGGCGATGCACTCCGGCGCGCTGGGCGACGGCGCCCATCGACAGCGCGGGGTAGCCGACCTCGCCGAGCAGCTCGAGAGTGGCGGCCAGCACGGCGCTGTCGATGCGCGGGTCGCGGGCGCGTCCAGCCATCAGAAGACGGGCTTGGGCACCAGGACGACGCGCCAGCCGTCCGGGTCTGCGAAGGTCAGAGCACCGTTCTCGGTCCAATAGGGGTTCTCCGCCGGCACCGGTTCGTGCCCGGCAGCCGCAAGCCGTTCGACCACGTCGTACATCCGCGCCTCGCCCGCGAAATACAGCACGAGCAGGTTGTCGTCGGTGGGCGCCGGGCACGGGCTGCCGTCGGCGTGGGACGTGAACTCCAGGTGGTAGTCGGTGCCAGGGAGGCCGAGCATCACGCCGTCGTAGCCGGCGTGGCCGCTGAACCGGTAGAGCTCAGCCAGGCCCAGGTGGTCTTTGTAGAAGGTGACCACTTCGTCCAGTTTGTCGGTGGGCCGCGCGACCCGAACCTGCGCCACCGCAAGACCGTCCGGCCAGGTTTGCGTCTCTGTCGCCATGACCATAACGGTACACCATGTACCGAATTGCGAACTGACCACACCGGCCGACCGGACGGTGGAGAGAAGGAACTGCGCAGCGCCAAGGCGGGATCGTGCAGGGGCCATCCGGCCCGATGCGGACTGGCGCAGAGCCGAATGCGCGTACGCGACGTTGTGGCGTGGCGAACGTGTCGGCGTACGGTAACTACCGTCGCTCCCGTGCCGGGGGCGGCGGTCAGGGTAACCATCAACGTCCGCGTGCCAGGTACGCGGGTCACTCACAACCGGAGATCTCATGGTCTACATCAGCCCTTGGGCTGTCGGCATCGTTGCCGTAGTCCTCATCAGCAGCGTCGTGTTCGGCGCCCGCCGCGACGGGTTCGAGGCCGCCGCTGGCGGCGGCACCGGTGCCCTCATTGGTGGCTGCGGGGGAATCGCCTTCGGCGGCACCCTGGGCGCCCTCATCGGCAGCGTTCTCTTCGCCTTCGTCGGCACCGTCGTCGCCAGTGGCGGCGACGTCCTGCGGCGCAAGCCACGGCAACGCTGACTCCAGAGATCGGCCTGGTGGCCGATCTGCCAAGCATGAACCGACCACTAGCCCGCAAGGCGGGCCTGGACGGTTGAGCACGGCGCCGCCCTGGCGCCCCGAGCGCCGTCCCGCATCACCGGGACGGCGCTTTTGCGGTCACCGCCCACCTCGTCAGGGGTAGGAGGTGTCGTGGACCCCCACCGGGGCGCCCATCGCCTCCTGCAGTGACTCCAGGAGGACCTCCAGGTCGCGCCCCTCGGGCTCGTTCAGGAACTTGGTCACGGCGGCGTAGACGTCCACCGTCGCGTCCGGACGGTCCGCGTCGTACTCGCCCATGAGAAACCGGGCGAAGGTGGGCGAGCCCGGGTCCTCGTCGAGCACCCACCTGCCGCCGACGTCGCTGAACATGTACTCGGCGCAGTACGCGGTCAGAAGCAGATCGAAAGGCTTGTAGCCGATCATCTCGAACGGGGTCAGGTCCCCGGACGCGCAGATCGTGCTCATGTGCATGAGGCCGTGGCTCGGGTGTTCCAGGAGGAGCTCGGGCGGATCCCAACGGGACAGTCCGCCCAGGTGGACGACCAGTTCACGACTCGCTTCGACCCAGGTCGGCAGCAGTTCCCGGCGCTCGTCGCGGACGAGGGTCGCCGCGTCCGGGGTCAGCGGGTCGGGCAACGGCTGCTCCGGATCGAACGGGTACGCCATGAACTCTCCTGATCTTGGAACGATTGAACACGCACATTAACGCACCCGGCATCAGGCAATCAGCCTAGGAATACAGACCTCGGCCTGCTCCTCGGAACGAGCTGCACCCATCTCATCTGGTGGCGAGAGGTCGCGGTCCACTGCGCACCCGCGCCTCACCGGGTGGACGCGGTTGTGCGCTGAGCCCAGCTGCTGCTGGACGAGCCGGGCGCACGGGCAACAGGGCGGGGCGCGGTATGCGATCGACGCTGTCAGCGTCCAGGCGAGCAGCGAGCGGCCAGTCGCCGACCGGGTCTCCAGATACGAACGGTCGTGGCGTGGAGAATCTGCGGTGGCCCCTCACTGAGGGCCCACCGCAGATTGATGGTGGGGGCCTGGCTACTTCAGCCAGGGCCCCTACTTGTTCTCGTTGCCCTGCGGAGGCTCTTCGTCGCTCTCCACCGCCTTGGAGATGGCGATACCGACACCGAGCCCGGTGAGGCAGCCGGCGAGGGAAGCGATGAGGATGTGAGAGCCGTGCGTCGAGGCAGCGAGGCTCGTGTTGACGCCGACAGAGACGCCGACGGCGATAGGCAGGTATGAGGAGCTCGTGCTGGACCCACTCATTGGAAAATCACCTCTGGTGATCTGCTGTTTGCCCTGGCCGATGGAAGTGCCATCGATCAAGGCGGCCCGGTCCTCAATGACAAGGCCTGGGGCTACCGTGCGACACCTGTGCTGACACGCCACCAACGAGCCTGGTGCGACGCCTCACACTGCGCCCAATCCGACCAGCTCACAACCATCGTGACGCACCAAGCCACAACGCCGACCGACACCGGCAGTGTGAGCCCACAGAACATCCGCACGAAAGATCCTCGCCGGCAACGGAACTCGGCACGAAGGACCGCCTGCCCCGGACGTGAGTGTCGAGTACCCGGCGGAATCATCACGCCGACCAGTGCCTGAACGCCTCTTCTGCGCCGCCGGGTCTCACACGACGAGACCTACCGCTCATACGGCCGAGCCCGGTCCGGAGCGGGGAATGGACACGCACCTGCCCGACGAACATGACGCCGCGGCCGCCGGACGACGGGCCGTGCGGCAGCCGGGGGCCTACCGGCTTGCCAACCGGAACGCAAACACGTCAGGCAAAACTCGCGGACGGTCAAGCGCTCTGACGTGTTACCCAGCCGCCCGGAATTTTTCGTAACGCTGTTCGATGGCTTCCAAGTTAGGGCGATCCATTCGCCTTCTGGGCAGAGTGAGCGTCACTCTATTCATCTCTTGAATGCCGTGCTTCAACATAGGGCCATCTTCTTCTAGAAGAATGTCCTTGCGCACTTGTATCGTCAAGTCTGGGCGTATGCCGAGGATATTTTCGTCGTAAGCGGAGTGATGAATCTTGCAGAGCGCCAGTCCGTTCGAAACGGCTGGCAAGCCGCGATCCGCTCTTGCGCCACCGGACGTCCGGCAGGTCAGCGCCAGTTACGTGCTGGCTGCCATGTGAGGGGGTCGTGTAACTTCCCGGATCTTCTGTGCGATCAGGTCGCGTGACTTGTCAAGTGCAACTGATGGAGGCAGAGGGGGCGATACTCCCAGGCTCGCTACGTAGTGCAACGACCGGCTCACTGATCTGCAATCCAGGCGTTCTCTGTCCGTGGGCCTCCTCGATGCTATGGCAAGCAACGCGCTCGTGAGGCCAGCTATAATTCAGCTCCCGAAAGGTCTGCGACCGCGTCGCCGGTATACTCCATGGTGCCTCGGGATCCGCGTCCCCTACTAAAAGCGACCGCATGGTAGCGCCTCGCTATTGCCGTGCCGCTTGACCAAAAATATGGGAAGTGTGACCTAAGTCATCTCAATTGACAGACAGGTATGGCTGTGCCATATTTTCCCGCAATCGCGGTGGTCTTTCACTACATCCTGCAGCAACGGAAAGATCCCCCCTCTCGTGGACGCGGACGGCAACGTGATCGTCCCGGAGCAGAGCTGCTCCGTGTGCCAGGGTTCGGGAGAGGTCGAGGTGCCTGACCCGCAGTAAGGGGGTCCAGGTGCCTGACCTATAGTAGTTGAGAACTGAAGCCCCTGGCGGCCGTCGGGTCGACTGCGATCCGCCGGCTGCCGGGGCTTCTTTTGGCCGTCCCGCAGAATCAGGGCCACCTCGCCGCCCCTGAACATGGAACGCGGCATAACTCCCGCTGATACCTACCGTTAGCGTGAAGTCGATGTGCACGGCTGGAAGTCTTCGGAGAAATGAGTTCAGCCCCATCAGAGTGGCCGTCGCGAGCCGCTCCCAGCGGTAGAGGTGCCCGATTCTCTGCTGCGCGATCAGGTGCATTCGGACGATGCGCAGGGCTGCTGGTTCGGGGCGCGGGTCGAGGGCGTCCGCTGTGCATCCACAGTTTTCCGAACTCCACCTCGATCGGGACGATGCGGCGAGGTGGCGGGGCCCGCCCCCGGGGATCATCGCCTCGACCTGTTGCCGGTATCTCGTCCTCGAAGGAGGCGTCGGCCGGGGCACACGCCTGGGCGCCACCACAGTGGGCGGACATGCGTTCGGGCATGGGGCTCACGAGACCTCCGGGCGGTCGGCGGCGCGCGGATCGCCTTGTGCCGGCCGTGACAAACGGCGTCCGCCTAGAGAACTCGCCAGAGCTGGAGAAGGCTTCGGCGTTGGATGGCAGCGAGGCTCTTGGGGGCGCGTTGTGGGCGGGCGAAGCGGGTCGCTGGCCTCAGTGGCTTGTTGGGGGAGTGGGAATGGGGTGGGTGTGTCACGCTGTGTGCGTGGTTGATGCGGTTTCGGTGGGACGGTCGCGGTGGCGGCTTGGGGTTGCGATTACGTCGGTCTTCGTCGCGGTCGTGGGCGGGTGTGGGGTTGCGGTTGCGTGGAGGCTTGGGCTCTTCAACTCGAATGGGCGGTTTGACGACCTCGATGCTTGTGAGCTCATGCCAGAGGCGGGGGAGCTTGCGTCGTTGGTGTCGGACGGGCGGCGAGAGCCGGGGGCGTCCAAGCCTCGGTCGCTTCTCGGGCTTGGCGGTGACACTTCGTCGGAGTGCAAATGGAGCAGCGTGCCGGCGGGTATCGATCGTCCGTTCCGGACGGTGCGTGTTCACGTCCAGACGAAGCATGCGAACTCGGATGAGACCGGCCCTGAGGCTGCCGCCCATGTGCTCCAGAACTGGTATGACAACCGCGTTCGGCGTGGCGCGCGGGTGACGCCGATCAAGATTGGTGAGAGGGGCTATGGGATCACTGACCAGGCCACCTACGTCATCATCCTCGCTCGGGTCGACGTCTTCGATATTCACGCGAAGTTCAGGGTCTCTAACGCGGTGCTGGATGTGTCGGCCCGCACGCATGACCAGCCGGGCCCCAAAGAGCGGGAGCAGGTCGACGTGCTGGCGAGGGACGTGGCCGCCCGTCT
Source organism: Spirillospora sp. CA-128828 (assembly GCF_050945415.1). Lineage (NCBI taxonomy): Bacteria > Bacillati > Actinomycetota > Actinomycetes > Streptosporangiales > Thermomonosporaceae > Spirillospora > Spirillospora sp. CA-128828. The sequence continues at coordinate 712,662 of NZ_CP191986.1, forward strand.
GAACTCTTTCGGCTGAGGTCCCGCGTGGCGTCGCTCGCCGGGTCGCCTTATCGTTCGATGGATGTCTGATGATCGGCGGACGAGGGTGCGCAAACCTGACGCTGAGGCCGTCCTGGTCGAGATCAAGCACCTGTCCCGGGAACGCCGGCGTGCGGTGAGCCGACGGGCGTGGAGGCAGATGGGCCGGACGCAATGGGTCCTTGCGGGGCCGCTCGTCGTGGTGGTCGTGTTCTTCGTCGTTGCTCTGACCGTCTATCCGCCGTTGTATGTGCTCTTCGGCACTTCTGTCCCGGGGCTGGTCAACGACGCGGGCGACAAGGGGCCTGTTTCGACTGGCGAGAAGGTCAAAGCGTTGGGCATCTGGATTCCCTGGATGCTGGTCCTCGGTTACGCCGTCTGGGCATCGGTCCGTCGGCGGCTCCTGCGTCCGTACCTGGCCATCGACAAGGTCGGGGTCTGGCCCGTCTTCGGTGGACGCATTCGGGATGGGCTGGCCTGGCCGCAGATCGCCGCGATCCATGTGGTGGCAGAGGGGGATGCCACGTCGGTGCCCGCCACGGAGGCGACGCGGCCGTTCGTTGAACTCTTTCCAACGAACGCCATCAAGACCTCCGGTCCGGCTACTCCGCTGGACGCCATGGTCGTCAATGCTCAGGCCCCTGCGCCGAAGTTGCACGGTAAGCGGTACGTCATCGAGTTGGCCGGCCCGCCGTCTGGGCTGGACGGTGCCATCGAGCGGTTCGCCCCGGGCAAGCGGCTCGTCCGGGAGTAGAACCTGTTCTTGTCTTCCGGCGGCGCAGCGAGCAGGCTGTGTCGCATGGATTTGGTTGCTCTGGAAGAGATCCGGCGGCTGAAGTACCGCTACCTGCGCTGCGTCGACCTCAAGCTGTGGGACGAGTTCGCCGAGGTGTTCACCGAGGACGCCGTCGCCGAGTACGACGCCCCCGTCCTCGGCAAGACCCTCCGGCTGGAGGGGCGGGACGCGATCATCGACTACATGCGCGGCAACCTTGGGCCCGACAAGATCTCCACGCACACCGCCGGCTGCCCGGAGATCGACGTGGACGGCGACCGCGCGACCGGCATCTGGTCCCTCGACGACACGATCATCCTTCCCGGGGACAACCTGCTCATCCGGGGCGCCGCCTACTACTACGACACCTACCGGCGCGGCGGCGATGGAACCTGGCGCGTCGAGAAGACCGGGCACCGGCGGACGTACGAGTACATGGTGTCGCTGGATGACACGCCAAGCCTGAAGTTCACCACCTCCCATTGAGCGGGACCCGGCCGTTGACCTCCGCATAGAACGAGTTCTAGCGTCCGTTTCGCCCGAGCACGGCTTCGCGCCCGCGAATCTCAGGAGAGCCCGGTGGCCACCGACTCAGCCGAACGCAAGACCTTTGACGCCGCCACGCGCTCGTTCGCGGACGCGGTCGTGGAGGCCGAGCGCATCATCCGCACCGCGCCCCACGTCAAGACCGACCAGGACCTGGCCGAGGGTCTCGACTATCTCGCCGGGAGCATCAAAGCGTCCCTGCACATGGTCGCCGCCTACCAGCAGGACTATCCGTTCTTCGCCTCGTCCACCGGCCCCTACACCAAGCTCGGGCTCGATAATCCCGACACGCTCTACTTCCACGCCTACATAAGGGACGACGCCGAATACGTCGTCACCGGCCGGCGCGGGACGACGGCGGACCTCAGCTTCCAGGTCATGAACGGCGACTACTCGCCCACCCAGTCGCCCGACAGCCTCACCGCCTTCGACGACCGTGAGTTGGACATCGCCGCCGACGGGACGTTCCGGCTGCGCTTCGGCCCGCCCAAGAAGGACGCCGGGCCTGGTTACGTCGCGCTCCCTCCGGGGTCGGCGATGCTGATCGTCCGGGAGGTGTTCAGCGACTGGGAGAACGAAGGGCCGGGGGAGATCCGCATTCACCGGGCCGACACGCTCGGGACCTCCCCGCTGACCGTCCCATCCGACCGGATGGCGCGAAGGTACGAGATCGCGGGCAAGATGCTCGTGTCCAGGATTCGCACCTTCCTGGCCTTCCCCGAATGGCACTACCTGCAGTTGCCGGTCAACACGATGACCGAGCCGCGACTCACGCCGGGCGGTCTCGCCACGCAGTTCTCGTCCGTCGGCCACTACGACCTGGACGACGACGAGGTCATGGTCATCACCGCCCCGGCCGCCGACCGCGAGGTGGCCCCCTACCAGGGCTTTCAGCTCGGCAGCATGTGGTACATCTCGCTCGACTACATCAACCACCAGACGAGCCTCACCAGCGACCAGGCCCGCGTGGACGAGGACGGCATGATCCGCTACATCGTCAGCGAGCGCGATCCCGGCCTCGCCAACTGGATCGAGCGGACCGGTCACCGCCGCGGCTACCTGCAGTTCCGCTGGCAGCGCGTCACTCGCGACCTCAAGCCCGAGGACGGTCCGAGCGCCGAGGTGGTGCCGTTCGACGAACTGCCGCGCATCCTGCCGTTCCACGAGAAACAGTGCGTCACCAAGGACGAGTGGGCGAAGAAGATAGCCGTCCGCCAGACCGCCGTCGCGAAGAGGATGCTCGGCTGATGGGCGCCGAACTCCTCGAAGACAAGGTCATCGTCATCTCCGGGGTCGGCCCCGGGCTGGGGCGCGGCCTCGCCCTCCAATGCGCCAAGGCCGGTGCCGACGTCGTCCTCGCCGCTCGCAAGGAAAAGCGCCTTGTCGAGGTCGCCAAGGAAGTCGAGGAAATCGGTCGGCGGGCCGTCACCGTCCCGACCGACATCCGTGACGCGACGGCCTGCGAACGGCTCGCCGAAACGGCGCGAGAGGCGTTCGGGCGGGTGGACGGCCTCATCAACAACGCCTTCGCAACCCCACCGCTCACCGACCTCACCACGGTCGACATCGACGCGGTCCGCGCCGGGTTCGAAACCAACGTGCTGGCCGCGCTGCATCTGACCAGGCTGTTCGTCCCCGCGCTCGAAGAGCACCGCGGCTCCGTCGTGATGGTGAACTCGGCGGTGCTGCGCCATTCCCGGCGGACGTTCGGCGCCTACAAGATGGCCAAGGCCGCCCTGCTCGCCATGGCGCAGAACCTCTCCACCGAGCTCGGCCCGCGCGGAATCCGCGTCAACACGATCGCGCCCGGATACATCTGGGCCCCCAATCTCAAGTGGTACTTCAACCACCTGGCGGAGGAGCGCGGCGTCCCGCCGCAGCAGGTCTACGACGAGAACGCCGCCACCACCGACCTGCGGAAACTGCCCGAGCCCGACGAGGTCGCCGACGCCGTCGTGTTCATGCTGTCGCCGCTGGCCCGCGCCGTCACCGGGCAATGCCTGGACGTCAATTCCGGCGAGTGGCACCACTAGGAAGGGCGTACCGATGACCGATGGCCGCGACAGTGTGGGGACCGTCGACGACCTCCACGCCTCCGCCAGGAAAGTCACCGGCATGGACGACTTCGGCGGCGACGAATACATGGACGGACTGAAAGTCCTCCTTGAGTCGCTCGCCAACGAAGCCGAGCTCACACCCCTGGGCAACAAGGCGCAGCGCGCGATGCTGCGCGGCGCTCTGGCCGCCCGCCAATTCTCCGAAGCCGCCTGGCGGCGGCATCCCGAGCACGCCGACGCCCCCATCGAGCGGCCCATCTTCGTCACCGGCCTGCCCCGCACCGGAACCACCGCCCTGCACCGGTTGCTCACCGCCGACCCCGCCCATCAGGGCCTCGACCTCTGGCTAGCCGAGGTGCCGCAGCCCCGCCCACCGCGCGAAACGTGGCCGAACGACCCGGTCTTCCAGGCGATCGACGCCGGATATCGCCGACACCACATCGAGAACCCCGAATTCATGGGCGTCCATTACATCTCAGCGGACTCGGTCGAAGAATGCTGGCAGCTCCTACGCCAGAGCATGCTCTCCATCTCGTTCGAATCCCTGGCCCACCTGCCGACCTACTCGTCCTGGCTGGCCGAGCAGAACTGGACGGACGCCTACCGAAGGCACCGCCGCAACCTGCAACTCATCGGCCTGAACGACGAAGGACGCCGCTGGGTACTCAAGAACCCCAGCCACCTTTTCGCCCTGGGAGCGCTCCTCGACGTCTACCCCGACGCGCTGATCGTCCAGACGCACCGCACGCCCCGCACCGCGATGGCGTCCATGTGCAGCCTCGCCGCCCACGCCACCGCCGGATGGTCGAATGTCTTCACCGGTGCCACGCTCGGCCGCGACCAACTCGATCTGTGGAGCCGGGGCCTCGACCGATTCCGTGCCGAACGCGCACGCCACAACCCCGAGCAGTTCGCGGACGTCCACTACGACGACTTCGTCCGCGACCCCATCGGCACCGTCGAAGGCGTCTACACGCATTTCGGCCTGCCGTTCACCGACGAGGCCCGGACCGCCATGACGGAGCTGCACAACGAGAGCTCCACCGGCGCGGCGAAACCGGCCCACAGGTATTCGCTCGAAGACTTCGGCCTGACCCCGGACGAGATCGACGAACGCTTCGCCGACTACACAGCCGGTCTGCGCTGATCTACCAGCAACTCGGCGGCCAAGCCCTCGAATGCCGAGAGGGCCGAAAAGAACCCCCGGGGCCCGATGGAGACGCGTCCGGCCCCGGCTGCGGCCAGATCCGCGACGCTCGCGCCGAAGTTGGCGTTGACGGGCGCGTCCAACCCCCCGACGACGTCCCGCACGACCGCCGGGTCCGTCAATCGCAGCGGGTAGACGCAGTCGGCTCCGGCATCGAGATATCGCCGACCACGAGCGACGACATCCGGCGTCGCGTCCGGGCCGTCGTGAACATAGGCGTCGACACGGGCGTTGATCACGATGTCCACCCCGGCTCTGGCCGCGGCGGATCGGATCGCCGCGAGCCGCTCGGCCACCTCACCCGAGTCGAGCAGGCTTCCGGGACGGCCGTGGTCGGAGTCCTCGATGTTGCATCCGACGGCCCCGGCCGTGAGGAGACGGTCGACGAGCTCGGCCGGATCGAGCCCGTACCCGTTGAGCAGGTCGGCGGTCACGGGCACCTCCACGGCCTTGGCGATCCGTCCGACCGCTTCGAACAGGGGCCCGACGGGAGCGGACGGATCGTCCGGCAGCCCGAGCGAGGCGGCGATCGCCACGCTGGACGTGCCCACGGCCCGCCCTCCGGCCGCCACGGCGCGCTCGGCGCTCGCGACGTCCCAGGCGTTCACGAGCACGAGCGGATCGCCTGGCTCGTGCATCGCCCGCAGCTGGGCGGCGGCGCTTGCGAGGTCACTCATCACGCACTCCAGTTCAGCGGGTCGGTTCGGGCGCGGGACGGGAGACAGCCGACACCGGAGAGATCCGGGCCGCCCTGTCCGGGCCGGGAATGAACAGGCCGGCGAGCGCGCCGGCCAGTGACAGCGCGGCGCTGACCGCGATGGCGGGCGCGAAGGCGTCGGAGAACGTCTGCGCGGTGCCGTAGCCGCCCTTGGCGGTGAACACCGCGGCGGCGACGGCCACGCCGACCACCGCGGCGAGCTGCCGCAGGGTGTTGAAGACGCCGGACGCCTTGCCGATCTCCGGTGCCGCGACGGCGTTGATGACCGCGGTCTGCGCGGCGGGCATCGCCATGCTGACCCCGGCACCAGCGATGATCATGGGCGCGATCAGTCGCGGAAAGCTCGTCGACGGATCCGCGATGAGCGCGATCCACCCCATCCCGACTCCCTGCAGGGCAAGCCCGGCGACCGTGAACGCCCGGGCCCCGATCCGGTTCACCAGGACCCCCGTGACCGGTGCGATCACGGTCACCGTCGCCGTCCACGGGATCAGCTTGAGGCCGGTCGCCATCGGCCCGTTCCCTAGGGCCGTCTGGAAGAACTGCGTCACGAAGAACAGCGAGCCGTACAGCGCCGCGTACATGAAGAGGCCGGAGGCGTTGCCGGCGGAGAACCCGCGCGAGCGCAGCAGCCGCATCGGCACCATCGGCTGCGGGACGCGGAGTTCCCAGGCGACGAACCCCGCCAGCAGCACCGCCCCGGCCGCCAGCGCGCCGTCCACCTCGAACGCGCCCCAGCCGGAACCGTCGGCGCGGATCAGGCCCCAGACGAGACCGAGGGCGCCGCCGGTCACCAGCAGGACGCCGCCGAGGTCGAAGGAGGCCCCGCCGCCCCGGCTCTCCGGGACGCGCCGCAGGACCAGCGGGATGCTGACCAGGCCGATCGGCACGTTGAGCCAGAAGATCCACTGCCAGGCCAGGCCCTCGGTGACGATCCCGCCGACCACCGGCCCGGCCACCACGGCCAGCCCGGTGAGCCCGGTGAAGATCCCCAGCGCCCGGCCGCGCCGCTCGGGCGGGAACCCGTTGCTCAGCAGCGCCATCGCCAGCGGCATCACGATCGCGGCCCCGCACCCCTGGACGGCCCGGGCGGCGATCAGCCAGCCGATGCCGGGGGCGGCCGCGCACGCCGCCGATGCCGCCGTGAACAGGCCCAGCCCGGCGACGAACATCCGCCTGCGCCCGAACCGGTCGCCGAGCGCGGCCCCGGTCATCAGCAGGACGGCGAAACTCAGGCTGTAGGCGTTCACCGTCCATTCGAGTTGTTCCATGGTGGCGGCCAGGTCCAGCCGGATCCTCGTCAACGCGGTCGCCACCGCCGTCGCGTCCAGCGCCACCATCAGCGATGCCGTCGCGGTCAGGCCGAGCAGCCAGCCGCTTCCCCTCTGTGCCATGTGCGTCCCTCAGCGGTTCTCGGATGAATGTCTGTCATCCGTACAAACCGGCCGGGTCGGCGGGATTCAGCGGACGGAGGCCGACGACTTCGGCCGCCGCGTCCGGTCAGTACATGGGGAGGTGCGCCTTATGAAGACTGATGAGAGAAATTCCGTGGCCGATGAGTTCGCGCGGCTGACGGATCCGTTCCGGCGGGAACTGCTGGCCTACTGCTACCGCATGCTCGGTTCCGTCCACGACGCCGAGGATCTGGTGCAGGAGGTCTACCTGCGCGCATGGCGCTCGTACGCGGGCTTCGACGGCCGGGCGTCGATGCGGACGTGGCTGTACCGGATAGCGACGAACGCGTGCCTGAACGCCTTGGAGCACAGCAGCCGGCGGGTGCTGCCCTCCGGGCTGGCCTCGCCGTCCGACGACCCGGCCCAGACCGTGCGGGCTCCCGAGGTGACCTGGCTGGAACCGTTCTCCGAGCGGCTGGCCGGCGGCGTGCCGGAGGATCCGGCCGCGGTCGTGGCGTCGCGGGCCGGGCTGCGGCTGGCGCTGATCGCCGCGTTGCAGTACCTGCCGGGCCGGCAGCGGGCCGTGGTGATCCTGCGGGACGTGCTGGCCTGGTCGGCGGCCGAGGTCGCCGAACTGCTCGGGATGACGAAGGCGGGGGTGAACAGCACGCTGCTGCGGGCCCGTTCACGGCTGGAACGGCTCGTCCCCGCCAGCGACGAGATCACCGAGCCGGACGAGCCGGAGCAGCGGGAGATCCTCGACCGGTTCGCCAGGGCGTTCGAGGCCGCCGACATCCTCGCGATCACCCGGCTGCTCACCGAGCAGGCGGCCCTGGAGATGCCGCCGGTTCCCCAGTGGTTCGTCGGACGGGAGGCCATCGGCAGGCTGCTCGCCACGCGGTTGTCCGAGGGCTGCGGCCGCAACCAGCTCGTGCCCACCCGGGCCAACGGCCAGCCCGCCTTCGCCGTTTACCAGCGCCGCGAGGACGGTGCCCTGCACGCGCATTCCATTCTGGTGCTGACCCTCACCCGTGCGGGCATCGCGCACATGTCGACCTTCCTCGACGAGGGCCTGTTCGAGTACTTCGGCCTCCCGCCCGTCCATCCGTGAATGCGCCGGCATGGTCCGGACGGCGGCCGTTCGCCGCCGTCCGGCTTACCGGGCGCGGCGGCGGGGTAGGGCATCCGGCATTCACCGTAGTGCTCATGGGGGACGAGTCCGATGACGAAACCGCCGCCATCCGTCCGCAGGAATCGCGCGAGCCTGACCTACAAACTCCGATACGCGGCCCAGAACCCGGACAAGATCAGGTCATATCTGTCGCGCGTCGCCCGCGATCTGAAATTCCGCGTTTCCAGCAGGAACCATGTCGCCTACTACCGGGCCGTCATGAAGTCCGACACGGCGCGGAACCCGGAGGCCGCCGTCGGCAGCCGCACCCACGAACGCTGGCTCGCCCTCGGCCAGATGCAGTTCGACTACCTGGTCGGGCACGGGCTCAAGCCGGACGACCGGATCCTGGAGATCGGCTGCGGCAACCTGCGCGCCGGCTGGCGCTTCATCGACTACCTCGACGCAGGCAACTACTACGGCATCGACATCTCGCCGGACATCCTGCTCGCCGCGCAGCACACCCTCGTCCGCCACGACCTGCGCGAGAAGCTTCCGCACCTGGCCCTGGTCAGTGATCTGAAGCTGCGGTTCCTCCCGTCCCGCCACTTCACGGTCGTCCACGCCCACAGCGTGTTCAGCCATTCGCCCATCGAGGTCATCGACGAATGTCTCGCCCATGTGGGCCGGGTCCTCGCTCCCGGCGGCTTCTTCGATTTCACCTTCGACCGCACCGAGGGAACCGAGCACCACGTCCTGCGCGAGGACTTCTATTACCGCACCGAAACCCTGACGGCCCTCGCCGAACGCCACGGCTTCTCCGCCCGCTTCATGGACGACTGGGAAGAGCTTCCCCACGGCCAATCCAAAATCCGCGTCACCCGGTGACCCGGCGGGCCCGGAACCGGACGTTCGGCTGCCTTTACGCGCCCATGAGTTTGATCAGCACCGCCCCGAGGGATCTTTCGCCTGGTCGAGATGGCGTCAGATCGGGGAGACGATGAACTTCGCGCACACCGTCCGTGCCGTGGGAGCCCCGGTCGCGTCGGCGCTGCTGGCGGGCGCGCTGCTGATGGGATGCAGCGACGACCCCACCGAGACCGATGTGTCCCCTGCTTCGGGCATTGCCGGGCAGATCGGCCAGATCTCCATCCGCGACCTCTTCGTCCTCGGCGGCGAGGGGGGCGCGACGATCCAGAAGGGCGGGTCGGCGCCCGTCTACATGACCCTGGTCAATTCGCCCGGCGAGGTCGAGACGCTGGGCCCGTCCGATGCCCCCGATCCCAACGCCGGCACCGACGCGCTGACGTCGGTCTCGTCCCCGCAGGCCACCTCCGTCAAGATCATCGGTGGGCCGGTGTCCCTGCCCGCCGGGCAGAACGTCCGGATCGGCCCCGCGGCCAAGATCGTCCTGCGCGGCCTCAAACAGCCGCTGAACTCCGGCGACTTCGTCGCGGTCACCCTCCGCTTCAAGCGATCGGGCAGCGGCTCTCTCAACGCCCCGATCCAAGCCCGCGAAGGCGACCTGCAGAGCTACTCCCCGGCCCCCTGAGCCGTCCCCTTGCGGCCCACGGCCGCGTAGCACCACTGCTGGTCGGCCCGGGGCGGGATGGTCGTGCCCGGGTCGGGGCGCCACATCGACAGGGTGGTCAGGCCGGGCTCAAGGAACTCGAAGCCGTCGAACAGCCGCGTGACGTCGGCGCGGCTTCGCAGCGTGATCTGGTAGGTGGCCTTCTCGTACACCGCTCCCGCGTTCTGGACGCGGCTGTCGGCGTCGAAGTCGCCGGTCACATGCGACACCACCAGGTGGCTGCCGGGCGCCATCGCGTCGCGGAACCGCGCGACGATGCCGGGCGGGTCGTCCCCGTCGCCGATGAAGTGCAGGACCGCCAGCATCAGGACGGCGACGGGCCGGTCGAAGTCGATGAGCCGGTTCAGTTCGGCGTCGTCCAGGATGTCGCCGGGACGGCGGGCGTCGCCCTGGATGACGGTCACCTCGGGCGTGCCGGCCAGCAGCGCCCGCCCGTGCGCCAGCACGACCGGCTCCCGGTCGACGTAGACGACGTGGGACTCGGGGGCGACCTGGTGGGCGATCTCGTGCACGTTGCCCTGGGTGGGCAGGCCCGATCCGATGTCGATGAACTGCCGGATCCCGGACTCGGCGAGGAACCGCACCGCGCGCCGCAGGAAGGCGCGGTTCTCGCGCGCGAGGAAGGGCGTGTCCGGGGCGTGCCGGATGACCTCGTCCGCGGCCTCCCGGTCGGCGGCGTAGTTGTCCTTGCCGCCGAGCAGGTAGTCGTACATCCGCGGGACGTTCGGCGTGTGCGGATCGACGGCGTCCAGTGTCTGCTCCCTGCCGACGGAGTCGGCAATGTCGGTGATGTCGGCAATTCGCGACCGGCGTATATCGCGAAGTATTCACGAACATGTAAGCATTGTGATCAACTCGGGGACAACCCAATCGAAGATCCTCATGCCGGGAGAGCGCAGATGCCCAGCGACGGCAGCACCCCATCGCAGATCCCCGGACCGCCCGCGCTGGGCGACGGTGCCGAGGCGATCGCCGCGGCCGGCGGACTGCACAATTACCAGCTGAAACTGCACGCCGAATACGGGCCGGTGGTGCGTTTCCCGCTGCCCGGCGCGGACACGGCGGTATCGGTCGCCGACCCGGTGCTGCTGGAGGCCACCGCGAAGATCGACAAACGGCCGGAGAAGCTGTTCGAGTTCCTCGCCCCGCTGCAGGAGGCGGGCAACCTGCAGACCATCCCGGCGGGCGAGCACGGCCCGTGGCGCCGGGTGATGCTTTCGGTGCTCGCCGGGCGGCCTTCACACGAGGCGCACTTCGCGCAGTTCACCGCGCTGACGACCGAACTCGCCGACCGCTGGGCGAGCCAGGACGGCCCGATCGCCCTGCAGAAGGACCTGAGCGAGCTGTCGCTGCGCATGATCTGCCAGTACGCGCTCGGGAGCGGCCTGGAGTCCGCGGGCTCCGCCGGGCGGGTCGTGTCCGCGTTCGAGACCGTCCTCACCGAGTTCATGACGCAGGCGGGCCCTGGGAAGGAGAGGGCCGACGAGGCGCTGGCCTATCTTCGCGCGACGGTCGACCGGGTGCTCGTCGCGCACCGCGAACGCGGCGACGCCGAGCAGGCCGACCGCAGCGACCTGATCGCGGCCCTGGCCGCGGCGGGCGAGTCCCCGGCGCGGATCCGCGACACAGTCCTGATGACCATGCTGGCCGCCCATCACACCACCGGCGTCGCCATCTCCTGGACGCTCTACCTGCTGGCCAAGCACCCGGAGGTGGCCGGCCGCGTCGCCAAGGAACTGGACGAGGTGCTGGGCGACCGCGCCGTCCCCGAGTACGGCGACCTCAAGCGGCTGACCTATCTGGACATGGCGCTCAAGGAGGCCATGCGGCTGTACCCGCCCGGGCCGTACGGCGCGCGGGAGGCCACCGAGGACCTTGAGCTCGGCGACTACACCGTCCCCGCCGGCACGACGATCTTCTACCCGTTCTGGGCCGTCCACATGAACCCCGAGTACTGGCCGGAGCCGGAGGCGTTCGACCCCGAGCGGTTCACGCCCGAGGCGTCGGCGAACCGGCCCCGGCTGGCCTACATCCCGTTCGGGATCGGCCCGCGCAGCTGCGAGGGGGCCGTCCTCGCGATGGTCGAGGCCGAGCTGGTCTTGGCCGCCGTGCTCAAGCGGTTCCGGCTGGAGGCGGTGCCCGGGCAGACGGTCACGCCCATCGAACGCTTCGTCCTGTGGGCCGCCGACGACATCCACATGACCCTCACGCCGCGGTAGCCGGCGGATCCGACGGCCCCGCGGCTCAGCGGATCTCGTTGAGGATCGCGTGGAGGCGCGCGGCGCGGGAAGCGGTGAGCGCCTGCTCGCCCAGCCGGGTGTCGATCTTGTTGTGGATCTCGGCGACCCGGGCGTGCAGGTCGACCGAGGGGTTCTGCTGGAGGTCGCGGCGGAGGTTGCCGAGGACGTTGTTGAGGTCCAGGCCCACGTCGGAGCGGATCTCGCCTGCCGCGACCCCGTCGTCCACGGAGCGCTCGGCGCGTGACAGCACCTCGTCCGGGTCCGCGGCAGAGGTGGGACGAGGTGGGGTGGGCTCGGCCTTACGGGTGGGCTTCGGTGTGTCCATCGGGGTGGGACCGGAGGCGGTCGAGGCGGACGCCGGCGTTGACTCCGGTGCGCTTCCGGTGGGGGACGGGTCGGCGGACTCCGTCGTCGTCCGGGACACGTCCGTCGGCACCTTGGCCTCCATCGTCGGCGGCGCCATGCCGCGGTCGGACGAACCGCCCCGGAAGACCAGGATGACGATCGCCGCGACCGCGACGGCGCTCAGCAGGACGGCCGCGCGCCGCCGGACGCGGGCCCGCCGGACCGCCCGGTGCGCCCGCCGCGCCCGCCGGTGGACCGCCCGCCGCGCCCGCTCGGCCAGGATCCCGGCGCCGCCCGGCACGGCGGCGCGGCGCGGTTCGGCCGACCCGGCGAGCACCGCGGCCACCTCGGCGGCCGACGGACGGGACGCGGGGTCGGGCAGCAGGCACCGCACGTGGACGGCGGCCACCTCGTGCGGCACCTCGGACGGCAGTTCGGCCTCGGAGTCCGGCCGGCCGGTCACGGCGGCCGACAGCAGCAGGCCGAGCGCGCGGACGTCCTCGGCGGCGGCGTCGGCGACGAGCCCGCCGAGCAGTTTGCCGGTGCCGAAGTCGAGCACCTTCGGGCCGTCGTCGGTGAGGAAGACGTTGCCGGGCCTGAGGTCGTAGTGCGCGGTCCCCGCCGCGTGGGCGTGGGCGAGCGCGGAGGCCACCTGCTCGCAGAGGCGGAGCGCCTCGCGCCGGGGCAGCGGGTTCCGGCCGAGCCGGGCGGCGAGGGTCTCGCCGCTCAGCAACTCCATGACGACGAACGGCAGCGGTACGCCCTCGGCCGCCCCGCTCTCGCCGAAGTCGTGGATCGTGACAATCACCGGATGCGACAGCCGGGCCGCCTGCCGCACCTGCTCCACGAACCGGGTGCGGAACACCGGGACCGCGGCCTTGGACGCCTTGACCACCTTGACCGCGACCAGCCGGCCGAGCACCTCGTCCCACGCGAGCCAGACCGTCGCGAAGCGGCCGGTTCCGATCTGCTCGTACAGCCGGTAGCGATCGGCCAGATGCAACGGTGTCGAGCTCACGCTGAGTACCCAAACACGGGCGAGCGCGACTCGGCACGCGTTTCTGAAAAATTCTCACCTTGACCGCTCTGGTCAAGGGACCGGCGCGCCTCGTGCGGGTTGTCAGGAGTCGCGGACGGCCAGACGGCACGGCATGCGGTGGACCCCGGCGCCGGTGTCGCCGTCGATGGCCGCGAACAGGTGCTGCGCGGCGGCGCGGCCGAGCCGGTCGAGGTTCATGTCGACGGTGGTCAGCGGCGGCCGGGCCTCGGTGGCGAACACGTCCCAGTTGTCGTAGCCGACGACCGCGATGTCGCCGGGGACGTCGCGGCCCATCTCGTGGGCGGTCTCGACGAAGCCGTAGGCGATCTGGTCGCTGCCGCAGAACACCGCGTCCACCTTCGGGTCGGCCGCGAGCAGCAGCTCGGCGGCCCTGCGGCCCCAGCGCTGCGACCAGGCGCCGTGCAGCACCTCGCCGCCGGCGAGCGGAAGCCCCGCCTCCTCCAGCGCGGCGCGCATGCCCGCCGCGCGGTCGCGGGCGGCCAGGTAGTCCATCGGCCCGGTGACGTGGGCGATGCGCCGCCGGCCGCGGGTGATCAGGTGGCGGACGGCGAGCGCCGCCCCGCCCGGGTCGTCGGGGACGAACGACACGTCCGCCGGGTCGTCGGAGGGCGCGTAGGCGTATACGACGGGGATGGGCAGACCGGCGGTGATCGATGGGCGGGGGTCGGTGCTCGTCCCCACGACGATCAGGCCGTCCACGCGGCGGGCGAGCAGCATCCGGATGTAGTGCTGCTCGCGGATGGCGTCGCCCCGGCCGTCGCAGAGCAGCACCGACATCTCCCCGGCGCCGAAGGCGTCTTCGGCGCCGAGCAGCACCGGCAGGCTGAACCGGTCGACGCCGCCGGTCAGCAGGCCGACCGTCCGGGTCCGGCCGGTCAGCAGCCCGCGGGCGAGCGCGTTCGGCCGGAAGCCGAGCTCCTCGGCGACCCGGAGCACCCGCGCGCGCGTCTCGGCGCGCACCTGGTCGCGGCCGTTCAGCGCCTTGGACACGGTGGCGGCCGAGACGCCCGCCTTCGCGGCGACGTCGTTGATCGTGGGTGCGCGCTTGTGTTCCACAGGTGCGGAAAACCTTTGCGGTCGATGGTTGACAGACATCTGAGACAGGCTTATAGCTTAACAAAAGCTACCGAAAACCTTTTAGGTTCTTTCGGTAAAGCTCGCGAACTGAGGAGTGAGCGAACCATGGCAGGTCCCGGAACGCCGCGGCCCTCCGGCATGGGAGCGCTCTCACGGAGCTGGAGCGGCCGGAAGGGACAGCCATGATCGCGTTGCGAGCGTCCGCGGCAGTGGCGGCGCTGTTACTGGCGGGCACCGCGCTGAGCGCGTGCGGGGGAGACGACTCGGGCTCCTCCGATGACGGCGTCACCATCACCATGTGGACGCGTTCGCCCACCGAGGCGCAGTCCCGGCGGCTGGTGGACGCCTACAACGCGTCACACCGGAACAAGGTGAAGCTGACCGTCATCCCCGTGGACAACTACCAGCCGCGCATCGCCGCGGCCGCCGGCGCGCGGAAGCTGCCGGACGTCTTCGCCTCCGACGTCGTCTTCGTGCCGAAGTACGCCTCGCAGGGGCTGTTCCTCGACATCTCCGACCGGATCGCCAAGCTGCCGACCGCCGCCGCGCTGGCACCGTCCCACATGCGGCTCGGCACCTACGAAGGCCGCAAGTACACGCTGCCGCACACCCTCGACCTGTCGGTGCTCTTCTACAACAAGGTCCTCTACAAGAAGGCCGGACTCGCCCCCGACAAGCCGCCGAAGACCCTCAAGGAGTTCGCGCGGCACGCGACCACCATCCGCAAGAAGGTCGGTGGTGACACCTACGGGACGTTCTTCGGCGGCAGCTGCGGCGGCTGCTACGTCTTCACCTACTGGCCGTCCGTCTGGGCCGCCGGAGGCGACGTGATGGACGAGCAGGGGACGCGCTCCACCATCGACGGCCCGCAGGCTCAGCAGGTCTTCCAGATCTACAACGACCTGTGGAGGAACGGCGTCGTCGACCCCGCCGCCAAGCCCGAAACGGGAGCCACGTGGACCGGCGTCTTCCCCAAGGGCAAGACAGGCCTGCTGCCGATGCCGTCCACGACGCTGGGGCTGATGCCGGACAACGACAAGGTGAAGGTGGGCGTCGCCCCCATCCCCGGACCGGACGGCGGCGAGTCCACGTTCGTCGGCGGCGATTCGGTCGGCATCTCGGCGACCAGCAAGCACGCCGACGCGGCCTGGGACTTCATCTCCTGGACGGTCTCCGACCAGGCCCAGGTCGAGGTCGTCGCCAAGAACAAGGACGTGGTCGCCCGCACTGACCTGGCGAGCAACAAGTACTCCTCGGCCGATCCCCGCATCGTCCTCATCAACGGGCTGGTCGCCAAGGGCAGGACCCCGTTCTCGCTGAACTTCGGCCCCACCTACAACGACCCGAACGGACCCTGGCTCCAGGTCGCGCGCTCCGCGGTGTTCGGCAACGACGTGGGCGGCGCGCTCCGCACCGGCGCGCAGAAGCTCACCGGTTCGCTCAAGCAGCCATGAACACGGTGACACCGGCACCTTCCGCGGCGGACGACACCGCCCGCCCGGACACCGTCCGGACGCCGCGCCGACCGTGGTGGCGGTCGCGCGCCCTCGTGGGCCTGGCCTACGCGTCGCCGACCGCCGTCATCGTCGTCGTCTTGTTCCTGGTCCCCCTGGTCATGGTGTTCTGGATGTCGCTGAACCGCTGGCCGTTGCTGGGGAACCCCACGATGAACTTCCCCGCCGACTACACGCGGATGGGCCACAACGACCTGTTCCGCGACTCCGTCTGGTTCACCCTCAAGTACACGCTCATCATCACGGTCCTGCTCAGCGGGGCGGCACTGGGGCTCGCCCTGCTCGTCCAGGAACGAAGGCCCGGCACCGGCTTCTACCGGACCGCGTTCTTCCTTCCGTGCGCCCTCGGCTTCGCTTCGGCGTCGCTGCTGTTCTACGGGTTCTTCAGCAACTCGATCGGGCCGCTCGATCCGATGCTGCGCGGCCTGGGCATCGTGGACGAGCCGGTCGCGTGGATCGGCACACCCGGCATGGCTCTGTTCTCCACCATCACCCTGGTCCTCTGGCGGTTCGCCGGGTTCAACATGCTGATCCTGCTGACCGGCCTGCAGTCCATCCCGGTGGAGGTGTACGAGGCGGCGCGGGTGGACGGCGCCTCCCGTCGGCGGGTCTTCCTCCACATCACGCTGCCGCTACTGCGCCCGGCGATCGCGCTGATGCTCGTCCTCACCGTGACGGGCTCGCTGCTGGCCTTCGACCAGTTCTTCATCTTCACCCAGGGCGGACCGGACAACAGCACGCTGTCGATGGTCATGGTGATCTACCGGGAGGCGTTCTTCCGCTTCGACCTCGGCTCCGCCGCGGCGCTGTCGGTGGTCGTCCTCGGGGTGCTCGTCGTGTTGAACCTGCTCCAGTTGCGCGTCCTGCGCCGCTGGACGGGGGGAGGGACCACATGAGGGGCGGCGGCCTGGGCTTCCATCTCACCGGCGCCTCCCTGGCGGTGCTGTTCCTGTTCCCGCTGGGGTGGAGCGCCTTCTCCTCGTTCCGCGGCCAGCCGGGCAGCGGCCAGTCCGAGGGCTTCGGATTCGGCAACTACACCCGGATGGCCGGCTACGGCGAGGGCCTGCCCACCTATCTCGGGAACAGCCTGGCCGTCTCCGCCATGACCGTGGCGGGCACGCTGGCGGTGTCGGCCCTCGGCGGCTACGCGTTCGCGCGGTTCTCGTTCCCCGGCAAGGACCTGCTGTTCCTGGCCACGCTGGCGATCCTGATGGTGCCGTACGCGACGATCCTCATACCGCTCTATGTGCTGCTCGGTCACCTGGGTCTCCAGGACACCCTGGTCGGGCTCAGCCTCGTGCTCATCATGTTCCAGCTGCCGTTCGCGGTGTTCATGATGCGCAACTCCTTCGAGGCCGTCCCGCGGGAACTGGAGGAGGCCGCGCTCGTGGACGGCTGCACGACGTTCACGGCCCTGCTGCGGGTGCTGCTGCACGCTGTCCGGCCAGGGCTGATCACGGTGGGCCTGTTCGCCTTCCTGGCCTCGTGGAACGACTTCTTCGCGCCGCTGATCCTGATCAACGACGCGGCGAAGTTCACCCTGCCGGTCGCCACCGTCAGCATGCGGCAGCGCACGTTCGGCGCCATCGACTACGGGGCGCTGGAGGCGGGCGTGATGGTGATGGCACTGCCCTGCCTGGTCCTTTTCCTCATCCTCCAGCGGCACTACGTCCGCGGATTCATGTCGGGAGCGCTGCGTGGCTGAAGTCCCGGTACAGCCGGCCCGGGGCGTGCTGCGCCCGCTCGGAATCGACGAGGTCCGCATCGCCCCGGGATTCTGGGGCGATCGGCAGGAACTGAACGCGTCCGCCATCATCGGCCACTGCCACGCGTGGATGACCCGCTCGGGCTGGATCCGCAACTTCGAGCTCGCGGCCGGGCACGGACCGCCGGGCGAACGCCGGGGCCGCGAGTTCTCCGACTCCGAGGTCTACAAGCTGGCGGAGGCGATGTCCTGGGAGGCCGGACGCACGGGCCAGGCTCCGCCGCAGCTCGGCGAGCTGACCCGTCTCATCTCTGCGGCCCAGGAACCCGACGGCTACCTCAACACGAAGTTCGGCCACTCCCGCTACAGCGACCTGGAAGAGGGGCACGAACTCTACTGCTACGGCCACCTGATCCAGGCCGCCGTGGCGCGGCTGCGCACGCACGGGGAGGACGACCTGACGCGGGTGGGCCGCCGGGCGGCCGATCACGTCTGCCGGCAGTTCGACCGTGCCGGTGTGTGCGGGCACCCGGAGGTCGAGATGGCCCTGGTCGAACTGTTCCGGGCCACCGGCGACGACCGCTACCTGGAGCAGGCACGGCTCTTCGTCGAGCGCCGTGGCGCCCCCGCGCTCGCCGACATCGAGCTAGGGCGGACGTACTTCCAGGACGACATACCCGTTCGCAGGGCCCGTACGTTCCGCGGCCATGTCGTACGGGCGCTGTACCTGGCCTGTGGGGCGGTGGACGTGGCCGTCGAGACCGGTGACGACGAACTGCTGCAAGCAGTGATTGCACAGTGGGAGCACACAGTGGCCACCCGCACCCACCTCACCGGCGGAATGGGCTCGCGCCACACCGGTGAGGCGTTCGGTGACGACTTCGAACTCCCCCCTGACCGCGCCTATGCCGAGACCTGCGCGAGCATCGCTTCCGTCATGCTCGCCTGGCGGCTCCTCCTGGCGACCGGTGAGCCCCGTTACGCCGACCTCGCCGAGCGGACGCTCTACAACGTGGTGGCCGGTTGTCCTTCTCTTGACGGACATGCCTTCTTCTACGCCAACCCTTTGCAGCAGCGCGTCCCGGGAACGCCGCCGTCGTCCGATACCCCGAGCCCACGGCCCGAGACGAGCCTGAGAGCCCCCTGGTTCTCGGTGTCGTGCTGCCCGACCAACCTCGCGCGTACGCTGGCCGGCCTCGCCGCCTACGTCGCCACCGCCGACGACCACGGCGTGCAGCTGCACCAGCTGACCGCCTGCACCGTCAGGACCGTCCTCTCCGGCGGCAAGCGGATCGGTCTCCGCGTCGAGACGGACTACCCCTGGTCGGGATCGGTGACCGTGCGCGTAGAGGAAGCACCCGGTGGCCCCTGGCGGATCGGTGTCCGCATACCGCAGTGGGCCGAGAGCGCCCGCGTCTCGTACGACGGGACGCGCGACACCGTGCGCTCCGGTGTCGTGTCGGTCGAGCGCTCCTGGCGGCCGGGGGACGAGATCCGCCTCGACCTGCCGATGCGGGCCCGCTGGACCCGTCCCGACCCCCGCATCGACGCGCTACGCGGCAGCGTCGCCGTGGAGCGAGGTCCGCTCGTCTATTGCGCCGAGGCCGTTGACGAGGACGTCCCGCTGAACTCGCTGGGCGTGGACACCTCGACGGTGCCGGCCGAGCAGGGATGCCCGCCCCTGGGCGACGCGGTCACCTTGACAGCGAACGCGCACGTCACCTGCCCGGACCCTCGCCAGTGGCCTTACGGCCCGGACACCGCACCGCCGGAGGACGGTCCGGTGCCCCTCACCCTCGTCCCGTACCACCTTCGCGGCAACAGGGGCCCCGCCCCGATGCGCGTGTGGCTCCCTGACCACACACCACCTGGAAGTTCGTGACGGCGTTCCTGGCTGAAGGCCCTTCGCGCGCGGGTTACTGAAGACCAGCGAGGAACTCGGCGACGACGGTGCTGGCTTGTGGACGGCATTCCTGGAAGTAGGCATGCCGAGCGCCTGGGAAGAGGTGCGTCCGGGTGTCGGGGATGCGGCCGGCGAGCAGCGCGACATTGTCGGGTGGGGTGAGCCGGTCCTGATCGCCGTGCAGGATCAGAGTGGGGGCGGTGATCTGGGGGAGCGCGTCCCAGGCGTCGTGCCCGTTGCTGGCCACCAGGTGTCCACGCCGCGCGTACGGGGGCATGCCGGGATCCCCGAGCGTTGTGTACGGGCCCGGATGGCCGGCAAGCCAGGACGGGGTGTACATGAGGTCGAGCAGGGCCTCGCGTGCCGCGGCGGGATCGGCCTGGGCGAGGGCGCGGCGGACGGTGGCGTCGCGCTCGACCGCGTGCGGGCCGCCGGGGGAGGTGCAGCCGAGGACCAGACGCCTAATGGGAGCTGCCGGGTCGGAGAGACTCGGTGCCGTAGCCGCCAGCAGGTGAGCACTATCGACGCCGGAAGCAGTCGACTTCTGTGGTCAGACCGTGCCCCTGCTGGTCGGCCGGAGGGCCAGACCGCTGATGGGGTGGCGTGCCCGCCAGGTGTGGCGTGAGCACTGGATCCATTAGGCCGCGAGCCGTGTCTTCCGCAGGCTGCACGACAAGCGAAGTAGCTGACCAGGAGAGATCCGTTGCTGTTGATCGGCGATGACTGGGCCGAGGACCACCACGATGTCGAGGTCCAGGACCCATCCGGCCGCAAGCTGGCCGCCGCCCGGCTTCCCGAGGGTGTGGACGGCGTCGCCAGGCTCCACGAGCTTGTCGCCAAGTACGGCGGCGAGGCTCTCGACCCGGCCGACGTGATCGTGGGAATCGAGACCGACCGAGGCTCGTGGGTGCAGGCTCTGGTCGCCTCTGGATACCAGGTCTACGCGATCAATCCCCGGCAGGTCGCACGGTTCAAGGAGCGGTACGCCTCCTCCGGCGCCAAGAGCGACAAGGGCGACGCGCACGCGCTGGCCGATATGGTCCGCATCGACCGGGCCCAGCTGCGGCCGGTGGCCGGGGACAGCGCCCAGGCCCAGGCCGTCAAGGTCGTCGCCCGCGCCCACCAGACTCTGATCTGGGAACGCACCCGCACCTTCCAGCGGCTGCGCAGCACGCTGCGGGAGTACTTCCCCGCCGCCCTGAACGCCTACGCCAGCCTGGCCCTGACCAGCACGGACGCGCTGGAACTGCTGATCAAGGCACCCACCCCGGCGGCCGGGGCGAAGCTGACCCGCACCCAGATCACGGCCGTCCTGACCCGCGCCCGCCGACGCAACCGGGACGCCAAAGCGGCCACGATCCAGACCGCGCTGCGCCAACAGCAGCTCGGCCTGCCCGAGCCACTCACCGCCGCCTACGCTGCCACCGCCACCGCTCACGCCCGTGTGATCATCGCGCTGAACGAGCAGATAGCCGCGATGCAGGAGCAGGTGAAGGCCCATTTTCGAGCGCACCCGGACGCTGAGATCTACCTCTCGATGCCCGGCATCGCGGAGATCACCGGCGCCCGGGTGCTCGCCGAGTTCGGAGACGACCCCACCCGCTACGCCTCCGCCAAAGCCCGCAAGAACTACGCCGGCACCAGCCCGATCACCCGGGCCTCCGGCAAGATCCACACCGTCCAGGCCCGCTACGTGCGCAACAACCGGCTCGCCGACGCCCTGCAGACCCAGGCATTCGCCTCACTGCGGGCCTCACCGGGCGCCCGCGGCTACTACGACAAACAACGCACCCGCGAGGCCGGCTTCAACCCAGCGCTGCGCCAACTCGGCAACCGCCTCGTCGGCATCCTCCACGGATGCCTCAAGACCCGAACCCTCTACGACGAAGCAACCGCCTGGTCACATCACGCCCAACCCCAGGCCGCTTGACATCCAACGACATGGGGTGTCTGACCCGTCCGGGGTGGCGGATGGCGATCCACAGGGCCACGCGGCCGCCCATGGACGTGCCGTACACGTCGGCGCGCTCGATTCCCAGGTCGTCCAGGACGGCGATCACGTCCTCGGCGAAGACCTGAGTGGAGTAGGGGCCGTCGGGCCGGTCGCTGTCACCGGTGCCGCGATAGTCGACGGTAATGGTGCCGTGCGTGGTGTGGAAGTCCTCGCGCACGCCGTCCCACCAGTGGTGGTCGTTGGCCTGGCCGGCCAGCAGCACCAGCGGCCGTCCACCGCCTTCATGCTGGTAGGCGAGCAGCGTGCCGTCCTGGGCACGGGTCCGGGCGTGCGGCATCATGCGTCCTTCCGGGGACTGTGAACGCTGCCGGCAGGCCACCCGCGAGGGACCGGGCGCCGTCCTGGGACGGCGCCCGGCGCGATGCCCTGACTCAGGACAGCATGTTGACCTTGTACTGCATGACCCGGTAGTTCGTCGAGTTGTACCACTGGCTGACGATGATGTGGAAGTTGCCGAACGTCGAGCCGGGGACGACGAACCCGCCGTACGGGCTGGCGACGAGGTTGGCCGTCTCCGCCCCGGGGGCGGAGGGCACGATCATCGTCTGCTCCAGCGTCTTGGTCAGGTCCGCAGTCGGGAGCGGGAAGACCATGGAACGGATCGACAGCGGGTTCATGTTCAGCCACGTGAGAACGTACTTGCCGTCCATCGCGCGGAAGCAGATCTCGCCCCACTTGCGAACGCCGAAGACGGTCGTCGGCGCGGGAGCGCCCCAGCGCCAGTCACCGTCGACGAAACCCCACGGCTCGTAGGCGTCCGGGTTGCCGAGGCTGTCCTTACGCACCCGGTGCAGCAGCATCCCCGAGTCGACCTCGCGGTTGAAGACCGTGGAAAGGACGTAGCAGTACCCGTCGTCGGCCACGGCGTAGGTCTTCTGCTGGAACTGGCCGCCGTGCAGGTCACCCGGCCACTGGCACAGGTACTCCCAGGTCTCGCCGTTGTCGGTGGAGCGCCAGAAGTCGGTGTGATGGGTGTCGTAGATGACGCCGCGCATGAGGTGCATGTACATCACGCCGTCGACGACGAACGCGTCGGACGGGATCGCCGTCGTCGCCTTGTCGCCGACCGGGTTGTGCGGCTCGTCGACGAGGGCTCTGGCATGGCCGCCGCCGACGCTTCCGTCGATGTGCAGGTTGTTCACGTCACCGTTGCTGGAACGCAGGCCGACCGGGGCGCGCCAGTCGTCGGCGGGCTCGCCCGGGTTCGGCACGTGGTCGCCGTTGAAGGTGTCGCCGCAGACGAACAGCATGGTGCCGTCCGGGCACCGCACGGGGATGCCGAGGTCGGTCCACGGCGAGGCGAACGGGCCGGTCTCGGCAGGCCCGCTGAGGTTCTTCACCTTGGTCGCGAGCGTCGGGCTGGACGGGTCGCCCGGTCCGCCGGCGGTCATCACCGCGGCCTTCTTCTGGGCGTTCTGGCTGAGCCCGGCCCAGCCCGCCCCGACGACTCCGGCCCCCACGGCGACACCGGCGCCGATCTTGAGGAACCTGCGGCGGGAGGTCCCGCCGGTCGTCGCGTCCTGCTCGTCCGATGGAGGTGTCATGCGCCGATGCCTTCCAGGTCGACTCACGTGAACGGGGAGATGCCCTTGGCACAGCTGCCCTGGGCGAGAGTGCGCGGGATCCGGTCGTCCGGCCACAGGGTCAAAAGAACATCGTCGTCTGTTTTACAGGAAGATGACCGGAGTCGCCAGACCGTGACGCTCAGTGAACCGAGCCCGTCCTCGTTTGCCCTGGTGGTGGGGCGTGAGAATGCCCGCGCGACGGCCGTGATGTCGGTCACGTGCCGGTGCACGGCCTCCGCGTCGACGCCGGGCGGACGACGCCCTCCGGTGCATGCGTCGCGTGTGCTCCGGCCCGAAGGAGACAACACGCATTGAAAATGGCCGTCAAGTGTGCTCGATAGTTGGCCCGCCTTTGGGTCCATGTGGTCTCGCTATATTTTCATCGGCCGTTCTGGTAAGATGGTTATGTAATTTTCAACTGAAAAGCCGTCCCGGCTCTTCGGATGCTCCGCGAATGCGGGCGCAGCGAAGGGGCCGGGGCTGACGCTCTCGGGATTCCCTTTGTGCGCCCCCGACAAACTAAGGGGATCTCGAGATGAAAAAAGGGCGCCTGCGAGACTTGCTCGCAGGGCTCCGCAAGCGATTGGAGACACTGTTAGGCGATCTCCGCGCTGCGGACAAGAAGGTGCTCAAAATGGTGATGACCGCACAGGTTGCGGGCATCGCCAATGGCTACCTTCTGGTGGCCACGCACACGACGAAACATGTGGGGCCGGTGACGTCGGTTCTCATCGGCGTACTCTTCGGAACGCCGGTCTTCTGGTGGTATTTCAGGCCGTCGTTGCGGAGTCGCTGGTCCGACGTATGGGGGCCGTCCATCCTCGTGGGCATCGCTCTGGGGGTGAACAACGTGGCCTTCCAGTACGCCCTGCGGTGGGTTCGTATCCAGGTCATGGAGCCGCTGGCGTTCTTGTTCAGCGCCGGCATCATGCTCCGCCGCGAGGTCGTGCGGGACGTCAGGAACGGGAACTACTCGACCGTGCTGTTGCCGGTCCTGGCCGTGCTGGGTATCTGGGGCCTGGTGCACGATACGGCCGGCGGGGCAGCTGGAGGGGCCTTCACCGATAAGGTACCGCATGTCCATGTCCTGGACCAATCCATTCCGGATTGGGCCCTGGGTATGAGCGTCATTATCCTGACTTCCGCCACATACGCCTTCTGGAACAGGCAATTGGAGACGCTTAGTGGGGAACTCAAGGGGAAGGTCAACACCCTCTCCGGCATCCCCGCTTTCGCCATTCTCGCAGTGGGCACGTGGCTCATGGAAGGCAGTTGGGGAGGCGTGACCATTGGCGACTGGCCATACTTGTTGGTATGCGCGGGGAGTGGAATGCTCCTTTCGCGTCTCAACGGAGTCGTCATGGTGAACGCCTACAAGAAGGGGCTTCGTACGTCGACGACCGCGATGCTCCTGCCGCTGCGGACCCTCCTCGGAACCTCTCTGGGGATGGTCGTGGCACAGGTTGCCCCCGGCCCCCTGGGGTTGGCGGCGATGGGCCTGATCATCATCGCCTCCTGCGGGGCGGCGATGATCCAGAGTCGGAAGGCAGCCGGCTCTGACTGACCCGGCGGCGGGGAGTTCACCCTCCCCGCCGTTCACGTCTCGGCTACGAAGGGCCGATCTTCGTGCGTTGGCGGACCGTCATCGGATCCACCGGTGCCGCGCGTGTGAGGTACTGCGGGACGGGGGCGTCGTCTCCGCCGGTGTCCCGCACCAGTCCGTAGCGCACTGGATGGCCGGGGCCGGACGGTGGCTCGTTGACGTCGTCCACGATCTCCGCCCGGGTCACGGGCATCAGGTAGATGTTGTAGTCGGCTCCTCTCTCGTTCTGGTGCAGCGTCACGCTGCCGTCCACGTAGTAGAACTCGTTCTGCCACATCTGCTGGGCGCCGCCGGGGAGGACGGTGTATCCCGCGTCCGGCTGGCCCATCCAGGTGAAGGTGGAGCTCTGGCCGGGCTTGGCGTCGTCCATCCGGTGGCCGCCCCCGGAGGCCACGTGGAAGAGCCTGCCTTTGAGGCCCGTCCAGGCGGGCATCTGCATGTGCCCCGCCCGCTGCGCGAAGGCCACCTGCCAGCGGACCTGGAAGTACCCCTTCCCGGCGACGGTCAGCTGCTCGCCGCGGTGCACCATCGCATAGGCCCGTCCCGGGGGCAGGGAGTCGTAGCGGCCGGTGACGGTGAGCGCCCGGCCGGTCGGGCGCCTGGGCAGGGTGCGGGGCCGCCGGTTCGGTGGCGGCGCGGCGTCGGCTTCATCGACGGTCTCGCCGTACACCGGCCGCTTACCGGGGCGCGCCGTTCGTCGGGACGGAGTGGGTGCGGTGGGGACCGCCCGCGCCGTGACCGACGCACTCGTGCGCGGCGCGGCCGCGTCGCCGCGGTCGACGTCGTGAGGAATGGTGCCGTAGACGACCGCGGCACCACCGGCCACGGTGACGGCCCCCGCGGTCGCCACCGCGACCGGCTTCGCCCACAGCGCCTGCACCGCGTGCACCAGCCGTTCCGCCACTCCCGCGCCGTGCGCGCCGCCGATGGCACCTCCGCCCCCGCCGCCGAGAAGTGCGCCCGCCGTGAGGCCGACGGGCAGCGGTGTCAGCGCCAGGCCGGCCAGCAGCCCCTCCGCGGGCAGCAGGTCGGCCCAGTGCCCGGCGCACTCGGGACATTCGCGAGTGTGCCGAGCCAGCCGCTTGCGCCACAGGGCAGAGGGCTTGCCGTTCCACTCCGCTGCCGCCGCCTGCAGGTCGAGGCAGCTCGGCGTCGTCCGCAGTGCCCGGACGACGGCACGGGCGGCGTCCAGCCGGGCCTTCATCCGCTGCACCCGGACGGCGGCGTGCCGCGGTGTGATCTCGCATGCCGCCGCGAGCTCGTCCCTGGTGAGCTCCCCGGCGGCCTCCAGCCACCACAGCGACAGAAGCTGCCGTTCGTCCGGCTCCAGCCAGCGGGTCGCCTCCGCGACCTCGCGCCGCTGCCCGGTCAGGCCCAGCCGGAGAACGGACAGGTCCACGAAGTCGGCGCCAGGGTCGGCGGCCTCCTCGGGCAGCTCCGCGGCGGGCCGCTTCCGCCGTGCGCGCCACCGGTCGCGGACCTGACTCATCGCGATCGCCACCAGCCAGGAACGAAACCGGTCCGGATTCTGCAGATCCGGCAGGCCGTGGACGACCCGCAGCATGGTCTCTTGGACGACGTCGTCGACATCCGCGTGGCCGTCCAGGGCCCGGCCGACGATGTTGTACACCAGCGGCAGCCAACCCTCGACCAGCGCGTCCAGCGCGCGCTGGTCGCCCGCCTTGGCCGCCGCCACGATGCCGGCATCCGGCAGCTCCGTCGAGCGCATCCCTCTCCTCCCGCCTCGGCTCACGAACCCTGATGCTGAGGAGACGAGTGAGGACGAGGCGAATAACGGATTTCTGTTATCGGCTTGGACGTGGCGCGTCTCCACCCCCGGGCCGGTCCTGGGGCCGGCAGGACGAGCACCGGCATCGGGAAGGGAGACGCCAGATGCGTCGATCGACAAGGAATCCTAAGCGAACCCGCAGGTCGGCGGCGGTGGCCGCCGGGGTGGTGACCGTCACCGCCGTCGCCGGCACGGCGGCGTACGCGTCGGTGCCCCGGGCGGGCTGGTGGGACCGGCATGACTCGCCCCGGATGCACGACAAGTCCGTGGCCGACGCCACGCACCGGCCGCGCCACAGCCCCGTTCCGCCCACGAGCCGCCGCACGCGGGCGGCCAGGTCGTCCGCCACGCCGACTCCATCGCACTCCGCACGAGCGCTCCGGAAGGCGGCCCCCGCATATGGCGTCAACGTCGACAAGGCCGACTCGGCGCCGCCGAGGACGCGGCGTCCCGGCTCTCTGCCCAGGCGACCGGCAGGTGAGGTCACCGCGGTCGCCGGGAAGTACCAGAATCCCGTGAAGGGCTACATCGGCGGAAAGTACGTGATGATGCACCGAGACGACAACGTGACCCTCAAGGGCCGCGGTTACGTCCGGGTGAGGTACGAGATCGCGTGGTTCAACCGGCCCGGCAGCATGGTCATGCCCACCTGGACGGGCCTCCAGGGCAGGCTCTTCCACGTCGCTTCCGGCGGCCTGCGGCGTATGGACGACGCGAAGCCCGGCCAGAGTTCCGCCTACACGTGGATGGGCGAGCCGGGCAAGGGCTACGTCGTGCTCCCGAAAGGCGCGCAACAGATGTGGCAGAACGAGTTCTTCTACCTCGACGGCGAGGTCACTCTGACCAACCATGAGCGCGGCGCCGACTACAACATCACCGCCACGCCCGTGACGTGGGACGAGGTGACCGCCGACATCACCACTCCCCGCCCCGCCGACCCCGCGCGCATCGGATGGGTCCGGTACGGGCTGGTCCGCGACACCGGTGACGACGGCGCTCCGGTTCCGCAGTACGTGACGCGGCAGGTCACCGGCGACCCGGCGCGGGTCGCGCAGAACTCGAAGCTCAGGTAGGTCCTCCGCCCGCCGGAATCGGGGGCCGGCGGGCCCCGCGCCGGTGCGGATGGCCGGGCCTCAGGATGCCGGTCGCCGCCGCGCGGGAGCGTTGACAAGCGATGCGCCCCGGTTGGACGGGGTGCACGATGCCCCGCGCCCCGGCGGACGGTGGTGATGCGGCCGGCGCCGCGGAGCACGCCCGAGTGCCGGTTCGCCGGGCCCAGGGAGCCGGTGCGCGCCCTTGTAGTCGACCGGTTCCATCGCACTGGACGTGATGGCGATTTCTGCGATGATTCGTTCTGAGTGCACGGGACGTCACTCACCGCAGTGTTCATCGACAATGCGTCGCAGGTGACGGCGAGAGGGCGGAACGGGACGGTGAAGCCTCGACCTGGGCAGGTGCTGAACCGCAGGTACAAGCTCGTGAAGGTGCTCGGCCAGGGCGGTATGGGGCAGGTCTGGTCGGCCCGCGATCTGGAGCTGGAGCGGCCGGTAGCGATCAAGGTCGTCGTCGCCGAGAACGTGCCCCCGTCCGCGATACCGGAGTTGATCGCGCGGTTGCGGCGCGAGGCCAAGACCGCAGGGAGACTTCAGCATCCGGGGATCACCGCGGTCTACGACATCGGCGAGGATGACGGGTCTCCGTATGTGGTGATGGAGCTGCTCGATGGGCGGAGTTTCCGAGAACTCGTCGCCGGCAGCCCCGAGGGCCTGCCCGTCGACCAGGTAATGGAACTCGCGATCAAGGTTGCCGATGCACTGGCATATGCGCACGACCGGGGTCTGGTGCACCGGGACATCAAGCCGGCCAACCTGATGGCGCTGTCCGGGGGCGGTGTGAAGATCTGCGATTTCGGGATCTCGCGATTGCCCGACACCACGACCATCACCGGCCGGGGTGTTCCCGGGACCCCGGGGTTCATCGCGCCCGAGCAATTCAATGGCGTGGTCGCCCCTCGTGCCGACATGTACTCGCTTGGCTGCACTCTCCACGTGCTGCTGACGGGCGAACAGCCGTCCAGTAATTCGCCGGACGACGTGTCCCAGGGTCTCGTCTCGGCGCGACCCGACATTCCATCGCGACTGAAGCATCTGCTTCTGCGACTGCTCGCTGCTGATCCGGCCGAAAGGCCCGACGCCGCCATGCTCCGTGACCTGCTCACAGCGCTTCGCAGCGGACGGGACGAGCCCGTCAGGGCTCGATCGCTTCCGGTGCTTGCCCGGCAGACCGGTTCGGACGGGCACCACGGCGACACCTCCCCTCGGCCGAGCCCTGGTCCCGGCGGCGGATCTCCACGCTTCGAGCGGCCGGCGTCGCCCCCACGCGCGACGACGAGGCGAGAGCCGCCCGACCCGGACCTTTTCGCGTGGCCTGAAATCCGCGAGCCGCGCCCGTGGATCGTCCGAGCGGCAATGGTGTCCGCCCCCGCGTGGTTCTTGATCATCGCTGGCCAGATTTGGTATCAACTGCCAGGGGATCGGAGTATATTCGGGCTGTTCTGCCTTATCTTCGGCACCTATTCACTAGGAGCCATGGCGTT
Source organism: Spirillospora sp. CA-128828 (assembly GCF_050945415.1). Lineage (NCBI taxonomy): Bacteria > Bacillati > Actinomycetota > Actinomycetes > Streptosporangiales > Thermomonosporaceae > Spirillospora > Spirillospora sp. CA-128828. The sequence goes on from NZ_CP191986.1 coordinate 741,490, forward strand.
CTCCGACTGGGAGTACTCGGATCGCCGATCCTCGGCCGGGAACGGCGATGAACTGCCCAGCAGACCCGGCCTGGCTCCCGGACTGCTGGTCGGGCTCGGCCTGCTCGTGGCCGCGGTGTTCTACGGCGTTCGAGTGGTGATCGGTGCCGGTGACGATCGCTGGCTGATGCTGCTGTGGACCATGACCGGCCTGGTCGCTTTCACAACCGCCTTCACCACCAGGTGGATCCACTCCTATGAGTCCGGGATGAAATCCTTGGGGCTGGGGAATTGGCGGCGGTACCAGGCGATCGCCGAAACCATGGCGACCACGGTCTGGTTCGGTGAGCCCTATGAAGACCCCCTGCTACCGGGCATCGGGGATCTACTCGCAGAACTTCCGGCCGCTCGCTTCTTTCGCCTGCAAAGAGAGCACCCCTTCCCCATCGCAGCCGTATGCGGGCCCAAAGTACTGCTGATCTCTGCGACGACGTGGCCCCCCGGAATTTACCGGGATGTCGGTTACAAAGAAGTGCTGCGAGACGGGCGTTCCTGCTCCGCAGGGGTGCGGGAGATCGGACAACTCGACGCCGCTCGACGCACATGGGCTTATGAGATCAATAAGAGCTACCAGGAGGACGCCCCGAAGTATTCCGACGTCGAGGTCGTCCTCGTCGTCGGACGAACTGCCGACAGCGCGGGTGAAGTCGTGCTCGGTGACGGTCCCTCCCTGTCGATCTTTCCGGTCAGATGCACGACACCGGCCGGGTTCACCGATGTCGTCCGCTCACACTTCCAGGGAGCTGATCGCATCGATCTGCCGACGGTGGCAAGGGTCCTCGACTATTACGACTGGACACAAGGTTCGGACCAGAACGGGACGTAGCCGGGTTTCTGATGCGGTGGGGCTGGTCTTCACCGATCGGGTGGCCGGTGTGGTGGTGCGGTGGACGCACGCGGCACCAAGGTCATCGGTAGGGGGCGAGGCGTGGTGGCCCGGCCGTCCAGCGTCTGGAGGAGCGTCTGGAGGGCGACGGCGCCCAGTTCCTCGGCGGGTGCGACGACGGTGGAGAGCTGAGGCGTTGCGGCCTCGGAGAGCAGGGTGCCGGCGAAGCCCATGATCGACAGTTCGCCGGGGACCGCGATGCGCAGGTCGTGGGCCGCCATCAGCGCACCGGCGGCGAGCAGGTCGTCGTCGCAGAACAGGGCGGTCGGCCGCGGTGTCAGGGACAGGATCTGGTGGGCGGCACCGCGCGCGGCCTGCAGGCTGAAACCCGCCAGCACCTCCGGGCTCTCGGCGGCGCCGATGCCGGCCTGGTCGAGCTCGCGGCGCCATCGGGAGGCCCGGGCCTTGAAGGTCGTGGGCGGCAGATCGGTTCCGAGGTGCGCGATCCGGCGGTGGCCGAGTTCGAGCAGGTGCCCGACAGCCGCCGCGGTGCCCTGCCGGACGTCGAGGAGAGCACTGGTGAACCCGTCGGCGACCGCCTCGATGAGGACGATCGGTCCTAGGGCGGTGGAGGCCGGCGGCTCGATGCCGAACAGCATCATCCCGTCGATGGCCGCGGCGTTGAGGGCCTCCATCGCGGTGAGCTGCCAGGTCCTCTCCGGGCCGGGCTCGATGAGCGCGACGGTGACTCCGTCCGCGCGCCCGGCCCGCTGTGCGCCGCGCAGCACGTGGCCGATGAAGGGGTTGGTGACGTCCGGCACCAAGAGGCCGACCGTGCGGGCGCGTCCGGCCCGCAGGGTGCTGGCGGAGGCGTGCGGCCGGTAGCCGAGTCGCGCGGCGGCGTGCCGCACGCGTTCTTCCACCTTGGCCGAGACTCGTCCGGCCGTCTTGCCCGAGAACACCAGGGACACCGTCGACTGCGACACACCGGCCAGCTCGGCGACGTCATGTCCGGTCGGACGGCGGTGCGCGGCGCCCGCGCCTTCGGGTGAGCGCGGGGATCGGCCGGTGGTGCTGTCGGTCATGGCGCGGCGATCCTAGCCGGAACCCGGGCCGGGGTGGGCGGCCGCGAACGTATGCATCAGCTCGCGCCGGACCGCGGGGGCGGCGAAGGACGCTTCGACGGCGGTGAGGTTGCAGCGGTCCAGGTCGGCGGACGTCCAGCCGAAGACGCGCCGCAGGCGTTCGTACTCCTGGTCGAGAGTCACGTTGGCGACGGTGCGCGCGTCGGTGCTGATGGACAGTGCGACCCCGGCCCTTCTGAGCCGGTCGACCGGGTGATCGGCGTAGGACGGCATCAGACCACCCATCGTCTGGACGTTGGACGTGGGGCATACCTCCAGATGGACGCCCCCGGCGATGAGGCGTTCGAGGGTGCGCTCGTCCTCGATGCAGCGCACCCCGTGCCCGATCCGCTCGGGACGCAGGTGATCGAGGACGTCGTCGACGCCGTCCGCGCCACGTGCCTCGCCGGCGTGCGCCGTGATCCGCACCCCGTGCTCGCGTGCGTGGCGGACCGCCGCGATGTGCGGGCCGAGCCCGAATCCCGCCTCGTCGCCCGCGAGGTCGAACCCGGTGACCAGGCCGCCCTCAAGCCGCGCGGCGGCCAGGCGGGCCGTCGCCATGCTCGCGCCGGCGTCGAAATGCCGCAGCGTGCACAGGATGACGCTGGCCTGCACACCTGTCGCGGCGACTGCTTCGGCGACTGCGGACTCGACTACCTCGACGACCTGTTCGGGTCGCATCCCACCTGCCGTGTGCAGCAGCGGCGCGAACCGGATCTCGGCGTAGGCCACATTGTCCGCGACCAGTTGCGCGAACAGGTCATCGGTGACCAGGCGCAGTGCCTGCGGTGTCTGCATGAGCTGGACGATCCTGGGGGGTCTGGTGAGGAAGTCGACCAGACTCGCGCATTTTGCGGGAGCGACGTAGTCGCGCAGGTACTCGGCCAGGGTCGTCCCTGGCCGCAGTGCGGCGACACAGGCGTAGCTGACGCAGCAGTCCAGATGTAGATGCAGCTCTGCTTTGGGCTGCGCCCGGGGCAGTACCTCCACCAGCCACGGCTCCCTTCCGGCCACATCGAACGTATAACGTCCGTAGCCTAAATCGCCTGTATTGACGGACATCATACGTTTGACCTACGGTCCTTGGCGTCACCGTACAGCAGGCGAAGTGGGGGCCTTGTCGTGCCGTTGGTCACAAGAGATCGGAGGGGCTCGGTCGTGGTCATCACGTTCATGGGCGTCGTCCTGGCGGCCGTCGCGGGCGCCGCCGTCGTCTCGGACGACGGCACCCGGCCGTACCGGCTCACCGTCCCGGCCACCGCCGCGGGCCTGCCCATCGACCAGGGGCAGACCGAGGAGTACAGGACCTACAACATGGAACAGGACGCCTACAGTCGGCGGCGGTACGAGGCGGAACTGGGCGGTGAGATCGACGCCGGCCTCGTGGGAGCCGTCTACGCCGACCCCGCCGATGGCAGGCTGGTCATTTTCCGTGGCCTCACCGGCAGCGGGCTCTCCCCGCGCAAGTTGAAGTCCGGCATGGCGCGGCTGCTTCGCGAGGCGGGCTTGCCCAGCGCACTGCGCGACGTCGACCCGGGCCCCAACGGCGGTTCGGCCGTGTGTACGCCTCCCGCCAAAGATGTCGCCTGCACTTCGATGACGTCCACGACCATCGTGATGATCGAGTTCGTGCCGATGACGCTGGCACCGGAGTCTCGGCTCGACCTCGAACGGGCCTTGCGGATCCTCCACGGCGTGCGAGCCGCGGCGGAGCGCCCCGCGTGAGCATGTCAGCCCTGCCTTTGGTCATTGACACCGATACCGGCTCCGATGATGCGGTCGCCCTGTTGCTTGCCGCCGCCAGTGGCATGGGGGACATCCGCGCGGTGACCACGGTGGCGGGCAACGTGCCGGTGGAGACCGGCACCCGCAACGCCTTGATCTCCTTGCAGACCGCGGGTCGCTCCGACATCCCGGTGTATGCCGGCTGCCAACGCCCGATGACGCGTGCCCTGTCCAGCGCCCAGCACGTCCACGGCCAGGACGGCATGGGGGACATCGGCCTGCCCGACCCCCTCGGCGCGCCTCAGGGAGTGCATGCGGTCGAGGTTCTGCTGTCCCTGCCGCGCAGGCACCCGGGAGAACTCACGCTGGTCACGCTCGCGCCGCTGACCAACATCGCCGCCGCTCTGCTGCGCGACCCGCTGCTGCTGTCGCGGTTCAGGCACGTCTACTGCATGGCCGGCGCCGCCGATCTGGCGGGCAACGTCTCACCCACCGCCGAGTTCAACGTCTGGGCCGATCCCGAGGCCGCCCGCGTCGTCACCCAGGCCGCCACCCCGGACAAGGTGACGTGGATCGGCTGGGACGTCTCCCGCCGGGACGCGGTGATGACCCCGGCCGATCAGCGGCGCCTGGAGCAGATCGGCACCCCCATGGCCACATTCGCCCATCACATCAACCGCACCGTGGCCGACTGGGCCCGCGACGTCACCGGCCTGGCCGGCTACGACCTGCCCGACCCGGTGGCCATGGCCGTCGCACTCATGCCCGAGCTGGTCATCGAGGAGGAACAGGCTTACGTCGACATCGCCACGGACGGCCTGACCCGCGGGCAGATGGTCATCGACCGTCGGGTGACCGCTCCGCCTCCCAACCTCACCCTGGTCCGCCGCGTGGACGAGGCCGGTTTCAAAGAACTGCTCTTCGACACCGTCGCCGCCCCCGCTCGCTAGCACCGTGCCATTCCCGCTCCTCCCCGTGCCCCGCGGTGGATGACCTGCTATTTCAATTGCTTTGGTCAGTATTTTCGGATTCTTGTCCGGCCGGGACGGGGATTACATCGGCAGCAGCCGATCAGCGGGGGAGTCGTCGTGGGGAACGATGTGCGCGGCGCGACCGATTTTGCGGTCGCGCCGTGGTGATGGTGGATACGGCGGATCATCCAAAAAGGGCGCGACGAGCACTTCGAGGACGCGTCCTGCCAGTGCTGGTCGTGTTGCTCATCCTGGTCGGCGCCTGCTCCTCCGGGACGCACGGCCGTGATTCCGGCGGGAAGGAGGCGGTGAAGACGGCGGCCTCGCCTGCCGAGAACAGGAAACACGGTGACGCGGACTGGCGGATCCGCCGCCGGGACATGGGATCCGAGCACGAGATCGAGGGCTACGCCGATCACGTCAGCGTGCTGCCGGGTGAGCGTTTCCGGTTGTTCGTTTCCACCACGACCTCTGGGTTCACCGCCCAGGCGTTCAGGATGGGCTGGTACGGCGGCGCGCAGGCGCGCCGGGTATGGAGGTCCGGGGTCAATCCCGGCGTCCGGCAGGCGGGCGCCCACGTCGACAAGACCACCCGGACGGTGTCGGCTCCGTGGCGGCCGTCACTGACCGTTTCCACCTCCGGGTGGCCAGGGGGCAGCTATCTGATCATGCTGACCGCCGCCTCGGGCGCGCGGCGGTACGTGCCGGTGACCGTCCGTTCGCCAAGTGCGGCGGGGCGCCTTGTCGTGCTGAACGCGACCACCACCTGGCAGGCCTACAACCTGTGGGGCGGTTACGACCTGTACAAGGGGCCATCAGGAGGGCCGGACGACCGGGCCACCGCGGTCAGTTTCGACCGGCCCTACGACGGTTACGGTGCGGGCAAGTTCCTGGTCTACGAGCAGCCGGTGATAGCGCTCGCCGAGCGGCTCGGCGTGCCGCTGGCATACGCGACCGACAACGACCTGCACGCCGACTCCGGCCTGCTCAATGACGCGCGAGGCCTGTTGACCCTCGGCCATGACGAGTACTGGTCGTCCGCCATGCGGCAGTACGCCACCCAGGCTCGCGACCAGGGCGTCAACATCGCCTTCCTCGGCGCCAACGCGGTCAACCGGCACATCCGGTTCGCCGCCACTCCGCTGGGGGCGAACCGCTTGGTGGTCTGTTACAAGGACGCCGCCGCCGACCCCGTCTCGCGTACCGACCCGGCCGAGTCGACTCAGGACTGGCGGCTGCCGCCGAAGCCCCGGCCGGAGAGCGACCTCATCGGGATCCAGTACATGTGCCTTGCGGCCGAGGGCGCCTTCACCGTCCGGCGGCCCGGCTTCTGGCTCTTCAAGGGCACCGGTGTGCGCGCAGGAACACGGTTCCCCGGCATCGTCGGCCCCGAGGCCGACGCGCTCAACCGCGACGGCCCCACCCCGTCCACGCTGGAGATCGTCGCCAGTTCGCGGATCACCTGCGGGAACCGCCAGGCGGTGGCGCACGCCTCGTACTACACCACCGACCGGGGCGCAGGCGTGTTCGCGACCGGCACCTTGGGCTGGGTCTGCGCCATGCGCGGTCCCGCCTGCGGCCACGGCGTCACTGAGGCGGGACGCCGGTTCGTCACCCAGGTCACCCAGACGCTCATCAGCGCCATGGCCACCGGACCCCTCGGACGCACCCACCCGTCCCGCCCCGGCTACCGCCGGATCCTGGTCCATCGGGGCAGTTCCGCCGCGGCATCGGTGAGGGTCTTCCGGGGGAGCATCACGGCCGCCACCACCAGCGGGGTGAGGGCGGACACCGCGCCGCCCAGCGTCATCGTGAAGCGCGGCCCCACCAGTTCGGCCAGCTTGCCGATCAGCGGTCCGCCGAGCGGGTTGGTGCCCAGGAAGACCAGCATGTAGAGCGCCATCACCCGCCCGCGCATGGCCGCTGTGACATCGAGTTGCATGGTGGCGTTGGCGGACGTCGTGAACGTCAGCACCGCGGTGCCGGTGGGCACCAGCAGCACCAGGAACAGCCAGTACCACGGCATCAGCGAGACCGCCACCTCCAGCGTCCCGAACAGCACCGCCGAACCGATCAGAAGCCTGCCGGTCGGGCGTACCCGGCGGGCCGCCACCAGCGCGCCGATCAGGGCGCCGAGGGCCAGCATCGTGGAGGCGAGCCCGAACGAGGACGCCCCGGTGTGGAAGACCTCCTTGGCGATCAGCGGGGTGGTGACCGCGAAGTTCATCCCGAACGTCGCCACGAACCCCACCAGCAGCAGCACCATGACCAGGTCGCGGCGAGCCCGTACGTATCTCAGGCCCTCCCGAAGCTGACCCTTGGCGCGGGCCACAGGCTCGGCGGTGTGCAGTTCGTCGGCCCGCATGAACGCCAGGGAGGCCAGCACCGCGACGAACGACGCCGCGTTGACCAGGAAGACCGGGCCGGTGCCGATCGCCGCGATCAGCAGTCCCGCCGCCGCCGGGCCGAGCACCCGGCCGATGTTGAAGCAGGCGCCGCCCAGTGCGATCGCATTGGGCAGATCGGTCTTGCCGACCATTTCCACGACGAAGGTCTGCCGGGCCGGGTTGTCCACCACTGTCGCGATGCCCAATCCGAACGCCAGTGCGTACACCTGCCACAATTGTGCGCTGCCTGTGATGGCCAGCACCCCGAGGGCGAGCGCGAGCAGGCCCATCGACGCCTGTGTGATCACCAGTACGCGGCGCTTGGAGTAGCGGTCGGCGACCACGCCGCCCCACAGCCCGAACAGCAGCATCGGCAGGAACTGCAAGCCGACGGTGATGCCCAGCGCCGTGCCGTCGTTGTGACTCAATTCCAGCATCAGCCAGTCCTGAGCGACCCGCTGCATCCACGAACCGGTGTTGGACACGAGTGACCCGGCAGTGAACAACCGGAAGTTGCGGTTGTGCAGTGATCGGAACATCGGCGCCGCCAGGAGCCGGATCAGCCGCGAGCCGCCTCGGGCGTCGGCACCGCCTTCGACGGGGGCCGGCTCCCGGACACCGGCCGCTCCTGCGGCCGCCCGATCGAGAGGCACGGGTCCTGGGCCGGCCTGGCGCGACTTGTGATCTGCGAGTTCACCGTACTCGTTAGCTGAACTCATTATCTCAGGTTACTCATCATTCTCCGCAAGATCATCTTCTGTTGGGCGATCGGTCGCGCCGGACCCGGCGAAGACCGATATGGCCGGGCCTCGTCCCGGCGGCAAAAGAACGGCGGGAAGCGCAGGGCCTCCCGCCGTTCGATTCGACCAGGGACGGTGTCAGGCACCGTCCCTGTCACTGGTCAAGCGACGGCCGCTTTCAGACGGCCTTGTCGGCCCCGACCAGGTCGGAGCTTTCGAGCAGTTTCTTTGCCTTCTCTTCCTTCTGCTTTGCCTCGACGAAGAGCCGGCCGACCGCGCCCGCGCCAAGGCAGACGAGGAAGTACCCGACCACGGTGTTGAGGGCGACGTGCGGCTTCTGACCGGCCACCATCCCCCAGATGAGGGCGAGCACCGGCTTCGCCGGCTGGAGCTGGGCATGAGCGGAAGTGTTCAGTCCCCGCTTCCAGGCGGCGCTTGAGCACAGCGCGCTGATCGTCGCCAGCGTGCCGACGCCCAGGGCACCGATGGTGGCCCAGGCGCTGTTCTGGCCGATGCGGGAAGGCCCGTCGGCCAGGATGAAGGCGGTGAACAGGACCGGCACGGTGACCAGCTTGCTCACCGCGCTCGCCGCCAGGACGGCGTCCTTGTCCGATCCTTCTTCCTTTCGCCCGAGACCGGTGAAGGTCCGGACCATGATCCAGTACATGGACCCGTTGAGGAAGATGCTCACCGCGCCCATGACGGACAGCATCTTGAACGCGACACCGAACACGAGCAGCGCGCCGGCGATGGACACGCAGACCCATGCGACGATCTGCCACACCTTCCACGCGCTCACCAGAGCCGCGACCATCGGCCCGATGACCAGGGCGAGGACCGCGATCATGGCGTACGGCGCGTGGTGCAGCGCCTCCTGCCCGGACCAGATGCTCACCGCCGAACTGGCGCCGAATATCAGCCCGGCGCGCTTCACCGACCAGTCGATCTCGCGGAGCTTGGGACGGATGACCGTCCACAGGCCCACGGAGGCCGCTATGTCGGTGAGGAAGGCCGTGACGAAGGCCGGCATGCCCGTTGCTCCGGACTTGATGAGCAGGACGTTGTTGCCCGTTCCCACGATCATCGCGGTCACGGCCAACGTCCAGGCGATGCCCGGCCGCCGCGTCTTGGCGGGTCCGGTCACCTCGTGGCGCAGCCACGCGGTGGCGGACCCGACCCGCTTCGGCAACCAGCCGAAGAGGGCCATAATGGGTGTCAGCACCCACCCAGTGCCAGTGGGGGGGTGTGAACGATGCGCTTTTTCGCGCTCGTTGAGGTTCCGCAAGGAGACCTCCTCCTTTGGTGAGGGGGGCTCACCGAGGAGGTCCGGGGTGTTCAATCCCGGGCCTCCTCGGTCGCACCCTGTTTGAAGGGCGCAACTCGATGAGGACCAGGATTGGGTCCCTAATTTGTCGAGTTACGTAAATATGACGCTAACACATGTCCATCGGTTCCGGTGGTATTCTCGTCGGTGTGCAAGCCCCTCATCTGTAGCGGCGGACTGTTCACCCGTCGGCAGGGGCGCACGGGAGACGGCGGCCCGGCTCTGCGTTTGGAGAAACTCCTTTGGTGAGGCAGGCCGGGTCGTCGTCTTCCCAGGTCAACTGATCAACAACAAATGGCGCCGACCTCGTCCGGTCATCGGCGTCGTCCGAAAGCGGAGCCGATCCGCAACTCGAACCCAGTGACCGGACTCGGCCGTCGCCCTCCCTTCGGTTGAGGCTTCACATAAGCGCAGCTGGCATGGCTCAGCCATGCCCCGCCTCACAAAATCAAAGGTCAAAGATTTGTTGTGGCCATAGACGAATTATCTGCGAACCAGGCGATCGTCTCGACCAATCCGGTTCGCAGGTTCACTCGCGGTTCCCAGCCGAGTGCCCGGCGGGCCAGACTGATGTCCGGGCGCCGCCTCGCGGGGTCCTCGTGGCGGGCTTCGAGGTGCTGGATCGGGGACCGTGATCCGCACAGTTCCCGGATGAGTTCGGCGATGGCCACGACCGTCAGCTCGTCGGGGTTTCCGATGTTCAGCGGCCCGGGGTGCCTCGCCATCGCGGCTTTCAGCAGGGCATTCACGGTGTCGTCCACATGGCACAGTGACCGCGTCTGCCGTCCGGTGCCGTGCACGGTGATGGGCCGGTCGGCCAGCGCCTGCTGGATGAAGGTGGGTACGAGCCGGCCGTCCTGAGCGCGCATTCGACGGCCATAGGTGTTGAAGATGCGCAGCACCACGGTGTCCACGTCGTACACATTCCGATACGCCTCGCAGGCTGCCTCGCCGAATCGCTTGGACTCGTCGTAGGAGCAGCGCGGCCCCATGGGGTTCACATTGCCGTGGTACGACTCGGTCTGCGGGTGTACGGACGGGTCACCGTAAACCTCACTGCTCGACGCGTACACACATCGGGCGCCTTTCACCCGGGCGAAGTCCAGTGCGTTGAGTGCGCCCAGGGAACCGACACGAAGGGTCTCCACAGGCCGCGCCAGATAGTCGACCGGGCTGGGCAGTGAAGCGAGGTTCACCACGAGTTCGACTCGGCCCGGCAGATCAAGAACCTCGTTGATGTCATGCTCGATCAGTGTGAATCCGGGCCGATCCGCGATGTGCGCCACGTTATGTGCCCCGCTGGTGGCGAAGTTGTCCACGCAGTACACCCGGCATTCCATGTTCAACAGCAGCTCACACAGGTGTGACCCGATGAAGCCGCTTCCCCCGATCACTACGACCGTCGATAATGTATTCACCTATGTCACCCTCTACTGAGTGCCGAATCCACGCTGCGCACGGATGAAGTCGATGATGACGTCGATGTCCGGGTCATAGCCCCTCGCCGTGGCGACGCGAAGCGAGGGAACCGCAAGTGACACCTCCTCGAAGCCGTTCACGGCCCCGCGGCCGCCTCCCGTGCGCCGAGCGGACGCCGCGCGCCGGGAACTCGGGCTGTCGGGCAGTTCGCGGTGCCGTTCGACCACGCGCCGGCGCGCCAGCCCGAGGTCGATCACGCAATGCACGACCTTGATGTCCGCTTCGGCCTTGAGCGAGTCCAGCCCTAGACGCCACCTCCGGTCCTGGAAGGCGGCCTCGGCCACAACGGTGACCTTCGACGAGAGCAGCAGATCGATTGCCTGGAAGAAGGCGTCGAACGCCATGCGGGCGACGGACTCCTTACCGGCGACATCGAGGTCGTGGTGGAAGGTGTGGAAGATGCCCTCGTTGATGTCGTCGCGCGACACTAGAGGGCACGGCAGCGTCCGTGCGAGCAGGCCCGCCATGGTCGTCTTGCCCGAGCCGGGCGGTCCGCTCACGATGACAAGGGTCGGCCGGTACGCACCGCCGGCCGGCGGCGCACCGGACGCCCCGGCCGGATCCCCGGCGGCGTCCGCCGAGTCCTCGCCCTTGGCGTCGCTACGGTCACCGTGTGCCACCTCGTCGTCCATCCCCTTCGATCCTCAACCGAGCGTGCTCGCCGATGTGCCGGTGTCGTCCGCCCAGGTGACGGGCAGCCCGCGCTGCTCCGGCACGCTGAGCAGCGGCGGCCCTCCCACGGGCGGGAAGCCCACGCCCAGCCACGTTCCCGCCGTGATGGTGGCGCTGCCCGCGGTGCCCGCCGAGGCCGCCGCCGTCCCGTCGTGCAGGTAGCGCAGGTCCGCGCTGACGCCGGTGGCGCTGCGGATTCCGCGCAGCAGCACCGGGGCCCGCTTCGTGAGATATCCGTAGACGCCTTGCCCGTCATCGACGGGCAGTCCGTCCTGCACGAACGAGGCGACGCTGACGATGACGCGGACCCGGTTCGACGTCGAGTCCGCGGCGTCCCGCACCGCTTGGACCAGAGCGGTACCGACGGCGGCTTCGACATCGCCCGTTCCGGGCCGCCGGGGCGTGGGACGGGCACGAACGCGGCGGAGTCGCCGCAAGGTGCGGCCGTGGCGGTCGGCGACCGCGGTCTTGATGCGGGTGTGTCCGAGGTCGGCCACCACCGCGGCCTCGCCTCCGGAGTCCGCGGGCACGTGCCGGGCCGCGCCGATGAGCGGGGCGAACTCCGGCCGGGGCAGCACGGCCACGGGGCATGCGCCGGGTGTGCGGGCGGTGGCCGCCTCCACGCCCTCCAGGATGAGCGGTCCGCACCTGCCCGCCAGCAGACCGCCGGCGAGCCAGATGCCGTCGACCGTCGTCCAGCGGGCGAGGAAGGCCCGGCGGTACGGGGTGGTCCCCTGCCGGTCGGCGGTCGCCGGATCGCGCAGTGTCCCGATCAGCGCTCCGAGGCGCATCCCGAAGGACCGCAGCGCCGCGGCGGCCGATCGAGCCGCCCCGGCATCGGGCGACGCCACGGTGATGGCGAGATCGTCCGCCAGGTGGTCCGGCCGCAGGCCGGTCAAACCGAATTCGGCGGCCAGGGCGCACAGCGCGTTTCGGGAGCACGCGTCTTCCGCCAGCCGCCCTTCGACGCCGATCGCGGCGGCCGGGCCCAGGACCACGTGATTCAGCGACGCCTCGCTGGTGAGCTCCTGGGAGCGGTAGGACGTGCTGGTCACGAGGCCCTCCCGCGTACGCGCATCGCGCGTCGGGCCGACCCGCCCGTCGCGCCGCGGGCTATCGTCGCGGCGTGACGCATTCCCCCCGGCTCCCGGCGCTTCCGCGCCTGATCGCGACCGATCTCGACGGGACGCTGCTGGGGGCCGGGGGCGCCGTCAGCACCCGCAACGCCATTGCGCTGCGCAGAGCCGCCGATGCCGGCGCCACGGTGATGCTGGTGACCGGACGGTCGCAGCCCCGGCTCCGGGAGATCTATGCCCAGCTCGGTGCCCGGTACCTGGCGATCTGCGCCAACGGCGGCGTGGTGTACGAGCCGGTCGAGGAGCGGGTGCTCGCCTGCCGGCCGATGCGTCCCGCCCATGTTCGCCAGGTGTGCGCGCGGCTTCGGGAGCGGGTGCCCGAGGTGGTGTTCGCCGCCCACGTGGACTGCGGTGGCCGGGTGCTGCACGAGCCGGGCTGGCCCCGGCGCCGCGAGAGCGAGGACGGGTGCGCGCCGGCCGCGCTGCCGGACGCGGCCGGCGGGCCGGTGGTGAAGCTGCAGGCGCGGGCACCCGGGCGGGAGCCGGAACGGTTCACGGCGCTGGTGGCCGAAACCGTCGGTGACCTGGTCGAGGTGACCCGGCAGGGATACCGCGGCCTGGTCGAGATGAGCCGGCGCGGAGTGACGAAGGGCAGTGCCCTCGCGACCGTCGCCGGCGAGCTGGCCATCGCGGCCGCGGACGCACTGGTGTTCGGCGACATGCCCAATGACGTGCCCATGATGCGGTGGGCCGGGCGGTCGGTGGCCGTGGCCAACGCACACGCGGAGGTGCGGGCCGCGGCAGGCGAAGTGACGCTGGCCAACGTGCAGGACGGCGTCGGCGTATATCTGGAACGCCTGCTGGACGGGCGCGCCTGAACAGGTCGCGTTCGCCGGGGGCCGTCCCCGATGGCCGTGGCCGGTGCGACCTGACCCGGTGCGACCTGACCCGGATCGGCCGCCCCGTCGCCACCTAGCCTTCAAGGCCGAACACCGCGGAGACCTGCCGCGCGAGGTCTTCCTCGGCGACCGTGGAGTCCACGCCGAGCGTGTGGAGGCCCAGGTCTCGGGTCTGGTCGGTGAGCCGGTCGGTGAACAGAGCATCGCGCTGCAACAGGTTCCGCAGGGCGTGCTGCGGGTCGCCGGTCTTGGCGATGAAACCCCATGCGGGGCCGCCACGGCCGTCGAACACTTCCCGGCGGAAACCGGGTGTCGGCAGCAGCCACACGGCGTGGCCCACCTCGGCGAGCAGGGGCCGGACGAGATCGGGCAGCAGCCGGAATCCTTCGGCGATCACCGGCCGGTCGGCCGGGAGAGCGAGAAGATCTTCGACGATCAGGTCGAAGCCCTCGCCATGAAACCAGTGGAAGGTGTCGAGCATCTCGTGCGGGCTTCGGCTCACCCATCGTTCGTCCATGTCCATGGCGGCGAACCTGCCCAGGTAGGGAGCATGTTCCGGCGGCATTCGGCGGGCATGGTCGGGCATGACGGCGTCGGTGTCGTACAGCCGCATCCCGTGCCGGTCGGCGAGTCGGCGGGCGATGGTGGACTTCCCGGATCCGCTGCCTCCGCCGATCCAGTAGACGTGGCTCAACCGCTCCCGCAGGACGTCGGGATGAGTCCCGTCATGCAGTGCAGAGTGCATTCGTTGGCTCCTCGGGAGTGCCTATCGGCCCGTGACGTGACCGCTGCCGCGGCGGTGGGCGGTCTGGTAGAGGTCAGCGTACTTACGGGCGATGCCGCTCCAGGCGTACTCGCCGACGCGCGCGTCGTCGGCCGGTGGCAACCGTCCGGCCAGCGCCGTGACCAGCTGTTCCTGGTATCCGGCGACGTCGTAGGGGGACACCGACGGGACGTCGGGGAAGTCGTTCAGGATCTCCGGAACCTGGTCGGTGACGATCAGCGGGCAGCCGCAGGCGATGGCCTCCAGAGCGACCATGCAGAACGTCTCCAGCAGGTTCGACGGCACGACCGTGACATCGGCGGCCTGGTAGTACGCGGGCAGCCGATGGTGGGGGACGAAACGCAGGAACGACACCGACTCGTCGATGCCGAGCCGGATGGACGCGCTTTGCAGGTCCTGGCGGGTCGGGCCGTCGCCCACGATGAGCAGCCGGCTGTTCCTGACCTTCCCCCTGATGCCGGCGAAGGCCGTCAGCACGGTCTCGACGTTCTTGTCGCCGGCGAGGCGCCCCACGTACAGCACGATCTTGTCGTCGGAGGGCAGTCCCAGCATGCCGCGGGCGTCGTCGCGGTCGCCCGGGGTGAAATGCTGCAGATCGATGCCGGGCGGGATGACGGCCGAAGGCGGCAGATCCGCGTCCGCCAGTGCCCGGGCCTGCGCCTGGCCGATGGCCACGATCTTGGCGTTGGCGCGGATGCGGCCGAGCCGCTGGGCCAGCAGTTCGTCGGCGCGCGGGTCGGTGCCGGTGGGAAGCCAGCGGCCGACCCGTCCCCAGTGGGTGACGACGATCGGCCCGCTGACCCGTCCGATCAGCGCCTCGGCGTCCTCCAGTCCCTGGACGTGGATCACGTCCGCGTCCGCCAGGCCCGGCAGCGCCGTCACCGCGGCCAGCCACCGGCGGCGCCGCAGGCGGCGTCCGATCGTGCGCACGCCGCCGGGCGCGGCCGCGATGGCGGTGTCGAGCCAGGTCGGCCAGCGCAGATAGCTCGGATCGAGGTCATCGAGGCCCGCGAAGTAGGCCATCCGCGGCCCGCCGACGAACAGCTTCACCTGGGCCCCGAGGGAGGGCAGCGCACGAGCGATCTGGATCATGCCGATCTGACCGCCGGGCACGCCGGCCCGGCCGGGAACCCCGGTCTGGCTCCTCATGATCATCAAGGTCTTCATGACGTCACCCGCTCCGTCTCAGCCGGCCCGGCCCCCGCCGGCGCACGGCCTGCCGCTCCCTGGGCGAGGGCACCGGTGGGCACGGCGGACATCCGGTAGATGGAGACCCGGCCGCGGTCGGCCCCGTACACCTCGACGGGCAGGGACATCTCCCAGGCGATCTCTCCTCCGGCGGTCACCTCGAAGGCGGCACCGGCGGTGGAGTTCGTGACCAGGAGGGCGCCGCCCGGCAGCGGCTCGGCGCCGCCGGCGAGCGGGCAGAAGAACGATTCCGGTGGGGACGCCGTCCAGCTCCACACGATGCCGCCGGCGACCGGATCCACCATGACCAGGCGCGAGCGCCGCCTTTCCACGCCGTTGTCGAAGATCAGGATTCGCCCGTCCGGGAGCAGGGTGGGCTGGTGCGGCCGTGACAGTTCGCCGGGCCCCCACCACCACGCCACCCGGTGGCCGGCGAGGTCGACCACGGCGATGGCGTCGAGCTCCCGCATGCAGACCAGCACGTTCCCGTGCGACCAGAGGCCGGTGGGATGGGGCGGCAGCACTTCAATGGTGTTGGTGTGCAGGACGTCGCATGGGGATCCGGGGAGGGCGCGGAGGAGTCTCAGGGCGCGGCGCCGCTCGCCGTCGTGGCGTCCCGTCCGCAGGATCGCGCGGGTCTCGGCGGCCGTCTCGTCCGGGACGCCGTCGTCCCGCAGCGGCCACCCGCGCCGCCGGAACGCGGTCCCGCGCCGCCGCACCGCCGTGTCGATCAGCCGTCGCAGCGCGGGGTCCGTCCGCAGGACGTCGTAGAGCGACACCTCGCTCTTGATGACGCCGTCGGCGGTGATCGTGGAGATCGGATTGTCGAGCACGACCTGGCCGGACCCACCGTCGTCCACGCGGCGGGGGTCCTCGCCGAGGGCGAGGACGGTGCCATCGGCGGTGACCGCGAGATCGTGGTGCGCGGCCACGTCGCACGCCCACTCCAGCCGCGAGTCGGGGGTGAGCTTCAGCAGCGCGTGCAGCGGCACGATCGCGAACAGGTTGCCCGCATCGTCCATCTCGACATGGTTCCAGCCACGCAGGTAGCTGGGCGGGTCGTCCTGGGGCCGGGGTTGGCCGTGCGTGTGGCTCCAGGTGTGCAGGATCGCCCCATCGCGATCGACGACGTACGCCACCGGCGTGGGATAGCTCGACGCGGGCGAGAAGAGCAGGCCCAGCGGCTCGTCGGACCGCCGGCTCATCTGATCGCCTCCGGTCCCACCGGCGCGGCCACGCTGGTGAAGAACCGGCCGATATGGGCGTGGTCGGGTGGCAGCCGCCGGCTGATCCGCTCGTGCAGGTAGCCGAGGATCTCGTCGAAGAGCAGGTTCGGCATGCGCCGGTGCCGCGCGATGAGGTCGTCCCGATACCGTTCGAGCGCGACCGTCCAGGCGCGGTATCCCTCCACGACCGGATCCGCTACCGGCCATTTCGCGTTGATGTAGTCGCGGGCCATGGCGAACTTCGACGGTGATATCAGCTGGGCGCCGGACACCATTCCGCTGGTGTCGGGCACCTGGTGGTAGACGGAAGTGATCTCGTCGACGAACGTGACCCGGTAGCGCAGCACGGTGGTCAGCGCGATCCAGAGGTCCCAGTCCTCGCACACGTCCAGATCCGGGTCGAACCGGACCTGGGTATGCCGGAAGTTGCGCACGATGATCGCGCCGGTGTGCAGGTAGTTCGCCACCATCAGAAAGCGCGGATCGTAGGGGTACGCCTTGAGCCGGTATCCGCTGAGGTCCGCCGGAAGGGCGTCCAGTCGCCGCTCGGACACCACGGCGCCCGAGTAGACGAAGTCCGCGTCGCCTTTCCGTAGCGGTTCGCAGCCGACGGCCAGGTGCTGGGGCAGGAAGATGTCGTCGTCGTCGAGGAACGCGATGTACTCGCCTTGAGCCGCCTCGATGGCGACGTTGCGCGGCACCGAGGCCCCGCCGGAGCACCGGTCGAGTTCGACCACCGTGAGGGGCAGCCTTCGTTCCCAGGTCTCGACGAGGTGGCCGACCGATCGGCCGCCGTCGTTGACCACGACGGCCTCGACCGCGTCGACGTCGTCGGAGAGCCTCCGGCCGGCCGCCATGACGCTGTGCAGCGCCGCGTCCAGCGTGTCGGCTCGGTTCAGGGTGGGGATGACGACGCTGACCAGTGGACGGGAGCGGGTCTTTCGCGGGTCAGCCGCCATGACCGCCTCCCGGGAGCGGCGGTCCTCCCGCCGGCGAGCCGGGATCATGCCCGGCCGTCAGCAGCGTGTACCACCGATCGCCGACGACCATGTCGGCGATGCCGCGGTCCTCGCAGTAGGCGACCAGGTCCGACATCCGGTTGATGAACCCTCGTCGCAGGTGGTTGAGCGAGGTGTTGCACAGCACGCCCAGCCCGGTCCGGCCGGCGAACGCGCTCAGCAGGCCGTGCAGCGGCGGGTTGCCGGCCGCGGTGACGCTCTGGGCCCGGGCCGAGCCGTCGACGTGCGTCACCGCCGCCAGCTTCGGCGACCGGACCCGCCGGAAGTACAGCATGTACGGGTCGGGGAAGTCCTCGTGGAAGGCCTCCGCGAGGTCCTGCTCGCGGCAGCACGGTGCGATCGGCCGGTACGACTCCCGCTGTTTGATCTGGTTGAGCCGGTCGCGGGTCGCCGCCGAGTAGGGCTCGGCAAGCAAGGACCGGTTGCCGAGCGCGCGGGGACCGATCTCCCAGCGCCCCTGCACCCAGGCGACGATCCGGCCGGCGGCGAGCGCCGACGCGAGAGCGCGGTCGTCGCGCGGCCGGTCGAGCCACCGCCCCGGATCGGGACGGGCGTCGAGCACGAAGTCGAGCCCGGCGTACACCGACCAGTCGATCGGCGTGGTGCGGCCGTGATGGGCCAGCGCGTCGATCGCCGTCCCGATCGCCGACCCGGAGTCGCTGGTGCACGGCGGAACGAACACCGAACTGAAATGCCCCAGCTCGCGCCACGCCGCGTTCCAGTCGCAGTTCAGCCCGCAACCGCCCGAGATCCGCAACGGCGTGCCGGCCGGCAGCTCGCGGAGCGCGACCTCGGCGAACATGTCGAAGATCCGCTTGGTCAGCAGGGCCGCGGCCGTCTTCGCCGCCTTCGACTGGACCCCGGCGTTGTAGAGGACGGTGTCGGCGAAGTCGGCCTTCGGCGCCGGGTTGACGGCCGGCGCGGCCAGGATGCGGTCGACGGCGGCCTCGATGTCGGCGTCGGCGTCCTTCGCCTCGGCGAACGCCGCCAGCGCCATCAGTTTGCCGCTGCCGTCCGTCCGGGGCGTCTGCCCGTGATCGGGAAACGTCGGGTCGGCCAGGGAGAACAGGAACGCGTAGCGGTCGCCGGGGTGAGGCAGCACCGGCACGGTCCGAACCACCTGCCAGTTCCGGTCGACCAGGTAGAAGGAACCGATCACGCCTTCCCACACCAGGACGGTGCTCAACTCCTCGTCCCCCGGCGGCGCCATGCCGACGGCGGTCATGAGGTGGGAGCGCTCGTGCGACGAAGTGAAGAAGTCGAGTTCGGCGCCGAAGAATCGCATCCCGCCGCGCCGCACCGCCGAGACACCCGCGTAGCCGGCCCCGATCGCGCCGCCCGTGCGCGGTTTGGCCCAGCCGCCCAAGGCCACCACGTCGGGCATGCGGTCCAGCCGCTGGGCGACCTCCAGGAGTGTCGTCGGGGTGAGCGGTGCGTACCGGGGGAAAGTGTCCTTCTCCGATTCCAGGCACCACAGCAGCCGGCCGTTTTCCACCACGGCGATGGACCCGTCGTGGCCCGGCTTCATTGCCATGATCAGCATTACGGGAGGACCTCCTGCGGGGTTTCGCCGAGTTCGAGGGTGACCGCGGCGACCAGGTTGGCGACGATCTCGGTCATCAGCCGCGCGCCGATCGCGGGGCTCGCCGCCGCAGCCCGGTAGACCACGCCGGTCTTGGTCCGGAGGTCCTGCGGCACGGGGAGGATGAAGTAGCGCGCCCGGCGCGGGACGTCGTCGTCGGCGAGCAGCTCGTTCCGGACCAGGTGCGGCGCGGCGTGCATCACCAGGCTGGTCTCCACCATGGCCGCGTGGTGGTCTTCGTGGCGGCCGACGCCGGTTTCGGCGGCGATCGCGTTGCGGCTGTCCTCGGTGACCACGTCCCACCAGGTGACGGCCATGACCTGGGCCTGCGGCGCGGTTTCGGCGAACAGCTCGGCCGCCTCCCTGAGCGCGCCCAGGTTCACCTTGTGCGAGTCGAGCAGCACGAACCGGCGGGCGCCGTGCCGGTAGGAGGCGCGCAGGACGTCGAGCACCAGGCTGGTGAACGTCGCGGCCCGCACGTTGGTCACGCCGGGGAACCGGCCCCCGGCGGCCGCCGGGTCGGTGGCGAGGCCGTAGGCCACGGGCGGCAGAACCAGGACGTCCAGCTGCTCTTCCAGCTGTTCGGCGAGGTAGGTGGAGATGATCGTGTCGGCGGAGAGCGGCAGGTGGGGGCCGTGGCCGTCGATCGAGCCGATCGGCAGGACGACGATCCGCCGTCCGATCTGCTCGTCGTACTCCTGCCAGGTCATGTCGGCTATGCGCATCAGCGTGTCTCCTCTGTGGAGGGCCCGGGCGCGGGACGTCCGGCCGAGACCACATGCGCGAGTGCGCCCGGCTCGCCGCCGCGGCCGGTCCGGTCGGCGGACGGGGGAGGATCGCGGTCGACCCAGCCGAGGCTTGGGGGCGGTGGCCCGCCACCGGTGTCGCGTCGTCGCAGGTGCAGGAAGTCCTCCTTGTTGCCGCAGCCGAACCCGGCCCCGCAGACGGTCCACGGCTCGCTGGACAACCGGAGTTCGAAGCCGTCGTCCAGGACGTTGCCGATCCGGTCCTTGTCCAGGGCCTGGTAGCGCGAACACCGGTACACGTCCCCGCGGATGCCGATGTAGAAGTAGTTGTGGCCGGCGCTGCACAACTCGCCCCGCAGGTCCCGCATCGCGGCCATGTTGAGGTCGAGGAGCTCGGGGTGCGCGCCGAGGCGGACCGCGCGGGCGATGCCGTCCTCCCCGCGTTCGCGCAGGATCGGCACCATGGCCCCGAGTTCGGTGTGCACGCCGTGGGGTGTGAGCGGGTCGTACCCGAGGTCGAGGTTGAAGCGCAGCCCTGCCTGCTCGGCCGCCTGCTTCAGATCGACGATCTCCTGCTCGTTGTGCGGGAACAGCAGGCCGTTGACGACGACGAAGCACCCGAAGTGTTCTTGGGCGAACCGCGCGTTGGCGATGAACCGCGCCAACGGGATCTCCGTGGGGTGGTAGGTGACCCACAGCGAGATCTTGCTGATGTCCCCTTCCCGGTCGAGCTGCTCCAGGCGGCGCTTGAGCAGCGACCCGTTGGTCAGCAGCTCGACGAAGTCGACGTTCGGGCGGGTGCTCAGCTGGGCCGCCTTCGTCAGGAACGGCCGGGAGGCGAACGGTTCCCCCAGCGTCGCCAGCCGCACCCCGAGCCGGAACGGCCGCTCGGCGATCCAGTCCACGATCTGCTCGAAGCGGGCCTGATCCTCGGCCGGCCAGTCGGCGACGTTGCTCTTGGCGTAGTCGTTGACCGAAACGCAGTACGCGCACCGGAAATTGCACAGCCGCTGCCCGGACACGTACCAGATGCGAACGCTCTCAGGCACGGCTCCCCCCGCGGTGGCAGCCTTCCATCGGGAAGCTGGCCGGCGGGCGGAACTGCCTGCGGGGGAAGTCGAGCAGCTGGTCATGGCACATGCGGCAGATGTAGTCGTCGGGCGCTTCCGCGACGCCGAACACCCTGCGGCGCAGCAGGACCGCTTCCCTGCTCGTCATGAGCTCGTGCACCGACCCGTCGCGGATGTTGCCGAACTTCTCGCGCTGGTAGTAGTCGTTGCAGCAGATGAACATGTCGCCGGCGACCGAGAAGTGCGCGTGGTTCACCGGCCAGCCGCAACCCCGCAGCCTGCCCTCGACGCGGACGTCCTGGTGGTAGTCCTCCACCAGCGCTCCCGCCCGGTCCGACAGCAGTGTCGAGCGCACCGTGGCCCCGCGCGGCTCGAACCGCGCACGCAGCTCGTCGAGCCGGCGCTGCGCGTCGCCGCCGCCCCCGTTGACCACCATCTCGATCGGCAGCCCGGCGTCGAGCGCGGCCTCGGTGTTGGCCAGCGTCCGATCGAGTCGCCTGGAGCCGGTCAGGTCGCGGAAGGAGCTCTCGTCGATCGCCGGCAGGTTCACCACGAGCTGGAACAGGGTGTCGCCCTGCCGCAGCAGCGCGATCTTCTCCTCCGAGAGGTTGCTGGCGTTCGTGAACAGCCGCAGCTTCAACCCGTGCTCGCGCAGTACGGCGACACGCTCGGCGAAGAAGCGGTCCAGCGTCGGCTCGTTGTAGAAGTGGAACGTGACGTACCGGATGGTGTCGTACGGAGCGATCTTGCCGATGATCTCTTCGAACAGCGGCATCGGCATCGTCACCGGCGGTTTGCGGTCAAGCGAGACCGGACAGAACGAGCAGCCCCAGTTGCAGTGCGCCGTGACCTCGATCTGGGCGGTCGTCAGCAGGTACTCCGTGCACAGGTCCGCCGGCCGCTGCAGCCAGCCGCGGTGGACCAGGTCATCGATGACCGCGCCGCCATGCGCCGCCGCGAGCACCGACCGATCGACCGGAGCGGCCGCGGCGTCGTGCAGGGCGTCCAAGGCGGCGGCGTCCCGGTGCCAGACGACGGACCTGTCCAGGCCGATCACCCCGAAGGCGGCGCGGCCGGGCGCTCGCACGTCCGGACGCACCGGGACCAGTTCGTCGACCGCGTACACCACCGGGCTCACTTCACCCGGGCGGACCAATGTCAGATACGGCGAGGTCTGCAGCACTTCCAATGCCGCGCGCATGTCCGTACCGGCGGTGAAGGACTGATCATCAGTCCGGTGCAGTAAGTCGCTTGTTTGCAGGTCGGATTCATCCACTCGGTGCCTCCCAGCTGCCAGTAGTTGCAGGTGGTCACGCACAAATGCGTCGCACTGCGAGCCGGGTTTGAGGGAGCCATCGCCCGCAGCGAGTCTGTGGGTGATCTTGACGCAATCTTTCGTGGATTGCAAGCGCTTGCTTGCCAAGAAACCGTGATGCGGAGAATGAGTCCGGAAGCGAGCAGGAGGCTACACCGATGGGTTGATGCGGCGCGTTTTCGGACAGCCGAATAACCTGTCTCCAAGTGCGCTCGACGGGGCGAGTGGAGGCTTCTGTGCAGGTGAGGCCGCCTGTCTCGTCGTGGCTCCCTGAAACCGACAAGGCCGGTGGCGGGGGCGGCACCGGCTCGCCCATAAACACCGGGTCAACTCATAAGGGGAGACTTACCCGGAGTAATTAGCGCAGGCCGTGGCCATATCGAACTCATGATTCCGGGTGCGACCCACTTCGCATATGACTCGGCGGCGGCCGTGTGGCACCATGGGCTGCAGATGCCGTGATCCGACTGGCTCACTGCATAAGGTCCGGCTGGTCATCAGCAGGACAAGGCCAACTCAAATTAAGGGGGACCGCCCTATGCCGCGTAACAGCGACATGGACGCTCCGCACCACAATCGTGGCGATGAGCCGCACCACGGGTCCGTCAATTCGGCGGGCACCGACTCCACGGGCACCGATTCGTTCGCCGACGTCCTTCGGGAGCGGCTGAGTCATGTCCTCTGGCTCGGCGGCGGCACCGGGGCCGGGAAGACCACCACCGCCCGGCGTCTCGCCGACCAGTACGACATGTACCGGTACGACACCGACGAGTCCATGGCCGTCCACGCCCGCCGCATGCCGGCGGCACGAGCTCCTCACCTGGCCAGGTTCGCCGCCATGGACATGGACGAACGGTGGGTGACCCGAGACCCGCACGAGATGCTCGACACCTTCCACTGGTTCCACGGCGAGGGCTTCGACCTGATCGTCGAGGACCTGCTCGCTATGCCCGACGACCGGCCGGTGATCGTCGAGGGGTTCCGGCTGCTGCCGGACCTCGTCCGCCCCCTGCTCGCCGATGTGCGCAACGCCCTGTGGCTGCTGCCCACTCCGGCGTTCCGGCAGATGGTGTTCGACAGTCGCGGCGGCGCCCACTGGGGGTTCGTCGCCAAGACCGGCGACCCGCAGCGCGCGCTGCAGAACCTGCTTCAGCGCGACGCGCTGTTCACCGACCGGCTCGCCGACCAGACCCGAGACCTGGGCCTCCAAACGCTCGGGGTCGACATCACACTCGCCGAGGGAGAACTCGCGCGGCAAGTGTCCACGGTGTTCGGCCTTGAGAATTAACGCGTCCTACGGCACGTAGCGCACCGGCGATCGGGCGGCTCGACCGCCGCCCGATCGTCCCTCAAGATCCTCACCGGCCGGTTCACGGCCGGAGAGTGCCCACCCGATGGCGCGTCCACCAGACGCGCCATCATTCGTTCAACACCGCACCAGCCGCCGGCGGCGTGTTCCGCGAATCTTCACCGTTCCCTCATATTCGGTTCCTGATCCGGGCCGGACCTCGGTCTTAGCTTCTCGGGGCAACACGAGCTCCGAGATCGAGGTTCCTATGTCGCTGCGACATGTTCTGACAGGCCTGACCCTTGCCTCCGTGATCGCCTGGCCCACGGCCGCGCAGGCATCGCCGGGCGGTGGGTGGCGCGTACCGCCGCAGAAGACTCATTTCGATCTGCAGGCGCACCGTGGCGGCCTCGGTATGACGACCGAGGAGTCGTTGGAGGGGTTCGGAAAGGCGATGCGCTTGGGCGTCACCACGCTCGAACTCGACACCCACGTGACGAAGGACCGGAAGGTCGTCGTCAACCACGACCGGCAGGTCAGCGCCCAGAAATGCCGTGACACCGCGCCCGCGACGCCCGGGGACCCGATGTACCCGTATGTCGGCAAGTACATCAAGGACCTGACCCTGGCCCAGATCAAGACCATGGACTGCGGGTACCAGCGCCTTCCGGGCTTCCCGGAGCAGGAACAGATCAAGGGCTTCCGGATGGTGGAGCTCAAGGACGTCCTCGACCTGGTCAAGAGCTACCACGCCAAGCAGGTCAAGCTGAACATCGAGACCAAGGTCGAGGCTGGAGCCCCCGAGCAGACGGCGCCGCGGGAGCTGTTCGTCCGTCGGGTCTACGAGGAGATCCACGCCTCGGGCATCGAGGACCAGGTCACCATCCAGTCCTTCGACTGGGGCGCGCTGAAGGAGATGCACCGGCTCGCGCCCTCCTACCCGCTGGTTGCGCTGACGAACTACGACTTCCTGCAGGTGGGCCGTCCCGGCGCGTCTCCGTGGCTCGGCGGGATCGACGCCGACGACTACGACGGCGACTTCGTGAGGGCCGCCGCCACCATCGCGGGCGTGCGGGCGCTGTCGCCCGTGTACGGGTTCCCGCAGAACGGCAAGATCGGCGACCCGGGTTTCCGCTTCTACGTCTCCAAGCCGATGATCTCCGCGGCGCACGCCCGGGGCCTGAAGGTCGTCCCGTGGACCTGCGACGACCCGGCCACCGTCGAGGCGCTCATCGACATGGGTGTCGACGGCGTCATCACCGACTACCCGAACCGCGTCCGCCAGATCATGGCCGACCGCGGCATGCGCCTGCCGAAGGCATACGACCCGCGCTGAGGACCGCCAGAGCCGTGGCTCGGCGGTCTCCTCGCCACAACGCCCGCCGCAACCACCGCCCGCACCGCCGACCCCAGCCGCCGAAGTCGACCGAAGCGGGTCGAGGCCCTTGCCGACCGGTAATGAAGCGGTGACGACGATAACCCGGCGGGGCGTGGCCTGGGGTCAGGTTGCCAGGCTCGGCTCGGTGTGGTCCTGGAGGATGGCCGCGAAGCGTCCCTCGGCGCGGTCGAGCTGGCCGGTGATGTGCCGCTTGATCCGGCCCTTCAGCGGGGTGTCCGGACGGGTGATCAGCTCCTTGAGCTCCGGGACGAGCGGCCGGTACTTCCGGGCCAGCTTGCGCAGCTTGGGGCCGGTGGTGTGGATCAGGCCGACGCCGTTGTCGGTGAAGTCCGAGACCTTGATGATCCGCGCCGCGGGGTGCCGGTCCAGGCTCTCGGTGACGTGCGCGCGGTACTGGGCGTGGACGTCGCGGCTGCGGTCGTAGACGGGGTTGGTCACGGCGCGGACGAGGTCGGCGACGCGCGGGCCGAACTCGGTGGCCAGCGTGTGCAGCGCGCCCTCCGTGGAGTCCTCGTGCCCGTCGCCGGCCAGCTCCGTGGGGTGGTCTTCTACCGAGTCGTGCAGCAGCGCGGCGACGAGGAGGTCCACGTCGTCCACCTCGTAGTGGCACATCACGCGGAGCGTCACGCGGAGCAGATGGTTCACCACCGGCTCGCGGACGCGCCGGTCCTGGCGGTGGAGGTCGCTCGCCAGTGCCAGGGCGGTGCTCAGCCGCCGCCAGTCCGGTTCCCGGAAGCGCAGGATCTCGCGGGAGAACCGGTCGCGGAGTCCCGCCTCGCCGTAGACCTCGGTGATCGTGTGGAGTGGGAGTGTCTGCAGGTAACTGGTCACCGTGGTCCCTTCTCGCGGTATCAGTACGACGCCGCCCGTGATCACCCGGTTCCGGCTAGGCGGGCGAACAGCGTCACGCCCAACTCGTAGGCCGAGAGGACGAGAAGGATTACCAGGAAGGCCGTCCAGGACGCGAACAGCAGCGCCACCAGCGCCGCCGCTACGAGGCCCGCGATGCGCAGCGCGTCCAGGTGTCTCGCGGCCTGCTGCCGCGGCCGCTCGCCGGTGGCGATGGAACCGGTGGTCGAGGCGAGCGCGCGGGCGCCCGACACGGTGTGGCGGCGCAGCGCCCTCGGCAGCCTGCCGGGTCCCACCAGGTAGGCCAGGACGGCGAGGACCAGACGCCTAATGGGAGCTGCCGGGTCGGAGAGACTCGGTGCCGTAGCCGCCAGCAGGTGAGCACTATCGACGCCGGAAGCAGTCGACTTCTGTGGTCAGACCGTGCCCCTGCTGGTCGGCCGGAGGGCCAGACCGCTGATGGGGTGGCGTGCCCGCCAGGTGTGGCGTGAGCACTGGATCCATTAGGCCGCGAGCCGTGTCTTCCGCAGGCTGCACGACAAGCGAAGTAGCTGACCAGGAGAGATCCGTTGCTGTTGATCGGCGATGACTGGGCCGAGGACCACCACGATGTCGAGGTCCAGGACCCATCCGGCCGCAAGCTGGCCGCCGCCCGGCTTCCCGAGGGTGTGGACGGCGTCGCCAGGCTCCACGAGCTTGTCGCCAAGTACGGCGGCGAGGCTCTCGACCCGGCCGACGTGATCGTGGGAATCGAGACCGACCGAGGCTCGTGGGTGCAGGCTCTGGTCGCCTCTGGATACCAGGTCTACGCGATCAATCCCCGGCAGGTCGCACGGTTCAAGGAGCGGTACGCCTCCTCCGGCGCCAAGAGCGACAAGGGCGACGCGCACGCGCTGGCCGATATGGTCCGCATCGACCGGGCCCAGCTGCGGCCGGTGGCCGGGGACAGCGCCCAGGCCCAGGCCGTCAAGGTCGTCGCCCGCGCCCACCAGACTCTGATCTGGGAACGCACCCGCACCTTCCAGCGGCTGCGCAGCACGCTGCGGGAGTACTTCCCCGCCGCCCTGAACGCCTACGCCAGCCTGGCCCTGACCAGCACGGACGCGCTGGAACTGCTGATCAAGGCACCCACCCCGGCGGCCGGGGCGAAGCTGACCCGCACCCAGATCACGGCCGTCCTGACCCGCGCCCGCCGACGCAACCGGGACGCCAAAGCGGCCACGATCCAGACCGCGCTGCGCCAACAGCAGCTCGGCCTGCCCGAGCCACTCACCGCCGCCTACGCTGCCACCGCCACCGCTCACGCCCGTGTGATCATCGCGCTGAACGAGCAGATAGCCGCGATGCAGGAGCAGGTGAAGGCCCATTTTCGAGCGCACCCGGACGCTGAGATCTACCTCTCGATGCCCGGCATCGCGGAGATCACCGGCGCCCGGGTGCTCGCCGAGTTCGGAGACGACCCCACCCGCTACGCCTCCGCCAAAGCCCGCAAGAACTACGCCGGCACCAGCCCGATCACCCGGGCCTCCGGCAAGATCCACACCGTCCAGGCCCGCTACGTGCGCAACAACCGGCTCGCCGACGCCCTGCAGACCCAGGCATTCGCCTCACTGCGGGCCTCACCGGGCGCCCGCGGCTACTACGACAAACAACGCACCCGCGAGGCCGGCTTCAACCCAGCGCTGCGCCAACTCGGCAACCGCCTCGTCGGCATCCTCCACGGATGCCTCAAGACCCGAACCCTCTACGACGAAGCAACCGCCTGGTCACATCACGCCCAACCCCAGGCCGCTTGACATCCAACGACATGGGGTGTCTGACCACAGCAGCCGGTCGCCGTGCGTGCGCAGGGACGAGAAGATCTCGTCCACCGCCACCGAGGCGCCCTGCCGGTAGACGCCCTCGGGAATGTGCTCAAGGAGGCGGTTCTGGACCGCCCGCATTCCCGCCGACAGCACCGTGGCGCTCACCGCGGTGGCTACGCCGAACTGCAGCACCGTGCGTCGCCGTCCGGGCGAGACGACCAACGCCAGCACGAGGCACATCAAGGTGCCGGCCACGAGCAGGGCAGGACCCTTCTTGAAGGCCAGGACCATGTCCTGGAAGCCGGTGAGATCGCTGTGGTGGTAGATGGTGATCTGACCGAAGTCGGCGGGCAGCGTCACCCCGAGCGCCTGCTGGACCTTGGCCTGCAGGTCGGGCGGGATCCGGCCCGAGGTGACGGCAGGCAGGTCGAGCTGCTTGCCGAACAGCGTCGGCAGCTCGCGCGAGACGGTGACGAGCACGTCGTTGATGATCGGCAGCAGGTTGAGCGTCACGACGCCGTCCTGGGCGCTGACCGTCTCACTCTCGCCCTTGACGATCGCCATGATCCGGGCGTGCGCGGACCGGTTCGCCTGCTCCCACAGCTCCCACAGCTCCCGGAACTGCTCGGTGCTCATGAACTCTTGCACCCGCCCGCGCAGGTAATCGTGGACGGAGTTGGAGAGGGGGCCTGTCGGTGTTCACCGACGTCCGAGCACCCCAGACGCCGACGACCGAGGCCACCAGGCCGAACCCGGCCAGCGCCACCAGCAGCGCCGCAAGCGTCCTGCGAACCCGCGGCCAATTCGGGTGTGCGCGGACGAGCCGGGCAGGCGGGCGCTCAGCCAGCCGCGCCCTCAGCTCGGCCACCTCGGCGCGCAGGCGCCGCACCTCCTCCTCGTCGCCACCCGGCCCGTCGCCGTGCGCGGCCCCGCTGGATTCGCGTTGAGCTCCCTTGTTCAGGGTGGGCTCGTCGCTGACACCCTCGTTCCGCGCCCGCTCGTCATCTGCGCCTTCACCGGCCGTGTGTCCGACGCCCATCACGAGCCTCCCGGGGTCGACACCTCCGTTTGGTTGTCGGCGTGACGGATCCAGAGGGCGAGGGCCGCGGTCAGCAGTCCCCAGGTGATGAGCCACAGGCCGACGAGCCATGTCAGTGCGGTCAGGGTGATCCCGGGCCACAGCAGTAGTAGGAGCCCTGCGAGGATGCACAGGCCCGCCAGGAACGCCGCCCCGCCGCGTCCCGGCAGGGACGGCTCCGCCAGCGTGGCGACGAGTCCGACCGTGCCGCTGATCAACCAGAACAGGCCGAAGAGGAGGGCCAGGATCTGGACGGTCTGGAGTGGGTCGCGCATGACGAGCACGCCGATGGCCAGCGACAGCACGCCCAGCAGCGTGAACAGTACGCGGGCGCCTCCGCCTGCCTCGTCCGCCGCGATGGCCTGCACGATCCGGTACACACCGTGGATCACCAGCTTGAGACCGAAGAGGAAGGCCACGACACGGATGGTGGCGTCCGGCCACGTCACGATGGCGAGGCCCAGCAGCGCCGAGAGGATCCCGGCGGCCGCGCCGACACCCCAGGCGCCGGTCGCCAGCCGCTTGGTGAACCCGCCCGGACGCCCGCGGGCTCGCCGCCGCTGCCGATGATGGCGCTGAGGTCATGAGATCCCCCTGCTCGCCCGACCCCGCCACATGTCTCGATGGAGCCGGTTGCGGGCCAAGTGCACCGCGTCGGCGCCCGAGCCCGCATCATCCCTGGCGGGTGAGTCGCGGCCGACAGCGGCGCGGCGGAATCGCCTCGCGTGGGGCCGCGCGGCTCCGCGAACTCATCCGCCGGGGGTGATCTGGGCACGGCCGTTCCGGCGCACGCTAGAGGTGGATTGGACTCGTTCAAGGGGGGCCGCCATGACCCGAAGTGTGCATCCTCAGGTCGACGCCGACCGCGCGCCGGTGAGCGGCTGGGCCGTCGGCTTCGCCGTCTTCGCCGGCTGCATGATGATCATGGTCGGGCTGTTCGGGGCGATCGCGGGGATCGCCGCGATCGCCGATGACGACCTGTACGCGATCCGCGGCGACTACGTCTTCAAGTGGGACGTGACGGCATGGGGCTGGATCCACCTGGTGCTCGGGATCATCGTGATCGCGGCCGGAATCGCCGTGTTCAGCGGACGGGCCTGGGCGCGCGTCATCGGCATCGCCCTGGCGTTGCTGAGCGCCGTCGCGAACTTCATGTTCCTTCCGTACTACCCGGTGTGGTCCATAGTGATGATCGCTCTGGACATCGCGGTGATCTGGGCTCTGGCGAGGTATTCAAGGCAGGCCGCCGCCGACACCTGGGGATGAGGGCGCTCCGGGACCGTGCCGGCGCCCCCGCGCGCGCCGACTACTCGGACGCGGTGTACGGATCGCTGCTGGCCGCCTCAGTGATCGCCGGGACCGGTTCGGGCGACCATCCGATCCCGGCCCGGTCCCTGGTGGCCCTCCTGCTCGCCACGGGACTGGTCTTCTGGCTCGCGCACGTCTACGCCCGGTTGACAGGGGATCGTGCGCGGGGCGCGGCGTGGGAGTGGACGGAGATCAGGGCTGTCGGCTCCGCAGAGTGGCCGCTGGTCCAGGCCGCCTTCCCGCCGGCCGCGGTGGCCTGCGCGGGCTGGCTCCTGGAGCTGGCCGACGCCACGACCGCATGGCTGGCGCTCCTGGCGGCGCTGGCCGGCCAGGTCGGCTGGGGCGTCGCGGCCTCGCTCCAGGTGGGTGCGCCGGCGAGGACGGTCGTCGTGTCGGGCCTGGTCAATCTGTTCCTTGGATTGGCCGTCGTCGCTCTGAAGACTCTGTTGTCGCATTGAGGATGCACTTGTGCGCGGTTTGAACGGTACGGCCCGATGGCGTGGCCGCGCCGCCCGGCGTCGGATGGCGCGCCTCTCCCTCGCGTCCGGGGGCGCGGCGGTACTGACCCTGCTGCTGGCCGCCGGGTTCAGAAGCCTTGTGCTGCTGGGGGCCGGACTGGCCGGGCTGGTCGTCACCGCGGCCGCGCTCTGGTGGGTGCTGACGCGGCGGGCTCTGGTCCGGGTGCTCGCCGGCGCATTGGCCGTGGCCATGCCGCTGGCCGTCGCGCTGTATTACGTAGCGCTGGGCCTGCTGTGGGTGGTCCTTCTGTCCGCTGGTCTGTGGGCGTTGGCGGTGGGGGCCGGACGGGCCGCGCTGAGAACGGGCGTCCAGGGCGCCGCCTCGGCGCCGTACCCGGCTCCGCCCCCCGCACAACCCTTCCTGATCATGAATCCGCGCTCGGGCGGGGGGAAGGTGGAGCGGTTCCGGCTCGCCGACAAGGCCCGCGAGCTGGGCGCCCACGTCGTCGTGCTCGACCCTGACCATCATCGGGACGTCGCCGAGCTGGCACGCCGGGCCGTGGCCGACGGCGCCGATCTGCTCGGTGTGGCGGGCGGTGACGGGACCCAGGCGCTCGTCGCCGAGGTGGCGGCGCGGCACGGCGTGCCGTTCATGGTCATCGCGGCCGGGACCCGCAACCAGGCCGTCCTGGTGAGCAACAACCCCTATCAGGGCGGCGATCCCGCCGGTCTCGGCCGCCGGGAGCGACTGGAGTCCGGCGTCCTCGGCGTCCTGGCGGTCAGTGTCGACAGCGCGGCACAGGCCGCCGGCCTGCTCCGCGGGCGGCGCGGCCCCGGCCTCACAGCGCTGACCACGGACGAGGTCACCGTCGATGCCGATGCCGCCGAGATCCCGGTCGGTGTCGACGGTGAGACGCTCACCCTGCCCACCCCGGTGACCTGCAGGATTCAAGCGGCCGCCCTGCGCGTGCGGGTGCCGCGCCACCGTCGCCGCGCGCTCCGCGCGAAGCCGATGCTGGACTGGCGCAGCCTGAACCGGCTGGCCTTCACGCGTGGCAGCAACTCCATGCGACGGAGGGCTTGATCGCCAAAGGGGGGCCACCCGAGCCCGGTCCTCGCTGCGTCAGTTCGCCGTTTGAACGGGCTGTCGGAGGACGGTCTTGAGTTTGGCGGGCTCGGTTCGACGGTGGTCGCCGAGGTAGATCTCGTGGTGGTGCCCGGACATGCGCAGGTTGTTGGCGGCGAGGTACTCGTGATGGAGCTTGGCGAGTACGGGTCCTTCGTCGTCGTAGGGGCCGACGTGCAGGAGCTGGGCGCTGGTGCCCTCGTGCAGGCTCTCGCGGCGGATCTCGGCGATCGCAGGGAGGCCTTTCTTCGCGAGCGCGCCCTGTTTGGCCTCGTCGATGAGGTCTTCGGTGATCCAGTCGGGTTGGCTGATGAGCATGCGCCAGTGCCAGGCGTCCTTGGCGCGGGTGACGAACACCTCGGGGTCGTCCGACCACCACAGTCCTTCGAGCGGCGCGACGACGAAGTCCCGGCCGAGGGCGTTCTTGCTGGTGAACTTGATCGTGTAGGCGACGGCGTAGAGCGCCTCGACGGCGCGGGAGTAGTCGGCGCTGGTGTTGGGGTCACCGTGACCGTCAATGGCGATGAACTGCTGCGCGGGCACGTCGACCAGCGCCCAGTCCGTGTTCCTCGGCGCGTAGCACTGCTTGCGTTCTCGTTTGACGTCATAGCGGGTCATGGCCGTCTGCCTTCCTGGTGGGGGATTGGTTGCCGAGTTCGGCGAGTTCCGCCCGGTAGGCGTCCAGCCAATGCTGTTCTGCGGCCAGCTGGCCCAGCGTGTAGTCGAAGATGGCGCGGACGAAACCGGGCACGTCGGGTTGGGCGTCGCGGGCCGCTCCGATGGCGGCGATCCTTTCCGTCAGGGCCGCGGCCCGCCGGTCGAGCGCGGCCCGCAGGCGCTCGGGCGGAATGACCGGCTGGTTGGCCAGACCGATCAGGACGGGCGGGAACACCGGCCGGAGTTCGGCCACAGCGGCCTCGGCCGACCGCGCGCACGCCCGGCGTCCCTCGGCCGTCGGGCCGTATACCCGGCGGGCCTTTCCTCGCGCCGCTCGCGGCGCGTCGACCTCGCTGATCAGGCCGCGGTCGCGGAGCCGGGCCAACAGGTAGTAGATCGAGCTGAAGCCGATCTCGGTCCACTCGCGCATGCCGCGGGTGCTGATGATCTCGTCCAGTTCGTAGCCGTGTCTCGGCTTCTCTACGAGCAGGCCGAGCAGAGTCAGCTCAGCGGGCGTCAGGTCGGCAGCCACCCTCCTATTCTAGTACTAGAATAGGACGCCAATGCCCCTGACCAACCACCAACGTTGTGATGTCGAGACGGCCGGGTCGGCTCCGACCTTCTTGTGACGGCACCGGAGGGTGTGCCGATCGATGGAAGGAGCACTCCGATGTCCGACGTCCGCGTTCACAACTTCTCGATCTCGCTGGACGGCTTTGCCACCGGCGCCGGTCACGCCCCGGACGCCCCGTTCGGTCACGCCGGCGAACGCCTGCACGAGTGGATGTTCGCCACCCGGTTCTGGTACGAGATGGGCGGCGCCCAGGGCGGCAGTGCCGGCGCCGACCACGCGTTCGCCGCGATGCACGGTCACGGCATCGGCGCCGAGATCATGGGCGCCGGCAAGTTCGGCCCGCCCGGCTGGCAGGACGACCCGGGCTACAAGGGCGCGTGGGGTGCCGACCCGCCGTTCCACACCCCGGTCTTCGTGCTCACCCACCGGCCGCGGCCATCGATCGAGATGGAGGGCGGCACCACGTTCCACTTCCTGGACGCCTCACCCGCCGAGGCGCTCAACGCGGCCCGCGAAGCGGCCGGTGGCCAGGACGTGCGCCTAGGCGGCGGACCTTCGGTCGTACGCGACTTCCTCACCGAGGGCCTGGTCGATCACATGCACGTGGTCCAGGTCCCGATCCTGCTCGGCCGCGGTGTCCGGCTCTGGGACGGCCTGGAGTCGCTGGAGGAGGCATACGACATCGAGGCGGTCTCCACGCCGAGCGGCGTCACCCACCTGACCTTCACCGCCAAGCACCGGTGACCGCGAAAGCCGCAGCCGGCTGTGTGGTACCCCCTACCGGATTCGAACCGGCGCTACCGCCTTGAAAGGGCGGCGTCCTAGGCCGCTAGACGAAGGGGGCCCGGGGTGGCGGGGTTGACCGCCACTCGACCCGGTCAAGTGTAGAGGACGCAGCGGGGCGCGGCGCAAACGGTTACCGCGGTTCGGTGGTGGGGGACGGGGTGCGGGTGGGGGACGGGGTGCGGGACGGCCAGTCGGAGGGGAACTCCGACGGGAACGGCGAGGTCGGGGACGCGGGCGGGGACGAGGCCGGCGGCTGCGGCTTGACGACGCGGTCCGGGGCGGGTTCGAGGTGCCGTTCGATCTGGGCGGAGGTGAGGCCGAGGCCGCCGAGGCGCAGGTCGTCCCAGCCCTGGAGGCGGTGGGTGGCGCGGCTGAAGTAGAGGACGGACAGCTCGATGGGGGTGGGCTGCTCGTGTTCGAGGCCGCGCAGGCCGGCGCCGCCGGTGGAGCCCTGGATGAAGAGGCGGCTGCCGGTGGGCAGGAGCTTCGTCGAGCGGGCGTGGGTGTGGCCGGCGAGGACCAGGGGACTGACGCCGGAGAACGCCTCGCCCTCGCTGGGGTCGTGGGTGACGACCATGTCGGGCAGGTTTCCGGAGTTGCGGAGCTCCTCGGCGTGGCGGAGTCCTTCGGCGCGGAGCTGGTCGGCGCCGACGAAGTCGTCGCGGGTGCTCTTGTCGGGGGTGAAGCGGGGGTCGCCGAGGCCGTAGATGCGCAGGCCGCCGACCTCTCGGGTCTGGCCGTCGAGGACGATGGCGTTCTTCTCCCCGGCGACGGCCTTCTGGGTCTCCTTGGAGTCGTGGTTGCCGCGGACGTAGACGTAGGGGATCTTCAGGCCGGCGATCGAGTTCGCGAACTTGTCCTCGGGCTTGCTGCCGTGGTCCATGAGGTCGCCGCTGTCGATGACCAGGTTGACCTTGAACTGGGTGCTGACGGACTTGATGACGCTCCAGGCGGCGGGGTTGAGGTGGATGTCGGAGACGTGCAGCACGCGGATGGTGGACGGGTCCGGCTCGTAGGTGGGGAGCGTCGAGGTGGTGGCGTACAGCTCGGAGATGTTCCCGACGAGGCGGGCGAGCTGGGCGCGGTAGGCGGTGAAGCGTTCGACGATGCTGCGGGCGTCGCCGACGACCTGGGGGGCGTTGGCGAGCAGGCCGGTGTAGCGGGGTTCGGCGATGGACTGCGGGTTGAACGTCGCCCAGGTGACGAGGGTGACGGCGGTGAGGCCGACGGCGGTGGACGTCAGGCTGAGCAGCGCGCGCCGCCAGGACCGGAAGAGCAGCAGGGACGCGACGAAGCCGGTGGCCAGCGCGGCCAGCGCGGCGCGCATCAGGAGCTCCACGATGCCGTGCCGGATCTGGCCGGCGATCTGGTCGGTGAGCCGGTCGAGCTCGGCGTCGTCCTCGATCAGCTTCTTGGCCTGCTCGGGGCGCAGGTCGGTGAGGCGGGCCTCCAGCGAGACGGGGCCGCCGTGGGTGTCGAGCCGGAGCGAGCCGAGGGGCGGCAGCTTCAGCGTCGTGCCGCCGTGCAGGGACGGGTGCAGGGTGAGCTGGACGTCGGTGGGCCCGACCGGGGTGACGTAGCGTCCGCCGAGGAGGAGGCCGATGTAGCCCCCGGCGAGGCCGATGGCGATGACGAGGGCGAACCGCGTCCAGCGGCTGGTGAGGACGGGCTTGGCGCCGCGGGCGACGGGAGCGCCGAGGGCACGGACGCGGCGGGCCGCGGGGGCGATGCGGGTGACCCGGGCCGCGTCGCGGGCGCGGGTGCGCAGAGCCGTGAGCATCGCGAGGGCGTGGGTCGACGCGGCACGGACCTTGGGCACGTGTTCCCCTTCTGTCGAGCAGAATGACCAGTGTGATCGAGTTGTCGCGAGAGGCGTTCGAGGATCTCGTGGGCGAGGCCCTCGACAGCATCCCGGCCGAGCTGACCGCCCACATGCGCAATGTAGTCATCCTCGTCGAGGACGACGCGCCCGAGCGCGGCCTTCTCGGCCTGTACCAAGGCGTACCCCTCACCGAGCGCGGCGACTGGTACGGGGCCGTCCTGCCCGATCACATTTCGATCTACCGCAATGAGATTCTCCGGATATGCGACACCGCGGATGACGTGGTGGAAGAAGTCCGGATAACGGTCGTGCACGAGATCGCCCACCACTTCGGGATCGACGACGAACGGCTGCACGAGCTCGGATATTGATCCGGGAAATGCGCACTGTAGGTCACGCGACTGCCACACAGCGTGAGTTAATAGGGGAGGGCGCCCGGCATCGGGTGGGCTGAACTGGAGCGTGCGTGGCGGGAAGGCAGACCGGCCGGCATCGTCGTCCGCCGGAGGAACAGGCGACCTACCGCGAGGTGTTCGCGGTCGGAGAGTTCCGTGCCATCTGGCTGGCCCAGGCGCTGTCGTTCATCGGGGACCAGCTGGCGCAGGTCGCCCTGGCCGTCCTGGTGTACGACCACACGAGGTCCACGCTGCTGACCGCGCTGGTGTACGCCCTGACCTACATCCCGCCGATCGTGGGCGGGCCGGTGCTGTCCGGGCTCGCCGACCTCTTCCCCCGCCGGACGGTCATGGTCGTCTGCGACGTCCTGCGGGCGGGTCTGGTGGCGCTGATGGCGGTGGTGCCGATGCCCGTCGGGGTGCTGTCGATCCTGGTGTTCCTGACCGTCCTGTTCGGGACGCCGTTCTCCGCCGCCCGCGCGGCCGTCATGCCGGACGTCCTGGAGGGCGACCGCTACGTGGCGGGCTCGGCGATCGCGAACGTCACCCATCAGATCACCCAGGTCCTCGGGTTCCTCGCGGGCGGCGCGGCCGTCGCCGTCGTCGGGACGTACGAGGCGCTCGCCCTGGACGCGCTGACGTTCGGCGCGTCCGCCGTCATCCTCATCGGCGGGCTGAAACGGCGGCCCGCGCCGAGACTGAGGGAACGCGAGTCGCTCGGGCTGTGGCGCGGGACGAGGGACGGCGCCCGGCTGGTGTTCGGCGATCCGGTGCTGCGGTCGCTGGTGCTGTTCGCGTGGCTGTGCGCCTTCTACGTGATCCCCGAGGGCCTGGCCGTCCCGTACGCGGCGACGTTCGGCGGCGGCGCGGTGACGGCCGGGCTGCTGCTGGCGGCGATGCCGGCGGGGATGGTGGTCGGGGCGCTGCTGTTCAGCCGGTTCGTCCGCCCGGCGAACCGGCTGCACGCCATGGGGTGGATGTCGATGCTCGCGTGCCTGCCGCTGGTGGCCGCGGGCGCGCACCCGCCGCTGTGGTGGGTCGTCGGGCTGTGGGCGCTGTCGGGCGTCGGCGGCGCCTACCAGCTGGCGGCCAACACCGCGTTCGTGGCCGCCGTGCCGGCGTCCGGGCGGGGGCAGGCGTTCGGGCTCGCCCAGTCCGGCATCCTCGCCGGACAGGGCGCGGGCATCCTCGTCGGCGGCGCCGCGGCCCAGGTCCTCGGGCCGGAGACGGTGGTGGCGCTCGCCGGGGTCCTCGGGCTGTCGGCCGCCGCGATGCTGACGCTGTGCTGGAACCAGGTCCGCGGCGGCGTCATCGCCGGGTCGCGTGAGCGCGTCGAGCCCGTCGTCGTCACCCCGTCCTCCACGGGCGGCGA
This sequence comes from Spirillospora sp. CA-128828, assembly GCF_050945415.1. Lineage (NCBI taxonomy): Bacteria > Bacillati > Actinomycetota > Actinomycetes > Streptosporangiales > Thermomonosporaceae > Spirillospora > Spirillospora sp. CA-128828. The sequence continues at coordinate 778,599 of NZ_CP191986.1, forward strand.
CGAGCTGTCCGGCATCGGGCGCTCGGCGTCCTAGGCGTGGGTGCGGTTCTTGTTGACCGCGTCCTTCGTCTTCTTGACCGCGTCCTGGACGCCCGGGGAGTCGCTCGCCTTCTTGAACAGGTCCTCGGCGACCGACTTCGGCGCACCCTCCTCGGGTATCAGCAGCCAGGCGATCGCGTAGAGCGCGACGCCGGCGCCGCCGAAGACGGTGAACACGGCGAGGCCGAGCCTGACGAGGTTGGCGTCGATACCGAGGTACCGCCCGGCGCCGGAGCAGACGCCGGCGATCATCCGGCCTTCGTGCGTACGGCGTAGCTGCTTGCTGGTGCTCTTCTCCATGTCCATGTCTCGATGATGCCCAGTGGCGGTGAACTCTGACATCCGGATTCGCCCTGATTCGCCCCTGAGTGCACCCCTGGTCGCTCAGGGTGCGCCCCCGACGAAGGCGGGCGGCGCCGCGGCCGGCGGCGTTCGGTTAAGGAGCGCTTGAACCCTCCACGTAGGGTTATTGATTGGACGTCCTGCACCGGACCTGGGCAGACTCGCCCGGTCCAGCGATCTACCAGAGGGAGCGGCATGAGAGTCGGCATCGTCGGGGCCACCGGACAGGTCGGGGCCAAGATGCTCGAAATCCTGGCCGAACGCGGATTCCCGGTCGACGAGCTTCGGCTGTTCGCCTCGGCACGTTCGGCGGGGCGCAGGCTCCCGTGGGACGGCACCGAGATCACCGTCGAGGACGCGGAGGCCGCCGACTACTCCGGTCTCGACATCGTGCTGTTCTCCGCGGGCAAGACCACGTCCAAGGCGCTGGCCCCGAAGGTCGCCGCCGCCGGCGCGGTCGTGATCGACAACTCCTCGGGCTGGCGGATGGACCCGGACGTCCCGCTGGTCGTCGCCGAGGTCAACCCGCACGCCGCGGTGAACCGTCCCATGGGCATCATCGCGAACCCGAACTGCACCACGATGGCCGCCATGCCGGTGCTGCGCCCCCTGCACACCGAGGCCGGGCTGACCGCCCTCGTCGTCTCCACCTACCAGGCCGTGTCCGGCAGCGGGCTCGCCGGCGTCGCCGAACTGCACGACCAGGCGGCCAAGACCGTCCAGAGCGCCGACAGGCTGACCCACTCCGGCACGGCCGTCGAGTTCCCCGAGCCGTCCGTCTACGTGCGGCCGATCGCGTTCAACGTGCTGCCGATGGCCGGCTCGATCGTCGACGACGGCCTCGCCGAGACCGACGAGGAGCAGAAGCTCCGCAACGAGAGCCGCAAGATCCTGGAGATCCCGGACCTGAAGGTGTCCGGCACCTGCGTGCGCGTCCCGGTCTTCACCGGTCACTCGCTGCAGGTCAACGCCCGGTTCGAGCGTCCAGTCAGCCCCGAGCGGGCCAGCGAGCTCCTCTCCGGCGCGCCCGGCGTCGTCCTGTCGGACGTCCCGACCCCGCTCCAGGCCGCCGGCCAGGACCCCACCTACGTGGGCCGCATCCGCCGCGACGAGACCGTCGAGAACGGCCTCGCCCTCTTCTGCTCCGGCGACAACCTCCGCAAGGGCGCCGCCCTCAACACCGTCCAGATCGCCGAGATCGTGGCCGCCGAGTAGAACGCCGGCCTAGCGCGCCCGCCCTCCTCGCACCTCCAGGGATCCGAGGAGGGCGGCCGTGCTCCGGGCGATCTCCTCGACCGCCCGCTCGAACGCCTCCGCGTTGTGCGACGCGGGCGCCCGGAACCCGGAGATCTTCCGAACGTACTGAAGCGCGGCGGCCCGCACGTCCTCGTCGGTCACGTCGTCTGCGTACGGCGCGCGAAGCGTCTTGATACTGCGGCACATACCCCCATTGTGACCCCGCCCTCCGACAACCCCCGGGTCGCGCGGAGTTTCGCCCCCCGGCACCGACGGAGAGGAAGGTGCCGGGGGGCGGGCGGGGGGCGGGGACCCCGCGGGCGGTGCACGGTCCGGGCCGAGATTCGTCCCGTGCGCCGCCGGTGGTCAGCCCTGGGGGTGGGGGTGGAGGGCTGCCCACGAGTGCATCGCGGCGGGCGGCGGGGTGTCAACGAATCCATCCGCCACTGGATTTTCAATTGTGTGAACGGGGTCGTGGAAAACCCTGAAAGCCGCCGCTGAGCCGCGGCTACGGCCCCTGTGCGCCGGCGTTGCCGCCGAGCGTCCAGACGGCGTGCGCGATGGCGTCGGCGTTGCGGTCCAGCGCGGTGTCGTTGATGTTGGACGTCGTGTCGCAGGACGAGTGGTAGCAGCGGTCGAACGCGACGCCGGCCTGGCCGCCCCACAGCTGTGCCTGCTGGGTGGTCTTGCGTCCCTCGGCGCCGGTGAACAGCCCGCCGGCGGCGATGCCGCGCCGGATGAAGGGGCCGTAGTCGGAGCGTCCGTCGAACGCCGTGTCCTGTACCGGGACGTTGATCGTCTGGAAGTAGGCGCGGAGCACCTGCTCGATCTCGGCGGACCCGGCCGGGCCGCCGCTCCCGCTGGAGCCGTCGCCGTCGTAGGCGAAGTAGCCCGGGTTCGGGGAGCCGACCATGTCGAAGTTCAGATAGCTCTTGATCTTCGATCGTTCGGTGGACGAGAGGTTGTTGACGTAGTTGGTCGATCCGACGAGGCCGAGTTCCTCGGCGCCCCACCAGCCGAACCGCAGGTGCCGTTGGGGCCGGTAGTTCTGCCGGGCGACGGTGAGCGCGACCTCCAGGTTGGCGGCCGAGCCGGAGCCGTTGTCGTTGATGCCGGGCCCGGCCCTGACGCTGTCGAGGTGCGCGCCGGTCATCAGGACGTTGCCGGTGTCGCCGCCCGGCCAGTCGGCGATGAGGTTGTAGCCGGTGGCGCCGTTGTAGGTGAACGACTGGACGCTGGTCTGGTAGCCGGCGGCGTCCAGCCTGCCCTTCACGTAGTCGATCGAGGCGCGGAAGCCGGGACGGCCGTGGGCGCGGTTGCCGCCGTTGCCGGTCGCGATGCTCTGCAGCTGGGACAGGTGCGCCTTGACGTTCGTGAGCGAGATGTCGGGTGTGGCCAGCGTGGCCGGGGCGGCGGACGCGCCGCCCGTGGGAAGGAGTGCGGACACCACCAGGGCCGCCGCACCCAAGGTCGCCGTCGTGCGCGATCTCATGCGGGTCTCCAGAGGGAAGGTGCGGCCCGCGACGGGGGAGCGGGCCCCGTCGCGGGCCGCGGGCGGGGGGCGGTCAGGACCTCACGTGCAGGACGCCTCACCGCTCTGCGCGGGGACGCTGATGGCGCTCCAGGCGGCCTTCACCGCGTTGCACTCGGTGGCGGAGCCGGGGAACAGCTGCCGTGCCGCGTTGACCGTCTCGATGCGGGCGCGGGCGTGGCTCCAGTTCGTGACCTTGCGGCTCAGCCCGCCCATGAAGATCTGGCCGGCCTTCTGGACACCGATGCCGGTGACGGTCGAGCCGTTGCACGTCGGGCTGCTCGGCTTGCCGCCGCCCGGGTTCGACCCCTCGGCCAGCAGGTAGAACCAGTGGTTCTGCGGGCCGGCGGCCGCGTGCACCTCGGTGCGCGGGATCGAGGACGAGTAGCAGTTCGGGTCGCCGAGCGCGGACGGGTTGTACATGTTGCGGATCGGCCCGGACCCGACCAGGTCGACCTCCTCGCCCACCAGGTAGTCCGGCGGGTCGAGGTTCGCGGGCTCGTTCATGTAGTGCTCGGTCAGCGCGCCGAAGATGTCGCCGGCCGACTCGTTCATGCCGCCCTTCTCGTTGCCGTTGCCGCCGCTGTCACCGCCGGGCGTTGTGCTGAAGACCGCGTGGCCGTTCTCGTGGCCGACGACGTCCACCGATGTCGCCTGCTTGGTGCCGGCCTGGTTGTGGCCGAAGTTGGTGTAGCTGCCGTTCCAGTACGCGTTCGCCTGGTTCAGCCCGACGCGGAGGGGGAATCCGCCGCCGCTGCCGTTGATGCCGTTGCGCCCCAGCCAGGCGCGCAGCATGTCCCATTCCTTCTGGACGGCATAGAGGGCGTCGACGCAGGCGGTCTCCAGGTTGGTGCCGCTGGCGTTGCCCCACGCGCTGTCGCTGCCGGTGTAGGTAGAGCCGTTCTGGCCGCCGCAGCGGATGCCGGAGCGGCTCGGGTCGCTCATGGACGTCGCGGCGGTGCTGAGGTCGACGGGCCCGTGGTAGTAGCTCCGGTCGTCGGCCGCGTCCCGGACCTCGTCCCAGGTCGTCACGACCTCGCCCGACTTGGCGTCGACGAGCACGTGCAGCTTCGTCGGGGCGTTCTTGCGGGTGCCGCTGACGACGGTCTCGTAGACGAGGCGTCCCGACCCCTCGGCCAGCACCGTCAGCCGGGGAGCGGTCGCGCCGTCGATCGTCGACACGCGGGCGCGCGAGGTCTTCGCGGCCTTCGCGGCGCTGATCGTCGCCGTGGTCGACACGTCGAGCTTCTTGGTCTGGTTGACGGACGTGCCCAGCACTCCGCCGTTCGCGTCGGTGGTGACGACGAAGTCGCCGCCGTAGACGGGCAGGCCGTCGTAGGTGCGCTCATAGGCGACGTACTGGAGGCCGCGCAGGCCGGACGTGACCCCGCGCCGGACGATCCGGTCCTTGGGGGACATCTTCAACGCCGCGGGTGCGGCGGAGACCATGCCGTCGGCCGAGGCGGCGGCGACGGTGCGCGGGTCCGGCTTCGCGGGGGCGGTGCGGGGTGACGCGGCAGTGGCGGGGGACGACATCGCCACGGCGAGGCCGGCGGACAGCGCCGCCGCCCCGATCGCGGTCTGGTGTCTCACGGGGGTGCTCCTTCCACGTGCCGGGCGGGGGAGGGGAGTGGCGCGTGGAGGTCCTTGTGGGAGCACTCCGCGGCCGCCGCCCGCCCGGCGGGGGTTGGGATGGGGGACTCATCCGGATGAGCTGACCCGAAGTGCACTCTGAATTGTGAAAGGTGTCAATAAATCCATTTGGTACTGGATTTTCAAGTTTTGTCGCGCTGTCAATGGAACCACTGGAAAGACGTGCCGGCCAGCGCGAACGGGCCGGGCCGGTCACGCCGGCCCGGCCCGTCCGGTCGGGAACCATCGCCGCCCGGCGTGCGTCCGGGCTCCGGTCTCAGGGGGCGATCTTGCGGCAGAGCCAGGCGAGCGCGAGCGGATAGCGGTAGTCGATGCCGCCGTGACCGGCCTCGAACAGCTCGAAGCGGATCGCGTCCGCGTCGACCCCGGCGTCGAGGAGAGCCTGCTGGAACGCCTGCGCGCCGATGTCGAGGTACCACTCGTCGTGCGTCCCGCCGTCGATCCAGATCGCCCGCTGCGACCGCATCGCCGCGGCGTGCTCCAGCACCATCCGGACCGGGTCCCAGGCGAGCCAGCGCTCCCAGACGTCCTGCCGGAGCACGCCGGTGACCGGGTCGAACGGCAGCTCCGGGGTGCCGTCCTCGCGCGCGGAGTAGCAGAGCGCCATCCCGAGGATGTTGAGCAGGTCCATGTCCTCCGGCTTGGTGAACGACGTGCGCGAGGTGAAGTCGTTCCACCAGCGCCCGATGTCGCCGTCGTACTTGCGCAGGTGCCGGACGCACTTCGGGAACTCGGTCAGGTAGCAGTACTCGAACAGGGCGTCCCCGGCGTGCGTCGCGAGCGCGCCGAACAGGTCGGGGCGCAGCATCGGCGTGATCATGGCGCCGTAGCCGCCGCTGGACTTGCCGCTGATCGCGCGGTGCCCGGGCGCGTCGAGCGTCCGGTAGCGGGCGTCGACCCACGGGACGATCTCGTCGCAGATGTAGGAGTGGTAGCGGCCCGTGCCGGGCGAGTCGACGTACTGGCTGCCGCCGTGCGCGGTCCACGCGTCCACGAACACCACGATCGCGGGCGGGGCCTCGCCGTTCGCGAACACCGCGTCGGCCGTCTCGGGGAACGGCTGCCGGTAGGGCATCCGGTTCCGCCAGATCCCGGCGTGCCCGGTGAACCCGGTGATCACGTACACGCTGGGGTAGCGGCGGTCCGGCTCGTCGTCGTAGCCGGGCGGGACGTACACCAGGACCGGCCGCTCGTGCGGGTCCTTCAGCGGGTTGCCGCGCAGCAGCTCGCTGCTCACGATGTGCTCTTCGAGGCGTCCGGCGAGCTCGGTGGACCACGGCAGCATACGCACTCCCTCATCGCGGGTGGATGATCAACTTGACGCTAACCCATGCCCGCGGCGGGTAGCACTCGCGTGGGCGGTGTCACTTTCCGGTGGTTCGAGTGGTCTGAATGACGACGCGAAGGAGATCGACCATGAGCGAGAACGCACAACGCCTGCGTGCCCTGCACCGTCCCGGTGACCCGCTGCTGCTGCCGAACGTCTGGGACGTGGCCAGCGCGAAGATCGTGGAGGAGGCGGGGTTCCCCGCGCTCGCCACCGCGAGCGCCGCCGTGTCCGCCATGCTCGGCTACCCCGACCACGAGGGGGCGCCCGCCGAGGAGATGTTCGCCGCGGCCGAGCGGGTCGTCCGCGGCGCGACCGTCCCCGTCACCGTGGACGCCGAGGCCGGGTACGGGCTGCAGCCCGCCGAGCTGGTCGAGCGGCTGCTCGCCATCGGCGCGGCCGGCTGCAACCTGGAGGACACCTACGCCGGTGAGCTCGCCGAGCCCGAGACCCAGGCCGAGTTCCTCGCCGCCGTCCGGGAGGCCGCGGGCGACGCCCTGGTGATCAACGCCCGGGTGGACACGTTCATCGCCAAGACGCCGGACCCGGTGGACGCCGCGATCGCCCGCGGCCGGCTGTACTTCGAGGCCGGCGCCGACTGCGTGTATCCGATCACCGCGCCGCCGGACGCCGTCCCGTCCCTGGTCAAAGGCCTCCCGGGGCCGATCAACGCGAACAACTTCCCGGGCACCTCGCCGGCGGAGCTGGCGGAGATGGGCGTCGCCCGCGTCTCCTACGGCCCGATGCCCTACCTGCGGGCCCTGGACGCGCTGAAGGAGTTCGCCGGCCGCGTCAAGGAGCGGTCCGATCCCTATGCCTGATGCCGGCGTGTGAGGGTGCCCACGCGCGGGCACCCTTGCAAGCATTCACTTACACTGGCACGCTGAGACGAAATTCGCTTCTTCGTCTCGGAAAGTGAGGCCGGTATGACAGCGACCGCGGAGGAGGCGCCCCCGAGGGTCGTCCTCGACTCGATCAGCGGCCTCGCGCTCGCCGCCGCCGCGTCGAACGTCATCATGCAGCTCTCCCGGCTCCCGATCGGGCACGGCGTCGCCGAGAGCACGGTCGACAGTGGCAGGGTCGACAAGCACCCGATCAAGCGGACCCGCACGACCCTCAGCTACATCGCCGTCTCCATGCTGGGCAGCGAGTCCGAGCGGCTCGCGATGCGCAATGAGGTCAACCGTGCCCACCGGCACGTCCGCGCGAAGGAACCCGTCCCGTACAACGCCTTCGACCGCGACCTCCAGCTCTGGGTCGCCGCCTGCCTCTACCAGGGCATCGAGATGATCTACACCGTGCTCTACGGGGAGCCGTCCGAAGCGCAGGCCGCCGAGATGTACCGGTACGGCGCCCGCTTCGGCACCACCCTCCAGGTCACCGAGGACATGTGGCCGGCCGACCGCGACGCCTTCGAGGACTACTGGCAGGCCGGCCTCGCGAAGATCGAGATGGACGACGTCACCCGCACCTACCTGCGCGACCTCACCGAACTGCGGCTCTTCCCGGCCCCGCTCCGCTGGACGTTCGGCCGGTCGCACCGGTTCCTGACCCTCGGCTTCCTGCCCCAGCCGTTCCGCGAGGAGCTCGGCTATCCCTGGACGCCGCGCGACCAGGCCCGCTTCGACCGTTTCACCCGCCTCCTGGCGCTGGCCAACCGCGCCCTCCCGCGCCCGGCCCGCGAGTTCCCCTTCAACCTCTACCTCCACGACGTCCGGCGCCGTATCAGGAAGAACCGCCCGATCGTCTGACGGCCCCGCCCGTGAACCAAAGGCGCGACCGGCGGCGTGGGAGGAACAGGTGCTCCCGGCCCTGCGGCGAGCCGAACATCGCCGCCGCGTCATGTCCCACACCAGGGACGTGAACCAGTTTGTGCACGTCGCGATGTGCTTTGTGGCGGAGGTAGCGATGGTAGAACTCGCCGCGTTCCCGCCGCGTCCGCCCCTGGGCCTCGGCAGCCGGATGGGCCTCCAGGAGGGCAGCCCCGGGGTCTGCGTCCTCTTCACCGAGGAGGTAGATCACGTCCCGCTCGATGTAGCGGTCGAGTAGTCGCCGGCGTTCCGGAGCGCCCCATGGACGACTACGAGGAGGTCGTCGCCTACAGCGTCGGGGTGATCGAGCCGTCCGCGTTCACCTGCGTGCCTGTTCGGGTGAAGGAGATTCATGACCGTGGGTGGGTCTGGTCGTCGCCCCCTCCACGGGCAGGACGCTGGTGAGTGAACCTGGGGCGCCGGCCGACCAGCTCATGGTGTTGCTGGCCGCGCTGATCAGCCGGCTGGACGAGATCGTCCAGTATCGTCCCTGACGGTGTCCGCCCGTGGTGGACGGTCAGCGGCGGGCGGTGATGCGGGTGGGGAGGGACGCGAAGCCGCGGTCGTTCGAGGAGCGGACTCGCTTGGCGTTCTCGATGTCGATCTCGTAGTCGGCGACGATGTTCGCGATCTCGCCGAGCGCGATCCGGGCCTCCAGGCGGCCGAGGTTCGCGCCCAGGCAGTGGTGGCGGCCGTTGCCGAACGCGAGGGACGAACCCGTGTCGCGGTCGAGGTCGAAGCGCTCCGGGGCCGGGAACACGTCCGGGTCGTGGTTGGCGGCGCCGACGAGCAGCAGGATCCGCGCGTCCGCCGGGATCGTCACGCCGTGCAGTTCGACGTCCTCGGTGGTGGTGCGGGCGAGCGCCTGGGTCGGCGGGTCCCAGCGCAGGGTCTCCTCGATCCAGTCCTCGACGCGTCCGCCGAACGCCTTCGCCCGCTGGTCCGGGTGCCGCCAGGCGGCATGCCAGGCGTTGCCGAGCGTCAGCATCGTCGTCTCGATGCCGGCGCCGACGAGCAGGATCAGCACGCCGACGATCTCCTCCGGGGTGAGCCGGTCCGCGCCCTCGGCGGCGTCCAGCAGGCCGGACAGCAGGTCGTCCCGGCGCTCCCTGGACCGCTCGACCGTCAGCTCGGTGTAGTAGCCGACGAGCGCGCCGATCGCCTGCAGCGCCTCCGGGGGCAGGTCGCCGCCCGCCTCGTCCCGGTACATGATCGCCATGCCGAGGTCGCGGACCCTGTCGCGGTCGGACTCGGGGACGCCGACCAGCTCGGAGATCACGTCCGTGGGGAAGCGGGCCGCGAAGTCGGTCATCAGGTCGAACGAGTCGCCGTCCAGATGTGGCCGCAGGCAGTCGCGCGCGATCTCGCGGAGCCGCGGCTCCAGCGCCTGGACGCGCTTCTGCGTGAACGCCCGCGCCACCAGGCCGCGCATCCGGGTGTGCTTCGGCGGGTCCATCGCGACGAACGAGAAGAACCTCTCCGCGTCCGGGCCCCAGAACGCGGGCTCGATCCGCAGGCCGTTCCGGCTGGAGAACCGGTCCGAATCCTTCAGCGCCGCGAGGACGTCGGCATGCCGCGACAACGCCCAGAAGTCGTCATTTTCGTTCCGGTGAACCGGTGACTTCTCGCGCAGTTCCGAATACACCGGGTAAGGGTCGTCCTGAATCGCAAAGTCGAACGGACTGTAGAAGAGATCCACATTCGCAACCATTCCACAAAGGACGCCGTTCTGGGGCACTCTTGGGATGCGACGCCGGTGTCGGCGCTGCACAATGGGGCATTGTGATCTTCTCTCCGCCGCGGGGGCGCGGCGGGCAACGAAACGAGGGCGCCGTGGACGAGTCCGTTCCTCCGGGGATCGACCCGACGAAGGCGCATCCGTCCCGCCGGTACAACTACTGGCTCGGCGGCAAGGACAATTTCGCCGCGGACCGGGCGTCGGCGGAGGTGGTCGCGTCCGCCTTCCCCACCGTCTACCTCTCCGCGCGGGAGAACCGCGCGTTCCTCAAGCGCGCGGTGAGGCATCTGGCGGGCGAGGCCGGGATCCGCCAGTTCCTCGACATCGGCACCGGGCTCCCCTCGGCCGGCAACGTGCACGAGGTGGCGCAGGCGATCGACCCCGCGTCCCGCATCGTCTATGTCGACAACGATCCGGTGGTCCTCGTGCATGCCCGGGCCCTGCTGACGAGCGAACCCGAGGGCAGGACCGCCTACATCGAGGCCGACCTGCGCGACCCGGACAAGATCCTCGCGAACCCGGACCTGACGCGCACGCTCGACCTCACGCGACCCGTGGCGCTGATGGTGGTCGCGACGATGCACTTCATCGTCGATGACGACGACCCGTACGGCATCGTCTCCCGGCTCCTGTCGGCGCTGCCCTCAGGCAGCCACCTCGTCATGACCCACGCGACCGGCGACTACCTCACGCCCGAGCAGTACGCGGAGAGCGTGGAGGCGAACAACCGCAGCGGCGTGCCGTTCCGGCTCCGCTCCCGGGACGAGTTCGCGCGCTTCTTCGACGGCCTGGAGGTGCTTCCGCCGGGCTTGACCTCGGTCGTCGAGTGGCGTCCCGAGGTGCCGCCGGAGGGGCGTCCCCCGATCGAGGACGTCTCCATGAACTGCGCCGTCGCCCGCGTTCCCTGACTCATTTGCGCGCTTCGTTCGCGGCCCGGACGAGCTCCTCGACGTCCTGGAGCGTGGTGCGGTGACTGATCACGCAGGCGCGGAGGGCGGCGCGCCCGTCCAGCCGGACCGGGCTGATCCACGCGCGCCCGCCGCCGACGACCTTCCGGGCGAGCGCGTCGTGGTGCTCCCACGTCCCGGTGCCGGGATCGGCAAAGCAGACGACGGGGAGCGGGGTGTCGTTGAGGATGTCCCAGCCGGTCCCGGCGAGCCGTTCGCGGAGGACATCGGCCAAGTCGGCATCGCGTTCGAGTTGCTCGGCGTAGCCCTCGCGGCCTGCTACGGCGAGGCTGAGGAACAACTTCAAGCCCATGAACCGGCGCGACCACTGCTGGCTGGACGTGTACGGGTCGACGGTGTCGGGGACGTCGGCCGGCATGTAGGACGTGGTGACCCGGAACGTCTCCGCCAGTCCCTCGGCGTCGGTGGTGAGCAGCGCCCCCGCGCCCATGGGGACGCTCAGCCACTTGTGCGCGTCCACGGTGATCGAGTCGGCGCGTCCGATGCCGTCCAGGGCCGGCCGGAGCCGGTCGGACAGTGCCGCCGCACCCCCGTAGGCGGCGTCCACGTGCAGGCGGAGGCCGGAGTCGCGGCACAGGTCGGCCAGCGCGTGCAGCGGGTCGATCACACCGGCGGCCGTGGTCCCGGCCGTCCCGACGACCAGGAACGGAAGGTCGCCGTCCGCGCAGTCGGCCGCCACCTGCTCGATCAGCCGCCCGGTGTCGATCCGCAGGTCACGGCCCGCCGGGACGAGCCGGACGGCGTCCCGCCCGATGCCCGTCGCGTGCGCGATCTTCAGCCAGGCCAGATGGCTCTCCGCCGACGCGTACATGACCGGGCGTCCCGGCAGCGCCCGCAGCCCCCGCTCGCCGTACTCGGGCCAGGTCCTGGTGAGCGCCAGCAGCACCGCCGTCAGGTTCGCCTCCGCGCCGCCGCTAGTGAACGACCCGGCGACGGTCCCGGGCGGGTAGCCGAGCCGTCCGCCCAGGAAACGCAGCAGGTGAGCCTCGATCTCCGCGGCCGCCGGAGCGTGTGACCAGGCGGCCATCTGGGGGTTGAAGGCCGCGGCCAGTGTTTCGCCGACCACCCCCATCAGCGTCGGTGTCGGATTGAAGAGCCCGAAATACCGCGGATGCGTCGTGTGGACGGTGGTCGCCCGCAGCAGTTCCGCCACGTCATCGATCACATCCGCGGGCGCGGCCGGACGGTCGAAGCCGTACGCGCCGATCGCGGCCCTCAGTGCGCGCACGTCCACGGGCGCGCTCACGGTACGTCCGGCGATCCGTTCGCGCTCGCCGTCGAGCAGGTCGATGACGTGCCGCCACACCTGTTCGACCGCAGGTCCGGGCGGGTCGAAGGAGGCTCGTCCAACGGGGAAGTCGTCCATGCCCCGACCTTCGCGCACGCCCGACCCCGGCCCAAGTGGCAGGATCGACCATCATCGCTAAAATAGTGACATGCACACGCTGGCCGTCGCCGTGGCCGAGGGAGTGCCGATCTTCGAGCTGGCGATCCCCTGCGAGGTCTTCGGATACGAGCGCCCAGGGCTCACCGACTCCTGGTACGACTTCCGCCTCTGCGCCGCCCCCGGAACCCGCACCGCCGCAGGGTTCGCGCCACAGGACCGGCACGGCCTCGACGCCCTCGCGGAGGCCGACACGGTCGTGGTCCCGGCCTGCTCCAGCGTCATCGACGACCAGCCGCCCGACCTGGTCGAAGCCGTCCGAGCCGCGTACGACAACGGCGCCCGCGTCGTCTCCCTCTGCACCGGCGCGTTCGTCCTGGCGGCCGCGGGCATCCTGGACGGGCGCCCGGCGACCACCCACTGGATGCACGCCGCCCAGCTCGCGGCCCGGTACCCGGAGGTGCTGGTGGACGCGTCCGTCCTCTACATCGACGACGGCGACGTCCTGACCAGCGCGGGCACCGCCGCCGGACTCGACCTGTGCCTGCACGTCATCCGCAACGACCACGGCGCCGCCGTCGCCAGCGCCCTCGCCAAGCGCCTGGTCATGCCGGCCCACCGCCCCGGAGGCCAGGCCCAGTACATCGACGCGGCGGCCGTCCAGGACGCGGACGAACTCGGCCCCGTCCTCGACTGGGCCCGCCGGCGCCTGCACGAGCCGCTGACCGTCGCCGCCCTGGCGCGCCGCGCCAACGTCACCACCCGCACCCTGATCCGCCGCTTCCACGCGGCCACCGGCACGACCCCCATGGCCTGGCTGCGCGGCATCCGCGTCGACTACGCCCGCGAACTCCTGGAGACCACGTCCCTCCCCGTCGACCAGATCGCCGAACGCACCGGCCTGGGCAGCCCGGCCAACCTCCGCCACCACTTCACCCGCACGGTGGGCGTCCCCCCGACCACCTACCGCCGCACCTTCTCGTCCAGGCCCTAGCCTGAGCTAGAAGACCGGGGTGCCTTCGCGGACGAGTTTCCAGTTGTCCACGTGGAAGGTCGCGGGGTCGATGGTGCCCGCTTCGGACGCGTACTCGACGATCGCCTCGCGGATCGCCACCTGGGCGTTGTAGACGACCGGGGCCGTGGCGATGTGCGGGAAGCCGCCGCCGCCCGACTGGCGGTAGTTGTTCACGTGAGGGGTTGGGAATGCGGCGGGTGCGGTGTCTGGCATGACCGCGACGTCAACGCCGCAAAGAGCATTCTGGCCGCCGGGCTGGCGGTGTCTGCCTGTGGAGCTGACGTAAGACCCAAACGGCGCACGCCCGGCGGGCAGACGGCGACGAAGCAGGAAATCCAACCGGCGACGGTTGTACTTCCCCGCCAGTAGGCGGTGGAGGAGGTCAAGGCCTCCCTGCAGTACGGGGCTGATCGACGCGGAATGGGTGGTGACCGCCGCCCACTGCGTGACCCAGGCGGGCACCGGCGGCGCCCCGTACACGGTCATGGACCCGGCGCTGTTCCACGTCCGGGTGGGCTCCAACGACCGGACGCAGGGCGGCAGCGTCGCCAAGCTCAAGGAGATCGTCGTCCACCCCGGCTACCAGTACCTGGACGACCGCTCCGAGGGCAAGGACATCGCGCTCCTGCACCTCGACACCGCGGTTCCGCAGACGCCCGTCCGGCGGGCCACGACGATCCCCGCGCCGGGGACGCCGGTCCGGCAGATCGGCTGGGGCTACACGTCCACCAGTGACAACGACCCGAGCCAGTTGCCCGTCCAGCTGCAGCAGCTCGACACCAAGGTGATCGCGCCGGCGACGGAGAAGTGCAGGGTCGACGCCAACGGCGACGACTCCTGGGGCTACCGCGACAACGACATCTGCACCGACAACCCCGAGGGTGTCCGCGGGCCCTGCAACGGCGACTCCGGGTCGCCGCTGCTGACGAAGGTCAAGGGTCGCTGGGTCATCACCGGGGTCGACTCCCGCGGTGTCGGTGACGTCTGCGGTGAGACGCCCGACATCTACACGAGCGTCGGGTACTACCACCGCTGGATCGCCGGCGTCGTCCACTGATCCGAAGGTCTCGGAACGCCCGGTCAGGCTCATGCCCGGCCGGGCGTTCCGCCGTCTCGGCGGTCCCTGATCCCCGGCTGCGGGTGTCCGAAACAGGGTCCCGAGGTTGATGTGGCGTTCGTCACATTGATTGCCGCGCGCCTCAGGGGATACCCCCTTCAACAGATCTGTTCCCTTTTAGCCAGTGTTGCCGTGAATAGCGTTTCGTGTTCCTCTATTTAAGGCAATGTCCGGTTGCGGATCGCTCCTGGCCGATTCCGCCCCGCCGCCCACCCGCCGTCCAATCGCCCAGCCACCCGCCCAGCCGACCGACGACCCACGCCACGCAAGCGAAAAGCGGAGGTCCGGATGCGCAAGGAGACGCTGGAGAGCTTCGTCCTCGGGGACGTCCTCCGGTCACAGGCGCAGGTTCACCGAAGGCAGACGTTCCTCAAGTTCCGCGACGGAGAGATCACCTACGGCGAGGTGGACGCCGCCGCCGACCGGCTGGCCCGCGCGCTGTCGGGCGCCGGCATCGGGCGCGGCGACCACGTGGGCGTGATGCTGCCCAACTGCCCCGACATCGTGCACGTCATCTTCGCGCTGGCGCGGCTGGGCGCGGTCGCCGTGCCGATCAACATCGCGTACCGCGGGGAGCTGCTGCGGCACGTCCTGGACAGCTCCGACTCCGGCCGGCTGATCATCGACGGGCCGTACGCCGAGCGGATCCCCGAGATCGCCGACCGGCTGCCGAAGCTGGGCGGGGTGATCGTACGGGACGCCGCCGCGTCCGGGGTGCTGCTCGACCGGCTGGGCAAGCCGGCGCGGGAGCTGCGCAGCCTGCCGGCGGACGGCGACGGCCGGGTCGACGTCGAGGTCGGGTTCGGCGACATGCAGGCGATCATGTACACGTCCGGCACCACGGGCCCGTCCAAGGGCGCGATGGTCCCGCACGCGCTGGCCCTGACCTGCGCCTACGACTCGCTCGACTTCCTGGACCGCTGGGGCAAGACGGTCTACTGCCCGCTGCCGCTGTTCCACGCCGCCGCGCTCTGGGACGGCATGCTGTCCGCCCTGCTCGGCGGCGGCTCGATCGCGATCGTGGAACGGTTCAGCGCGTCGCGGTTCTGGGACGACGTGCGCCGCTTCGACGCGCAGGTGTGCATGAGCGTGTTCTCGATGATCCCGATCCTGCTGAACCGCCCGCCGACGTCCCGGGACCGCGACCACCGCCTGGAGACGTTCTACATGGGCAAGTCGAACCTGGACGAGCCGCTGCGGGAGCGTTTCGGCGTCCGTTCCGTGGAGACCTACACCAGCACGGAGGCGGGCATCGCGACAGGCAGCCCGTACGGGGAGTGGCGGGTCGGGTCCTGCGGGCAGGCCCACGAGGAGCGGTTCCAGGTGGCGGTCGTGGACGAGTACGACCGGGAACTCCCGCCGGGGGAGCCCGGCGAGCTGGTGCTGCGGCCGAAGCAGCCGTTCGTCCTGACGACCGGCTACTACGGCAACTGGGAGGCCACGACGCACTGCTTCCGGAACATGTGGTTCCACACCGGAGACCGGGTATGGCGCGATGACGACGGGTACTTCTTCTTCCTCGACCGGATGAAGGACGCCATCCGCCGGCGCGGGGAGAACATCTCCGCCTTCGACCTGGAGACGGAGATCAATCAGCATCCGGCGGTGCTGGAGTGCGCCGCGATCGGCGTGCCCTCGGAACTGGAGGACGAGGACATCAAGGTCTCGATCGTCGTGCAACCCGACACCGGGCTCGACCCTGAGGAGCTGGTGGCCTACTGCGAGGAGCGGCTGCCGCGCTCGATGGTGCCGCGCTACGTCGAGTTCGTGGAGGCGCTGCCCCGCACCCCGACCGACAAGGTCGCCAAGTACAAGCTGCGAGCGCAGGGCGAGGCCGGGGTCACGCCCGCGACCTGGGACCGGGAGGCGGGCGGCCGGTGAACTGGGACGACACGCCGGAGCAGGCCGCGTTCCGCGAGGAGGTCCGCGCCTTCGTCGAGGAGCGGTTCCCCGCGTCCTATCGTCCGGCGGCGAACGAGGAGCAGAGCCTCGAACCGGAGGACGTCGCGGGCTACAACTGGCCGGTCGACCGGGTCGCGGACGATCCGGGACGCCGCGAGGGCGCGCGGGCGTGGGCGGCGGCACTGGCCGAACGCGGCTGGATCGCCCCGCACTGGCCGGTCGAGTACGGCGGCGCCGGGTTGCCGGCGCTGGAGGAGTTCATCCTGCACGAGGAGATGATGCGGGCTCGGGTGCCGACGGTGAACGGCATCGGCGCGTTCCTCCTCGGCCCGACGCTGCTGGTGCACGGCACCGAGGAACAGAAGGCCGCACATCTGCCGCCGATCGCGACGGGGCAGGCGACCTGGGCGCAGGGCTTCTCTGAACCGGGCTCGGGCTCCGACCTGGCCTCGCTGCGCACCCGCGCCGTCCGCGACGGGGACGTCTACGTCGTGGACGGCCAGAAGGTGTGGACGTCCCTCGGGCAGTACGCCGACTGGCTGTTCGTCCTGGTCCGCACCGACCCGGACGCCGAGAGGCCCCACCGCGGCATCACGTTCCTGCTCATCGAGGCGGACGCGCCCGGGGTGACGATCCGCCCCATCGCCGACATCCGCGGTGCCGCGCCGTTCTGCGAGATCTTCTTCGAGGGCGTCCGGGTACCGGTCGCGAACCGGGTCGGCGATGAGAACCGGGGCTGGTACGTGGCGATGTCCGCGCTCGGCTTCGAGCGCGCCGGGATCGGCGCCACCATCAAGTACGAGCAGGCGCTCGCCGAACTGGTCACCTACCTGGGGTCGCCGGAGGGCGCCCGGTCCGCGCGCACGAGCCCCGCGCTGAAGCAGGAGATCGCCCGCCGGCAGACCGAGATCCGCGTGCTCTACAACCTCGCCCGCTACACCGTGTCGCGGCAGGCGGCGGGGGACGAGCCCGACTTCGAGGCGTCCATCAACCAGCTGTTCGGCGCCGAGCTGCACCAGCGGCTCGCCCGCACGGGCGCCCGCGCGTTCGGGCGGTCCGCCGCGCTCTGGGACCGCGAGGGCGCGCCGCTCGACGCCGTGTTCACGCACATGCGGCGGGATTCGGTGGCGTCCACCTTCCTCGGCGGCACCACCGAGATCCAGCGCAACGTCATCGCCACCCGGGGCCTGAACCTGCCCCGCAGCTGACCATCCACCGGAGGAGCACGCGCACATGCCCGACGAGAACGCCTACGAGACCGTCGACCTGCAGATCGAGGAGCGGGTCGCCTGGCTGACGCTCAACCGGCCGGACAAGCTCAACGCGCTGACGCCCACGACGATGACGGAGCTGCGCGACATCTTCACCCGCGTGGACGACGACGAGGACGTCTGCGTGGTCGTGCTGCGCGGCGCCGGCGAGCGCGCGTTCTGCGCCGGGATGGACCTGGCCTGGTCGGAGAAGCTGACCCCGCGCGAGCGGATCGAGCAGGGCCGGCTCGGTGAGAAGACGTTCGCGATGATGGAGCGGACGTCGGTGCCGGTGATCGCGGCCGTGCACGGGTACGCGGTCGGCGGCGGCCTGGAGCTTGCGCTCGCGGCGGACTTCATCATCGCGTCCGACAACGCGAAGATGGGGCTCGTCGAGATCACGCTGTCGGCGCGGCCGCCGTACCGGCCGAAGATGACCGAGGACGGCGATCCCGACCAGCCCGAGTTCGGCGGGTCGGCGCCCGGCTGGGGCGGGGTGAAGCGGCTGCCCGAACGCATCGGCAAGGCCCGCGCCAAGGAACTGCTCTTCACCGGCGCCCGGATCGACGCCGACCGCGCGCTGCGGCTGGGCCTGGTCAACGACGTGTACCCGGCGGACGAGTTCGACAAGCGGATCGGCGAGCTGGCCGAGCGGATCGCGGCGATGAACCGCTACAACCTGCGGCTCGTCAAGGAGCTCGTCACCTACGGCTACGACTGGATCGAGCCCCACCCGAGCTAGGAGGAACCGTGCAGATCTACCGCATCGATCATGTGGCGCAGGTGACCCCCGATCTCGACGCGCAGGTCGCCCTGCTGGAGGGGCTGTTCGGGTTCCGGCGCGTCCGGAGCTGGGACGACCCGGGCGAGGGCGTGCGCGGGGCCCGGCTGGAGATCCCCGGCAGCCGGGGCCAGGCGTGGGAGGTCGTTTCGCCCTCCGGGGACGGCTCCGCGCTCCAGACCTGGCTGGACGAACACGCCGGGCGCCCCGGACTGCATCACGTCGGCGCCGAAGTGCCCGACCTGGAGGCCGTCCGCGCCGAGCTGGAGGTGCGCGGCATCAAGCCGACGGACGGGGCGCGCGGGCGCTGGCTGGAGGCGTCGCTGAGCCCGCCCGAGCACGGCCCGGGTGTGCTGTGGCGGCTCCGCGGGCCGGGCAGCCTGGACATGTGCGGCGATTCGTCCGCCTCGGTTGTCGAGACGGGTGCCGCGGACGGGCCGTCCCTCGGCATCATGGCGCTCGACCACATCTGCCAGGCGTTCCACGACCGCGACGAGCTCGCCCGCTGGTACCACGGGCTCGCCGGATTCGTGCAGGTCTGGCGGACCGCGGACGACGAGCATCCCGACATGGCCGACCTCGTGCTGAACATCCCGGGTTCGGCGATCTGCTGGGAAGTGATCATGCCGCGCGGCGAGGACTCGTTCATCGAGCGATTCCTCGAAAAGGGCGGCCCCGGTGCCCACCACGTCACGTTCGAGGTGGACGACTGGGACAAGGCGATGGCCGCCTGCGAACACCACGGCACGCCGACCTTCGACGACGAGGAGGGTACGACGGACGGCGCCGCCTGGAAGCACACGTTCATCCACCCGAAGCACACCGGCGGCATCCTCGTCCAGCTGTTCTGGGAGGAGCGGCCGGGCGTGTGGGTCCGCTCGGACAAGGTGCCGCCGCCATGGACCTGAGCCTGACCGAGGACCAGGAGCTCATCGCCTCCACGGCCCGCGAGCTGCTGGAGTCCCGCGCCGCGACGGCGGGGACGCGTGCGCTGGACGGCGTCCCCGCGGGGTATTCGGCCGCGCTCTGGAAGGAGATGGTCGAGCTCGGCTGGACGGGCCTGGCCTTCCCCGAAGAGCACGGCGGCGTGGGCGGCGACTTCCTCGACGTCTGCCTGCTGTTCGAGCAGCTGGGATACGCGCAGGTCCCCAGCCCGCTGCTGATGGCGGTGGCGTGCTGCGGGATGCCGATCGCGCGGTTCGGGACGTCCGATCAGAAGGAACGCTGGCTGGGCGCCATCTCGAACGGCGAGATCGTGACCGCGGCGCCGCTTCCCTGGGACCGTCCTGGTGAGGGGCCGGTGGCGTCTCGTTCCGACGGCGGCTTCGTCCTGGACGGCACCGCCACGTTCGTCCCGTTCGCAGCCTCCGCCGAGCACCTCCTGGTGGTGGCGCGGCTCGACGACGAGCCGCACGCCTTCTGGGTGGACGCCGCGGACGTGACCCTGACACCCCTCGGGACGATCGGCGCCGACCGTCCCTGCCACGTCGAACTGGACGGAGTTCGGGCCGAGGACGCTCTCGGCCCCGACGCCGCCGAAGCGATCTCCTTGTTCGGGGCCGCCGCGACCTGCGCGGAGATGGTCGGCGCGGCCCAGCATGTGCTGGACATGACGGTCCAGTACGCGACGGAACGCGAGCAGTTCGGCCGCGCCATCGGGTCGTTCCAGGCCGTCCAGCACCACTGCGCGAACATGGCGATCGACGTCCTGGGCTCCCGGTTCATCGCCTACGAGGCCATCTGGCTGCTGTCGGCGAACCGTGACGCGGCACCCGAGGTCGCGATGGCCAAGGCATGGGTGAGCGAGGCGTACGAACGGGTGTGCTCGCTAGGCCACCAGGTACACGGCGCGATCGGCTTCACCCAAGAACACGACCTGTACCTGTTCTCCGAACATGCGATGACCACGTCCTTGTCCTTCGGCGACGCTGACCTCCACTACGACGGCCTGGCCGCCGGCCTCCACCTCGACTGATTCAAGAGGACGCCCGGCCGGGGCGAACCCCGGCCGGGCGTCATCCTGGCGTCACGACCGCTCAGTTCACCGCGTCCCGAGCAGGATGGACGACGGCACCCGCGTCGCCACCGGCGGCAGCTTCGTGCCCTGCCCGGCGGCCTTCACCTGGGTCGCCATCGCGCTCGCGTCCGCCGGCCCTCTGCTGGCGGGCGCCTTTTCGGGGTTGTCCGCGAACGGCTGGATGTCGCCGACGCACACCTTGCCCGCGGGCGGCAGCGCCGCGCGGACGAGGTAGGCGTCGACCGCCTTCGTCACGCACGCCGAGGTGCCGTAGGCGGTGTGCCCCCAGCTGTTGCTGGACAGCAGCCGGCTGTTGGGCAGCAGCTTGCTGGACGAGACCGCGTCGTTGTAGTTCGTGGCGGGGTCGTAGTAGTCCCCGACGAACAGGACGGGAGCGTTCGTCCGCCGGTTGAAGGGACCGGTGTAGGCGTCCTCGTCGCGGACCTTCCAGGCGTCACCGGCGCATTGAACGCTGCCCCAGCCCCACGCACGCCCGAAGTAGGGCGCCCGCTTGTCGGAAGCCGCCGTCAGCGCGGGCCACTTCCCCGCCTTCTTCGGGTGCAGGCCGTCGGTGCACGTGACACCGCTGAAAGCGTCAAAGCCGTTGTCGTAGGGGAAGTCCTTGGCCGCGACCTTCTCCGCGGACTCCTTCTGCCGCTTGACCGCGGCCCGGCGCTCGGCGATGCGGCCGGCGAGGGCCTTGCGCGCCGCGGCCGCCTGCGCCGCCGTCGAGGCGGGCGAGGTCGCCTTCCACAGGTCGGTGACCATTTCGTCGATGATCTCGTAGCCGCTCGGGTCGTACAGCTCGCCGAGCGTGCCGCCGACGAGGTCGGCGTAGGTGATCTTCTGTCCCTCGATGTTGGCGGGCTTCGCCTTCAGCCGCTTGGCGAGGACGTCGAAGTTCTTGACGGGGTCTCCGTAGGCCGCGAACGCGCACTTCGCCTTGCCCGCCTTGCCGCACCGGACGAGGATCTCCCTCAGCGCCTTGTAGGCGCCGTCGGCGGACCGCAGCCGGTCGTCCAGGATCTGGCCCGACGTCTTGCGGGTGCCGACCCAGGAGACGGGGTTGATGACGCCGTCCACGGCCACGGCGCGCAGCCGGTCGGGGAACATGTTCGCGTAGTACTGGCCGAGTGCGGTGCCGTAACTGAAGCCCAGGTAGGACAGCTTCTTGTCACCGACCGCGCGGCGCAGGACGTCCATGTCGCGCGCCGCCTCGGCGGTGGACATCGAGCCCGCCAGTTTCTTCCCGGTCGTCGAGCAGCCCTTGCCGAGCGCCTTCGCCGACTTGATGTAGGCCGCCTCCTGCTTCGCGCCGACCGGGAAGGCGACATCCATCCCCGCCAGCGCGAGCGTCTGGTCCCTGGTGGACTTGAAGCAGGCGACGTTCGAGCTGAACCCGATGCCGCGGGGGTCGAAGCCGACGATGTCGAAGCGGTCGAGGACGTCCGCGCCGAGGAAGGCGGGCGCCTGGTACGCCAGGGCGGTGCCCTGGCCGCCGGGCCCGCCCGGGTTGACGAACAGGCTGCCGATCCGCTTCTTGGGGTTCCGCGCCTTCATCCTCAGAACGGCGACCTCGGTGGTCGCGCCCTTCGGATCGTCGTAGTCCAAGGGCAGCCGGACGGTCGCGCATTCGGCGTCGCCGTAGCACTTGTACCAGCCGAGTTTCGGGGTGGGCACACGGTCGACGCGCTTCTTCTCGACCGGGCTCGTCGTGTCGCCGCCACGGGCGCCGGGGGCGGCCGGGGCGGCGAGGGCGGTGACGGCAGCGGCGGGCACGAGCGCCACACCGGCCACGCCGGCCGCGAGAATCCTGTGTCTGAGGCGCATTCGGTTCCCTTCGGGGGGATCGATGCTTTCCCGCGCAAGGCGCGGATTGGTCCCCTGATTCTCGTTTGCACCACTTGTCCCCGTGATCCACCACTGGAGCCGACATCCGCCCCGGAAGATCACCCCGAAGACCGATTGACGTGCCCCTCCAGCGGCGGACCAGAAGGCGAAAGCGATCACCGAAATCTCCATTCCGGACCCTGACTCAATTCCGTTCGAGGCCCGGAGGGCCTCCCCTGAGCGCGTTCGGGCGGCGTAGCTTTGCCGGATGGACGTGGTCGTTGCCGTCGCCGCGACGCTGGTGGTGACGTGGGTTCCGGCGCTGCTGTGGTGGCGGCGGCAGGGGCGGGGCGGCGACCTCGGCGGGCCCGCGCGGCGGGCGACGTTCGAGACGCTGCACACCGCGTCGCGGGCGGCACCCGCGTTCCGGGCCGGGCTGACCGAGCAGGGCGCGCAGAAGGCGGCGCGGCATCTGCTGGTGCTGCTCGGCTGCGCGGCGGTCGCGATCACGGACGGCGAGCGGCTGCTGGCGTGGGACGGGGAGCACGACCACCACTCCGCGGAGGTCCTCGGGCACGCCGAGGCCACCCTGGGGAACGGGCGCACACAGGTGCACGACGTGGGCTGCGACCGGCTCGACTGCCTCATCCGGCGGGTCGTCGTGGTCCCGCTCGCCACCGACGACCGGGTGGTCGGGACGCTCGCCGCGTACGGCGAGGAGGTGCCGGCGGGGCTGATCCGCGCGGCGGAGGAGGTCGCGCAGTGGGTGGACGCCCAGCTGGAGCTGGCCGAACTCGACCATTCACGGACGCTGCTCATGGAGGCGGAGATGCGGGCGCTGCGCGCGCAGATCTCGCCGCACTTCATCTACAACTCGCTGACCACGATCGCGTCGTTCGTCCGGTCCGATCCGGAGCGGGCACGGGAACTGCTGCTGGAATTCGCCGGTTTCACCCGCTATTCGTTCCGGCGGCACGGCGACTTCACGACACTGGCGGAGGAACTGCGGTCGATCGACCGGTATCTGCTTCTGCAGCGGGCGCGGTTCGGTGAGGAACTGCGGGTGACGCTGCGGATCGCGCCCGAGGTGCTGCCGGTCGCCGTCCCGTTCCTGTGCCTCCAGCCGCTCGTGGAGAACGCCGTCCGGCACGGGCTGCAGGACCGGTCCGAGCCCGGCCTCATCACGATCGTGGCGGAGGACGCCGGGTCCGACTGCGTGATCAGCGTGGAGGACGACGGGATCGGCATGGACCCCGAGGACGTCCGGCGCCTGCTCGCCGGGGAGCGGCGCATGCCGGGCGACACGGAGGCGCCCGGGATCGGGCTCGCCAACGTCGACGACCGGCTCCGCCAGGTCTACGGCGACGAGTACGGGCTGGCCGTCGAGACCGGGCCCGGCGCCGGGACGAAGGTGACCGTGCGCGTCCCGAAGTACCGGCCCGGGGTCACGGCCTCTTGACGCCCCGCCCGTCCGCCGACTGGAATGTGGCGAACGGCACGGGAAGGACGGTGTGGTGGGCCTGCGTGTCCTGGCGGTGGATGACGAGGCGCCCGCGCTGGACGACCTCGTCCACCTGCTGCGCGCCGACTCCCGGATCGGCGAGATCCACACCGCCCGGGACGGCGCCTCCGCGCTCCGCAAGCTCGACCGGGCGCTCGCGGACGGGCGCCCCATCGCCGCCGTCTTCCTCGACATCCGGATGCCCGGCCTGGACGGCACCGTCCTCGGCCGCGTCCTCCACCAGTTCGCCCGCGCGCCGCAGATCGTCTACGTCACCGCCTACGAGAACCACGCGGTCGACGCGTTCGAGATCAAGGCGGCCGACTACATCCTCAAACCGGTGCGGCCGGAGCGGCTCGCCGTGGCGATCCGGCGGGTGACGGAGGCCGCCGAGGAGGCGGGCTGGGACACCGGCGCCGCCGAGGTCCCGGCGCCGTCCGAGCCCGAGCCGATGCCCGTCGAACTGGGCGGAGTCACCCGGTTCGTCAACCCGGCCGAGGTGCTGTACGTGGAGGCGCAGGGCGACTACGCGCGGCTGCACACGTCGGGCGGCAGCCATCTGGTGCGCATCCCGCTCGCCGCGCTCGGCGAACGGTGGAGCGGCGCCGGGTTCGTCCGGGTGCACCGCAGCCACCTCGTCGCGCTGTCGGCGATCAAGGAGCTGCGGCTGGACTCGGGACGCTGCACGATCGTCGTCGGCGGCACCGAGCTGCCGGTCGCCCGCCGGCACGTGCGCGAGCTGCGCGACCTGCTTGTGCGCCGGGCGAGGCGATCCCCCTGAGCGGGGACGAACGGCCGCACGGCCCTGCCTCCGAGAAGCCGACCTCCGAGAAGCCGACCTCGGAGGAGCCGGCCCCTGGCCGGACGCTGGTGACCGGGCCGCGGACCCGGACCGTCCGGCGGCCCCGCTACCCCGTGACGCGGGAGATCGACGAGCAGACCGGGCTCGGCGAGGCGTACATGCGGTCGCTGGTGCGCACCCAGCTGCGGCTCGCGGCCCGGCTGTGCCTGGTGCTCGCCGTCGTCGTGCTCGGCCTGCCGCTGCTGTTCGCCGTGTTCCCCGAGGTGCGGGAGCGGGAGCTGCTGGGGCTGCCGCTGCCGTGGGTGGTGCTCGGCGGGCTGATCTACCCGTGGTTCGTCGCGTGCGGCTGGTGGTACGTCCGGCAGGCCGAGCGCAACGAGGACGACTTCGCCGACCTTGTGGACCGTGCCGACTCCGGGCGTGCCGACTCCGGGCGTGCCGACAAGGCCGGGGAACGGGCGTGAGCGCCGCGTACGGGCTGGCGGGCGTCCTGCTCGTCGTCGTCGCGACCGTCCTCATCGGCGTGCTCGGGGTGCGGATCTCGCGGACGACGTCCGACTTCTACGTCGCGTCCCGGACGGTCTCGCCCCTGCGCAACGCGTCGGCGATCGGCGGCGAGTACCTGTCGGCGGCGTCGTTCCTCGGCATCGCCGGGCTGATCCTGGCGTACGGGGCCGACATGCTGTGGCTGCCCGTCGGCTGGACCGGCGGCTACCTCGTCCTGCTCGTCCTGGTGTCGGCGCCGCTGCGCCGTTCCGGGGCCTACACGCTGCCGGACTTCGCCGAGGCGCGGCTGGAGTCGATGGCGGTGCGCCGCGTCGCGAGCGTCCTCGTCGTGCTGATCAGCTGGCTTTACCTGCTGCCCCAGTTCCAGAGCGCCGGGCTCGTGCTGCGGACGGTCACGGGCGCGCCGGTGTGGACGGGCGGCGTGCTGATCGCCGTCGTCGTCGCGGGCAACGTCCTGGTCGGCGGCATGCGCAGCGTCACCATGGTCCAGGCGTTCCAGTACTGGATGAAGCTGACCGCGCTGGCCGTCCCCCTGGTGTTCCTGCTGATGGCGTGGCGGTTCGACGGGTCGCCCGGCCTGTCGTCGGACGCCCCGCCCCGGTTCGGCGACCGGACGACCGTCGCGGTCGGCATGGCCGTCACGGTGAACGTCACCACGCCCGTCCAGGTGAGCGTCGACGGGCGGGTCGACGGCCGCACCCACGGCGGTGGCGCCGTCACCCTCCAGCCGGGGCTGCACCGCTTCGACCAGAACACGTCCGTGACGTTCCCGGCCGGCGCGGACGTCCCCCACGTGCGCGGGCGGCCGGTCAGCACGGACCGGGAATGGGTGCTGCCACTCCACGGACGCGACCACTCCCTCTACGCCACGTACTCGCTGATCCTCGCCACGTTCCTCGGGACGATGGGGCTCCCGCACGTCCTCGTCCGCTTCTACACCAACCCGGACGGCAGGGCCGCGCGCCGCACGACGGTGATGGTGCTGTCGCTGCTCGGCGCGTTCTACGTGCTGCCCGCGCTGTACGGGGTACTCGGGCGTCTCTACACACCCGAGCTGCTCATGACGGGGCGGGCGGACGCCGTCGTCCTCACCCTGCCCGGACGTCTCATCGGCGGTGTCGGCGGCGACCTGCTCGGGGCGCTGGTGACGGGTGGGGCGGTCGCGGCGTTCCTGTCCACCTCGTCCGGCATCACCGTGTCGGTGGCGGGCGTGCTGGCGCAGGACATCCTGCGCGGCGGCGTGCGCTCGTTCCGCGTCGGGACGCTGCTCGCCCTCGTCGTCCCGCTGTGCCTCGCGATCGCGGCCCGGTCCCTCGCCGTCGCGGACGTGGTCGGGCTGGCCTTCGCCGTCGCCGCGTCCACGTTCTGCCCGCTGCTGGTGCTCGGCGTCTGGTGGCGGCGGCTCACCGTGCCGGGCGCGCTCGCCGGGCTCGCCATCGGCGGCGCGCTCGCGGGCACCGCGGTGGTCGTGACGATCGCGGCCGGGCCGCCGCCGGGACTCCTCGGCGCGCTGCTCGCCCAGCCCGCCGCCTGGACGGTCCCGATCGCGTTCACCGTCATGATCGTCGTGTCGCTGTGCACGCCGGGCCGGGTGCCGCCGAGCGTCGCGCGCATGATGGTGCGCCTGCACACCCCCGAGTCGCTGGCGGTCGACCGGGGCACGTGGAGTCCCCGCCGGGTGTGACCGTTCGTCGCGCCAGACCGACCGCTCACCGACGGGTTCAACCCGTCGGCGATGGTGGACGGCGGCTGGCCGCACGCCCGGCGGCGCCCTCTCGCCCGCCCCGATCAGGCTCTTTACCGTGGCGCGTGACCGGCGTCACAAAACAGGAGGGCCGTCGTGTCCGTCGATAAGAACGCCACCGGCACCGTCTATGAACGGTTCCAGGGCACCACGGAGTTCCAGGAACTCCGGCGCAGATTCCGCCGATTCGTATTCCCCATGACCGCGGCGTTCCTCAGCTGGTACCTGCTCTATGTCGTCCTTTCGGGCTGGGCCCGCGACTTCATGGGCAAGGACCTGTTCGGGTCGATCAACGTCGCGCTCGTGTTCGGGCTGCTGCAGTTCGTGTCGACCTTCGCCATCGCGTACTGGTACGCGCGGCACGCCGAACGGCGCCTGGACCCGGTGGCGGACAAGCTGCGCGCCGGCATCGAGGCCGAGCGCGCCGGGGGCACCCCCGACGCCGATGTCGCGGAGGACGCCCGATGAGCGACGAGACCCTGTCGATCACCCTGTTCCTCATCTTCGTGGCCGCCACCCTGGCGATCACCGTGTGGGCGAGCCGGAACACCAAGAGCGCCACCGACTTCTACGCCGGCGGACGGTCGTTCACCGGCGCGCAGAACGGGCTCGCCATCGGCGGCGACTACATGTCCGCCGCGTCCTTCCTCGGCATCGCCGGGCTGATCGCGCTGTACGGATACGACGGCTTCCTGTACTCGATCGGGTTCCTCGTCGCCTGGCTCGTGGCGCTGCTGCTGGTCGCCGAGCTGCTGCGGAACTCGGGCCGGTTCACGATGGCGGACGTGCTGGCGTTCCGGATGAGCCCCCGCCCCGTCCGCACCGCCGCCGGGGTCTCCACCATCGTGGTGTCGATCTTCTACCTGCTGGCGCAGATGGTCGGCGCGGGCGCCCTGGTCTCGCTGCTGTTCGGCTTCACCAGCGACTTCGCCAAGGGCGCGACGATCGCGCTGGTCGGCGTGCTGATGATCGTTTACGTGGTGTTCGGCGGAATGAAGGGCACCACCTGGGTGCAGATCGTCAAGGCCGTCCTGCTGATGACCGGCGCCACCCTCATCACGCTGCTGGTGCTCGGCCACTCCGGGTTCAACCTGTCAAGCCTGCTGAACGACGCCGCCGACCAGAGCGGCAAGGGCGGCGCGTTCCTGGAGCCGGGGCTGCGCTACGCCACGGCGGAGGACGGGCTGACCGGCAAGCTGGACCTGATCAGCCTCGGGCTCGCGCTCGTCCTCGGCACCGCCGGGCTGCCGCACATCCTGATCCGCTTCTACACCGTCCCGACCGCCCGCGACGCCCGCAAGTCGGTGCTGTGGGGGATCGGCATCATCGGCGCGTTCTACCTGCTCACCCTCGTCCTCGGGTTCGGCGCCGCCGCGCTCGTCGGGTCCAAGGAGATCGCCAAGGCCAACCCGGCCGGCAACACCGCCGCGCCGCAGCTCGCCCAGCGCATCGGTGAGATCGTCTTCGGGGACACGGGCGGGACGATCCTGCTCGCGGTCATCGCGGCGGTCGCGTTCGCGACGATCCTCGCGGTCGTGGCCGGCCTCACCCTCGCCTCGTCCTCGTCGGTCTCCCACGACCTGTACGCGCACGTGGTCCGCAAGGGCAAGGCCAGCGAGCGGGACGAGGTCCGCGTCGCCCGCATCTCGGCCTTCGTGATCGGCGCCGTCGCGATCGTCCTGGGCATCTACGCGCAGCGCCTCAACGTGGCGTTCCTCGTCGCGCTGGCCTTCGCGGTCGCCGCGTCCGGGAACCTGCCCGCGATCCTCTACAGCCTGTTCTGGAAGCGGTTCAACACCACCGGCGCCGTCGCCGCCATCTACGGCGGCCTCGGCTCGGCGATCGTCCTGGTCGCCTTCTCGCCGGTCGTGTCGGGCTCGGACAAGGCGCTGTTCACCGACGCCGACTTCAGCTGGTTCCCGCTGGACAACCCCGGGATCATCTCCATCCCGTTCGGCTTCCTGTGCGGCTGGCTCGGCACGATGCTCAGCAAGGAGCACAACGCCGAGAAGTACGCCGAGATCGAGGTCCGCTCCCTCACCGGGGCGGGCGCGGAGGTGGCGGCGAAGCACTGACAGTGGAGTACTGAAGATCTGCCGCGCGGGCGACCGTCGCCCGGTCCCGCGCGGCCCCTGCGGCCCCGTCCTCCTCACGCCCCCGGGACGGGGCCGCCTCCATGCCCCCGGCCGGTCAGCCCGTGGACGGCTGCCGCGTCCGCCACCCGCGTCCGATCAGCCGCATCAGCGCCGGATACACGAACACGTACCGGAAGGGCAGGATCGCGGCCATGTAGAGCTTGCCGAACAGGCCGTTCGGCTTCACCAGAACGGCCATCTGGCCGCGATACCCGCCGGAGCCGTCCGGGACCCAGCCGATGTGCATCACGCCGTGCACCGTCCGGTTGGCCAGCTCGGCCGCCCACTCGTCACCGGTCATGTACAGCGGCCGGAAGGGCAGCGAGCGGAAGTCCGGGCCGTGCGGACGGTCGCGCAGGTCGTCCGGCAGCCGGTCGCGCAGCGTCGGCACCCGCACGCCGAGGCCGGCGCCCTTCCGGTCCCAGCCGAGCAGCTTCCCGAGCTTCCAGCGGATGCCGAACAGCACGCCCGCGACGCCGGGGAGCCCGCCGCCGCCGGAGGCCATCTGCTCCACCAGCTTCGGGAGGTCGTCCGGGCCGCCCGGTGTGGGGAGCGCCCACACGTCCTCCAGCCGGAAGTCGTGCGCGATCTCGTGAATCCGCCACGGACGGGACGTGTGGGAGGTGTCCGGGAGCTTCATCGTTCCCCCTCGTTCGGTGGACGGGCCGGCGGCCGCTTATACGCTGCCGTATGAATGGGACTATACGGCACCGTATGAAAGGGCTGCGGCCGGGCCTCGTGCTGAGCCGGTCGATGGCGAGCGATCGGGTGCGGCCGCTACGGTGGCGGCCCATGGCCCCCCAACGCTTCGGCTGGAAGACGACTCGCGCGCAGGACATCGCACGTTGCACGGCCGGACTCCTTCGGTTCGCGACGCCCGGCGAGATGGACGTTCTGGCCGGGCAGTTGCCCGATGACCGCGTCCGGCGTGCCGTGAGCAGTTACGGAACGCCGAACCGGGTCGTCCTGGAGGCGCTGCTGCGGCGCGGGAGGGCCGGTGATCTCGATCTGCTCGTCCAGCACGCGCTGCGCTTCGACGATCCGCCGTCCCTGCTCGGGCGCCTCCTCGATCTGGATGACCCGGAGGTCAACGCGACCCTGCTGACCGCGGAGAGCGCGCTCGCCCCGCTCCCGCGGAATCTGCGCCGCCAGCTCGCCCACCAGACCTCGCGGCGGGACGGCGTCACGCCGCGCCCGCTGCCCGCCGAGATGCGGCGGGCGCTGCTGTCGCAGGAGGGGACGCCGGGGCCCGTCGACCACGCGCTGCTGTTCGCGGCCGATGCCGACGTGGCCGGGACGGCGCTGCGGTTCGTCGGGGCGGGCGCCGACCCGCACGGCGCTCTCCAGGCCTGCCGGACGCTGCTCGACGCGCATCGCAAGCACGAGATCCGGCAGCTCGTCGACCAGGGGCGGCTGCCCGCGTACCGGTGGGGGCCGGACGGATCGCTGCCGAGCGTCCTCGCGTACGCGCAGGCGGCGCTGGAGACCGCGCGGGGAGAGTGGCGGCTGCGCGATCTCTCCGAGCGGGTGCGCAAGGCCGAGTTCCTGCGGACGATCGCGGAGATCGGCGACGCCGCGGGATGCGAGCCCTGGCTAGGCCGGCCGCCCGTGCGCACGGTCGTGCATCGCCGCCACCCGGGTGTCCCGCGCGTCGGCTGGGACGCCGTCCTGGCGGACGAGCCGCGCCGGCGTGCCGAGGAGGGACCCGTCCCCCGCAGGGCCGCCCGGTTCATCGCCAAACGCACCGACGTCCCGCTCGACCTGTCGCGCTCGGTGGTCGCCGACCATCCCGGCGTCGCCGTGTTCATCAGCGACCCCGCCCCAGAGCTGCTCGCCGGCCTGTGCGGTCAGGGGGCGCGGCCCGGCGCGGACGTGCTGCTCAAGGTCGCCGGGAACGGGCTGGTCGCCGGCACGCTCACCGCGGAGTTCGTCGTCGGCGCCGTCCCCGACGAGGCGCTCGCGGACCTGGCGGAGTCGCTGTGGCTGCCGGGCCTGCGCGGCACCGCGCGCGTCCGGGCGCTGCTCGGGCGGGACGGGGACGTCCCGCTGGCCCCGGTGTTCGTGGAGGAGACCGGCCACGGCCGCACCAGGCGCCTGCGGGAGCCGGGCACGCAACGGCACTGGGACCCCGAGACGATTTACGGCACCCACGCGGCGCGCGTGCTGCGCGAAGGGAGCGTCACGGCCGACGTGATGCTCACCGTCGCCGAGGTGGACCGGCTCCTCGCCCCGGAGCCCGGGGCCTTCCCCGACCCGCGCGTCCTGCGCCGCCTGGCCGAGCACGTCGACCGGCATCTCGGCGGACGTCCCGAAGCCTGGAAGGTGGCGCTGAAACTGCTGGAGGACGGGTTCGCCGGGCCGCTGCCGCAGCTGATCGAAACCGCGGGCGCGGTCACCAGCTGACGATCCGGTAGTCCTTCAGCAGGCAGCCGTGCGCCGGGTCGCCGTCCCGTTCGCCGCGCACGATCGGGTCGTAGACGCGGGCGGCGGCGTCCACGACGTCCAGCGGGGGACGGAACCCGGCGGCGGCGCGGCGCGCCCGGTCCGGCGCGGGCTGCTGGTCGGTGAACCATCCGGGGTCGACGCTGGTCACGTGGATTCCGTGCTCCGCCAGCTCGGACGCCGTCGTGCGCGTCAGCATGTTCAGCGACGCCTTCGCCATGTTGGTGTGGGGGTGCTCGGCGCCCTTGTAGGCGGAGGCGAACTGCCCCTCGACGGCCGACACGTTCACCACGTACCGGCGGGGATGCGGAGACCGTTCCAGCAGCGGACGCAGCCGGCCCAGCAGGACGAACGGCGCCGTCACATTGATGAGCTGCACTTCCAGCAGTTCGACCGGATCGACCTCGTGCACCAGCCGCGTCCAGGAGTTGCCGGGGGACGGGTCGGGGAGCAGCCCCGCCACGTCCACAGCGCCGGAATGCGTCGTCGTCACCTCGAGCGCCGTCGGTGCGGGCAGGGCGGCGGTGCCCTCGCCCGCCAGCAGTTCGTCGTACGACTCCGGTGGATGCCGGAGCGTCTGCGCTGCCAGGTTCACCAGGATGTCGAGCGGCCGCCCCTCGGCGGCCAGCGCGTCGCACCAGCGGACGAGGCCCGGGATGTCGCGCAGATCCATCCCGGTGATGGTGAACCGGTCCTGCCAGGTCTCGCGGTCGGGCACCGCGGAGAAGCGGCGGCGCGCGTCGGCCGGGAACCGGGTGAGCGCAGTGACCGACGCCCCGTCGCGCAGCAGCTTCAGCACCAGCTCGAAACCGGCCTTCACCCGGCCGCCCGTGACGATCGCACGCCGTCCGGCGAGGTCGGCGCGTGCCGCGCGGCGCCGGTGGTGCTCCTCGGCGCACGGCGGGCACAGCCGGTGGTAGAAGGCGTCGGCCTCCCGGAAATGCGCCTTGCACACGTAGCAGCTGACGAGCCCGCCGAGCGGTGTCCGCGCTCCCTGAACGGACGACCGGACGATTTCCCGGGGCGGCTCCACCGGGGCGCCCTCCACCCGGTCGGCGGCGCCCGTGGCCGTTCCGGCCAGCACCTCGGCGTCGGCCGCGGCGCGCCGCTTTCTGGCCGCCGCCCGCTCCCGTTCACGGGTGCGTTTGACGAATGTGCCGACGGCGGTGCGCACGCGTTCCAGGTCGGGATCGCCGTCCGGCGCCTCCGCCAGTTCCGCGAGAACGCGCAGGCAGGTTCGCACATCATCGTCGAGCATGCGCGCCATTAAACAGGGTAGACGCCCGGAAGTGGGCGGGGGATAGATCAACGAATGGCCTTGCCTGCCGTCCGACTTGGCTAGTATTTGTCCGTTAGGCGAGGCTTTCGCTAATTGTATGCATTTGGTCGCGCTCCGCTTTCCCCGCAAGGAAGCCGCACGTTCATATCGTCATGCTTTGAGGGGAGCTTGTGCATGCCCGTTAAATCGGAAAGGCCGGTGCCTGCGGCCAAGCCCGTGATCGGTGAAGCCGAGATCGAGGCCGCGGTGCGGGTGCTGCGCAGCGGGCGGGTCGTGCAGGGGCCGGAGGTCGCGGCGTTCGAGGAGGAGTTCTCCGAGATCGTGGGGGGACGGCACTGCGTCGCCGTCAATTCGGGAACGTCCGCCCTGCATCTCGGCCTGCTGGCGCTCGGGATCGGCCCGGGGGACGAGGTGGTCGTCCCGTCGTTCACGTTCGCCGCGAGCGCCAACGCGGTCCGGCTCGTGGGCGCCGAGCCCGTGTTCGCCGACATCGAGCCGGAGTCGTTCTGCGTCGATCCGGACGCCGTCGCGGCGGCGATCGGGCCGCGGACCGCGGCGGTCATGCCGGTGCACCTGTACGGGCACCCGGCGGCGATGGACAGGATCCGGCCGCTCGCGGACGAGCACGGCCTCGCCGTCGTGGAGGACGCCTGCCAGGCGCACGGCGCCGCCTTAGGGGGAACCCCGGCGGGCGCCATGAGCACGCTGGGATGCTTCAGCTTCTACCCGACCAAGAACATGCACGCCCTCGAAGGCGGCATGATCACCACCGCCGACGCGGAGACCGCCCGGACCCTGCGGCTGCTGCGCAACCAGGGCATGGAGCAGCGGTACGCCAACGAGATCGTCGGCGCGAACATGCGGCTCACCGACGTCGCCGCCGCCATCGGACGCGAGCAGCTCAAGCGGCTCGGCGGCTGGACCGAGCGGCGCCGGGCGAACGCGGAGTTCCTGGACGCGAAGATCACCGCCGCGGTGACGCCGCCGGTGGCGCCCGGCGCGCGGCACGTCTACCACCAGTACACCGTCCGGGTCGAGGAGCGTGCGGCCGTTCAGCGGTACCTGGACGAGCGGCAGATCGGCAACGCCGTCTACTACCCGACGCCGGTCCACCGGTTGAGGCCCTATCTGAAGGACGGGCGGCCGGATCCACGCTGGGACCTGCCTGAGACCGAGCGGGCCGCCGCCGAAGTGCTGTCGCTGCCGGTGCACCCCACCCTCACCGAGGACGAGCTGGCGCGTGTCGCCGACGGCGTGAACGGGGCCGCGTCGTGAGCGCGCCGCTGCGCGCGGGCCTGGTCGGGCTCGGCGCGATGGGACGAAACCACGCGCGCGTCCTGAGCGGGCTCGACGGCGTGGACTTCGTCGGCGTCGTCGACCCGGCGGGACGCCCGGACGCCGCCCCGTACGGGGTTCCGCTGCTGGAGACGCTCCCGGACCTGCTGGCGCTCGGCATCGACTACGCGGTGGTCGCCTGCCCGACGGCGCTGCACGAGGAGGTCGCCTTGGCCCTCGCCGAGGCCGGGGTCGGCGCGCTGATCGAGAAACCGCTCGCCGATTCGGTGGAGGCCGCCGAGCGTCTGGTCACGGCGTTCGAGTCGCGCGGTCTGCTCGCCGGCGTCGGACACATCGAGCGCTACAACCCGGCGCTGCAGAGCATGCGGGGCCGGCTGGAGGCGGGTGAGCTGGGCGAGGTGTTCCAGGTCGTCACGCGCCGCCAGGGCCCGTTCCCGCACCGGATCGCCGACGTCGGGGTGGTCAAGGATCTCGCCACCCACGACATCGATCTGACCGGCTGGGTGACCGGCCAGACCTACGTGTCGATCTCCGCGCACACGATGGCGCGCAGCGGCCGGCCGCACGAGGACATGGTGGCGGCCGTCGGGCGGCTCAGCGACGGCTCCATGGTCAGCCACCTCGTGAACTGGCTGAGCCCGCTCAAGGAGCGCGCCACGGTCGTCACGGGCGACCGCGGATGCTTCGTCGCCGACACGCTCACCGCGGACCTGACGTTCTATGCCAACGGCGAGACGAACACCGAGTGGGAGGCGCTGCGGGCGTTCCGCGGCGTCTCCGAGGGAGACATGATCCGGTACGCGATACCGAAGCGCGAGCCGCTGCTCGTGGAGCACGAGAAGTTCCGTGACGCGTTCCGCGCGGGCGGCGACGGCGACATCGTCACGTTGCGCCAGGGGCTGTGGACGGTCAAGGTCTCGGCCGCCTTACTCCGGTCGGCCAAGCTCGGTACGACGGTCTCGCTGCAGGAGGTGGCCAGTGTCTGAAGCCACCACGCCCGACGTGAGCGTGGTCGTCGCGGTCTACAACACGATGCCGTACCTGACCGCCTGCCTGAAGTCGCTGGTCGAGCAGAGCATCGGCCGGGACCGCATGGAGGTCGTCGCGGTGGACGACGGCTCCACCGACGGCAGCGGGGCCGAGCTGGACCGGTTCGCCGAGGAGTACCCGGACGTCCTCACGGTGCTGCGGCAGCCGAACTCGGGCGGCCCGGCCGTGCCCAGCAACCGGGCCCTGGACGTGGCGAAGGGACGCTACGTCTACTTCGTCGGCGCCGACGACTACCTCGGGCCCGAGGCGCTGGAACGGATGGTCGCGGCGGCCGACGAGTGGGGCTCCGACGTCCTCGTCGGCAAGATGGAGGGCGTCAACGGCCGCGCGGTGCGCCGTCCCGAGATCTTCGCCGAGAACCGCGCCGAGATCGACCTGTACGACTCGGTTCTCCCGTGGGTCCTGTCGAACTGCAAGCTGTTCCGCCGCGACCTGGTGGAGCGGCACAAGCTGCGCTTTCCCGAGCACATGCGGATCGGCAGCGACCAGCCGTTCACCCTTGAGGCGTGCGTCCGCGCCGAAAGGATCTCGGTCCTGGCCGACTACACCTGCTACTACGCGGTGCTGCGCGAGGACGGCGGCAACATCACGCAGGGCGCCGTGGACGTCTACACCCGGCTCGAATGCGCGGAGAGCCTCTTCGCGGTCGTCACCGGCCTCCTCGAACCGGGGCCGCACCGGGACGCGATCCTGAAGCGGCACACCCGCTGGGAGCTGACCATGCCGACGCGGGAGGGGTTCCTCGAACTCGACCGCGACGCGCAGGACGACGTCTGCGCCCGCGTCGGGAGGCTCGTCGAGCACTACGTGACCGACGACGTCCTCTACACGCTGCCGATCATCCGCCGGGTACGGCTGCGGCTGGCCCAGCACGCCCAGGTGGAGCCGCTGTGCGAGGCCATCCGGGCGGCGTTGGAGGAGCGCCCCTACCTGATCGCGGTGAAGAACGGCCGCACCTACCTGGCCTACCAGGGCTTCGAGGACCGGGATCTCGGCCTGCCGGACGACCTGTTCGAGATCACCAAGGGGATGCGCAGGCGGCTGTCGCAGGAGGTGCGGACGGTCGGCGCCCGGCGCGACCGCGACACCGTCGAGATCACCGTGCGGACCCCGTTCACCGGCCTCGGCACCGAGGACCGGGACGCGGTCCGGCTCGCGCTCGCTCCGCGCGGCGGTAAGGAACGCGTGCACCTCGACGAGGCCGGCGTCACCCGCGAAGCGGGCGAGAACGGCATGCACGTGACCGCGAAGATCCCCGTCGCGCTGCTCGCCGGCGCCGGCCGGACGCGGCACGACCTCCGGCTCATCTTCACCGCGTCCGGAGAGACGCACGACGTCGCCGTCCCGGCGGACCTGCCCGGGCCGAGCGACGACCTGGTCTGGCAGCGGGCCAGGCCCCACCGGCTGTCGGTGACCGGCGACGACCGGCACGGCACGGTCATCGAGACGCGTCCGGTCCGTCCGGCCCGCGCCGTCGCCCAGCGGGTCCGGCGGGCGACGTCCCTTGGAGGTAGGTAGCACATGCGGATCTGCGTGGTCGCGCTCGGCAAGATCGGTCTCCCGCTGGCGGTGCAGTTCGCCCGCAAGGGCCACCGGGTGGTCGGCGCCGACGTGAGCGAACGGGTCGTCGCCGACGTGAACGCCGGCTGCGAGCCGTTCCCCGGCGAGGCGGAGCTCGGCGTCCACCTCGGCGAGGCGGTCCGGGCCGGGCTGCTGACGGCGACGACCGACACGGCGGCGGCCGTCGCCGAGTCGGAGGCGGTCGTCGTGGTCGTCCCGCTGTTCGTGGACGAGGCGGGCACGCCCGACTTCGGCTGGATGGACGCGGCGACCCGGTCGATCGCCGAGGGCCTGCGTCCGGGGACGCTCGTCAGCTACGAGACGACGCTGCCGGTCGGCACCACCCGGGGCCGCTGGGCGCCGATGCTGCAGGAGGGCTCGGGCCTGACCGCCGGCACCGGCTTCCACCTGGTGTTCAGCCCGGAGCGCGTGCTGACCGGGCGGGTGTTCGCCGACCTGCGCCGCTACCCGAAGCTCGTCGGCGGCATCGACGAGGCGTCCGCCCGGCACGGCGTCGAGTTCTACGAGCAGGTGCTCGACTTCGACGACCGTCCGGACCTGGAGCGCCCCAACGGCGTCTGGGACCTCGGATCGGCGGAGGCGTCCGAGCTCGCCAAGCTCGCCGAGACCACCTACCGCGACGTCAACATCGGCCTCGCCAACCAGTTCGCCCGCTACGCCGACACGGTCGGGGTTGACGTCACCAAGGTCATCGAGGCCTGCAACAGCCAGCCGTACAGCCACATCCACCGGCCTGGCATCGCCGTCGGCGGCCACTGCATCCCCGTCTACCCGCGGATGTACCTGTGGAACGACCCGGCCGCGACGGTCGTCCGGGCCGCCCGCGAGGCCAACGTGGGCATGCCCGGCTACGCCGTCGGTCTCCTCGCCGGCGCCTACGGCGACCTCACCGGCGCCGAGGTGCTGGTGCTGGGCGCGGCCTACCGGGGCGGCGTCAAGGAGACGGCGTTCTCCGGCGTCTTCCCCACGGTCGAGGCGCTGAGGGCGCGCGGGGCCGTCCCGTACGTGTCCGACCCGCTGTACACGTCCGACGAGCTGGAGGCCCTGGGCCTTCCCCCGCACCGGGGTGAGGCGGTGACCGCCGCGATCGTGCAGTCCGACCACGCCGCCTACCGCGAACTGGGTGCGGACGACCTGCCGGGCGTCAAGGCCCTCGTGGACGGACGCCGCGTCACCGACCCCGCGCGCTGGCCCGGCGTGGAACGCGTCGTCATCGGCGGGCCGGGCGATGGAGCCGACCGCACTACATCCCGCTGAGCGAGCCTTCCTTTCCGGGGATCCGCGCATTCCGCCACTGGACGTCGACGGCCCCGGTCCACCACAACTGGAGTATTCGAATGCAGATCGAAGACGAGACGGTCCCAGGCGCGTCGCGCGGCCGCGTCGTCATGCTCGTCGACAACGACGTCGTGCGCGACTCCCGGGTGCAGAAGGCCGCGACGTCGGCCGCCGCGGCCGGCTGGGAGGTGCATCTCCTGGGCTGCACCTCGGCCAAGAAGCGCCGCTCCTGGATGCTCGGCGACGCCCGCGTGCGGCTCCTGCCGTTGCAGCACACGCTCCTGCGGAACCAGCACGGTGTCCTGCGCGCGACGCTCCGCCGCCCGCTCGCGTACGGGCACCCGAACGTGGCGAACTACCGGCGCCGGCTGGTCCAGTCCCGGCGGGCAGACCTCGCCGCCGCCCGCCTCGCGCCCGGTTCACGCGGACCGGCGCGCAAGGCGTGGCTGCTGGCCCGGCGGGTGACGGCGAAGTTCCAGTCGCGGTGGGTCGCGCTCCGGGTGCGCCAGACCGACTCGCTCGCCAAGGCCCGCAACAATCCGCGCTCGCCGGTGGAGCGGTCCGCGATCAAGTTCTGGCAGACGCTCCTCGGCGACCGGGCCTGGCGCGTCCTCGACCGCAACCTGTGGGACTGGGACAGCGCGTACGGGAAGGTCATCGACAAGCTCGAACCCGACATCATCCACGCCAACGACTTCCGGATGCTGGGGGTCGGGGCGCGCGCCGTGCGGCGGGCCCGCGCGAAGGGCCGGCAGGTGAAGCTCGTGTGGGACGCGCACGAGTTCCTGCCGGGCATCCGGCCCTGGGGGGCCGGGCCGCGCTGGCTTCCCGCCATGTGCGCGCACGAGCTGGAGTACTCCGGCGACGCCGACGCGGTGGTGACGGTCTCCGCGGCCCTCGGCGACCGGCTCGTCGAGCGCCACGGTCTGCGGCACAAGCCGACCGTCGTACTCAACGCCCCGATCACCGGCGGTGAGCCGACCAGCACCGACCCCGTCCCGGACATGCGGGAGCTGTGCGGCGTCGGCCCGGACACCCCCATCGCCGTCTACAGCGGCAGCGCCTCCGTGCAGCGCGGCCTGGACATCATGATCGAGGCGCTCCCGCGGATGCCCCGGCTGCACGTCGCGTTGGTCGTCTCGTCCGCGCGGTCCGAGTACGTCCGGGGCCTGCTCGCCCGCGCCGCGGAGCTCGACGTCGCCGACCGGGTGCACACCGTGCCGTACGTGCCGTTCGACCAGGTCGTCCCGTTCCTGGCCGCCGCCGACATCGGCGTCATCCCGATCCACCACTGGCCGAACCACGAGATCGCGTTGATCACGAAGTTCTTCGAGTACTCGCACGCGCGGCTGCCGATCATCGTCAGCGACGTGCAGGCGATGGGCGACATGGTGAAGTCGACCGGGCAGGGCGAGGTCTTCCACGCCGAGGACCTCGACGACTACGTGCGTGCGGTCGAAGCCGTGCTCGGCGACCCGCAGCGGTACCGCGCCGTGTACGACGACCGGCCCGACCTGCTCCGCGAGTGGACGTGGGAGGCGGCGGCCGAAGTCCTGGACGGCGTCTATGCCGGCCTGCTGCCCGCCGCCGCGAAGGCGGCCCCGGCGGCGTCCGGCGATCACCTCATCGGCGCCCAGGACTGAGGATGGCACCAGACCGTACCGACAGGGACGTGGCCGTCGTCACGCCCTGGTATCCCAACCCGAAGCAGGAGTGGGCCGGCGCCTTCGTCCAGGCGATGGTCGAGGCGACCGCCCCGGGCTGCGGCGACGTCACCGTCTACCACACCGAGGCGTGGCTGATGCGGCAACCGCTCGCGGAGGTCGAGGCGGCGCGCGAGGCGCACCGGCGGCTCCTGCCGCTCGCGCTGCATCCCGCGCCGGCGGTGGCGGGCGCCCGGCTGGTGCGCGTCCCGGTGCCGACGGTGCCGGACTACACCTTCGCCGAGCTCGCCGAGCAGCACGCGTTGTGGCTGCGCGAGGCGCTGGGCGGCGAGCCGATCCCGGCTCCCGTCGTCCACGCGCACGTGGGGCTGCGCGGCGGCTGGACGGCGCTGGAGAACGCCCGCCCGGACGCGCGGGTGTTCGTCACCGAGCACGCCTCCTTCCTCGACCAGGTGCTCGACCAGCCGGACTCGCGGGACATGTACGAGCGGGTCCTGGACCGCTGCACCGGCTTCTTCGTGGTGACGGACGTGCTGCGGGACAAGCTCGCCCGGGCCTTCCCGTCGCTCGCGCACAAGATCGAGATGATCTCCAACCCGATCTCCTTCGGGCAGCCGCGGCCGAGCCCCGTCACCGAGCTGCGCCGCTGGCTGTACGTCGGCACCCTGGTCGAGCGCAAGGGCGTCGACTGGCTGCTGGAGGCGTTCGCCGACTGCCACGCCGAGGACCCGGAGCTGACGCTGACCATGGCCGGGCCGGGCGTCCTCGCCGCGCGGCTCGCGGAGCGGGCCGCGGAGCTCCGGGTCGACCACGCGGTGTCGTTCCTCGGCGCGGTCGCCCCGGACGAGGCCATCCGGCTCATGCGGGAGCACGACGTGCTCGTCCACCCCGCCCGGTGGGAGACCTTCGGAGTGTCGATCATCGAGGCGGTGGCGGCCGGCCTGCCGGTGCTCGTCACCCGCTGCGGCGGCCCCGAGCGCACCCTGGCCGGCATCGAGACCGCGGCCGGGGAGATGATCGACGTCGAGGAGAACTCGGAGTCGATCGTCGCGGGCTACCGCCGGCTGCGCGACCGCTTCCCGGACGGCCTCGACCTGGCGAAGGCACGCGAGGTCCTGGACCAGCGCTTCGGGTACCGCACGGTGGCCGAGGCGCACCACCGGCACTGGTTCCCGGAGGCCGGCGCGGACGACGGGGCCGCCGACGAGGGAGAAGAAGCGTGAACGTGCTGTTCGTGGCCCTCGGCGCCTCCCGCCGGCCTGCGGTCGTGAGGGAGTCCGCGCAGGTCGTCGCGGACGGCGGCACCGCCGCCGTGCTGGTCCGCAAGACGTCGTCGTGGGCGAAGGACCCGCTGCCGGCCGGTGTCGAGGCGGTCGAGCTGCCCGCCCTCGAACGCCGTTACCGTCCCGCCGCCGTGCGACTGCTGCTCTACCGGTTCCCGCGGCTGCTGCTGCGGGTGTGCCTTCCCGGACCGTTCCGCGGCCTCGGAATCCGGGTCGACTCCGCGTACCGGCGGCGTGCCGCCCGTCCCATCGACCGCCGCCTGGCACGCTTCTACCGCCGGGATCCCGTCGTGGTGCGCCGGCGGATGGTCGAGCGCGAGCTGCTGCGCGGCCGATCCGTCGATCTCGTCGTCGTCGCGGACCCGCAGTCGCTCGTGATCGTGGCCGAACTCGCGGACGCGATTACCGGGGCGGGAGCGAAACTCTCTTACTCCACAGCTCATGAAAGACCCCCGGCCGGCCACGCCAGAGGATGATTCCATGACCGAACGCCGCCCGCGTCTGCTGTATCTCGCCTTCTATTTTCCGCCGTCGCGCGCCAGCGGTGTGTACCGCCCGCGAGCGACCGCCAACCGGCTGACCGAGCTGGGCTGGGACGTCACGGTCTTCGCGGCGCCGCTGCCGTTCCTGTACGACACGATCGGCTCGGTCGACGACAAGCTGATGGAGACCGTCGACCCGCGGATCACACTGGTACGGCCGGAGCTGAACAGGTTCGTGTGGCAGACGAACCTGCGCGAGTACAGCAGGTTTCGTGGGACGTTCCCGCAGCTGGCCCAGTCGCTCTACACGTGGGGACAGGAGCACGTCTTCCCGGAGCACTACGCCTCCTGGGCGCGTGACAGTGTCCGGCGGGCGCTGCGGATGCACGCGCGGCGCAGGTTCGACGTGGTCCTCGCGACGGGGAACCCGTACGCGTCGTTCGCCGCGGCCTGGCTGTTCCACAAGCTGACCCGCACCCCCTACATCATCGACTACCGGGACTCCTGGACCCTCGACCAGTTCAGCGAGGAGCCGATGTTCGAGGACGGGCATCCCGCCTGGCGCTGGGAACGCCGGGTGCTGAGGTCCGCGGCGAACTCGCTGTACGTCAACGATGCCCAGCGTTCCTGGCACGCCGATCGCTACCCCCGCGTGGCCGACCGCATGATGACGGTCCTGAACGGCTGGGACGCCGATACGCTCCCGCAGCGCGCCGAGCCGCCGCCCTCCGCCCGGGCGGAGGCGGAGGAGCCCGCGCCCCGGTTCTCGTTCGTCGGTACGGTCACCGACAAGCAGCCCATCGAGGAACTTCTCGAAGGGTTCGCCCGCGCGCGGGTGCATTCCGACATGGCGGACGCCACCCTGAACTTCTACGGGTACTTCGGGTTCTTCAAGGGCTCCGACAACAAGCTCCGCAAGCGTTTCGCCGCCGCGGCCGGTGAGGACGCGCCCGCAGCGGATGGTGGCGCCGGCGGTGATGGGCGGACCCTCGCCCCCGGAGTACACGACCGGGGGCCGGTGTCCAAGACGGACCTCGCCGACGTCTACCGGGACTCCGACGTCCTGGTGTTCCTCAACGGCGGCGGACGCTACGTCACCTCCGGGAAGATCTTCGAGTACATGGCGGCGGGA
This sequence comes from Spirillospora sp. CA-128828, assembly GCF_050945415.1. Lineage (NCBI taxonomy): Bacteria > Bacillati > Actinomycetota > Actinomycetes > Streptosporangiales > Thermomonosporaceae > Spirillospora > Spirillospora sp. CA-128828. The sequence continues at coordinate 820,716 of NZ_CP191986.1, forward strand.
CGGCCCATCGTGTCCGTCCACACGCCGGGGTCGGCGGCCGAGGAGCTGCTCCGGGGCTACCCGCTGTGGTTCAACCCGGGCGGCCTCGACCCGGCGGAAATCGCCGCCTCGATGGTCGAGGCGGCGAAGGCCGCCGCCGGCCTCGACGAGCGGCAGGTCGCCGAGGCCCGCGAGTACGCGGACCGCTTCGAGCGGAACATGACGCTGGAGCCGCTCGTGCAGCGGCTGACCGAACTGGCCGCCCGCAGGCGCGCCGTGGCCGGGTGAACGCGGTGGGAGACGGTGACGTGAACGGAGCGCGAGCCCCCCGGGTGCTGGTCCTCGCCATGGACCCCAGGCTGACCATGGACCCCGATCCGGCCGTGCCCGTCAAACGCCAGTACAGGCGCATCATCGGGCTGGCCGGCCACTTCGTCGCGGAGGAAGGGGCAGAGGTCGACCTGGTGACGGCCGAACCGGGCGGCTGGCAGAAGCTGGACGAGCGTGTGCGCCTGCACCGGCTCGACCAGGCAGAGGCCAGGCATCCCCTGCCCTGGCTGGAGCACACGCTCGTGATCAGGGTGCCGCGCATCGTCGTCCGGCCGGTGGCGCGGCTCGGCCGTCCCGGCGCCCTGCTGGAGCGCGTGCGGACCCGCGTCTCCCGCGCCGTCCACCGGCGGCTCTTCGTGCCCTTCTACCGGCATGTCCGGCCGCACCTGCTGGCCGGCATCGCGCGGCGGCGCGTCCTGCGCGACATCGACACGGGCCTGCTCGTCCGCGTCATCGTGATGGACCGGACGTCGGTGCCGCTCGGCCGCCGGCTCGCCCGCCTGCACCCGGACCTCGTCGTGACGACGCGGCAGGTCAGGAGCCTTGACGCCAAGCCCTGACCCGTCGCTCAGCCCTTCTCGGCCAGGACCGTCGTTCCGGAGCCGTCCTCGGCGGGGGCCTCCACGTAGTGGGTGCCGGTCCGCGGGCACTCCCAGGTGCCGTCCGGGCGCTCGGTGAGGCGCGCCCCTGCCCGGCCGACCCAGCCGATCCGGCGGGCGGGCACGCCCGCGACCAGCGCGAAGTCGGGGACGTCGCGGGTCACGACCGCGCCCGCGGCGACCATCGCCCAGCGCCCGACCCGGACCGGCGCGACGCACACGCTCCGGGCGCCCAGCGACGCGCCCTCGGCGACGTGCACGCCGACGGCCTCCCAGTCGTCGCCGCGCTTCAGCTTCCCGTCCGGATCCACCGAGCGCGGCTCCCGGTCGTTGGTGAGGACGACGGCCGGGCCGACGAACACGCCGTCCTCCAGCACGGCCGGCTCGTAGACGAGCGCGTGGTTCTGCAGTTTGACGTTGTCGCCGATCCGCACGCCCGCGCCGACGTACGCGCCGCGTCCCACGATGCAGCCCGCCCCCAGCCTGGCGTCCTCGCGGATCTGGGCGAGGTCCCACACCGTCGTGCCGTCGCCGAGTTCCACACTCGGGTCGACCTGGGCGCTCGGCGTGATCCGATGACTCATGCGCTGCCTTCCTCGGTGTTCTGGTCGTCGCCCGGTGTCCTGGGCGTCAGCTTCCGCCGCAGCCGCCGCAGCCGTGCCGCCAGCGGCACCGTGACATGCACGGTCAGCGGGTTCCGGTCGAGCCGGACGTGCATGCGGCGGGGCGGCAGCAGCGACGCGGTCGTCGGGCCGAGCAGCCCCCCGCCGTCCGGGACGCGGACCCGGGCGGGCCCGTCCAGCCCGTCGATCTCGAACGACGCCCGCCAGCGGCCGGGCCGGGCCCGGGTGAGGGGGAGGTCGGCGCTGGCGGGACCGCCCGGGCCGGCCACCAGCGGCGCGCGGAGCACGGTGCCGTCGCCGCCGGACCGCTGGAGTAGGACGCTCATGCGCGGCGGCGGGCCGGACGCCACCACCGGCGGCGGCTGGCACCGCACCCGCAGCCGTCGTCCCGGCCCCCAGCCGACCTCGACGTCGCCGAGGTCGGCGGGACTCAGGCCTCCGCCGACCTCCAGCGAGAGCGCGCCCCGCTCTCGGCCGGGCAGCGGCCGGACGAGACGCCAGCGACCCTCCGCATGGACGAGCCCGGCGCGCGGTACCGCCATTCCACGCGGTTTGACGAGCGCGACGGTGAGGACGTGGCCTTCGATGACCGCTTCCATGCTCATCGTCCAGCGGCCGTCCGGCCAGGAGCCGGGCGCCGGGTGGAACGTCGCGGTGAACGCGGTGGCCCGTCCCTCCTCGGTCATGCCGCCGGGCGCGGTCGCGCACCGGATCCGGTGGCGGTCGCCGTCGTTCTCCACGACGAGATGGACGACCGGCGAACCCTCGTCCACGTCACGAACCAGCACGGTCCCGCCGACCGTCAGGCCGGCGCCCTCCCAGGTGACTCCGTCGAGGGCGGACCGCAGCTTCGGTGACGTCTCGTAGCAGGTGTCGGGGATCTTCCGGTCCACGTCCCGGAAGAAGGGGTAACGGACGAACGCGCGCCCGGCCTCCAGCAGGACGCGGGGACGTTCGGCGCTCCGATGGAACCGCAGGACCTCCTCCAGTTCCTCGTCGAGGTCGTGCAGAAGGCAGTGGGCGAGCACCCGGCGGAGCGGGATGTAGCGGGCCAGAAGCCCCGGGGTGAGCCAGGCGGTCAGCAGTTCGCGGCACCCGTCCAGAGCGATCTTGCGTTCGTCGTCGGCGGAGTCGAGGTAGAGGCGCTCGAGCCGCCCGAACACCTCCAGTTGCAGGTAGCGGTGGTGCAGCCGCTCCCGCAGCGCTCCCGGCTCGCCGTGCTCGGCGACCAACGCCATCGCCCGGCCGGTGATCGCGTGCACGTCGGCGGTGGGTGCGCCGCCGACCTGCGTGCTGCTGGTCCCGTCGTCCCGGGCGGCCCAGTAGTAGCAGTCGTAATCGGCGAGGACGGACACACCGCCGGCGTTGAGGTACGCGCCGGCGGTGAACAGCTGGTCCTCGTGGGAGAGCATGCCCTCGGTGAAGCGCAGCCCGGCACGGTCGATCAGCGACCGGCGGAACAGTTGGAGCGCCGCCATCGACATCCGGGGGAACAGGTCGCAGTCCGGGTCGAGCACGTGGGTGCGCTCGATGGTGCGGTCGAAGACCTGCGGCACCTTGCGGCCGCCCGTCCCGACCTGCCGGCCGAGGACGATGTCGGTGCCGTTGCGTTCGGCCATCGCCGTCATCCGCTCCAGCGCCTCCGGACCCAGCCGGTCGTCGGCGTCCAGGAAGAACACGTACTTCCCGGACGCCTGTTCCAGGCCGCGGTTGCGGGGCGCGCCCGGGCCTCCCGAGTTCGGCTGGTGGACGACCGTCAACCGGTCGTCCGCGCGGGACAGCTCGTCCAACAGCTCGGCGCTGCCGTCGGACGAGCCGTCGTCCACCGCGATGACCTCGACCTGCGCGGCGGGCAGGGTCTGGGCGAAGACCGACTCCAGCGCCCCGCCCACCGTGTCCCGGCAGTCGAAGACAGGGACGATCACGCTGACCAGGGGTTGCCTCATGGCCCCTCTACCCGTCGGCATGCGAGTGCAGGGGACACTCTATGCGGGCTCCGGCGCCGTGGTCATCGCTGGGCCGGATGTGCCGTACATCGTCGACCGGGGGCCGGCCGCGGCCAGTGCGTCGACGGCGGCGGCGAACCGTGTCATCGCGTCCGGGTGCTCGGGGCCGAGCAGGTAGTCCCGGAGCGTGCGCCGCTCCCCGGCCAGCGGGTCCTGGCCGGGCGTCGCGGCGACCGCGAGGATGTCGGCCAGTTCGGCGCAGTCCGGGCCCAGCAGGTAGGCCGCGGACGCGGACGGGAACTCGGCGCGGAAGACCGACTCGTCCATCCCCTCCGGGTTCGTTACGACATACGGCTTCAGGCTTGGAATGTAGTCGGAGATCACGCTGGAGATGTCGGTGACCAGCATGTCCGACCGGTTGAAGCACTCGTAGAGGGAGGCGTCCGCGCCGGTCACCACCTGGTGGCCGCCCGCGCCGTTCCGGTTCGCCTGCTCGATCATCCGCACCAGCCGCTCGTGCACGGCGGCCGCCTTCGGCAGCCGCCGCCCGGTGTAGGGGTGCGGCCGGTAGACCACGCGGAGCCGCGGGCCCTGCTCCAGCAGGGTGCGGACGATCTTCTCGCCCATGCCGAGCAGCGAGCTGTAGCCGTGCTCGTTGTCCCAGCCCTCCCAGGTGGGCGCGTACAGGACGGTCGGCACCGGCCCGCCGGACGGCTCGGTGGTGATCTCTCCGAGCTGCGGGCGGCCCACCTCGACGATGGCCTCGTCGCGCACCCCGGCGTCGGAGTTGTGGTAGCGGTCGCGGCCGGCCGGACCGGCGACCCAGACCTCGTCGAACACCTTGCTGACCGGGTTGGAGCTCGGCCCCTTGTCGCTGTCGCCGTGCCCGACGAACACGTGCTTGATGTGCTCCTCGCGGAGGAGGTGCAGGTTCTTGCCGGTGTTCCCGGGGTAGAGCGCGACCTTCACCGTGCCGAGGTCGAAGTTCATCATGTCCTCGGCCCGGGTGATGCACAGGACCGGCAGCGGCGTGTGGGCGAGGGCGCCCACGACCTCCGGCGTGCGGAGGAGGACCATCGCCTTGCGGTCCAGCCGCTCCAGCGCGTCGAGCCACATGTTGGCCTGGTACACGGTCGCGGGGGGACCGTTGAAGTACAGGACGACCTCGGGCCTGTAGCGGTCCACGCGGCGCTGCGCGTCGGGTCCCACGCGGTCGGCGTTGAGGAGGGCGCGCATCCGGCGCAGCCGTGGCGTCTGCCCGGCGTGGACGACCAGCGCGGCGGCGGCGGTGGCGGTGAGGCCGGCGGCCAGCAGCGGCGGGAAGTCGACCAGCAGGCCGACGGACCCGAAGAGCAGCGGGAGGAGGTCGGCGTGGGACTCGAGCAGGCCGACCAGCCGGGCCTGCCAGGCCGGGGCGTCGGCGGGGAGGGCGGGCTCGCCCGGCCCGAGGTTGCGGGTGACGAACGGCAGCCGGTTGACCCGGCGGACGGCGACCGCGCCGGCGAGCGCGACGGCCCGCAGCCAGTCGACGAGGAGGAAACCGAGGGCGGCCAGCACGATCGTCGGGTCGCCGACGTCCCCGGACTGGACGAGCAGCAGCACGAGGGCGGCCTGCCGGACGAGCACGCGGGCGCCCACGCCCATCTGGCCCCAGCGCAGCGGCCTCGCCGCGTCCGGCAGCAGCCGCTCGACCGCGGGCTCGGCCGCGTAGCAGAGGGCGGCGGCGGCGAGGAACCAGGCGGGCGCCCCGGCCAGGGCCGCCACGAGCAGCAGCCCGAGTGCGGCGGGCAGCAGTAACACCGATGAATACCGCATGAGAGTCGAGTACCGAGGGATGAGACGCCGCACGGCACACCTCCGTCTGATCAGCGCGGCCCCTGGGGGCGGCGAAGGGTGGGAAGTGAGGGGTGACATGCGCCCGCCGGGCCGGGCGGGCGCGTGCAGGGGGAGGGGAAGTCAGCTGGGACGGGCGCCGCTGAGCGGGTCCTCGCGGCGCACGTCGATGACCTGTCCGGTGAGGTCGGACAGCAGGACGTTCAGGGACGTCCGGCCGACCTGGTCGGCGCTGAGCAGGGTGTGCGGGGGTTCCTGCCCGAACGCCGCCGTCCGCATGGGGGTGCTCGTCCGCTCCGGGTTGATGCAGTTGATCCGCACCCCGTCGGCCGACCACTCGTCCGCGAGGGCCTGCGTGAGGTTGACCGTGGCCGCCTTCGCCGACGAGTACAGGCTGTAGTCCGCGCGTCCGCGCGTGTAGGAGCTGGATGTGTAGAGCAGCAGCTGGCCGCCGGTCTTGGCGAGGTACGGGAACGCGGCGCGGGCGATGTGGATCGGCGCGAGGTAGTTGACCCGCAGCGCCTCCTCGATCGCCTCCGGGTCGATCGAGTCGAGCCGGCCGATGCGCAGCACGCCCGCCGTGTTGACGACGAAGTCGACGCGTCCGGTCGCCGAGTAGGCCTGGGCCAGCGCGGCGGCGACGTCGTCGGGCCGCTCGGCGTGGGTGCGGGTGGCGCCGCGGCTGTAGCCGAAGACGCGGGCGCCGAACCGCTGGGCGAGTTCGGCGACGGCGGCGCCGATGCCCTGGCTGGCGCCGAACACGACCATGGTCTTGCCGCCGAGCGCCTCGGCGTACTCGTCCTCGGACAGGTCGGGGGCGTCCGACGAGGCGAGCTGGAACAGCTTGTCCGCGACGAACATGTCCACCGGCTCGGTGACCTTCATGTTGTGCTCGTCGCCCGGGACGACGTAGATCGGGGTGCCGGGCTGGTAGCGGAGCACCACCGAGCAGTCGTCGGTCGCCTCGAAGTTCTCGTCCTGCCACGCCTTCTCGTAGGCGGCGCGGATGGTGGCGAGGCGGAACCCCTGCGGGGTCTGCCCGCGGCGCAGGTTCGCCCGGCGCGGGACGTCGACGATCACGTCCTCGTCGACCTTGATGATCGTGTCGGCGGACGGGATGGCGACGTCCACGGCCCGGTGCTCGTGGAGCGCGGTCACGCAGTCGCGGATGATGCGCTGCGACAGGAGGGGGCGGACCGCGTCGTGGAACAGCACGCTGGTCGTCTCGGCCGGATGGTCGGCGAGCGCGTCGAGCGCGAGCTGCGTCGTCGCGTTCCTGGACGTCCCGCCGGGAAGCACTGCTTTGACTTTCGTGCAGCCGGCCTTTTTCACGCACTCCGCGGCGTCCTGGAGAAAACCGGGGTTCATCAGAACGAGTATCTCGTCGACGTCGGGTGCCTCCTCGAACACGCTCAGTGTGTGCTCAAGGATCGTCTTTCCTGCGATCTTCAGAAGCTGTTTGGGCGTACTGAGTCCCATGCGTTGCCCGCTGCCACCCGCCAGGATGACGGCGATGACGCGGTGTTCGCCCTGCGGCGCCATGACCAATGCGACCGTCCTTTGACTTCTTGGCAGCCGGAAGGGCTGCCGAAACCGAACGTGTTGCAGTGACCCGTGGGATCTCGAAGGGGCGCGGGCGGCGCGGCAATCGCAGGGCTAGACGATCCACACGGGGGAGAAACTGCGGCCTAACTATACCCGGTCTGTGGGAATTTGTGGCGAATTCAGCGATCTTCCAGATTCCCGTAACCTCGGTGTGACAGGGCGCAGTCAATGGCGCGATCGGTCACCGGCCGAACAACGGACGCAGATTGGGTTCGACCGCCCAGCGGGTCACGCGGCGCACCGGTGCGGTGCTCAGGAGTGTGACGATGACGAAGCACGCGAGCACCACCGACAGGACGCCCGGAATCGTGTCGAACCAGCCGAGCTTTTGCCAGCCCTCGAAGGTGAAGAGCCGGGTCAGAAACCCGTGCAGCAGATAACCGTAAAGGGTCGCGGCGCCGAGGTCGCTGTACCAGGTGTGCCGGGACGGGACAACGGCGAGGAATGCGATGAGGAGCACCGTCGCCGTGATCAGCAGCGCCAGCCGCATCATCGTGCCGGTCAGTTCGTCCACGCCGAGATCGGCGTTGGAGGTGTCCCAGTTCAGCCAGCGCGCGTTCATATGGTCGTGGGTGACGAACGCGGCACCGAACGCGGCGGCCAGGAGCACGGCGCCGGCGATCCGCGCGGCCGGCCGCCGGACGATCTGCAGCACGTCCGGCGAGAGCGTGAGCCCGAGGACGTAGAACGGCACCAGCCCCAGGATCCGGTACAGGTCGAGTGTGCTGCCGATGTCGCTCATGTAGCCGAGCAGGCAGACGAGCACGGCCGTGGCCAGCGGATACCTGAGCTTCCGCCACACCGAGGTGAGCAGCCGCCACACGAACAGCGCCAGCAGGAACCAGGTCAGGTAGTAGGGGTCCAGCACGTCGAACTGGAACCTGCGGCCGTCGACCCCCCAGGCGAACAGGCTGTAGGCGCACTGGAAGATCAGGTACGGCGCGAGCGTCGAGCCGACCAGCCGGGAGACCTTCTCGTCGGTCAGCGTGAACCGCTTGGAGAGGTAGCCGCTGATCATGACGAACAGCGGCATGTGGAACAGGTAGACGAAGTTCCAGAGCGCCGCGGCCAGCGGGACGTCCCGCAGGCCCGACAGGCCGTGCCCGCCGGCGACGAGGAGGATCGCCAGGAACTTGGCGTTGTCCAGGTGCGGGTCGCGGCTCCGGGGGGCCGCGCCGGCCGGCGCCGGCCGCGTTTCCGGCGGACGTCCGGCGGATCGTTCCACCGTTAACTCGGGTATGGCCGACGCCTCATGTGTCTGTGTCATGGAGAGAACTCTGATCCAGAGAGGGGCTCGTGGAGCATATCGGACCAATCACTCCAGAACCCCCAAAGTCACAGGTCGCGGTCCCGGCGTCACGGACGGACGTCGGCCGGATCTTCGGGTAGGGAGACAGAGACGGAGCGGACCGGGGGGACAGGCATGGGGTACGGAAGCTCGACCAGGCGCGTCGCGGTGGTCATCGCGGGGGGCACGGTGCTGCTGGCCGGTGGCGCCCTGCTCGTCCTGCCGGGGCCCGGGTTGCTGCTCGTGCTGGCGGGGCTGCTCATCCTCTCCCGGGAGTTCCCGGCCGTGAACCGCTACGTCGAGCCCGTGCGGGAGCGGGCGATCCAGGCGGCGGAGGAGAGCGTGACCTCGTGGTGGCGCCTCACGGGCGCGATCCTGACCGGGCTGGCCCTGATCGGCGCGGGCGTCGCCTGGGGGCTCGTGCCGGAACTGCCGCTCGGCGGATGGAGCACCGGGTCCGGGCTCATCCTTTCCGGATTCATCCTGTTCGCGCTTCTGTACTGGAGCCATCGCCGGGTCAAGGCCGGCCGCGCCGGCTGATCGGCGGGCGTTTTGCCGCGGCCGTTACCGGCCTTGCCGAAATGTTCCGGCGGTTTGATCCGTGGAGCGGGTATCACCGTGCAATGGGTATGGGCATACTTCTTCGACTACTCGTCGCCGCGGGGCTCGCGGCCGACGCCGTCGTGCACTGGCGGTTCGCACCCGGTATGGCTCCAGGGCCCCATACTCCGAGCGACGTCATCCCCGGGGACGACCTGTTCCGCGGCCAGGCCGTCGCGGCGGCCGTCGCGGGGCTCCTCGTGCTGTTCTGGGCCCGGAAGTGGACGTACGCGATCGCGTTCATCGTCGCCGCGAGCGCGGCCGGCGCCGTGCTGCTGTACTACTTCGTCGACTTCGGGCAGCTCGGCCCGATCCCGCGGATGTACGACCCGTCGTGGTACAGCGACAAGACGATCAGCCTCGCCGGGGAGGTCGTCGCCGCCGTGGCCGCGTTCATCGGCTTCTTCACCGTCGGCAGAGGGGACCGCGCGGAGTCGTACTCCGCCCCCGCCTCCGTCCGGTGAGGGACGCGGCGTTCCCCGGGGCGTCCGGCGTCGCCCCGGACGCCTTGACCTATCAAATGAACGGTCTTTTAATTCAGCTATGGGACGCATCGCGGGCGTCACCCGCGCGGAGACACGGGAAAGGCTGCTGAGCGCGGCGGCCGATGTCTTCGCCCAGCGCGGGTACGACGGGACGCGGGTCGCCGACATCGCGCGGGCCGCGGGCGTCAGCAACGGCGCGCTGTACGCGCACTTCGGCTCGAAGGCGGAGCTGCTGGTGGCCGCTTTGCGCGTGCACGGCAAACGGCTGCTCGCCGACCAGTTCGCCGCCGATCCGGACCGTCCGGTCGTCGACCTGCTCCTCGCCATCGGACGAGGGCTGCCACGGCGGCGGGAGCCGCGCGGCCACCTCGTCGTGGAGGCGCTGGTCGCGGCGCGCCGGGACGAGGACGTCGCCCGGCCCATGCGCGACTACGTGGCCGAACGCGGCGGCTGGCTCGCCGACCTGATGCGCGTCGCGCAGGCGGGCGACGAGATGGACCCGGCGCTGTCCCCGGACGCGCTCGCCCATCTCTGCCTCCTGCTGGGGATGGGCAGCGCGCTCGTCCCGCCGGACATGCACGCGGTCGGCGACGAGGAGTGGTCCGCGCTGATCACCCGGATCGTGGCCGCGCTCGTGCCGCCCGCCCCGCAGAAGACGGAGGGAACGCATTGAAGGTGCGGATCGACCCGGAGCGGTGCCAGGGGCATGGCCGCTGCTACGACCTGGCCCCCGCCCTGTTCGGCGAGGACGACGAGGGCTACGGGACGGTCCTCGGCGACGGCGTCGTGGCCGAGGGGGCGGAGCACGACGCCCGCCTCGCGGTGGCGAACTGCCCGGAACGGGCGATCGACGTGCTCAAGGAGGCCCGATGACCGCAGCGAAGCGAGGATCGTCGGGCCTCCCGGCCTGGGGGTCTGGGGGTCGCCCCCAGAAAGGTAGGGCGTGATGACCGTCGACGACCGTTTCGACAAGGGCTACGAGGAAGCGCGGGAGAACCGTCCGCTCGGCACCCGCAACGAGGTGATCACCGGCCCGGTGGCCGACTGGGCGACCGACTTCTCCCATCTGGAACCCGAATGGGCCGCCGACCCGTATCCGATCCAGGACGACCTGCGGCGGCGCTGCCCGGTCGCGCGGACCGAGCGGTTCGGCGGCGGCTGGCTGCCGACCCGGTACGAGGACGTCGCGGCGATCGCCTACGACACCGAGCGCTTCACGTCCCGTTCGGTCGTCATGAGCAACTTCCGGCCGCCGCGCGAGGTGGAGCCGATGGGCGTCACACCGCCGATCTCGTCCGACCCGCCGTTCCACCACGACGCGCGCAAGCTGCTGCTGCCCGCGTTCACGAAGTCCGCCGTGCGGCGGCTGGAGCCCGCGACCAGGGCCTACTGCCACACGCTCATCGACTCCTTCGAGGGCCGGGACGTGGTGGACGCGGCGCACGAGTACGCGCAGCACATCCCGATACGGGTCATCGCCGACATGCTCGGCTTCCCGCCCGAGGACGGCCCGCGGTTCCGCGAGTTCGTCGAGAACACCCTCGAAGGCGTCAACCTGCCGCCGGACGAGCGCATCGCGCGGATGGACAAGCTGTTCGACTACCTCCTCGACCAGATCCGCGACCACGTCGACGACCCGCGCGACGACCTCACCACCTACCTGATCGACGCCGAGCTGTACGGGCGCAAGCTCGACCCCTCCCACGTCTCGGGGACGATGGCGCTCCTGCTGATTGCCGGGATCGACACGACGTGGAGCGCGATCGGCGCGTCGCTGTGGCACCTGGCGAAGACCCCGGCCGACCGGGAGCGCCTCGTCGCCGAACCGTCGCTGCTGCCGACCGCGCTGGAGGAGTTCCTCCGCGTCTACGCGCCGGTCACGATGGCGCGCCTGGTGCGGGAGGACACGCGCCTCGGCGGCGTCGACATGAAGGCCGAGGACTGGATCCTGCTGTCGTTCCCCGCGGCCAACCGCGACCCTGAGCAGTTCGACCGGGCGGACGAGGTCGTCATCGACCGGGAGGTCAACCGGCATGCCGCGTTCGGCCTCGGCATCCACCGCTGCGTGGGCTCCCACCTGGCGCGGATGGAACTGCGCATAGCCCTGGAGGTCTGGCTGGAACGGATCCCCGCCTTCACCTTGGAGGACCCGTCGGCGGTCACGTGGGCCGCCGGCCAGGTGCGCGGCCCGCGGACCCTCCCCGTCCGCGTCGGTGGGAGCTAGTCGCCGGGGCGTTACCAGGGCACCACGCCGGCGTCCTCGAAGAAGGCGCCGGTCGGGCCGTCGTCGGGCAGTCGCGCGAGCCGGATCGCGATCGCCGCGCCCTGTTCGGCGGTGCGGAAGCCGCGGAAGCCGTTGAGGTCGGTCGCGCAGTAGCCGGGGCAGGCGGCGTTGATCAGGATGTTCGTGTCGCCCAGCTCCTTGGCGTACTGGACGGTGACGGCGTTGAGGAAGGTCTTCGACGGCGAGTACGCGGCCGAGATCGGGCCCGTCTCGGCGCCGGGGGTGGACTGCCGGGTGAGGGAGCCGACGCCGCTGGACATGTTCACGATCCGCGGTGACGCCGAGCGGCGCAGCAGCGGCAGCATCGCGTTGGTGACGCGGATGACGCCGATCACGTTGGTCTCCACGACCGTCCGCATGGTCTCCGGGTCGACCCTGGTCGGCTCCTGCGGCATGCCGCCGGTCACGCCGGCGTTGTTGACGAGCACGTCGAGGCGCCCGGCCCGCTCCTCGACCAGCCGGGCGGCGGCCTCCACGCTCGCGTCGTCGGTCACGTCGAGCGCCACCCCGAAGGCGTCCACACCTGCCGCGCGCAGCTTCTCGACGGCGGTCTCCCGGCGCCCCTCGTCCCGGGCGCCGACGCCGACGGCCCAGCCCAGGGCGCCCAGTCCGGCCGCGATCTCGTAACCGATCCCCTTGTTCGCGCCGGTGACCAGCGCGATCTGCTGTTCGCTCATGTCCTCCATCCTGGGCGCACCCCGGGCCGGGCCTCCAACACCGTTCGGGTGGCCGGTGATACCTCCCGGGTATCGTGGCGGCATGGAGACGCGGGAGCTGCGGTACTTCGTCGCCGTCGCCGAGGAGTTGCATTTCGGGCGGGCCGCCGAGCGGCTCGGGATGGCGCAGCCGCCGCTCTCGCGGGCGATCTCGCAGCTCGAACGGCGGCTCGGGGTGACGCTGCTGGAGCGCACCAACCGCAGTGTCGCGCTGACCGAGGCCGGGGCGGTCCTCCTCCGCGAGGGACGCGCGGCCCTGGACGCGGTCGCCGCCGCCGACCGCCGGACCCGTCGCGCCGCGACCGGCCGGCCCGGCCTCGTCCTCGCCTCGAAGGCCGGGGCGGCCGGCGAACTGCTGGCGAAGCTGCTCGACGCGTACGCCGCCGAACCGGGCGCGGTAACCGTCGACGTGCTCCTGTGCGGACCCGGCGAGCAGGGGCGGCTGCTGCGCGACGGACGGGCCGACGTGGCGCTGCTGCACCGGCCGTTCGACTCGACGGCCGGGTTGGACACCGAGGAGCTGCGCACGGAAGGCCAGGTCGTGATCCTGCCGGCCGGGCACCCCCTCACCGTCCGGGGTCACCTGCGGACGGCCGACGTCTCCGCGCTGCCCGACCTGCCGCTGCCGCGCTGGCCCTGCGCCGACGGCACGTACCCGGACGGCCCCGGCCCGCAGGTCCGAGACCATGTGCAACTGCTGCAACTGATCGCGCTCGGCCGGGCCTCGGCGATCCTGCCGGAGTCGGTCCGGCTCCATCTGCACGACGGTCTCGCCGCCGTCCCCCTCCCGGACGCGCCGAAGGTGACAACGGTGATCGCCTGGCCGCCACACAGCCGCTCCCAGGCCCTCGCCACCCTGATCCGAACCGCCACGACCCTCTAGCCGACCGCCGCGAGCACGGCACCCGCTTGGTCTACGGCGGAAGCGCGGCTCCGGGATGGGGCTTGACCAGCGCCGACGCGGTGCCGGTGTTCTCATCGAACGTTAAGGAAAGCCGACAGGATCCTTCATAGGCCCCGCCGATGGTGTGGGCATGACCGCCACAGCCTCACCTCGGCCCCAGACGGCCCGCGCGCCTCGTCCCGCCGCCCCGCCACGCCCGACGCCCCGCTGGTGGGCGGACGCGGCGGCCGCGGGCGCCGGGCTCGGCCTGCTGATCGTCACCGCGCTCTGGGTGCACGGCCAGGGCGTCCAGCAGACGCTGGCCGGCGGCCCGGGCGCCGTGTCGGCCCTGGGGCGCCTGGCCGGTCTTTGGGCGTCGGACCTGCTGCTGTCGCAGGCCTTGCTGATGGCGCGCGTGCCGCTGGTCGAGCGGGCTTTCGGACAAGACCGGCTGGCCCGCTGGCACCGCTGGACGGGTTTCGCCTCGTTCCACCTGATGGTGGTGCACATCGTGCTCATCGTCTTCGGCTATGCCGGGTCCGTCCATGCCAACGTGTTCGCGGAGACGTGGGACATGGTCGTGTCCTATCCGGGGATGCTGCTGGCCGTCGCGGGCACGGGTTCGCTGGTCATGGTCGTCGTCACCTCGCTGCGGGCGGCGCGGCGACGGCTGCGGTACGAGTCGTGGCACCTGCTGCACCTGTACGCCTACCTGGGCATCGGGCTCGCGCTGCCGCACCAGCTCTGGACCGGCACTGACTTCGCGGGTTCACCCTGGGCCAGGGCGTACTGGTGGACGCTGTACGCGGTGGCGGCGGGCGCGGTCCTGATCTTCCGGATCGGGGTGCCGGTGTGGCGGAGCCGGCGGCACCGGCTGACCGTCAGCCACGTCGTCCCGGAGGGGCCCGGCCTGACCTCGGTCTATCTGCGCGGCCGCCGGCTGGACAGGCTGCCGGTGCGGGCCGGGCAGTTCTTCCAGTGGCGCTTCATGGACGGCCCCGGCTGGTCCCGAGCGCACCCCTACTCCCTGTCCGGCACCCCGCGCGGTGATCTCGTGCGCATCACCGTGAAGGACCTCGGCGACGGCAGCGCCCGCGTCGCGTCCCTCAAGCCGGGGACGAGGGCGCTCATCGAGGGGCCGTACGGGAAGCTCACCGGCGAGACCTACACGGGCGGGCCCGTCGTGATGCTGGCCTGCGGCATCGGCATCACACCCCTGCTGGCGCTCCTCTGGGACCTGCCTTACCGGCCAGGCGACGCCACGCTCGTCTACCGGGCCCGCAGCGATCAGGAGGTCGCGTTCCGCGAGGAGCTGGACCGGCTGGCGGCGGACAGGGGAGTGCGGATCGTGTACGCGCTCGGCCCGCGCGCCGACCGCTCGTCATGGCTGCCGCGGCCTCTCGCGGGGCTCGGCGACGTCGAGGCCCTGCGCCGGGCCGCGCCGGCCATCGCCGGCTCCCATGTGTACATCTGCGGCCCGGACGCATGGACGGACACGGTGCGCACCGCCGCCCGGGCCGCCGGCGTCCGCGCCGGCCACCTGCACACCGAACAGTTCGCCTGGTAACCCGAAGGACGATGACGATGAGACGGATCACCTGCTGGCTGATGTCCACGGTCGCGGCGGTCGTGCTGCTGTTCAGCTACCGGACGAGCACCATCGGCGGCGCGACCGCGACCACCACCGCCGGCGACACCACCGTGACACCCCAGACCAGTACGACCCCGACCCCGAGCGCCACGCAGTCGTCCGGGTCGGCGAGCAGTGGGAACAAGACGTACACCGGGTCGGTCGCGCAGACGCAGTGGGGGCCGATCCAGGTCACCATCACCGTGTCCGACGGGAAGATCACGGATGTCGCGGTGCCGGTCTACCCGAACGGCAACCACCGGGACGAGGAGATCAACGCGTTCGCGTTGCCCGCCCTGAAACAGGAGGTGCTGGCCGCGCAGAGCGCCAAGATCGACACCGTCTCCGGCGCCACCGTGACCAGCGACGGATACGTGGAATCGCTGCAGTCCGCCATCGACGCCGCCCACCTGTCATGAGCGGAGCGAACCGGAGGGTGTGGGGTCGCCACGCCACAGGGAGCACAGCCATGAACGCCGGGATTCCGCGCAGGGCGTGGGTAGAGCAGATCATGGGGATGCCGATCAGCGTGCACGTGCGCGGCGGCGATCCGGCGGGCGAGGACGTCGAGGAACGCGTCGCCGCCGTCTTCGCCGACCTGTGCCATGCCGACGCAGTGCTCAGCCCCTACCGGGACGACAGCGACCTGTCGCGCTGGGAGCGCGGCGACCTCGCGTTCGGGGAAGCCGACCCGGCGCTAGCCGAGGTGATGGCGCTGTGCGACCTCGCACGGGCCCGCACCAACGGCCGGTTCGATCCGCGTGATCTGCCCGACCCGCGCGGCGGCGGCGGTCCCAGATACGACCCGTCCGGCCTGGTCAAGGGCTGGGCGGTGGAGCGGGCGGCCCGGCATCTCGCCGGTCTGGACGGAGCCGGATGGTGCGTCAACGCCGGCGGCGACGTCGTGGTGCACGCTCCCGTCGGCCAGGCGCCCTGGCGGGTCGGCATCGAGGACCCGGAAGACCCGGGCCGCGTGACCCAGGTCGTGCGCCTGCGCAGCGGCGCGGTGGCGACCTCGGGCACCGCCCATCGCGGCGCCCACATCATCGATCCGCACACCGGCCGGCCCGCCGCGGCGGTGCGCGCGGTCACCGTCACGGGACCCCGGCTCATGTGGGCGGACGTCTACGCGACCGCCGCCGCCGTGCAAGGCCCCGCCGCGACCGGCTGGCTCGACGGGCTGGACGGCTACGAGGCGTTCCTGACGACCGTCGAACGCGACACCCACACGACCCGCGGCTGGCCCGCGCCACCACCGAAGCGCTGGCCCGGGATGATCCGCTGCTCATCGTCTCCGGGCCTGCTCGCATGAGAAAGTCGAACCGGAGGTGGAGCAGGGGTGAGCCACATGGAGCGAGGGGCCGATGCCCGGGTCACCGTCCACGAGACGCTCGCGGCGCGCGTGCTGATCGGGCCGGGGGCATGTGACCTCGTCGCGGACGAGATCGCACGGCTCGGCGAGCGGCGGGTGCTGCTGGTCGCGACCCCGTCCGCCGGCACGGCCGCCGGCCGTATCGCGGAGGCGCTGGGTTCGCGGCTCGCGGCGCGCTTCGACCGTCCGGCGCCGCACACGCCGGTCGCCGTGACCGCGCGGGCCTTGGCGGTGGCCGAGGACGCGGCGGCGGACTGCGTGGTCGCGATCGGCGGCGGATCCGCGATCGGCCTGGCCAAGGCGGTGTCGGCCCGGACGGGGATGCCGCAGGTCGCCGTGCCGACCACCTACGCGGGCTCCGAGATGACGCCCGTCCTCGGGGAGACGGAGGACGGTGTGAAGACCACACGCCGCGACCCCGCCCTCGCTCCAGGAACGATCGTCTACGACCCCGTCCTCACCCTGAGCATGCCCTCCGGCCTGACCCTGACGAGCGCCATGAACGCGCTCGCGCATGCCGTCGAGGCCCTGTGGGCGCCGGACGCCACTCTGGTCACGGACGCACTGGCGACCGAGGCCGTCGCCGACATCCTGAATGCGCTGCCCGAGGTGCTGGACGACCCGTCGGGGCTCCCGGGGCGCGGACGCCTTCAGTCCGCAGCGTGGCTGGCCGGGGTCTGCCTGGCGCAGACCCGGATGGGCCTGCACCACCAGCTCGCGCACATCCTCGGCGGCACTTTCGACCTTCCGCACGCCGAACTGCACACGATGCTCCTGGCGCACGTGATGGCGTTCAACCTGCCGTGGGCGCCGGAGGCGTCCGCCCGGCTGACCCGGGTGGCGGGGCCCGATCCGGTGGCGGCCGTCGCCGAACTGGCCCGCCGCCACAAAGGTCCCACGCGCCTCTCCGCCCTACAGGTGCCCCGAGATCGGCTGCGCGAGGTCGCCGAGCGGGTGGTGGCGGCGCCGTACCCCAACCCCCGCCCGCCGGACGCCGACGCGGTCACGGAACTGCTCGACGCGATGTGGTGAATACGGTCCGTGTCATTTCGACGCCGTGGCCCCGTCCGGTGCCCTACGATCACACCCCATGCGTGGATCACTGGTGCGAATCACGTCCGTCCTGCTCGCCGGAGTTTCGTTGCTCGCCGCTCCCGCCATGCATCCGCAGGCCCGGGCCGCCGCACCAGGCGAACTGAAGACCGATCTCGACGCCATCCTCGCCGACGCCCGCCTCAAGGGCGCCACCGTCGGCGTCGTCGTGCGGGACGCGAAGACGGGCGCCGTCCGCTACTCGCGGGGCGCCACCGCGCCGGTGCTGCCCGCCTCGAACCTCAAGATCTACACCTCCGGCGCGGCGCTGTCGCTGCTCGGCACCGGGTACCGCTTCCGCACCGGCGTGTACGCCGGGTCGGTGTCCGGGTCGTCGGTCAAGGGCGACCTGTACCTGAAGGGGACCGGGGACCCGACGACGCGGGCCGCCGACTACGACCGGCTCGCCGCCCAGGTCGCGGCGCGGGGGGTCCGGCGCGTCGAGGGCGACCTGGTCGCGGACGACACCTGGTTCGACGCCGTCCGCACGCCCGCCTCATGGGACCCGACGGACCTGCAGTACTACTACGCCGGGCAGACGTCCGCGCTGACCGTCGCACCGAACGACGACTTCGACGCCGGATCCGTGAACGTGAAGGTCGCGCCGGGCGCCGAAGGCGAACCCGTGAAGGTCGGGCTCACCCCCGCCACCCATGTCGTCAAGATCGACAACAAGGCGGTCACCGGGAAGCCCGGCTCGGCGTCCACGCTGTCGGTCAACCGGGCGAAAGGCACGAACACGATCGTGGTGAGCGGCTCCTACCCGGCGGGCGGGGCCGCCTACACCACCCTGCGCACGGTCGAGAACCCCACGATGTACGCGGCGGACGTCTTCCGCAACGCGCTGCGGGCGCACGGCGTCCAGGTCAGGGGCACGACCGAGCGCGGCAGGACGCCCAAGGGCGTCCGGGCCGTCGCCTACCGTTCCTCGATGCCGCTGTCGCAGCTGGTGGTCCCGTTCCTCAAGCTCAGCAACAACATGATCGCCGAGAGCCTGGTCAAGGCGATCGGGCGGAAGAAGGCGGGCAAGGGCAGCTGGACGGCGGGGCTGCCGGTGATCGAGCGGTACGCCCGCGCCCAGGGCGTCCCGGTCGGACGGCTGGACATGGTCGACGGCTCGGGGCTGTCGCGCGGCAACCGCACGACCGCCCAGGACGTCGCCACGATGCTCAGGCGGGCGCAGAGCGCGCGCTGGTTCTCCACCTGGTACGGCGCGCTGCCGGTCGCCGGTGACCCCGACCGCCTGACCGGCGGCACGCTCACCTCACGGATGCGGGGCACTCCGGCCGCGGGCAACGTGCACGCCAAGACCGGCACGCTGAGCGGGGCCAGCGCGCTCTCCGGATACGTCACCGACGAGTCCGGACACCGGCTGCTCTTCTCGGTCGTCCTCAACGGCTACCAGGGCGGGGCGCCCAAGGACATCGAGGACAAGATCGCGATCCGGCTGGCCGGTGGAGAACCCGCCCCGGCCCGGAGCATGCTCACGTCGCGGAGCGGCCCGCAACTCGAGTGCTCCTGGGTCGGCCGCTGCTGACAGGCGACGGGTCACTTCTCGTTCTTCGGCACGTGCAGGCGGATGTCGTCGACGTACGCCTCTCCCTCGTAGTAGTTCAGGTGCGGGTCGCCGATGATGAAGGAATCGGGGTAGGCCGATCCCTTGGGCCAGCTGTGCTCGGTCGTGTACGTCCCGGCCGGGCCCTTGTGGACGAGCCTGCGGTCGAACCGGCCGTCGTACTCGCCTGGGGTCTGGTTGTAGTGCCAGATCGGACGGCCGTTCTCCACGAAGTCGTGATGGACGCGCAGCGTTGCCTGCCCGATGTGGAGGAACGGGCCGCTCATTTCGAGCGTGTACCCGGTGCGGTCCCGTTCGATGGCGAACCGGTAGGCGGCCTTCGGCAGCAGTTCCGGCCGTAGTTCGGCGCTGGTCAGATGACCTTCGAAACGGCCGCGCGGCCCGTACCGCCTGTCCATTGACGCATTTCCGCAGACGGTCTTGGCGAAGTACTCGTTGCTGATGTTGTTGTTGGCGGTTTCGCGGAACATGTCGCCGCGCGGGAACAGCGCGTTGACTCCGTTGAACGTGCCGTCGAACGTCCGGTACAGCTTCCGGGTCTTGGGATTGCAGGTCGCGGCGTTCTTCCAGCGGTCGTCGTCGCTGTAGTAACCGTCCATGATGACCTTGCGGCGGAAGTGAATGCCCGGGTTGCCGTGCGGCGCGGGCGTCGCGTAGTCGAGGATCGTCAGGTAGTAGAACCCGTTCTCCCTGGTCACGTCGGGATACTGGCAGCGCGACTTCCCGGGCAGCGCGCCCTGGAACGTCCACGGATACCGGGTCTTGCAGGGGTCCTTCGTGTAGCCGTTGTGCCTGCCGTTGTAGTCGAACGTGCCGTGCCGCTTGCCGCCGAAGTCGATGCCGCGCAGCGTCATCTCCACCCGGTAGTGCGCCGGGAGCGGGCGCGTGGGCCGGATCAGCACCCCGGCGTCCCAGCTCGGCTCGGAGATCCGCGCGACCTTCTGCCCGCCCGGCAGCGACGCGTTCGAGACCCCCGGCCGCGAGTCGGGACGCCCGTCCTTGTCCTTGTCCACGGCGGCGACCTCGGCGGTCAGCCACCCCTTGCGCCCGAACGCGACGCGCTTGCGGAACACGTTCAGCGTGTCCAGCTCCCGCCCGAACAACGGCCCGCTGATCTTCTTCCAGGCCTCCCCGTCATCGTCGAACGCGTCGACGTGCCACGGGCTGCGTTTCCCCTGCGGGTCCAGCCGCCACGGCCTCCCGTCGACCCGCAGCGGCCGGTCGAACCCCTCGTGCGCGACGAGGACCCACCCGCCGTCCGCCCGGGCCGGCCACGCCGCGGAACCGCACGCCGCCACCGCCACTCCGGCGACGGCCGCCGACACCTTCCTACGCCCCCACATACCGGCCTCCCCCGATAGCCCGATTCGCAGGGACCCTACGGCCCGCCGTCCCCGCTCACCGGTCCAGCGAGCCGCCCGAACACGACCTCTTGCCCTCCCCTTGACCAGCCCATCCGCTTACCGTGTGCCTGGCATCAACGAGCTGACATGGAGGTGGGGACCGTGATCCTTCGACCTGCCCGGCCGGACGAGGCGCCGCGCCTGGCCGTGCTCTGGCGGGCGGCCTGGCTCGACGGGCATGCCGGGCACGTGCCCGGCGCGCTGATGGACGCCCGCGGGCCCGAGCACTTCGCCGCGCACGCGGAGAAGTACGCGGGCTCGACCACCGTGGCGAGCGAGGACGGCGAGCTGCTCGGCCTGATCATCCTCGGCGACGACGAGGGCGAGGTCGTCCAGCTGGCCGTCGCGCGGTCGGCCCGCGGGCGCGGTGTCGGCGGGGCCCTGCTGCGCCATGCGGAGGAGCGGTTCTCGGGGCGGCACGACGAGGCGTGGCTCGCGGTGGTCCCCGGCAACACGCGGGCGCGGCGCTTCTACGAGTTCCACGGATGGCACGATGCCGGGCCGATGACCTACGCGGCGCCCACCGCGGCGGGCGTCGTCGACGTCCCCGTCCTTCGCTACGTGAAGCCTCTCTTGTGACCAGGGGCTATTGACGTTGTTGCCGAAATTGTTAACAATCTCGGCATCAGTAGTGGCGACACAAGGGGCTGGGATGACCGAACACCCGAAGCCGTCCGATCGGGCGCGTGAGCTTGTGCGGGGTGCGTACGACGTGCACATCCACGTGGCCCCGGACGTGATGCGGCGCCGCATCGACGACCTCGCCCTCGCGCCGAGGTTCGCGGAGGTGGGGCTCGGCGGATTCGTGCTGAAGTCGCACTACTTCCCCACGGCGGAGCGCGCCGCGGTGGTGCGGGCCGCCTTTCCCGGGTTCGGCGCGGTCGGAGCCATCACGCTGAACGGCTCGGTCGGCGGCATGAACCCCGTCGCGGTCGAGCTCGCCGGACGCGCCGGAGCACAGTTCGTGTGGCTGCCGACCGTGGACAGCGCCAACCAGCGCGAGTGCACGGCGCACGATCCCGAAGGGGCGCGCCCTCCGATGTGGGCGCTATTGCAGGAGGAACTGCGCGCGGACGGAATGGCCGCCGACCCGGTGGACGTCCTCGGCGCCGACGGGAAGGTCAACGAGGCCACCCGGCAGGTCCTCAAGGTGATCGCCAAGCACGACATGACGCTGGCGACCGGGCATCTCAGCACCGCGGAGATCGGCACCGTCGTGGACGCGGCCGTCGCCGAGGGGGTGCGCCGCATCGTCGTCACCCACCCCGAGTTCACCTCCCAGCGCGTGGGCGTCGAGCGGCAGCGGGAGCTCGCGGCGAAGGGCGCCCTGATGGAGCGCTGCTTCACCACCCCGTACACCGGCAAGGTCTCCTGGGACGTCTGGGTGGAGAACATCCGGGCCGTCGGGCCCGAGCACTCCGTCCTGTCCAGCGACCTCGGCCAGCCGTTCAACCCCCCGGTGGAGGACGGGCTGGCGCTGATGGCCGACCGGCTCCTCGCCGAGGGCTTCACCGAGGAGGCCGTCCGCACCATGGCCGTCCGCAACAGCCGCCGGCTCGCCGGCGCCGACCGCGCCGGGGAGGCCGGCTCATGACCCAGGTCCTGAAGATCAGAAACCTGACCAAGCAGTTCGTCAAGGATGACAAGGGCATCGTGGCCCTGCGCGACTTCGACCTGGACGTCGCCGAGGGCGGCTTCGTCAGCGTGCTCGGCCGCAGCGGTTGTGGCAAGTCCACGATGCTCAACCTGCTCGCCGGGCTCGTCCCGCCCACGTCCGGCGAGGTGTACTACCGCGAGCAGCCGGTCTCCAGGCCGCGCGTCGAGGTCGGCTACCTGACCCAGTCCGACACGCTGATGCCGTGGCGGGACGTCCGGCGCAACATCGAGATGCCGATGGAGCTGCGGAAGGTGCCCGGTCGCGAGCGCCGTGAACGGGCCGCGGAGCTGATCGAACGCGTCGGCCTGCGCGGGTTCGAACGGCACTACCCGCGGGAGCTGTCCGGCGGCATGCGCCGGCGGGTCGGCCTGGCCCGGATGCTGGCCGGTGAGCCCGAGACCCTGCTGATGGACGAGCCGTTCGGCGCCCTCGACGCCCAGCTCCGCTCCGACCTGCAGAAGGAACTGCTGCGGCTGTGGCAGGGCAGCGGCCAGACCGTGGTGTTCGTGACGCACGACATCGAGGAGGCGCTGCTGCTCGGTGACCGGGTGGTCGTGCTCGGCCGCCTCGGCCGCGTCGTACTGGACGAGGACATCGACCTGCCCCGCCCCCGCGACCCCGACGAGATGCGGGTCGACGCCCGGTTCGTCGCCCTGCACCGGAAGCTGACGGACGCCCTGAGGGAGGGAGCCCGATGACCGCAGCGAAGCGAGGATCGTCGGGCTCCCGGTCCCGGGGGTCTGGGGGGCGCCCCCCAGAAGGGCAGGGCCCGATGAACGCGGAGACCCGGCCCGCCCCGAAGGTCGAGGACGACGACGCGCCGCAGACCGTCCCGATCGAACGCGGCTTCTGGGGGAGGCACGGCGGCTCGGTGGGCGTGTGGACCGCCCGGGTCGTCCTCGTGGCGGCGCTGCTGCTCGTCTGGCAGTGGGCGGCCGACCGGTGGTTCGACGTCATCTTCACCAGCCGCCCGTCCGAGATCTGGAACCGCCTCGTCGAGTGGCAGCAGGACGGCGTCCTCTGGTCCAACACCTGGGTGACCATCCAGGAGATCGTCTACGGGTTCGGGCTGGGCGCGGCGGCGGGCGTCCTCGCCGGGTTCCTGCTCGCGTCGGCGACGGTGCTCTACCGCGTCCTCGACCCGTTCATCATGGCCCTGTACTCGATCCCGAAGGTGGCGCTCGCCCCGCTGTTCATCGTCTGGTTCGGCATCGGCATGCACATGAAGGTGCTGCTCGCCGCCGCCACCGTCTTCTTCCTCGTGTTCCTCAACACCGTCGCCGGCGTCCGGGAGGTGGACCGCGGGCTGGTCGACGCCGTCCGGCTGATGGGCGGCGGCCGGTGGCACGTCACGCTCAAGGTGGTCCTGCCCGCCTCGATGACCGGGGTCCTCACCGGGATGAAGGTCGCGATCCCGTACGCGCTGATCGGCGCCGTGATCGGTGAGCTGGTCGCGTCCAACCGCGGCCTCGGCTACCTCATCAACGACGCGGCCGCGCAGTTCGACACGGCCGGGGTGTTCGCCACGCTCGTCGTGCTGAGCGTGATCGCCGCCGTGCTGACCGACGCCCTCAACCTCGCCCGCATCGACGACGGGACGCGCCTCGTCGGCGACCTCGTCGACCGGTACTACGTCGACATCATCGTCGGCGAGGACTTCCGAAGCGCGCCCGCGTCCGCCTCGCTCGACGACCGGATCCGCGCGCTGCGCGGCAAGAAGATCGGCATCACCGGGCCCGGCAGCGGCACCGAGGCGCTCATCACCTACCTGTTCCAGCGGGTCGGGATGCGCTCCGACCGCGACGCCGAACTCGTCAACCTCGGCGCGCAGTCGACCTCGGCTATCGGCGCCCTGAAGACCGGCAGGGTGGACGCGCTGTCGTTCTTCCAGCCCATCGCGCAGCAGGCCAAGGCCGCCGGGGCCGGATCCCTCTACATCTCCCCGTCCCGGGGTGACATTCCGGGCTTCGAGAAGACCGTGCACGGCGTCGTCTTCACGACCAAAAGCCTCATGGACAAGAAGCAGAAGGAGATCGCGGCATTCCAGCGGGCCCTGGCCCGAGCCCAGCGTGACATCCACGAGCACCCGGACGAGATCCCCGGCCTGCTGGCCGCCTACCTGAAGGGCACCGACCCGAAGGCCCTCACGGACCTGCCCCCGATCGTCCAGCGGGAGATCCCGGCGCAGATCGGCTTCACCCGCGCGTCCTTCGACTCGGCCATCGAGTTCCACCGCACCACGGGACTCGTCAAGCGCCTGCCCGCCTACGAGGAGATCGTCCCCCCGAACCTGCGGATCTCCGCGGACAACTGATGGCCCTGACCCGCCGCCGCCCGCCCCGGCGGCGGCGATCCAGGTGCGCACCTCGTGGACAGCGTCTGCTTCGCCGGCCCCGGCTCGCTATCGTGCCTTGAGCGGTAAGGGGTTTTGCCGCGATGAGACGGGAAGCGGGGGGTTCGGGTGTCTTCGGGGCGACCGCGGTTGCCGGACCTGCGCCGGCTTCTCGCCGCCGAGCCCGCCGACCCGGAGGTGGTCGAGCAGGCCCGGCGGCGCAAGGAGTCGGCACTGCTGGACTTCGGGGTCGGGCAGAGCACGGTGGCGTCCTGGCTGTACGCCAAGTGCCACCACCACATCCCGACCACCGCGATCCCCACCGCCGCGGTGGTCGCCTTCGGCGACGGTGCCCGCGCGCTGCTCTACAACCCGTACTTCTTCATGGAGCTGGACTTCGACGGGGTGAAGTTCGTCCTGTTCCACGAGGCCCGTCACCTGATGCACCGGCACCTGCACGTGGACGAGGACCTGCGCAGCGACCCGGCGTTCACGCTCGCCGCCGAGGTGGCCATCAACCACGTGGCCCTGCAACGGTTGCGGTGGTCCGGCCTGCCCACGGTCCCGTCGGACGGCGGCAAGGGCGCCCGGGAGCCGGTCGGCGTCGACCCCACGAAGGTCTACGAGCAGTACCGGGAGGATCTGCAGGGGCAAGGGCTGTCCCCGCTGCCGTACGACGAGTTCATCTACACCGACCTGACCGTATACGGCGAGTTGCGGCGGATGAAGGCGTTCAACGAGCCCACGCCGAGGTTCTGCATCCACCTGGGCGGTGACGCGGACGACCGGCCGGGCGTGCCGCTCGACCCCGAGACCGTGGAGCGGCTGGGGGACGAGGTGCTGCGTCAGGTCATGCAGGCGGCGCTCCGTGGCGACCCGGCGGCGCGTGCCGAGCTGCTCGACCTGGCCGACCGGACGGCCGACGGCGGCGAGCGGCTGAGCCGGCTCTGGGGCACACTCGGCCTGGAGAAGCTGCGCGGCACCACTCCGAAGACCCGCCGCGTCGACTGGTGGCAGCGGTGGCTCGTCGACGTGCTCGCCTCGAAGCTGAGCGAGAGCGACCGGCTGATCTACCCGAAGAAGCACGGCGCGATCCTGCTGGCGCTCGGCCACGACCCGATGCTGACCCGGCGCGGGCCGGAGCGGACGAAGGTGGTGCTCATCGCGTTCGACACGTCCGGGTCGATGCCGGACTCCGTGGTCGAATGGCTCACCACCCTGGTCGGGCAGACCGACGGGGTGGAGAGCCACTGGCTGAGCTTCGACGGGGTCGTGACGCCGTTCGTGCCCGGGGAGCGGGTGGTGGGCGGGGGAGGGACCAACTTCCAGAACGTCGTCGACTACGCCGAGGGCCGGGCCGAGGTGGGCGGAAAGCCGTTGGCGGTGGAGCCCGATGCGATCATCATGGTGACCGACGGGTACGCGCCGCACGTCACCCCCGCCGACCCCGACCGGTGGATCTGGCTCATCACCGACGGCGGCGACGACTGGCCGGACCGGCACGACCCCCCGATGGCCTGCCACCGCGTCACGTCCGGACGATGATCGAGGAGAGAGCAGCAGTGACCGTTACGGAGCCGTCCGAGGCCGAGCCGTCCGAGGCGGAGCGGATCGCGGGCCGGCGGTGGCGGCCGACCGCGACCTACCCGGACCCGCAGGACGACGGCCCCACCGCCAAGCTGGAGAAGTTCATCGACGCGATGGTCGCCACCGGCCAGACCGGGCAGATCTTCGGCGAGCACGGGATCGGCAAGACGTCCACGTTCGTGTCGTACGTGCCGAAGCGGTTCCCCGGCACGACCCTGGTCGTCGTCCCCGCGGCCAACCTCACCCCCGACGACCTGCTCGTCAACGCCCCGGTGCGCGACGACCACAGCGGCGAGCTGGTGCTGCGCCAGCTCGTCATGCGGCAGCTCGTCCCGGGCAGGCCGTTCGTCCTGCTCATCGACGACTCGCTGCAGGCGGGCAGCACCGTGCAGTCGCAGCTGATGCAGATCGCCTGCAACTGGACGCTGGGCGAGTACGACCTGCGGGAGCTGGGCTGCGTCGGGGTGTTCCTCACCGACAACGAGTCGCTGGCCGAGACCAGCGTCCGCCGCTCCGACCTGGCGATCCTGGACCGGATGGTCACCATCCGGCTGGGCCCGAACGACACCGCTTGGCGGCAGGCGCTCGCCGCGCGGTTCCCCGACTGGGATCTGCGCGAGGTGTTCCGGGAGTGGGCCTCGCTGAGCCCGCGGCTGCGCTACCTGCTCTCCCCGCGCACTCTGCAGCACGTGCTCGACTGCGCCCGCGCCGGGTTCCCGCTCGCCTGGGGGCTGCCGCTGCTGAACGGCGCCCGGCTCTCGCTGACCGAGGAGGGCAAGGACGGCGAGCCGGGCCGGGACCGGACGGCGGACGTGCTGGACGCCATCGCCGCGGCGGTCGGGGCGAGCAACCCGGCCACCGTCACCGACCCCGTCCGCCGCATCCTGCGGGCCGCGATGACCCACCGCTGGGCCGTGCTGCTCCAGGGGCCGCCGGGATGCGGCAAGACGGAGATCACCAAGCAGATCGCCCGGGAGGAGACCGGACGCGCCCCCGTCTACTTCTCGCTGCCGGTGACCAACGTCGAGGACCTGTGCGTGCCGGTGCCCGCCCCGGACGGCTCGCTGAGCGCCATGCTCGCCCGGTCGCTGCTCGACCCGGAGCCCAAGGTGCTGGTCTGGGACGAGTACAACCGGCCGAAGGACAAGGCGACCTTCGCCAAGCTGATGGAGGTCACCCAGGAATGGACGCTCGCCGGGCGCCGGATCCCGAACCTCCGCGCCCAGGTGGCGCTGCAGAACCCGCCCTACCACCTGGGCCGCAAGCTGCTCGTCGCCGCGAACAACGTGGCGCAGGCCAGCCGCTTCACGATCAGCTACGAGGTGCGCCCGGACGACATCCCGGCCAACGAGTGGCTGATCTCGACCTACGGGGAGACGGCCGAGACGGTCCTGGAGTGGTGGAAGAACGACATCGACGACGAGGGCCGCGACTGGGTCACCAAGCGCACCCTGGAGCGGCTGATCAAGCTGCACGAGGCGGACATGCCGCTGGAGCCGGGCCTGATCTATCTCGGTGACGGCGAGTACGCCCCGGTGCCGCTGTCCGCGCTGGAGGCGCGGCTGGCCGGCCGGAAGAACATCGGCCTGGTCGAGATCGCCAGGAACCGCGCGAGCTGGGAGGCGCGGCTGGCGGCCGCGGCCGAGACGTCCGCCGAGGGCACCGACGACACCGACCTGGTCCACCAGGTGTTCTCCAACGCCGAGGTGTCCCAGCTCGAACGGCATCTCGACCTCGTGGCCCGGCTGCTGCCCTACCTGCCGCCGAAGCTGCGGGCCACGTACGTCGTCGGGCAGACCCCGGAGCGTCAGCGCTTCTGGGTGGCCGCCCTGGCCCGGATGGCCGAGTTGTCCGTGCGCCGTTAGGAGCCGGAGACCTCCTCTTCGCGCTCGTCCTCCTCGTCCTTTTCATCGGCGCACTCGCAATCGCACTCGCAGTCGGTGCCGCAGACGCAGTCGTCCTCCTCGCAGTCGCACTCGCAATCGCAGTAGCAACCGCAGACGTCGTCCTCCCAGTCCTCGTCGAGGTCCGCCTCGATGTCGAACCGGCGGATCATCGGGACGGACACGGTGGACTGCTCGTGGTCCACCATCCAGGAGTTGCGGAAGAAGTCGAACGTCAGGTGGTGGCAGCCGCCGGACTCGGCGAACAGGATCGGCGGGACGAGGAAGTGCGCCGCGTCGACGGTGGCCGCGGTGGCGATGAAGGTCTTGGCCGAGGGAAAGGGCGGCCCGCCCTGGCAGGCGGCGAAGTTCACCGGCGCCGGCGATTCCTTGCCGAGAACGTGGATGCGGTTGCCCTCGACGACGAACATGTCCGGGTCGAGAAGCACCTCCTCGCCGAGCATCAGGATCGGTGCGGGCATGATGTCCGCCTTCGCGGCGTCCTGAGCGTGGGTGTACTGCTTGATGACGTCGCCGTTGCGCGTCGTGTCGAAGTGAGGCCCGAGGACGTCGCCGCTGCAGATCCCGCAGGCGCAGTCGGGCAGTTCGTCGGTGTTGGGCTGCTCCGGCTCCGGGAACAGCATGGACTTGTCGAACGGCACGACCGGCGACTCGCCGCTCTTGCCCTTGAGGAACGCCGGGATCCAGTCCGTGCCGTCGGCCTCGATCACCTCCGAATCGCAGAGGGACCGGAAGGCGGCGCCACCGACCTTGCAGTTGAAATAGTCGAGCAGCGTGATCGCGGCGCATTCGGTCGGCGATAGCCCGCCGTCTTTGGCGAACCAGAAGTCATAGCCGTTCGCGACGTAGTCCACACCGCGGAACCGCTTGTGGACGAACGGCTCGCTGCCGGACGCCGGAGCCAGGCCGTTCCAGTGCGCGGCCGCGACCCGGTTGTAGTAGGCGTCGGCGTGCCGGGCGAGTTCGGGGGCGAAGACGCTCTCGCCCGTCCAGTAGCAGGCCTTGCCGAACAGCGCGCCGATCTCCGGATCGTGCCCGAGCCCGGTGTCGGTGAAGATCAGCTCGGTGCGCAGGAACACCTTGCGGCCGTCGCGGTAGGGGGCGCCCTCGTGCTCGTACCGCTGGTCGAAGACCACGCAGGTGAAGGGCTCGATCGCGGTGAGCGCGCCGCCGTCCGCGAGGTCGAGCGCGGGCTCACCCTCGCCGCCGGTGAGATAGAGCAGGACGGTGTAACGGGAGACGTGGTTCCGCGCGGCGTCGTAGTAGGGCGTGTCGAGGTGCGGATGGAAATTGGCGTCGTCGGGCTCGAAACGGTTGCAGCGGAAGACGGGGTTCACGTGGGAGAAGCCGTCGAGCAGCGCTTCCGGCATCGCCTTGCGCACCGCCGTGGTCAGCGCCTCCGCGAGCAGGCCCGAATGGAAGATGAAGCGTTCACCGCCGCGCGACGAGGCATTGAGCGGCGGGACGTAGAGGTTCAGGGAGTCCAGGTCCTCAAGGCGGGACCGGGCGGGGGCCGGAAGCCCGAGCGAAAGCGTGTACGCGCCCTTCGCGAACTCCTCGCATCCGGTGAGTTCGAGGTCCAGCGGGACGTCGGAGAAGAGCCGGTCGAGCGGGAGGATGTTCTCGAACGTCCGGAACGACAGTTCGCGCGGGTCGGCGAAGACGGCGGCGAGATCCGGCATGGTCTCGACGGGCCGGGCGAACAGGTCCCGCGCCTCGCCCTCGATGTGTTCCGCGTCAACGAAACGCACCTGCTTGAACCGCGCCGTCGGATGCCAGGAGACCGCGAGCCCGTCGACCGTCGCCGCGGGTTCGGTGTCGGTCGCGTCGACCTGCGCGCGGTACCGGGCGACCTCCTCGGCGGGGGCGTGGCCGGTCGACAGGGCGAAGAACCGGTCGCGGAGTTCGATGCTCATGCGCTTCTCCAATAGCTGCGCAGTGCGGGCGGGAGCTGGGGGGCCTGGGCGAGCAGCGCCGCGCCGTCGCCGCCGACGTCCTCGCGGTACAGGTACAGCCGCTTGAGCGCGCCGGCGAACGGCGCCGCGAGCAGTGCCCGCGCCCCGTCCGTGCCGATCTCGTTGTAGCGCAGGTCGAGCTCGGTCAGGTTCTCGAACCGGTGCAGCGAGGGCATCCCCTTCTCGGTGATCACGTTTCGCTGCAGGTGCAGGCGGCGCACGCCGGAGAAGGCCGGGGACGCCGCGAGGGCCGCCAGGCCGGTGTTGCCGACGCGCGAGTACCGCAGATCGAGCGATTCGAGGCGGGACCCGGCGGTCTTGACGTCACCGGCCTCGGCGCGCAGGTACGCCGAGACGGCGAGGGTCTTGGCGCCGAGCGCGCCGATGCGCAGGTACGACAGGTCGAGTTCGGTGAGCCGGCCGAGGTCGAGCGTCGCGAGCCCGCCCGTGTCGACGGACCTGGCCGGGTTCGGCTCGCCGTCGTCGTCGAGGTCGTCCTCCCAGTACACGTAGTCGTCGTCACCTTCGCTCGGCGGAGGCGTGATCCGCAGTCCGGTCACGAAGGGCCCCCGCAGAGCCTGCTCGATCTGCACGGGGGCGGCGTCGGACCATTCGACGGCCACCTTCGTCGCGAACCCGTACCGGCGTTCGAGGACGGTCGCACCCGGCGGCAGCGCCGCGTCCCACCCCTGCCGATGTTCAGCGACCAGCGCCGCGATATCGCTCTCCACGGCCGCGCGGTCGGCGGGCCGGAGGCGGTCGCGGCGCTGTTCGAGACGGATCAGTGTGCCCCGGGCGTCGCCCTGCTCCAGGAGCCGGTCACCGTAGGCGAGCCACGACGCGAGGTCGCCGGGGTCCACGCGCAGGGTCTGTTCAATGGCGGCGATCTTCACCTGGGGGAGGCTAACAGCGGTGTCGGACGGTCACCCCGGTTTGTTGATCATTCCGTCGGCCGGGCGGGCTGGAACAGCTCGATGAGGTTGCCGGCGGGGTCGGTGAGCAGGATCTGCCGCCCGCCGGGACCGCTGACCGGATCACCGCGGAAGGACAACCCGGCCGCGCTCAGCCGGCCGATCTCGTCATCGAGGTCCCCGACGATGATGTGGATGCGGTTGCGGCCCGCGGTCGCGGAGTCGGCCGGGGTCGCGCGGGCGCCGGAGCTGGCCGGCCCGGACAGCAGCAGCCGCAGTGGTCCGCGGACCACGTCCGCGAAGGCGGGCGCGACGTTGCTGCGCACGGTGAATCCGAGATGGCCCGTATAGAAGTCGACTGCTGCCTGGACGTCGTCGACGAGGTATCGGACGCTGGCGAGTTCGTCGGTTGCGGTCATGGTCGCACCTCCTGTGGGTGAACGAGAGCGGCGAGCAGATGGCGGACGCGGGTGTCGATTTCGGCGGCGGTGCGGCAGAAGACCGCGTAGCCGTCTTCGCCGGCGTCTTCGCCGGCGTCTCCGGGGGCGGACGGGTCGGCGATGCTCCAGTGGACCAGCCGGGGGTGGCCGGGGAACTCCGGGCAGACCTCGCGGACCTTGTCGCACAGGCTGATCACGTAGTCGAAGCGGCGGCCGGTCACGGTGTCCAGGTGCCGCGGTCGCCGATCGGCGATCTCGATGCCGTAGCGCTCGCGCAGAACCCGGACGGCATGGGGGTGGATTTCCTGTTTGGGGTGGCTTCCGGCGCTGGCCGCCTCGACGTGGCCGCCGCCGCGCCGGGTCAGCAGGGCTTCGGCGATCGGTGAGCGGGCACTGTTCCCGGTGCAGGTGAACAGGACGCGGAGCCGAGCCGATCGTCCGGTAGGGGGGACCGGCGGTGGTGGCGGGCCCGGGTGCAGGGTGGGGCGCAGCGCGGGGTGCAAGGCGGTGCCGGCGGCGGTGAGCGCCTGCGCGCAGCGGTCCAGGTCCAGGTGGTAGTAGCTGTCGCGGGCGTCGAAGCTGCTTCGCCGCACGGTGACCAGCCCGCCTTGGCGCAGGACCCGCAGATGGTAGGAGACCAGGTTCTGTGGTTCGTCGACCAGGGCCGTGAGCTCGCGCACGCGGTGGTCGCCGGCGGCCAACTCGGTCAGCAGCCGCCAGCGCAGCGGATGGGCGCCCAGGCGGACGAACGGCGGGGCTTGACCCGGCGGTGCCATACCGCCCACGATACATCAAAACGGCTTGATGGAAATTGGAGCGATGGTGTCCGTACCGGGAGCAGGCCGCCTGGCGCGCCGGCTGGGCACCGGCGACGCGGTGGTCATCGGGCTGGGGTCGATGATCGGGGCCGGCGTGTTCGCCGTGTTCGGCCCCGCCGCCCGCGCGGCCGGGACCGGGTTGCTGATCGGGCTCGCCCTCGCGGCGCTGATCGCCTACTGCAACGCCACCGCGTCGGCGCAGCTGGCGGCGGTGTATCCGACCTCGGGCGGTACCTATGTCTACGGCCGCGAGCGGCTCGGGCACTGGTGGGGCTTCCTGGCCGGGTGGGGGTTCGTGGCCGGCAAGACCGCCTCCTGCGCGGCGATGGCGCTCACCTTCGCCTCCTACGCGGTCCCCGGGCCGTGGTGGGCGCAGCGCGCCGCGGCGGTCGCGGGCGTGCTGGCCCTGACCGCGCTCAACTACCGGGGTGTGACCCGGACCGTCCTGCTGACCCGCGTCCTGGTCGCCACCAGCCTGACCGTCCTGTCCGTGCTGGTCGCCGGGATCGCCTTGGGAGGCGACGCCGGTACGGCGAACCTCGGCGGCTGGTCCGCCCTCGGCACGGGCGGCGCCTACGGCATCCTGCAGGCCGCCGGGCTGCTGTTCTTCGCGTTCGCCGGGTACGCCCGCATCGCCACCATGGGCGAGGAGGTCCGCGAGCCCGATCGCACCATTCCCCGCGCCATTCCCATGGCGCTGCTGCTCGCCGTCGGCGTCTACGTGGTGGTTGGGGTGGCGGCGCTGCTGGCCGCCGGGCCGGACCGGCTCGCCACCGCCTCCGCTCCGCTGACCACCGCGGTGCAGGACGCCGGTGCGGGCGTCCTGTCCCCGGTGGTGCGGGTGGGCGCCGCCTTGGCCGCTCTCGGCGCGCTACTGGCACTCATCGCCGGTATCGGCCGCACCGGCCTGGCCATGGCCCGTCATCACGATCTGCCCGCCTGGCTGGCCGCTGTCCACCCCCGGCACCGGGTGCCGCACCATGCCGAGATCGCCCTCGCCGTCGTCGTCAGCACTCTCGTGGCCACGGTCGATCTGCGCGGCGTCATCGGCTTCTCGTCGTTCGGGGTGCTGATCTACTACGCGATCGCCAACGCCGCGGCGTTCACGCAGCCGTCCGGCCAGCGCCGCTGGCCGCGCTGGCTCAACGTGCTCGGTGTCACCGGCTGCCTGGTCCTGGTCGCCACCCTCCCCTGGCAGTCCGTTGCGGCGGGAGCGGTCATGTTCGTTGTCGGGCTGGTAGGACGCGCCGCCGTGCGGTTCGCGGCAAGGCGCCGGGCGAGAGCGATGAGTTCCGGCGGCGAAGCCGGTCTAATCCGGCATGACGACCACACATGAGCCCGCAGACCGGACGCCGAGCCGCGAACTCCCGCCCCCCGACCTTGAGAACGCGCCGACCGGACGAGCCCCCAAGGCCGGCCGGACGCCCGCGGTGATCCGGCTGCTGGTGCTCGCGACGTTCGTGGTCATCCTCAACGAGACGATCATGATCAACGCGATCCCGCGGCTGATGACGGACATGAACGTCACCGAGCAGGCGGCGCAGTGGCTCTCCACGGCGTTCATGCTGACCATGGCCGCGGTGATCCCGGTGACCGGCTGGTTCCTCCAGCGGGTCAGCACCCGGCGCGCCTACGCCACCGCGATGGGCGTCTTCCTCGCCGGGACCGCGCTGGCCACGGTCGCGCCGGTCTTCGAGGTCCTGCTGGTCGCCCGGATCGTCCAGGCGTCCGGGACGGCCGTCATGATGCCGCTGCTGATGACGACCCTGATGACCGTCGTGCCCGAGCACGACCGGGGCCGCGTGATGGGCAACGTGACCATGGCGATCTCGGTCGCGCCCGCGATGGGCCCGGCCGTCTCGGGGCTGATCCTGCAACTCGGCTCGTGGCGGTTCCTGTTCGCGGCCGTGCTGCCGGTCGCGGCCCTGGTCACCTGGCGGGGCCTGGCCCGGCTGGAGAACGTGGGGGAGCCGCAGCCCGGCTCCATCGACTGGTTCAGCGTCGTCGCCGCGGCCGCCGGCTTCGGCTCCCTGGTGTACGGGCTGAGCCGCTTCGGCGGGGGCGGGACGGCGGTGCCCGCGGCGATCGTCCTGACCGGGCTCGTCATGATCGCGGTGTTCGCGGTCCGCCAGCTCCGGCTGCAGCGCCGCGACGTTCCGCTCCTGGACCTGCGCGTCCTGCGGCACCCCGCCTACGCCCTGTCCCTGCTGCTGATGTCGCTCGGGTTCATGGCGATGATGGGCTCGATGATCCTGCTGCCGATCTACCTGCAGAGCCTGCGGGGCCTCAGCCCGCTGCAGACCGGCCTGCTCGTGATGCCCGGCGGGCTGGCGATGGGGCTGCTCGGACCGGTCGTCGGACGGCTCTTCGATCGCCTCGGCGCCCGGGCACTGATCATTCCCGGGTCGATCGGCATCGTGCTCGCCCTGGCCGGCTTCACTCAGGTCTCGACGACGATGCCGTACTGGCAGGTGCTCGGCCTGCACGCGCTGCTCATGGTCTCGCTGGCCGCGACGTTCACCCCGGTGTTCACCCACGGCCTCGGCGCCCTGCCGTCCCGGCTGTACTCCCATGGCAGCTCGATGCTGGGCACTCTCCAGCAGGTCGCCGCGGCCTTCGGCACGGCGCTGGTGGTGACCGTGATGGCCGGCCGGGCCGAAAGCCGGATCGCCGACGGAGTCACCCGGACGGTCGCCCAGCTCGACGGCATGCGGCTGGCGTTCGTCATCAGCGCCGCGCTGGCCCTCGTGATGGTCGCGACCGCCCTCCTGCTGCCGAAGCGGACGAAGCCCGCCGAAGAGCCCGCGGCGGCCGGCGCTCCCTCGGAAACGACCGACATGGCTCTCGAACCCGTCTGCTGAGCGACGTTCAGGCGTGGACGGGGAAGTTGCTGCGGAAGACGTTGTGCGGGTCGTGGTGGTCCTTGATGCGCCGCAAGCGGTTCACCGTGGCGGGGGCGAAGGCGTCCGCCACGGTTTCGGCGGGGTTGAGGAAGGTGAAGGGCTTGCGGCCGCTCACCGCGACGGAACCGCTGAGGGCGCGTTGCCTGGCGTCGACCGCCTCGGCCGCGGCCGGGTCGGACGGGATGCCGAACATGTAGAGCGCGTAGGGCTCGGTCAGCGGACCGTGCGGGGAGTCGGACGGCCGGGTGAACGCCCCGCCCAGGTGACGGATCTGCACGCTCAGCAAGGGCGCGATCGGGTCGGCCGACAACGACTTGGCCGTGGCGTCGTCCAGGTCGGTCAGCAGTTCGGCGCGTGAGGAACCGGCACCGGGGTCGGTGGGCTCGGCGGTGATGGTGCCGAGCTCGGCGACCGTCATGGTCCGCCTGCTGTCGGACAGCGGATGAGGAACACGGTCGAGAGGGCTGAGCAGATTGCGTGCGCGGTGCTCGTCGCCGAGGTAGGTGGCGTCCACGGCGACCATCGGGTCAGAGCCGGGGAAATGGAGCAGGTCCAGCCAGACGGTGAGCTCGTCAGGGGCCTCCGCGGTGATCTGGCGGTAGGCGTCCATGACGCGGGCGGTGTGCTCGGCGGGCCACAGCATCCGGCCGCCGTACAGGTGCGGTGCCGGGTGCAGGGCGAGTTCGAGCGAGGTCACGATCGCGAAGTCGCCGCCTCCGCCGCGCAGGGCCCAGAACAGGTCGGGGTCGGTGCCGACGGTGATGCGCCGCCGCCGTCCATCGGCGTCCACGATGTCCATGGCGGTGACGCTGTCGGCGACCCAGCCGTGGGCTCGCCCGAACCAGCTCAGCCCGCCGCCGAGGGCGACGCCGGTGACGCTGACGATGGGGGAGCTGCCGGGCAGCCCGGTCAGGCCGTGCGGTGCGGCGGCGGCCTGGAGGCGTCCGGACGGTACTCCCGCACCGACGCGGGCACGGCGGGCGGCGGGGTCGATCCGCACCTCGTCCAGCCGCCGGGTGCGCAGCAGGATGGTGCCGTCGGTGCGCCCGGTGGCGCCGTGCCCGTTGGGCTGGGTGGCGACGCCCAGTCCGGCGGAGCGGGCATACCGGACGAGGGCGGCGACGTCATCGGCGTCGGCGGCCTCGACGACCGCCGCCACCGGCTGGTCGACGGCGAGGTTCCAGGGACGGCGGGACGCCTCGAAGCCGGGCTCCCCGGGCAGCAGGACGTCGCCGCGGACGGCGGATCGCAGAGCGTTCATGATGATCCTTCTCTTCCGAGTCGAGTCAGGCGGCGCACAGCGCGGGGCCCTGCACACGAAGCTAGGAGGAGAAAAGACCCGCGGTAGGGTGCAATTCCATGGCGAAAAGCTGGGTCAATTTGGCGGAGCGGATCGGCGCTGACCTGCACCTGGAGCTGACCGGCAAGGGCGGACGCCGCGCCGCCCTGACGCGGGCGCTGCGCGAGGCCGTCCGGTCCGGGCGGCTGGCCCCGGGCAGCAGGCTGCCGCCCTACCGGTCGCTGGCGGCCGACCTCGGCCTGGCCCGCAACACCGTCGCCGACGCCTACGCCGAACTCGTCGCCGAGGGCTGGCTGACCGCACTCCAGGGCTCGGGGACCCGGGTGGCGGACCGCGTGGAGCCCTCCCTGCCGCGCCGCTCCCCACGACTGGAGCCGTCTCCTGTGGGCGGACGACGCCCCGCAAAGACAGGCCGGCCGGTGCACAATCTCCGGCAGGGGCAGCCGGACGCGTCGTCCTTTCCGCGCGCCTCCTGGCTGGCGTCGGCGCGCCGGGCGGTCACCGCCGCGCCGAACGAGGCGTTCGGCCCGGGGGATCCACGCGGCAGACCCGAACTGCGCCACGCGCTCGCCGAGTACCTGGCCCGCACCCGCGGCGTCCGGACCGCTCCGGGGCGCATCGTGGTCTGCTCCGGATTCGCGCATGCCCTGCGGCTGTTGTTCGGCGGCCGGGTGCTGCGCGGCCCGCTCGCCGTGGAGGGCTACGGCCTGGCGTTCCACCGGGGGCTGCTGTCGCAGGCCGGCATCCGCACCCGGCCGCTCACCGTGGACGGCGACGGTGCACGCGTCGACGAACTGACCGGCCGGGAACGCGCGGTGCTCCTGACACCCGCGCACCAGTTCCCGACGGGAGGGCCCCTCCCCGCGCGCCGCCGGACGGCCGCCGTCGACTGGGCGCGGTCATCAGATGGGCTCGTCCTCGAAGACGACTACGACGGCGAGTTCCGCTACGACCGCCGTCCGATAGGCGCGTTGCAGGGCCTGGACCCCGACCGGGTGATCTACATCGGCTCCGTCAGCAAGAGCCTTTCCCCGGCCGTCCGGCTCGGCTGGATGGTCCTGCCCGACCATCTCGTGGACGGCGTGCTGGCCGCCAAGGGCGAGCGCGAGGCGTGGGCGGGCGTGCTGGACCAGCTGACCCTGGCCGACTTCCTCGCCTCCGGCTCCTACGACCGGCACGTCCGCCGCATGCGGCAGCGGTACCGCGCCCGGCGCGACCGGTTCGTCACCGCGTTGGCCGAACACGCGCCGCACGTCCATGTGACGGGGATCGCTGCCGGGCTGCACGCCGTCCTGCGCCTTCCCGCCGGCACCGAGGCGACCACCGTCGATGCCGCCACCCGTGCCGGCATCGCCTTGGACGGCCTGTCGTCGTTCCGCCACCCCGACGCGCCGTTCCCGCCCGAGGACGGTCTGGTCGTCGGCTACGCGACCCCGCCGGACCACGCCGTCGAAGCCGCCCTGAACGCGATCCTGCGAATCCTTCCTCCGCGTGCTCCTGACCAGCACCGACTCTAGATTCGGACAAATGGGACTCACGGCGCAAAACATCGCGAAAAAACGCCCATTGTGCGTCTGATCAGAACTCCTGTTACAGAGAACACAAAAAAACATCCCTGTACCCGGAACCAACCGAGGGTCACAGGCATCACACTGAGCGAGAAAAGGCGCGAGTGGTACCGGCAGCCTTCCGGTGCCCGCGCGCTCCCCCCATTCCAAGCATGGAGGAACACATGCGGCGTGTCGCATCTGTGACCGTCCTCACCGGAGCACTGGCCGCCGGCCTGTTCGCTGCGGGCCCGGCCGCGCAGGCGCAGGCCAAGCCGGCCGCCCCCTTCAAGGAGGCGTCCGCCGTCTCCCAGGGGCTTATTTCCAAGAAGGACCTCGTCGCCGAGGCCAACAAGTCGGGCGGCGTGACGGCCAAGGACCAGCAGGCCATCGCTGCGGCGACCTACTGCCGCTCCTACACGCGGTACCAGGGCTACAAGTTCTCCAACGGCGCCTGGGTCGGCTACGTGGGCAACAAGCTCTACTGGTGCTACAACGGCAGCCGTGTCACCTACGCCAAGGCGACCTTCAAGTACTACACCTACAACAAGTACAAGTTCGTGCCGAGGAAGTGGGTCCACAAGTCGTTGACCCACGCCAGTAACTGGTCCTACGCGACGTCCTACGCCCAGGTCAAGTTCTACTACACGGGGAACGGCAAGAACTACTACCCGTACGCCAACGTCCGCGGCTACCGGAACGGCGCGTACCGCTGGACGGCGGGCGGCTGATCCTGCCACGTCCGGGGCCGGCCGACGGACCGGCCCCGAACGGGGTCATGGTGAAGACTCCAGATCACCGGGCTGAATCCACCAGCCCGACGACGTGATCGCAGAAGGCCCCTGGTGGCCGAGGCGGGCGCCCGCCTCGACCACCAGGGGCCTCGCGCTTTCCGGGCGGGCGTACCGGGGGTAGGTAGCCAGTACCGCCTGGAGGCTTTTGTCCAGGTCCTGGCGACGGCAGGAGGCACCCCCATGGACATCATCCGCGACCCGGCCGGCACCCCGAGCCCGCACGGGGCAAGGGACTGCGTGTTCTGCGAGATCATCGCGGGCCGTGCCCCGGCCTCGGTCGTCGGCCGGTGGCCGGAGGCGATCGCCATCCTGCCCCGCCATCCGGTCACTCCCGGGCACGTGCTGGTCGTCCCCCGGGTCCACGTCACCGATGTCGGCACCGACCCGGCGGTGTCCGCACAGGCCATGGCGGCGGCCGCGCAGCTGGCGGGACGCCTGCCCGCCGCGAACGTCATCACCAGCAGGGGTGCCGCCGCGACCCAGACGGTGTTCCACCTTCACCTGCATGTGGTGCCCCGCCAGGACGGCGACGATCTGCCACTGCCCTGGACCCCCCGGCGCGCCACCCGACCGGCACGACCGGCCGGAGACACCCGGTGACCGCCTGCCCCCAGCGGTTGGCCTCAGGCGGCTTTATTCGCGAGGGGAAACAGTCAATTCGTTCTGCGTTCCAGTGCGAAGAGCCGCACCAGGTCGGGAACGCGGTAGCTTCCCGGCGTGCTGCTCTCCACCAGATTGGCGTCCACCAGCCGTTCGAGCGCTCGCTCCGCGGTGTCCTGGGGCATGTCGAGCAGCGCCGCGGCCTCACCCAGCCGCACCTGCCCCGCGGGCAGCGCCGCGACGACGCCGAGCACGCACACCGCGAGCCGGTTCTGCTCGTCGGCGCTCCCGGCCAGATCCTCGAAGCTGAGGGCCAGGCTCGCCCGCACATCCATGTCGTCCACCCGGAACTCGTCGAGCCGGCGCCGTTCGTCGGCCAGCCGCTCGGCCAGGACGCGCACCGGCCATTCGGGGCGGGCGGCCAGC
This sequence comes from Spirillospora sp. CA-128828, assembly GCF_050945415.1. Classification (NCBI taxonomy): domain Bacteria; kingdom Bacillati; phylum Actinomycetota; class Actinomycetes; order Streptosporangiales; family Thermomonosporaceae; genus Spirillospora; species Spirillospora sp. CA-128828. The sequence goes on from NZ_CP191986.1 coordinate 860,134, forward strand.
CGCGCCGCCGCGATCCGCAGTCCCAGTGGAAGGCGATCGCACAGGTCCGCCAGCGTCCGCACCGCCTCCGGCTCGGCCTGGACGCGCTCCGCGCCGAGGAACCGCTCCAGCGCCTCCATCGCCGCATCGCGCGAGAGCGGACGGAGCCGCATGTGTCCGGCACAGTCCAGCGAGGTCAGCGGTGTCCTGGACGTCAGGATCGCCGTGCTCTGCCCGCCGCACGGCACCAGCGGCCGGACCTGCGCGGCCGAGGCGACGTCGTCCAGCAGGATCAGCACGCGGCGGCCGGACAGCATCGTGCGCAGCCGCCCGGCCGCCTCCCCGGCGTCCGCGGGCACCTGCGAGCCTTCGGTCCCGAGACTCCGCAGCAGCAGGGCCGCGATCTCCGCCGGGCCCGGCGGCTCGGCGCCCGGGGTCTCTTTCCGCAGGTCGACGTAGAGCTGCCCGTCCGGGAACAGATGGGCGATCCGGTGGGCGGCGCGTAGGGCCGCCGCGGACTTGCCGACCCCCGGCTGCCCGCTGACCACCGTGACGGGCGTCGTGGTGAGCATCCGGACGAGCCGCCCCAGTTCCTCGTCGCGCCCCACCAGAACGGCCGGGGACGGCGGAAGCTGATGCGGCGCCGGGCCGTGCTGCGCGGGAGCCGGTTCCGCCGGATGCCCGGACGTCGCGAGACGGACGGCGAGCCGCCTGCGGGCCCGTGCCCAGGGAACCGGGTCGAGGCCGCAGGCCCGCACCACGGTGACCACGAACTCCTGGCGCGGGAGTGCGTTCCGCCTGAGCGCCGAGGCGAGCGTGCTGCGCGGCACGAAGGCCCCCATGTTCCTGCTGCGCGTCTCCAGTTCGCGATAGCTGAGGCCGGTCCATTCCCTGAGCTGGCGGAGCCGGACCATGAATTCCTCCGGCGTCCTGGCATGGTCCGGCGACGGACCGTCCCCGAGCGGTAGCACGGCGCTGAACACGGCGCCCGATTCCCCGTTACGAGTTTCCACATCGCCCCCGAAAGCGTTTTTCGCTGATCACGTCCGGCTTCGTAGAGTCAGATCCCCGTAGGTCGTTACAAACCATTTACTGGATCGCTTCGTCCATATGTAATATCCACATGTTCGGGTCTGAGCCGAGGATGCACGGCGCTCGGGGCGCGACGGGAGGGGTTGACCGTAGACCCGGCGAAGAGGCAACGGGCAACACCTGAGGTGAGCATGGCATGGGCGACCAACCGAGACCGTTCGGCGCTGAGTTACGGCGGGCCCGGCTGGCCGCCGGCCTCTCGCTCGGCGGGCTGGCCCGGATCGTTCACTACAGCAAGGGCTACCTGAGCAAGATCGAGACCGGGCGGAAGCCGCCCGGTGTGGACCTGGCCCGGCGCTGTGACGCGGCACTCGGCACCGGCGGACGTCTCAGTGAGCTGGTCGGACCCGCGTCTCCCGAGAACGCGACGTCCGGCGTCGCGCCGCCCGGCGACCAGACGGCCGAGGACGAGGCCTGGGTGATGAGCCTGGCACCGCGGGGTCCCGGCTGGTTCGCGCCGATGAGCCGCAGGGCGGCGCTGTCCACCGGGGCCGCCGCGCTGCTCACGCTGGAGGTGAACCCGTCCGGCGGGTCGGCCGCCATGCGGCAGGAACCCACGTACGACACGTTCGCGGCCATGTTCGAGCTGCATCGCCGGCTCGGCCGGACGATGAGCCCGGCCGCGGTACTGCCCAGCCTGATCGCGCAGACCCACACCCTGCGGGAGTTGGCCGCCGCCGCCCGGCCCCCGGCGCGGAACCGGCTGCTCTTGCTCGCCGCCCGCTATGCCGAGTTCACCGGGTGGATGGCGCAGGAGGCCGGACACGACCAGGCGGCCACATGGTGGACCCGCACCGCGGTGAGCATGGCGGAAGCCGCGGGCGACCACGAGTTCGCCGCGCATGGCCTGGTTCGCACAGCGCTGGTCGCCATGCTGCAGGAGGACGCGGCGCAGACCGTCGAGCTGGCTGGCCTGGCGCAGGCCGACACCAGGGTGTCGCCCCGGGTGCGCGGCCTGGCGGCGCTGCGCGAGGCGCAGGGACACGCGCTGGCCGGCGACGACCGGCGGTGCCACCGGGCACTGGACCGGGCGGCCGCGCTGCTGGACCGGGCACAGTCGACCGGGCAGGACGGCGGCCTCGCCCTCGGCCCGGCCAGCGTGGCCGACATGGGTCCGGTCGTCACCGGCTGGTGCCTGTACGACCTGGGCCGTCCGGCCATGGCCGCGCAGATCCTGGACGACCAGGTGCCCCGCATGCCGGCCGGCGCCGAGCGGGCCAGGGCCCGGTTCGGGGCGCGGCGGGCGCTCGCGCACGCCGCGGCCGGCGAGCTCGACCACGCCTGCCACCTGGTCGGCCTGGTGCTGGACGACATCGAGCTGGTGGACTCGGCCACCATCCGGGTCGACCTGAGGCGGCTCTCGCGGACGCTGACCAGATGGCGTGACCACGCGCCGGTGCGGGAGCTGCAACCGAGGCTGGCCGCGGCGTTGCACGTGCCCGTTCGGTGACCACGGCGAAAGGGATGACTTGGGCGGGGTGTTCGTCAACTACCGCACCGGTGACGGGGACTGGGCCGCGACGCTGATCGCACGGGAGCTCGCCACCCGGTTCGGCGCGCACAACGTCTTCCTGGCCAGCAAGTCGATCCGCCTCGGCGAGGACTTCGCCGAGCGGATCGAGGCCCGGCTGCGCGAGTGCGACGTGCTGCTGGCCGTGATCGGCACGCGCTGGCCGGCGATCACCGACCGGGCCGGGCGGCCGCGCATCGACGACCCGGACGACTGGGTGAACCGGGAGATCATCGCGGCGCTGAAGCACGGGCTGCGGGTCATCCCGGTGCTCCTCGACCGGGTACCGCGGCTGGACGAGTCCGACCTGCCGCTGAACATCGCCCGCCTGGCCCGATGCCAGTACCTGCGTCTGCACCACCGGAACGACGACCGCGACATCGCCCGCCTGCTCGACGAGCTCGCCGAGCTGGTCCCCGGCTTTCAGGAGCCGCGCCCCGTGCCGGTGTCGCCCGAGGACGACTCGGCCCAGTGCCCGTACCGCGGGCTTCAGCCGTTCCGCGAGGAGGACGCCGAGGTCTTCCACGGCCGCGACCGGGAGATCGCCCGGCTGACCCGTCTGGTCGCGCACCGGCCGGTCGTCGTGGTCGCCGGCGCGTCGGGGAGCGGGAAGTCGTCGCTGGTGCGCGCGGGGCTCTGGCCGGTGCTGCGGCGGGAGGAGGCGGCGTTGGCGGTGTTCCGTCCGATCGCCGGGGTCTCACCGCGGGCGCTGCTGATGAACGCGCTGCGCACGGTGCTGGGACCGGGCCGGCACGACCGGCTCGACGACCGGGACGGCGACCTGGCGCTGCTCGCCGACCCGATCGCCGAGGAGGTCGGCGAGCTGGTGCTCTGCGTCGACCAGTTCGAGGAGCTCGCGGGGACGGATCCGGCCGCGGCCCGGGAGCTGTTCGACCTCGTGGCCGAGCTGGTGCACGCGGCGCCCCGCCGACCCGGCCGGCCCCCGGCGCTGCGCGCGGTGTTCACCATGCGCTCGGCAGGCGTCGACGAGGTGCTCACCGCCGAGCTGGCCGCGGTCCTGGAGGAGTCCACGGTGTACGTGCGCGCCATGGGCCCGGCGGAGCTGCGCGCCGCGATCGCCGAACCCCTGGCCGCGACGGGTCACGTGGAGTTCGAGCCCGGGCTGGTCGAGCGGATCGTGGGGGACGCGGAGGGCGCGCCCGGCCAGCTGCCGCTGGTGGAGTTCGCGCTGACCCGGCTGTGGGAGTCACGGCGCGGCGGGCTGCTCACCCACGAGGCGTACGACGAGATGGGCGGCGTCGGCGGTGCTCTGGCCGCGTACGCCGAGGAGTTCTACACCGGACGGCTGCCCGCCGCCCGGCAGCCGCTGGCCCGGCGGCTGCTGGTGCAGCTCGCCCGGCCCGGCGAGGACGGCTCGTTCCGGTTCGCGCCGGCCCGCCTGGACCGGCTGCCGCCGGAGCTCCGCGAGCCGGCCGCGGAGCTGGGATACAGCCGCCTGGTCGTGATCCGCCAGGACGTCGGCCAGCCCGAGGTCGTCGCGCTCGCCCACGAGGCGCTCGTCCACGCATGGCGACGGTTGCACGACTGGCTGGTGGCCGCGCAGGAGTTCCGCACCTGGCAGGAGCAGCTTCGGGTCACGCTCGGCCAGTGGCAGGCGTCCGACAAGGACTCCGGCGGTCTGCTGCGCGGCGCTCCGCTGGCGACCGCGGAGCAGTGGCTGGCAGCAGGCCCCGAGGATCTGACCGCCGCCGAGCGGGAGTACGTCGTCGCCAGCCGCAGGCACCGGCTTCGGGGTGTCCGGCGCTGGCGCGCGGTGACCGCGTTGGTCGCCGCGCTGGCGCTGGCCACGAGCGTCCTGTCCGTCGTGGTGGTGCAGCGCAGCGACGAACTCGCCGGGCAGCTCCACGACGCCAACGCCACGCTGCTCGCCCAGGAGGCGCAGAGGGCGGTGGACGACCATCCGTCGTCGGCATTGCAGTTCGCTCTGGCGGCATGGCGGGAGAAGCCGGGCAATTCAGGTGCATATGAGGCGTTGCTGGCTCAGTACCTCAAGTGGCGCTTCGCCGAGCGGATCTACCCTCCGGAGGAGGGCGGCCCGCTCAGCCGGTCGCAGGCCAGCACGGACGGCCGCGTCCGGGCGGCGCTGGTCGGCGGTGGGGAGCACCGGGTCGTGGTGTGGGACGGCCCGCCGGAGCGGTCGCGGCGATGGGTTCCGACGACGGAGGAGGCGGCCTCGTTCGCGGTGAGCCCGGACGGCGGGTCGCTCGCGATCAGTACCTTCGACGGCGCGGTGCTGCTGTGGACGATCGCCGACCGCGCCGGCCCGTTCCCGTTGCGGCAGCGGGGGTCCGGCGACCCGCCGGCCACGCTGCGGTTCGACGCGGACGGCCGGTACCTCGCCGAGAACATCGACCTGAAGCGGGTCGAGGTGTGGGACGTCCGGAAGCGCCGGCCGCTGCCGACCGCGATCGGTTCGAAGACGTCCCTCAACGACGCCGTCCCTCTCCGAGGCGGAGACGCAGTGGTGACCCAGACGGGCGCCCTCGGGTCCAGTGAGGTCGTGGTGCGCGACAGAGTCACCGGCGAGAAACTGCGTGACTTCCCGAAGGGGTCGATCACCCTTGGCGCCGGCTCGGACATAGCCGTCTGCGAGCCCGCCGGCCTGCGCATCCGCGACGCGCGAACGGGCGCCGACCGCACGCCGTCCCCGGCCCCACCACCATGCAACGGCGGGACTCCGTTCATGACGGACGCCACGGGCCAGTTTCTTTGCGTCGTGGGCTCCTGCGGCACGTCCGGTGTTGGCATGTACACCTTTCTGCATTGGCCGACCGGCAGGCGCTACACGATCCGTGCGCCGCTGCCCTCTGAGTCGGAGACCGTGGGAGCGGTCGGAATGCTGGACGCCGGCGGCGGCCTGACCATGGTGGTGCACAACGGCGACACCTTCGCGCAGGCACGGGCCGCGAAACCGGACCCACCCGACGAAGGGAAGAAATCCCCGTTCGTCACCGCTCCCGCGTTCGACCCCGAGCATCGCCGATGGCTGAGCGCACGGGAGAACGACGATCTGGTCCTTACCGACGCCGTCACCGGGCGGCGGCTGGCCGAGGTACCCGGAAAGCATCATGAACCGAACCTGGTGTTCACCCCGAGCGGCGATCGCGCGCTCAGCGGTGCCGGGGGCGAACTGCGGATCTACCGGGTTCCGGATCTGAGCGTGGAGCGAGAGATCCGGGTACGCGACGCCCCCGCGACCAGCCGCTCGGAGGTCGTCGCGCTCTCCGATGACGAGGCGGCCTTCCTGCAGGACGGCGTGCTCACCCGGTGGAACCTGGACACCGGCCGATCGGTGGCCGGCCCGATTCAGCTGGACGAAGGGTCGAACGACCAGGTGGGCATTCACGCCCGGCCAGGCCACCCGGGTCAGATCGTCGCCGACACGGAGGCCGGCGTGGACATCTGGGACGTCGGCAAGCGGAGCCGGATCGTGCGCCTCAAGGGCGAAGTGAAGGCGGGCGGCTCGCAGGCGATCGCGTTGAACGCCGACGGCACCCGGCTGGCCGCGGTGTCCCGGGCGCGCGGTGAGGTGGAGGTGTGGGACGTGGACACGTCCCGCGCTCTGCCGTCCATCCCGAGCCAGGCGCTGAACGTGGTCGGCTTCGCGGGCCCGATGCTGCTGCTCGGTGACGTCAGCGGCAAGATCCAGTTTTGGCGCTGGGAGCAGGCCGAACTGGTCGCGACCGTCACCGTGCCCGGCCTCGTCGGGCGGTGGAGCTGGTTGCACGGCGACGAGCTCTCCTACCTGGAGCTGGACGCACCCGTCGGGTCCGTGCGGTCCCTGCGATTCGATCCGGACGAGTGGTTCGCACGGCTGTGCGAAGAAGGAGACCGAGCTTTCACGCAACGCGAGAAGGACCGGTTGCCGAGCACGGTCAGCCGGGCCCGCCCCTGCTCGCACTGACACGACTTCAAAAGGCACGACGGCCGGCCGGGCGGATCGCGGATCGCGCACGCCCGGTCACGGTCCGCCGCGAAACTCATCGGTCACGGACGGTGGCGAGCGGTCGGCGTAAGCGGACGATCATGAGTGGCACCCGATGGCCGGGTGCCCTTGCGATGCCTCGGGTGTCGTAAGCGAGCAAGATGAGGTTCAACGATGACAAAAGTGATTCACCCCCCCGGTTCAGCAGGGGAGGAGGGCGCTCACCTGCTCGGCCTCGACGAAGCCTGGATCCAGGCAGTCGCGGCGGAGTTCCGGGAGGGCTTCACCGCCCTCAACGGCGTCCAGCGGCTGGTCACCGTGTTCGGCAGCGCCCAAACCGTGCCCGGCTCGGATGAGTACCAGCTCGGCGTCGACATCGGTGCCCAGCTGGTCACGGCCGGGTTCGCGGTCATGACGGGCGGTGGACCCGGCGCAATGGAGGCTGCCAACCGTGGCGCCAGGTCCCAAGGCGGCCTGTCGGTCGGCCTGGGAGTCGTGCTGCCGAACGAGCAGCAAATGAACCGCTATCTCGACATCGAGGTGGTGTTCAAGGAACTCTTCACCAGGAAGTTCTTCCTGGTCCGGTGCGCGCAGGCCATCGTCGTCACGCCGGGAGGGTTCGGAACGCTCGACGAACTCTTCGAGGCCCTGACCCAGGTCAAGACCAAGACGATCGGCCGTAGGCCGATCGTGCTGGTCGGGGACTACTTCTGGGACTCCTGGATGTCCGACATCCACGGCCTCGTGAGGGCAGGCAAGATCTCCGAGAACGACCTCAAGCTCCTGTCCGTCGTCAACACGGCGGAGCAGGTTGTCGAGGCCGTCAGCATGCGCGCCGCCTGATAGGCGGAGGCGCAGAAGGTTCCGCGCGGTGTGCGGAACCTGAGCAGTAATGGACTCCCGGTCGGGCAGCGTTTCGCTGTCCGACCGGGGGTTCTCGTTTTATGGGGCCGGACGCGGGATCGGCTTGAGGTGCGCGCCGTCGTGGAAGTCGGACCCCATGTACACCAGCGGCGCCGCGTCCGCGCAGGCCGCCGTGAGGACCCGGCCGATGAAGATGGTGTGCGTGGCGGCGCGGACGCGTTCACGGACCTCGGCCTCGATGCTGGCGCAGGCGCCGTCGAGGATGGGGCAGCCGTTCTCGCCGGTGTGCCAGGCCACGTCGCGGAACTTGTCGGGGTTCTTGGTCGCGAAGTGCCGGGCGACACCGGCCTGGTCGCTCGCCAGCAGGTTCACCGCGAACCGTTCCGCACGGAACAGCGGTTCGTAGGTGGACGACGTCTTGGCCACGCACACGAGGATCAGCGCCGGTTCGAGCGAGACGCTGGAGAACGCGTTGACCGCGAGGCCGCGGGGTGCGCCGCGGTCGATGGTGGTCACGATGGTCACGCCCGTGACGAACTTGCGGTGGAACGCGCGCAGTTGGTCGGCGTCGACGGCGGACGGTGCGGTGTTCACGGCGTTGTTCATGTGATGTCCCGGAGGGTGAGGATGCCGAGGGTGGTGAGGAGATCGCGCGGATCCCAGGTGACCCACTCCTCGGCGATGCGGGCTCCGTCGAAACGCGCGATGGTGATCCCCGAGACGGTGACCTCGCGCTCGGTGGGCGGCACGTCGAGGAACTCCCCCTGGTGGGTGCCCACGCTGTGCCAGCGCATCACCGTCTTGTCGTTCTCGCCGACCATGTCGTCGATGACCGTGCTCAGGCCGGGGAACGCCTTCTTGACCATGGTGATGGAGTCTTTGAAACTCGCAGCGTCCTGGTCCCCCGACTGCGTGTGGCGCACGTATCCGGGTGCGAGGAGTTCGTCGAGGGCGTCGACCCGGCCGTCGTTCCAGGTCCGGTGCCAGACGTCGGCGATCCGCCGCTTGCGGTCATCGATGGGGTTCATGATCTCTCCGTGCGGTCAGCGCATGATGAAGGGGTCGGCCATGGGCTCGTCGCTGGTGTTGATCCAGACGCTCTTGACGCGGGTGTACTCGTGGATGACCTCGGACCCGTTCTCCTTGCCGAGTCCGCTCTGCTTGAAGCCGCCGAGCGGGGACAGCGGCGACATGGCGCGGTAGGTGTTGACCCACACCGTGCCCGCGTCGATCGCGGCCGCCATGCGGTGGGCGCGGGCCAGATCGCGGGTCCAGACGCCGGCGGCCAGCCCGTACGGGGTGGCGTTGGCGAGGGCGACGGCCTCCTCCTCGTCCCGGAAGCGCATGACGGTCAGCACGGGCCCGAAGATCTCCTCCTGGCAGATCCGCATCTCGTTGCCGGTGTCGGTGAAGATGGTCGGCCGGTAGTACCAGCCGTCGCCGAGTCCTTCGGGTTCGGCGGCGCCCAGGACGACCTTGCCGCCCTCCTCCTGGCCGAGCGCGACGTAGTGGCGGACCTTCTCCAGCTGCTCGCGCAGCGCCAGCGGGCCGAGCTCGGTGGTGTCGTCCAGCGGATCGCCCAGCCGGATCGCGGCGGCCCGTTCGGTGACCAGGCTCAGCACCTCGTCGTGGACATCCTCGTGCAGGAAGGCGCGGGACCCGGCGACGCAGGTCTGGCCCCCGGCCGCGAAGATCCCCGCGACGATCCCCATCGCCGCGCTGCGCGGGTCGGCGTCCGGGAAGACGATGTTCGGGGACTTGCCGCCGAGCTCAAGGCTCACCCGCGCCAGCCGTGACCCGGCGACGCTCGCGATGGCCTGCCCGGTCGCGGTGCTGCCGGTGAACGCGATCTTGTCGATGCCGGGGTGTTCGACCAGCGCCGCGCCGGCGGTGTGCCCGTGCCCGGTGACCACGTTGACCACTCCGGGCGGGAAGCCGGCCTCGTCCAGCAGCGCGACCATCCGCAGCAGGGACGCGGAGGTGTGCTCGGACGGCTTGACGACGACGGTGTTCCCGGTCGCCAGCGCGGGGGCGAGCTTCATGGACGTCAGCAGAAGCGGGGAGTTCCACGGCGTGATCGCGCCGACCACGCCGACCGGTTCCCGCCGCGTGTAGTTGAAGATCGCCGGATCCATGGTGTGCAGCACCTCGCCGCCCACCTTGTCGGCGATCCCGGCGAAGTAGTAGAAGTACTCCGGCAGCACGGCGAGCTGCCCGCGCATCTCGCGGAGCAGCTTGCCGTTGTCCAGCGTCTCGCAGCGGGCGAGCTCCTCGGCGTTCTCGACGATCAGGTCGCCGAGGCGGCGCAGCAGGCGGCCCCGCCGGGTGGCGGTCAGTCCCCGCCAGCGCGGATCGTCGAACGCCGCGCGGGCGGCGCGCACGGCGCGGTCCACATCGGCGGCGGATCCGGCGGCGGCCTCGTACCAGGGGCGGCCGGTCGCGGGATTGAAGCTCGGAAAGTACCCGCCGCTCTCCGGGGCGACCTGTTCACCGCCGATGTGGTGCTGGTGCCGCGGAAGATCGGTCATGGCGGATGTCGGCACTGGCGCTCCTGACATGGTTCTCGATCGCGTGGGAGAGCTCGGCGGGCCGCTCCAGCGGCAGCAGGTGCCGTGCTCCGGGGATGATGAGGGATCGGGCACCGGAGATCGCCGAGGCCAGCCGGCGGGTCATGGCGGGCGTCGAACCGGGGTCGTCCGATCCGGTGACGGCCAGGGTGGGTGCGGCGACTCCGCCGAGGCGGGGCCACAGCAGCCGGTCGGCGGTGCCGAAGATCTCGTAACAGGCCAGGTAGGACGTCCGGTCGTTGGAGAGAAGGGTCGTCAGCACCCGCTCGCGCAGTTCCGGCTCCCGGGCCGACCATTCGGCGGAGAACCAGCGGTCCACCGCCGCGCGGGCCGAGCCGTCGAAGTCGGCGGCGGCCCGTTCGAGCCGGGCGCGGACCGCCGCGGCCTCCTCCGGCCCGCGGCGGGCGACCGAGCTGACCAGGGTGAGGCTGCGCACGCGGCCGGGAAGGGCGAGCGCGAGTTCCTGAGCGACCAGGGCACCGAGGGAGAAGCCGACCACGTGGGCCGGCCCGGCCGTCATGTCGGCGACGTCCGCGGCCAGGTCCGCCAAGGTGGTGCCAGGCTCGGCCCGGGGCGAGCGGCCGTGGCCGCGCAGGTCGACGGCCGTGACGCGGTGCCGCCGGGCGAGCTCCGGCAGGCACCGGTCCCACATCGTCCGGTCGAGCCCGACGCCGTGGATCAGCACGAGGTCCGGGCCGTCCCCGGCCGTCCGGTGAGCGGTCACTGCTCGGTCGACAGCGGTGCCAGCCGCGCCTGCGGCCGTCCCTGGGCGGCGGCGGCCAGGCCGATGACGATCTCGTCGGCGCGCGGTGCGTCGGCGACCCGCGCCTCCACGGTCTGGTGGTGCGACCGGGTGGTCGCGTCGGTGACGTGCTTGAGCGGGATGTCGAACACGGTCCCCGCCGGAGCGCGCTTCTCGACCGCGGGCAGCAGTGTCGTGGCGCCCGCCGCCTTGCGGAAGTGGTCGCCGAACTTCAGCGTGTGGATCAGCGCCGAGCCGTGCTCGATCTCGCCGTCCAGCCCGACGATCGCGGCCTTCCCGTAGGCCTCGACGGGCGCGCCGAGCGCCTCGACGACCCGCGGGGCGAGCAGGGCGCCCAGCTCGGGCGCCACCTTGTCGATCAGCGGGGCCAGGTCGTCGACGAACTCCCCGCCCGACCAGGGGTTCTCGATGACCGCGAGGACGACGGCGGTGCGGGCGGCGGGCCGGACGTCGGCCCCGCCCTCGGCGTGGATCTCCTCGACGAACGTGACGATCTTCCGGACGTTCATGGCGCGGCGGCCTCCAACTCGATGATCTCGACGGCGGGGTCCGTGGTGCGGTCGCCGATGCGCGCGTTGGGCCGCGCGCCGGACGACGCGGCCGCGACGACGACGATCTCGCCGGGCCGTGGGGCGTCGCCGACCCGGACCTCCACGGTCTGGTAGTGCGAGCGGGTGGCGCTCGCGTTCTTGTGCCACAGCGGGACGGTGAGCGGCGCGCCCGGCGCGGCCCGCTGCTCGGAGAAGACGATGATCGAGGTGCCGTCCACGGCGTCGCGGAGGAGGTCGCCGAAGTACGGCGTGTGGATGAGCGCGGAGCCGTGCTCGGCCTCGCCGTCGACGCCGACGATGGCGGCCTTGCCGAACGCCTCGACCTCGCCGGCGCCGCCGAGCGCCTCGACCAGCCGGGCGGTCAGCTCCCGGGCGAGAAGGGGGGCCACCTCGCGGACCTCGGGCTGCAGGTCCGCGACGTACCCGCGGCCGTGCCAGGGGTTGCGGATGACCGCGGCCGCGACGGCGCGCCTGGCGACGTGGTCGACCGGGCGGCCGAGTTCGGCGACGACGTCCTCGGTCATCACGACGATCTTGCGGATGAGCGGTGCCACGTCAGCCGCCCTGCGGGCCGGAGAACTGCGGCATGACCTTCTCGGAGAACAGCTCCAGGCTCCGCATGGCGTCGCGGTGCGGCAGCCCCGGATGGGTCGTCCACAGCAGCAGGTGCCGGAGGCCGACCTCGTCGCGCAGCTCGGCGATCTTGTCGGCGACGTACTCGGGAGTGCCGACGAGCATGTTGCGCGGGAACAGGAAGTCGAACGACAGCTCGTGCTCGTCGGTGAGCTCTTCACCGGCGTTCATGAGGTTGCGCAGGCCCCGCCAGTGCATGATCCAGCGGTAGGAGGTCATCACCGCCTCCTCGAACTCCCGCCGGGCCTGCTCCATCGTGTCGGCGACGTACACGTCGCGGACCAGCCCGATGCCTTCTCCGAGCGCGTACTCACGACCGGACGCCTCGCTCGCGACATCGCGGTACAGCTCGAAGCGCTCCTTCAGCGCCGAGACCGGCGGAAGCCAGAACATGCCCTGGACGCCGCGCTCGGCCGCCCAGCGGATCGAGCGCGGCGAGTCGATCACCTGCCAGAGCGGCAGCGGCGACTGCAGCGGCGACGGGGTGACCGCCATCTTCGTGATCACGCCGTCCCGGGTGAAGTCCGGGGTGGACGGGGACAGCGGGTTGCTCCACCTGACACCGGGGGCCGGGAACTCGTAGAACCTGCCCTTGTGGTCGAAGAACTCCCCGCTCCAGGCCCGCCGCATGATGTCGAGGGTCTCCTCGAACAGCGCCCGGTTCTGCTCCTCGTCGCGCGGGTCGGCCAGCGCGTTCAGGTTCAGCGCCTCCCGCCCGTACAGGCCCCGGCCGACGCCGACCTCCACCCGTCCGCCCGACAGCCGGTCCAGCATCGCGATGTCCTCCGCCAGCCGCAGGGGATGCCAGAAGGTCGCGATGTTGGCCGCCTGCCCGATCCGGATCCGGCTCGTCCGGGCGGCGATGTCCGTCCCCATCAGCACGGGGTTCGGCGTGATCTCGATCCCCTCGTGGCCGAAGTGGTGCTCGGTGTACCAGATCGACCAGAACCCGGCCTCGTCCGCGGCGCACGCGAACTCCCGCGCCTCGTTCATGACCTGGTCGTACTCGTCCAGCCGGCCCGGCGCGCCGAGGTTGTGGAAGATCGAGAAACGCATGGGGGTCACCTTTCCTCTCCGTCCCCGCCGGAGCGGTCCCGGTCGTCGATGCCGGCCACGAGCGCCTGGTGGCTCGCCCGGACGTGTTCGCGCATCACGCGCTCGGCGCCGTCGCCGTCCTTGGCCTCGATGTACTCAAGGACGCGGTGGTGCTCGGCGTTGGAGTTGGCCAGGCGCCTCGGCTGGGCCAGGGACGTGCGCACCAGGCGGTGGTAGGCCAGCTGGTTCATCAAGGTGCGGTAGTGCGCTTCGAGCTTGCCGTTGTCGGCGCCCTTGATGAGCAGCTCGTGGAACTCGTGCACCAGCTCCGCGTAGCGCTCCGTGTCGCCCGCGGCGACCGCCGCGTCCGACGCGCGCACGCTGGCGCGCAGCAGATCGAGCTCGGGCACCTGGCCGCGGAACGCCAGCAGGCGCGCCGCGGCGGCCTCCAGCAGCTCCTTCATCTGGAACAGCTCGGTGATCTCGCGGCGGGACGGGGCGGACACGAAGGTCCCCACCCGCGGCCGGATCTCGACGAGCCCCTCCGTCTGGAGCTGCTTGAGCGCCTCGCGGATCGGTGTGCGGCTCACGCCGAACTCCTCGGCGAGGGCCACCTCGGACAGACTCACCCCCGGGGTGAGGTCGCCCATGGTGATCCTCCGGCGAAGCTCGTCGGCGACACCGGCCTGAATGCTGACACCGCCGTTGGACCGCGCCCGCCGACCGGACTCAGCCGCTTTGAGAGGCTCTTGCATGGTACAAGAAGGTAGGTCGGCTTCACTGGAGTCGTCAAGAGCCTTCGATGTCATGATGTTTCCTCAGGTAGATCATCTGCAGCCGATTCTCACTCAGCTATTGACATCACCCTGATGGAGCCCGACGCTCATCTCTACCATGCAAGCCGGTAGAGATACGGAGCGCCCCATGGCCCACATCGACTCTGCTGCCGAGACCGGGGACCGCGGCTACCGCGACGCCATCGCCAAGGTCGAGCCGTACGGCGTCGACCACATCCCCGACAGCGAACGGCACGGCAGGCCCAGCTCACAGTTCTTCACGTGGTTCGGGGGGAACCTGACCCTGCCGCTGCTCCTGCTCGGGTTCTGGCCGATCTACTTCGGCCTCTCACTGCCCGAGGCGCTGCTGGCCATCGCCGCCGGCACCGCGGCGGGCGCCCTGCTCATGGGCGTGCTCGCCGCCATGGGCACCCGGCTCGGCCTGCCGCAGCAGGTGCAGGCCAGGGGACCGCTCGGGTACTACGGCAACTATCCGCCCGTGGCGATCGTCAACGTCTTCGCCGCCGTCGGCTGGGCCGTGGTCAACACGATCATCGGCGCGCAGGCCCTCCACGAGCTGCTCGGGGTCCCGTCCTCGGTCGGGATCGTCGCCATCTCGGTGCTCCAGGGCCTGCTCGTCGTGTTCGGGTACAACATGATCCACTTCGTGAACCGGATCGGCAGCGTCCTGCTGGGCGTGCTGTTCCTGTCCATCACGGTGGTGGCGCTGACCAAGGCGCACTGGACCACGCACTCCGATCCGCACGCGCCGTTCTTCGTCGGTACGACCGGCGGCTGGATCACCTCCGCCGGATACTTCTTCTCCTTCTTGCTGGCCTGGGCGCCCTTCGCCTCCGACTACTCCCGCTACCTGCCCGCGAGCACGTCCGGACGGCGGGTCCGACTCAACACCGCGGCGGGCAACTTCTGCGCGATCTTCTGGCTCGGCGCCGTCGGGGCGCTGGTCGCCAGCGCCGTCGGCCAGGCCGGCGTCATCGAATCGGTCAAGCACCTGACCGGCGACTTCGCCCCGCTGGCGATGCTCACCATCGTCGTCTCGACGTTCCCGGTGAACGGCCTCAACCTGTACGGCGGCGCGATCTCACTGCTCACGCTGCGGGCCCCGGTCTCGCGCAGGACCGCCGCGGTCATCGCCACCGTCCTGACGATGGTGCTCTCGCTGTGGCTGAGCGGCGACATCTACGCCAAGTTCCACGACTTCCTCGTCGCGTCCGGCTACCTCATCGCGCCCTGGGTGACCGTCGTCTTCCTCGACTACTTCCTCGCCGGCCGAGTCCACAAGATCAAGGAGCTGTACGACCGCTCGCGCACCGTGGAGTGGGGCTTCCTCGCCTGGTTCATCGGCTGCGCGGCGTCCCTGCCGTTCTGGACGTCCAACGCCTGGACCGGCCCGATCGCCCACGCCCACCCGGGCCTCGGCGACGTGTCCTACTACATCGGCGGTGCCGCCGCCGCCGTGGTCTACCTGCTGACCTACCGGCTGTCGCCGCTCTCCGGATCCCTGCGCCGGCACGGCCGCCACACCGGGCAGCCGGCGCAGGCCGGGCTCTCCGAATCGGGAGCATCGTCGATCCAGACCGGCTAGCCGCACGGGCACCTTCCGGTGCCGAGCCGATGACCTCGGCGATCTCGCGGTCGCTCCATCCGTGGCGCGTCTCCGCTCGCGAGCTTCGGGGGGCCGCTGGCCGCGGCCCCCCGAGGCGCGAGTGGCGACCTCCTACAATTTGTAGGATGTACTCGCCCTGATCGTTGAGAGTCGCGGAGGCATCGAATGACCCCACATGACGGCCATGGATCCGATCAGCACACCGCCGTGGGGCACGGCGAACATGAACACCATGAGGGCGGGCATGGCGCGCACGGGCATGCCGGGCCGGTGTCCTGGGCGATGGCGGCGCAGGCGACGCTGCACTGCCTGACCGGGTGCGCCATAGGCGAGGTGCTCGGCATGGTGATCGGGACGGCGATGGGGTGGTCGAACATGGCGACGATCGTCGCGGCGGTGATCCTGGCGTTCGTGTTCGGGTACGCGTTGACCATGCGCGGCGTCCTGAAGGCGGGGTTGTCGCTGCGGGCGGCCTTCGGTGTGGCGCTGGCGGCGGACACCGTGTCGATCGCGGTCATGGAGGTCTTGGACAATGCGAGCATGATGGTGATCCCGGGCGCGATGGAGGCCGGTCTGGGGGATCCGCTGTTCTGGGGAGCGCTCACGGTCGCCTTCGCCGTCGCCTTCGTGGTCACCACGCCGGTCAATCGCTGGATGATCGGCCGGGGCAAGGGGCACGCCGTGGTTCACCAGTACCACCACTGACACCAGGGTGCCGGAGTTGTCCTGTTTCCCGTGGTGCGCCGGCTCTCCGGCACAATGTGGGCAAGGACGGAGGTGGCGTGTGGCCGGCTTGGGCGGATCGCTTGAGCGTTCCATCATGGACGTGCTGTGGGCGGCGCCTGGCCCGCTTCGGATTCGCGAGCTTCTGTCGAAGCTGAACGAGAATGCCGACAAGACGCTGGCCTACAACACCGTGCAGACCGTGGCCGAACGTCTGGCGCAGAAGGGTCTGCTGCAGCGCACCCAGGACGGGATCGCCTTCCGCTACAGCCCCACCCGTGCCCGTGAGGAGTACGCGGTCGAGTTGATGCTGGACGCGCTGACGGAGACGTCCGACCACGGCGCCATCCTTGCCAGGTTCGCCGAAAGCGTTCCCGCCGAGGACGCCCGCCATCTGCTGGACGCCTTGCGCCGGCGGGCGTCCGACGAGGGCGAGACGTGATCTTCCTGGTGGCCGGGCTGATCGCGTCGGCGCTGTTGCTCGGGTGCCTGGCCGGACCCGTCCTGGACCGGTCGCAGCGTTCCGCCGCCGTCCCCGGGATCGCCATCGCCTGCTGGATGGCCGCTCTCGCCGGCACCTTCATCGCCGGCGGCGGGGTGGTCGCGATCGCGCTGCTCTCTCCGCCGGGGCCCGGCCACGGGTTTCTGGAGTGGCTGCGCGACTGCCTGCCCCACCATGGGGATCTGGCGATCATCATGGCGGCCGCCGCGAGCCTGGTGCTGCTGACGGCCTGCGGTTCCCGGCTGGCCCGCGGCCTGCCCCGGCTCGTCCGGGCCGTCCGGCATCGGCGCCGGCACTGGGAGATGCTGCGCCTGGTCGCCAGGCAGGACGGGCGGCACGCCGATGTGCTGGTCCTCGACCATCCCGTCCCGGTGGCCTACTCGCTGCCCGCGCGGCGGCGCGCGATCGTGGTCAGCACCGGGGCGCAGGACGCGCTCAGCCCCGCCGAGTTCGGGGCGGTCCTGGCGCATGAGCGAGCCCATCTGCGCCAGCGGCACCACGCGCTGCTGCTGATGCTCGATCTGGCGCACGCACTGCTGCCGTGGCCGCCGACCGTCCGGCGGGCCAGGGCGAGGCTGCCGCTGCTGCTGGAGATGGCCGCCGACGACGCCGCGGCGCGGGCCTGGGGGAGGCGGCCACTGGTGGACGCCCTGCGCCGGCTTGCGGCGGCGCCGGGCGCGGCCGGAGCTCTGGGGGCGACGGGCGGATCGGGCCCGGCGGCGCTGGTGCAACGCGTGCGGCGGCTGGAGTCGGCCGAGCCGGCGAAGCCGCGCAAGGTGCTGCGGATGACCGCCTCCGTCTTCGTCATGGCGGCGGTCGCGACACCTCTTGCCGTGGTCGCCATGGCGATCGCCGAGTTGTCCACCGTCTGCTGAGGCCACCGGGGCGAATGAGCCGAATCGTCCACTTGGGTGGCGTATGAGGTCATGATCTCCTACGCTCCGTAGGAGGCATCGCGTGACGTTCCCGCCGGGGACGGCGATGGCCGCGCCCCGTGGGCGTCACTGGAGAGGACACTTCATGCCGCGACGAGCTGCCGGAGAACGCACGCCGGCCCGCCGCCGGATCACGGCATTGACGGCATCGGTGGCCCTCTTCGCGGGACTTCTGCCCGCCGCCCCCGCCTGGGCGGAGCCCAAGCCCACCCGCAAAGAGCTGACCGCGCAGCAGAAGAAGCTCGCCGACGAGACGGAAAAGCTCAGCGAGCAGTACAACGGGCTGCGGGAGCGCCTGCGGCAGGCGCAGCGCGCGGCCAAGGTGGCCGAGGGCAATGCCGCCCGCCAGAAGAAGGCGCTGGAAGAGGCCCGCGCCCGCATGGTCAAGGTCGCGGCGGACAGCTACAAGAACGGGCCGTCCGACCCGGCGGCCGCCTTCGCATCCGCCGATGACCCGCAGGCGATCCTGGACCGCTCGGCCACACTGAACTACTTCGCCCGCCAGGACGGCGGCCGCGTCGCCCAGCTGCTGCAGACGATGCAGTCCGCCGAACGCGCCCGCAAGTCGGCCGAAGCGCGCGCGAACCAGGTCCGTCAGATCACCGACGAGGCGAAGAAGAAGCGCCGCGAACTCCAGGCCAAGCTGAAGAAGGTCGAGGCCAAACTGGGGACCGGCCCTGCCGGTCGCGTCAACGGCGGGCCCGTTCCCAATGTGGATGCCGGGGGCGCCTCGGCCAAGGCCATGGGTGCCGTCCGGGCGGCCCTGAGCCAGCTCGGCGTCCCCTACTCCTGGGGCGGTGGCAACGCGTCGGGCCCCTCCTATGGAACCGCGCAGGGCGCCAACATCAAGGGCTTCGACTGCTCCGGACTGACCCTGTACGCCTACGCCCAGGTCGGCATCGGCCTCGGCCACTACACCGGCAGCCAGTACAACGCCGGGACCCGCGTGAGCATGAGCCAGCTCAAGCCCGGAGACCTGGTGTTCTTCTACAGCGACCTGCACCACATGGGCATGTACATCGGCAATGGCAAGATGGTCCACGCGCCGCAGACCGGCGACGTCGTCAAGATCGCCCCGATTGCCGGACGCCCCTTCGCCGGCGGGGTCAGAGTCGCCTGACCGCATCGACCGAGCAGGTGGGAGGACTGAAGCAGGTGCCGGAGCGGTGTCCGCGCAGAGGATTCTCGAAGCTGCCGTCCGGTCTGCTTCTGCTCTTCTGCGTGCTCGCGATGCACGGCTTCCAGGCGTCGCCGAGCCCGACGGAGATGACCGGCGTCCCGCTGACGTCCATGAGCGCCGGCCACCATGACCCGGCACCGACGGCGGCGGCGAACCACCGGGCTGCAGGCGACGACCAGCCCGGCGGCGACCACCACAATGATCACCCCGGCGGTGGGATCTGCCTGGCGATCCTGACGATGCTGCTGCTCGTCATGACGGCCGTAGCCCTGAGCGGGCTGAAGCCGACCGCGGTGGTCGTGCAGATCCTGACCAGGACACGGATTCTGCTCGTCGGCCGGCCGCCGCCGAGACCGTCCCTCCACCGGCTGAGCGTGCTGAGGCTGTGACAGGCCCTCGGCGCATTCCGTGTGCGCCAACGGCCCTGAACACACCCTCACCACGAAAGGTTCCAACCAACCATGAAGCGTGTAGTCACGCTTGCCATCGTTCCTGCACTCGCGATCTCTCTGGCCGCGTGCGGTGACGACAACGACTCCGGCTCGATGTCCGGTCACTCAATGTCGGCCAGTGCGTCTCCGTCCTCGGGCGCGCAAGCGCACAACGACCAGGACGTCATGTTCGCCCAGATGATGATCCCGCATCACCGCCAGGCGATCGAGATGGCCGGCCTCGCCGCCACCCGGGCCTCCTCGGCCGAGGTGAAGCGGCTCGCCTCCGACATCAAGAAGGCCCAGGACCCCGAGATCCAGCAGCTGACGGGCTGGCTGACCTCCTGGGGCGCGTCCACGCCCTCGCCGGGGATGGGCTCCATGAACCATGGAGGCATGGACCATGGCGGCATGGACGGCATGATGAGCGAGAAGGACATGAAGGAGCTGGAGTCCGCCAAGGGCCAGGCGTTCGACAAGTCCTTCCTGGAGATGATGATCAAGCATCACCAGGGCGCCGTGACGATGGCCAAGACCGAACAGGCCTCCGGCGAGTTCCCCATGGCCAAGGCCATGGCCGACGGCATCGTCTCCTCGCAGTCCGCCGAAATCGCCAAGATGCGGGCACTCCTGCAAAAGATGTAGGACGTCCTCGCTAGAGAGGGAAGGGCGAGGTCGAGCACGCCCGCCCTTCCCTCAGGCGGACCGATGCCGGCGAAACGAAGGCCGTCGGTGTCGGCGCCGCATCATGTGCCGTGCCGCGCGGGTGGTTGCTCGACGTCCGACGGCGACGGGGCCGCGGACCGGACGTCCTGCTCCAGCTTTGTGATCATCACGGTGACCTCGGGTGGGAGCCATCGCGTGGCGTCCTCGGCCGGTGCGGTCAGCCGGTCGAGCAGTTCGGTGATGCCAGGCCGGTTCTGGGAGGTCTTGGAAAGGCAGGCGTCCAACAGGCCCGCCAGGTTCTCCGGCAGACCGGTCCCCAGCCTTCCAGAAACCGGACCTTCCGTGGCCTGATCCGGCGTTCCGGGGACGAGCCGGCCTGGTGGGCTAGCGAAAGGTCCAGAACCGGGTCGTTCCGGCTCCGCTCGTGGTGGCGAAGCTCTGCCCGTTGGGGGCGAACGTCACGGTCTGGTCCTGGTCGGAGTCACCGGGAAGCGCCGCGGTGTTGCGCCGTGTCGGGACGTGCCAGAGCCGGATGTTCTTCTCGTCGGCGCTGACCAGGGTGTCGCCGTCCGGGCTGAACGCCAGGGCCCGGACCTCGCCCTGGAGGCCTTTGAGGGTGGCGTGGAGCCGGCCGTCGGTCGCGCTTCGGAGCTCGATCCCCCAGTAGCTGCCGTTGGAGACCGCGGCGGTCCTCCCGTCCGGGCTGAAGGCGAGGCAGGGGATCTCGCTGCCGTCGGACGAGACCTCGACACCCTTGCCGTCCGAGACGTCCCAGAGGGTGTAGCGCCCGGACAGGTACCGGGCGCCGGCCAGTGTCTTTCCGTCCGGCGAGAACGCCAGCGCGTTGGCGGTGTAGTCGATGTTCATCGAGACGGACTTGTCGGTGACGGCGTCCCAGATCTGGACGTACGGCGATCCGTTTCCGCTGCTGATGGCAAGTGACCGGCCGTTGGGACCGAACCTGAGCGCCTGGACACCGCGCGCCTTGGTGAAGGACTTGCGGACCCGCCCGGACGCCACGTCCCAGAGGTGGACGGCCCCGTCCTCGGCGCCGGTGGCGAGGGTCTTGCCGTCCGGGCTGAAGACCATGGGCCGCCGATAGGTCTTGGTGTCCTCGATCTCGTGCGAGGTGACCTGCGCGGTGGCCAGGTCCCAGCGCAGGATCGACGCGAATCCCGCGCCCCACAGGGTCCTGCCGTCGGGAGAGAACGCCAGGTCCGACACCGCGACCTCCGAACTCGGCAGGGTGAAGGCGGTGGGCACCCCGATCGGGGTCTTCGGGGCGTTCCGCCGCCTGGCGGCGGGAGCGTCCGAGGGCCACAGCAGGACCGACGGGACGGTGACGGCGGCGGTCGCCGCGACGGCCGCCCCGCCCAGCAGGACGGCCCGGCGGTGGAACCGGCGCGGGGGATCGGCGGCGAGCCCGGCCAGCACGTCTTTGACGGACGGGCGTCGCGCGGCGTCCTTCTCCAGGCAGCGGACGATCAGGTCGCGCAGCTGCTGGTCGGCGGTGAGGCCGGCCAGGTCGGGCGGCGCACCAACGATCTTGCGGACGATCGCCGGGATGGTCGTCGCGTCGAACGGGCCGTGTCCGAGCGCGGCGTAGGCGAGCACGCAGCCGAGCGAGAACACATCGCTCGCCGGGCCGGTGACATCGGCCCGCACCTGCTCCGGGGACATGAAGGAGAACGTGCCGACGACCGCCCCGGCCGAGGTCAGCGCGGTCGCGTCCGCCGCGCGGGCGATGCCGAAGTCGATGACCCGGGGGCCGTCCGGGGCCATGATGACGTTGCCGGGCTTGAGGTCGCGGTGGACCAGCCCGCACGCGTGGATCGCGGCCAGTCCTTCGGCCAGCCCCGCGCCCAGTTCGCGTACCGCGCCCGGCGCGAGCGGCCCCTGGCGCAGCACGACCTGCCGCAAGGAAGGGCCGGGGACGAACGCGGTCACCATCCAGGGAGACTCGGCTTCGGGGTCGGCGTCGACGACCTGCGCGGTGTGAAATCCGCCGACCTTGCGGGCGGCCTCGATCTCGCGGGCGAACCGCCGGCGGAACTCCGGGTCAGCGGCGTACTGGGCGCGGACGACCTTCACCGCGACCCTGCGTCCGCCCGGCGAGATCCCGAGGAACACCTCGCCCATGCCTCCCGCGCCCAACCGGCCCCCCAGCCGGTAAGGGCCCACCTGTCGGGGGTCGTCATCGCGCAGCGGATCCACTGGTCAGACCTTCCAGAGCGTCACGGTGCCGTCGGGCTTGCTGCCGCCCACGCCTGCCACGGTTCGGCCGTCCGGGGTGAGGACGATCCTCTCGACGGCCTGGGAGTGGCCGACGAGCGTCGCGGTGAGCGCGCCGGTGGCGGTGTTCCATATCCGCACGGTCCGGTCGGAGCAGGCACCGAGAACGGTCGAGCCGTCCGGGGAGAATTTCGCGTCCTTCACCGTCGCTTCGCCGGCCCTGATGACGCGCACCGCGCGGCGGGTGGCGACGTCCCAGATCCGGACGGTCTGGTCCGCACCACTACTGGCCACCCGCTTGCCGTCCGGGCTGAACGCCACGCCGGTCACGTTCTCGGTGTGGCCGACGAGCTGGCCGAGCTTGCGCAGCGTCCGGCCGTCGAGGAGCTGGACGGTGTTCCCAGGGGACTTCTTGTAGTAGCCGTCCACCCCGACCGCGACGATCTTGCCGTCCGGGCTGTAGGCGACCGCGTTGACCCCGCTGTGGCCGAGGTCGAACGTCGCCTGGGTGCGGCCGCCGGCGGCGTCGAACAGCCGGGCGTCGGGGTTGACGCCCGCGATCATGCGGCCGTCCGGGCTGTAGGCCACCGAGTTCAACCCGAACTGGCCGGTCCGCACGTTCACCTTGATCCGGCCCGTGGCGGCGTCCCAGATGAGCAGGACGCCGGCGCTGCTGGCGGAACTGGCCAGGGACCTGCCGTCCGGGCTGAACGCCAGCGCGCTCACCCAGCCCGTCTTGTCGATCGTGCGCAGGACCCGCCCGGTGGAGAGGTCCCACAGCGTGATCGTGGCGTCCAGGCCGCCGGCGGCGAGGGTCCGGCCGTCGCCGGTGATGGCGATCTCGCTGAGGTTCTTGACGCCTTCGGCGCTGAGTGAACCGCTCGGGGAGGCCAGGCCGTTCGGGCGAGGTGGCGCCGCGGGCGGCGCGGTGGCCTTCTGCTCCCCGTCCCCCCGGGTCAGGAGGAACGCGGCCGGAACGCCCACGGCGGCGACCGCCGCTCCGATGAGCAGCGCCCGGCGGCCGACGTGGGGCTGGCCGGCCGGCGCGACAGCCGGGCCGTCCTGCCGCCGGGTCGCGACGAGTGTGGCGTTGGCGTGTGTGTCGACGGCGTCTTCCGGCGGGAGCATGCGGGCCGGTCCCGGAGCCGGGGCGACGATGCTCTGCGGCGCGGTCGTGAGGGTGTCCACGGTGGGGCGCTTCGTGTAGTCCTTGGCGAGGCACGCGGCGATGAGGTTGCGCAGGTCGTCGGGCAGCCCGGACAGGTCCGGCTCTTCGTGCAGAACGCGGTGCACGATCGCGGGGATGGTGGGGGCGTCGAAGGGGCCGGAACCGGTCGCGGCGTAGGCGAGCACGCAGCCGAGCGAGAACACGTCGCCGGGCGGCGCGGACACCTCGCCCAGCACTTGCTCCGGCGACATGTAGGCGTAGGTGCCGACGACCACATTGTGGGAGGTCAACACGGTCGCGTCGGTCGCACGGGCAACACCGAAGTCGATGATCCGGGGCCCGTCCGCCGCCATGATGACGTTGCCGGGCTTGAGGTCGCGGTGGACCAGCCCGCACGCGTGGATCGCGGCCAGGCCCTCGGCCAGCCCCGCGGCGAGCGCCCGGACCGCGTCGGGATCGAGCGCCCCGCGCTCGGCGACCGCCTGCTGGAGGGACGGCCCGGCGATGTACGCGGTGACCAACCAGGGCGATACGGCCTCGGGGTCGGCGTCCACGACCTGCGCGGTGTGGAACCCGCCGACCCGGCGCGCGGCCTCGACCTCGCGGGCGAACCGCCGCCGGAACCGATCGTCCTCGGCGTGCTCGGCGTGAATGACCTTGACCGCGACACGGCGGGCGCCGGGGGAGGTTCCCAGGAACACCTGACCCATGCCGCCCGCACCTAGCCGGGCTTCCAGTCGGTAGGGGCCGATCCGCAGGGGATCGCCAGGGCGCAGCGGTTCCATCTTTCACCCGTCGTTGGGCTCGGAGACATCGCAGACTTTCTAGCAGACATAGATGTTCTTTAGATGCCCCCAGGACGCAGTGTGACGCAGCGCATGGACGTCCGGCAGTCCTTTGTGGCAGCCGCGGCCGGTCCGTCACCGGCGCCGAGTCCATCACCCTGCGAAGCGGAACCGGCGACCTGCGGACCGGACGCCCCATGCCGGCGAACGGACTCGTGCGAATAGGCTCCACGACCAAGGCCTTCGTCGCGACCATCGTGCTCCAGCTGGCAGGTGAGGGCCGAGTGCGACTGGACGCTCCGGTGGAGAGGTACCTGCCCGGGGTGGTCAGGGGCCGCGACGTCGGCGGGGCCGATCACCTGGAGGTGAGCGTTGACTCGAACATCTCGCGGGCGCTTGAGTCCGCCGGCCACGGACGCGCTGCTGGCGGTTGTCGTGTTCGGGATCTCGCTGCTGGTGCCGGTCCTGGACGAGAACGGCGACACCGAGCCGCTGACGGTCCGGGGCGCGATCGTCGGGGCCGTGATCTGCGCCTCGCTGGCCTTCCGGCGGCGCTGGCCGGTGACGGTGCTCGCCGTGACCGCCTCCGGGATGGCCGCCTATGTCGTGTCCGGTGGGCAGAAGAGTCCGCTGATGCTGGCCACGATGATCGCGATGTACACGTGCGCGCTGAGGCGGCCGCGGCGCGAGGCGGTGCTGGAGGCCGCCGCCGTGGCGGCGCTGCTGACCGGGATGAGCGTGGTGTTCGGCAACCGGGGGTGGCTGGGCCCGGAGATCATCGCGCTGACCGCGCAGAGCGCGTTCGCCGTGGCGGTGGGGATCGCGGTCCGCAACCGGCGCGCCTACGTCGCAGCGGTCGAGGAGCGGGCGCGGCGGGCCGAGCGGACGCGGGAGGAGGAGGCGCGCCGCCGGGTCATCGACGAGCGGCTGCGGATCGCCCGGGAGTTGCACGACGTCCTGGCCCACCACATCGCGCTCATCAACGTGCAGGCGGGGGTGGCGGCCCACATGATGGAGACGGAACCCGACCAGGCCAGGGAGTCCCTGGCGCACATCCGGCGGGCCGCCCGGTCGTCATTGGAGGAGGTCCGCACCACGATCGGGCTGCTGCGCCAGCCGGACGACCCGGACGAGGCGGCCGTCGAGCCGTCCCCCGGGCTGGACGGGCTGCCCGACCTGATCGCGGGCTTCACCGCGGCCGGCCTGATCGTCGACCAGAAGGTCTCCGGGACGCCCGTGGACCTGCCCGTGGCACTGGGGCTCACGGCGTACCGGGTCGTCCAGGAGGCACTGACGAACGCGAGCAGGCACGCGTCCCGCCCGTACGCGGACTTGGAACTTCAATACCTGCCGTCCGCGCTGCGGATCCACGTTCGCAACCCGGCCGATCCCGCGGCGTGGCCAGGGTCCTCCAGCGGTCTCGATCCGGTGGAACTCGGGGAGGGCGGCCACGGGCTGCTCGGCATGCGGGAACGCGCCCACGCCCTCGGCGGGACGTTCGCGGCGGGCCTCGCCGACGGCCGGTTCGAGGTCCGCGTCCTCCTGCCGCACGAGGGGACGGGGACGTGACGATCAAGGTACTGCTCGTCGACGACCAGGCGCTGGTCAGGGCCGGTTTCAAGGTCCTGGTGGAGGCCGCGCCCGACATGGAGGTGGTGGGCGAGGCGTCCGACGGACGGGAGGCGGTCCGGCTCGCCGCCAGGGCCGACGTCGTGCTGATGGACATCCGGATGCCCGGCTCGGACGGCCTCACCGCCACCCGGCAGATCACCTCCGCGCTGCCGGACGTCCGGGTCCTGGTGCTGACCACGTTCGAGATCGACGAGTACGTGTTCGCCGCGCTGCGCGGCGGGGCCAGCGGGTTCCTGGGCAAGGGCGTCGAGCCGACGGAGCTGCAGCAGGCGATCCGCCTGGTCGCCCGGGGTGAGGCGCTGCTGTCCCCCGGCGCGACGCGCGCGCTGATCGGCCGGTTCCTGCGGGGGCCCGCCCAGGACGTGGGCGCCGTCGCCGAGCGGGTGGCGGCGCTCACCGAGCGGGAACGGGAGATCCTCATCCTGGTGGCGGCCGGGCTCGGCAACGATCAGATCGCCGAGCGCCTGGGGATCAGCCCGCAGACCGCGAAGACCCATGTGAACCGGACGCAGGCCAAGCTCGACGCGCACGACCGGGCCCAGCTCGTCATGCTCGCCTATGAGACGGGCCTCGTCCGTCCCGGTTCACCTCCTGTGGCGTAGGGCGCGCAGGCGGGTACCGCGATCGCGGTACGCCCGAAACCGTTCGTGAGGCGGACAAGTCGGCGGTCAGGGCGCACAAGGCTGGAAGGCATCTTGTCGCATCGCCCGTGAGGAGTCCCCTTGTCCGCCCTCGCCCGCTGGTGCTATCGCCACCGGCTCCTCGTCGTCCTGCTCTGGGTGGCGTTGCTCGCCGGTCTGGGCGTCGCCTCGACCGCCGCCGGCTCCAAGACCAGCAACAGCTTCTCCCTGCCCGGCACCGAGTCGACCAAGGCGCTCGACCTGCTGAAGGCGACGATGCCCGCCCAGTCCGGCGCGAACGCGAGCGTGGTGTGGCGGTCGACCGGCGACGTCCGGGCCCCCGCCGTCAAGAACAAGATGACCGCGACCCTCGGCGAGCTCGCGAAGATGCCCGACGTGGGCGGGATCACCAGCCCGTACAGTGCGCAGGGCGCGCGGCAGATCAGCGCGGACGGGCACACGGCGTACGCCTCGGTGGACTTCACCAAGCAGGCCAACGAGCTGGACAAGGCGAATCTCCAGAAGTTCGTCGACACCGCCGAGGCGGCCCGCGGCGACGGCCTGAAGGTCGAGCTCGGCGGCGACCCGATCGGGCAGTTGCAGCAACCCGGGACGAGCAGCAGCGAACTCGTCGGCATCCTCGCCGCCGCGGTGGTGCTGTTCGTGGCGTTCGGCTCACTGTTCGCGATGCTGCTGCCGATCGGCACCGCGATCGCCGGCGTCGGCACCGGCCTGCTGACCGTCACGCTGCTGACCCATGTCATGAGCATCGGCGAGATCGGCCCGATCCTCGGCGCGCTGATCGGTCTCGGCGTCGGCATCGACTACGCGCTGTTCATCGTCACCCGGCACCGCTCGAACCTGAAGTCCGGCATGGACGTGGAGTCGTCAGTCGTCAAGGCCATCGACACCTCCGGCCGCGCGGTGCTGTTCGCGGGCGGCACCGTCGTGATCGCTCTGCTCGGCCTGTTCGTGCTCGGCATGAGCTTCCTCAACGGCATGGCGGTGGCCTCGGCGGTCACCGTCGTCTGCACCGTCCTGGCGGCGGTCACACTGCTGCCCGCGATGCTCGGCTTCATCGGGATGCGGGCGCTGAGCCGTCGCGAGCGCCGTGCGCACGCCGCGGGCGGTTCGAACCGGCCGGGGGTCTGGGCACGCTGGGCCGGGGTCGTCGAACGGCGCCCGGTGATCCTCTCGGTCATCTCGCTGGCGCTGATCGCCGTCCTCTCCCTGCCGGTGCTCTCGCTGCGGCTGGGCTCCTCCGACGCCGGCAACGACCCGTCCTCGTCGACCACCCGCAAGGCCTATGACATGCTGGCGGACGGCTTCGGGCCGGGCTTCAACGGACCGCTCCAGCTCGTCGCCGAGACGCCCGCCGCGTCCGATCAGCAGGCCCTGCGGAACCTGGCGGGGCAGGTCTCCCGCACGGAGGGCGTCGCCGCCGCCGTCGCGATGCCGGCCAAGCCCGGCGCCAAGGTCGGCATCGTCCAGGTGATCCCGAAGACCTCGCCGCAGTCCAAGCAGACCGCGGACCTCATCGGCCATCTGCGGCACGACGTGATCCCGCCGGCCGAGAAGGGCAGCACGCTCAGGGTCTACGTGGGCGGCCAGACAGCGATCTTCGACGACTTCGCCGACGTGCTGACGGGCAAGATCCCGCTGTTCCTCACGGTGATCATCGCGCTGGGCTGCCTGCTGCTGCTCGTCGCGTTCCGCAGCCTGCTCGTGCCGCTCACCGCCGCCGTCATGAACGTGTTCGCCACCGCCGCCTCGTTCGGCGTGGTCGTGGCGTTCTTCCAGTACGGCTGGGGCTCAGAACCGCTCGGGCTCGGCGCGGCCGGTCCCGTCGAGGCGTTCCTGCCGGTCATCATGCTGTCGATTCTCTTCGGCCTGTCGATGGACTACCAGGTGTTCCTCGTCAGCCGGATGCACGAGGAATGGGTCCACACCGGCGACAACAAGCGGGCCATCAAGGTCGGCCAGGCCGAGACGGGACGCGTCATCACCGCCGCGGCCACCATCATGATCGCGGTGTTCATCGCCTTCGCCTTCGGCGGCCAGCGGGTCATCGCCGAGTTCGGGGTGGGCCTGGCCGCCGCCGTGGCGATCGACGCGTTCGTCCTGCGGACGGTCCTGGTGCCGGCCGCGATGCACCTGTTCGGAAAGGCGAACTGGTGGCTTCCCGCCTGGCTTGAAAGGCGCCTCCCGCATCTGTCCGTCGAAGGCTCCGAGGAAATGGTCGACGAGAGCCGGCAAGCACACCGGCCCGTCACGGTCGGCCGGGAGAGCAGATGATCTAGCCTGGCCTGGGGAAACGCTGACGGCGACCGGGGGATCTATGTCGGCCAGGGTGGCGCTCGGCTGCGTTGCGCTGGGGTATGCGGTACTGCAGGCGGTGACGGGCGGCCTGTGGGTTCCGCTGGATCTGGACGAGGCCGTGTACGCGAGCCAGTTCTCGGGCGACACGCCGCGGATCCCGTTCGCGGTGCATCGGTCGTTGGGCGAGGGGCTGCTGGCCGCGCCGGTCACCTCCTGGACCTCGGATGTGACGGTGATCCGCGTCTATTTCGCCGCGCTCTCGGCGGCCCTGCTCCTGCTCGCCTTCTGGCCATGGACGAAGGTGCTCGACCGTGCGGCCGCGCCGGCCGCGGCCGCCCTGTTCGCGGTGCCGTGGGTGTCCCTGCGGTTCGGCGCCACCGTGCTGCCGAACATGCCGGTCGCGCTGGGGGCCGTCGGGGCCGCGGGCGTCCTGGTCGTGGGCGGGCGCCGCGCGTGGGTCCCGCTACTGCTGATCATCACCGGCGTCGGGTTGCTGCGGCCGACGGACGCCCTGTGGCTCGCGCTGCCGCTGTTCGCGGCGGCGGTCGTGGTGCCGGGATGGCGGTGGTCGGCGGCGGGGATCGCGGGCGGGGTCGCCGCCGGGTGGGGCGTGTGGCTGGTCGAGTCGTTCGTCCGGTTCGGTGATCCGATCACGCGCCTGCGGGCGATCCAGTCGGTCAACGGCGCGAGCGGGCTGCGTTTCGTCCTGCCGCGCTACCTGGCGACGCTGGACGGGCGGGAGTCGTGCCCGCCCACGACGGTGGACTGCGGCACGGTGGGATTCGCCACGGCACTGTGGTGCGCCGGGGGCCTCGCGCTGGTCGGGGCGGGGTTGTGGGCGACCAGGGGAGAGGCCCGCCGTGCCCTGCTGGTCTCCGCCGCGACCGCCGTCGTCTTCGGGGGTGCGTATGTGGTGTTGTCGGACCTCGCCGTCCCCCGATACCTGCTTCCCGTGTTCGCCCTACTGTCCCTGCCGGCCGGCGCGGGCCTCACCGCGATCCTGCGCGCCGCGCGAAGGCGGCGTGCGGGCCAGATCCTTGCCGCCGCCGTTCTCGCGACGGCTCTCGTACACACCGGGTTGCAGGTCGCGGAGGCCGACCGTGCTTCGCATCGGGCCAAGCTGGCTCTCTCCTGGCCCGTACAGGCCGCCGACGCCCTGGCCGCCCGCGGCGTGGGCGGCGAGTGTGCCGTGCTCGGCGGGTTCGCGCCGCAGATCGCCTTCCTGCGCCGGTGCCATGCCCCGGACATGCGCGACGGCTTCGGTGCGCGCGACGCGTCCGCCGCGATCACCGCCGCCAACGTCGAGAGACTGCGGACCCGGGGACTGCGCGTCGCCCTGGTCACCAGCCGCCGCCCCGCACTTCCCGGGCCATGGCAGGCCGTCACCGTAGTGGGCGACGGACCCCGCCTGTACCTCTCCCCATCACCCGCTCGCCCCGCGCCCGAACACCCAGTGTCCCGGCCGTGAGCGGCGGACAGATCGTCGCCTGTCTTCAGGACCCCGTTCCGACCTTGCGGACGAAGGCTTCGGTGGAGTTCAGGACACGCCCGGTCTTGTCGGTGACCTCTAGCTTCCGGAGGGGTTTCTCGGTCTTGGTGTCGAGGAGGACCGAGTGCGGCTCGGCCTCTTCGAAGAGGTGGTCCTCGCCCCACTGGCGCAGGCTGACCAGGATGACGAAGAGGTCCCGGCCCTTCTGGGTCAACGCGTACTCGTGATACGCGCTCCCGTCCGCGGCCGGGACGACCTCGAGGATGTCGTGCGCGACGAGTTCGCGCAGGCGCGACGACAGGATGTTCTTCGCCAGACCGAGGTTCCTCTGGAACTCGCTGAACCGGGTGATGCCGTCGAACGCGTCCCGGACGATGAGCAGCGACCAGCGGTCCCCGATGACGTCGACCGCCCGCGCGACCGGGCACTCTGCTCGCTCGTGAGTCACGCGCTGCGGCATCGACGTCCCCTTCGGTGATGCGACCGGATCGCTCCGCGCCAAGTGGTTGCAAGTATAAACCAGATCTCCTATGCTCCCGCTCAAGCTGGTTTCAACTTGAAACTAGATTCGGTGGACGGCGAAGGAGGCCACGCCATGACGACACAGGCGCAGGGGAGCGCGGATCCGAGGGTGAGTCCGGTGCGGGTCGCGGTCGTTCAGTTCGAACCGCGGGTCGGAGTCGAGAACCTCAAGGCCAACGCCCTGGCGGTCGAGCGGCGGCTGACGGCGGCGGCGGACGCGGGAGCCGACCTGATCGTGCTTCCCGAGCTCGCGACCACCGGGTACGTCTTCGAGAGCCGCGAAGAGGCGTTCGCTCACGCCGAACCGGTTCCGGACGGGCCCACCGTGGAGTCGTTCGCGCGGATCGCCGCCGCGCGGAACGTGTACATCGTCGGCTGCGTGGCCGAACGCGACGGCGTGAAGCTCTACGACACCGCCGTACTGGTCGGCCCGGAGGGCTACATCGGCCGCTACCGCAAGACCCACCTGTGGAACACCGAGAAGCTGTGGTTCACCCCAGGTGACGAAGGCTTCTCGGTGTTCGACACAAGGATCGGCCGGATCGGGCTGCTCGTGTGCTGGGACATCTGGTTCCCGGAGACGGCGCGCATCGTGGCTCAGATGGGCGCGGACATCATCTGCGTGCCCACGGGCTGGGTGTGGACGCCACCACCTCTCTACGACGCGAGCGGTGTGTGCATGGCGGCGTACCTGACCATCACGGCGGCACACGCCAACAACGTCTTCATCGCCACCGCGGACCGGATCGGCCAGGAACGCGGCGCGGGATTCATGGGCAACTCGCTGGTCGCCGGGACGAACGGCTGGCCGATCGACCGGATCGCCGGTCCGGACGAGGACACCGTCATCTACGCGGACGTCGATCTGACGGCCGCCCGAACGGCTCCGATCTGGAACCAGCTGAACGATCTCCATCGGGACCGCCGCACCGACCTGTACGACCAGATGCTCGGCTACCGCGACCGCGCTCCGCTGCCGAGGTGACGCGATGACGACGGTCCGCGGTAAGACCGGCGTCGCCGCCCCGCGCAGGATCGCCCACCCGGGTGCCGGGCTGGTCGGCGCGCTGATCGCCCCACCGCTGGCAGCGGCGACATCGGCCCGTCTGCCAACGACCTTCCATCCCTTCATCGGCAACGTCGCCTCAATGACCGTCTCTACGGCGCTGACCGTCGCCGTACTCCGTCTCATCCCTGGATTCGCCTCATGACCCTCGCAGAATTCGCCCAAGCCCTTCGCCGACGGGAGATCACCTCCCGCGAGCTGACCGAGACGGCGTTGCGCCGCACGCGCGAGCTGGATCCCGAGCTGAACGCGTTCGTTCTCATCGACGACGAAGGAGCTCGCGCCGCGGCGCGCACGGCCGACGAAGAACTCGCCGCGGGCATCGACCGGGGGCCGCTGCACGGCATCCCGGTGG
This sequence comes from Spirillospora sp. CA-128828, assembly GCF_050945415.1. Classification (NCBI taxonomy): domain Bacteria; kingdom Bacillati; phylum Actinomycetota; class Actinomycetes; order Streptosporangiales; family Thermomonosporaceae; genus Spirillospora; species Spirillospora sp. CA-128828. The sequence continues at coordinate 892,102 of NZ_CP191986.1, forward strand.
CGGTGAAAGACCTCATCGACATGGCCGGTCTGCCCACCAGCTGTGGATCGGCCACAGCGTTCGGAGGCCCGGCGCCGGAGGACGCGGAGGCCGTACGGCGCCTGCGCGATGCCGGGGCCGTCATCGTCGGGAAGACGACCCTGCACGAGTTCGCGTATGGCGCGACCGGCGACCGATCCTTCCACGGCGCCTCGCGCAACCCGAACGACCCCGGCCGGATGTCCGGCGGCAGCAGCGGAGGCAGCGCCGTCGCGGTGGCCGCCGGCATGACGCCCCTCACCCTGGGCACCGACACGGCCGGGTCGGTCCGGGTGCCCGCGGCGCTCTGCGGTGCCGTCGGGTTCAAGCCCGCGTACGACGCCGTCTCCAGCGCGGGCGTGTACCCGTTGGCTCCGTCCCTGGACCACGTCGGGCTCTTCGCCGCCACGTCCGAGGACGCGCTGATCGGCTACCAGGCCCTGAGCGACCGGCCCGTGATCTCCCCGGCCGCCGTCGATGACCGCATCGCCGTCGGCTGGATCCCGCCCGAGTCCATCGCCGTGACGGATCGGCGGATCGAGGAGGTGACGCGACGGCTCGTGGGGAGAGCATTCGACACCGAGGTCGTCGAAAGGTTCTCCAAATGGGAACTGTTCGACGTCCTCTCCACCATTCAGGGCAGGGAGGCGTTCCAGGTGCACGAGCACCACCTGGCCGCGGACGAGGACCTCATCGATCCAGAGGTGCTCGCCCGACTCCACAAGGGTCGTGAGATCTCTGACCGTCTCTATGCCGAGGCCGACGAGGCCCGCCGCGAGCTCCGGGCCATGGTCGACGAATTGTTGTCGGTGTACGACGTACTGGCCCTGCCGACCGTGCCGATCGTGGCGCCGCCCGTCGGCGATCGCATCTTCTCCGTCGACGGCACCGACCTTGAGGTCCGCAGGGCACTGCTGTCACTGACCAGTCCGTGGAACCTGACAGGTTCGCCTGCGATCAGCGTGCCCGCGGGCCGGCTGGACGGGCTGCCGATCGCCGTCCAACTCGTCACGGCGCCGGGCAACGAAGGGCTTCTCTTCGCCGCCGCCCGAGCGCTCGAAACCACCCGGCACCCAGCCGAATAGCCCGAAGGGACTCTCATGCCATCGATCCAGGTCGACCTGCCGCTGGTCGCCGACGAGGACACCAAGCGGGCGTTCGCACATCGCATCGGCGTCATCTACGGAGAGATCATGCAGGTCGGCATGGATCTGCTCACCGTCTCGATCCACGACCTCGGACGCGGAGGGGTGTGGCGGTGCCATGAGTCAGGCCCGCCCACACCCTCTGCGCTGATCATGTGCGACATCCGGAGGGGCCGCCCGGCCGAAACCCGCGCTCTGCTGGCGCGATCTCTCATCGACGCCTGTGCGGAGACCTTCGAACTCGACGCTCTGTGGTTGAAGGTCGAGTTCACCCAGCACAACGGCGACGACATGTATCACCCGCATCTGGACGGGTTCAACAAGGACTGGCACGGCGAAGAGCGACCGGCGACGTGATCTAACACCGGTGCACAGTCCGTGGCTCCAGCCGATCACGGCTCGCAGGGTCTGCCGGTAGCGGTCGCGGGGCGCCGCCGGCCTGGACCTCACACCTGAAGCAAGTTGCGGTCACGGATGCGTGGGGTTGAGCGACAGGTCGTACTCTTGTCGGCGATGGGTACACGAGGTGTGGAGGGCGCATATCAGGGTGCGCTTCGGGCGTTCCAGAACCCGATGCTCGATCTGCTCCACCGGACCTACGCGCCGTTCGTGGTGACGGTGCTGGCGATGATGTTCACGCCGGAGCGGTCGACGGTGGCGGTGGCGGATGCCCATGCGGAGATCGCCGACGCCCTCGACCAGTTGCGGGCCGCGGGCTACGGCGACGAGGGCGACCAGCCGTTGCCCGCGGGGAATGCCCGTGACCTGTGCAGGCAGTGGGTGCACGCGGGCTGGCTGGTGCGGCAGGTCTCCGACGACGTCGAGGTGTACCGGCTGTCCGCACACGGCGTCGGCGCGCTCGAAGTGGCCGGCCGGGTCGGCGGGGCGCGGACCAGGGTGTCGGAGTCCCGGGTCCGGACGCTGCTGGAGGCGGTCGAGCGGCTCGCGCAGGACGCGGACCCGGACGTGATGGCCCGGATGGCGCGCCTCCAGACGGAGATCGATCAGCGCAGGCGAGAACTCGACCGGCTCGAACGGGGCGGCGTCGTCGAAACCGTCGCCGACGACCAGCTGCTCGAGGCGGCCGAGAACGTGCTGCATCTGGCACGGGAGCTGCCCGCCGACTTCGCCCGCGTCGCCGAGTCGATCAAGGCCATGCAGCGAGACGTCGTCGCCGACCTGCGGCAGGATGTGCGGCCGACCGGGGAGGTGCTGCGCGAGTACCTGGAGCGCGGCCGGCAGATCATGGACGCGACGCCGGAGGGCCGCGCGTTCGCCGGGGCGTTGCGCCTGATCGGCGACCCGGCACAGATCGACGACCTGTGGAACCTGCTGCGCACCGTGCTGCGGCACGGGTTCACCGACCTGATGCCGGAACCACAGCGGCGGGAACTCGCCGAGATCGCACGGCGGATCGAGCAGGGCGTCAAGGAGGTGCTGGCCGCGCAGCGGCAGGCGTCGCACGTCATCACCACCCAGGTGCGCAACCACGACCCGATGCGCGACCGCCAGGTGGACGAGCTGCTGCGGGACGTGATGGCCGGATTCCACACCTGGGTGCCCGGATCGCGCCGCGGCACGGTCGTCGCCCCGCTCCGCCGCCTGCCGGTGGCCGATGTCGGGCAGCTGCGTCAGACCATGAGCGACCTGCGGCCGCCCCAGCCACCCACTCCGCTGCGGGAATGGGACGAGGCGGAGGACGTGCCGGCCGCGGACACCCGGGCATGGGGTGGTCCGCAGTACGCCGAACTGCGCGCGCATCTGGCGGCGTTCGCGGGCGACGCGGACAGTGCTGACGTCGCGGCCGCGTTCCGTGCGGCGGCCGAGCAGATACGGCGGCCTGTGGATCTGCTCGGTCTGCTGGAAATCGCGCACGACTTCGGAATGACCGACACGGCTGAGATCGCGGTGGTCGACGCGGTCCGGCCGGACCAGACCCGGCGACGGCTCGCGTTCGGCGGCGTGCTGGCGGCGAACCCGGCAACGACCCGCACCGCAGACGAGAGGCCGGGAAACGACGATGAGTGAACCGGACGACGGCGCGGACGACCTGCCGAGCGGCGCGGCCGCCGGGTTCATCGAGCCGGTGGCGATGGAGGACGACCCGGCCGAACTGTTCGCCGGCGACACCGGCACGCTGGACGTGGACGTGCGGCGGGTCCTGGTACGGCTGCTGCAACGCAGGTTCCTGCTCGCGGAGAAGAGCCCGGCCCAGTGGCGCACGCTGCTGGAGAACCAGCAGATCATCGAGTCGCGGCTGCACGACCTGTTCGTCCGGCTCGTGGTCGATCACGACCGGGGCATCGCCTACAAGCAGCAGGTGCGCTCGGCGGAGTCGGACGTCCCGATCCTGTTGAGGGACGACCCTTACAACCGGGCCGAGACCCTGGTACTGGTCCACCTGCGGACCGTCTTCCAGCGGGAACGCGGTACCGGCGAGACGTCCGCGCGGGTCGACATCGAAGAGCTCGAACAGACCGTGCTGACCTATTTCGATCCGGACGACCACAACCTCGCCCGCGGCCAGCGCGAGATCCGCAACGCGGTGCAGCGGCTGGTCACCGAGGGCCTGCTCGCGGAGGAGTCCGCGGGCCGGTACCGGATCACGCCGCTGGTCGAGGTCGTGCTGAGCACCGAGAAGCTCACCGAGCTGAACCGGTGGCTGCGGGAGCAGAACGAGGTCGCTTCATGAGCATGATCGACACGCTGTTCGGGTTGATCCCGGCGGCGTCGCGGGGGCAGCAGTGGGTGGCGCGGGACCTGCAACTGGTCAACTGGGGCGGCTACGACGGGTATCACCGCGTCCGGTTCGCTCCCGGCGCGACCCTGTTCAGTGGCGGTTCCGGGTCGGGCAAGTCGACGCTGATGGACTCCTACATCGCGTTGCTGATGCCGCACACCACGCCTTTCAACGGGGCGTCCAACGGCGGGGTGGTCGGCCGGCCGCGCGGCAAGGACCAGCGCAACATCCTCTCCTACGCGCGCGGGAAACTCGACGAGTCACGGGCGGACGGTGAGACGAGGCTGCGGGTGCTGCGCGGGGACGGCCGCGACACCTGGTCGGCGATCGCGATGAACTGGGCCGACCAGAGCGGTGCGGTGTTCACCGCGCTCCGGGCCTGGTACGTGCCGTCGTCCGCGCGCACCCTCGACGACGTCGTCGTGGTCCGCGCCACCCGGGACGACGGCTACGACCTGCGCGAGCTGGACGGCCCCGCGGGCAGCAGGTTCGCCCGCGCCGCGGTCACCGCGACGGGCCTGACCTGCTTCGACACCGACCGGGACTTCACCGCCCGGCTGCACACGGCGCTGGGCATCGGTGCCGCCGGGGACGGGCACAAGGCGGTCGGGCTGCTCGGCCGGATCCAGGCCGGTCAGCAGATCACCACCGTCGACGCGCTGTACAAGACGATGGTCTTGGAGGAGCCGTCCACCCTCGCCACTGCCGACGAGGTGGTGCAGCAGTTCGACGAGCTGTCCGGCACCCGGGACCGGATGATCAATGCCCGCCGGCAGGTGCGGGCGCTGACCCCGATCCGCGACCACCGGGAGGCCATCGACGGCGCGGTGACACGGTTGCAGGTGATCGACGATGTCGGATCGTTCACCGACCCGGGGTCGCCCGCGACGTTGTGGCGGCACGAGCGCCGGCTCGACCTGTTGCGGGCGGCCGAGCGGGACCTGACCGGACGGCGCCGCCGGGCCGAGGAGGAGGCGCAGGAGACGGCCGCGCTGATCAAGGCGGCGGAGTCCCAGCGGGACGCGGTGCTCGACACCTTGCGCGCCTCCGGCGGCGACCGGCTGGACACCGCGCAACGGGAGATCCGTGGTGTGGAACTGCGGCTGGCCGACGTCGAACGCGCGCGGAAGCGATTGGACCACGTCCTGGGCACGATCGGCGCCACCGTGTCGACCGGTCAGGACTTCGCCGCGTTGGTCGACACGGCGCACCGGGCGCTGGCCGACTCCGACGCCAGGAGGATCGCCCAGAACGAATTCGCCGATGCGATCGCGGAGCGCAAGGCCGCCGAACGCGACCTGGCCGGGTTGTGCGCGGAGCACAGCGCGGTCAAGGCCCGCCGCGGCAACATCCCCACCGACCTGCACGCCGCCCGCGACCTCTTGGCCGATGCGGCCGGCCTCACCCCGGACGACCTGCCGTTCGTCGGTGAGCTGATCGAGGTGCGCACGGAGTTCGAACCGTGGCGGGAGGCGTTCAACCTGGCGCTCGGCGGGTTCGCCACCCGGATGCTGATCGACATCGGCCGCCTGAACGCGTTTCAGGAGGCGATCAACATGGTGCCCGTCGCCCGGCGCATCCAGTTCGAAGGCGTCCGCACCGGCATGCGCGACGAGGTCGGGCTGGACGACAAGACACTTCCCGGCCGGCTCGACTACCGGCCGTCGCCGTTCACCGCCTGGCTCAAGAGCGAACTCGCCCGCAGGTTCGACTTCGTGTGCGTCGAGACGCCCAAACTGCTGGTGCAGTACCCCAAGGCGCTCACCATCACCGGCCAGACGTCGCAGCGCGGCCGGGGCGCGCACGGCGGTCACGGCCGGGCGAACCTGCTGGGATTCACCAACACCAGGCTGCTCGCCGACCTCGACACCCGGATCGACCACGGCCGGGAACGCCATGACGACGCCGTCGCACGGGCGGCGAAGGCGGAGCAGGACCTCAACTCGTTCGAGGAGAGGCGCACCGCCTACCAGACGGTGACCGAACTGTCCTGGGACCAGGTGGACGTTGATTCGGTCGTCGCCGAACGGGACCGCTGGGAGCGGGTCATCACCGAGGTCCGCGCGGGCAACCCGGAGATCGACCGGCTGCAGCGGGAGGCGGAGGAGCTCAAGCAGCGGGTCACCGGGCTGACCGAGCGCATCGGTGGGCAGAAGCAGGAGGTCGAGCGGCTCGGGAGGTCCTGGGAATCGATCGTCGACGAGGTGGACGGCGCCCAGCGGGCGCTCGACACCGCCGCGGCGACCGGCACCCAGGTGAGCCGGGAACACCGGGAGTACCTCGCGGGGCTGTTCGACGACGCTCCGGACGGCGCCGACCCGGCGAGGGCGCTGGCGGAGTTCGACGCCGCGCACCGGCGCGGTGTCGAACGGATGCACGACGACCGAAAGTCGGCGGAGGAATCGATCAGCCGGTCACGCAAGGCGCTGCAGGAGACGTTCTCGACGTTCGTCGAGCGCTGGCCGAACCCGAACCTCGGCACCGACCCGGACGCCTCCTACCGCGACTTCGACCGCCTGCTCACCGACCTGGAGACCAGCGGTCTGCACGAGCTGGAGACCGAGTGGCGCGACAGCCTGCTCAAACTCTCCGGCAACGACCTGACCAGCCTGGACAGCGAGCTCGCCGCCGCGGTCCGGGAGATCCGCGACCGGATCGACCCGGTCAACCGCATCCTCGCCGGACTGCCGTTCGCCGACGACGGCCACCGGCTGCGCATCGACCCGCAGGAAAGCCACTCGGCGGTGCGCGCCCGGTTCCGCAAGGAGCTGCGCGACGTGCGCGCCGTCATCGACAAGTCGGCCACGGACGCCGACCGGGAACGCGCCTACCACCGCATGGCCAAGGTGATCGACCGCATCCGCCGCACCGCGCCTGATTTCGCCGACCTGGTCGACGTGCGCAACCACGTCCGGATCAGCGCGGAGAAATGCGACCTCGCCGGCGAGCATGTCGCGGTCTACGACCACATCGGGGAGAAGTCCGGCGGCGAGTCGCAGGAACTGGTCGCGTTCATCGTCGGCGCCGCGCTGCGCTACCAGCTGGGCGACGCGGGCGCCGAACGGCCACGCTACGCCCCCGTCTTCCTCGACGAGGCGCTGATCAAGGCGGACGCGCACTTCACCGGCCGAGCCATCGGCGCATGGCGCGGGCTGGGCTTCCAACTCGTCATCGGCGCCCCCAACGACAAGCACAGTGCGATCGAACCCCACGTGGACGCCGAATACCTGATCCTCAAGAACACCGAGGGGCGGTCATGGGCGAAACCCATCGTGGCGGTTCCCGACGCATGACCCCCCGACTGATCACCCCGGCCGACGCGGTCGAGTCGCTGCGCCGCAAGGTCCACCAGAAGTGGGCGGCAGCCGTGTGCGCCGACCTCGGCGTCGGAGACCCGGTCACGTTCTCAGTCCCGCTCCGCCCCGGCGTGTCGACCGGTAGCGCGGTGGCGCGGATCGGGCACGCCGCCTGGCACGAGTGGCACATGGGCTGGCGTGAGTTCGCCGACCGGCAGCCCGCGGGCGTGCTGATCGTCCGCAAGCCGGTGTCCGTCCAAGGCGTGACGGAGGACTACCCCACCACGCTCGTCGCGGGCCTGGACGCCGCCGTCGCCCTCGTCTCCGGAACCGAACCGCCGACTCTCGACATCGCCCGCGCCCGCGCGCTCGCGTCGTCGCTGCGGTCCACCGGCGCGGTCCTCACCCCGGCCACCGTCCGGGCCGCCTGCCGGCTCGGAGCCGACGACGCCGAGGTGCTGCTCAGCGCGGTGACCTGGCTGCGCCGCAACCCGGACGCGGGCGCATGGAGCGCACGTCAACTCCCGGTCCCGGGCATGCACACCAAGTGGCTCGACACCCATGGTGCATTGCTGCGCGACGTCGCCGGACGCGACGTCCGGGATGAGGTCCGGTCCCGTCCGACCGTGCTGCACCTGACCTACGTCGACCCCGACCACACCGCGTCGGGTCGCCGCAGGCACGACGCCTGGACCACCGGCGACACGCACGACATCGCCTACCGGCCGCGGATCGTCCTCGTCGTCGAGAACCGCGACTCCCGGCTCTGGTTTCCACCGGTGCCGGACACGATCGTGGTCGAGGGCGGCGGCAAGGCGGCCGCGGCCCTGCTCGCGAACGTGCCCTGGATCCGCGCTGCGGACCACGTCGTCTACTGGGGAGACATCGACGCGGACGGATACGCGATCCTCGACCGGTTCCGCGCCACGCTGGCCGAGCCCGCACCGGACGACGCACCACCGAAACCGATTCCCTCGATCCTGATGGACGCCACCGACCTGCACCGCTACGCCCAGCACGGGGTGAACCATGACAAGGCCGGTCGCCCCATCAACCCGTCCCCGGCGATCCTGCCGCACCTCACCGAAGCCGAGGCGACCGCCTACGACACCGTCGCAACCGCAGGCCCCACCCCGTTCCGCCGGATCGAACAGGAAGCGATTCCCCTCGCCCACGCCGCAACCCGTCTGCTGGACGTCTCCATGAGCTCTCAAGCGGGCCGTTTCAGGCGATGAGCTCGCGGGTCCGGTCATAGAGCCGCTGGGCGGCCTTGGGATCGAATCCCGGGCCGTCCATGGGGATCGGGCGGCCCATGATCGAAGCGGTAAGCGGCTCGGCGGGTGGATTGTTCAGCAGGTCGAGGATCGGCACGATGGCCTTCTCGACCGGTTGTGCGGTCCTGCGCATTGCTTCGATCTGGGCCGCGACGTGCGGGTCGTACTCGCCGGAGAGTGCCGTCGCGGTGCTGCCTGGGTTGTACAGCACGTACCGGACCTTGCGTGAGGGCCGGATCCGGGCGTATCCGGTGCCGAGCAGGTCGTTCAGCAGACCGCCCTGCATGAGCGCACCCTCGCCGTCGTAGTCCCGCTCGCGGCCGAGGTCGTCCCAGCGGATCTCTTCGGGGTTGGGCCCAGGACCCGCGACGTTGAGGATGACCGGCTCGTCGGCGGCGTCGAGCAGGTCGGTCATCTCATAGCTCATGACGAACCGGCTCAGGTAGAAGTGCGCGAAGGTGTTCTCGAGCCCCTCGGCCGTGACAAGGCGGGTGGTGCGAAAGTGCCGGGCGCACAGGATCAGTGCGTCCACCTTCGGGAAGTGCGTTCTGAGCTCTTGGATGGCTTGGCGGGTCTCGTCCATCAGGCTCAGGTCGGCGCGGACGAAGCGGGCCCGGTCCGCGGCGCCGAGCCGCCCGGCCGCATCGAGGAAGCCGGCTCCCTTGTCGGCATTACGCCCGATGATCGCGACGTTGTGGCCGCTCTCCAGGCAGGCGAGCCCCACCGCCCGGCCGATGCCGTCCGTGCCGCCTGTGATGACGAAGGTTTTCACTAGAACGTCCTTCCGAGGATCTCCTCAGGGGTGACGCGGACAGTGATCAGGTCGGTGGCGCGGGCCGCGGCCTCGGGGTTGTGCTCGGCGAAGGGCAGGCCGGTGTACTTGACCGACAGCGCGTCGATCAACTCGCGCCCCGTGTCGCGCTCGAGCGTCGCGGTGCCGCGGATCGCCGCGTAGGTGTAGGGCCTCCCGGAGGGATTCAGGAGCACGCTCACCCTCGGGTCCCGCCGCAGGTGCCGGCCCTTGACGTTTTCGGCGGCCGTCACGAAGAGCGGCTCGTCGCCGTCGCGCCCGATCCAGACGACCGACTGCTGCGGACAGCCGTCCGGACGGATCGTCGCCACGGTGGCGAACACGGGAGAGTCGAGCATCTCCCTCACCTTCTCGATCGCGATACCGAAAGCCACGCGATGACCTCCTCATCAGTTGTGTCACATAACTGTAGCATTTACTGATTCAAGTTCCACTGTAGTGAGGCGGCTTGCCGGTGAGCCGTCAGCCTGGTGGGTAGGATCGTGGTCGCCATGAGAGCCGACGCTGTACGCAATCTCGACGCGGTCCTCCAGACCGGCGCGCGCCTGCTACATCAGGACCCGGCCACGAGCATCGCGACGATCGCCGCGGAGGCGGGCGTTGATCGGCGCACCGTCTACCGCCGGTTCGTCGACCGCGAGTCGCTGGTGGCCGCCATCCACCGCGCCAAGCTCGACGCCTGCCAGGAGGTCGTCGACCAAGCGCGGTTGGACGAGGCGCCGGTGCCCATCGCGCTGCACCGCTACGCCGAGGGCATCATCGACGTCAGCCGACGCTGGCCCATCGACCTGAGCCGGCTACAAGATGACGAAGAGTCGGCCCTCCGCCTGCACGAGCTGATCGGACGCCTCGACACCTTCATGGACCGGGCCACACGCGAAGGCGTGATCAGGCCTGATCTGCCCCGCCGCTGGGCCCGATCCCAGCTCATACACCTGACCAACCTCGCCGCCCACGAGATGCCGGAGCTCACCCCCGCCCAGGGCGCCGACCTCATCGTTCAGTCGCTACTCAAGGGGATCGGCACCTGACCGGCCCACGATCTGCGCGTTGCCCGCCGCGTCGCCGACCGCGTCGTCGTCCTGGACGAAGGCCGCACCGCCTAGGACCTGCCCGCGGCCGAACGACAACGCACGGCAACCGGCCACCCGGCGGCTGCTGGAAGCCTCCGCTCTCGCTCCCGCATCGCGGTAGAAGCCGATCAGAGCGGATCGAGCTCCGCCTGCGTCTCCCGCGCCGCGGTTGACGGGCCCGTGCGGCCGAGGGTGTAGACCGACATCGGCAGCTGCGGGTAGAAGTCGGCGGGCAGTGCGACGGCCCGGCGCCAGCCCAGCCGCTGGTACAGGCGCGCGGCCGGCGCGCCGGGATGGGTGATCAGCCAGGCGGTGTCCCAGCCCGCGACGGCCCCGGTCAGCAACGTCCTCCCCAGGCCCCGGCCCTGATGGGCGGGGTGGACGAACAGCTCGGCGACCTCGAAGGCGCCGCGCGTCAACGCGGCCGCGTCCTCCGCTCCGGCCGCCCGGACGAGCGTCGTGTAGATCCGGTTGCCGGACAGATCGGACGGCGTGGGCCAGCCGTAGCAGACACCGGCCAGCCTGCCGCCGTCCCGGACGATCCACGCCCCGAATCCCGGACGCTCCGTGGACGCGGCCAGCTTGCCCGGATAGTCGGCGAGCCGCGCGGACGTCTCCGACCAGGGCGGAGCCGCGTAGCACCGCCGGTAGAGACCGGCGATCTCTTCTCCGATCCGCCGGGCCGCCGGCCCGTCCAGCCGCATCACATCTTCCACCCGGACCCCTTAACGCGATCAACTTGCTGTTGCGAACATCATGCAATAAGAGGTCGTCGTTGAACAGGGCGCGCACTCGGCGGCCGACACATCTCGCCTGGGCCATGCTCGATCGAGCCCCTGCGCACCTCCCTGGGGCGACCTGAACGCCATGGGCGGCGGCGGGTGGAGAATGCGGAGCGGCGCCCGCCGGACCCGGGGAACGTGTTCTGAGCATGATCCGGGGTCCGGCGGGCGCCGCGGTCCGCGGGCCTGAAGCGGGTCAGGCGTTCTTGGCGGCGGTGAGGCGATTGGCGACGTCGTTCCAGTTCACCAGGTCCCACAGCTTCTGGACGTAGTCGGGCCGCACGTTGCGGTACTGCAGGTAGTAGGCGTGCTCCCAGGCGTCGAACACCAGCAGCGGCATGGAGCCCATGCCCACGTTGCCGTGGTGGTCGTAGACCTGCTGGACGATCAGCCGCTGCCCGAGCGGCTCCCAGCCGAGCACGCCCCAGCCGGAGCCCTGGACGGTCGCGGTCGCGGAGGTGAGCTGCTTCTTGAACGCCTCGAACGAGCCGAAATGCTCGTCGATGGCCGAGCCGAGCTCGCCGTCGGGGCGGTCACCGCCGTCGGGGGACAGGTTGTCCCAGAAGATCGTGTGCAGGACGTGCCCGGACAGGTTGAACGCCAGCGTCTTCTCCAGGCCGACCAGCCCGCCGAGCTGGTCCTTGTCGCGCGCCTCGTCCAGCTTCTCCAGCGTGTCGTTGGCGCCCTTGACGTAGGCGGCGTGGTGCTTGGCGTGGTGAAGCTCCAGGATCTCCCCGGTGATGGCGGGCTCCAGGGCGGCGTAGTCGTAAGGAAGGTCCGGCAGTGAGTACGTCATGATCACCACTATTGCAAATATATTGCAACTGCATCAAGAATGCAGCCATGTCGCCCCCCGAACCCCCCGCCCGGACCACACGCGGCGCCGCTCCTGGGCCCTCAGCCGGATGCGTGCAGCAGGTCCCCGCCCCCCGCTCGCCGGCCTTACCCTGGCGACCGACCCCTCGGCTCCGCTTCACCAAGCTGCGCTCGACCCGTTTAACCAGTCAGAAAGGTCCCCGCATGACAGGCACAGCTCACCCCATCACGCTCGTGGGCACTCCTGTGCTGCACCACCCCTGCCGGCCGGTCGAACGCTTCGACGACGAGCTCGCTCAGCTTGTCGAGGACATGTTCGCCAGCATGTACGCGGCCCGCGGCGTCGGGCTGGCCGCCAACCAGATCGGTGTCGATCTCCGGGTGTTCGTCTACGACTGCCCCGACCTGGACGGCGAGAGACGCAAGGGCCTCGTGGTCAACCCCACCGTCCGGACACCCGCCGGACCGGGCAGAACCCTCGACGACAGCGAGGAGGGCTGCCTGTCGGTGCCCGGCCCGTACGTGTCCCTGCCGCGCCCGGACACCGCCGTCTGCGATGGCTTCGACCAGTCCGGCGACCCGATCACCGTCGAGGGCACCGGCCTGCTCGCCCGCTGCCTCCAGCACGAGACCGACCATCTCGACGGTCGCCTCTACATAGACCGGCTCCCGGCCAAGGCACGCAAGAAGGCCCTCGAAGAGTTCGAGGCCCGCCGCGCGGCCCCCGCCCAGGACACCGGCGACGACGACAGAACGCAGATCGCCTGAGGGGTCGCCGCCAGGTCGCCTCCACGGGCCCGCAGGCGCGGGAGCGCGGCGGCCGAATGGCCGGATCCGCTGTGGCCCGCCGGACCCGGTCTTGGACGGCCCGGGCTCACCTGGGCTTGAGGAGTGCGGTGGGATTCGATCGCTGGGCGGTGGGGGAGCCGGCCGGGGGTGGCGGGGCGGTGCGCCGGTCGCCGGATCGGGTGATGGCGATGATGGCCAGGGCGATCACGGCGACGATCAACGCGCCCAGGGCGGCGGTCAGCAGCGGGTGATGCGCCGACCACGACACCGGTGAGGGCGGCTGGCCCGGGGACGGGGACGGCTGCTCGGCGGTGCGGGCGTGTCGGCCTGTCGGGGCTAGGGGCGGCAGGATCTGTGTGGCGGTGGTCGGTTCGTCCACCGTGGCGTTGTCGCGACTGATGCGGCTGATGAGCTCAAGGGCCTCGGCGACGCGGGTGGCGTCGGCGGGACGCGCTGCGGGGTCCTTGGCCAGGAGCCGCAGGATCGCCTGCTCAAGTTCCACGGGCACGTCAGGGCATAGCCGGGCGGGCGGGACGGGAGCGTCGTGCATGTGCCGTTGGAGCACGTCCACCTGGGTGTCGGCGGTGAAGGGCGGCTGCCCGGTGCACAGCTCGTACAGCATGCAGCCCAGCGCGTACAGGTCGCCGGCCGGGCTAGGCGGGAACCTGTGGGCCAGTTCGGGAGCCAGGTAGCCCGCGGTTCCGATGATCAGGCCCGCCGTCTGCCCGGTGGCCTGCGTGGGGGCGGGCGTGTCCATGGGGCTGGCGATGCCGAAGTCGGTGAGCTTGAGGGTGCCGTCGTCGGCCAGCAGCAGGTTGCCGGGTTTGACATCGCCGTGCACCAGGTCGGCGTCGTGCGCGGCGGCCAGTGCGCGGGCCGTCTGCGCCCCCAGCGCCGCCACTTGTGCTGGTGGTCGTGGACCTTGCCTGTGCAGGATCTCCGCCAGGTTCGGGCCGGTGACAAGTTCCATCACCAGGAACATCCGGTCTCCGTCGGTGGCCACGTCGTAGATTCGCACCACGTTGGGGTGTACCAGGCGCGCGGCGCCACGGGCCTCCCGCCATACCCGTTCGCTCACCGTGCCCATCACGTCCGCGCGGGTCGTGCTCGCGGGCTGGTCGGGGGCGGGTGCGGGGTCCAGCAGCTTGACCGCCACCATGCGCCTCAGCGCCGCGTCCTCGGCGGCCCACACCTCGGCCATTCCACCCCGGCCGACCGGCTCGATCAGCCGGTACCGCCCGGCCAGCACCACCGAGGCTTCGGCCGCGCGCCCATGCCTGCCCATAACCCCAATCCCCGTCACCCGCCGGCCCGCAATCGGCCGACATGGTGCTTTGCTTGGGTTCGTCACCCTTTCCTTTAGAGCGCCCCATCTTGCGGGGATGTCACACCGTCACTCTCGGTGGTCTCTCTGGAGTCATCGCCATCCCTTCCAGCGGAAGAGGTCTTGATCAGGCTGGGAGGAGCCCCGCCCCAGCTACGAGTGCGGGCTATTCGAGGTTGTCGCGGATTGCGGTCAGCAGGCGGACGAACTGCTGGGCCTCGGTGTCGGTGAGCCCGGCGGTGGCCTGGGCTTCCGTCTCCGCCCATGCGGCCGTCACGGCGTCCACGACGGCCTCGCCGCGTTCGGTCAGCCGCAGGCGTGTCACGCGTCGATCGCCGGGGTCGGTGGTGCGTTGGATGAACCCGGTCCGTTCCATCCTGGTGAGTGCCTTGGCGATCGTGGGTTGTTCGAAGCCGATCCGCTGGACGAGTTCCGCTTGGGTCGTGTCGGGGTTGTGGTGGATGTCGACGATGAGGAGTTCCTGGCCCAGATGCAAGCCGAGTTGTGCCATACGGCGTTGCAACACCGCACGGTGCGCCCGGGTGGCGTGGGCGAGCGCGTAACCGACGGGCCCGTTGTCCGCGGCGATCTGACGCCCGGTGGTCATGCCGGGACCACCTGCCGATCGGTTTGAACTCGGGTGAGAACGCGCTGCCACAGTTCGGCGATTTCGCGTCGCGGGTCCTCGCCCACCAGGACACCGTGGTCGTCGAGGTGACGTTGGGCGTGGCCGATCGCGACGTCGAGGTCAGAAAGGATCTCGGCGCCGGACCGCCGGAGCAGGTCGGCGAGCTGCAGTTGGGCGAACGCGCCGCCGAACCGGTTCGGTGAGGCGCTCATCAGCACGACGGGCTTGCCGGCCAGCGGGCGAGGCGGTGCGAGAATCCCCAGCCAGTCGACGACGTCCTTCATGTTGCCGGGAATGCCGCGGTTCAGCTCGGGCGTCACCAACAGCAGCACATCAGCCGCCGCGACCCGGTCTCGCAAGGTCGCGACGACCGGCGGGAACGGACGCCCCATGGTCGTTGACGCGGGGTACCTCGGCGTTGCCGTCCCAGGCCTCCACTTGGAGGGGGGCATCGGCCAGTTCTTGTGCGGCCAGCAGCAACGCAGCCGGATATGTAGTTTTGGCGAACGGGCGTCTCGGCCAGGCCATGGGGCGCTACCGGCTTACGACGACGTCGCCTCGCGCGGGCTACCTTGGGAAGAGCCGTCCGGCAGGACGTATCGCGCCCTTCAATCGGGATTGGTAGTCCCCGAACAGCCACGGGCGGGGGCCGGTGTTGATGTCGGTCGGGTAGCCGATGTCGAACTCCACGGCCGAATCCAGGCGTTCTACGGCGTCCGCCGGGAGGGCGACGTCCAGGGCGCCCAGGTTGTCCTGGAGCTGCTCGACGGTGCGCGCGCCGATGATCGGGTGCACCGCTTGGGAACGGGCTCGTGTCCAGGCGATCGCTACCTGGGATGGGGTCACCCCCAGTTCCTGGGCGACCTCCCGTACGGCGCGTGCGGCCTGGTGGTCGTGCGGAGTGAGGGACTCGGGGGCGACCCTGGTGCCGGTCGGGGCTTGGCCGCTGCCGGAGAACTTGCCCGACAGCACCCCACCGGCCAGTGCCCCGTAGGCGGCCACGCTCATCCCGTAGGCCTCGGCCATGGGGAGCAGTTCCCGCTCGATGTCACGTTTGAGCAGGCTGTAGCGCACCTGCACGGCGGCGAACGACGTCCATTCGCGCCACTCGGCCAGAGTGTTCGCCCTGGAGACGAGCCAGGCGGGCAGGTTGGACGCGCCGACGTGGAGGACCTTCCCGTCGCGGACGGCGTCGTCCAGCGCCCGCATGGTCTCCTCGATCGGCGTGTGCTGGTCCCAGGTGTGCACCCAGAACAGATCGATGTAGTCGGTGCGCAGCCGCCGCAGGCTCGCCTCCAGGGAGAGGGCGAGGTTCTTGCGGTGGCTTCCGCCCGCGTTGGGATCGGTGGCGTCCCGGGACAGCGTGTACTTGGTGCTCAGCACGAAGCGGTCCCGGCGGTGCCGCAGCAGGTCACCGAGGATCTTCTCGCTGTCGCCGTAGGCGGAGGCGGTGTCGATGACGTTGCCGCCGGCGTCGGCGTACAGGTCGATCATCTTGCGGGCCTCATCCGGGCCGGTGAAGGTCATCGCGCCCAGGAACAGCTCCGAGACGCGCAGCCCGGTCGGGCCGAGCAGCCAGTAGCGCATCACTTCACGTCCCTGGCGGACAGTTCGAAGGAGTCGGTTTGGCGCCGGGCGTCGCGGAACTTCTTGCTGGCGGCCATGCCGGTGCCCGCGTGGCCCCCGATCACGATGGTCCCGGTCTCCGGGTCGCAGAACACCCCGACCGGCACGATATGCGGCCGTCCGTCCGGGCCGACCGTGGCCAGCCGCCCGAGCAACTGGCCGTTCAGATAGTCGATCTCGTTGGCGGTGAAAGTCATACGCCTCAGTCTGTGACGCCGGGCGAGCGCGGGGGAGGCCGGGCTGAGGCTAGCCCTGAGGGGGCCACGATCCGCTAGCTGGCGGCGGGGCTCAGCGAGATGACCGCCTTGGAACCCTGGGTCGCCACGACTCTCAGGTCGATGGATTGTTCGCCACGCGGCGCGGCCCATGATCCGGAGTAAGGCGGCTCCAGGAACCGCAGCCGGCCGCCTCCACCCTCGGGATAGGTGTATCGCCAGGTCGAGTCGGCGGGGTCGAACGAGAATTTCTTGAAGCCGAACCGCCGGTCCAGGGGGATTGTCGTCCGCTCGGTGACAAGGATCTCGCACTTCCCGTCCCGGCAGGCCTTCACGTCATCGCCGTCCGCGGGTACCGGGAAGCCGGGCTTGGTCGCTGGGCTCTGACCTGGCGTGACGGTGCTCGCCGGAGGAGGAGTGGTGCGGTCGGCCCCATTGGGCCGCGGTTGACTCCGCGCGGGTTCCCCGGAATCCCCACAGCCCGCGCACGCGAACGCCAGCCCGAGCACCGGGACAACGATTGGCCTGATGGTCATCTTCACGCGCGACATTGTGGCAGTGGTCGGTTGGGACCCCTCCCGAGCTACATCCCTGTCACATCGGCTCCTCGTCTGGGCTCATAGGTACGAGTGCAACCACGCGAGGAGGGCACAATGCAGTTCGTAGAAGCCGTTGAGGCTGCCGACGAAGCGACGATGCGGTCGATGCTGGCCGCCGATCCCGGGCTGCGCGATCGGCAGGCGGATTTGGTTACGCGGATGGCCGAGGCGCGCAACTGGTCAACGGTCCGGCTGCTGATCGATCTTGGCTTCGGCGTCAACGCTGTCACCGCCGCCGGCGCCACCGCCCTGCACTATGCAGCGGCAGCGGGCGAGTTGTCGATCGCGCGCCTGCTGGTCGAGCATGGCGCCGACCACACTGCTCGCGAACCCGAGTTCAACGCGCAGCCGGCGGGCTGGGCACAGTACTTCAAGAAGCCGGAAACCCAGAAATATCTCGAATCCCTGGCCTGATGCCGAGCCGTCCGGTCGCGCGGCATCGGGCCCTCGACTCGTCGAAACAGGGCTCGCCATCCCGCTCGGCACTCACCGTCCTGTTCGCTTCGGCCGGTTGAGGAGGGCGGACGGGAGGCGGTGGACGCGGTCGGGGTCGCGGACAACGTCGATCCTGACGATCTTGTCGCCCGCGACGGTGAATGCCATGACCGAGAACGGCCGCCCGTCGCGGATGGTCAACGCTCCGATCGCGCCGTTGACCAGCGCGGGGCGCAGGTCGCCGCCGCGTGGGGCGCGGGCCTGCTTGGCCACGGCCGGCGCGCCGCGCACGACGGTGGGCGGCCGGGTGGTGCCGAAGTCGGTGCGCAGGACGACATCGGGGTCAAGGACCTGGACGAGGGCGTCGAAGTCGCCGGTCCACGCAGCTGCGAAGAAGGCACGGACGACCCGCCGCTGGCGCGCCAGATCCGGATCGGGTGATGGGATCTCGGCGCCGCGCACCCGGCGCCGCGCACGACTGGCGAGTTGCCGTGCGGCGACCGGGGTGCGGCCCGCGATGTCGGCGATCTCCTCAAACGACAGTTCGAACATGTCGTGCAGCACGAACGCCAACCGTTCAGCAGGAGTGAGCTGGTCGAGCACGACGAGCAGGGCCAAGCTCACCGAGTCGGCCAGCAACGCCTCCTGCTCGGGGTCGAGGTCCCCGTCCGGGATGACGACCAGGTCGGGCAGGTGCGCGGCGAAGGGATCCTCCCGGCGGCGCCGGCGGGAGCGCAACATATGCAGGCACTCCCGGGCGACGACGGTGGTCAGCCATCCGCCGAGGTTGTCGATCTGCTCCGCGTCGGACCGGCTCAGCCGCAGCCAGGCATCCTGAACGGCGTCGTCCGCGTCAGCCGGCGAGCCGAGCATTCGATAGGCCACCGCCCGCAGCCGGGGTCGGTGCTGCTCGAAGCGCGCGGCCAGCCACTCGTTCTCGTCCAATCGGTCACACCATCCCATCGCCAGGGTTCACAGAGGTGAACCCTCAGACACGGCGAATGTGACGCGCCTGGCCCGGCTCACTGCGTGCCGCGGTGCCGATGCTCACGCTGACCCAGTTGTCCAGCAACTTGGTGCACGTCGCAACACCCTGCCCAACCACGCCAGCCGCCAAGCCGCCATCTACGGCGTCAGCGCGATCCCGCGCTCGGGTCGTGCACGCCCGCGGCCTGCGCTAGGTGTACTTGGTCATGATCTTGGTGACACCTGACCGGTAGGTGTTTGATCAGCAAGAAGACCTCCGGGCGTAGTGGGGTTTCACCGACTTCACCGACGCCCGGAGGTCTTGATGGGTCACGCTAACGCGCGGCTGACGTTTCATGGCAGATGCCTGCTGGTTCGCCGCGTCGTCTTCGATGGCCGCCCGGTCGCGCATGTGGCGTCCGAGTTGGGGATCTCGCGGCAGTGCGCGCACCGGTGGGTGGGACGGTTCCGCGGCCAGGGCTGGGACGGGCTGGCCGACCGCCGCAGCGGTCCCCGCTCGTGCTCGCAGCGGTCCCCGCTCGTGCCCGTCGCGGACCCCGGCCGTGGTGGAGGAGCGGGTGCTGGCCGCCCGCGAACGCCTTCGTGCCGGCCCCGACCACATCGCCGCCGCGACCGGGGTGCCGGCCCGCACCGTCACCCGCATCCTGCGCCGCCACGGCGTTCCGGTGCTGGCGGCCTGCGACCCGCTGACCGGCCAGCAGATCCGGGCGTCCCGCAACAGCGACCGGCGTTACGAGCACCCGGCACCCGGCGACATGATCCACATCGACGTCAAGAAACTCGGCCGGATCCCCGACGGCGGCGGATGGCGCGTCCACGGCCGCAGCGAACCCGTCCGCGGCCGCGGCATCGGCTACGACCACGTCCACACCGCCATCGACGACCACACACGGCTGGCCTACGCCGAGGTCCTGCCTGACGAGAAGGGCACCACCTGCGCGGCGTTCCTCACCCGCGCCGCGGCGTTCTTCGCCGCCCACGGCATCACCCGCATCCACCGGGTCATGACCGACAACGCCAAGAACTACCGGACCAGCCACGCCTTCCAGCAGGCCTGCACCGACCTGGGCGCCCGCCAGAAATTCACCCGCCCGCGCTGCCCGTGGACCAACGGCAAAGCCGAACGCCTCAACCGCACCCTGACCACCGAATGGGCCTACCGCCAGCCCTACACCAGCAACGACCAGCGCACCCAAGCCCTCGAATCCTGGCTCGAGCACTACAACACCCAACGCCCCCACTCGGCCCTGGGCGGCCACCCACCCATCACACGACTGACACCAAGATCATGACCAAGTACAGCTAGGACGGCGCCGCCGACTGCGCACCGTCCAATCCGCTCTTGCGGGGCAGGACTCTCGACAAGCCCTATCGTTGCAGGTTGGAAGCACTTCTCACAGTCAGGGTCAGGATGGGCAGGACCACCCCGTGAAAGCGTGAGGTTGGCCACGCCGTTTTGGGCTTTTCGGTCGTCCACTCCGTGGAAGTGCGCCATCTGCCCTGGTGAAGCATGGCGAGCTCCCATTTAGGTATTTTTCGGAAGAAGTGGACATCTTGGTACAGACGCCTCGATGGCGTGCCAAGGTCTCCGCAATCTCGCCGATCCGTGTATCCGTATTGAGGCGTTGTGACAGCCTAGATACGGGCTGTGCCCACACGGAAGTACGAATTTTGCTCACTATCGTGATCTGCTGTCGACGCACTGAGGACGCCGATTCTCAATGACCTTCAAATCCGCTGCCGGCGCCGAGCACCAGGACGTTCGGCGAACCAGCAGGTCAGTGACCCGTGGTACGCATCGGCAGAGCAATATGCGCGCTCTTCACCTGTCCATTTCCGTGCTCCCCGCGGCCATTGCGATAGTTCTCGGGTTCGCCGCCGCGGCGGTCCTCTACGGTGGCGCCACCAGGACTCAGGGGACGCGGCTGGTGCTGACCATGGCGGCCTTGGGGGCCGTGATCACCCTCGGAGCCGCCATCATGGCGGCGGAGGCGGCGACACGCCGGATGCATCGGGAGCGTACCGAGTCGGCCATCCACGATCAGCAGAACATGCAGCGGCGTCTCGGCGAGCTCGGATTCGTGATCGACCACGGCCGGCGGGAGCTGCAGCGGCTGGCAGAGGGGCTCAACGCCGGTAAGACGGCCGCCCCGAGCAGCGAGGACTTCCCGGCCCCTGACACCGCCGACCCTTACTTGCAACTTGAGCATGAAGTGCGGAAGGCGCAGGGCACGGCCTGGAATGCCGTGATCGGCGCGGCCGGCCGCGAAGCCGCCGGTGGCAGCAGCCAGCGGGTCGCCGTTTTCGTCAACCTGGCCCGGCGGATGCAGTCACTGTCCCATCGGGCCATCCAAGGGCTCGACGAGCTGGAGAACCAGGTCGAGGATCCGGACCTGCTCAAGGGGCTGTTCAGGGTCGACCACCTCAGCACCCGCATGCGCCGCCAGGCCGAGAGCCTGGCCGTGATCGGCGGCGCCGCGTCGCGCCGCGGGTGGACCAAGCCGGTGACGGTGTACGAGGTGCTGCGCTCGGCCATCGCCGAGGTGGAGCACTACGACCGGGTCAAGGTGGTGCCGCCGGTCGACGGGAGCCTGCGCGGAGGCGCGGTCGCGGACATCGTCCATCTACTGGCCGAGCTCATCGAGAACGCCACCAAGTTCTCCCCGCCGCAAACGCAGGTGTTGATTCGCTTCGAGAGGGTCACCGCGGGCATGGCCATCGAGGTCGAAGATCGCGGCCTCGGAATCCCGCGGGAAAGCCAGCGGCGGCTGAACGAGTTGCTCGCCGACAACGAGCAGGCCGACACCGAGGAACTGCTGAAGGACGGGCGCATCGGGCTCCTCGTGGTCTCCGCGCTCGCGCGCCGTCACAAGGTCCGTGTTCAGCTCCAGAGCAATGTCTACGGCGGTACGCAGGCCATCGTCGTCGTACCGGAGGAACTGGACGGCCAGGAGGCCGAGGAGGCCGAGGCGCGGCTCCAGGCGGAACCGGTGGACGCCGCCGCGGCACCACCACCGGCCGTGAGCGTCCCGGCGCCGGCCCGGCCGAGTCTGCCACTGGACGACCGTGATGTCCTCGGCGCCCGCGTGTCCGCCCAGCCGCCCTCTGCGGCCGAGGTTTCCCAGCCCCGGCCCGCGCCGCCCCCGCCTCCGTCGGGCCCCCCGGCGGCCGCTCCGGACTACGGAACGGGGCCGGGCTTTCCGGGCGGCGCCGGTGAGCGGCCGCCATTGCCGCAACGCCAGGCCCAGGCCAGCCTGGCGCCCGAACTGGGCAGTGCGCCCGCGCCTCAGCAGGACGATCAGGAAGTCAATTACAATCCCGGGTTCATGGCCGCATTCCAGAAGGGAATGCGCAGCGCCCAGGAGAACGACGGCTCCACTGATGATCCCGACAGTGTGAACTGACGATAATTTCAAATGACAAGGAGAGTCCGTTGAGTGGTGTCTCCCCGAACCAGGCTCAGGATCTTGCTTGGCTGTTGCGGGGGCTGGGCGAGGAGGTTCCGGTCATTCGCGGCAGCGTGCTGCTGTCGTCCGACGGCATGATGAAAGCCGCCGACGGCTTCGACCGCGCCAGTGCGGAACAGCTCGCTGCGCTCGCGTCGGGGCTTTTCTCCATCGCGCGTAGCGCCGGAACGAAGTTCGACGAGAGCAATGAGGTGCGGCAGGTCATTGCGGAACTCAGGTCCAGCCAGCTGTACATTTCCTGGGCAGGTTTCAATTCCGTGCTGGCGGTGCTGGCGCGGGCGGAGGCCGACCCTGCCGTGGTCGGTTTCGAGATGGCCCGGCTGATCAAGGCCGTCCGGCCCTTCCTGGACACCGCGGCGCGGTCGGCGGCCGCGCCGAGCGAGCGAAACCGAGCGTTTTGACATCCGGAGAAGATGAGCTCTGGCTCGACGACGAGGCCGGGCTGCTGGTGCGCCCGTACACGGTGACCGCCGGCCGTACCCATCCGACCGTCGACCTGGACCTGCTGTCCTTGGTGGTGGCGGTCGGCCCGCGTCCCCCGGCCGTGGATCTGGAACATGCGAGGGCGCTCGACCTGTGCCGCACGCCGACCTCGGTCGCGGAGGTCGCGGCGCATCTGCGGCTTCCCGTGGTGGTCACCAAGGTCCTCATCTCCGACCTGGTGGACAGCCGCGCGATGACCGCACACGCGCCGCGAACCGCGGCCGATCCCACCGACCGAGCCCTTTTGGAGAAGCTGCTCGATGGCCTACAACGAGTCTGAGGTGCTCCCCACCCAGGTCAAGATCCTCATAGCGGGCGGTTTCGGCGTGGGGAAGACGACGTTCGTCGGTGCTGTGAGCGAGATCGAGCCGCTCAGCACCGAGGAACTCATCACTTCGGCCAGCGTCGGCATCGACGACCTGGATGCGGTGGAGCGCAAGTCCACCACCACCGTCGCGCTGGACTTCGGCAGAATCACGATCGACCAGCACGATCTCGTCCTCTACCTGTTCGGGACGCCGGGGCAGCGGCGGTTCTGGTTCCTGTGGGACGAGCTGTGCGCCGGGGCGCTGGGTGCCGTGGTGCTCGCCGACACCCGCCGCCTGGAGGACTGCTTCGAGGCCGTCGACTTCTTCGAGACCCGGGGAACCCGGTTCCTCGTCGCGGTCAACGAGTTCGACAACGCGTTCCGTTACGGGTCCGAGGAGGTGCGGGCCGCCCTCAAACTCGGCCCGCGCGTGCCGATCGTGCAGTGCGACGCACGGGACCACTCCTCCGCCATTTCGGCGCTGCGGGCCCTGATCCAGCATCTGCTCACAGCCACCCCTTCCGCCTCCGTCTGACAGAACTGCAGCAGGGAGGACTCCAATGACTCTGAATCCGCTCTTTGAACCCTCAGGCCACACTTCCGTGAGGCCTCCCTCGACTTCAGGAGAAATCGAGGAACACCTTGTCACTCCATTCCGTGCCGCAGCCGCTTTGGCTTAGGACCCGGATCCAATAAATCCTCATGCCCACCTTCACGCTCGGCCACATACGGAGGTACCGTGACGTATCCGCCCAATGATCAGGCATTTGAACTCCCGACCCGTCCCTTGACGCCGCCCGACCACGAAGCATCCCAGCGCGTGACGCGACTGCGACAGCTCGGCCTGGGGCAGGCACGGGAGAGCGAATTCGATGAGTTCGCCCATCAGGTCGCGCTGGACGCACAGAAGCTCATCGGGCTTCCCAGCACGCCGGTGGCATTCGTGAATCTCGTCGGCGACGATCAGTTCGTTGCGGGGGTCTACACGCCGCCGGCCGCCGCCGAGATCGTGGGCGGCATCCTCGGGGCGAGAATACCCCTCAACGCCGGCTACTGCCCGCATGTCGTCGTCCGGCGCAAGGCGCTGATTCTCGACGATGTCCTCGCCTATCCGCGTTTCGCCGGCAATCCGATCGTCGACAAGCTCATGGTCCGGAGCTACGCCGGAGCTCCGTTGACGGACCGCACGGGCACGGTTCTCGGCACGGTCTGCGTTGTGGACAGCGAACCGCGCCCGTGGGGTAAGCCCGGACTGGAACTCATGAAGCGGAGGGCGGCCGACCTGGTCGACCGGATACACCGCCGCGAGGGCCTGTCGGGCTAGCCGCGCTGGACATCAGCCGGTCGCCGACGGCGCCTCGGCGCTTCGCCCCCCCGTCCTGGTCATGTCGGAATGGCGAGGGGGATGGATCGCCAGACCCGGTGGCGGCCCGCCGCGGCGCGCCGTAGGTGTCGAGTATTCCGGTGGCCAGCAGGCGGAATTCC
Organism: Spirillospora sp. CA-128828; assembly: GCF_050945415.1. Lineage (NCBI taxonomy): Bacteria > Bacillati > Actinomycetota > Actinomycetes > Streptosporangiales > Thermomonosporaceae > Spirillospora > Spirillospora sp. CA-128828. The sequence goes on from NZ_CP191986.1 coordinate 916,402, forward strand.
GCGGCGACACCGACGATGTCATTTCTGAGGAACTCGATGGCGGGCCGGGCCCTTCCCGGATCGGCGCCGGTCTCGGCGGCCCACGTGAGGACCTGGGTGATCGCGAACAGGTAGCCGATGACGCGGCCGGCCAATACCTGATGTGCCTGGCTCAGACGCTGATCGAGGAAGCCCAGGTCCGCCTGGAGCGTCGCGACGGCGGGCGCCGTGAGCGGCCAGTCGGCCAGGAATCCGCTGAGGGACCGGCCGGACCGCCGGGTCAGGCAGTATGCGGTGAGCTGCTGGTTGAGCATGTCGTTGTTGCCGTCGAAAACGCTGAAGACCCGTGTGTCCAGGAACGCCTGACCGGCGATGTTGGTGGGCGATCCACAGCGGTACCCTTCGGCGCCGGTCAGCTGCTGGTAATGCTGCGCCGCGCTGATCATCCGCTCGGTGGCGACGGTCTTGAGGGCCTGTACGGCCGGAAACCCGGGAGTCATGTCGCCCGTGACGTCCAGCGTCGTCTGCAGATAGTGGCTGAGCGCCTCGCAGATGGTGGCGGAGGTGTCGATGGCCGCGAGCCTGTACCTGACGAACCCGATCTTGGATTGCGGCTTCCGCCCGATCTGGCGGCCCTCCGCGTACGCGTGCGCCTCGCGGCTGATGCGGCGCAGGAATCCGGCTCCCGCGGCCGCCAGCAGCGCCCGCGACGCCAGGAACATGTCCACCGAGTCCAGGCCCGTTTCCTCGGCATTGATCCGCCGGTGCCGGGGGACGGTCGCATCGATGTCGTTGACTCCGTAGTCGAGCAGCTTCAGGCCGAGTGCCTCGTACAACTCGACGGTGCGGAATCCCTCGCTGCGCTTGACGACGAAGTAGCCGTACTCGCGCCGGTGTACGTTCCTCGCAAGAACCAGCCACCAGTGTGCGGAGGAACTGAGAGCCTGCCAATGCTTGCGGCCACGGATTCGATAGCCTCCGTCGACCTCCTCGAATGTGGTCGTCATGGCGGACAGGGCCGAGCCTGCGCCAGGTTCGGTGGCGGCGAGCCCGGCCATCAGCGGATCGCCACCGGCGAACAGCGGCAGCATCTCCTGTTTGACCTCTTCTCCGGCCCACTTCACGACAGGTAGAAGCGCCAACGCGGTGTTGACTATCACGTATACGCCGAGCGCCAGGTTCCACTCAGATGCGGTCTCGACGATCCGGCACATTTCAACGTTGCTGTCGCGGCCTCCGTACTCCTTGGGCAAAGTCGGAAGCCGGACTCCGGCCCTCACCAGGAGCGCCCAGCTGTCGGGGGGAAGGATCTGCTGCGGAAAGGTTGCAGAATCGAACTTGGATGCGACCGCGTCAATGCCGGCGAGGAACTCGTCCGTCGACAGGGACTGCAGATCATTTGTCGGCAGTAGATCATTCGTCATGGTGTCCGCTCTCAGGGGTCGGCCTGCCAGGGGCAAGGGGGAAGCTGCCAGGTTCCGGCGATCAAGAGCACGCTGATGTTCGTTTCAGCTGTAACAGCAGGCCACGGACCACCTTCCGAATCGTCCGGTTCTAGGGCATACGTCATGGTCAGTCGGTCGATCACCAAGCGCAAGGAACATAATGCTTACCGTAGTGAATGTGAAAATCATTCACCCGCGTGTGACCTGCACATACTCAGGGATCAGTAAGCCTGTCCTCCTCGGACCATGACCTTGGCCACAGCATGATCGCGAGTTCCGTACCCGGCCCGGATGCGGAGCGACCCCCGGGCAGGAGCCGGCCACGGCGTCGCACCGTCGGCGGATCACGCGCTCGAACCGACTGCGATGCCGATCAAGGTTACCGTGCACGGAGGCCCATGGTCGCCGGACGGCACCCACCGACGGATCACCGACAATTGACCGTTCCTTCACAGCAAAAACAAAGGCAGAGCCTGGGGACGACGCCATTGCATGTGCCGGCGATATCGCGCACGAGATCGTCTCGTGGCTCAAGAGCCCGACCCGTCCCAGGCCGACAAGCTGAGACGGCACGGGCGCGGATGCGCCGGCGGTCATACCGGGTCCCCAGCGTGGACGGGTAGGTCGGCCAGGCGCCATTCCAGCTTTCCGGTGGGCAGGCGAACCGTGTCGTAGGCGAGGATGCAGTGTTCGCCGCGGCAGTACACCACCAGCTCGGTGTCGTCGGGCAACTCGTCGATGCGGTCGGCGAGTTCGGTGGCGGGGATGCCGACGGCGCCGGGGATGTGACCGGCCCGACACTCCTCCGCCGACCGCACGTCCAGGACCAGCACGTCTCCGGCTTCGACGCTCCCGCGGTCGCATCGCGGCTGCGGCCGGTCGATTTGCCTGAAGAATCTCCAGCATTTCTTCCGGGAAGTGTCGGATCGGCGGCGTCGCCGTTCGTCTTGGTGGTGACAAGCGGTACGGCCCGGATGCCCGCCCATCCGGTTCCGGGCCAGGCCGCGAGGAGAACCGCCTACGCAAGGGAGCCGGAGATGACCCCGACGCTGAACACGATCGACATCATCGTGTCCGACATCGACGCGGCGATCGCCTTCTACCGCCACCTCGGCCTGGACTTCACCGTCGACCCCGCCTACCCCGACCACGCGGGCTGCGACCTGCCGAACGGGCTGCACGTCATGCTGGACACCGAGAAGTTCCGCGGGTCGGCCCAGACCGCCGGCTGGACGCGTCCCGAGGGCGACCCCCGCACCTTCCTGGCCTTCCAGTTCCCCACTCCCGCCGGTGTCGACGCCAAGTACGCCGAGCTGACCGGCGCCGGTCACCACGGGACCCAGGAGCCTTGGGACGCGTTCTGGGGGATGCGGTACGCCACCGTCACCGACCCCGACGGCAACGGCGTCGACCTGTACTGTCCGCTGTCCGCCGACCAGTAGTCGCTGGACGACCAGCGGTGGCAAGGATCAGCGACGACCGGGAAGGACCAAGACCGTGAAGTATGTGCTGATGTTCGTCGAGACCGAGCAGTTCGCGCGTGACCTGGAGGCGATGAGCGAGAGCGAGCGGCAGGCGTCGTTCGAGCGGGTCGGGCAGTGGTTCGCCGATCACGGCGCCCACATCACCCACCACGCCCACCTGCAACCCGCCGAGACCGCGACCACGGTGCGACTCGAAGGCGGTGGGCCGATCGTCACCGACGGGCCGTTCGTGGAGGGCAAGGAGGTCGTCTCCGGCTACGCCGAGATCGACGTCGAGGACCTGGACCAGGCCCTGGCCATCGCCCGCGACTGGCCGGCCTGCCCCGTCGTCGAGATCCGTCCCATCGACTGACGGCCGTGCCCGACCACCACCCCGATCCGCACGGCCCGGCGCCCGGCGGCCCGGACGGCGCCGCGCGCGATGACGTGCACGGCGAACTGGCCCGCGTGGTGCGCGAGCACGCGGGCCGGCTCACCGCCTGCCTGGTGCGGGTCTTGGGCGACTTCGCCGCCGCCGAGGACGTCGTCGCCGACGCCGTGGAGAGCGCGCTGCGCCGCTGGCCCGCCGAGGGCGTCCCCGACCACCCGGACGCATGGCTGCTGACGGTCGCGCGGCGGCGCGGAATCGACGTGCTGCGCCGCCAGGCCGCCCACCGCGACAAGCTCGCCCGGCTACGCTGGCCGCCGCCGCCCGACCCCGACGACCGGCTGAAGCTGATCTTCACCTGCTGCCATCCCGCCCTGCCACGGGAGGCGCAGATCGCGCTGACCCTGCGGACCGTGTGCGGGCTGACCACCGCCCAGATCGCCGTCGCGTTCGTGGTCGCGGAATCCGCGGTCGCCCAGCGCATCACCCGCGCCAAACGCAAGATCGCCGCAGCCGGCATCCCCTACCGCATCCCCAGCGACGCCGAACTGCCCGACCGGCTCGGCCAGGTGCTGACCGTGGTGTACCTGCTGTTCAACGAGGGCTACCTGACCAGCTCCGGCGACCGCCCCCAGGCCGCGCACCTGGCGGATGACGCCGAATGGCTCGCCGCCCAGCTCGCCTGGCTCATGCCCAAGCAGCCCGAGGTCCTCGGCCTGCTCGCCCTCATCCGCCTGCACCAGGCCCGCGCCGCCGCCCGCTTCACCCCCGCCGGCGACCTGATCCCGCTACGCGACCAGGACCGCACCCGCTGGGACCACACCGCCATCGGTGAGGCCATCGCTCTCCTGGAGCGCGCCGCCACCGCCAAGCGCCCCGGCCCCTACCAGCTGCAGGCCGCCATCATCGCCTGCCACGCCGAGGCCCCCACCTGGGACGACACCGACTGGCCCCAGATCCTGGTGCTCTACGACATCCTCTTCGCGCTGGCCCCGTCCCCGATCCACCGCCTGCACCGCGCCATCGCCCTCCACCATGCCCCGCCACCCCGCGGCGGCCCGGCAAGCGCACTGGCCACCCTCGACGCCCTGCCTGCGGCCGACCGGCGCACCCTGGAGCGCTACCCCCTCTACCACGCCACCCGTGCCGAACTGCTGCGCGCCCTCGGCGACCCCGACGCCGCCCGTACCGCCGACCAGCGCGCCCTGGCCCAGACCCACAACCCCGCCCAGCAAACCCTCCTCCAACACCGACTCAACCAACCCCTCACCTGAACCCGCGCTCCCACGGCCCGGACCGCCTCCGTGCCATGCGCCAGCCCCGGCAGCCGCTGGGCGGCGCCGCTCCAGGACACGACGATGCCCCGCTCGTCCACCACCGCCATGGCGGCGTCGTCCCTGGGCCCGGGCCTCTGGCGCCGGCCCGAGGGTGCTGGGTGCACAAGAATGACCGGCGTTAAGGGCGGCGCTGCCTTCGGTGATCGTGTCCCTTCGGATGGGAGGGCGGCCACACGCCGGGCGCCCCGTCGAACTTCTCTTCCAGCGCGAGCCGGGACAGCGCCTCCCTCAGGTGGTCGCAGACCTTCTCGATCTCCTCGAGGGTGTGGTTCCGTTCGGTGACGGCCGCCGAGAGCAGCAGGGCCGTCAGGGCAACAGTGCCGTTGAAGGCCTGCAGGATGATCATCATGGCGAGCAGGTCCTTGCCCGAGAACGGGCCCGACTCGACGGCCCCCGCGTAGATGGCGATCACGGAGGCGATCAGCGCGCAGGGCGCGGCGCCGACCAGTTGGAAGCGGAACGCCGCCCAGATCAGGAACGGGACGACGAGGAAGAGAAGGTTGAGCGAGGCGTTGGTGGCCTCCGCGGTGACCGCCGCCGTGCCGCCCAGCAGGGCCACCGCCTCGGCCCAGCGCAGGACGGGGACGCCGCGTGGCCATCGGGCGGTGCGCGCGGCCAGCAGGAACGGCGCGATGATCAAGACCCCCATCGCGTCGCCCGTCCACCACACCGACCAGGTCGGCCAGAAGTCGTGGGCCGACACCGCGCCGGAGGCCAGCAGGACGCCGGTGCCGACCGTCGCGCTGATCAGCATGCCGCCCAGCGCGCCGAGGAAGACCAGCGCCAGGGCGTCCTGCAGCCGGTCGAGAGCGAGACGGAACCCCGCTCGCCGCAGGAGGAGGTAGGCGCAGACGGGAGCGAGCGTGTTGCCGGCCGTGATGGCGAGCACGGGGACGATCCCCGGCCCGAGCGTAACGTTCACTAGGAATGCCCCGAGAGCGATGCCCGGCCACATGCGCGGGCCCCAGAACATCAGGGCGACGAGAGCGATTCCGGTCGGCGGCCAGAACGGCGTGACCTGCCCTCGCACCAGTTGCTGCTGCAGTCCGACCTTGGCGGCGACGTAATAGGTGACCACGATGGCAGCCAGCCGCAGGCCGTCGGCGGCGTACGGCCGAAGTCGCTCGTCCGCGCGACCCACCGTCGCTCACCCTTCGCCCTGCGACTGCTGCTGGAGCCCTCCGTAACGGATGACGAGAACCGCGGCGTCGTCGCTGTGGCCGGTGAGATCCGCGACCTTGATCACCCGTGCGGCCAGCTCGTTCGGGTCGGTCCGGTGTGCCCCGACGGCCAGGTTCGCCACCTGCGCGAGCCCTTCCTCGATGGGGTAGCCGGGGCCTTCCACCACGCCGTCGGTGAGCAGCACGAACGCCCCCACCCCGGTCAGCATCCGGCGGGTCGACGGGTAGCTCTCGCCGGCGTTGATGCCCAGTGGCAGACCGCCGTCGTTCAGGATGATGTCGCAGCGGCCGTCGCCGGTGGCCCAGACGGCGGGCACGTGCCCGGCGCGGGCCTCGGCGAGCTCGTTCGTGATCGGGTCGAAGCGAAGGAACGAGCAGGTCACGAACAGCTCGGAGTCCATGGAGACGAGCAGGTCGTTGGTGCGCTGAAGCACCTCCGCCGGGTCCGTGGTGGCGATCGCGACGGCGCGCAGACAGGTGCGCACCTGCCCCATGAGGGCCGCGGCCTCGACGTCGTGCCCCTGGACGTCTCCGATCACGAACCCCACGGAGCCGTCCGGCATGAGGAAGCCGTCGTACCAGTCGCCCCCGATGTCCAGCCCGGCCCGCGCGGGCGCGTACCGTCCCGCCACCTGCAGGCCGGCCAGGACCGGCATTTCGGCGGAGAGGACCTGGCGCTGCAACGCGGCGGCGAGCTCGACACGGGCCTGTTGGAGTTTGATCCCCTCCAGTATCCGGCTGGTGAGGTCTTCGAGCGTCTGCAGCAGCTCTCCGGTGCCACTGGAGGACGCTGCGCGGCGACGAGGCATGGCATCACACCCCGGGTGGTTCTGCCGGAATTAGGTCATATGTGCCAAATTGCACGACTTCACGGTACCAACACGGTACCAACAGAGACCCGGCAAAGGCCCAGGTGAGACCGGGCTAAGGGCTACCAAGGGTGGAGGGGCCCGGCGTCAGCCGGGCCCCTGGTTGGGGGCGGTCATTGAGCCGGCGATCGCCCGTCCGTCGTGCGGCTGTGGCTAGCCGAGTACCGCCACGGCCGATACCAGTCCGGCGCCCTTGGGGACGATCTCCTCGAAGACCGTCTTGATGACGTCGAACTTGCTGTCGTGCAAGGGGGGCCACTCCGCCATGTCTGGCGGGAGCACCCCGAGCCGGATCAGAGCTCCCGGAACCTCGCGCAGGTAGTGGCAGAGGTCCTCGCCCCCGCCGGACTGCTCGGCGTCGCCGGTCTCGAACCCCGCCACAGCAGCGAACTTCTTGACCAGCCGGACAGTGGATTCGTGATTCACCGTGGGCGACACGACAGGCTTGATGGTAAGTACCACCGTGGCCTGCGGGTACTTGTCCGCCAACTGCTGCCGCACCTGCTCCAGCACAGCCGACGCTTGGAGCCACTCCTCTTCCGTACGGAGGCGGAGAGTCCCGGCTTTCACCACCAGCTTGGGGATCGCGTTGCGCGTCGTTCCGCCGTGCGCGGTCCCGAAGACAAGCGGTTCGTAGCGGCCCCCGACGAGCTGGAACGCCGCTTCAGCCAGCTTGAGCGCAGCCTCGTCCGCGACCTTCACCGTGTTGACGGTCAGATCCGGGTGGCCGGTGTGCCCACCAGGACCGCTGACCTCCAGGTCGATGAAGTCGCAGCTCGAAGTGATCTCCCCGGCCAGCAGACCGATCTGGCCCGCCGGCCGCTCCGACTCGCAATGCAGGGCGATGACATGGCTCACCAGGTCGATCGCACCAGCCAGGATCGCCAGCTCTGCGCCGACTGCGGTTTCTTCCCCATGCTGTCCGAGGAACCGGACCCTCCTGCGAAGGATTCCGGCCATGTTCAGCAGGTTCAGGAACAGGGTTCCGGCCAGCATGATCGTGAGGTGCACGTCGTGCCCACACGCATGGACCGCCTCCTCCAGAACGGAACGGTAGTCCGTCGTCGTTTCGTCCTGGTAGGGCAGGGCGTCGAGCTCGGTGCGCAGCACGAGCCACTTCCCCGAGTCCGCGAGTTGCTCCCCGTGGTACTTCGGGCTCTGCTCGGGATCGATGTCGCAGATCACACCGATCCTTTCGTTGTCGAGGACGTACCTCGGCTTGAGCCCGACGGCACGGAGAACCGCGAACACCAGCCGGGTGGTGTTGCGCTCGTTTTCCGCCACCTCGGGGTGACGGTGCACGTACCTGCGGAAGTCCCAGAGGGCCTTCACCATCGCAGGGCTCATGAAGCCACCGAACAGCTCTACGAACTGCGCGTCCGTAGGGCTGCCGTCGAGCTCCGGCGGCTGCCACTGCCTCGCCGCCGCGACGAGTCCCTCGATCACATCGCGCGCCTCCTCGGGGTCGAGAAGGCCATGGTTGAGGGCGAACATGCCGTCGCCCGCGCTCGAAAATTCGAGCATCTTTGTTCCCTTTCGTTTGTGCACTGGTCTTGCTTGCGTGGCGATCCTTGATCGCCACGTCTAAGACCGTCGCCCGAACCCGGCAGGGCGCCAGTTCCTCCAGGGCCTCGCACGCCTCGATGACCGCGGCATCGGCGGCGGGCGGGCCGTCTTCTCGGCCCGCTCGGCGACGGCGAACTCCCGGGCGACGCCTGCCGTCCCCTTTGGGGCACGGGACCGACATGCCGGGGGGCGACGTCCTTCAGGGGGTGTCGCCTGCGTATGTCGGGGTGATGCCGCGGGCGGGGTGTCGATCTGATGGCCACGCGGTGAAGGGTCTGATCTTCCGTCTGTTCTCGGCTCGGGCATGGCGGCGCTTTGCCCGGGGCGTTGGAGAATGGAACCCCGTGACCGGTTCTCCCGAGCAGCGCCTGCCGTATGTGATCGCCTTGGCCGATCAGATCCATGCGGCGGTCCGTGACAAAGACGGCGAGGCTTTTGCGGACGCCGTCCGTGCGTTGTACCTCCGCGATGCCGTGACCGCCAGAGTGATCTTGCGGGAGTGCTTGCAGCCCCCCGTAGACGGCGCCGGGTGAAACCTGCGTCCTGCCGAAATGCACTGGCGGATGGCAACCCGGGATGGCGCCCGTGCGTAGCAGACAGTGCCGGGGGCGGCCCATCCGCTCCGAAGAAGAAGCCGGGAAGGGCCTGTGCACATGCGATCCAAGCTGGATTGGTCATACCTGACGGCGCTGGTGGCGGTGGTGGCGCTGATCTTGGCGGCGGCCGTTCCGTTCACCGCGCTTCACAACCCCCTCGATGACCTGATCGAGGAAGGGCCGCAGGACCCGGTGTGACCTCGTGTGACTCCGTGTGACGATCGTCCGGTACCGTCCGTGCAGGATTGCGGGGTCAGGTCGGCCGGTGGATCGGCACGGGGTCGGTTGAGAATCGGGCGCTGCGAGCGTCGCGTTCGTCGCCGAAGCGGCGGGTGAGGACGCCATAGAGTTCGGGCCGCCGCCCCTGGATCCAGCGACGGCCGGTCGACATGGGGAGCAGGTCGAGGTCGAGATCGGCGATCACCATGGCGTCCTCGGCGGCCCAGGTCTCGGCGAGGGTTCTGCCGTACGGATCGAGGATCATCGCGTTGCCGGTCCGTATCTCGTCGTCGTCCTCGCCCACCCCGTTGCTGAAGAGGACGAAGAGGCCGTTGTCGTGGGCGCGGGAAGGCAGCCAGCGCATGAGCCATTCCCGCCCGTTCGGTCCGCGCAGTTCCGCCTCGATCGACTCGCGGTCGTGGTGTCGGTCGCGCCACAGCCTTACCGGGATCGGGCGCATACCGTGCGGGCTTCGGGAGTTGGTGCCGCCGGTCTGGTGTGGCGCGACCAGGACCGTCGCGCCCAGCAGTGCGGTCGCCCGAACGTTCTCGACCAGGTTGTTGTCCCAGCAGATGAGCACCCCCATGCGCACACCCCATGGTGTGTCGAAAACGGTGTAGCGGTCTCCGCTGGAGATGGCCTCATGCTCGAAGGCGTGCAGCTTGCGGTGCACGTGGACGCGCCCGTCGGGCAGGCACATGGCGTAGGAGTTGAACAGGCTGCCGTGATCATCGATCTCCAGGAAGCCCACGCCCACGGCCATGCCGAGTCCGGCCGCCAGCCCGCGCACGCGTGCTACCGACGGGCCGGTCACCGACTCGGCGAGTTCCCGTAGGCGTTCGGCCGGCTGACGGCGCAGGTGCCAGTAGCCCAGCACGCACATCTCGGGAAAGACCACGACCTGAGCCCTCGCCTCGGACGCCCGCCTGGCGAAGTGTTCGACTCTGGCCAGGTTGTAGGCCTTGTCGTCGGGCCGGTGCTCGAACTGAACGGTCGCACAACGCATGCTTCCTCCTCATCCCGTCGCCCGCTACTGAATCCTCCGGAAACCAATTCGTCTAATGAATCTTTGGTGGGATGTCATAACCTGAAGGAATGGATGTTCGGCTGCTCCGCACCTTCCTGGCCGTCGTTGAACATCGCGCCTTCAGCCGGGCGGCGCTGGCATCGGCCATCACTCAGCCGGCTCTGACCAAGCAGATCCAGGCGTTGGAGGCGCAGGCCGGCGGACGGTTGTTCCACCGCGGCCGGCACGGCGCCACGCTCACCGACCTGGGCGGGATCCTGCTTCCCGAGGCGCGGGATCTGGTCCGGCGCGCCGACGCGCTGGCCGTGCGGATGAACCGGATGGCGCGCGGGCAGGTCAGCCGGCTGTCGGTGGGTTTCGGCCTGTCGAGCATCGGGGTCGCGCCGCAAGCGGTGGCAGCGTTCCGGCGGCGGTTCCCCGACGCCGACATCGTCCTGGACGACATGTCCTCACAGGTCCAGTTGGAGAGGCTGGCAACCGGGGAACTGGACGTCGGATTCGTCCGGATGCCGGTCGATGCGGACTGGGGACGGCTGCCCCTGCATGCCGACCGCCTCGCGATCGCCACGGCCGAAGATGCGCCGCCGGAGAACGCGGATCATGTCGCGCGATGGGCGGCAGGGCGGCCGTGCGTGGCGTTGGCACAGGCGAGAGGACCAGGGCTCGCCGCACAGATCGAGGAATTGTGCACCGCCCTCGGCGTGGACGTCGAGGTGGTGCAGGAGGCGCATGACCTGCAGACCGTGCTCGCCTTGGTGGCGGCGGGCGTGGGGACCGCCTTCGTGCCGGCCAGCGCGGGATCCATCGCACCCGCTCAGGTCACGCTCACACCCGTGGACCACCAAGCAGCGGCCTGGCAGATCGGGGCAGTGTGGAATCGGCGGGCCGACAATCCACTGATCGGCAACTTCCTGCCGATCATCCGAGGAGTGGCTGCCTGACCGGCGCGGGCCAGCACGGCGGCTACCTCGCCGGACGACAGCGCGGCCGGGGTGACGCAGGCCGCGAGCGCGGCCGCCGCCTCGGCCAGTCCGGACGCGTCATCGCCGGACGCGTCGGCCAGGCGGTCAAGGTCCGGCTCCGGGACGGCAGTCTGATCGGCCGGGCAGCGTGCCCGCGTCGCGCGGCGCGGGCTCGGTCGTGCTCGGCGGTCAGCCTGAGAGGACGGCCTCGTCGCGCAACTCCGGATCCGCCCCGACCGGCGCCGCGGACCGCGAAGGTAATGCACCGCCCGGCCGATCCGCGTCTCTGCCAAAAGGCAGAGATCAGCCGTGCTTCAGCAACCGGTCGACCAGCCCGGCGATGTAGTCCGGGGTGAGTGGACCCGCGCCGAACAGGACGCGGATGTACATCGGGGCCATGACGTGGTCGAGCACGCCCAGCACGTCGGGCGGATGCTCACCGCGTTCGCCGGCGCGGTCGAGCATGGCCTGCACGAACCGGGTGCGTTCGGCGAGAAAGTCGTCACGCGCCCGCAGACCCCGTTCGCCCCTGTTCGACAGGGCGACGGTCAGGCGCAGCACCGCAAGACCGTCGGGTCCCGTGATCTCGCGCGCCACCTGAGCCGCGTAGGCGTGCAGGTCACCGGCCAGGCTCCCGGTGTCGGGCATCGGCGACTGCGCGTTCAGACGCGTGAGCACCACGTCGGTGAGCAGGGCCTCCAGGGTGCCCCACCGGCGGTAGACGCTGGTATCGGCCACGCCCGCGCGCGCCGCGACGTCACCGACCGTGAATTCGCCGTAGCCGCGCTCGCCGACCAGGTCCGTGACGGCCTGGTGCACCGCCGCCCGGACACGGGCGCTGCGCCCGCCGGGACGCCGGACCGGCCTTCGCTCCTCCATGCCTCCACCTTAGCGCAGCTCGTAGTTGCGTTTACGGAGCCTGCAGTCTAGATTCCTAAAGCAGTAAAGAACTGCTTTAGGAGGAATGATGCAGTCTGCACCGCCGGTGGCCGTGCCGAACCGGGCGGCGTTGCTCACGGTGACCTGCCTGGGGCAGTTCATGGTGCTGCTCGACAACACGATCGTCGGTGCGGCGCTGCCCGACATGCAGGAGCGGCTGCACACCCAGTTGACCGGGCTGCAGTGGATCGTCGACGCCTATGTGCTGCTGGTCGCCATGCTGTTGCTGTCCGGCGGCGTCTTCGCCGACCGCTTCGGCCGCAAGAGAATGTTCCTTGCCGGCGTCGTGGTGTTCACCGCCGCGTCCGTGCTGTGCTCCGCCGCGCCCTCGATCGGCTGGCTGATCGTCGGGCGGGTGCTGCAGGGCATCGGGGCCGCGGCGCTGAGCCCCGCCTCCCTGACCCTGCTCGCCGCCGCGTATCCGGTTCCGCAGGAGCGGGTCAGGGCGATCGGGCTGTGGGCCGGATTCAGCGGAATCGGTCTGGCCGCCGGACCATTGGCCGGTGGCGTTCTGGTGGAGGCCTTCGGCTGGCCCGCCATCTTCCTCGTCAACGTGCCCGTCGGCGCGGTCCTGCTGGTCGCCGGCCTGCGCGCGCTGGGCGAGTCCCGCAACCCGAGCGCGCCGGCGATCGACGTCCCGGGAACGGTCCTGTCCGTCCTGGGTGTGGGGGCGCTCACCTACGGGCTGATCGAGGGCGGCTCCCGTGGCTGGACCTCGCCTGTGATCCTGAGCAGCTTCGCCGCCGCCGCCGTGATCCTCGCCGTCTTCGTGGTCGTCGAAGGGCGGGTTCCGGCACCGATGCTGCCATTGCGACTCTTCCGGCAACGGCTGTTCACGGTCTCCAACACGGCGATGATCGTGGTCGGTTTCGCGCTCATGGGCTCGTCGTTCTTCTTCTCCCAGTTCTTCGTCTACGTCCAGGGCAGCTCGATCCTGCGAGCCGGGGTGCAGACCCTGCCCGCCACGCTCGCGATGGTCATCATCAGCCCGTTCGCGGGCCGGTTCGCCGCCCGGTACGGCTTCCGGATCATGGTCACCATCGGCCTGACGCTGGCCGGGCTGGGACTGCTGGCCCTGGGCTTCGTGCACGCCGACACCGGCTACACGAACGTGTGGTGGCGGCTGGCCGTCGTCGGTATCGGTTTCGCCCTGACCATGTCCCCGCTGACCGGCGCCGCCATCCAGTCGGTCAGCCCGCAGGAGGGCGGCCTGGCGTCGGGTGTCAGCAGCACCACCCGGCAGATCGGCGCGGTCCTCGGCGTGGCGGTGCTCGGAGCCGTCGTCCGCACCCGGGAGTCCGGTGGCGCCTCCTTCGAGGAGGGGCTCAAGAGCGCCTTCGTCGTGGCCGGCATCGTCACTTTGGCCACAGCCGTGTTCACAGGCCTGTGGCTGATCAGGAGCACCGAATCGTCACGACCGGCAAGCCCGGCCCCGCGCGTTGACGAAAAAGCCACGAGTCACTGACGCGGCCAGTGGTCCCGGTAGCAATCACCGATAATCCAACGGATATAGGTCTGAACTGTGGCTCTTCGTCTCGTCAGCGATGGCGGCGGCCGGGATCTTGTGCACAACCGGTTTGAGGACCACGACGGCGCGATAGTGATGGCCTACTGGACGGACTTACAGCCCTGAAGAGGTTAGCAACACGTCCTAATTGGGCCGATCGGACGTCAGTTCTTCTTCAGCTCCTCGGCGAGCATCACAATGATGCCGCTGGGACCGCGGACGTACGTGAGCTTGTAGATGTCCTCATAGGTGGCCACGCCGCGAAGCGGACGGCATCCGTGTTTCGCGGCTATCTCAAGGGCTTTGTCGATGTCGTCGACTGAGAAGGCGACGCGGTGCATACCAATATCGTTGGGACGAGTGGGCTTCGACTCGATCGCTTTGGGGTTGATGTACTCGAAGAGCTCAAGGCGACCGTGACCGTCTGGCGTCTGGAGCATCGCAATGTTGGCGTGGTTGCCATCAAGGCCGACGGCAGTGTCGGTCCACTCACCACTGACCGTGTCACGGCCGACGACCGTGAGACCGAGGTCTGTGAAGAAGGAGATCGCTGCTTCGAGGTCGCGAACGGTGATGCCGACGTTCTCAAGTTTGATGGCCATGTGTTGCATGCTACCGAGCCAGGGCCGATTAGCTCCGATGGCGAGCCGGGACTCGATCGAACAAGCCCGGTGAGCAATCAGGAACTACGGTGGGTCTGACAACTGCCGGGTCCAGGCGATGACGGCGTTGAGGACGACGGCGGCGCGGTAGACGGTGGCGCGCTTGTCGTATCGGGTCGCGAGTCCTCGCCATTGCTTGATGTGGCAGTAGCGGCGTTCGATCACGTTGCGATTCCGGTAGTCGGCGGCGTCGAGCGGGCCCCGGGCGGCCTCCGCGTAATCCGCGGCGTTTGCGGTGACCCTTCTGATCGTCGGGCTCGGGGATCACGGCCTTGATCCCGCGCGAGCGCAGGTGCGCGCGTATAGCGCGGGACGAGTACGCCTTGTCGCCTCGGACGCGTCCGGACAAGTCCTCGGCCGACCGGTGTCTCTGCGCTTTCAGCACGTGGGCGACGGTCTTCTCGGCGGCGCGGTGGGCGACCTCGGGAAGGACGGAGGTGTAGGTGTCGGCGGCCGGAACTCTCATATCAGAGGAGCGTTCTCAGTATCACTCTGTGTCGACCTGTCCGCATGAAGCCCAATTTCTGTGCTGCTTCATGTCGCCGGGTGCCAATTCCTTTCGGGACCGCCGAGCCGACTACGAGCCGACACGGGTCATCGGCGATTGCCTACCCGGGCGAAGGCGCATCAGGTCGCCGGTTGGGCGATCTGCTCAGGCGAAAGGCGGCGGACCGCTTCCGACCAGCGTGATGACGTCAGACCAGGTTTCTGAATCGCCGAGCGTGATCTGTGCCTCGCGGCCGTCGGGAAGTCTCAACGTCTGGTCGTGAGGGTCGCCGGCATCGAAGTCGGCGATGGTCGCGGTCCCGGACCACTCCCGCTGCTTGGCGCGCAGATCGACGTAGACCTCGACCTCGGCTCCCCCACTGCTGATCAGGGTGGCGGGTCCCCTGTAGCGGCTCACGCCCGGGCCTTCTCATCGAGGATGGTGTGGAGTGTGTTCATGAAGAGGCACCATAGTGTGGAGGTCGGACGTTCCCTGCTCGTGCCGCTTCGATACTCGTCGCGTGGCAGTGGAGCCGCGGTTCGGACGTTGCGTGTGCCGACAAGCACATTCGCGCGGTAAGAGGCCAGGGCGCGGAAGTTCTGGCGGCGACGTCGCCGAGCGCGTCCCGCTGACAGACCCGGCATCAGTCACGCCCGGGTGGCCGCAGGGACCTTCGCCGGCAAGATCGTCGTCCTGCCGCCATCGCCTGACCCCCTCTGCCGCCGGGGGTTGGCTGGGTGGAAGGGCGGGGCGATGAGAAGCGCCGATCGCTTCGGTGAGTTTGTCGGCCTGGTTCGCAGGGCCTGGATCGGTTGCCGTTCGCGGCCGGTGGTGGGCGTGTCGTCCGGTCGGTCTGTGGGGCCGCCACACCCGCGTAAAGTATCTGCGTAGGGTGCGGCCCCGCCCCTTTGCGGCGAGAGGTGCCGGCCTCATGAGGCTCGAACTCACCAACTACGAAGCCCTGCATGGTTGGGGTGTCGTCAACAGCAGCGCCGGTTGGCATGCTCAGCGCAATCGCAAGCCTCCTGCGGCCGAACAGGCAGTCGGACACATTCTCTTCACGGCTTACGACTGCCGGACCAGCACCACGACCACGGTTGAGCTCAGCGATGACGAGCGTGCGAGCCTCGCCGAGTTGGTCAGCGAACACATCGCAACGTGGGTGCAGCGCGGGCAGGAGAACGCCGCGACACCTCACCTGCGCTCGCTGGTCGTGAAGCTGGGCGGCTGACATGATGGCCGGGCCCCAGATCATGTCGGCGATCATCTTTGGGACCACCTGGCAACCGGTGCGCGTCTCGCCGGCATTTCTCCTCGGCGTGGCCATTGGCAAGCACGTTCGGTCGTCCTGCCGGGCATCATCTCCACCCGCGACCACCGCCGCAGCAGCACGAGCTGGGCTGGCTCGCCTTCACCCCGGTTGATACGGCCACGGGCGCCGAGAGCTTGCGGTTCTGGCCCCAGATGCTGACCGACCTGCGCAAACGCGGCGTCCGCGACATATAAGGTGATCTGGTCCGATCGCGCTGTAATGCTGGGTGCCGTGAACGAGGTACTCGAACAGGCGCTTGACCTGGTACTGCGCGATATCCGCTCGACGGGTGTGCCGGAGCCGGATGTTCGTGATGACGACTGGGCAGATGGTGAGCACAGTGCGTCGGCGTTCTTGTGGAGCCGGGATGGCAGCGGTGTCGGAGTTCGGGTCGATCTTGCTGCGTCAGAGGCCGATCGCGTTGCGCAAGTGGCCGACCAGATTCAGGAGTGGGTCATCCAAGAGCTATGGGGTCACGCGGCGACGAACTGGCCGCGGTGTCCTGATCATCCGGACGGTCATCCGCTACAGGCCTCGACGCGCGACCGGTCGGCCGTGTGGGTGTGCCCAGCTGAGGGGATACCGGTCTCGCCGGTCGGCTCGCTGAGGTAGCTCAGCTCATCCGGCGCGTTTGCTGCGTCCGCTGGTCTTGCTGGTACGGAAGCTGCGCAAGGTCGCCGACTTGTACAGGCCCCGCCATTGTCGGAGAAATCGAGTACAGACTGCCCATCGCGTTGCTCGCCGGCTACGACGTCGCGCTGGGCCCCGGGTCTTGGCCTGACTGGGTCCTCAGCGACCGCCACATCGGCCGGCGGCGACGCGCTTCGGCGAGGAACAGACGCGGGCAGCGCTGGTCCTCCTGCTCACCCTCCGCGGCACGCCGTCCCTGTACTACCGCGACGAGCTCGGTCTTCCCGACAGACCGGTACCGCCTGAGGAATCGTCGACCCGTGGGGCCTCCTCGAGCGGGCGCGGGCCGGGCTCCGGCACGCACGCCCAGGCCCTGGCCGGACGAGGTGCACGGTGGATCTGCAGACCGGACGTTCGACCCTGGCTGCCGGTCGGTCTAGCTCTGCAGGAAGGCGAGCAGGTCGGCGTTGACCTGGTCGTGAAGGGTGGCGGTGAGGCCGTGCGGCGCGCCCGGGTAGTAGATCTCCTGCGCGCCCTCGATGAGCCGGGCCGATTTGCGGGCTGAGTCGTGGACCGGGACGATCTGGTCGTCCTCGCCGTGCATGACAAGTGTCGGCACGTCGAAATCCTTGAGATCTTGGGTGAAGTCGGTCTCTGAGAAGGCCTTGATGGAGTCGTAGGCGTGCTTGAGGCCGGCCTGCATGCTCCACAGCCAGAATTGATCCAGGATCCCCTGGGACACCTGGGCATCGGGCCGGTTCGCGCCGTAGAACTGGAGGGCCAGGTCCCTGTAGAACTGGGATCGGTCGTTGAACAGGGCGGCGCGCATGTCGTCGAAGACCTCCATTGGCAGGCCTTCGGGGTTGGCGGGGGTCTTGAGCATGAGCGGTGGGACCGCTGCGATCAGGACCACCTTGGCGACCCGGGCGGTCCCGTGCCGCCCGATGTAGCGGGCGACCTCGCCGCCGCCGGTGGAGTGACCGATCAGGGTGGCGTCACGTAGGTCGAGGGCTTCGATCACTGCCGCAAGGTCATCGGCGTAGCCGTCCATGTCGTTCCCCGAGGCGGCCTGGCCGGACCGGCCGTGGCCGCGCCGGTCGTGTGCGACGACGCGGTAGCCGTGCTGAGCCAGGAACAGCATCTGGCCGTCCCAGGCGTCGGCGTTGAGTGGCCAGCCGTGCGAGAACGTCACGACAGGACCCTCGCCCCAGTCCTTGTAGTAGATGTTCGTACCGTCCTTGGCGATGGTGACCGTGCTCACGGGTGGGGCTCCTTTCGTCGGTGGTCGTCTGTATCGCGCTGTAGCGAACCGATCGGCGCCTGCGGTCGCTCGGACGCCCTGGTTCCGGCCCTGGGCGTCCGAGCGGATCGGGCGATACATCAGGTGGCTGGTCTGCTGGAGCCACGGGAATAGCACTCATGAAACGTCTAACAGCGGACGCGCGGCCGCCCCCTCACCCGCGCCAGGTGATTCGAAGCGCCCCGGCTCCGATGGAGGCCGGAGTCTCCAGCGAACCCGGAGCGGTTCAACTCGCCCATGCCGGCAGCTCAAGACCGGGTCCTGAGGCCGTCTCCAGACCGTGGGCCGTCAACGCGGTGTCAAGGGCCGGCATGTGAACGGCCGTGCGGGGCAGACCGTGCTCGACGGGTGGATTGGGAGGGAGGCACTTGCATGGCGACGCAAGTTGATCATGCGGCATTGTTCGCCGCGACGCCCAGCCCTCTCCTGGTGCTCGGGCCCGATCTGGTGATCGTGGACGTCAACCGGGCATACCTGGAGGCAACCGGGCGTACCCGCGAGGATCTGATCGGGCGGTACATCTTCCAGGCGTTCCCCGACAACCCGGCCGACCCTGAGGCGGACGGGGTGCGGAACCTGAAGATCTCGCTGCACCGGGTGCTGGCCACCGGAGACCCGGACACCATGGCGCTGCAGAAGTACGACATCCCCGTGGCGGGCAGGCCTGGCAGGTTCGAAGAGCGCTGGTGGTCTCCGGTCAACACTCCGGTACTCGGCCCGGACGGGCGGGTGGCATGGATCATCCACCGCGTCGAGGACGTCACCGCCTATGTCAAAGCCCACCAAAGCGCGCACCCCGGGAGCCGGCGCGGGCAGCCACCTGGAAGCCGCGCAGGAACTGGAGGCCGAACTGTACGCCCGGGCTCGGGAGCTGCAGCGGCTCAATGAGGACCTGCGCCGGGCCCACTCGCGCGAACGCCAGGTCGCCCTGGCGTTGCAGGAGGCCATGCTGCAAACTCCCGATCTGGGCCATCATGGCGATGTCGCGGTCCGGTACCTGCCCGCCGCCGAGGGGCTGAACGTGTGCGGCGACTGGTACGACGTGGTCGACATCCCACCCGACCGGCTGGCCCTGGCCGTGGGTGACGTGGTGGGCCACGGGCTGGAGGCGGCCGCGGTCATGGGCATGCTGCGCAGCGTGCTCAGCGCCGCCGTCCGCGCATTGGAACGCTCCGCGCAGGCCCTGGAGGTCCTCGGGCTGTACGCCCGGTCGATGGAGGGGGCGCTGGGGACCACCGCGGTCAAGGCGATCGTCGACACCCGCAGCCACCTGATCATGTACAGCAGCGCCGGCCACCCGCCACCGATCCTCGGCCACCCCGATGGGGGTCTCGAGTTGCTCGACCAGGCCACCGACCCGCCACTGGCCGTGCGCGCCCGGCACATGCCCCGCTGCCAGGCCAGCATCCACTACGAGCCCGGCGACACCCTGCTGCTCTACACCGACGGGCTCATCGAGCGCCGCAATGAGGACATCGACACCGGCCTGAATCGCCTCACCGAAGCCCTCGCCGATTGCATCCACCCGGACACCGAGCGGAGCGGCAGCGAGCAGCCCGGCACCGAACAACTCGCCGACACCCTGCTGGCCCGACTCGGTGTCGCCGACGGCGGCGCCGACGACATCGCTCTGATCATCGCGTGCCTGTGACCAGTGCCCTTGCCACATCACGTTGCATTTGCCGAAACTACGTCCGTGCACGTGGGGAGAGTTGTGCTGGAGGCTCCAGCGCCGGATTTGATCATTTCCAGGACAGGTCACGGCGACGCTTGTTCGTGGGCAACCGCAGTGGTGCCGAGCTCGAACAGATCGTCGGGGGTGCACTCCCGCGCGGGGCGCAACGCCGCGAGTGTGGTCAGCTTCACCTGCGGGGCTCCCTGGTGGATAAGGCCGACACCGAAGCTGCCGGCAACTCCAATCCGGTCCGCTTGGCCGGCGACCGCCACAATTGGGCTCCGATCCACACCCTGCTGAACCGCGGCCATCAAAGCTTCGGGAAGAGATGGTGCTCCTGCGGGGGCCGAGCGCTAGTCAGGTGATTCCGTGGTTTCAACCGCCGCCCCCCAGCAACAGGAACAGAGCATGAGCCGCACCCCTGCACTTACCCGTGAAATGCTCGACACCGTGTTCGCTCCGGACGAACTGATCACGGTCCCGGAGAGTAACCTCACAGCGGTCTCGGACCCTGACGCCAGGGAGGTCCTGCGAACGCTGGGCCTCCCGTCCTGCGACAATCCGTGGTTCGACATCGACGGCCGAATGGGGGAGCACTTCGAGCGCGTCGGGGAGTGGGACGACAAGCTGGAGGACCGTTACTCCGTTGTTCCGCCGGGAGCGGACATGTGGATCAGCCTGGGCATGATCCCGTACGACGGGCTCGCGGTTGATCCGGTCACTGGAAAGGTCTACTGCCTGCCCGACGACTACGAGATCTACCTGTTCAACAGCTCGCTGCGATCATTCGTCAATTTCCTGTACATCCTTCAGGTCGAGCGCCCGCACTTCGACATCCACTGGGAAAGCGAGATCGAGGTGCCGTTCGACCCCGAAGCCGCCCAAACCCGTACCCGGGAGGCGATGATGTCGGTGGACCCCGCTGCCCTGGGCAACCCGAAGTCGCGATGGCACGGTGTCCTGACGTACATCGTGGACCCCGAACACCACTTCCAATGACACTGTGAACTGACCAGAGGGGGCCCGGGCCACTAGGAAGTCATTGGGGATTGAAAGGTTGCGCCTGCATTGTTGTAGGCACGCAGGAGCCCCCCGGCCTTCGCCGTGGCCACCCGGTCACTGTCGAAGGAGGTCTCGGCCGGTTTGACGCGCTCGAGCCGGTCGAACAGGACGGTGAAGCCGCGCGGGTTCTCGGCGGTCCAGCGCTGCCGCCCGGAGGCCAGGTGGCGCGCAAGTTCTCGCAGCCCCCCGGTGAGGGAAGCGGGCGGGATCGGCTTGCCGTGCGGGCGAGGCCACAGCCGCGGCAGCGTGACGATCGCGCTCACCAGCACCTCGTCCTCAGCTGCAGCATCCGCAGCCGGGGCCGAACGTCCGGCACGCGCCGCCCTCGCCGGCGGCCGGACCGGCCGATCCAGCGCCCTGCGCTGCGCAAACGACAGGAACGGCATGACCGCCAGGCTGAGCGCGGCCAGCACCAGCCCCGGCATCGAATGCCCGGTCTCACCGCCGCCCAGCAGCGTGCGGGCCGCGTCCACGCTCACATAGGCCGCGAGCGCGAAGAACGAGACCGCGATGATCCGCAGCGCTCGTTGCTCCCGCCGCTCGACGGTCTCGGGGCTGCGTGCGGAGAACTGCCAGGCGACCGCTGCGGCCGAGGCGGCCTCGATCACCGAGTCCAGCCCGAACGCCACCAGCGCCCCGGAGGAGGCCACCGCCCCGGCCGAGATCGCGACCACCGCCTCGCACCCAGGACCTGTGCCAGGCGCTCGCCGACGACGGTGTCATCCGCAACCGCCGCGCCACCTCGGCCGGGATGACACCCGCCGCGAACAGATCAGCGGCAGCGAACCGGATCTCCTCACGCCTGGCACATGCCCGCTCCGAACAGTCGCCACCCTCAGGCTGGCAACTCGTACACCCGTTGCACTGCGAAAACACATCGGTGTAATTAACTGGGGCGATACCTATCCATTGCCGACATTTTAAAGGGCTCTGGCGGGCTGGTGATTCCGTCCGGAAACCGCGCCTCCGTCCGGCGTAGTGGTGGCGACCTTGGTCATTGAAGGTCCATGTATTTGCATTTTTAACTCGTATCATGACATTTCGCCCGTCGGGTCTCCATTGACCGGACGGGGGGATGTTTAGGTCAAGGCTGCTGCGGTACCGCGATCCTGATCGCACCAGATTTCACGGAGCAAAGGAGTGTTATGCGGCGAAAAAGGATAATTGCGCTCGTCCTGGCTGCCGCCACGATGCTGGCCGGCACTGGGCGGGCCACCGCAGACGAGGAAAGCCATCACCGAGACACCGGCCGCACGCACGCGGTCTTCGTCCAGACGAACAAGCCCAAGTCCGCCGGCGGCAACACGATCCGGGTGTTCAAGCGGGCCGGCAACGGAAGGCTCAGTGCGGCCGGGGAGTTCAAGACCGGCGGGAACGGCGGTGCCGTTGCCGGTGCGCCGACCGATGCGTTGGCGTCCCAAGGCTCACTCGTCCTCGCCGGCAGGCTGCTGTTCGCCGTGAACGCCGGCAGCAACACCATCACCCTGTTCCGCGTACACGGCACCAAACTCAAGCGGCTCCAGGTGATCCGGTCGGGCGGTCTGCTGCCGGTCGGCGTCGCGGCACACCACGGCTTGGTCTACGTGCTCAACGCCGGCGGCGACGGCGCCGTACAGGGATTCCGCCTCAAACACGACCGGCTGCACCGGATCGCAGGGGCCAACCGGTCGCTGGACCTCGGCAATCCCGCCCGGCCGAGCTTCGTGCTGTCCCCGGCCCAGGTGGGAGTCGACCCGCTCGGCCGGTTCGTGCTGGTCACCACCAAGACCAACAACACCGTACTGGCCTTCCGGGTCGGCCACGGCGGCCAACTGGCGAAGAAGCCGGTCAGCACGACGGACTCCAACGGGCCGTTCGCGTTCACCTTCGACACACGGCGCACGCTGCTCCTCGTCGGGGTCATCACCAACACCCTGACCCGCTACCGACTCGACCGGCGCGGCTCGCTCCGCCAGATCGGCGCACCCGTGCCGAACGGGCAGCAGGCCTCGTGCTGGATCCAGCGCGTGGGGAACTTCTACTACGTCTCCAACACCGGCAGCTCCACGGTCAGCTCCTACCGCGTCAAGAACGGAAGGCTCGTCCTGCTCAACGGGAAGGCCGCGACCATCCCTGGCGGCGGAACGATCGACATGACCGCGAGCGGCCGCTTCCTCTACGTACAGAACGCGACCGCAGGAAACGTGCAGGGCTACGCCGTGAATGACGACGGATCCCTGAGGCTGGTCACCATTGCGACTGGCCTGCCGAAATTCGCCAACGGCATCGGAATGGAGGGAATCGCGGCATCCTGACGCCGCCTCCACCGGTCCCGGCCGCATCGACCGGGACCGGCCAGGCGGTCCACAGCCGTGAAGCAAGTTGGCCGTGCTGGCCGGCTTGGTGCCGTCGCATCATGAGTTTGGATTGTGCTTCTTCGAGTGTTCCTCGGGTGCGCCGGTCGGTTCGTGTCCCTTCGGCGGCCCGGTTCAGGTGCGTCGGTGGAACAGGGTGTTCTTGGCTGGCATTGGTCATGGCGGTGGTGGGGTCGTGCGGCGGCGGGTGGGCCACCAGGTTCGTTCGGCGAGGAGGGTGACCAGGGCTGGGACTTGGAGGGCGCGGACGAGGAGGGTGTCGATCAGGACGCCGAGGGCCACGGCGATGCCGACTTCGGCGACGGTGACGTCGGGGATCTGCAGGGCGGCGAAGGTGCCTGCCAGGACGAGTCCGTCGGTCGTGATGACGCGGCCGGTGGCGGTGAGCCCGCAGCGGACGGCCTGGGCGGTGGGGGTGTGGCGGGCTTCTTCGCGGATGCGTTCCCGCTCGCGGGCGGCGGCTAGCGTTGGCGATGATTTCGCGGGAGGCGAGGAGGGCGAAGGCCGGTTCGTCGTGGACGGTGCCATCGGGTGCCGAGACGATCGCGGTGTCGAAGGTGTGCGACCAGGACGCGGTTACATTTGCAGGAGATTCAGCTGCATTTTGGCCTGGGTCATGTGTTGAGGGGGGACGTCCGGCGTCGTGGTCTGCGTTCGGGGGTGGTGGCGTGGGCATGCCCGCGTTGAGAGTCGGGGGTGGCGGGTCGCCGTCGCCGGGGCGGGGCGTTGTTCGGGAGGGCGGCGTGGGCCGGTGGACGGGCGCCGGTGATGCGGGTCAGGTCGGGGTCGCCGGGACGGACACGGGTGGTGCTGGGGGTGATGCCGGCCTTTGCCATGAGGTCGTTCATCTCGCGGCGCTGGTCGGGGAGGACGAGGGTGACGACGGTTCCCGTCCGTCCGGCGCGGGCGGTGCGGCCGCCGCGGTGGAGGTAGTCCTTGTGGTCGGCGGGCGGGTCGACGTTGACGACGAGGTCGAGGTCGTCGATGTGTATGCCGCGGGCGGCGACGTTGGTGGCGACGAGCACTGTGACGTCTTTGCTATGGAAGCCGTCCAGTGCGCGGTTGCGTTGCGATTGGGTCTTGCCGCCGTGCAGCGCGGCGGCGCTGATGCCGCGGGCGGTGAGCTTGCGGACAAGGCGGTCCGCAGCGTGCTTCTTGCCGACGAACATGATCACGCGGCTGTCGCGGCCCGCGATGTGCACGGTCGTCTCGTGCTTGTCGGTGTCGGTGACGTGCAGCAGATGGTGTTCCATGGCGGTGACCGAGCCGGCCGGCGGGTCGACCGAATGTGTGACCGGGTCGTTGAGGAATCGGCGGACGAGCTGGTCGATGTTGCGGTCGAGCGTGGCGGAGAACAGCATCCGCTGTCCGCCGCGCGGGGTCTGTTCCAGGAGCCGGGTGACCTGGGGGAGGAATCCCATGTCGGTCATCTGGTCGGCCTCGTCCAGCACCGTGACGCCCACGTCGGTGAGCCGGCATTCGTCGCGTTCGATCAGGTCGATGAGGCGTCCGGGCGTGGCGATCAGGACGTCCGTGCCGCGTTTGAGGGCGTTCGCCTGGCGGGCGATCGGCAGGCCGCCGACGAGGGTGGTCAGCCGGAGGCCGACCGCTTCGGCGTATGGTGCGAGCGCGTCGGTGACCTGCTGGGCGAGTTCCCTGGTGGGGACCAGGACGAGGGCGAGGGGCCGGCGAGGCTCGGCGCGGCGGCCGGCCGTGCGGGTGAGCAGTGCCAGCCCGAAGGCGAGGGTCTTGCCCGAGCCGGTGCGGCCGCGGCCGAGGACGTCACGTCCGGCGAGGGCGTTCGGCAGGGCCGCGGCCTGGATGGGGAACGGGGTCGTCATGCCGCGGCGGGTCAGTGCCGTCAGCAGCGGTGCCGGCATTCGCAGGTCGGAGAACGACTCGATGGCGGGCAGCGGTGGGGCGGACGTCCCCGGCCGCGTGAACTCCGCGGTGGGGCGGTGGCCCTGTGCGGGACGACGATGGTCGGAGCCGGGACGGGACTTGGAGGGACGCCTTCGGCCGGTCTGGTGGGGATCGCGGGGCATGGTGAAGCCTTCCTCGAGACGGCGCGTGTCGAGGAAGTGCTCCGCCGCGCCGGGTCGCTGACCCGAGGGCGTGGAGGGATTCTCAAGAACGAACCGGTGACGACCGGCGGGTGCGGTCGTATTGGAAACGAATCGGTGGTCGTGGGGTCTGCGGGCCGGAGCGGTGGAGGCTCGGGCAGCACACGCGGCGGGCGGCTTCAGGCGCCCGCCGCGTCACGCAAACGATCAGGCGGAGACGATGTTCTCCGCCTGCGGGCCCTTCTGGCCCTGGGTGATGTCGAACGACACCTTCTGCCCCTCCTGGAGCTCGCGGAAGCCCTGGGCCGCGATGTTGGAGTAGTGGGCGAAGACGTCGGCGCCGCCGCCGTCCTGCTCGATGAAGCCGAAGCCCTTTTCCGCGTTGAACCACTTGACGGTGCCGGTGGCCATGATCGTCTCCTACTCGGTCGGTCCCGGCCGCACACCCTGTGCGGCCGGGGATGCCGCGATGGCCCATCCGGAAGATCCAGAACAACAAAAATGCGCCTGAGGTCAGATCCACCAGGCGCACGCACATGTCTTAGGGAACCGCAACTCCTCGCAGAATACCACACGGAACCGGATTCGGGCGGTGGCCGGTCGAGCACAGCTGTGATTTTGATATCGGGTGCCGGTGAGGCTTTCTGCAACGGCCGGTTCCAGCGCATACTGCGGTAATGAAATCCTCTGGACCTGCGGGGCGGCGGCATCTGCCCACCAGCCCCTTCAAACCTCCGCGCGCGGCTCCGCCGGCCAAGGAGTTCGCGCTCCACGACCAGGTCACCCACGACAAGCACGGGCTTGGACGGGTGGTGGCGATCGAGCCTGGAACCGCCGTCCTGGTCGATTTCGGGACGGGGGAGGTAAGGATTCTCGCCCCGTACATGCAGCTCTTCAAACTTTGAACCCGTACCGAGCCCGCACGGAATGCCGATGAAAATCTTGGGCCCTCCGACCGGGTCGGGTGTTCATCTCGGAAATAGCTGGGTGTTTCCGGAACGACCTGGGCTGGTTTGCGCCCGGTGAATCCGCGCTCGCGCTTGTCACATTTGCGTGGCCCGCGCCGGGTGCAGCGCGATGATCTGTGCGGCCGCGGGGTCCGGAGGGACGGTCGCACGACGGTCCTCGGCGAGCTGGACCAGGCGGGCGGAGGTGTCGGCGAACAGCAGCAACTGGCGGGCGGTGGATGAACTGAACGCCTCCGCGCCCGGCCGTCCGAGGACGGCGAGCACACCGCGCGCGGCCTCCCCGGTGTCCAGCGGCAGGATCAGAATCGGGCCGGCCGGCAGGGCGCTGAGCGTCTGGTCGGCGACGATCCGCGCGGACAGGGCGCGGCGGGAGTTGAACGCCCGGCCGAGCATCGACCGGCCGCGGCGCACCGTCAGCCCGTGTATCCGGTCGCTGCCGGCGCCAACCGCGACATCGATCCGCAAGGTGTGGGCTTCTTCGCCGGGCAGGGCGATGAACGCGAGCGGAACACCCGCCATGGCGCGGGCCCGCTCGGCCACGAGCGTCAGCAGCCTGGGCAGGGCGACCCCGTCCAGAACTGCCGCCATGAGGCCGAACGACGCGGCCAGCCGCCGTTCGTCGGCGGCACCTCGGGACATGTTGGGCGGCCCCCAGACGGTCGCCCGCAGATCGTCGCCTGTCATGTCGTCATCCCGCTCTCCTCAGCCGCCCGGCCGGCGACCTGCAGCGCGACATGCGGGCGCTCCCGCAAGGACGGGGTGGAGGAGACGTCGAGTTCGCCGCTGACGATGTGGTCGGCGAGCCGTTCAAGGGTCAGGCCGGCCGCCCCGGCAGGGCGGCAGACCGTCTGGACGGGGCGGTATTGCGGCGTCATAGCGCCGGACTGTCTGGCCCCGAAAGGGCCTGCGATTCGAGAAACCAGGGGACGCGGGCTTGGCCGCCCGCATCGAGAAATCCCTCGTCGCCGTGAGTTTACGCTCTTGGTGCGCCATCGCGGTGCTATCCACAAGCCGTCGAGGCGCCGGTGGGCTTGCCAGTCACTGGCAAGCCTACGAACCCAATGGCCCGCGAAACCACGCAGCTCGACCCAGCGCCCGCCACACCCTCGTCGGCCGAGAGCGCGACGGCGCCGGCGCCACGCCTGCGGCTGGCCCCCGGCCGCGCGGGACGCGGAGTCATGGACGGCGGCTGGTGGCCCCGATCCCGGGACACCACCGCCGAACTCACCGAACTGGTGGCGGCCTCGACCGAGCCGGGGGACACGGTCACCCGCGTGAACATCGACTTCGACGACTGGGACGCCATCCCGCTCCGCATCACCGTCCTGGGACGCGAGGTCAGGGTGGGCTGGCTGGCCCACCGCTATCACATGGTCGCGGTCACCAATGGTCGCGCGGACCCGATCCTGCTTCTCGTCATCCCACCGGAAGCGACACCGTCTTCGGCGGAGGCCGCTCTGGCCAGGTCCGCGGTCGAGACCGGTGCCGCGAGGCCGCAGGAGATCCTCGCCTCCTGCGACATCTCCACCCGCCGCGGCTGAGCCGCCCGCGACGCCGACGACCTCGCCGGTGACCGGAGGTGATTCGCGTCGAAGCCCTGCTCACCGAATGTCCGACAGGGCAACCGGGCATAAGGCGAACAAGCCGGCCGGCAAACCGCACATGATCACGTGAGGCCGGTCGTGTGGCCTGTCCCGGCCAGGCCACTTCTTGAGGAGAGTCCAGTGACCGCGCCCACACAGCACAACGCCGAAAACGACCCGGGATCGGCGCTGCGCACCGCCCGATGGCTGTTGCCGGGCGGGCGCGCGGCGACCGGCCAGGTCCGCCGGAAGGTCCACGGCGCCTTGCGACGGTGGGGTCTGGGGCCGGCCGCCGGTGATCTCACCGACCATCTGACGGCACTCGTCCACGAATTCCTCACCCGCACCGCCACCCGTACGCGCGGTCCGATCGATCTGCGGCTGGAGCTCCGAGCGTCCGCCCGCCTCCTGCTGAGTGAGATCCACTTCCGGCCCGGCCGAGCGCGGGCATCAGGTGTGCGAGGACACGGGCGGCTCCGGCGTCGTCGCCCTCACCTACGGACAGCGCCGCAGCCGCAATGGCAACCGGTACATCCACTCCTTCACGTGGTGGCGGCCGGACTCGGTCCCCGCCGACCGGTGATCCCTCACCCATGACCGGGCACGTCGACGATCGGCCAGGCGCCACTCATGGTCGCTTGGTGGAGGCGATGAACTCCGGAGTTCTCGCCACTGACGAGTCCGGTCGGATCACCGCGTGGAACCCCCGGGCGCAGCGGCTTCTCGGCTACACCCGCGACGAGGTTCTGGGAAGGCGGATGCACCTGCTTCTGCACCGGGACGCCGCTGGGCATGTCCCGCCAGAGCGGGACTGCCGCCTCCTGCGTGCGCTCCGCACCGGTGTTCCCGCCCACGGGGACGGTGAGAGATTCGCCCATCGCGACGGGCGGCTGGTGCTGTGCTCCTGGTCGGCCGCGCCGATCTACACCGGCGACCAGGCCGGGACCGGATCCGCGACGGGGGCGGTGGCCGGGCTGGTCATCGTCTTCCAGGACGCCGCCGACCGGGTCGCGGTCGAGCGCGAGCGGCGCGACCGGTTGGCCCAGGTGCGGCGGGCCAACTCCCGGCTGGCGCTGGTGGCCGAGATCACGACGGTGCTGTCGTCCACGCTGAACGAAGAGGACCTGCTGCGGCGGCTGGTCCGGCTCGTGGTGCCCGCGCTCGGGGACTGGGCCGAGGTCGACCTGCTGATCCCCGACGGCCGCGTCGAGCGGGTCACCGCGACGCACCGTGAAATGTCCGCCGCCGACATCGCCGGGCTGGAGGGGCCGCTTCCGCCTGTCCCGCGAACGCCGCGCGGACCGCTGGCCCAAGTGCTGCGCGGCGGCGCCGCGATCGTCGTCGGCGGCGGCGCCGATGTGCACTCCGACGAACCGCTGGGTGCGGCGCAGTACGAGCTGTTCCAGGTCATGAAGGCCCAGAGCGCGATCATTGCCCCGCTAGCCGCCCGTGGTGAGACCTACGGCGCGCTGACGCTGGGCTACTCCCGTCCTGGACACGGCTACGGGCCGGACGACAAGCTCGTCGTCGAGGACGTCGCGCGCCGGACCGGGCTGGTTCTGGCCAACGCCCGCCTGTACGCCGAGCAACGCAACACGGCCGAGGCGATGCAACGCAACCTGCTCACGCCTCTCCCGCAGCCTGGCGCTCTGCGGCTGGAGGCCAGGTACGTCCCCGCAGCCCAGGCCAGCTGGGTCGGCGGCGACTGGTACGACGCCTTCTTGTTGCCCGACGGCGCCACCGGACTGGTCATCGGGGACATCGTTGGCCACGACCTGCACGCGGCGGCCCGCATGGCCGAGGTCCGCAACATGCTCAGAGCCCTGGCCTGGGACACGGCCGAACCCCCCAGCGGCGTGCTGGCGCGCCTGGACCGCGTCATGGCCGCCGTCAGCGACGCCGAACTCGCCACCGCCGTGTTCGGCCGCGTCGAGGGGAGCCCGGCCGGACCATGGCGCCTGCGCTGGTGCAACGCCGGCCATCCCCCTCCCCTGCTGATCACCGGCGACGGTGGCACGCATTTCCTGGACGAGCACGGACCGCTCCTCGGCGAGCCCGACCTCACCGGGACACGCCCCGACGGCATCCGCCTCCTCCCGCCGCTGTCCACCCTCGTGCTCTACACCGACGGCCTCGTCGAAACCCGTGGCACCGACCTCGCCGACCGTCTCACCAGCCTGCGCCGCCACGGCTCCCACCTGGCCCAGCTCCCCCTGACCGACCTGTGCGACAAGCTCCTGGAGCGCGTGGAGCCCGGCGGCGAGGACGACGTGGCGCTTCTCGCCCTTCGCACCCCCGGCTGACCAGCGCCGGCGCGCCCCGTCCTCGGGGCCCGAGGGGCCTCCTATCCTCGACGGGAATTGGTGCTGACTGAGAGTGTCCATCCGGAAACCGAAATCCTCGCCGGGAGCGGAGACCTCGCCCATTCACCGGACGCGGAATGTGGGTGCCTGGCCCCGGCCGAAGTGAAGTAAAGGTACAGGGAAGGCAATCAAAATTTACTTCAGATACCGGTAATATCGGACGTTCGAGGGTAAGGCAAAGATATCTGGCAAACAATGACATCCCCCTTCTGGGGGTGATCCGCCTTGCCGGCTCACCTCGAACAAGGCTCCTTGTGCCATAACCCCGTCACCTCGCCCCGCATCTGCGGGGACACCACTGACCCATCGGGTCGGTCCGTCCTGATCAACAACTCCCCCTGGGGCCGCCATCCGCGGCTTCCGGGGAAGGGGCACAGATTCATGCGAATCGCCGCTGAACGAAGAACGACCATGAGGCTCTCTCCATACTCGACTCCCCGGCTGACCCTGCGGCCGTCCGCGCCTGCCGACCGCACCGGCCCGGGCCGCACGCCGCTGGACGGCGGCTGGTGGCCCCGCTCGGCCGATCCGGTCGCCGAACTGCCCGGGCTCGTTCTGGCCTTGCAGGCCCACGGCCCGCCAGACGGGCACCGGCCCATCGCCCACATCATGCTGCGGACGGCCGACTGGGAGACCCACCCCCGCCGGCTCCGCGTCGAGGGCCCGAACGACACAAGGGAGGTTCGGCTCAGCTGGTTCCACAACCCCGCCGCCGGGCTGCTCACCGCGATCTACGCCGACGGCCACCGCATCGACCTGCTCACCGTCCCGGCCCCTACCGGCCGCGCGGCGGCCCGGGCGGCCCTGGAACTGGCGGCCCACCCCGCCAACCATCTGTCCGCCCCCGACCTGCTCGCGGCGCTCGCCGTACCTGCAGACCCGCACGACCCGGCCTGGACCGAATCGGCTGCCCAAAGCGCCTGGGAGTCCGAAGGCGGACGACTGTGCGGACATCCGGCGGCACGCTGAACCGCACGGCACCCGGCCGACGCACCTGTGGCGGATTCGTGGACGGGCGGACGGCTGCCGATACAGGGCCGTCCGGCCCGGGGAGGAGCGGGCGGCCCTGGACCAGCAGGCGCGGCCCCGAGCAGTGACCGGCCGCCACTCCAGCCAAGCCCGGCGACCCGCCTGCGGACACAGGCGATTTGCGCACACCCCATCACTTGCCCTGATAACCGTTGCCTCGATGGAACTCGGCTGGAGACGGAACGGTTTTTTGCGCTCCGGCGCCGATATACCTGACGTCGCGGCGCCTCGCCTAGCAAATATTTCCCGCTTTTCTTTCATATTGAAAATTGTTCAGGTAGGATCCGAGTATCCGGCGAACATCCCCGACGAAAATCCACTCGCCGCACAGATCGAAACTTCAAGGAAGGCGCCGGCCATGCGAAACACCGGCGAACAAGGCACGACGATCAGCCTGCCATCACCCTCCACTCCGCGACTGCTGCTGCGCCCCGCGTCCCCACCCGGCTCGGCTCGGACCGCGTTGGACGGTGCCTGGTGGCCCGGCCCCCTTCCATCCGGGCTGCTCACGGCGATCCACGCCGGCCGTCGGAGCCTCGGCCTCTTCACCGTCCCGGTCTCCGTGGCGACCGGCAGGGAGAGCCCTCGCGAGACGCCGAGCCCGGCCGACCGGCCGGTCGGCCCATCATCAGACCGTCCGGGTACAGCGCTTCCGCCTACCTGTGATCGGAGATCACCGTGACCACGTTCACCACCGCCGCGGCCAGCGCCGCGGAACTCGTCCGAGTTCCCGACGAAGTGAGAATGCCCGCTCACCGGCGTCCCGGCCACACCATCGTCGCGTTGACGGGCACCTTGGACGGAGCCGCCGCTCCGGCGCTGCGCGAGCATCTGATCGCCGTGTTGCGGCACAGCGGCCGTCTGCTGATCTTCGACCTGAGGGAGGTGGCGTCCGCCGACGCGGCGGGGCTGGCCGTGCTGATCGGTATCCAACGCCGCGCCGCCGGACTCGGCATCATCCTCCGAGTCGCCGCCCCATGCCCGCAGGTTGCCACGCTGCTCCGCGTCACCGGGCTGGACCGCGCCCTCATCGTCCACCCGACCGCGGACGTCCATGCTGAAATCGCCGCATGATCCCAATGGCCGCGCCTACCTCGCGCGGCCGCCCGGGATACCGCCGATACGTGCTGAACCGATCACCGGCACCGATCACCGAGCGCGGCCGGCCCAATCGGGGTCCTGGTGGTCAGCCGGTCGCCTGGTCCGCAGCGACGAGCCAACCGAGCCGTTCGGACATGCTCCGGGCGCAGGCGACCACAGCGCGCACATGATCGGAGTCGTCTGCCGCACTCCCACAGGATCGACCAGGGATAGCAAGAGACGGGTTCGGTGAGCGGCCGCCAGATCGTGCTCGGGAGCGCGGAGATGCAGGAGGAGGCACGCAATACAGGCAGCGGCCTCGGGTCACCAGAGCGGACGCGGCGTGGACGCTGTCGACGGTGCCCTCGTACACCGTAGGGGTGAAGCCGGCGGCGCGGCACATCTCGACGGTGAACTGGTTGAACTCCGGAGCCTTCATCTCCCCGGCCGGCAGCAGCGGTTCTCGGGCCAGGGCCTCGAGCGGCACCGCGCCCTGTTCGGCGAACCGGTGTCCGTGAGGGACCAGGACTTTGAGACGGTCCAGGCGGAACAGGTGTGAGGCGACCCGCTCATGCCAGTGCGGCACGGCCGATGCCCACGTCGAGACGGCCGTCGAGGAGTTGCTGGTACTACTCTGGGACACCGGCCTCCACTTGGTGGATCACCAGGTCCGGGTAGAGCGCCTGAGCCTCATGCAGGATCTGCGGCATGGAGTCATAGCTGGCATCGATGATGCCCACCCGCAGCGCCGGCGAGGTGCCCTGGGCGGTCCTGGCCACCTGGGCGGCACGCTCCACGTGAGCGAGGATCTGCCGAGCCTCGACCAGGAACGCCGCCCCCGCCGGGGTCAGGGCGACATAGTGAGTGGTGCGCTCAAGCAGACGCACGCCCAACTCCCGCTCCAGCCGGGCCGCCGCGCGGCCGAAGTTGAGCTCCTCGGAAACGGCGACGAAATAGCGGAGCTGGCGCAGTTCCAAAAGGCGAGCAAACATGCTCGGCCACCGGCCGTGTGTGACAGCCATGGGAGTTTCGTGTCGGTGGTCGGAGTGAGGCCGAAAGCCCACACCTAATTCCCCTATGCGCTGCACTGTCATTCACTGCGGCCGCGTAGCGATGGTCCACCTGGCTGTGCGGTCGGTGCATCTCCCGGAGGGTTTGCAACCAGATCGTGCGCTCGTAGGCACCGTCGATCAAGTTGCGGGATCGCTCATCACCCTGGAGGGTTCGCAACGCCTTCCCGCCGGGGATTGCCCGGCCGTCGCTCATCACCCTTGGAGGGATCGCCATCTCAGCCACCAGCCGCATCCCGGCGATCGCCAGGTCACTCATTGCGCCCTGGATGGCGGCGTCGCGTAGCCAGGCGGCCGGTGGTTCGTCCAAATGTTCGAGAAACGCGGGTCCGGCGCCGCTGCGGGCTCTAAGGTCACATCGTGGTGAACCCCGAAAATGCGGAACCCTGCACCGGGTTCTGGGCCGACACCGCCCGCATCCGGACCGGCTACCTGGCCGACGTGCCGACACATCTGCTGGTGATGAAGCTCGCCGAGGAAGTCGGCGAGGTCGCCGAAGCCTACATCGGGATGAACGGCGGCAATCCCCGCAAGGGCATCCACAAAACCACGACGGACGTGCTGGACGAACTGGCCGACGTGATCCTCACCGCCGCCGTCCCCATGCTCGACCTGGCCGGGGGCCCCGACCACGCCAACCGGCACCTGGCCCGACGGCTCGGCATCGTCTCCGCCCGTGACACCGCCGCAGCACACACCAACACCAACGGCTGGTACGGATCCTTCATAGCACCACACGTTCTACTGCAACGCGACGACGGCAAGGTGCTGATGCTGCGGCGCCACAACACCGGCTACCGCGACGGCTGGCTCTGCCCGCCCGCCGGACGGATCGAGCCGGGCGAAGACGTCTTGGCCGCGGCGATCCGCGAAGCACGAGAGGAAGCCGGCGTGACGCTGGACCGCGACGATGCCGAGTTCTGCCACATCATGCACCGCACCGCCGTATCGTTGCCCGGCCCCTGCCACGCGGTCAGCGACTACTGGTTCGCCTTCCACCACTGGGTGGGCGAACCACGCGCAGCCGAGCCCGACAAGGCTTCGGAGGCGCTGTGGATCGAGCCGACGGCACCACCGGCCGACCTGATCCCCCACTGCGCGCAAGCCCTCGTGGCGATCGGCCGCGGGGAGACTTTTCGGCGTCCACGGCTGGACACCGAACTCCTGAACGGCCCACCGTCCCCTGCGGCACTCGCGGGGCATCGCGCCGTACTCGCCGCGGATGTAAGAGGCGTATTCGTGTTCGCGTGAGACTCGGCGTCGCGCGATCAGGTCCTGGGCGTCCTGTCTTCTTCATCGCCGCACTACCTGCCGTTCGCCGGGGCTGCACTTCAACGTGGAGCGCCCCCTTTACCGGCGCCAGCCCTGGCCGGTGTAGTTCCCGCAGGGGTTGGCCACCAGGGCGACGTAGTTGGCGGGAGGCCCGTCCGTGTCCAGGCACAAGCCGCTGGTGAGGTTGGTGATCTGGCCGGTGCTGGGGTTGTAGCGCCACTGCTGGCCGCTGTAGTTCCCGCACGGGTTCAGCACGGCGTTGACTCCTTTGGCGGGGGCTCCGTCCGTGTCCAGGCACAGGCCGCTGGGCGGGTTGACGAGGTGATAGGTGCCTTGGTCGTAGCTCCATCGCTGGCCGCTGTAGTTCCCGCAGTCACGGACTTGCACGTGGATACCGGGGCCCTGCGGGCCGTCGGTGTCGATGCACAGTCCGCTGGCGCTGTTGGTGATCGGACCCCGGTCCGGAGGGAGTGGTTGCGTGCTGGGCTGCGGGTCGGGTGCAGGTGTGGTGGCCGGCTGAGGGCTCGTGGGTGATTCCGAGGGTGTGGCGCTGGTGGCGGGCGAGGTCGCCGTCGTGGCCAGGCCCCTGTGTCCTGCTCCGGCATGTCCGTTGGATGCGGACAGGGCCACCGCCGCGGCGCCGGCCGCGACGAGCACGACCGCACCCAGAGCCGCGTACGGGGCGAGTCGCCGGGAAACGTGAGAGTCGAACCGCGTTGTCAGCCGGCGGGTGCGAAAGTGCCCGTCCTGGGGTGGAGCGGACGGCGAGCCAGTCAACTCGGAGACCACCTGGGGAACGGCTGGGCGGGCGCCGGGATCCTTGGCCAGGGCACGGGCGACGAGTTGGCGAAGGTGCGGCTCAAGGCCGTCCAGATCAGGCTCGGCATTCTGGACACGGTCGTTGATCTCGGCGCCGCCGGCCCCGGCGAAGGCAGGACGGCCCGTGCCGGCGTAGGCGACGACAGCGCCCCAGCAGAACACGTCGGCGGCCGGGAGCGGCCGGTCACCGGCCAGCAGCTCAGGCGCGATGTAGCCGGGAGTGCCGATCACCGTCCCTGAGCGGGTCAGCTGCCCGGTGGCGTCCAGAGCGCGGGCGATACCGAAATCGATGACTCGCGGGCCGACCGGTGACAGCAGCACGTTGGAGGGTTTGAGGTCCCGATGGATCAACCTGGCCTGATGGATGGCGGTCAGGGCCGTCGCGATGCCGACCGCGAGCGCGTCGAGATCGGCTCCGCGCAGCGGACCGTTGGCGGACACAGCCTCCTGCACGGTCGGGCCGTCGATGAAGTCGGTGGCCACCCACAGCGGCTCCTGATCAAGACCGGCGTCCAGCACCGGCGCCGTGCAGAACCGCCGCACCCGCCGCGCAGCCTCCACCTCCTGCCGGAACCGCTCACGGAACTCAGGCTCGCGGGCCAGTTCGGCGTTGATGACCTTCACCGCGACGCGCCGTCCGTCGCCGTCTTCGGCAAGCCATACCGTCCCCATCCCGCCGCGGCCCAGCTTGCGGACAACGCGATACCGCCCGATCATCTCGACCACACCAAAAGCATGACAGATAAACACTCGTGTCTGACAGGCTCGGCCCTTGCGACAACCGAACGCCCACCGGGTCACCACACGATTCCCGACGGGCCGTGCGTGGAGCGGATGGGCAGAGTGGGCCACAGTCACTCGCGGTGGGATGTGGGAGCGGACAGCGGCCGTGCCGTCAACGATCTAGGCCGTGCCGGGTCCGGACGCTGTGCCCGGCCTGGAGACAAGATCTTCACCCGTGTCGCGCTCTTGATCGCGACCTGCTCTGCACGACCACCTCGGTGGGGAGTGCGAGCCCGTCGGCGGCCGGACGCTGGTGTCAGTCGGGGGATTCGAGCGGGGTTGTGCACGGTCGGGTCGTCGAGAGACTTTCCGGTGGTGGGCAGAGCGTCGTCGAGAACACAGCGGCCGCGCGAGACGCTGGTGACATGACACACCCGGCCCGACTTGCTTAACTATGGACGATCTTGTCGTTACTGTCGTACCCCAGGGTCGGCAAAGCGGTCACCGGAGGTAGCGATGAGGTCCGGACGGTGGATGCTCGTCGCCTGGCTGATCGTAGGAGCGCTCGCCGGGGGACAGCGCCACTACTACGCCCAATTTGACGGTAGCTGCACCAGCATCGCCACGATCGGAATCACCTTGGCCTCCGGTCCGCTCAACTACATCGGTCTCAACCCCACCGCCAACTGCAAGGTTCCCCAGCCGAGCAAATGACATGTCGGGCTCTACGACCTCGTGAGGCCTTCTGAGGTCGGTTGGGTTGCGGGGCGACCAACCGACTCTTCGTTTCGGTGGCGGGTCATCGGTTGACCGTTACCCTCACCGGCGCCCGCAGGTAAGTGCTGGCGGTCATCGAGCATTACACCCGCCGCATCCGCGTTCTGGGCGCCACCGCTCACCCGACCGCCCATGGGTGACCCAGGCGGTCCGGAACCTGGTCATGGACTTGGAGGACGCCGGCTGCCGGGCACGGTTCCTGATCTGTGACCGGGGCGGCAAGTTCCCCGAACTGTTCGACGTCGTCCTGACCGATGCCGGCATCCCGACGGTGCTGACCGGGGTGCGATGCCGAGGATGAACGCGGTGATGGAGACCGTCAGCGCTCGCCGTATCGGCCACCGCCCCGCCGCCTCTTCCCGCTCCCTCCGCCGGCCTCTTCTAGCCGTTCGGAATCACCTGTCTCGCCGCCCGGTGCCACCTCGCCGGCTCGGACGGGAAGGCGCGGTTCGACGGAGTAGTCCGCGACGTGACCCGAGCGAGTCGCTTGCCGCAGCGTCAACTGGCGGAGGGCCAACACCATATTGGGGTGGTATGGCTGGGTGTTGTCGGTGAGCGCGGCACTCGTCACCTTCGGCGGCGCTTCTGGCGGCGGTGCTTGGGGGCGGGGCGTTGTTGCGGTGGCTTTTTACGGGTGGGCTGTTGCCGGGGATTGCGGCCGCGGGAGCTATTGGGGGTGCGGCCGCGGACGATGCCGATCAGTTCCTCCATGAGGTCGGTCGTCACGGCCTCGAGCCAGGCCAGGCCGATCTGGGACTGAGGAGCGTCGGTCACGGTTCGGTAGGTGAGGTCTTTGCGGTGGTGGAGGCGGGCCAGAGACTGCGGGAGCAGCAGGACGCCGGCTCCCGACGCCACCAACTCGATCGCGCCGGCGGTGCTCTCAGGACGGGTGAAGGCGGGCTGCCCGGGGCGGTCGTCCCAGGTCAAGACCTCGTCGAGTGGCTCGAACACGTCCTCGTCGGCGAGATCGGCGAGCTCCACCTCCTCCGCTGCGGCCACCGCATGATCCTTTGGCACCACGACCACGGTCGTCTCCAGGTACAGCGGGATCACATGGAGGGCCTCTCGGTCGACGGGCAGGCGTACGAACGCCGCGTCCACGCCACCGTTCCGCAGCAGGGGGACGATCTCGGTCGCCGGCATCTGCAGCAGGCGAAGCGGCACGTCCTGGACCCGTTCGGCCCACACCCCGGCCCACTTCCCGGGCGTCACCCCCGGCACGTAGGCCAGCCGGAACTCACCATCGGTCACTCCGCCACCCTAGTCACGTCCAGACAGTTCCCTCTCGCTGGCTACCCTTGAGGTCATGGCCACGTCCAAAGCGAAGACCCCGCAGACCATGAAGTCCGCGACCGCGGCCAAGAAGCTGGGGATCCTGCTGTCGGCAGCACCCGCCGAGTTCCAGGAAGGTCCTGTCTCCCGGGACGAATTGAACGCGCTCCAAGCCGACCCGCCCTCATGGCTGGCGAACCTGCGCCGTGAGGGCCCCCACCCCCGCCAAGTCGCCGCCGCCAAGCTCCGCGTCTCCGTCTCAGGTCTGGCCCGCGCCGGCATCACGGGCCCCCTCACCACGGCCGAGATCGAGAACCTGAAGGCCGAAAGGCCCGACTGGCTGGAACGCGAGCAAGCCGTCCACGCCGATGTCCGCAGGGAGGAACTGCGCCTCAAGCAGCAGCGCGCCAAGGCCTGACTCACGTGATGCCCTCGGCCGCGCACACCGCCGCCCCGCTGCTCGCGATATAGGCCGCGTGGGTCAAGGCGCCCTGCATTCTCAGCAAGCGCAGCGCCCGAGGCGCGTACACCTCGTACAGGCGGTCGCGCTCGGGCGGATGGCCGTGCCGGCGCCGCAGCCGTTGCGCGACCACCTCATCGACTACACCGTCGTCCTGGTCCCACCGATCTGGCCATGCCCCTCCACCGCCGACTCCACTGACGGCCACTACCTCGTCCACGGCGCGCTGGCGACGGGCGACGGCACTCATCAAGCCTGGCTCTTGATACAGGGTCAAGTTCCCGGCTGCGGGGGCGGGGACGCCCAGCGGTCTGCCAGCAGCCTGAAGCTGGGCACATCATCGAGCGATATCGAGTATTCGTAGGTCCGTTCATAGCCGATGCCACTGATGCGCCACCCGCCGTCCGCGCAGCGCCGATACGTCTCCTCGTAGAAGGCGGATCCGCGGATCAGCACCCGGAACGCCTTGGCGATGACGGTGTCCTCCAGGCACCAGGTGCCCTCGGCCTTGTCGCCGTCGACCCGGATCTCGGGTTGGCCCGCGAAGTGCACCGTGGTGATCTCGGGACCGAGATTGCCGCGCATGTAGTCGACGATGGCATCGCGGCCTTCCAGGCGCAGCGGCTCGCCGACCGCGCGGGTTCCGTAGGCACCCAGGGCGTCCTCGGTGAGGGTGCCGGCGAACCCGTCCCAGTCCTTCAGGTCCAGGCAGCGCAAGTAGCGGTACTTCACCTGACGGATCTCTTCCAGGGCGTTCAGATCCATGCGACGTAGCTTGCTCGACACCGCCGCCATTGACAAGAACGCGTTCTGATTCCCGAGGCGTCCCTCCCGCTCGGCGTTCGGCACGTCGGCCAAGTAATCGTCCCGGACTTGGTGATGAGTGCTTCACGTGGTTGACAGTGAGGTGCTCTCACCGGGTTTCGGGTAGGTGGCCGTGCTCGAAATGGGCGCGCAGGTCGCGGACGAAGAAGCAGTCGACCCACACGGTTGTGCCCTGTGCCTGCCGAGAACTACGTCCGTGGAGGTGAGACGATCCCCGCCGCCAAAGCCCAGTTGTGGAACCCTGCCACGTTGCTGCGGTTCGGTTTGCCCGAGACATCTGACACGCTGCCCCGCTGACTGAATGCGGCCTATTGGGCGGTGGACTGCAATGCGGAGATGGTTTCGCGGAGTGCGTCGGTGGTCGAGGTGGGCTTGAGACCGAATGCCTTTTGCGCTGCGCTGGAGTCCAGCACGAACGGGTGGTCGAACTGGTAGCGCATTTCGGGGAGCTGCCTGGCTGCCACGTTGAACAGGCCGGCCGCCCGTAGCAGGGCGTTTGGCATCCGGCCGATTCGTGCTCTGGGTGCTTCGGCCATGGTCACCGCCAGCTCAGCCAGTTCACGAATGGAGACAGGCGGCGGGGTCGGAACGTGCCAGGGGCGGCCCCAGGCGGATTCGTCGGCGGCGACGGCGATCAGGGTTCGGGCCACGTCACCGGTGTAGGTCCAGCTGTGCGGGGCGTCGATGTCGGCAGGGGCGAGTGCGCGCCGGCCGCGTAGAAGGGCGGGCAGGAGCATGATGGTGAAGGGTGTTGAGGCGCGGGCTCCCAGGTAGTCAGACCCGCGGACCTCGGCTGTGCGGATCCGTCCGGCCTGGTGCGCGGCGTGCTGCTTGGCCCACAGTCCGGCTCGGACGCGGCCCTTTTCGGAATTGGGGCGTGCGGGCAGGTCCTCGGTCATCGGACCGCTTACCAGGCCGTAGCCGTAGAGGTTCCCGACGCTGACCAGGACGGCGCCGCTCGCTTCGGCGGCGCGTATGGCGCTCTCGATCAGCGGGGGGAACTCGGTCGTCCAGAGATGGTAGGGCGGGCCGGCGCACTGGTAGAGCGCGCTGGCGTCGGCGGTCAGGGGTGTCAGCACGGCCGGGTCGGACGCCTCGGCCTGAACGCGCTCGATGCCAGGGTGGTCCGGGCCGCCTCCGCCGCGCGTTATCAGGCGCACCTCCTTACCCTGCTCAGCCAGCATCAGCGCGGTGGTGGAGCCGATCGGCCCGGCTCCCAGGACAACGTGCAAGGACATGAAGCACTCCTTCAGAGAACAGTGTTCTCTCAGAGAATAGGGAGTACGCCGACCCAAGTCAAGAACAGTGTTCTCGATAGGAATCGATGTTCTCGGATGTGGCA
This sequence comes from Spirillospora sp. CA-128828, assembly GCF_050945415.1. NCBI lineage: Bacteria > Bacillati > Actinomycetota > Actinomycetes > Streptosporangiales > Thermomonosporaceae > Spirillospora > Spirillospora sp. CA-128828. The sequence continues at coordinate 957,008 of NZ_CP191986.1, forward strand.
GACTTGGGGTATGCCTGCACCGTCACTGCGCGCCCGGATCCGGTCGGAAATGATCGAGGAGATCAAGGCGGCCGCCCGCCGGCGGCTGGCCGCCGACGGCGCCGACCTGTCGCTGCGCAGGGTGGCCAGTGATCTCGACATCGTCCCGTCAGCGCTCTACCGATACTTCTCCAGCCGGGACCAGTTGTTGACCGCACTGATCATCGAGGCGTACCAGGCGCTCGCCGAGGCGGCGCGGCAGGCCGCGGCACAGGCGCAATCGGCGCGTCCTCGCGATCGCTTCCTGGCCGTTAGCCACGCCGTCCGCCAATGGGCACTCGACCATCCAGCCGAGTACAACCTGCTGTACGGCGGCCCGGTACCCGGATACGCGGCACCACAGGACACGGTGGCCCCCGCAGCCACCGTGATCCTCCTACTCGTCGAAATCGCCGCCGAGGGCGCCGCCCGGGGCCAAACCCTTCCGCCGTCGGCTCCAATGCCCGAACCGGTCCGCAAAGACCTTCAAGAGCTGATCGACCAACACCCCGTCGACATTTCCGAGGAACTGCTCAACCGGGTGTTCGCCGGATGGACCCACCTGTTCGGCTTGATCAGCTTCGAAGTCTTCGGCCGGCTGGAAACGATCATCCACGCCCGGCGGGACTACTTCGACCACCAGATGGGCCTGATGGCAGACCTGTGCGGTCTCCCTCACCGACCATGAACCAGGAGGTAGGCCGGGGGCCACACCGCTATCTACTGCAGGCTCCCGTCCTTCGGCTGGGCAGGTCGTCGGACAAGGTCACCGGGTCGGCGACTGCGCCCGGCGACCCTGCCGTTGATGATCAACGAGCATGCTCGACGGCCCAGGCCAGGACATCGTCGGCGATCTTCTCCGTCCGCTTCTGCGCGGGTATCAAGTGAGCGTACGCGTCCGATCGGTAGCGTCGCTCGCAACTCGGTTCGGCGCTCGTCGAGTTGATCTCCGAGCAACGACGCCGACAGCGGCGTATCGACGAACCCGGTGGCAATGAGGTTGACGCGAACCGGCGCGAGTTCCAGCGCCAATGTCGCTGTGAATGGCGCTAGGGCGGCGGTGGCGGCCGAGCTGCGCGCGATCTCGAGGGCCCGCACCATGTGTCCGCTGACCGCCTGGTGCACCTGGTCGGCGTCCATTTCCAGCAGCGGCCCGTAGTGTGGTCCGCCGGCTGTGATCAGCACATGGTCGATTGGTGTCGGAGCACCGCGGTCACCTCATCGCTGACCTGATCGTCGGAATCCGCGCCATCGATCGACCGTCGCAGCCGGTCGATCACCTTCTGCAAGGCCTGTTACCCGCGCACGGCCGAGTCCCCCTTGCTGGGCCCGCAGGCGTTCCCTCCTCGCCTACAGCCGTGCCGACCCCGAACCTTTGCCGTGGCGCCCTCATAACCTGCGGACCAGAGTCAAGACGATGGGCGTAAGAGGCGGCCGAAGCCGAGACCGTCCGATCGCCCAGGCTGAGGCGTTGCAGCACCCGAGATCGTGACGCCGTCCGCCGGGCAGGGACCGCGCCCATCTGCCTCACGGCCACGATCACTGCCGCGCCGGCGCGCAGTTTCTGCCTCGATCAGCCCGGCGGTGTTGCGGTGCAACTCTTTCACGGTTCGTTGACGACCGGCCGCCATCTGAACACCTCGGCGCCAGGGGCTGAGGAAGGATTCCTGCCGTGCGCCGCCTTCAGTTGTCCCACCGCCATCTTCCCGGCCAGGTCACGATGATCGCCGTGGCGGGAGCGGTGGACCTGCACAGCTGCGGGCGCCTGCGCGGCTATCTCGACGAGGTTCGGCGTTGCCCCGGCGAGCAGCTGGTGTTCGACATGACCGACGTGCCGTACATCGACGGCAGCGGCGTCCAGGTGTTGGTCGAGGCCCATCGGTACGCCCGCGACCACGGAACGATCATCAGGATGGCCGGGCTGCGCCCCCAGGCGCTCCGGACGCTGGAGGTGACGCAGCCGGCCTGGGACATCTCCGTGCACCTCACGTTGGAGGCGGCTTTGCGTGTCGTCCTGGCCGATCGGCGGATCGCCTCCTGTGTGGGTCACCACTCCGCGGGCCAGACCGGCCTTGACACCCCGGACTGATCGCTCGGCGAGCCAGGACTCGACGTCCGGCATGGTCACGCGCCTATGAGCTGGAGATCCAAGACGTCTCGGCGGCCCGCCCGCGCGGGCACGAACCCGGCCAGCACGTCGGTCTCCAACGCCTCCAGCGGGCGAGCCGCCCGCAGATCCCGTGCGATATTGGGGTCGTTCAAGTAGCCAGGCAGAGTTTCGGGCCTACGCGGTGGCGTTGGTTGAAACCGGTTTCGGTGCCGGCGAACCGTTCACCTGCTCAGGGAGGCAGGGGGCGATGAAGCTGCGGCCCATGGCACGTCCTGTTTATTGTATTCCTACCGACTGTTCTCGCATTATTCACCCGCCTGATTCTGCCGAGATAGGCGTGTCGTGGACGGTCTTCTTCTGCAGTTCACAACCCAGATCAGAGGACGCGGCCCCAAGGGGTGTGTTCTCTCACGAGGTCAGGAGAAACCTGATGAGGAAGATCAAGATCAAGATCTCCGCAGGAAGCCAGGAGGAAGCCAATCGGCTCGGCTGGGCGGCCATGGAGCAGGTTCACGACACCATTGCCGCTGATGAGCGAGTGACGAGCACGGGTCACCGAGGGCGGGCCGGCGGGAAGAAGGCCACCTTGACCTTCGAGATCAGCCGCAGCGGCTGAGGCTGCTGCTGACAGCACCAACTGTTGGTCCTTGCTCTCTTCCGAGCGCAAGGACCAACTTCTTTTCCGAGGCTACTAAGAAATCGCCCCGGAGCTCCCTGGGCCCTCCGCAGTTCCTGTAGCCCCTAGGACCTAGGGACTCTTCGTGGATCTATGCCGTTGTGGCATCTGAAGACAGCTCGGGATTCGTGAAGGCCCATATTGTGTGCGCTCCGCCGGGGCGCGCACCGGATCTGTGATGCCGCGAGCAGCGTCTTCGCCAGGCCGACTGGTCGTGGAAGAGCAAATTTGCCTACAACTTCCTGCCGTTTGCGAGACCACCGTTCGGCTCGTGGCTCGACGGGTATCCTGCGCGTGGTCTCTCGGGGCGCCACGCCACCTCCTGCTGGGATCACGGGTCCGCCCTGCAACGTCTGGGTGAACTGGACGGCCGGCGATGTTGGAGGCTCAGGTCGCTGGTTCTCAGCGGGCCTGGGTTGCTGGGCCGCGGACCGGTGGAACGCTTACTCGTACTCGCTCGGCAGGTCGGATGTCTTCGCCGTCCTGGCGGCGTTCGGTGTCGGCATCGCAACCGCCACCTCGTCGACGGTCCCGGAGAGTACGTCGTCGTGGACATGACGGCAGGGGCGGAGACGTTCGCTTCTGGGCTGTCCACGCGATTTGACGTCAACGTTCGCAGGTTGGGGATGACCTGCTGCTGAGACCGTACGCGCCTACGTCGAAGCAGCTCACAGCTGCGCTGAAGAAACCGGCCTCCACCCAATGGATGGAGGCCGGTCCACTTTGCCAGTCAGAAACTCAACTACTGGACTGAACGGCACCGGCGCAGTTCAGCGCAGGCGCCGGCCCAGGCATCGTCTGCTGGTGATTGCCACCCCAGGCTACTGGGGCGGCTCGTGCGGATCGCGGACGAGGCCAGGCACCCGGTCGAGGAGGATGGCGGTCCACACCACCTTCCCTGCCTCGCCGTCCCTGTCAACGCCGTAGAGGTAGGCGAACTGCCTGATGGTCCAGAACCCGGTGCGGCCCTTTGACCAGTCAAGGTCCAGGGCCTCTCCGGGGTCGTGGACCGCTACACGCACGCCTCGCTCTCCGTCGATGAGGTCGACTTGGACCACGAGCCGGACGGTGTCCCGGCACAACGAACCGGTCGTGTGCTGGTACGCGTTCGCCAGCAACGCCTTCGCCACTTTGCCGACGTTGTTGATGGCAGTGGCCCTGAGTCGCACTGGCGGGTGGAGTTCGCCGATCACTCGCTCGATCAGCTCCCTCACATCGGTGGGCTCGGGCCCACGCTTGTCGAACCGGGGCCACTCCGGGGGGCCCTGGTCTGCCGAGTTCCCAGTCATGGGGACTCTCCCTTCTCTGGTTTACAGAATTGCGAGATCCTGGTTCCCGCAATCGGTACCGTCCGGTCCCCTCGGAGTGCGGCAAGCCTCAAATCACCGTCCAGCCAACGCATTTGCGGCGTATCTACGATCAAAATGAAGCAAGAGAGAAGAAGCGATTACCGCCCGTGAATCTAGAGATGAATACGAGGACAACAACCGCGAGTCGACAGGCGAGGCCGCATCCCCGAGGTATGCGTCATGACCTGCGGGAGTATGTGTTTGAAGCACTCGGGGATATGACTCCGGGTGCTGATCGTGGACGAGACTGGGTTCATCAAGGAGGGCATCGGATCGGCCGGGGTGCAGCGGCAGTATTCCGGCACCGCGGGTCGGGTGGAGAGCTGCCAGCTCGGGGTCTTCCTGGCCTATGCCTCGGCGCGAGGCCGCGCGTTGATCGATGCCGGGTTGTATTTGCCGAAGTCGTGGCTGGCCGACTGTGAATGCGGGGCCGCATGTCCGGCGCGGACGACTCCGAGCGATCCGGGGCCGAGAAAGCCGGGCAGTCCCGGAAGATCGAATCCTGGGCGTAACCGCGGACTCCGGAGCGGTGGGCACTCCTGGATAGATCCTTCGGCTGGGCCTTCGCCGATTATCTTGATCGAATTCCTGGCGTCTGCCCCTGAATCGGCGGTTCCGGGGTGAGGTGACGGTCGCGGTGTCGGGAACAGGCGGCGTCAGGCCACCGGGTGTTGCACGAGGACGCCGAGGATCAGGACGAACAGGAGAGCAAAGATCACCACCGAGATGAGCGTGGCGGTGAAGATGCCCCTGTTGACCTTGTCCCAGATGTCGCTCCGGTTCTTGGCGTGCTCTTCCCGCTGGCGGTAGAGGCTGCCTGACCTGTGATTCCAGTGGATGAGGTTCATGACACACGTGAACACCCACAGGAACCCGTGCACGCAGGTCTCCTGGCGGCTGTCGTACTGCCAGGACTGCACGTCCCAGAGCAGCAGCGCCGCCAGTGCGAGCGCGAGCGCGACCTGGGCGAGGCACGCCCTCACGGTCCTGAAGAGCGGTGACCGCGTGATCGGTTTCATGGTCGACTCCGGTTCTCTCGATTGGTCACGTCCGGTTGCTGACCTGGCCGGACGTCGTTCGCCGGGGACCGTCCATGCCGTGCTCGCTCCGGCCACCGGCGTTCACCCCCGAATCGAGTTGTTCAAGAACCGGTATGGGCGCCGTAACGAAGGTTCCACAAGAGATCACCACCACCCGGGTGAAGCGCCCTGGGTTTGTTAGCGGCTCTGATTTCCCGGGCCGCTACGCCTTGTCCCGCCACGGGCTCCTACTCCGGCCCCACCGCCCGTCGCCCCGCCCGCCTGAGGCCCAGATCGTCCTTGTCACCGAACCGCTGACCCTGCGTGAAATGCTGCGCCGGGCAAGGGTCACCGTCGACGGCAGTGAACAGCTCGACCGCGGACCTCGAGCAAGGCCTTGTCGCAGAGGTTGCGCCACAGATGCCACCGGTCACTGACCTGCACCGCGTCGGGCAGAGCACGGCGTACTGCCGTCGGCATCCCAGAACCTGGCAGACCAGCCGCTGCACGCGCAGGTGCAATACGACCCGACGGCCGTCCACCGGCGCGTCCGCTACCGCCCGCCCGTGATAGGCGTGGACCTTCGCCGTCGGCGTCCCGCACAACGGACAGGGCACCGGATCGTCCCTGGTGCGTGCTGCGACGAGCACCGCATTCGCCGTCCGACACGCCCTCGACGACCACAGCCGCAAGACCCGAAAAACACCGGCGCGTCGAACACGCCTGGTGATCACAGACGCACGCCCAGCGTCACCACCGACTACGGGACAGACCCAACTTTCAGACGGTCCCGAGCGTCCTGCCTGGGCAGTACACCTAGCCGGCTTTGTCAGGCCCGCAAGCTGCGGCCGATCAGGTTCTGCGCGAGATGACCATGATGTATTCGCAGGGAGCGTTCGTTCGGTTGGCGAAGCCGTGGTCCGCGTCGGCCTGGAAGAACAGGGAGTCGCCTGTGTTCAGGGTCTCGCTGATCCCGCCGATCGCGACGGTGAGGGTGCCTTCGAGCACCACGAGTTGTTTCTCCGTACCCGGCGGATACGCGGGCAGCAGCCCGGTAGAGACCTGCGCGGGGAGGTAGTGGACGATCATCTCGGCTCCTCCCGCGCCCGGGGCCGCTGACACCATGTGCCGCTCGAAGCCGGTTTCCGGGTCACGGAAAACGGGTCGATCGTTCTGGCGCATGACAATGGCCACACCGGACGCGGCAGCGGCCGGCGCACCGATCAGGTCCGAGAGCGACGCGTCGAGCGCGTGGGCGATCCTAGCCGCGACGCCGATCGTCGGGCTCTTCTCACCGCGTTCGACCTTGGACAGCATCGCCCGGCTGACCGACGACCGTGTGGACAGCTGCTCCAGTGTCAGGCCCGCCTCCTCGCGGTGTCGCCGCACGTTGCCGCCGAACGCGCCGGCCAGGTCGTCACTGTGCTGTGGTTCGGCCGCGTTTCCGTCTTGCTCGACCACCGTGCTCCTCGATCGACGGGTACCTCACTGCCCACAGCGTAGGGGTTTCTCCTAAAGAAGATGTACTCTTCTATCGGAGACATGCGATGTGCGCCCAACCCGACGGAGGTTCCATGCGTTTGATCTCGAGTGGCCAGCACCATGCCAGGTTCGAATTCGGCGATCTGCAGGTGATCTCGTTGCGAGACGGATACATCGACATGCCGCCGACACGGCTCCGCGACGAGGACGGGCACACGCTCGATGAGCTGCCGGCCGCCGTCCCGCTGGCCGGCGACAACTTGCGGCTGTCGGTCAACGCCTTCTTCGTCACCGACGGCACGCGGTCGGTTCTCATCGACACCGGCGCGTCCAACGCCTGGCACGACCCCACCATGGGATTGATCTACGACGCGCTAGACGAGGCGGGAATCGACCGCGCGCAGGTCACCGATGTGGCCATCACCCACAAACACGAAGACCATGTGAGCGGCCTGATCGCGCCGGACGGCTCAGAGGCGTTCACCAGACTCGAGCGCGTGTGGATCGGCGCGGGCGACACCTCGGTGTTCACGGGGCGGCTCGAGCCGATCCGCGACCGGGTCGTACCCGTGTCGGAGAAGGCCGCGATCAACGACTGGACCACCGCGATCCCGACACCGGGCCACACACCCGGTCACACCGTCTACGAGGTCAGGAACGGCGCCGGCCGCCTTCTCGTCTGGGGCGACACCGTTCACGTTCCCACGCTCCAATTCGATCAGCCGAACGTGTCCTGGGAGCTCGACGGCAACCAGTCCCAAGCCCGCGCCGCGCGAGCGGCCCTCCTCGAACAACTGACCCAACCACACCACTTCGTAGCCGGCGCCCACCTCGACTCACCCGGCATCGCCCGCGTAACCCCGTCCGGCGACGGTTATGCGCTGGAATACCTCGCACCACCGATCGGCTGACGAGCCTGTCGGCTCCGGGCCGCGTTCGCGATGGCGGCCAAGGAGGGCAAACTCGCTCGCTGTACGGCCGCTACCTGCGGGACCTGCTCGACACCTCGGACACGGCCGGATCTTTGAAACCCAGGATGGTCAGGGTGAGGTCCGGCGGCGGCCGCGCGTCTTGAGGGCCGTTGGCTTCTGACGCTACGTCCACTCGCCGATCATCCGGCGTCAAGGGCCTGGGTGGCTACCGGCGGGTACCGTCAACGGCCGTCCGTAGGTTCCTCAACCTCGGATCACCTCCCCGAACTGCGATAACAGTTCTCGCGCGCTCGGTCACCTGGTAGGTGATACCGGCGCCCAGGCCGACCTGGTATTCCACGGGTGCGGTCTCCACCTCTCGCACGCAGAGTCCGAGCTCCTCGGCCCCCTTGCGGGCGGCGGTCGACTCGGCTCCAGGAACGTTCGGGACGGTGACCTGCGTTTCCTTTGCCATCAGGCACTCCTGACTATTGGGGACGACATGGCGAGGCCTTGCCGTCTGGTCTGGTTCGTAGGGATTTGCAAGCATGACCGTCCCGACCGATCTGCGGTTGGCCTGCCGGAGTTCTCTCGGCGAAGCCCCCGCGCTCGTCGCCGTTGCCGTCGCTGCGTCTTTTCGGCCACGCTCCGGGACGTCTGAGAGACACACTGAGACGTCCTCTAGCGTCCGGGGACGTCTAGCGGCGCGTGGGCCGGGCGTCGACGGCGGCCGCCAGACCGCCGCACTCGAAATATAGAGAAAAGTCTCATCAGGGGTGATCGTTGACGCGCATCGGTGCCGCTGAACTGGGCGTTCGTGAACGTGCTCGTTCGCCTGGTGGGGGTGGTCGGGCGCTGCGGGTCTAGCGTGGTTTGCGTCAACAATGTTGGTTCGGAAGGTTTTCCCTATATGGCAGAGACCAGGGTCATCGGCGGTCGTGTCCCTGACCCCTTGTACGAGGGTGCGCGGCTCGCGCTCGGACTACCCGAGACGGTCAACGATTCCGATCTCATCCGGCACGCGTTCGCACGCCTGGCGGGTCTGGACGTCGCCGAGCACACGCCGCGCAGGGGAGGACCGAACCCCTACTCGGGCAAGCGCCGGTCGGCGATCGGAGCGCCCCGCCGAAAGCGGCAGGAGCAGGACGCCGGGACCTAGCGCGCGGACGCCGACCGCGACATTTCGAGTTCTACATGCTCGCCATGACCGAGTACATCTAGCGGGCGCATCGGAGCCTTCGACAACTGCCTTCCCAACGGGCCCGCCGGCTGCGTTCTCGGCGTCCTGGCGGGCCTGGTGCTCGGCGCGCGGCTCGGCCAGCGCCAGCGCGAACGTGAAGCCGGGCCGATCGTCGCCGCGCCGGCCGTCGTTGCCGTGGTCGTCGGTCTTCGTGGGGACGGCGGTCAGGGACTCGGCGGGGATCTCCAGTTCGCGCGGGCCGCCGGTGGCGGGGGTGCCCCGGTAGGCGGCGGGCGGCCAATCCGCCGGCGGGCCGGGCGTCCATCGGGCGCCGGTCACCACGGCCAGGCCGCCGTCGGCCATGGCCACCACGTCGCCCACGGGGCCCGCCCACCGCGGCCGTCAGCGCCGCGTCCAGGCGCTGTCTCGCGCCGTCCAGCACGGTCAGGCCGCGGCGGGAGGTCAGGTGCGGCCGCAGCACCTCGCTCCGGTCCGGGCGGTCCAGCAGCAGCCGGGCGGCGCGGTCCAGCGGCGCCATCACCGCGTGCAGCGGCACCGACGCCTTCCGGGCCGCGAACACCACCGCGTGCATGGACACCCCGGGCACGGCCGCCTCGGCCGCGGCCGCCATCACCTGTTCGATGGCGGCCTCGAAATGCGACGACCGGATGTCGCTGCTCGGCCGGAACTGATGATCCTTGCGGCGGTCGGCGCGCGAACCGGGCCCGTCGGCGGACGGGGCAGCGACTTCTCAATGCTCGAACGCCCTTCGCCGCACGAAGGCGAAGCTCGACCCCCTGCAGACGTTGATGGAGAACGCCGGGAAGGTCCAGCCCCGCGAACAACTCCTCGCCACCGTCTGGGGCCCGGACTACTCCGACAGGCCGATCATCCCGCCCAGCACGCCGACCGCCGCCCCGGCGGCGAACACGACCCAGGGGCGTCGCGCCGCACCGGACCGTATGACGGTCTGTTGGCCGCTCACTCGCCTACTTTCTCGACCGGATATCTAGGGGAAAGCGTCTACAGAACGCGATCACGATGTGGTCGCTCAGGGTCCGGGATTGGCGGCCCGGAAGGGGTTGAACTTGGAGTGGGGTCCAAGTCTTAGCCTCAAAAGCATGATGGTTGACCATGTCAGCGAGTGGTTGACGGTGGGGCGGCTGGCTGCCCGCGTGGGAGTGCGTGCCGACACGGTGCGCTATTACGAGCGGGAGGGACTGCTTCCGGCCGCCGAGCGCACCAGTGGCGAGCACCGCCGCTATGGCCCCAGCGCGGTGGATCGGCTGCTGTTCATCCGCGGTGCGCAGCGGCTTGGGCTGCGGCTGGCCGAGATCCGTGAGCTGCTGGCGGTGCGGGACACCGGGGTCTGCGCGTGTGAGCCGGCCGAGGGGTTGTTGCGCCGTCATGTCGCCGAGATCGACGCGGAGATGGCGCGGCTGGCGGCGCTGCGGTCCGAGCTGGTCGGCATGCTGACGCGGATGCCCGGACCGGACTGCCCTGATCCGGCGCCGGGGACCTGGTGCCCGCCCGATCTTCCAGACGCGAAGGGAGGTGAGACCAGGAATGTGCCCATGCTGTGAGGACCCGACCTGTGACGGCTCGTGCTGCGCTGACTGCTGCTGAGCCCGGGGAATGTCCCGCCCCGAGGCGCCAGGGCGGGACGTTCAGGCTCAGGAGTGCCCGGCGGCCTGCCGGGCGCGGGTCTGGGCGAACCGGTAGGAATCAATGCCGGTCTCGATGATGGTGGCGTTGAAGGTGAGCCGGTCGACGATGGCGACACAGAGGCCGACCCTGCCATGGCGGAACGCCGTCCAGTCAAACTGCCGGGTGGTGAACGCCAGCGCGTGGGCATCGCCCGGGCCCTCGCCCAAGAGCCTCGCGCCGCCGCCACGGGCTGGACATGTCCACCGTCTACGGGGACGTCAGCGCTGTTCGAGCGGCTCCAGATCGTGCACACCTGGCGATCGGCGGACGTGTCACCTACGGCCTAGCCGACCATCCCCATGCCCACACCGTCTGCGACGAATGCGCCGCCGTCACGGCGCTCCGCGACGGTGAACTGGGCGATTCCGGCGCTGGTAGGCGCAAGCTCGCAGGCTTTGCCTCCGCGGGGATCGTCATCCGAGGCCGCTGCGCCTGTTGTCGGCTGCACCCGCCCCGAAACGGCGATCCCGCGCTGATGAGATCTGCGGCCGCATCAGTTGTTTGTAGTCGGTGACGCAATTCGCGACGCCCTGCGCCGCGGCGCTGGACGTCCAGAATCGCTCTTCATCACTGTGATGCCTGCGCTCTTGACGGCGGCGACATAGTGAACTCCTGGGGGCGGCCGACGCAGTGCGCGGGCGTCCCGAGACCAGGCGGCTCCTAAACGCCACCGTCCTCACCGTGAAGTGGGCTTAGCACTACCCCCATTGACGTCCTGGCCCTACGGCCCGCCGGGTGCCCCCGGTCCGAGCATTGGTGGCATCGGCCGCCGGGAAGCGCCCGGCTCCGGCCGCACGAAGGAGGGATGGACACATGAGCGGGTCCAGGACTCGAACGACGGCGCTGTGCGCCTTGCTCGCCCTCGGCGGGACGTTGGCCCCCGCGGTGCCGGCCCACGCCTTCGCCGGGCACCGGCCCGCCGTGCAGAGGATCCGGTCCTCCGGGACCACGGAGCTGACCTCCGGCTGGGCGATCCGGTCCTCCGCCGACACCCGCGACACCGGCGCTGAGATCTCCAAGCCGGACTATTCGACGAAGGGCTGGCTGCCGCTGTCCCGGCCCGAGACGCTGATGGCGGGTCTGCTGGAGAACGGCCGGTACCCGAACATCTTCCACAACGACAACATGGCGAAGGTGCCGGCCAAGCAGTTCGACGTGAACTGGTGGTACCGCGAGCAGATCACCGTCCACCCCCGGAAAGGCGGCCGCACGTCACTGGTGATGAACGGCGTCTCCGGCAAGGCCGACCTCTGGATCAACGGGAAGAGGATCGCGGCAGGCGCGCAGCTCCAGGGCTCGTACACCCGGCTGGAATACGACATCACGCCCTACGTCCGGGACGGGGCGAACGCCATCGCGCTCGACGTCTCCCGCAACGACGAGGACATCACCAAGTTCGACACGCCCATGCGGTATCTGACCCAGAACCAGGTCGACTGGAACCCGATGGCGCCCGACCAGAACACCGGGCTGCAGTACGCGCCGCAGATCGTCCAGGAGGGCCCGGTCTCGGTCCGCAACGCGCACGTGCTGCAGGACGACGCCGCCGACCTGTCCACCGCCGACCTGACCGTCAAGGCCGACGTGCGCAACAACACCGGATCGACGCAGCGGGTGGTCGTGTCCGGCACGGTGTCGCACGGCTCCACCCGCGTCGCCTGCAAGGCCACGGTCACGGTGCCCGCGCACACGACCCGCACCGTTGCGATCACCAAGGCGGACTGCCCCGGCCTGCACCTGAAGCACCCGGCCGTGTGGTGGCCCTACCAGATGGGCGACCAGCCGATGTACCACCTCGCGCTGGACGCGTCCGTGGGCGGGACCGTCTCCAGCAGCGCCGCCGAGGACTTCGGCATCCGGACGGTGACGTCGCGGCTCACCAAGCCCGTCCCCGGCAAGACCCACGGCAAGGACGGCTACCGGCAGTTCATCATCAACGGCAAGCCGCTGATCATCCGCGGCGCCGGCTGGTCGCCGGACCTCTTCCTGCGCTACTCCCCGTCCAACGTCTCCGACCAGATCTCCTACATCCGGAACATGGGCCTGAACGCGGTCCGGTTCGAGGGCAACTTCCCGCCCGACGACATGTTCGCCCGACTCGACCGGGCCGGCGTCCTCGCCATGCCGGGCTGGCAGTGCTGTGCCCTCTGGGAGAGCAAGTCGTCGACCTGGTCGGACGACGTCAAGGCCAACGCGTCCAACCAGGCGGGCACGATGGCGGAGCGGCTCCGCGACCACCCGAGCGTCTTCACCTTCTTCCAAGGCAGCGACGACGCGCCCGACCCGGAGAAGGAGGCCCTCTACCTGAAGGCGTTCGCGCAGGCCGACTTCCGGCTCCCGCAGGTCGCCGCGGCGGAGTACAAGTCGTCGCCCAAGCTCGGCCCGGCAGGCACCAAGGAGGGCGGCTACAACTACTTCCCGCCCAACGCCCTCTGGAACAACAGGCGAGAGACCGTCAACACCAATGACCCGACGCTCAGCATGACCGGCAGCGCCTGGGGGTTCGACACCGAGGTCAGCACCGGCAACACCATCCCGACGCAGGACTCACTGAACCGCTTCCTTACCCCGGACGAGCAGAAGAAGATCTGGGACCCGGCGACCGCCCAGGGCCAAACCGCCGGCCAGGACATGTACCACACGTTCTTCTACGCCGACTACACGCGCCTGTCCCGGATGGGCGTCTACAACACCCCGCTGTGGCACCGATACGGCCCCTGGAAGGACGCCGGTTCGTACCAGAAGACCGTCCAGCTCGGCGAGTACGAGGTGACGCGCGCGCAGTTCGAGTCGTACATCGGCAACTCCACCGACAAGGCGAACCCCAGCACCGGGATCATCTACTGGATGCTGAACAAGGCGTGGCCGTCGCTGCAGTGGAGCATGTACGGCTCCGACTTCGACCAGCCGGGCGTCTACTTCGGCGCGAAGAAGGCCAACGAGCCCGTGCACGTCATGTACTCCTACGACGACGGCTCCATCAAGGTCGCCAACCTGACCGGCGCCCGCCAGGACGGCCTGCGCGCCACCGCGCAGATCATCGACATCAACGGCAAGGTCCGCGCCACGGCCACCGCGCCCGTCGGGGCGCTGGGCAGCCAGGACGTCCGGACCGTCCTGCACCCGAAGGTCCCGGCAGGGATCTCCAAGACCTACTTCGAGAAGCTCACCCTCACCCGTGGCACCGAGGTCGTCAGCCGCAACGTGTACTGGCTGTCGACGAAGGCCGACCAGGTCGACTGGCCGAAGACGCACGCGCCCGGCCAGTACACCCCGTCCAACGGGTTCGCGGTCTTCCAGAAGGACGGCTACGCCGACCTGACCGGCCTGCGCGCCCTCAAGCCCGCCGACATCAAGGTCCAGGTCACCACCCGCCGCGAGGGCCGCGAGATGGTGACGAGCGTGACCGTCCGCAACGTCGGCAACGGCGGCACCCCGGCCCTGTTCACCCGGGCCGACCTGTTCGCCGGCGGCAAGCAGGTGCTGCCGATCCGCTGGAGCGACAACGACGTCACGCTCTGGCCCGGCGAGCAGCAGACCCTCACCGCCCGCTACTCCGCCACGTCCGCCAAGCCCGACGTCCGCGTCAACGGCTTCAACGTCCCCGACCAGACCCGCCACACCGGCTGACCCGCACGAAGGCCGGATGGGGGCCCGCCCCCATCCGGCCTTCGCGGCTCTGGAGGAGGTCCGCCGCTGTGCAGGACAGTGCGCAGGTCGTCCTGTGCGGGGGGCGGGCCAGCGCCGCGTAGAGATCCGGTGTGGTCATGGGTCCCGGCCGAGTGCTGGAGTGTGCCGGGCCAAGGGCCCGGTGTCCCGAGTGGTCTGGCCTGGGCGGTCGGCGTCTGTCGGTGGGACCGCGTCGACGTCTTCGTTCCCGGTTACATCACTGTCGGCTGCCTGATCGAGGTTCCTTCGATGTCGAACTTGACCTTGTCGTGGTCGGCGGACGTCACTTTGATCGTGACATGGCCGAGGTGGATGCTCTGCCCGACGCCGATCGCCGTCGGTGCGGAACCGTCGGCGGCCACCGTCATCCCCTGGCTTGAGATCTGCGAGACCGTGACGGTGGTGCCGCCCACCTCCAGTTTCTGGCCGGCGCCGGAAACGGTCACATGGCACCGGTGGTGGTGGCAGGTGTAGGAGGAGTACTGGCAGCCGCCGAGCAGTAGTGCTCCACCGAACGCGAGGACGGTCAGGACAGGGACGGAGCGGTGCATGGCCAGTCTCCCGCGCTCAGCCGAAGAGGGGGTTGAAGGGTACACATCCGGCTTCGTCCCATGGCTGTGACCATCGAGACGACTGTCTATCCGCGATCTGAACTTGGCTCGGCCGTGTCGCCTGAGGTCGTGTTGCCCGTCGTCGCGTCGGCTGAGGTCGTGTCGGCTGAGGTCGTGTCGGTGGTGGTGTAGAGGACCTCGCGGGCCTGTTCGGCGGCGCGGATGATGCTTTCGCCGACGAAGTCGAGGAAGCGGGCGGCGTTCTCCAGGCGGGTGGCTGCCGGGGTGCCGGCGCCCAGAACGGCGACGCCTTGGCGCGCGGTCTCGACGAACTGGTCGTTGTCGCGGGCGCTGCGGATCATCGACTGGTACCACAGGTCGTCGTCGACGACATAGCGGTCGCGGCGGCGTGCGTCGCTTTCCCGGCGGACCAGTTCCATGCTCTCCAGGAAGGTGATCGCTTTGGAGATGGACGCCGGGCTGACTTGGAGTCGTTGGGCGAGCTCGGAGGCGGTGAGGCTGCCGCTGTCGGTGGTGTAAAGGCAGGCCAGCACCCGGGACATCATCTTGGGCAGGCCCGAGGTCATCATGACGGTGGTGAGGGTCTCTTCGTACTCCTGTACGGCCTGGGCGTCGCGTCCGTAGGGCTGCGCCGCCGCCTGTGATCCCCTGGGGGTGGGCTGCCTGCGCCGTTGGGTGCGCTGCTGTGTGGCGCGGTGGGCCAGTTCTGCGCGGTAGCCGGTGGGGCCGCCGTTGCGCATCACCTCACGCGTGATCGTGGAGGTCGGACGGTCGAGACGTCGGGCGATCTCGGCGTAGGCCAGGCCGTCGGCCAGCCCGGCCGCGATCTGCTGGCGCTCCTGCTGGGTGAGCCTGCCTCCCGGCATCACGACCCCTTTCCTGCCCCACGGGTGCCGCCGTAGGTGCTGCTCGGTGTTGCTCGACACCTCGACCATAGCGTTCACCTTCAACACATTGCAACGGAAGATGCTCTCATTGTTGCGTTAAACGACAGACCGTTGCAATGATTATAGTGCTTCTACCTGCATAGATAGCGGTCTAGGGCAAAGATCTTGTTGTGTGAAACTGGAAAGCAACGTAGCTTTTCCAGTGTTCGAAACAACGAGCCGCAAGCACAAGGAGCACACGATGAACACCTTCGCCACCCCCGCCCCGATCACCGCGACCTTCGCCCTGCCCGCCGGCCGGATCCAGGTCATCGCCGCCGACCGCACCGACACCGCGGTCGAGGTCCGGCCCGCCAACCCCGCCAAGAGCCGCGACGTGAAGGCCGCCGAGCAGACCACCGTCGACTACGGCGACGGGGTGCTGCGGGTGGTGGCCGCGGCGGGCAACCAGATCCTCGGCCCGTCCGGCAGCGTGGAGGTGACGGTCAAGCTGCCCGCCGGTTCCCGGGTCGAGGCCCAGGCGACCGCCACCGAACTGCGGGCCGTCGGGCGCCTGGGTGACGTCGCGTTCGACGGCGCCTACCGCCAGATCAAGATCGACGAGGCCGAGAGCGTCCATCTCACCGCGACCGACGGTGACGTCGAGGTCGGACGGCTGCGCGGCCCCGCCCAGATCAGCACCGCACGGGGCGACATCACCATCGCCGAGGCCATGGGCGGCCAGGTCGTGCTGAACACCCAGTCCGGCGACATCACCATCTCCGCCGCCACCGGAGTTTCATCCTCGCTGGATGCCGGCACCTCCTACGGCCGCATCACCAACAGCTTGAAGAACGACGGCGCCGCCGAACTGGACATCCGCGCCACCACCTCCCAGGGCGACATCACCGCCCGCAGCCTCTGACCAGCAGGCCCCGACCCCCAGCCCCCCGACCCCCAGCCCCCCGAGGAGCATCCATCATGACGAACCTGGCCATCGCAGCGAACGGGCTGCGCAAGACCTACCCCGACAAGAAAGGCGAGAAGGTCGTGCTCGACGGTGTCGACCTGGCCGTCCCCGAAGGCTCCGTCTTCTCCCTGCTCGGCCCCAACGGCGCCGGCAAGACCACCACCGTGCAGATCCTGTCCACCCTGATCCGCGCCGACGGCGGCACCGTCCAGGTCGCCGGGTTCGATCTGGACCGGCAGGCCGACGACGTGCGTGGCGCGATCGGGGTGACCGGGCAGTACTCGGCGGTCGACAAGCTGCTCACCGGCCAGGAGAACCTGCTGCTGATGGCCGACCTGCACCACCTGTCGCGTAAGGACGGCAGGAGCAAGGCCGCCGAACTGCTGGAGCGGTTCGACCTGGTGGAGGCGGCCGGCAAGCCCGCCTCCACCTACTCCGGCGGCATGCAGCGCCGTCTGGACCTGGCGATGACCCTGGTCGGCGACCCCCGCCTGATCTTCCTGGACGAGCCCACCACCGGCCTGGACCCGCGCAGCCGCCGCGCCATGTACCAGATCATCCGCGACCTGGTCACCGCCGGCGTCACCATCTTCCTGACCACCCAGTACCTGGAAGAAGCCGACGAACTCGCCGACCAGATCGCCCTGCTGGACCACGGACGCCTGATCGCCCAAGGCACCTCCGAAGAACTCAAACGCCTCATCCCCGGCGGCCACGTCTCCCTGCGGTTCACCGACGACGACTCACTCAAGACCGCCCTCGACACGCTCGGCCAGGGCTTCCTGGACCCGGCCGACGACGACCGGCTCACCCTGCAGGTCCCCTCCGACGTCGGTGTCGCCTCACTACGCCAACTGCTCACCCGGCTGGACACCGCCGGCATCGAACCGGCCGACCTCAGCATCCACACCCCCGACCTCGACGACGTCTTCCTCACCCTCACCGGCCAGAACACCGGCCAGAACACCGGCCAGCACACCGGCCAGCACACCGGCCAGCACACCGGCCAGAACACCGACCAGAACGCCGAGGCCCTCTGATGAGCACTCTCACCCTCTCTCTGGCCGTGCGCGACTCCTCCACCATGGTCCGCCGCCAGCTCAAACGCCTGATCCGCTACCCCTCCATGACCATCCAGCTGGTCATCACCCCCGTCATCCTGCTACTGCTGTTCGTCTACGTCTTCGGCGGCACCCTCGGCGCCGGCATCGGCGGCGGCCGCGACACCTACGTCAACTACGTCCTGCCCGGCATCCTGCTCATGGCCGTGGCCACCGCCGCCACCGGAACCGCCGTCATGGTCGCCACCGACATGACCGAAGGCATCATCGCCCGCTTCCGCACCATGCGGATCTCCCGCGCCTCGGTCCTGACCGGCCACGTCGTCGGCGCCGTCATCCAGCAACTGCTCGGCATCGCCGCCCTGCTCGGCGTCGCCCTGGCCATCGACTTCAACCCCAACGCCACCCCCGTCGAATGGCTCGCCGCCGCCGGCCTGCTCACCCTGTTCGCCCTGGCCATCACCTGGCTCGCGGTCGCCCTCGGCCTCAAAGCCCAGACCCCCGAGTCCGCCAGCAACGCACCCATGCCCCTGATCCTGCTGCCCTTCCTGGGCAGCGGCTTCGTCCCCACCGACTCCATGCCCACCCTCCTGCGCTGGTTCGCCGAATACCAGCCCTTCACCCCCATCATGGAAACCATCCGCGGACTCCTGCTCGGCACCCCCATCGGCAACAACGCCGCAATCGCCACCGCATGGTGCACCGGCATCGCCGCCCTCTCCTACCTGTGGGCCAAGCACACCTTCAACAAAGCCTGACCATGAACCCGCCGAACAGGGCCGTCAGACCAACAGGTCTGACGGCCCTGAACCTTTTCCGCCCATCGCACCGAAGAGGGACAGAATCGCGGTCCGGCCGCCGAGTACCGCACGCACAAGAAGTATTCGCCCGTTAGCGGGTCCAGAATGTAGTCATTTCTGGACGGCAGGAGTTCTGATGACCGCCAAGTCTGCGAGCCGCCCAGTGACCCGCGCAAGAAGGCTGATCTCTCCAATCGGCACGGCGGGGGCCACCGTGCCCCGGGTGCCACCGCCGCCGCGGCCAAGGCCGCCGCACGTGCCGTAATCGCCGAAGCCTTCCAGGCCGACAGATGGTCGGCTGCCGACGCTAGCCGGGCCGCCTCCAGCTATCAGGTCCGAGTGGTCGCCGGCCCTGCCCCCTACGTCAGGTGGGTGTGCCGGCCGACGGGGCGAGGCCGGTGAATGCGAGGTCGACGATGGCGTTGATGTGGTCGGTGTCGGCTATGCGCGGGGTGAGCAGTCGGCGGTAATAGGCGGCGCCATAGAGCAGTTCGGTGACGAGGACCGGGTCGGCGTCGGAGCGGACCTGGCCTTCGCGCTGCGCTGTGCGGATGCGTTCGGCGGCGGCGCCCGCCAGGTGTCCGATGAAGTTGTCCCACAGGGCCCGGTGGAGGTCGGGGTCGTGTTGGGCTTCGCCGATCAGTGCGCGGTAATGCGGAAAGACGTGCGGGTCGCCGAGGATGCGAGAAGCTGCAGCCATCTGTGTCTTGATATCGGCGATGAAGTCACCGGTATCGGGGAAGGTCGCGTCCATCTTCCATGTGGACAGTAGGCCGTCCAGAAGCACGGCGGCCTTGGACGGCCACCATCGGTAGATCGTGTTCTTACCGACGCCGGCGCGGGCGGCGATGCCCTCGATGCTGAGTTTGCTGTACCCGACCTCCTGGCACAGGTCCATGGCGGCCTTGATGACGGCGTTGGCGGCCTCTTCACTTCGGCGCTCAGGACGTCTGGGTGACATGCGGACAGCATAACCCTCAGACGGCACGGAACGTTCCGTATTGACGCGAGCTGCGACGGCGGGCATGCTGAGGCGGCACGGAACGATCCGTGCCGCCAGTTAAGGACGAACCCATGAAAGTTGAGTTCACCCACGACATCGCCTGCCTGTGGTCGGCGCTCGGCTACGCCCGCTTCCAGCGGGCCGCCGAGGAGCACCGGGCAGGTGGCGGCGAACTGGAAGTCATCTTCAGGCCGTACCGGACCGCGGTCTCGTCAGCGGGAACGCCGCCGAGCCGCGACCGTCTCCAGCCCGGCCCCGCCGCGCTGGCCGCGCAGATCGCACGGGCAGCGGCGGCCGATGGCCTGGTGGTGAACCTCGATCGGATCGTGCCCGCCCACACCGCCCACGCCCACCGGCTCATCGCGCTGGCGGCCGCGCACGGCACCGCCGAGGCGATGACCGCCCGCCTGTACCGCGCGTACTTCACAGACGGTCTGGATATTGCTGACGCGACCGTGCTGCGGGGCCTGGCGTCCGCGACCGGCGCCCGGTGGAACAGCGAGAAGGGGGGCGAGAGGCCCCGCGCCGAACGTCCGCGGTCCGCTGGCACGTCCGGCCCGCGAGTCCCGGTCTTCCGGTTTCCGGACGGGACCGTCCTCGTTGGAGCCGTGTCCCTCGCCGCGCTGCGGAGTGAGCTGAGGCGGGCAGACCCGACGCGCCGACGCGGTCGGCCATCGCCCGACAGCGCGCCAACCGCAGAATCCGTGCTCTGACCGACGCCACGCACCGAGGGGAGAGGACGGCCGTGGCCGCCGAAGAGGATGGTGTCGAGCAGAAGACTCGCTCGCCGGCAGCGGTCTCGGCGGTCCCGGCTCTGAGGTACCGCGCGGAGATGTCCAGAGATGAGCGAGCGATGCTTGGACCTGGGCGGTTCGTCGCCGCCATGCCGGAGACGGGTAGCGAAGATGTGGCGCAGCCCGTGCGGCCGCAGGCCGGCGATACCCGCGGCCTTGCCGACGGCAGGACGGCCTGTGTGGTGCCGGAGACACAGGCAGAGGGACGGTACGGACCTCGTCGCCCTTGCCGTGCAGACGCACGGTGCCGGTACGGACGGTGATGGCGACGTCCTCCAGCTCCAGGCGGGCGCATTTCCACCCGGACCCCAGGGCGTCCAGCGGCACCGCGATGATCGCCGCGTCGCGAACACCGCGGCGGGCGGCCGTGCGCTCGACGGCGCCCCGCTGGGCGACGGTGAGGGTGTCGGGCTAGGGGACACGGGCGCGCTTCCGAGCCAGGACGCACGATGCGCTTGATGCGACGCGCAACCTTCTTGGGAGGGAGAGCCCATAGCCGACTAACGGGCCTTCTCCGACAAGAGGAGCCGTGGGGCTGGTCGGGGGGTTCTGTGGCGCTATCGGACCGTGACGCGTGCCGCCGCTACGCGGGGCTCGGCTGAGCCGCCGGCCAGAGAAGCCGGGCCTCGGACGCCGTGGCGGCGAGTCGCGCGCCGTCCAGCCGCATCCGGTCTCGGGCAGCCCGGCGACCGGCCATTCCACCACGAAGTCGAAGGGCTCGGGCGGCAGCGGCCACGGCCAGAGGTCCATGGTGGATTCGAGGGTGTCCTCCGAGCCGCTGCCGCCTCCGCCGCCCGCCGAGGTGCGGACGGGCCCGGACGGCTCGGCGTCGGAGACGACGGGGTCGTCGGCGACCGTGGCGGCCTTGGCGCCGTCCGGGAACCGGACCCCGTACCGGCAGACGGTGTCGGGAAGGCCGCTTGCGTCATGGCCGCGCCTGCGGTGGGGCAAGTGGCCGAAGACGGCGCTCTCCAAGTCCCACCAGATCTCGTCGGGCAGATCCCCACGGCGGGCGGCGATCGCCACGTGGAGCAGCAGACCGGCCGGGTACGCCGTTGCGTGCGGCATCCGAAGCTGCGGTGCACTGCTGCTGATGGGGTGCCTCTAAGGGACGTGTCAGCTCAAAGACCGTCGCAACCGCCGCCGGCTTCGGAGGCCACCGTGGAGTCGGCAACCCCGATTCTGGCCGCAGACCCGTGTCACAGCCGGGTCACAGCTTTTGGCACTGTGCTGTGACTCCTCAGTCGCTACAAAGTCTGCAGCGAATGATCACCACGGAAGGAGAAGGCCGTGGCTGGGAAACCTCGGACTGATGACGGAGGAACGGACCGGCGTTCACTGTTGCGGGGCGCTGCCGTGGTGGCCGGTGCCACCGCGGTCACGCCGCTGCTGGGCGAGGTGGCCACGGCACGAACCGGCAGAGGTGCACAGCTCGGCCCGATCCCGCCGGACATCCGTCCCGGCGGCGCCTACGACCGGTACATCGCGAAGCTGGCCGCCGAGGACAAGTTCTCCGGAGTGGTGCTGCTGTCGCACCGGGGCCGGACGGTGCTGTCGCGCAGCTACGGCTGCGGGTCGGGCTTCGGCAGGTGGAGAAATGGCGGCGGACCTGGCGCGAGGGCGGGGCCGAGGCGCTGCGGTCCAGGGGCTCGCACCGGCGGCCGCGGCTGGACGATGCGGCCTTCGCGCGGTTGGCGGCCTAGCTGAACCACGGGCCGGCTGCGCACGGCGATGCCGATGATCAGCGGTGGACGCTGGGCCGGGTGGCCGGGCTGATCCGCCGGCTGTTCGGGATCGACTACACCCTGCCGGGGGTGTCGCTGCTGCTGCGCCGCAACGGGTGGTCGGTGCAGGCCCCCGGACGCCGCGCCATCGAACGCGACGATCATGCCGTGCAGGTCTGGAAAGAGCAGGCGTGGCCGCAAGTAGAATCACTGCGGCGGACCTGGGCGCCTGGGTCACGTCCAGCGGAGTGGTGTAAGAGTTGATCTCCGCGTGATCCTGTTTCTACAGGTTAGGCGGTGAGCTCTCGGTTGTCGATCTCGGGGTCGGGTGTGGTGCCGTCGACCACGCGCGGTCGGGCTTTGGCCAGGAATTCCAGGCCCGTGTAGCGGCGGACCTCGGTCCATCGGCCGGGAGTGTCCAATTAACGGCGGATCTGATGATCAAGGAGAACGCCACTAGTGCGGACGGGGTTGTGAAAGAGTAACCGTCCTACAGGGGCCTCTTGACTCAGGAACCACGCTGCGACTGATCATACCTCGATCAGAGTGCCAAAAATGCTGCTGCAAAAGGATCGTTTAAGGAATGAAGCAATAACCAGGGAAGGCCGGATGAGCCGAATCAGCCGTTGCCCTTCGCAACGGCGAGGAGGTCGTCGGGGTTCCAGACCTTCTTAGCGATCTCGCGGTACAGGTTGCCTCGCTCGATGACGTCGGCAACCTTGAACTCCTCGTATGGCCTGAACGGTAGTCCACTGGACTTGATAAAAGAGACGAAGCCGGGGTTCTTTTGGTAGCTCAGCTCATTGAGGCTGGCTGCGAGGATGTTCTGCCCGTAGTAGTGGGGCAGCTTCTGCTCATAAGGGTCGTCACGGTAGCTCGCATTAAACTGCTTGGGGAGCAACAGTAGGTCTCCGATGCGATTTCGGTGGCGAGCAAAGTCGGCCTCGTGTGTAAACTCATTAGTATGGCGCTCGTAGCGGTCGGCCCAGATATGTTCGACCTCGTGCTTCACCTTCGTGCCGTTGGTCAGTTCGATGTATAGGGACGCCTGGCCAGAATTGACGGCAATGTAGTCGGTGATTCGTGCGAGAATCTTGTGGAGCTGACCGCGATTTTGCTGGTGAACATATAGGTCGTCGTTACTGTCGAAAGTCTCGTCGATCTTGTGCAGGTAGTCGCGAAGCGTCTTCGCCAACTCGTCGACGCTCAAGCTACGGATGTCGCGCATGACATTAAACATGGCGTACTGCATCGTCGAGTAGGCAGTGGCGCGAAAGTTCCAGATGCGCCAGGCGAGTAGAATGTCGGTAAACCTGCCGACGATCTCCAGCTTCTGTTCGATGGTCTGCTGGCTGTCTTCGACTCGCAATGGTGCAAGCAGCAGTTGGTCCTGCAGTGTGAATCCCAGGTCAGCGTTGTAGCGGATGTACCGTCGTGGGCTGTCGGGGTGAAGGGTGCCTGACAACGCTTCAAGGATCCGCTCATACTGGTGGCTGTAGAAGTCGAAGTCCCGGGTAACGAAACGGTAGAAGTCTGTGCGGGAATTCAAACCGATTTTCTCGTGAGCGCCGCGCAGCCAACGATGGAACTCGGTGCCGATGCGATCCCAATCCTCCGGACGTGCGCCCTTCCTGCGCTCACGGATCTTGGTGGAGTACTGACTGCGCAGCCACGTCTTGAGGAAGTCCGAGCCGGCGTCCTCGGTACGCTCATTCAGGGCCCGGAGCCGCTTGCGCCAAAGGTCGTTGGCCTTGGTGCGCGGCTCACCGTCCTCCATGTTGGCCAGCAGATAGCCTTTGAGCATGTCGGATGGGGCGAGCTTGAGGCCACGGTCGTTCATCGTTTCGAAGATCGCGTAGGCGTCCTCATCGGTGTAGGCAGTGATCTGAACGAGTTGAACCCGATCCTTGAGCCAGTCGATGAAGAACGGCAGCGCGCGGCTTTTCAGCTCTTCAGGAAAGAGTCCGTCCAACTCGGTGTACCGTCCCACCAAAGTGTGGACCGACTCCGGCGCGTCTAGTGGAGGTTCGTATTCGCCGTGCTCGAAAAGCGACTCCATGCAGTCCTTGCGGTCAGGAACGTCGAGGTTGAAGGATTTCTCGCCGAACTTCTCAGAGAAGATCAACTGGTCGATGTCGACCACGTCCCCACGGTTTTGCTGCAGCCGTCGCAGATAAGTGAGCAGGAGTGTCAAGCTGGTCAGGCGCTGTTGGCCATCGACGATGAAAGGCTGGCTGCCCTTTTGGGAGACGATGATCGATCCAAGGTAGTAGCCGCGGTATTTTGCGACGTCCCTGCGTGCATGGTCAGGCTCGTAGAGTTCGAGGAACTTCGTGGTGAGATCGGCCACGAGTTCGGCCATCTGCTTGGACTCCCACTTGTACTCCCGCTGGTAATAATCGATGGAGTATTTCTTCTTCTCCAGTACCTCGGCGATCGTCTTAGCGACGCCGTCGATGCTGCGGTCGATGTCACTCACTCGATTCCTCCAGCGATCTCAACCTGTGAGGTAGATGATTCGGGCTTCCAACTCAGCACCTGACCAGATGTGCCGGCTCGAATGTGGCCTTACTCGTCGAACCGACTAGGTGCCGCATGTGTGCTAGTACATCGCCTCGCAGCCCTCTAATAGGCGTAGCGAACTAGGGATACATCTTCGTTCTCCATAAACTCCCTGTAATGCTCGGTCGCTCCGCGTCGACGTTGGCTGGGGTACTGGTATGGAGATTCTCTCATCGCGCAATGCCGTTTAGCTGAGCGTTGTGGTATTCATCTATCCACATTTCCACAGGGGTGGCACCGCATGTCTGTGGATAA
The DNA here is from genome assembly GCF_050945415.1 of Spirillospora sp. CA-128828. Lineage (NCBI taxonomy): Bacteria > Bacillati > Actinomycetota > Actinomycetes > Streptosporangiales > Thermomonosporaceae > Spirillospora > Spirillospora sp. CA-128828. The sequence continues at coordinate 981,736 of NZ_CP191986.1, forward strand.
CTGGGAACCCGTTGAATCAAGTACACTGGAGGACTATCTTGTCTCCGCGTGACTGATGATTCCGGCAACACGGTTTTTCCGCGTTCCTCCATGGTTGATCATATCGGGATCGGCGTTTTGACGCGTCTGGTGTCGCGCGAACTGGTAGATGAGGTCGTTGCTGACCTGGGCCGCAAAGAACAGCGGAGCGGTAAGCTTCCTGCTCGCGTGATGGTCTATTTCGTGATGGCCATGGCGCTGTTCTACGGTGAGGCTTACGAAGAAGTCATGCGGAAGCTCGTCGATGGACTACGCTTTATGGGGACGTGGCGCCAAGGATGGGGCATGCCGACCCCGGGAGCATTGTGCCAGGCCAGGCAGCGCCTTGGTGCCGAGGTGATGCGCGAGCTCTACGAGCGTGTGGCTGTTCCGTGCGCGATGAAGTCGACGAAGGGCGCTTGGACCGGCGGCCGCAGGCTGATGTCGTTGGATGGATTCGGGATGGACGTTCCGGACAGTCCAGAGAATGCTGAATATTTCGGCTATGCAGGGAAGAAAGAACGATGTTCCCTGCCTTTCGTTCGGCTCGCCGGCCTGGCCGAATGCGGAACCCATGCCCTCGTCGCGGCCGAGATCGGACGCAAGGGCGAGGGCGAGGAGACGCTGGCCAGCCGCATTCTGAAGTCAGGAGCGATCGAGCCGGGCATGCTCGTCATGGTCGACTCTGGCCTTTACAGTTATAATCATCTCCGCATGGTAATAGACGCGGGAGCCGAGGCACTCTTCCGCGTTGGGGCGAATGTCGGGCTTCCCCTCCTAAAATGGCTTCCAGACGGCTCATACCTATCCTATGTGGCCGACTCCGCCGAGAAGGCGCGCGCATCAGTCAAAATCCGCGCCGGCAAGATTCAGATCACCGATCTGCCGGGATTCTACGTGCGAGTCGTTGAATACGAGGTGCCCGACCGAGGCGACGATGACGGCGAGCTGATAACACTGATCAGCAATATCATTGACCCGGATGACCTCAACGCGGTCGACCTCGCCATTTCTTATCACGAGCGGTGGGAGGTCGAGCTGGTCATAGGAGAGATCAAAACACATCAGCGGGGCAGTACCGTTGTCCTGCGGTCGCGAAAGCCGGAGCTCGTAGAGCAGGAGATTTGGGGGCTACTGCTAACACATTATGGGATACGCCACCTCATGCGCGAGGCCGCTGACCAAGCAGATCTTGATCCCGACAGGCTCTCATTCATCCGCTCCCTCCGCGTGGTCCGCCGCCAGGTCTCCGGCCAGGCGGCTTTTTCCCCCTCACCGGCTGGCAGAGAACCTCGCTGAAGCAGTTGAAGAGATCCTCGAACGCCCCAATCCCGAACGACGTCAACGCTCCTGCCCGCGCGCCCTAAAGAGAGTCAGACACAATTCATACCGAGCGAAGCGTCCAACTGACAAGAACGAATCCCACAGCTCACCACCCACGATCCATCTAATGCATCCGGCAGCTTAGCTAAACGGCATTGTCTCATCGCGTCATACGTTGCATCCTCTGGTGCGTAGACCGCACTTGGAGGCACAAATTCATCAATCTCTTTCTCTGGCTCACCGAGAATTACTAGCCCGACTTTTGGGTGACTTGCAGCGTCTGCTCGAGCAATTGCAGGTTCGGTAAACCCGGTGAAGGAAAACAGAATCCCCAGATCTGCTCTGACGTCCAAGAGTTTTCCTATGAATTCGTCTATAACTCCGATTCCAACCGGGGTCTTTCGTCGCTTGCATTCAACAACGATGAGGATCTCGCTGCCCGCTAGCTTGCCTGTTGCGCGAACATCAATCTGACGCACCTTGCCACTCAACTGGCCATGGACGCGCTGAACGTTTTCCACCAGCGACCAGGGACGGGTGATCACAGCATGATCGCGGGCGGTGTGGCGGGCCCTGAAACATGAAGAAGCCCTGGTAGGACGGGTGATCTCTCACAACCCTCCGCCCCAACCAGAGGCTTCACATGCTTTTCTATCGTTCTTCGCTGCCGTTGTCGCGTCAGACGCTGCAGTACGTGGCCGGGGTCGTCGGCCGGCACCGCAAGCAGGTCGGCAGCAAGGGCCGGGCACTGCCGGCGGGCATGCAGGCGCTGATGACCTTGGCCTACTTGAAGAACGGGGAGACGTTCGCGCAGCTCGGCGCCGGGTTCGGGGTCGGAACCACCACCGCCTGGCGGTACGTCAACGAGACGGTCACGCTGCTGTCGGCCCGATCCCCCAAACTCAGCCGGGCGCTGGCCAAAGCGAAGAAGGACGGCCTGCTCTACCTGGTCATGGACGGCACGCTGATCCCGATTGACCGAGTGAAGGCCGACCGGCCGTTCTACTCGGGCAAACACAAGAAGCACGGCGTGAACCTGCAGGTGCTCGCGTCACCGGACGGGACCATCGTGTGGGTGTCGGGGCCGTTGCCCGGCTCAGTGCACGACCTGAAGGCCGCCCGGATCTGGGGCCTGGTCCGCGAACTGGCCGCCGCTGGGATCCTGGTGCTGGCCGACAAGGGCTACGTCGGCGCCGGCCCGCACGTCAAGACGCCCTACAAGGGCAAGGACAAGCCCGAGTCCTGCAAGGACGCCAACCGCTCCCACGCCAAGCTCCGCGGCCCCGGTGAACGCGCCAACGCCCAGCTCAAGCACTGGAAGATCCTGACCAAGCTACGTTGCTGCCCCCACCGGGCCGGTCATCTGGCCAAGGCCATCCACGTCCTCCAGAACCGCGAGCCCAACGCACGTTGAAAACGGTTCGCTGATTGTGTTCTACCTTGGCCGCAGGATCGCCATCTTTGACTAGCTGGTAGATCTCCTTCTCATAACGGAGCCATCGAGGATCTGGCGACTTCTTTGAGGTGGGCTTGGTGGGGTTGCTTGTGGCGCTCGGCTTCCGAAGCATTTCATAGGACGTCACCCGACCATTTAACCAGCATGTGGTGTGTGATGAAGCACTGTTGGCAGGAGTGTAAGTTCTAGATCGCTGACCAGTTGGATTGCTTCTGGCGGCGGTTGATCGCGTCAACTCTGCCCCGCCACAGCACGGGCATCCAGCTTGGACCCGGAACCGGGAACCTGGCCGTGCGACGACACCGGCGTATCGGTGGGCGGCTGATGCACCGACAGGGAGGGTTTAACGGCTGCGAGAACTGTCTGGGAGTGGAGGCTTCATTGGCCATGGCGTGACTCATTCGTTCCTGCAGTCCCTCGGCTCTCTGAGGCGTCCGACCCTGATCGCATGGGCATTTCGAGGAGTGCCGGTGGGGTGTACCGGCGGGGCGGCTACCGCACCCGCAAGGCTGCTGAGGAGGTCTTGGTACGGCTGCGTGGCCCAACGGGTACGGCGATCACGGTGGGGGAGTGGCTGGCTCGGTGGCTCCGGGAACATGCGGGTGCCGCCTCGACCGTGGCCGGGTACGCCAATCACGTCCGCCTGTACCTGAGCCCGCACCTGGGCGGTTTGCTGCTGGGCGAACTGACGGTGGAGCATGTGCGAGAGATGTTCGCTTCCATCGTTTACAAGCACCAACAGGACGGGTGGCCGATCCGGCAGGCGACGCTGAACCGGATCCGGGCCACCTGGCGCAGCGCCCTGAACGCCGCGCTGCGGGACGCCCTGATCACTGAGAACCCGGCGGCGCTGCTGGCGAGGCCGACGGCGAGGCGGCCGCGGGCGGTGGTGTGGACCGCCGCCCGCGTTGAGCACTGGGAACGCACTGGGGAGCGTCCGGCAGTGGCAGTGTGGACCGCCGAGCAGACCGCCGCGTTCCTGCACGCCATCCGCGGTCTCGGCTGAACGCCGCCTACCACCTGATCGCGCTGCGCGGGCTGCGGCGCGGTGAGGCGGCTGGGCTGCGCTGGATGGACGTGGACCTGGAACACGGCACCGCGACTATTTCCCAGCAGCTCCAGGAAGACACGGTCGACTTCAGGCGTGTCCGCCCAAGACCGCCCACAGTGCGCGCGTAATCGCGCTGGACCGCACGACCATCGCGGCGCTGCGGGCGCACCGCGACCGGCAGCGGGCTGAGGCCACGGCGTATGGGAACCGGTACCGCGACAGCGGGTATGTGTTCACCAACCTCAACGGTGATCCGGTGAGTCCGGGGCGGCTCACCCACGTCTTCCAGTGGCAGAGCATCGTCTGCCACCAGTGCGGCTGCACGACCTTCGGCACGGCGCGGCCACGCTGGCGTCGGCCGCGGGAGTGGAGCTCAAGGTGGTGCAGGACATGCTCGGGCACTCCAGCATCGTGCTGACCGCCGACACCTACACCAGCGTGCTCCCCAAAGTCGCGCACACCGCCGCCGAAAAGACCGCCACGCATGTACTGCGGGCCGGCTGGCGGGTGCCCGGCACCAAACGGCGCCGACGACCGGCGGTGCTCAAGCGACCCGGTGCCGCGCGGGCTGGCGGTCGGTCCGCCGCAATGCCTGCTGCGTGATTGAGAGCGTCCGCTCCGTGTCCTGTGCTGTCTCCAGAGAAAGGACTAATTGAACATCAGACCGCGTCCGGCGCCGAGGCGGTGGTTGGGTGCCGGATCGCCGTTGCCTGGTCGGCGGCCCGAGGGTGACGCCTGTGGGAGTCGGCGCGGCGTAACCGCAACATGGTGTTGGTGGCCCCAGGTCGGCCCCAGGCGGCCTCAGACATGATCCCGGACGTCCACGCGGACAGCTGTTTGCCCTGGTCAAGGGTGGTGGGTCGCGTGGGACTCGAACCCACAACCTACGGATTAAAAGTCCGAAACTGCCGTATCGGAGCGGCCTGCTCAGTGTCGGCCTGTGTCGATCCGTCCGCATCGAGCCCGATATTCGTGCCGCACGGTGCCGCACGGTGCCGCCGCGTGCCGATCCGGTTCGGAACCGGCGAGCCGACAACGAGCCGACATAGGCCGTTGGCGATCTTGTGGGATGCTCGTCGGCAACCCTGCCTGACCAGCATGGATGGAGTTTTCGGCAAGCGCACTCCCAGAAAGCGACGTCTAAACAGCCGCAGCGGTTCAGCGGACGCCGAGCACCTCACACCTCCAGCACCTGCACTCTGGCATCCGCGAGGGCCGCCCCCGTGTCCGGATCGACCGGAGCGTTCGTGATGACCACGTCCAGGTCGGTGGCATCGCAGACCTTCGCCATACCGGTGCCCGGGAACTTGCCGGCGTCGGCGACGAGGACCACCTGCCCGCTGGCCGCGATCATGGCTCGTTTGACCGGCACCTCGACCACCGTCGTGTCCATGACGGTTCCGGTCGGCCGTATCCCGCTGGTGCCGAGGACGAGCCGGTCCGCGTGGATCTGCCGCAGGTTGTCCTCCGTCAGGTAGCCCACCAGCGACCGGTAGTCACGGCGCAGCATGCCGCCGAGAACGACGAGTTGGACGTGCTGGTCGTCGGCCAGCGTATCGACCACCGGGAGGCTGCTGGTGACGACCGTCAGCGCCCGGCCCCGCAGGTGCCGCGCCACCATGTGCGCGGTCGTGCCGATGTCGAGCAGCACGGTCTCGCCGTCCTGGATCAGCTCGGCGCAGCGCAGCGCGACGGCGTCCTTCTCGGCGGGCCGGACCCCGGCGACGTCCGTGAAGGGGTCGTCATGGCCCTCGACCGGCATCGCACCGCCGTGCACCCGTTTGAGCAGGCCCTCCTCGTCGAGCTTTTGCAGATCGCGGCGTATGGTGGCGAGGCTCGCCGCCAAGCGCTCGGTCAGCGTCTCCACCGTCACCGGCCCTTCGGAGCGCAGGACGCGGAGGATCAGCTCATGCCGTCGGTCCCGGAGCATGCGTCGACCGTACTCGCGCAAGACCGATCACCACCAGACATTCTCCATCACACTCCTGCGCGTCGGCTCTCGTGGGCGCACGAGCCGACGTGCGCTCCCCACCTGCCCGCCGTCGCGGCGAACCAACCGACGCCTCCGTCAATTTCAAGCAAAAGCGCTCACATATGTGAACGATCCTGCCGACCCTTGCGTGTCTCGTCCCGCCCGGGGCACAATTCGGCGCACTGCCCGCCCGGGCGGAGGCCATGGGCTGGGACGCCTCGTTGCCATGGAGGGTGCGCGATGACCGGACTGAAGCGACGTACGGGAAAGGGTCTGGTCTCCCTCGTGACGGGCGCCGTGCTGGCGCTCGTCGTGGGCACGTCCGCCGCAAGCGCGGACGCGGGCGAGGACAGGACCGCGCGGGCCCGTGCCACATCGGCCGTCGACGCGATGATGGGGTTCTACGACCAGGCGAGCGGACGCTGGCAGCCCGAGAGCCCCTGGTGGCAGTCGGGCAACGCGCTCCAAGCGCTCCTCGACTACATGGCGCGGACCCGCTCGACCCGCTACCTGCCCCAGGTGAAGAACACCATCAAGCTCCAGCGCAAGCCGCTGCCCTGGTGGCCGCAGGGCGGCGGCGAGTTCCGCGCGGACTCCACCGACGACACCGGCTGGTGGGCGCTGGCGATGGTCCGCATGTACGACCTCACCCGCGACACCAGGTACCTGAAGATCGCCGAGACCGACGAGGCGTACATGCGCCAGTACTGGGACGACACCTGCGGCGGCGGCATCTGGTGGGACCTGCCCGGGAAGACCTACAAGAACGCCATCAGCAACGAGCTCTACCTCAAACTGGCCGCCTCCCTGCACAACCGGATCCCGGGCGACACCGAGTACCTCGCCCACGCGCGCCAGGCCTGGCGCTGGTTCGCCCGCAGCGGGATGATCAACGGATCCCACCTTGTCAACGACGGCCTGGCGACGCAGAGCGGAAACTGCGGCAACAACGGCGGCACCACCTGGACGTACAACCAGGGCGTGATCCTGGGCGGCCTGACGGAGCTGCACCGCGCCACCGGCGACCCGTCCCTGCTCGCCACCGCCCGGCGGATCGCCGACGCCGTGACCACCGACCCGGGCCTGTCACCGCGCGGAATCCTCACCGAACCCTGCGAGGCCGCCGCCACGTGCAACTCCGACCAGGCGGCGTTCAAGGGCATCTTCGCGCGGAACCTCGCCGAACTCGACCGCGCGCTCCCCGGCCACCCGTACCGGAACTACCTGACGACCCAGGCCCGCTCCGCCTTCACCTACGACCGGAACAACGCCGACCAGTACGGCCTGCGCTGGACCGGCCCGTTCGACCAGGCCGACATCGCCCGCCAGGAGTCCGCCGTAAGCCTGCTCACCGCCGTCCTGTAACCACTGAGCGAACGGACTCGCCCGCTCACGACGACGCCGCCACATCCGCCACGCCATGTGAACACCGGCCGGCGGGAGATGTTCGCCGCGATCGTGCACGACCATCAGGCCGAGGGGCGGCGGATTCGGCAGGCGACGCTGAACCAGATGCGCTCGACACTGCGCAGCGCACTGAACACCGCGCTGCGAGACGGCCTGATCAGCGAGAACCCGGCGGCGCTGCTGGCGATGCCTTCGACGGCCTCGGGGCGCAGCAGGCGGTGACCGCCGTCGGTGAAGTCGGCAGCCCGCTCGCTCGGCAGGTCGGGGAAGAAGCCGAGCAAGGCCGTGGACAATCGGTGCGGGCCCGCGGCGATCTCCTCGAACAACCCCAGCTGGAGCCGCCCGCGAGCAGCGCCGTGTTCCGGGGGCGCCCCGGGAACGGTGACCGCCACCAGCCACGCCGTGCCGGCTTCGAGGGCGGGGGCGCGAGGTCGCCGGTGCCGGCCCTCCCGCAACGGGCGAGGCCCTGGTCAGGGTGCCTAGCAGGTGAAGAGCGGTGCCCGGCTTCCCGGTCCCTGTCGAAGTTCGTCGTTCGAGGGGTTGACCTTGATGTGGGCGGCGGGGACTGACCGTCTGGCCGGTCACGGGGTCGGGTTGGCGCGGAACCAGTCGAGGGTGGCGGTGATGGCGTCGGTGTGCGGTGTCGTAGCGAACGGACCGAAGGCGGCGGTGAACCTCGAGGTGTCGCTCACGAACGGCCGGTCGCGCTGGTACCAGGTCTCGCCGAGGGCTCGGACAGTCGGGTCGAACAGGCCGATCAGGCGTTGCATCGGGCGTCCGAGCGCCGCCGTCCTGCCGGGCTGGCCGAGCCCGGCGAGCACCAGGTCGAGGAACTCCCTGCCCGTCACGGCCGGCGCCGCCGGCAGGTGCCAGGCCTGGCCGTCCGCCCGCGCGTCGCTGCCGAGCGTCACGAGGCCCCTTGCTATGTCGGGCAGGTAGCTGAGCGTGTGAGGCTCGTCGAGCGACCCGACCCAGCGGACGGTCTTCCGGCCGAGCGCCGCGGCGAACACCGTCGGGCCGACGATGGTGTTGACGCCGCCGGGGCCGTAGTAGTCGGAGGCTCTGCCGAGGGCGACGCGCAGTTCGCCGGAACGGTGGGCGGCCAGCAGCGCCTCGGCCATCGCGGCACGTACCCGCCCTTTGGGGTTGCGGGCGGCGTAGGGCAGGTCCTCGGTCAGGGGCCCGTCGACGGGGCCGTACATGTACAGGTTGTCGGCGAAAACCAGCTTGGCGCCGGCGGCGGCCGCGCCCTGGCGCACCGCCTCGGTCATGTGGGGGAAGTCCTCCACCCATCGGTCGTACGCAGGGGCGGCGCAGTGGTAGACGATCTCGGCCCCGGCGCAGGCGGCCTTGGCGCCCACGACAGTGGTGATGTCGCCTTGATAGACCTCGACGCCGTGCAGCGCCGGCACCCGGCCGCTGCGGTTGACCGCGCGGACGCGATGCCCCCGGGAGACGAGCTCGCGAACCACGGAGCCGCCGATGGCCCCTCCAGCGCCGAGGACGACATGCAGACCGGTTTCAGCGGGCACGGTGGCCTCCCATGTGACGAATTTGAGAACGCTGTTATGAAACACTGTTGCGATATGGTTGTCAAATGGCCCGCCCACGTACCCGCGACTACGACGAACTGCGCCAGGCCCTCCTGGACGCCGCCGGACGCCTACTCGCCCGGGAAGGCCCGCACGCGCTGAGCACCAGGCGCCTGGCCCGAGAGGTCCGTACCTCCACCACAGCCGTCTACAACCTCTACGGCGACAAGGCCGGCCTACTGCGCGCGATGTTCTTGGAAGGGTTCGCCCGGCTTGCCGACACGTTCGCAGCGGTACCGACCGACGGCGACCCTGAGACCGACCTGATGGCCCTCGGACAGGCCTACCGGAGCGCCGCCCTGGCCAACCCACACCTGTACGAGTTGATGTTCGGTCGCCCCATCGCCGACTTCCGGCCGGACGAAGCGGCCCTGGCCCAGATCCAGGGCACGTTCGACACACTGGTCCGCGCGGTCGCGCGATGCATCGACTCGGGCTGGTTCGCCCCTGCCGACCCCCATGACGTCGCCGTGCACCTCAACGCCCTGGTGCACGGCCTGGCCAGCCTCGAACTTCTCGGCTCCCTCGGCCCCCGCGCCCAGGCCGACCGCTACTGGCGCATCGCGCTGGAGGCCGCCTTCCGCGGCCACCGAGCCCCGATGCCGGTGTCGCCGTAGCCGCTGGGGTCGTTTGACGAGGTGGCCCGTCCACCGCAGCGCCATCGAGCACCGTATGGAAAGCCGCGAGGAGGCGTCCGTCGGGTCGGGGTTGACTACTCGGTGCATGGTCGAGACCGACCGTCCGCCGGTCCACAGCGCCATCAGGGCACCGATATTGATCACGAAGCTCCCGGGGACTGCGTAAACGTCCCGCACCCGCCTACATGTCCACCGGCGTCTTCGCCGGAGCCCTCGACAGTGCCTCCCCACCCGTCCCTTGGATGGACCGCCCTGGCGGTTCTCGGGCTCATCTGCAGCGGCGCGACCCCACAGGTCCTGCGCACCGGCAACCTCCGGGAACGGGCGTGACCCACAGACTTCCTGGTGCTGGAGTTTCTACCCCTCGGCTCCCGTCGCCACGTCCGCAGCCACGCCCTCGGCGACGCCCCAACGAGTATCCGACAACGCCGCGCCGAACACCTGAGGTGCAGACGGTCCTCAAAGTGGGTTTGTTAGACGTCGGAATCCCCGTGCCAGATCGGCCGTGAGCCGGATGTGGACACCTTCTCTGTTGTCTGGTCGCAATGCCCGCCTGGTGAGTCTGAAGACGTGCCGGGTTCAACACGGAACGTTCGTGGAGCAGTTGTTTACGGGATCTTGCTGGGAGGAAATGCTCTGTGTGGCTCAGGTCATCGGGACCGCCGAACCGCACCATTAGCTCCACTTTCCGGTGCAAGGGGCCGCGAACTCCAGCGTCGCCCGAGGAATCCGGCGCCGGTTGTTGGGCGGATCGGTCGCGGTAGTGGCAATGGCAGCCGCCGGCATGGCGGCGGTCGAGTCTTCGGCCAGCGCGGCGCCGTACGGGCCGTACACCTGCAAGACCGGCTTCGTGTGGCGGGATGCGATGCCGAACGACCGGGTGTGCGTGACGCCACAAGTCCGCGACCAGGCGGCGACCGAGAATGCTCTGGCCGCGTCCCGCCGACAACCGGGGGGCGGGGTCTACGGGCCGGAGACCTGCAAGGCGGGGTTCGTCTGGCGGTTGGCCAGGCCCGGCGACTTGGTCTGCGTCCCTCCCAGCAGCCGCACCCAGGCCCATGACGACAACTACTACGCCCCCTACCGATTGCTGGAGCCGGCGTCGGTCCCGCAGGGCACCCTGCGGGTGACCGATGTGATCTACGAATACAACGGCGGAGTCGACATCTGGGTGTGGGGGAACAATCTCAGCCCGAACAATGTCATCCGGTTCTATGCGATCCGCCCGACGCGGCCGACGGAGCTCGCGACCATCGGGAACCCGGTCCCGGTCAACGCGTGGGGTGCCATCTCCAACGCTGACCCGAAGGGAGTCTTCCTCGAGAAAAGGGGGTGCCTTGGCGACACCGCACCCGCAACCGTGATCGGTGTCGAGCAGGCAACCGGCGCGGGCACGAAAGCCGGCACCACCGAGGCCTTCATGTGTCATTACTGATCGTGGGTGATGCCACACCCGCCGCCACACCGCGACCGTGTCACCGCCGGCCACACCTCGCCGACCCCACCCGGACGGCTCGGCATGCGTGGCGCATTGGCCGCCGACGCTGGCGTGCGCCGACCCGGACCGCCGAACCGTTCGCTCAGACGGTCCGGCGGCACGTTCCCGCGCCGCCGGACACAGGTCCCGCTCAAGGGCCTCACCAGGACGGCTTGGCCCAGCACCACCGACCGTGTCCTTCAGACCCACCACCTGAACGGAGGCGCCGATGGCCGGGCGAGATGTTCGTTCTTCCCGGCTGGACCTGGGACATCGGCACCGCGTCCACGACGCCCTGACCACGGAATAATCGGCCTGACCTGAACGCCAGGTCTGGTGAGGGTCTCATCTACGCTGCGCGAATGACCCGATCCGTCCGTGCGGTCTCATCTGGGGCGAGTCTGTTACCCGTCAATTTTGTTCTTGCCGTGGCCATGGCGGTGCTCTTGGTGGTTGCGGTGGCGGTCTGCCACTTCGGACGGCTTGGACACGCTCGTGCTATTCTGCTGGCCGGGCTCCGCGCTGCCGTGCAGCTCACCGCCGTCTCGCTGGCCATTGGCGTCGTCGTCCGATTCGTTTCGCTGCTCTCCCTGTTCGTAGTCATGATGTACGTGGTCGCGGTACGCACCAGCGGCCGTCGCCTCACCAGCGGTTCCACCTGGTGGTGGACGGCGCTGCCCATCGGTGCCGGCGTCGGCCCTGTGGTGACTCTTTTGTTGGCCACGGGACTGCTGCCGCCAAAGGGCATCAGCGTGATCCCCGTTGCCGGGATCCTCATCGGAGGCGCGCTCAGCGCTACCTACCTCTCCGGTCGCCGCGCTCTGGACGAACTGGCGCAACGGTTCGGTGAAGTCGAAGCCGCAATGTCACTCGGATTTCCCGATCGTGAAGCGCGCCTGCTTGTCGCCCGCGACAAAGCCGCCACCGCCCTCGTCCCGGCCATCGACCAGACACGCACCGTGGGCCTGGTCACACTGCCCGGCGCATTCGTCGGCATGATGCTCGGTGGCGCGTCCCCGATCGCCGCCGGGGCGGTGCAATTGTTCGTCCTGATCGCGCTGCTGGCCATCGAGGCGATCGCCACATTCCTCACCCTCGAGCTGGTGACGCGCGGCATCATCGTCGACAAGTGACCCGTTTTCTCGGCCTTCTCGAGCCTCTCCTCCGCGTTGAGCGTCCAGATGTCATTGATGCTTGTCACGCGGCAGGATCGCGTCGTTTGAGCACGAGGACGGCGATGCCGGTGGCCAGGGTGATGGTGGCGATCTGGGCCAGGATGCCGGTGCCCAGGTGGGTGGTTGCTGTGGGGGTGAACAGGTGTGTCCAGTTCTGCCAGTAATGCACGGGTAGGAGAACCGCGACCGTGTGGAGGCTGGACTGGCCGTTGAGGATGCTGGCCAGGACCACGAAGGCGACGGCGGCGCCCAGGGCTTCGGCGCCGCGTGGCAGCAGCAGCCCAAGGGTGAAGGCGATCGCGGCGATGCTCAGCATGCACAGCAGGGTGTAGCCGCTGGCGGCCAGGACGCGGCCGGCCGTCTCGCCGGAGGTCAGGGTGGGCGCGTCGATGATGCGGAACGGGTGCCATCCGAACCATGCGAGGCCGCTGAGGAGCCCTCCGGCCAGGACACATCCGGTGGCGGTGAGGGAGGTGATCGCGACGGCACCGAGTTTTCCCGCCAGCAGGCGTGATCGGGTGACCGGGGCGACGTAGAGGTAGCGCAGTGTTCCCCAGTCACGGTCGGCGGATGCGATGGCGCAGGCCAGCATCGCCACCACAAGAGGGAGGAGCAGTGGCGCGATGAATTGCAGGCTCGCCATCGTGTGGTTGAGCGCGGAACAGGTGGACGTGCCGAACAGACCGCCTTGGTCGCCGTTGCGGTGCCCGGCATTGGAGGCGGTGGCCAGTGCGGCCATGGCCGGGACGGCGGCCAGGCAGGCGAAGGTGATGAGCGTACGGAGCCGGAGCAGTTGGGTGGTCAGTTCAACGCGCAGCATGCTTGGCGTCTCCTTCGGTCATGGTCAAGAAGACCTCTTCCAGGGATCGGCTCGCCTGCTGTACCGAAGTGACGCCGATGTCCGCGGTGACCAGCGCATGGATGAGGTCGCGAGACGGCACGCCCGGGGCTGCGGCGACGACCTCGGTGCCATGGGCGGTGACCATGGCGACGCCTGCCATCCGACGCAGCACAGCGGCTGCCTGTTCGCTGTCTTCCACCTGGATGCGGTAGGTGCCGGTGTCGCCGAGCAGTTCGGGAAGCGGGCCGGCGGTGACCAGTCGGCCGAGGTTCATGACGACGATGTGGGTCGCCAGTTGTTGCACCTCCGCCAGTTGGTGGCTGGACACGAGTACCGCCGCTCCCTGCCGGGCCAGTGCCCCGAGGTGCTCGCGCAGGGTCCGGACCTCGGCGGGGTCCAGACCGTTGGCCGGCTCGTCCAGGATCAGCACGTCCGGTGCCCGCATCAGTGCCTGTGCCAGCATCAGCCGTTGCTTCATGCCGGTGGAGTAGCCCTTGACCTTCCGGTCGATCGCGGCGCCGAGACCGGTGAGGTCCAAGGCGTCGCTCAAGGCGGGCGGTGGCCAGGCACGTCTTGTGGCCGACCAGAGGAGCCTGAGATTGCCGGTGCCAGTCAGGTGCGGTACGAACGCGGGCCCGTCGATGAGCACACCGACGTGGCCGAGCACCTTGGCGCCGAGAGCGACCGGCCGGCCGAGAATCTGCGCGCGGCCGGCATCGGGGGGCGAGAGGCCGACCAGCATCCGCATGGTGGAGGTCTTGCCCGCCCCGTTCGGGCCGAGCAGCGCGCAGATCTCGCCGGAGTTCACCACGAAGCCGAGTTCGCTGACGGCCTGCGTGCGCCCGTACCGCTTGGACAGCTCGCGGGCGCGGATCATCGCCGTCCCGTGATCGGTTGAGGGTTCCATCGCGTGCCTTTCACAGGGTGAGGACCGGTCACATGCGGACCGGATGGCCTGAGCCGTCCGAGTCAGGGGGCCGAGGTGTCATTTGGACCCGTTCGCGGGACCGGGCGACGGGGTGCGTGCGAGCTGCATCCCGGTGACGGCAAGAGAGGTGATCAACCCGGCCCCGAGCGTGAGGGCGACCAGCGCTGGTACCGAGGTCAATGGCCCCGCGCCGGGCCAGAGCACGTCGCGGAATGCGGTTGTGACGAGAATGGCGACGCATCCGGCGACCACCGATGTCTCGGCCGGGCGGCGGGGCCCGGTACCGGCCGGACGGGCGATGAATCCGGCTATCGCATTGCCGATCAGGCAGAACGCGAGGCAAGAGGTCGTTTCGACGACCAGCATCCAGGCTATGAGCAGCGGGTTCGTCCATCGTTCCCCAATGGCCTGCGCGCCGGTGATCCCGGCTGCGGCCAGCACGCTCAGCGTGATGAACACGGTCATCGCGCGTCGGCGTACCCACTCCGCCGCCTTCGGTTCGGCCCAGCGCCGCAGCGCGGGAATCCGCTGGCAGATCATGATGACGTCGCCGAGCCAGTCATGATGCCACCGGCGGGACGAACCGCGTGGTCGGCGGCATCGCATCAGCATCGCCGCCACCACGACTGTGAGGATCGAGGCCATGACCAGACCGCCGATCAGCACCATGGTCCACGTGCTCCAAGCGGAGTCGTGTGCCCTGCCGATGACCGCGGACCACTCGAAGATCAGAGTGAGCCCGATCAGCGTGGTCATCGCTCCCGCCGCTCGCTCCGTCTGCTGCCGGCGGTCCGGACCATCCGGCATCCGCCAGGCCGGCAGCCGCAGAACGATGACCAGCGCGAGTATCGGGACCGTGAACTGACTCAGCGACACCGCCACGTCATACTGGTCGTCCTGCCATGGGCTGACCGCCCTGACCGCCCTGTCCTGAGTCGCCAGAACGGTCAGCGCCTCGAACAGAGCCGCCGTGCCCAGGCTCGCCCAAACCACGGCCGGCGACGATCGTCTCTTCTCTTCGTCCTTCCCCATGACGCACATAGTACGCATCTCGTAGTACGTGGCAAGTAGCATCGTGCTTCGTACTATCATGAGTGGGAGGCAAGGAGACTCATGCACAGCAACGACGCTCAGATGCTCGTGCTCACCGTCCTGGCGGAGCGCCCCCTGCACGGGTACGCCATCAACACCGCGATCGAAGAGCTCACCGGCCGCAAACTCGGCCCTGGCAGCCTCTATGGCGCCCTGTCCCGGCTGGAGGCGCGCGGACTGATCGAGCCCGCCGACCAGGTGCCCGAGGCCCGGGAACGGCATCGAACGATGCAGATCACCGGGCCGGGCCGCGAGACGCTGCGCGTCGAGCTGGAGCAGATGGCCCGGGTCTCCCGGGCCGGGCTGAGCGCGCTCGGAATCGCGCCGGCATGAGGGCCGCCGCGCTCATCGCCGGCCTGTACCCGCCCGCCGTCCGCGAGCGATGGGGCACAGAGATCAGCTACGAGGTGTCCGAATCGGGAATCCGTTCCTGGCCCAACGCCTTCACCGGGGCGGTACGACTCTGGCTCCACCCCAGCGACTGGCCCGAGACGCTCACCGGGCAGACCCGCCGCGTCCTGGCCGTAGCGCTGTTCGCCGTCGTCGCGGTCACCGCTCTGCTGCTACGCGCGACCGAGCCCTCCGACACGCTGACCGCGGATTTGGGCCACCCCATCACGAGCCTGTGGCTCGCACCCATCCTGCTCGGGATCGGCCTCGCCTCGCCGCTCCCGCGATGGCACGCGTTCAGGCGCCTTGCCACCGTGACGATCCGAACCCTCGCCGCCCCGACCGCCGCGGTCTTGACCATGCTGCTGGCAGCGAACAGCGGCCTGATCGAACACCCCACAGGATTCACCAACGCCGCCCTGCTCATCTATTACTGGGCCACCCTCGCCTTCACCGCGCTCCAGCTCTGCACCCTCGTCGCCCGCGCCACCCCGGCCACCACCCTCCCGCCGACGCGCCGGCTGTGTGCGGCCCTCCTGCTCATCGGGACGGGACTGGCCCTCGCGACAGGCCAAAGCCTTCTCACCATCACCCGGACCGCGCCCCACGCCGGCCCCATCGCCGTGACCCTGACGCTCGGCCTGCTGGCCGCCGCGACGATCCGCGCCGGCCACGATCTACGCCCACGCAAAATGGCCTGACCCTTGTCGAGCGCGCCGGCCAGTCGAGGTGGCGCGCGTTCACTGCGGTGACCATCGGCCCAACTCACCCGGTCCCGTGATCAGTCGGCGGCAGCGGCCAGCGCGTCCAAGGCGTGGATAGCTCAAAGTCCCCCGCTTCTTGGTGGATTGCGCCGCGATGGTTGACCTCGGCATGATGCGGCGAAGATGGGCTACAGACTGTGACGATCCAGAGACGTACTGTTCTCGTGCGTGTCGCTGGCCTGGCGGGTTTGGGGATCTGCGCAGCGTGTGGTGGGTCGTCCGGCCGTCGCCTGCCGTCAGGTCGGAGCTCTGTCCCGCAATCCGCCGTACCTGCCACGACGGCACAATCTGGATGGCCGCGGCCGGGCGAGATCGTCCATGGCCCGCGAGCCGTCCGAGCAGTGGCGCTGACGTTCCACGGTGCGGGTGACCCCAAGCTGGCGCGGCGCGTTCTGAACGAGTTGGATGCAGCGGAAGCGCGCGTCACCGTAATGGCCGTGGGACAGTGGCTGGACGAGGAGCCACGGACGGCGCGGTCGTTCCTGGACGGTGGCCACGAACTCGGTAATCACACGCAGAACCATCGCGACATCGACGCGATGCCCGCGGCGGCGTCGTATGCGGAGATCGCACAGTGCGCTCGGCGGCTGCGGAGGCTGACCGGCACGGCGGGGACCTGGTTTCGGCCATCGCAGGCCCGGCACGCGTCGGCGCAGGTCCGGGCACAGGCGGCGGCACTCGGCTACCGCGGCTGCCTGTCCTATGACGTGGATTCCCTGGACTTCGCCGATCCAGGCAAGTCGGCCATCATCCGTAAGGTTCTCGGTGAGGCGCGCGGCGGGTCCGTGGTGAGCATGCACCTCGGTCACGCCGGGACGGTCGAGGCGTTGCCCGCGATTCTGGATGGCCTGCGCCGACGTGGGCTGCGGGCGGTGACCGTCTCTGAGCTGATGCGAGCATGAAGCGCCGGTGGGCGCCGGCAGCGGCCGCCGGGCTGCTGCTCGCGGGGTGCTCCTCATCCGGGCACGCGCATCACGACGCTCCGGCACAGCCGTCGGGCCACCCTGTCGCCGAGCCGCTGGAGTCGCCGGTAGATCTCTACAGCCATGATCGGCAGGGCATGCTCAGCCCGCAGGTGCGGGACCTGCCGTCCCACGTATATGTGCCCAATTCGCAGAGCGACGACGTGATCGTGCTAGATCAGAAGACGTTCAAGCAGGTCGGGCGATTTCGGGTCGGCCGCAAGCCGCAGCATGTCGTCCCGTCCTGGGATCTGCGGACGCTGTGGGTCAACGACAACGATTCCAACGACCTGGTCCCGATCGACCCGCGCACTGGGAAGCCGGGCAAGCCGGTGCCGGTCGACGACCCGTACAACATGTACTTCACGCCGGACGGCCGGTTCGCGATCATCATGGCGGAGCGGCTGCAGCGCATCGGCTTCCGGGACGCCCACTCGATGCGGCTGCGCAAGCATGTGAACGTGCCGTGCCGCGGCCCCAACCACGCCGACTTCTCGGCCTCGGGAGACTTCTTCCTCACCGCGTGTGAGTTCTCCGGCGACGTGCTGCGCCTCGACACCCGCGTTAAGAAGGTCACCGGTGGGCTCAAACTGGCGAAGGGCGCGATGCCGCAGGACGTGAAGATCTCTCCCGACGGCCGGACGTTCTACATCGCCGATATGGCCTCCAACGGTGTCTGGACGATCGATGCGTCAACGTTCCGTAAGACCGGCTTCATCCGTACCGGCAAGGGTGCGCACGGTCTATACGTGAGCCGCGACTCGACGATCCTCTACGTCACCAATCGCGGCGAGGGCTCCATCTCGTTGATCTCGTTCAAGTCGGGGCGGGTTGTGCGGCGCTGGCGGCTGCCCGGCGGTGGTTCGCCCGACATGGGCGGGGTGTCGGCCGATGGGAAGGTGCTCTGGCTGTCGGGCCGCTACAACGGCGAGGTGTACGCGATCTCCACGGCCACCGGCAGGTTGATCCGCCGCATCCGTGTCGGCGATGGCCCGCACGGTCTCTGCGTGTATCCGCAGCCCGGCCGCTACTCCCTTGGGCACACCGGCGTTCTCCGCTGAACGTGGCGGTCCCCATCCGGAACGCCGGCGCATACAGCCGGGGACGCGCATGCAGCAGGCAGCACCGCTCTGGTCGAATTTCTACAGCCATGTAGACGAACTGCCGAAGTGAGGTTAGCCTCAGCTAAGCAGCCGGGACGGGATGACGGGAGCCGAACATGTCAGGCGAGAAGATCGCCTTGCTCGGGGCCATCGCCGGCTTCACGATCTTTCTCGGGCTGCCGCTCGGGCGCCTGCGTGATCCGCGGCCGCGGGTGCGCACGCTGCTCAGCGCGGTCGCGATCGGGATCCTGCTGTTCCTGATGGTCGATGTCCTGTCTCACGCATGGGAGCCGATCGACGGGGCACTCGGCGAACACAATGCCGGCAAGGACCGTCACTGCAATCCCGGGTTCCTGCGCGGTCACGGCCCCCTGATCCGGCGGACGGCGTCGGCGTATCGGCGGACCGCCTGCGCCGGGAGCCGCCCGTCGGGGAGCTCGACCACGAACGCGCTGTCGCGGACGACGGTGTTCTCCCACCCAGTGATGCTCCCTGGATAGCGGGTGAGCGTGCGCAGCGGAAGCCCGACGTCGCGGTTGAAGCGCCGCTCGACGTCCCTGGGTCCTTCGGAGTCGTCGATGACGGCCATGTGCTGGTGAAACCAGAGCCCGATGGCCGGCCGAATCCGCCGGACGAGTTCGGCGGCGTACCGCGACTCCGGTTCAGAGAGCGGCCTGGGACCGGAATAGTGAACCGAGCCGGGCGAGTCGATCGGCCGCCACCCTGCCGGGAAGTTGCGGTTGAGGTCGACGCGTGCGCGTTGCCCCGCGTCCGTGCTGCCATCCCGTCGGGGTTGAACGATGGGACCACCCACAGGTCCGTGTTCGTCGGCCCGGCTCCGGCGGCCAGGGCACTCGCCACCGGCACGCCGGCCGGCTCGTCCCCGTGCACGCAGTCGACGACCAGCACTCGTCGAGCCGTACGTGGGTTCCCCAGCTCGACCGCGACGATCGGACGTCCCTGGACGGACCTGCCCGCAAGCACTGTCCTGCGGACCCCATGTCGCGCTGACGACCAACCGGCCTTTCCGGACGTGCTGCACGCCGCCGAGAAGATCAGAAAGCCGAGGAGGGCAAGCCCAAAGCCGCGCGTGATCGTCGGCCGCCGATCCACCATGATTTGTCCCCCAGACATGTGCCTCGACTGATCTGGGGGAAGTGACTCTCAGATACTCGTGTCACAGATAGCGACAAATTGGAAGCATACAGTAATAAGCTGGGGTTTACTCACCGAGTGGCGGGGACGTGACTACAGCAAGCCGGCCAACGGTCTGGCCCGGCAACCTGCGAGATCGGCCCTTGGTGGCGTGGCGCCGCGCCAACGGCGACTCGTGCCCGTCGGCATGATGGGCGACGGGAGTCGCCGTCTTCTACTATCGGCATAGTGATCTCACGAGTGCGGAGTGGGCCGATGGCGAGTGCGGACGAGCGGGGACGCCGGCCTGCAGGGATGCTGGAGGACGCGGTGCTGGCCGTCCTGTGGGATGGGGCGCGGCCGATGAGTCCTGCCGACGTCCAGGCCGTTCTCGACGGCTCGCCCGCCTATACGACCGTGATGACCACCTTGGCGCGGCTGGCCCGCAAGGGGCTCGCGACACGTTGGCGCGAAGGGCGCGGGTTCGTGTACTCCGCGAGCGTCGACGAGGCTGGTCACACGGCCGCCGCGATGCACGAGTTGCTGGCCCGCCGCAGCGACCGCGCCGCGGTGCTCGCCCGGTTCGTGTCCGAACTCGTCCCCGGGGACGAGGCGCTGCTGCACAGCCTGCTCCGTGACGCCGGCACCGATGCCGGCGAGATCCCCTGATCGCCACTGAAGTCGCCACGCCCGCGCGGGACGCACGTTAACTTCTACATGCATGTAGTATTTGACTGGTCACGCTTCGTAGTTGACAGGGGCGGAGTTGGCCGTCGTGAAGAAACTTCCCGAGATCACCCTGGTCTTCTGGATCATGAAGATCGCGGCGACGACTCTGGGTGAGACGGGCGGCGACCTGTTGGCCCAGACGATGGGGGTCGGATACGCGGTCAGTTCGGTCGTCCTGTTCACAGTTTTCCTGGCGAGTCTCGCCGCCCAACTCTGCGTGAAGCGGTTCCATCCAGTGCTCTACTGGACGGTCATCCTGTCCACCAGCACCGCGGGCACCACGATGTCGGACTTCATGAACCGGACCGCAGGCCTCGGATACCTCCGGGGTGCCCTGGTCCTGATCAGTGCCCTCGGGGCGGTGTTCGCCGTCTGGAGGTTCAGTGGCCGGCCCTTCGACGTCACCCGCGTTACGGATCTGCGAGGCGAGTCGCTGTACTGGACCGCGATCCTTTTCTCCAACACTCTGGGCACCTCGCTGGGGGACTTCCTCGCCGACGACACGCGGCTCGGCTTCGGCGGCGGTGCGACCGTCATCGGCGGCCTGATGATCCTGATCGTTCTCGCCCGGTACTGCACTCCGGTCTCCGTGACCCTGCTGTTCTGGGTCGCCTTCGTGCTGACCCGCCCGCTCGGCGCCACGACCGGGGACCTCTTCAGCAAACCCGTCGCCAAGGGCGGCCTAGGGTACGGGACGATCGGCGCCTCACTCATCCTGACCACCGTCCTGCTGATCCTGATCGCCTATCAGGCGAGGCGGGGGCGGGTCAGGCGACCGCGGGGTTCGGTCGCGACACCGTCCTGAGGTGCGGCGCGGACCCCTGTCTACTATCGGATTAGTAGATACTCGCGGCCTGGAGGCTCGATTGAGGACGCTCACGCGCGCCAAGGCGGTCCTGCTGTTGGCGGGGTGCCTGGCCGCCGGGTGCGCGGGTGGGACCACGCACGCCGTCCGCCCGCATCCGACGAGCGGGTCGGTGCCGCGTTTCAGGCACGTCGTGGTCGTCGTGCTGGAGAACAAGGCCGTGCGCCAGGTGATCGGCGCGGAGAAGGCGCCGTATCTGAATTCGCTCGCGCGATCCGGCGCCCGGTTCTCCGACTCCTTTGCGATCCGGCATCCTAGTCAGCCGAACTACCTGGCGCTGTTCTCCGGGTCGACGCAGGGTCTGACTGACGACTCCTGCCCGCACGCCTACCGCTCGGCGAACCTCGCCGGTGAACTGCGCGCCGCCGGATTGACCTTCACCGGGTACTCCGAGGGCCTTCCGCATACCGGTTCGGGTGTCTGCAGCGATGGCCGCTACGCCCGCAAGCACGTCCCCTGGGTGAACTTCCCCGCCCTGCCAGCCTCGGCGAACAGACCCTTCACCGACTTCCCGCGCGATTACGCCGCGCTGCCGACGGTGGCGTTCGTCATTCCGGATCTGTGTCATGACATGCACGACTGCTCCGTTGCGGCCGGTGACTCCTGGGTGCGGGCGAACCTCGGCGGTTACGCGCGCTGGGCCCGGGCGCACGGCAGCCTGCTCATCGTCACCTTCGACGAGAACGACGGCTCGTCCGGCAACAGGATCGCCACCGTGTTCACCGGGGCGTTCGTGAAACCCGGCCGGTATCCGGAGGAGATCGACCATTACAGCGTCCTGAGGACGATCGAGGACGCCTTCCGGCTTGCTCACGCCGGGGCGAGCGGAGCCCGCGGTCCCGTCACCGATGTGTGGATGGCAGGACGGCGGTAGATCCGCTCGCGCTTACGTTCCGCTAACCCGTCAGTTTCTACTATCGCGATAGTAGATCCTTGGATGCGGATGAGGGTGGTGGAACCGTTTGCGACCAGAACCCGATGTGACCGTTGTCGTGATCGCCTACAACGACGCGCGGCGCCTCCCCCGAGCCGTCCGCTCGGCGTTGGAGCAGTCGCTCGCCCGGGTGGAGGTCGTCATCGTCGATGACGCGAGCACCGATTCCACGCCAAGGGTCGCGGCCACTCTGGCGGAGAGCCATCCGGATCGAGTGCGCGCCTTCCCGCTCCAGGTGAACTCGGGCGGGTGCGGCGCTCCCCGCAATTTCGGCCTCCAGATGGCGCGGGGCCGGTACGTGATGTTCCTCGACAGCGACGACACCCTTCCGCCGCATGCCTGCGGCACCATGGTCGCGGCCGCCGAGGAGACCGGCGCCGACTTGGTCGCGGGGCGTTGCGTTCGCGTCCTTCCCGACCGAGAGAAGGACTGGTGCCCGTGGCTGTACCAGGAGCCGGGGGTCTTCCGCAGCGTTCTGGATCAGCCGGATCTGCTGTACGACACCCTGGCGACCAACAAGTGCTACCGGCGCACGTTCCTCGACCGGGCGAAGCTGCGATTCGCGGAGCGGCTGCACTACGAGGACCTGCTGTTCAGCGCGCAGGCGTACCTCGCCGCGGACGGTATCGCGGTCGTCCCCGACCGGGTCTACAACTGGCTGGTGGACCCGCGCGGCCGGACGCCGTCGATCAGTAACCGGCGCTCCGAGCTGCGGAACTTCGCCGACCGGCTGGAGATCCACCGGCGGATCGACGTGGAGCTGCGCGATCATGGCGCCGCGGAACTGGCGCGCCGCAAGGACGCCAAGTTCATCGACCACGACCTGCTGCTCTACCTGCGCGAGCTGCGCAGCCGCGATCCAGGCCACCGCCAGCTGTTCACGGACCTGGCCCGGTCCTACCTCGCCGAGATGGACGACACGGTGTTCCTCGCCTCCGGACGGATCCCGGCCATCGCCGCCCTGATGATCCGGGAAGGCGACATCGAGGCGGCGATGGCCGCCGTCGACCTGGCGCCCAGGAGCGGTGTTCCAGTGCTGTCCATCGAGCCGGCCGAACAGGATGGGCGCGTCTACTGGTCTGGTGCCCATATCGGCACCGAGCTCGGCCGCAGCGTGCTGGACGTCACGGACATGGACCTGTCGACGCTTCCGCCTGACGCTCTCCATCTGGGCGGCCGCGTGACCGCGATGCGGCCGGAAGGCAAGGTGCTGCGGGTCTCGGGCACCATGGTGAATCCGCTCGGGCGGATCAAGCCCGGTCAGGAGCTGAGCGGAACCCTGGACATCCGCGACCGCCGCCGCGCGAGTCGCGCCTTCCACGTCCAGGCGAGCTTCCGGCACGAGGACGGCCGGATCGCGTGGGAGGCGGCGTTCGTGCCGTCCCGGACGATCAGGCCTTTCGGGCTCGTCGACCAGACGTGGGGCATGTGGCTGCGCCTGAAGGCCGGCGGCACCACCGTCATGGCACGCCTCACCTCCGAGGGGACCGCCCACTGCGACCTCGCCGTCCCCGTCCGGCCGCGGCTGACACGGGCCGTCGGCGACCACCTGGAGCCCTACATCGCAGGGAACGGCGAGCTTGCCCTGCGCATCGTGGCCCGCCGATGGCCGGCCCGCATGGTCCTCCTGCCGACATTGCGCCGAGCCGCTGGGACCGACCTTGCGCGAGCCGTGCGGCGTCGGCTGGCCCGGCGCGGGCGGTCCCAGACCGGGCAGGACGCGCGGACGCCGGTGAGCGGCCCGAGCCCGGCCGTCGACCGGCGCGGGTAGCGACGCAAGGCGACTTGGTCCAACGAAAATATCTACAAACATGTAGATTTTCGAAATGCCGGGAACGGGTACGGTCCCGGTCCTTGGAAACGGGGGGATTCGATGATCGAAGGTTTCGGTGCCCTTCCCGCGGCCGTGAACCCTCTGGACGCGGGGTCGCTGCTGGCGGTATTCGGGACGGTCGGCATCGCCGTGGTGCTGTTCGCCGAGACCGGGCTGCTCATCGGGTTCTTCCTGCCGGGCGACTCGCTGCTGTTCACCGCCGGGCTCCTGTGCACGGCGGGCGCCCACGGGGACACGCGGCTGTCACTGCCCTGGGTGATGTTCGCGGCCGCGGCCGGGGCGCTCGTCGGAGCCCAATGCGGTTTCGTGCTGGGACGCCGTGGCGGGCGCGTTCTGCTCGCCCGCAGCCGGAACCGGCACCTGCTGGACGGCGTGGCACGCGCGGAAGAATTCCTGGGGCGCTATGGGCATGCCAAGGCGATCGTGCTGGCGCGGTTCGTCCCCGTCGTGCGGACCGTCCTCAATCCGCTTGCCGGCGCCCTGGACGTGCCCGTCCGGGTCTTCACACTGTGGCAGGTCGCCGGTGGACTGCTGTGGAGCCTCGGGCTGGTGCTCGCGGGCTACCTCCTCGGGTCCTCGATCCCGAGCATCGACACCTATCTGCTTCCCGCCGTCGCTGTGATCGTGGTGCTCTCGCTCCTCCCGGTGGGCATCGAGTTCCTCAAGGCGCGGCGTCGGACGGCGCGCCGTGATCGGGCTTCCGGAGCAGGCGATGGCCGCCGGCGGCGCGACGACCCGGTGCCGTGACACACTGGTCATCGGAGGGCGGTGGCAGGCATAGCGAGGGGGCGCCCATGGCCGACGGGCGACGCGAGCCGGGCGCGCTGGAATCGGAGATCATGACCGTCCTGCAGCACGCAGGTGAGGCGCTGTCCACCGCCGAGGTACGGCAGCGCCTGGGCGGAGAACTCGCCTACACCACAGTGGTGACGATCCTTTCTCGCATGCATGACAAGGGCCTGCTCGTCCGCACCAAGGCTGGGCGAGCCTTCCGGTACGCGCCGGTGAGCGACGAGCCGGGGCTCGCCGCGCACCGCATGCACCAGGTTCTGAACGGGCGGTCTGACCGGGACACGGTCCTGATCCGCTTCGTCGAGACCCTGTCCGACGAGGACGAGCGGCGGGTGCGCGAACTCCTCGAAGGCCGGTGAGACATGATGGACATGGACGGTCTCCTGCCCCTGGTGCTCCCGGCCGTCATGGCGGGCGCCGCGCGCCCGCTGTCCGGGCTGCTGCCGCCTCGCACGGCCACCTGGCTGCTGACCGCGGCGGGCGTCGCTCTCGCCCTGGCCAGCACCGCCACGCTGGCGGTCCTCGCCCTGGGCGGGGCGCTGCGCCTGCCGCTGATCGCGAAGCTCGGGCACCTGTCCGAGCATGTGCTTCACCACGCCGCCGAGACCAGTCCCGCCCTGGCCACGGTCGCCGGCCTGGCGCTGGTCGCAAGCCTGGTCGCGGTGGGACACGCGGCGACGACACACATCCGCGCGCTACTGGACGGCGCGCGAACCGCCCGCGGGCTTCCCGGCAAGGGAATGCTGGCCGTCGTCGAGGACGACGCGGCCGACGCGTTCGCGCTTCCCGGACGTCCGGGACGCATCGTGGTCTCCACCGGGATGCTGGCGGCCCTGGATTCCGCCGAGCGAGACGTCCTGCTCGCCCACGAGCATGCGCACCTGGCCGGACGCCACCACCTGTTCCGGACGGCCGCGCACATCGCCGCCACCGCCAACCCGCTGCTGTGGCCGCTGCGCGGCGCCGTGACCTACACCACCGAGCGGTGGGCGGATGAGTCCGCCGCCGGAACCGACCGCGCACGGGCGGCACGCGCGATCGGCAAGGCGGCCCTTGCCCGCAACGGGCGTCCAGGGCTGAGCCACCCGTCCGCGCTCGGCATCGGTTCCTTTTTCACCCGCCGTCGGGCGCGCCCCGGACCGCTGCCCCGCAGGGTCGCTGCGCTTCTCGCGCCCCCGCCGCGCCGGCGCGGCCTGCTCGTCGCGGCCACCGTGGTCCTGGTCGTCCTGTCGGTCCTGTCGGCGAACGACGGGGCGATCGACCTCCACCAGCTCATCGAGCACGCACAGGCAGGCTAGGGACGTCCGCGTGTCCGGCGCCCGTACCTAGGACGTGGGCTCGTCCGCGTGCCCGGCCTGTTCGAGGAGGACACGCAGCAACCGCTCGTCGTTCGCGTTGAGGTCCGAGACGAATCGCGCCAGCACGCTCGGCCGTTCGGCGCCGCTCTTGTCCAGTTCCTTGTGCATGCGGCCGGCGGACAGCGCGGCCTGATCTTCCACCACGGGGCTGTAAGCGTAGCCGCGGCCGGACCGGGTGCGGCGCAGGACGCCTTTGACGTGCAGCCGGGAAAGGATCGTGGTGA
This sequence comes from Spirillospora sp. CA-128828, assembly GCF_050945415.1. Lineage (NCBI taxonomy): Bacteria > Bacillati > Actinomycetota > Actinomycetes > Streptosporangiales > Thermomonosporaceae > Spirillospora > Spirillospora sp. CA-128828. The sequence goes on from NZ_CP191986.1 coordinate 1,007,795, forward strand.
TCGTCGTCCGGGCCAGGTTCCCGCCCAGGGCCGTCCGGACATCGCGCACGGTCATGGGCTCGGCTGCGGCCCACAGTGCTTCGAGCACCGCGGACTCGAGCTCACCCGCGGGCCGGCGCGCTGCAGAGGTCACGAGCCGATACTCCCATACGAGCGTCTACAGTTCTGTAGACGACTACAGGACTGTAGACGAACGTCCTGTGAACACGATCGGACGACCTGATGAGCGCTGCCGTGTCCCTGCTCGGTCCCGCCTCCTTCGACGCCGGGCTGTACACCGAGGTGACCCGGCTGGCCCGGCACAGCCCGGACCTCCTGGACGACATGATCGCCTTCTACTCGGCCACCGGGCTGGTCCTGTTCGCAGTCGCCATGGCGGCGGCCTGGTGGCGGGCCCGCCGCGCCGACGGGATCACGATGGCCCGAGCGCTGGCCGCCCCCTTGGTGGTGGTCGTGCTCTATGGGGTGAACACCATGGTCAAGGTGGCTTTCCATGAGATACGCCCGTGCCAGGCCATCTCGGGAAGCTTCACTCTGGAGAGTTGTCCGCCGGCCGGCGACTGGTCGTTTCCCAGCAATCACGCCGTCATCGCATTCGCGGCGGCCACCGCACTCTGGGCGGTCAACCGGCGGCTGGGCGCTGCGGTGATGGTGGCGGCCGTCCTCATGGCCGCCTCGCGGGTGTGGGTAGGAGTCCATTACCCGCACGATGTCGGCGCCGGTGCCTTCGTCGGCCTCGTCCTCGCGGCGCCCCTCGTGCTGGCCGCCGGAAGGACGGCGCCGCTTGTGGAGCGCGCCCGCGCAGGCCGGCTCCGTCCCCTGCTCGCCGCCCGGCCCGCTGCCGGATGAATGCTGCCGGACCTGCGCCTCGCGGTGGCGTATCTAGCATGGGACATGTGGCCGCTCAGTTACTGATCGTCGAGGATGACCCGGTCATCGGCATGGAACTGGCCGAGGCGCTGACCGGCCACGGCTATGGCGTCGTCCTCGCGGCCACCGCACAGAAGGCCATCGACTCGGCAGGGCCGTGCCCTCCTGACCTGATCCTCCTCGATCTCGGGCTGCCGGACATGGACGGCCCGGTCCTGTGCCGGCGGCTGCGCGGCTCCTTGCCGGACACCGTCATCGTGGTGCTGACAGCCCGTACGGAAGAACTCGACGTGATCGTCGCCCTGGACGCCGGTGCGGACGACTACCTGACCAAGCCCTTCCGCCTCACCGAACTGCTGGCCCGGCTGCGGGCTCATCTGCGCCGCCAGAGGGTGCTGCCCGACGACCGTGCCGTCGAGGTGGGCCGGCTGCGACTGGATCTGGCGGCCCGGCGGACGTTCCTTGGCGGTGTCGAACTGGAATTGCGCCCAAAGGAGTTCGACCTGCTCGCGGTCCTGGTGTCCCGGGCCGGCCAGGTCGTCAGCCGGGAGCAGTTGATGGACGAGGTCTGGGACGTCAACTGGTTCGGCTCCACCAAGACGCTGGACGTGCACGTCTCGGCCCTGCGCCGCAAGCTCGCCCTGCTCGGCGAGGATCCCGGGCGCATCACCACCCTGCGTGGGCGCGGCTATCGCTACGAGCTCGACGTGTGAGCCGGCGGATCTGCCGGGTCGTCCGCAGAGGGCAGCAGAAGTGTGAACACCGGCGGGCGGGCGCGGCGCAGCACGAGCCGGCCGCCCTCGGCCTCCGCCAGGGAACGCGCCAGCGCGAGCCCGATCCCGCGCCCTGCGGGAGAGGCCCCCGCACCGGGAGGATGAGCATGGCGGCGGGCGAAGATATCGGGAGCGTCATCGGGGATGCCTGCTCCCTGGTCGGTGACGTCGATGGCCAGGCCGCCGCCGACATCACCCGCCTGGACGGTGACCTCGCCGCGGCCGTGCTCCAGGGCGTTGCCGAGCAGGACATCCAGGATCTGTGACACCGCCGCGGGCGCCGCTCGCACTTCGGGCAGGGGTTCCTGACTTTCGATGGTGAGTGGACGACCCCGGCCGGCCAGCGGGCCGTGCCAGCGGAGCCGGATGTCTTCCAGCAACGCCGGGACATTGAGCGGCCTGCGTTCCGGCGCGCTGTCCCGGGCCAGGTCGAGCAACTCGTCAATGATGCGCTGGAGACGGCGGCCCCGCTCGATCGCCGTGCCGATCGCGGCGGGCAGATCCGCGCCCGGCCGTTCCAGAGCCGACTCCAGGCCGAGGAGCAGACCGGTGAGCGGTGTCCGCAACTGGTGCGACACGTCCGCGCTGAAGGCGCGTTCTCGCTCCAGGACCGAGCCGAGGCGGCGGGCGGTCGCCTCAAGGGCCAGGCCCGCCGCGTCGGCCTCCCGCACGCCCGAGCGCGGGCCCTGGACGCTGAAGTCGCCGCCGCCGAGCCGGCGGGCCGCGTCCGTCAGCCGTTCCAGCGGGGTGGCCAGCCGCCGGGCGAGGTAGCGGGCGAGCAGCGCGGCCAAGCCGATGATCAGCAGGGCGAGCCCGGCCATCGCGAGCAGTGCCCGCTCGACCCGGTCGGTGGTCAGATCGTAGGGCGCGCTGACCCGGACGATGACGGCGACGCCCTCGTCGGAGGGGACCGGGGCCGAGACCGCGATCTGACCGTGTTCGACCCGATCATGGACCCGCCCGTCGCGTCCCTGGGCGGCCAGCCCGGATCCGGACGGTCCGTCTCCGGTCAGCAAGGTGCCGTCGAGCCGGTAGACGCCCATGGTCAGCCGCGGCGAGAGTCCCGCCGGCCGCCGCACGCTCCGCGGCCTCTGGGCCAGGTCGTCGGGGACCACGGCGGCGATCCGCGTGGCGTCCCGTTCGAGCCGGGTGACCGTCTCGTCCCGGTAGAGCCGCTGCACCACAAAAGCCAGCGGCATGGCGAACAGCACGATGGCCAGGGCCGTGACCCCGACGATCGCGACCAGTACCTGCCGGCGCAGCGGCCGGCCTTCAGCGGCACGCGAATCGTCCACGAACGCCAGCCTGCCACCGGCAAGGTAAGGGGAACCCTAGAGCACTCCCACTGCTTGAGGTCGATATCGGACTACGACGTGCGCAGGCGAGCCCTCACGCCGGCCCCGCAAGACGGCTCACTCGGGCGACATATCCGTGCGGGCGAGGCGATCGACTGTCTCGGCTGCTCGCCGCGAGGCAAGGGGGAGGCACCGGCTGTGACGCACTCAGCGCCCTCTCAGTCGCTCTCGCGGATGCTGGCCTCGTGCCACAAGGCACGTCCGCGAAGAGGGAAGGAGACGTCCGGTGAAGAATGTGGTCATCGCGGCCACCACGGCCGTACTGCTGACGGCGGCCGGAGGCGGTGTCGCGTTCGCGGCAGGGCCCGGTCATGCGGACCCGCTCAAGGAGCGGAAGCAGGAGGCCGCCTTCACGGCCGCGCATGTGGGTCAGGCCAAGGTCAGCCGCGACGACGCGGTCGGCACCGCGCAGAGGGCGCACTCCGGCCGAGTGGTGGATGTGCATCTGCAGGACGAAGGCCACGGTTTGCGCTGGGAGGTCAAGCCCGACGACGGCAAGCACGTTCACGAGGTGCAGATCGACGCACAGACGGGGAAGGTCGTCAGCGATCAGCTCGACGACTGACGGGTGATCCACCGTTCACGCCGCCCGCGCCCGCGCGCGGGCGGCGCGGGTCACGGCATCGTCAGGGTGACGCGCGCCCCTCCGGTGGGGGCGTTTCCCAGCCGCAGCGTCCCGCCGTGTCCCTCGATGATCGTGCGGACGATGGACAGGCCCAGGCCGGCGCCGACGCGGGCCGGCTCCGGTGGCTGTGCGAGCTGTTCCTCCGGGAAGCCTTGCCCGTGGTCCCGTACGGTCACCCGCAGGCCCTCGTCAACTCTCGCCGCCAGCAGCGTGATACGGCCCGGTCCCGCCGGGCCGCTGTGCCGGAGCGCGTTGTCGAGCAGGTTGTGCAGCACCTGGCGCAGCCGCACCGGGTCGGCCCGGACCTCTGTCTCCTCGGCCGTCACCTCGATGACGGTGCCGACGCCCTCGGCCCGAACCCGGAACGCCTCTGCCGCCTCCTCCAGCAGCCGGCGCGGTGAGACGGGGGAGCGGCGCAGAGGCAGCCGTCCCTGCCGTGTGCGGGCCAGAACCAGCATGTCCTCGGCCAGACCGACGAGCCGGTCCGTCTCCGCGGCGGCCGCCCGGACCGCGGCCGCCAGTTCCTCCCGGTCGCGCGGCCGGGAACCCGCGAGCTCCAGTTCCGCCTTCAGCAGCGCCAGCGGAGTGCGCAACTCGTGGCTCGCCGCGTCGACGAAGCGGTGCTCGCGGTCCAAGGCCTCCTGCAGCCGGGCCAGCATCGCGTTCAGCGTGGTGGCCAGCCGGGTCAGTTCGTCACCGGTCTCCGGCACGGTCAACCGCCGACCGGGTTCGGACTCGGTGATCGCGGCCGCCTCCCGGCGGAGACGCTCGACCGGCCGCAGCGCCGCCCCGGCCAGGAGCCAGCCGGCGCACGAGGTGACGACGAGGGCGACCGGGCCACCGATGAGCAGGAGGAGCGTCAGGCTGGTGAGTGCCTCGTGGCGGTCGCCGAGCGGTGCGCCGACGACTAGGACCGCCCGGTCGTGGTGCGGGCCGGGCAGATTCACGGGGACGGCGAGCAGTCGTGCGGGGTCGTCGACGCCCTGCACACGGTGGGTGAAGAAGGTGGGGCCGTCCACCGAGCGGACGGAGCGCGGTGGAACCATCGGCGCTCCGGAGACGGCGGGCGTGGTCTCGACGACGGCGCCGGAGGGGGTGAGGATCTGCCCGAACGACTCGTCCGGATCGATCAACCGCCGGCCCGCGTCGAGAGGCGCGTGCTCTCGCATATTCAGCGATGTGACGATCACGCCGGCCCGTGCGCGGAGGTCGAGGTCGGTCGCTTTCAGTAAATCCGTGGCCAACCGCATGTACAGAAAGGCGCCGAGCGCAGCGAGCACGACGGCCATCCCGAACGAGAAGGCGAGGGTCAGCCGCAGCCGCACCGGCAGCCTGCGCAATCTCGGGGCGAGCCGCCTAATCCGCACGGTCGTCTCGCAACCGGTAGCCCGCCCCGCGCCGGGTCTCCAGCGACCGGCGCCCGAAGGGGCGGTCGATCTTCTGGCGCAGGTATCCCACGTACACCTCGACGACATTGAACGACGACTCGAAGGTGAAGTCCCAAACGTGCTCGACCAGCCGGGTCTTCGACAGCACCTCCCCCGGGTGCCGCATCAGGTACTCCAGCAGAGCGAACTCCTTCGCGGTCAAGGAGATGGGCGTCTGCCCGCGGGCGACCGAGCGGGTGGCGGGATCGAGCGTCAGGTCACCGACGGACAGCAGGGCCGGTCGTTCCCGCGCCCCGCGCCGCATCAGGGCGCGCAACCTGGACAGCAGCTCGGCCAGCGAGAACGGCTTCGTCAGGTAGTCGTCCGCGCCGGTGTCCAGGCCGCGCACCCGGTCCTCGACCGCGTCCCGCGCGGTGAGCAGCAGTACGGGGGCGTACCTGCCGGCGGCACGGGTTCTGCGCAGTACCTCGAACCCGTCGATGCCCGGCAGCATCACATCGAGGACGATCACGTCGTAGTCGATCTCCTGCGCGTACCAGGCGCCGTCCTCTCCGGTGACCGCCACGTCGACGGCGAACCCGTGTTCCTCCAGACACCGGCGCAGCAGATCGGCCATCCGCATCTCATCCTCGACCACGAGAACCCGCATGCCGCCTCCTCACCGGTGCGGCCAGACTATTAGCCCGAAGATGAGCGCAGCCTGAGACGCCCTGTCGGCCTCCAGGTGGACGCTTAAGCCTCCTCTCAGCTGCCGGGTCACACCATGAGGGCAGAAGCCGGCACTTGGCCGACCGGAGCGGAAGGAACGTGGCATGCCGACGATGAGGAAACCCGCCCTCGCGCTCATCGGGGTCGCCTTCGCCGCGACGGCGTGCAGCTCCGGGGGGTCCGGACACTCCGACCACCCCACCGGGAGCGCCCAGCGCGGGGCCGCCGCCGCGGGCAGCGTTTCCTCCCGACACTTCAGCGCCAAGGTGAACAACCCATGGTTCCCGCTGCCGCCCGGCCGGACGTTGGTGTACCAAGGGGTCAAGGACGGGCAGAAGACCAAGGAGTACCTCACCGTCTCCGATGAGACCCAGAAGATCGACGGCGCGCCGTGCCGGGTGGTGCTGGACCGACTGTTCTCCCATGGCGACCTCGTGGAGACCACGCGTGATTACTACACCCAGGACTCCCAGGGAAACGTGTGGTATTTCGGCGAGGACACCGCCGAACTCGATCACCACGGCAACATGGTCTCCACCGACGGCACCTGGCACGCCGGACGATCCGGGGCCGAGCCCGGCGTCTTCATGACCTCACATCCGAAGATGGGCGACGGCGGCCGCCAGGAGTATTTCAAGGGCCAGGCAGAAGACCACTACAAGGTCATCGGCGTCGACACGAAGGTGCAGGTCCCCTACAAGTCCTTCGACCACGCCCTGGAGACGAACGAGTGGACGCCACTCGAGCCCGGCGTCATCGACGCCAAGTACTACGTCAAGGGCCTGGGAACGGTGAAGGAGGTCACCGTCAAGGGAGGCAACGAGAAGAACGTACTCCTCGCCGTTCACGGGTAGCTCCAGGCGTCACGATCCGAGGTGCGGGCAACGCGGGGGCGACCCGCACCGGGACAAGGCAAGCGACTTTGTGAGGCCGCGCTTGTCTCGCGTTAACCGCGCTTAGCCGGCCGCTCACCCGGTTGCTCCTAGCGTGATGGCAGATGTCCTGGTCAGAGCCGGATCGGCGCTGAGGTGAGGAGCAATCGATGCGAGTGAGGAGCATGCTGGCGTCCGCTGCCGTGGTGGCGATCGCGGCGGCCGGCTGCGGAGGCGGCGGCGCGTCGTCGCAGAAAGGTTTGTCGCCCGCCACCTCCGGACGTACGCCGGCGACCGGCGGGTCCGCGGCCCCGGCCCCGGTGGAGACCGAGTCCAATCCGCCCGGCGACATACCGGACAACACTGCGTTCGTGCCCTTCCGGCCGTCCGGCGCCGGATACGAGGTCAAGGTGCCCGAAGGCTGGGCGCGTACCGGCCTGCCCACGGGGGCGAGCTTCACCGACAAACTCAACTCGGTCCGGGTCGAGGTCGTGCCCGCGTCCACCGCGCCCACCGTGCGAAGCGCGCGTGACAGCGAGGCCCCCAAGATCAAGGCAACCAAGATGACCGTGCTGAAGGCCGACAGCGTCCAGCGCAAGGGAGGCACCGCCGTCCGGCTGGTCTACCGCTTCGACAGCGCGCCCGACCCCGTGACCGGCAAGCTGATCCGCGACGAGGCCGAACGGTACGAGTTCTTCAAGGCCGGCCACGAGGCCGTGCTCACCCTGTCCGGGCCGGTCGGCGCCGACAACGTCGACCCGTGGCGCACGGTATCGGACTCGTTCCGGTGGCTGCCGTGACCGCGCCCGTGCCGCCACTGGAGGCCGACGAGCTCTACCGGTTCTATCGGGCCGGGGACGAGGAGACGAAGGCGCTGCGGGGAATCAGCCTGACCGTCGCGGCGGGGGAGTTCGTCGCGGTGACAGGCCCGTCCGGATCGGGCAAGTCCACCCTGCTGGCCTGCCTGGGCGGCCTGGACGAACCCGACGGCGGCACCGTGCGCGTCGAGGGCGTCCGCATCAGCCACCGCCCGCAGGCCGAACGGACCGCACTGCGCGCACGCCTGATCGGAATGCTCTTCCAGTCGGGAAATCTGCTGGAGCATCTCACCGTTCGCGCCAACATTGACATGGTCCAGCGGCTGGCCGGACGTCCCGACACCGCGTGGCGGAACACATTGCTGGACGGGCTCGGGCTGACGGGCAGGGGCCGGGCGCGTCCGGCCCAGCTGTCCGGTGGCGAAGCAGCCAGGGCGGGCCTGGCGGTGGCGCTGGCCAACCGGCCGGCGGTGCTGCTGGCCGACGAGCCCACCGGCGAACTGGATCGGCGCACCGAGCGGCAGGTCCTCGACCTGCTGCGTGAACGGGCCGGGCAGGGCACCGCCGTGGTCGTGGCCTCCCACAGCCCGGCCGTCGCCGTCGCTGCGGACAGGACGATCGCGCTCGCAAGCGGGCGGCTGCAATGACCGACCCGGACCCCGGGGAGCGGCTCGTCCGGCTCGGCGACGTCGCCCGGACCTACGGGCGCGGTCCCGATGCCGTCGTGGCCGTGCACGGGGTGACCTGCACGCTCGGCCGGACGGACCGTGTCGCGATCACTGGCCCATCCGGGTCGGGCAAGTCCACCCTGCTGCACCTGATCAGCGGCCTGGACGACCCCACCGCCGGGCGGATCGACTGGCCCGGGCTCGGCGGCCGGCCGTTCGGCAGGCCGGGCGTCGTCGGGATGGTCTTCCAGGGGCCCAGCCTGATCGCCCAGCTGGACGTGGTGGGCAACGTGGCATTGCCGCTGGTCTTGGCGGACGTGGCGGAATGCGAAGCATTGAACCGGGCCCGGCGGGCGCTGGACGCCGTCGGCCTGGCGGACCTGTCTCCCCGGCTCCCCGAGGAGCTGTCCGGCGGGCAGGCCCAGCGTGCGGCCGTCGCGCGCGTGCTCGCCGCCGAACCGGCGCTGATCGTCGCCGACGAGCCGACCGCGCAGCTCGGCTCAGCGCACGCCGTCCAGGTGCTCGACCTGCTGCTGAAGGCGGCCGACGACCTGAACGCCGGGCTGGTCGTGGCGACTCACGACCCGCGCATGGCCGAACGGCTGCCGCGCCGCTGGCGGATGGCCGACGGCGCGCTCCTGGAAGGAGAGCCATGCTCGTCCTGATGTGGCTGCGCGGGCTGCTGGCCCGCCGCGCCGCACGGCTGATCATGACCGCCGCCGGCATCGCCGTCGCGGTGGCGCTCCTGGCCTCGCTCGGAACGTTCCTGGCCTCCGCCAAGTCAACGATGACCCAGCGTTCGGCCTCCCGCGTCGCGGTGGACTGGCAGGTCGAACTGCAACACGGCGCCGCCCTGCCCGACCTGCGGGCAGTGGCCCCGCACATCACCGAAGCCCTCCCCGTCGGGTTCGCCGCGACCAGCGGACTCGAATCACGCGCACAGGGCCAAGTCCTCAACACCGGCCCCGGCCAGGTGCTCGGCCTGCCCCCTGGATACCCGGCCGCCTTCCCCGGGGAACTGCGTGCACTGACCGGACGGCCGGACGGGGTGCTGCTGGCCCAGCAGACCGCCGCCAACCTGCACGCGGTTCCCGGCTCGACCGTCACGATCCACCGGGCCGGGCTCACGGACACGACGGTCAAGGTCGACGGAGTCGCCGACCTTCCCGAAGCCGACTCCCTCTTCCAGAAGGTCGGCGCGCCCGTGGGTGCGCAGCCGCAAGCCCCTCCCGACAACGTGGTGCTGCTGCCCGCCGCCACCTGGCACGGGCTGTTCGACAACGCCGCCCGCACCCAAGCCCACACCCAGGTTCACGTGCGGCTGCGGCACGACCTGCCCGCCGACCCCGCCGCCGCCTACGTCCAGGACAGCGGCGCCGCCCGCAACCTTGAGGCGCGGCTGGCCGGCGCCGGGCTGGTCGGCGACAATCTGGGCGCCGCACTCGGCGCCGCCCGCGAAGACGCCGCGTACGCGCAAATGCTCTTCCTGTTCCTCGGCGTGCCCGGCGCGGCACTCGCGGCGATGCTCACCGCTCTCGTCGCCGGCTCCGGGGCACCGCGGCGCCGAGCCGAACAGGCGCTGCTGCGCACACGGGGAGCGTCCCGCCGTACCCTGCTCAGCCTCGCCCTCGCCGAAGCGACCGTGGCAGGCGTGGCCGGCGCCGCCGCGGGACTGGCGCTGGCCGCGCTCACCGGACGGCTCGCCTTCGGGACCACCAGGTTCGGCACCACGACCGGCACGACGGTGCTGTGGGGCGCGATCGCCGCCGTGACCGGGCTGCTCATCGCCGCGCTGACCGTCCTGCTGCCCGCCGTCCGCGACGCCCGCACCGTCGGGGTCGTCACCGCCCGCCGGGCGATCGGCCCCGCCCGCCGCGACCCCGCCTGGCTCCGGTACGGGCTCGACCTGTGGCTGCTGGCGGGCTCCGGTCTCGTCTTCTGGATCACCGGCCGCAACAACTACTCCGTCGTCCTCGTACCGGAGGGCCTGCCCACCATCTCCGTCAGCTACTGGGCCTTCGCCGGCCCTGCGCTGCTCTGGCTCGGTGGAGGACTGCTGGCCTGGCGCGTCGTTCACATGCTGCTCGCACCACGCCGGCGACCCGTGCCCGGTCTCAGCGACGACACCGGCAAGGCCGAGCGGAACGCGGAGCCGCTGCGGCGACGTCTCGTCACCGGCCTGCTGCGCCCCGTCGCCGGGCCGCTGTCGGGCACCGTCACCGCCACCCTCGGCGGTCAGCGCAACCTGCTCGCCCGCACGATGGCCCTGGCCGCCCTCGCAGTGGTGTTCGCGGCGTCCACCGCCGTGTTCGATGCGACCTACCGGCAGCAGGCCGTCGCGGACGCCCAGCTCACCAACGGCGCCGACGTCACCGTCACCGAGTCACCCGGTGCCTACGTGCCGCCGGCCCAGGAGAAGACGATCGCCGCCGCCCGCGGCGTCTCCACGGTCGAACCGCTCCAGCACCGCTTCGCCTATGTCGGTTCCGACCTCCAGGACCTCTACGGCGTGCGCACCTCGACCATCACCCGGACCACCCAACTCCAGGACGCCTACTTCAGCGGCGGAACCGCCCACGACCTGATCAGCCGACTGGCGCAGCGCCCCGACGCCGTGCTGGTCAGCCAGGAGACCGTGCACGACTTCCAGTTGCACCCGGGCGATCTGCTGCGGCTGCGGCTCCAGGACGGCCGGACCAAGCAGTACCGCAATGTCCCGTTCCATTACGCCGGCGTCGTCAAGGAGTTCCCCACCGCGCCGCGCGACAGCTTCCTGGTCGCCAACGCGAGCTACATCGCACGGCAAACCGGCACCGACACCGTCGGTTCCTTCCTGGTCGGCACACAGAACGGCGCCTCGCCCCCGGCCGTGGCGAGCGCGCTCCGCACCCGCCTCGGCCCGCAGGCACAGATCACCGACCTGCAGACCACCCGCACAGTCGTCGGCTCCAGCCTCACCGCCGTCGACCTCGGCGGCCTCACCCGCATCGAGCTGGGCTACGCCCTCGCCCTGGTCACCTTCGCCACGGGCCTGCTCCTGGCACTCGGCTTCACCGAACGCCGCCGCACCTTCGCGCTCGTCCGCACACTGGGCGCACGGCCACGCCAGCTCGGCGCGTTCGTCTGGGCCGAGGTCGCCCTGATCCTGACCGGCGCTGCGGCTTTCGGCACTCTCATCGGCTGGGCCCTGTCCCACATGCTCGTTAAGGTCCTGACCGGCGTCTTCGACCCACCACCCGATCACCTCGCCGTTCCCTGGGCCTATCTCGCCGCCGTCGCCAGCACAGCCGTCGCGGCCATGTTCGCCGCGGCCCTCATCGCACTACACGCCGCCCGCCGCCCGCCCCTGAGCGTCCTCCGTGATCTCTGAGGAGGTCCCGACGCGGGGTTCGATTCTGCGATTCTTGCCAGGCTTGGGGGTCGCGGTCGCGGTTCTCGTCATCGGATTCGTGCACCGCACCGCGGTCGACGCCGGGAGTGACAGTCTCGCCGCGGCCGACGGAGAGTGGCTGGTCATCGCCGTCTCGGCGACCGTTCTGATGTGGGTGGCCGGCGCATTCGCGCAATTGGGGTCGATGCCGCTCCCACCGCCGGTGGGCCGGTTGTTCGCAGTGCAACTCGCCGCGAGTTTCGCCAATCACGTACTCCCCGCCGGGTCGGGTGGGATAGCGGTCAACATGCGCTTCATGCGGCGCTTGGGCATGAGCACCGACGCAGCCGCCGGGGCGGTCGGGTTGAACGCGCTGGCCGGATTCCTGACTCACGGGGCACTGCTGGCGCTCATCATGATCTCGGCTCCGTCCACCGTTGCGTCGATCGACCGGCGGGTGCACTGGCCGGCTGTTTCCCACCTCTCATCCGCGGCAGTAGGGATCGTCATGGCCGCCGCATCCATTGCCCTGGTGGCGCTGACAACGGTGCTCCTACGGCGCGCAGGGCGGCGTTCTCGCGCACGTAGCGCCGCCGGGGTCTCTCGGCTGGCAAGCGAACTACGGCAACTCGGCGTCGTCCTGCGTCATCCAGGCCGTGCCCTTGCGCTGTGGGGAGGGTCTTTGGCAGCGCCGTTGTTGCACGCGGTGATTCTGTTCGCCGTGCTGCGCAGCCTCGACGTGCCCGTCACCGTGGGGACCGTGCTGCTCATCTATGTGGTGGTCTCGGCGGTATCGGCGGTGGTTCCCTCACCGGGGGCCATCGGGAGTCTCGACGTCGCCCTGGTCGCCGGGCTGGCCGTGAGCGGCGTGCCGTCCACCGCCGCGCTCGCCACTGTTCTCGGGTACCGGCTGATCACGGTCTGGCTGCCGTTGCTACCGACCGGCACGGTCCTCGCTCTGCTCCTGCGATCCCGCATCATCTGAGCAACAGCGACCTCACCGGCGATGCTGTCCCCACTGGGGCGAAAGCGCCGCCGACCTGAACTTCGCAGGACCTTGTCGGCGATGGTGGAGATGGATGGGGTAGTGGGAGCGTGCAATCTGGCCATGGGCTGGAGGCAGGCCTTCGCCGTGTCGCGCTCTTGATCGCGACCTGCTACGCACGACCACCTCGGCGGGGAGTGCTCGATGGTGCGGCCGGCGCAGGGATGCGAGCCTGCGGATTCGCTCCTGTGGAAGTGCGTTGATGACTGCTCTGGCGGACCTGGCCGCCGGTTCCGTGGGGCGACATGACCGGCTTGAGCGGGTAAGAGTAACCGGTTTCGAGGCGCTACCAGGGTGGACGCAGGGCCCGGATCGAGCCGCCGAGCCGCCACCGAGCTGCCACGGAGACGAACCGGGACATGCCGGGCGGCGGACAAGCCGGGCAATCTCACGTTTGCCCTGGTCAGATGTGGTGGGTCGCGTGGGACTCGAACCCACAACCTACGGATTAAAAGTCCGGAGCTCTCGTATCAGAGCAGTGCTCTCAGTGTCAGACTGTACCGCTCTGTCCGCATCCAGCACCATCCCCGTGCCGCTCCGTCCCGCTCCGTGCCAGTCCGGTTCGGAACCGCCGAGCAGACAACGAGCAAACATGCCCGGCAGCGACGGCAGCGGGGACGTGCGGGGAACCCTGCGGTGAGGCTAAGGCCGAGGTCAGCTCGCGGGGAGGGACGAGGAGTTGGGCGGTGCTGATGTCGGTGGCTTTGTGGCGGGGAGGGGGATGGGAGGACTCCGGCGTCGTTGAGGTCGCGGTTGCCGATGGGTGCCGCGGGCGTGACCGGGGGCCATCGCCTCCTCCTCGGGACCGTGAGGTGGTCGAGTCCAGACTTCCCTGGTTGCCTCAGGCTCGACGTTGGTGTTTCCACGGTGGCCTCACGCACAGAGTTTGCTGTCGCATGGCGCCGTGGACTTGGGGGCACGAGGCGGGCTCCCGGAGGACGTCGACGTGTGGAAACTAGGATGGGTGCCAGGGGATGTAGCCCACAAGACGGAATGGGGGGAGTCCGTTGGCGAAGATCTCCGTTGAGTCACTTACGGATCGGCAGCGATTGCATCGCAAGGCGAATGCGGCTCTCGATCAGAACCTCAGTCCCGGCGAGACAGTGCAAGCAATCATTACGGGCCCGAACTCCCAGGCGATCATCGGTACCGACCGTCGTGTCTTCGTGTACAAGAAGGGGTTCATGGCAGGTGCCTCCTTCGGAGCCGAGATCACCTCATGGGACTACCGGGGTGTGGCGGGTGTGCAGATCCACACCGGGATGATGACCGGCGCCGTCATCGTGCAGGCTCCAGGCCAATCCGGTGTGCGGACCAGCTACTGGAAGAGCGGAGAAGAAGACCCCTACAAGGCGCCCAACGCGATCCCGATCAGCCGCCCGTGGGATCAAGCGCAGGCGGGCGTGGCGCGGCTTCGCCAGCTCATCGAAGAGGCACACCGATCTGCTGAGGGTCCAGGCGGGCAGTCGGCGGCTGGTCCTTCAACGAGAGCCGACGAGCTGAAGAAGCTTGCTGACCTGCGGGATGCAGGTGTGCTGTCCGAGCAGGAGTTCCTCAACCTCAAGGCCCAGGTGCTGCATGGTGGATAGGGCGGGGCGACACCGACGACCATGGCCGAGTCACCCGCTGCGAGATGCTTGCCTGATCCCCGCTGGGCTGGTGACGAATTCGCCTGGCTCCTTTGCCTGCCCCCGCCGTGTTCCATAGGACGCTGGCGCTCGCGCGGTGAGCGCAACACCACAAGGCCCCCGGGACAGCCGCTGTGGACGGCACGCTCGGTACATCCTGATGCGCCGTTACGAAACGCGGAGATCGGCACTGGTCTGACCGGTGCACCGTCAGTCCACGGCGACTCCGTAGGCAAGGGCCAGTCCGTCCAGGCCGTCGGACCAGCCTTGGCCTACGGCGCGTAGCTTCCAAACCGGGGTGCCGTTGTCGGTGTGCCGGTAGAACTCGGCCATGACCATGGCCCTGATGTGCGGGTCGGCGGGCACGGGGAAATGCCATGCGGCGCCGGTGATGCAGTTGGCTTCGAGGTAGGCGTTGGTGAGTTCCGCACAGGTGAGGCCGGTGTCGACGTCCATGTTGACCGAGACCACCACGCGGTGGACGTGGGGTGGCAGGGCCGCTAGGTGCAGCGCGGCTCGTTCGGTGACCCGTGGACCGGCGGTGTGTTTGCCGAGCAGGCGGGCGGCTCCGTTCGCCGCGATGGGCTGGTTGTAGAACACGAAGTCCTCGTCGCCGGCTACGAGCCCGTTCTCGCCGATGAGCAGCAGGGTCAGGTCGGCGTCCGGACCGGTGAACCCGAACGTGACCAGCAGCCCTTGGTGAGCGGCCTCCGGCAGCACCACCGTCTGCCCCGGCACCAGCGCCGCCGGCTGCGGCATGAGCGGCTGTGGTGCTGGAGGTTGTGATTGCGAGGGAGACGGCAAAGGGCTCGGTGCGGCCGGGATCGGGGAGGGCGGTGGCTGGGGCGGTGGTGGGGCCGTCTGCTGTTTCCACTGAGCGAAGGGCGTGAGCTGGTAAGGGTCGCCGGGCGGTTGAGGCGGCGCGGAAGCGGCGGCCATGTCGGTGTCGATGCGAGCCAGGGATGCGGCGGCGGGCTCGGCCTCGTCCTGCAGGCTCTCCAGCAGAGTGCGCAGTCCTGCGACCCTGTCGGTGTCCAGAGGTTTTACCTTGGTGGACAAGTTGCCGGACGCGGTGGTGGTGATCGAGCAGGCCACGTCCTGCCCGATATCCAGGAAGCGCAGCGCGTCTTGCGGCTGGCGCCAAGGGGCGTTTTCGACCGCCTGGCGGGTCCAGCGGCCGTAGGCGATGATGCCGAGCCGCTGGGTGTCGGGTATGCGGGTCAGCGCGGCCAGGTCGATGGCGGTGATGGCGGGTGCGGTGGCGAAGGCTTCTTTGAGGGTGGCGATGATGTTGGAGCCGAGGGTGGTCAGCCACCACAGCATTCGGTCGCGCTGGGTCAGCTTCTTCAACGTGGGTCGCCCGGCGGGCGTCATACCGGGGGTCTGGTCGGGCAGGGAGTCCGGGTCCGGCTGGCGTATCACCACCGACAGGATCCCGTCCTGGACGCCGACGGCGCAGCCCGCGGCGGGGTTGTCGGCGAAAGCGGTGTTCACCGCCTCGCACACGGTCGCCTCCTCGTTGTCCAGCAGCGCCTGCCACCAGTGCGCCGCTTCGGCGGCCAGCTGCTGGTGCAGGCGCTGCAGGCGGGCCTGCTCGGCGCCCAGGTAGGCGGCCGCGTCCTGCTCGGCGGCTTGTTTGGCGGCCGAGCGTGCGGTCCGCGCGAGCCGGCCGATGCCCTGCAGATGGAACGCCAACGCCTCCGCGCGCGCCCACGCGAGCCCGAGCTGCGGGGGAGCGGGGACGACCGGAGGCGCGGCCTTGGGGAACTCCTGCAGGTGGACGCTGGTGGATTGACGCCGCAGTTCCTGCAGTTGCGCGATCGCGGCGTCCCGCTCCGCCTCCTGCTGAGCGCGTTCGGCTTGCCGCCGGGCCCGCTCCAACTGCGCCGCGGACGGGGCCGTGGAGCGGCGGGCCGGCGCACGCCGTGTCGTCGTCGCTCGCTTCCGCCCGCCCTTAAGGGAGGTGGAGGCGTAGAACGGGCCCATGCCACTGGACACGCGTGTTCCACCGGACCCCACACTGACCCGCGCCGCCCGGGGACCCACCGAAGTACGCACCCCGCGGGTCGACACCCGCACACTCATCCCGGGAACACCGACACGAAAGCCGAACCCCATGATCCCTCCCGCACCGGAGTCTCCCACCACCTGACCAGGCAGAGCGCCACATGGCCACAACTTGCCGCAGCACCGAGCCCAGCTCAATCGAGTGAGTCATGAGGACCTCTTACGGTTCTTGGGCGGTGTCTCCCAACCTTCTGCGGCGCCACTGCCTTTAGGGGGTGAGGTGTACGGCCCTCGCAAAGGAGGCGGCCTGAATGTCGCTGCTGGTGGAAGTTCCGCGTGTCGCGGCTGCGGCGCTCGCGTGTGTTGCCGCGGGCATGGAGTTGGCTCGCGTGCTCACGCAGAGACGTGCAACACGGCAGAGTGAGGTTAGCCCAGGGGAAACTGGCAGCGGCCGTGCGCTGCCAGGGCCAAGTGCTGACGGTGTATCGGACGTTGAGTCATGACCGGGGGGCTCCGGAGCGCGGACGGTGCGGTCTTGGCCGATGCGAAGGCTGAGGATCGGACACAGGAGCTGGCTGCCTTCTTCCTAGAGCACCGGTCTCTGCTGCGTCGTTATCTCGTGGCGCAAGGGTGCCCTGAATGCGACAGCGATGACATCGTCCAGGACGCCTTCCTCATCATCCGTGCCCGGTGGGACACCATCGCCTACTACGACAATCCCAAGGCGTACCTGTACAAGGTCGCCATCCGTCTCTGGCACCGCGACACGGTGCGCCGGCGAAGGAAAAGCAGTCACGGCGACCAGCACAGCCTCTTGGAGGCCATCCCCGACCGGACCGACATCCTCAAAGAGGTCGAACTCGCCGACACCCTCAACAGATGGTTCCGGCAATTACCCGTCCAGCAGCGCAACGTCGCTGGACTGCGCCTGATCGCCGACCTACCGGAGGTCGTGACCGCCGAAGCTCTCGGTATCAGCTTGGGGACGGTGAAATCTCAGCTCAACGCGGCCAGGAAGAGACTCTCTCAGCTACGAGATCAAGACCAAGACGACGGCCGCGACCGCCCCCGAGACGAAGGTGAGCGCCGATGAGCATCGACGACCTGATCCGCGAAATGGCCAGCGCCGGAAAGACCGACGACCACGCCGCGCTGCGCTCCTTCCTAGCCACTGCCGAACAGACCGATCGCGATCCGCTCCAGGCCCGACGCATCCGCGCTCTGGCCGAGCTGATCGACATCGACCTCGCCGCCTACGACCAAGGACTGACCGTCCTCGACCACGGCGATACCGGCACGGCGGAGACGTTACTGCTGCACGCAGCCAACGCCGGCTATCCCGACCCCGCCGACATCCTGGCCGAACTCCTGAGCCAAGACCCCGGCACCTCACCCCGCCTGGACCTCAGCCGACGAGCCGCCGAGACCCGTGCCCATCGCGCGATCCTCAAGGCGGCCTACCGCAGGAACACAGGCTCATCCGCCGACGCGGAGGCAACGCCGTCGAAGCCACCGGCGCCTGCGTCGCCTGGACAGACCGTAACTAAGGATGATCTTGCTGAGGTGCTCATGGCCGCCATGGACACCAAGGACTCCCACACCCGTCAGCACAGCCAGCGGATCTCTCGTCTCACCTTGCTCCTCGGCCAAGAACTGGGGGCACCGGCCGCGGAGATTGAAGCGGCTCGTCTGGCGGGATTGCTGCACGACATCGGCAAACTCGCCATCCCCAGCACCGTCCTGCTCAAGACCGCAGCGCTGACCGAGCAGGAGTACCGGCTCATCCAGCTCCACGTCCAGCACGGCGCGGCGATCGTGCAGGAACTGCCGGAGTTCTTTGCTGGGAGCCGACCCGAGAAAAGCGCCGGTTTGCTCGCACGCGACACGATCACCGGAATCCTGCATCACCACGAACGCTTCGACGGCAGCGGCTACCCCCAAGGCCTGGCCGGCCCCGACATCCCCCAAGTTGCTCGCATGGTCGCCGTGGTCGACGCCTTCGACGCCATGATCACCACACGTTGCGCCCCCTTGGCGCGGACCATCCCCGAAGCCGTGGAAGTGCTCCAAGAGTGCGCGGGCAGCTCAATGGATCCAGACATGGTCCAAGCCTTCCTGTCAGTCCTGGAGGCTCATCACGACGAGATCGAGGACCTCAGCCGCCAGCACCGGACAACCAAACCTGACTACTCCATGTCCCCGGAGTCCCTGCTCAAGGAGTTGAACGCCTGCGACCGCTCATGATGCTGCGAGCGCCTCGGAACGGCACCTGCTTCGGCGGGCATGACCACGCCATGAGGCCCAAGCGGGTCGTACCATCCCCGCCGCGGTCGGCACGTCCCTCCTGGTCATCGCGAGGAAGTCCTTCCTGCCGGCTCGTTGTCTGCTCGGCGGTTCCGAACCGGACCGGCACGAAGCGGAACGTAGCCGCAGGGTGATGGTGCTGGATGTGGACAGAGCGGTACAGTCCGATACTGAGAGCACTGTTCTGATACGAGAGCAGCCGCTTTTAATCCGTAGGTTGTGGGTTCGAGTCCCACGCGCCCCACCACCCCTGGCCGCGGGTGTGGAGTTGAAGGTGGTCCAGGAGATGCTGGGGCATTCCAGCATCGTGCTGACCGCCGACACCTACACCAGCGTCCTACCCCAGGTCGCCCACACCGCAGCCGAGAAGACCGCCGCGCTACTCATTCACGGCGCCGGCATCGTGCCCGGCACCAACCGCCGCCGCAGCAAAGGACCGACCCGCCGCAAGTGGTGCGCCCCGCGCAACGGACAGGCGCGGCCGCGCCGACAGCGCACCAGCAGGACGAACGGGCGCGCGCGTGCGCGCCCCCAGGCTCCGCGAGGTCAGCGGCCAGTCGATGGCGACGTCCGCGAGGTATCCGGTCAGCCCGGCGGTTACGTCAGCGACCATGTACAGATGTCCGTGGGAACATCGGGTCGCGCCTACTGGTTCGGAGGCGGAGACCGCTCAGCCGGTGGGGGTGACGAGTACGGCGGCGCTCGCCACCCCGGGCGGCGCCCGGCGGAGCTACCTTCGCTTCGCCTCGCGAGGCGGCTCTGCCTCGGCGGGTTCGGTGTGCAGGTTCAGGACGTCCAGCCCCCGGACCCGAGCCTGCCTGGTCTGGCCCGTGTCGTAGGTCAGCACCGTCACGGCCTGCCCCGCCAGCCCATTGACGGCGAATGCCTGGTCGACGATCTCGGCGTCCTCATTCGCGCGGCGGACGTGGCCGGGCCGGTCCATCAGGACTTCGAGGGTGATCGTGCCGCGGCCGGGCGCGTAGCCCGCTTCCCGCAGGACGCCGGTCTCGTTGGAGTCCGGCAGCACCCGGTTGATGACCGCCGTGGTGTACCCGGCGCGCCAGCGGGTGTGCTTCTTGCTGCTCTCCTTGAGGCGGTCCAACTCCTCGACCACCACGAGCGGGATGGCGATGTGCAGGGGCTCGCGCTCGGCCAACCAAAGGGGAACCGCGAGGTCCCACTCCTCCAGCTTGTCGACGTGCTCGCAGAACATCGAGCTGTCCGGGATGACGATCCGCGGTGTCGCCCAGCGTTCCTTCTGGGTCTCGAGCGTGTTGTGGATGAGTTCGAGCTCGCGGCTGCGGAAGTCGAGCTCGACCTTGATGGTCGCGGTGTTCACGTTGAGGTCGACGGCGCCGATCGTGTGGATGTGCCAGAACGCCGGCGTCATGAAGAGCCGGTTGAGCTCCTCGGGCGGCAGGATGTGCCGCAGCTGGGCGACCGACTCGCTGACCCACCGGATGTAGTCGTTGCGGCGGTCGTTGGCCGAGGAGTGGTGCCCGTTCGACAGGTTCCCGAGGCTGGTGCGGACCTTGCCCAGCCGGTCGAAAAGATCGTCCGAGGTTGCCCCCGGTAAGACTCACATACATGGGCAGCGACCCTGGCAGGCCGACGATCTTAACGTCATCTCCTTTGCGCGGAGCCGGTGGCTGCGATGCCGGTGGAACGGCGAAGGCGGGTTGCCGGGCGCCCAACAGTTGCCGGAGATGGCCACCAACTATTTCCGGGAGCGGGGGAATCGACCTGCGCAAACGCTGCCGCGCTTCGGTGCTAACACGACGAGAACGATCCTCGACGGCGAGGCGGGTAGAGCCCGGCTGTGCGCGATCCGGGTGCCGGGTTCCCAGATTGGTTCCGGCGGCAGCGGTGCGGTTCCCCGGACCCGTTCTCCGGCCGGGTCCCGGGTGGCCCCCGGCCACGTCAGGGCTAGGGTTTCATGATCGGGGAACAGTCCCCGCAGATGGGAACCCCTGCCCCCACTACCGGGGGGACCATGGGTGGTCGGGACTGTGGCCCCGCGAGGTCGAAGAACCCGGCTCCGGTGAGGCCCGCCGCGCGACTGAAGGGGCTGTCCACGCCGGATCCCACTTGGACGGGAAAGGGGTCGCTGTGCTGGTCTTGACCTGCGTACGGTTACTTTCTGTGGATACCGACGAAGAGCGGGACTTACGCAAACTCGGCACCCTGCTCGAAAGAGTCCAGCAACGAGGCGAGCAGACGGGCGCGGACCCCAACGCCTCCAACGTGGCCGCTCGCAGCCCGCTGGCCGGTGACGACGCCAAGACCCATCCGTTCGAGCTGTCCGGCTACGCCTGGCACGCCCTCACGGTCGCCACCGACCACCTCGAGTGCCTTCGAACCTCGGTCTTCGGCCCGCCCGTCAACGGCCGCATCGAAGCCCGCATCCAGACCCACGCCCAGTCCTCCTTGGTGCGCGGTGCGATCGAGAACGGCGCCCGCGCGGTGTGGCTGCTCGGTCCTAAGGACCGGCCCACCCGTGTGACCCGCCGTCTCGCGCTCCAGCGCAAGGAGGTCAAGGGCTCCTACCGCATGCGGGAGTTGGTGAACCAGCCAGCGACCAGAACGAAAGAGGAGGCGCTCACGCGGGTGAACGACCTGCTCGCCGCCGCCCTTGGCACCACGGCGGATGAGGCTCACCAGAAGCTGAAGCAGGCGCCCACCTACAGTCTCATCGTCCGCGAAGCCGGCGACCTTGCCGGAATCGGCGCCGATCTGGCCGAGGTGGTCTGGAGCGGCTGCAGCTCGCTGGCCCACGGCGACCAGTACGGCACGCTGGGCCTGCTGGACAAGGAAGTCATGGCCCGCGCCACCGTGCGGGGCCGGGACATGGCGATGACCCGGGTCACCGGCAACATCAGCAATTTGTACTGGACCACCTTCGCCGCCATGTGGATGGTCGAGGAAGGCTTCCGGCTCTACCAGGCACGCCGGACCCCATACGCTTGATCTCTCTTCAACGGCCGAGGTTCTGCCGCAGCCATCGGCCCCACGGTCCGCATCGAAGGTGGGTCCGAGGGCGACCCCCGGGTGTGGGCCTTAGCTGGCTGGGGTGTCGGCCCCATTCGCCTGGCTGACCGTCAACGTCTCGACCTGTGCGCAGTTCGGCGACGTGCGGGTGAAGCTCCGCCCCAGTTCCTGAGGTGAGCGGTTCGGCTCCTCGCATGAACCTTGTGATCACCTGCAGGAACTCCGCTCGGCCCAACATCCCACGATGGTGTCGGTCACTTTTGGCTCCTGCGGCGGCGTTTCGGAGGCTCTAGTTGGGTGAGCCAGTATTCGGGAGGTTGAGGATCATCGGCTACTGTCGCCCATCCATATGCCGGATTTGGGTTGCGCGGTGCCCAGTTGCGCGGGATGCCCATCTGCATCGCTGCCCGGACTGTGCGGACAAAATCTGGAGGCAGTTCCTCAAAGGTTGGAATGTTCAGCAGAAGGGGGAAACCATCCGGAGTCAGCTTCACGTCCCAGGTGCGGCTTATGGCCTGACAGTGGCTGTGCATCTCGAACGTGGCGCTGGTGCAGGACTGGCCGTCAGCTGTCAATCCCCTCAAAGCGTGGAGACGGTGTTATGCCACTTCGGCCCTGAGCTGGGCCGTTGATGCTCTGCGGGTTTCTGCCATCTGACGCTCGAACGTGATCGGGGCGAGCCCGTCGTTGGCGCTGTGCCTGCGGCTGGTGTTGTAGAAGTCGGCGATCCAGGTCGCGACCTTGATGCGGGCCTCGGCGCGGGTGGTGAAGCGGTGCCGGTGGACGAACTCGACCTTCAGAGTGCTGTTGAACGCCTCGGCGGCGGCGTTGTCCAGCGCGCAGCCGACCCGGCCCATCGACTGCACCACGCCCAGGGCGCGGCAGGCCGCGGCCGTGCGGGCCGCGGTGTACTCCGATCCGCGGTCGGTATGGAAGATCACCCCGTCCACGTCACCGCCTCTGGTCGCGGCCGCCATCTGCAGCGACGCCACCGCCAGGGCCGCATCGTGGTGCTCGCTCATGGCGTGGCCGAGCATCCGGCGCGAGAACAGGTCCTCGACCGTGGCCAGATACAGCGGTCCCTCGTCGGTGTCGATCTGCGTCACGTCCCCGCACCACAGCAGATCCGGCGCCACGGCGGTGAAGCTGCGGCGCACCAGGTCGGGCGCGGCCGGCCGACGTCCCGGCCGGGTCAACGACCGCCGCCGCCCCGGCGGACGCCCGGCCAGACCGAGCTCGGCCATCCGCACGGCAACGGTGTTGACCGAGACCCTCCAGCCCTCCTCCCGCAGATCATCGGTGATCCGCGGGCTGCCGTAGGTGCCGCCCGAGGCGGTGAACAGCCGCTTGATCGCCTCGTCCAGCCGGGCCCGCCGCTGCTCGCGCGCGGTCGGGGCGCGGTTGATGTGCTTGTAGAACCAGGACTGCGAGACCTCAAGGGCCCGGCAGGCGATCGCGTGCGGGATGCCGTGCTCGGTCCTGCAGGACGCGATGAACTCCGCGACGATCACCGGTTCATCGAGTCCTTCACCCACAGGACCACTGATCGCTTGAGCACCTCACGCTCCATCTCAAGCTCAGCGCGTTCCTTGGCCCACTCGGCCTTCTGCCGGCGCAGCCGAGCCAGCTCCTCACGCTCGGACCCGCGCAACGCCTCGCCCGCGGCCTCCCGCTCACGGTCGACCTTCATCCAGTTGTGCAGCGTGTAGGGGTTGATCCCCAGATCCCGCGCGACCTGCGCGACGGGCTTGCCGGTCTCCTTGACGATCCGCACCGCTCCCTCACGGAACTCCGGATCGAACCGGCGTCTCTTGTCTCCCACGACCCAACCATCTCTCTGGTTCAGGTCTCCACGCTACGAGGGGAGGCACACAGCCGCTGACCGAAGCCATAGGAGGCGTTCACCGGACATCAGGCGTTCGCGACCGTTGATGGCACCGTTGGGCGTTGTGCCTGCACGGTCGAGGAACGGAACAGGGTCTGCCTCGCCGCCGGGGTCACCGTCACTGAACCCGGCAACATGCCCAGGGTCATCCGCACCCATCAGTTCCAAGAGATCGCCGTCGCTATGCGCCTGCCAGAAGTCGATTGGCTCAGCTTGCTGCGCGAAGAGGCTCGGATAGGACAGGACAACGAAGAGGTCGTCGGCCTTCATGGTAACCGCGATGCGATCACCATGCTTGACATAGTGCTGGTGATCAGCATTCCAGACGGGGAGGCTGGCAGTCTCCAGCAGGGCAGCTTTGACCGCCTCTATAGCCAGCGACGGAGGGCATTTGAAGAATTCCCGATTAGGAGAAATCCGGTAGTAAGCCAGCCGGGCGTGGGCCTCTGCTTCGACAGCTCTGGGATGCGAAGTTGCACAACGAAACTCCACATTGAAGGGGAGAGGGACGCCCGTTTCTTGGAGCTGCTTCGCGCGGTCCTCGGCAAGCTTGGTGGTCATGCCAACCTTGACGATCCCCGGCATCGCGCCGTTGCTGAGGACGTAGACGAAACCGATCGTATGACTTGCCAATGCTGTCTGCTTCAGGGAGGCCGGAGTCGGCAGGCGAGATTGGATGCGTTCTGGATGAGCCTACGTATTGGGTCGGACAGTCTCCTGACCTCTCTGACGTTCCGCCGTCCTTCCCCAAGGGAAGGACTGCTGGTCGGAGCGTAGGCGCACTGCCACACATGCTCGGGTGGCGCGAAGGTCACGGCGCAGAGGTCGTCGGCCATGTTGAACCCGATCGAGTACTTCGGTGGCTGGCTGGCGGCCCAGTCGACGAAACCGTGGGTCCCGCCTGCCGAATCGTGCGGATCGGGACGAGTTTGTGTAGGTGGGATGGGTCCCTAGCCCGAGGCTGTGTCAATCCCCTCAAAGCGTGGAGACGGTGTTATGCCACTTCGGCCCTGAGCTGGGCCGTTGATGCTCTGCGGGTTTCTGCCATCTGACGCTCGAACGTGATCGGGGCGAGCCCGTCGTTGGCGCTGTGCCTGCGGCTGGTGTTGTAGAAGTCGGCGATCCAGGTCGCGACCTTGATGCGGGCCTCGGCGCGGGTGGTGAAGCGGTGCCGGTGGACGAACTCGACCTTCAGAGTGCTGTTGAACGCCTCGGCGGCGGCGTTGTCCAGCGCGCAGCCGACCCGGCCCATCGACTGCACCACGCCCAGGGCGCGGCAGGCCGCGGCCGTGCGGGCCGCGGTGTACTCCGATCCGCGGTCGGTATGGAAGATCACCCCGTCCACGTCACCGCCTCTGGTCGCGGCCGCCATCTGCAGCGACGCCACCGCCAGGGCCGCATCGTGGTGCTCGCTCATGGCGTGGCCGAGCATCCGGCGCGAGAACAGGTCCTCGACCGTGGCCAGATACAGCGGTCCCTCGTCGGTGTCGATCTGCGTCACGTCCCCGCACCACAGCAGATCCGGCGCCACGGCGGTGAAGCTGCGGCGCACCAGGTCGGGCGCGGCCGGCCGACGTCCCGGCCGGGTCAACGACCGCCGCCGCCCCGGCGGACGCCCGGCCAGACCGAGCTCGGCCATCCGCACGGCAACGGTGTTGACCGAGACCCTCCAGCCCTCCTCCCGCAGATCATCGGTGATCCGCGGGCTGCCGTAGGTGCCGCCCGAGGCGGTGAACAGCCGCTTGATCGCCTCGTCCAGCCGGGCCCGCCGCTGCTCGCGCGCGGTCGGGGCGCGGTTGATGTGCTTGTAGAACCAGGACTGCGAGACCTCAAGGGCCCGGCAGGCGATCGCGTGCGGGATGCCGTGCTCGGTCCTGCAGGACGCGATGAACTCCGCGACGATCACCGGTTCATCGAGTCCTTCACCCACAGGACCACTGATCGCTTGAGCACCTCACGCTCCATCTCAAGCTCAGCGCGTTCCTTGGCCCACTCGGCCTTCTGCCGGCGCAGCCGAGCCAGCTCCTCACGCTCGGACCCGCGCAACGCCTCGCCCGCGGCCTCCCGCTCACGGTCGACCTTCATCCAGTTGTGCAGCGTGTAGGGGTTGATCCCCAGATCCCGCGCGACCTGCGCGACGGGCTTGCCGGTCTCCTTGACGATCCGCACCGCTCCCTCACGGAACTCCGGATCGAACCGGCGTCTCTTGTCTCCCACGACCCAACCATCTCTCTGGTTCAGGTCTCCACGCTACGAGGGGAGGCACAGCTGCGCTGGCGTGCTCGGTAGGCCAGTCTGTCGCCGTCCGTGATGGTCGATGCATCCGCTGCAGACCCACCCTGCCCTTATGAGAAGAGCGAGGAATGCCGGCGGTGTGTACCGGCGATGCGGCTGCGAGGATCCCGACAGTGGCAGGGCGATAGGCCGCAGGTGCCCGCGGTTGGTGGCCGAGCGCAGCCACGGCAGCTGGTACCTGCGCCTCGAACTGGGAACCGGAACGGACGGTCGTCGGCGCCGTGTCCGCCGGGGCGGGTTCCCGACCCGCAAGGCCGCGCTGGAGGCGTTGGTACGGCTGCGTGGCCCGGCTGGGAGTCCGCTGGCGGTGGCCGAGTGGCTGGAGCGGTGGCTGGAGAACCATCCGGGTGCGTCGTCCAC
Source organism: Spirillospora sp. CA-128828 (assembly GCF_050945415.1). Taxonomy (NCBI): domain Bacteria; kingdom Bacillati; phylum Actinomycetota; class Actinomycetes; order Streptosporangiales; family Thermomonosporaceae; genus Spirillospora; species Spirillospora sp. CA-128828. The sequence goes on from NZ_CP191986.1 coordinate 1,033,754, forward strand.
GGTGGCCGGTTACGCCGATCACGTGCGGCGGTATCTGACCCCGCCGCTGGGTCATCTGTTGCTGGCGGAGGTGTCGGTGGCGCACGTGGAGGAGATGTTCGCAGTCATCACCCGCGAGCACCAGGAAGCGGGACGGCGGCTGAAGGCGGCGACTCTCGACCGGATTCGAGCCACGTTACGCGCGGCGCTGAACGCCGCGCTCCGTCAAGGTCTGATCGAGGACAACCCCGCGTCCCTCGTGGCGCTGCCGCCGACGCGGCGGCCCCGCGCGGTGGTGTGGACCGCCGCCCGTGTCCGGCATTGGCGTAAGACCGGGGAGCGGCCGCCGGTGGCGGTGTGGACGGCGGCGCAGACCGCGCAGTTCCTCGACGCGATCGCCGCGCATCGCCTGTACGCGGCCTACCATCTGATCGCGCTGCGGGGACTGCGGCGCGGAGAGGCGGCGGGCCTGCGGTGGTGCGATGTCGACTTGGACGAGGGCACTGCGGTGATCTGCCGCCAGCTCCAACGACGCGATGGGCGGCTGATGGTGTGCCCGCCCAAGACCGCGCGCAGCACCCGCGTGATCGCGCTGGACCGCACCACGATTGCCGCGCTGCGCGCGCACCGCTCCCGGCAGCAGGCCGAAGCGGCCGCTTATGGCGAGGGCTATCGCGACAGCGGGTATGTGTTCACCAACCTCAACGGTGACCCGGTCGCCCCGGGCCGGCTCACCCACGTGTTCCAGAAGCTGATCGCCGCCCACGGGGTGCCGCCGATCCGGTTGCACGACCTGCGGCACGGTGCCGCCACGCTGGCGCTGGCGGCGGGGGTGCAGTTGAAGGTGGTGCAGGAGATGCTGGGGCATTCCAGCATCGTGCTGACCGCCGACACCTACACCTCCGTCCTACCCGAGGTCGCGCACCGCGCTGCCGAGCAGACCGCCGCGTACCTGCTCCGCGCGGCTGGCATGGTGCCCGGCACCACCCGGCGCCGGGGCCGTGCTCCGGCCCGGCGTCGACGGCCGTCGGCGAGCCGTACCCGGGCGGGTCTGGTGCGGCGCCGGTCGACCGCTTCGCGCTCCGAACCGCCTTGGCCTCGCACCCGGGCTCGGCCTGCTGTCCGGGTTCGCGTCGGTAACACGGCTTCTGCGGCGTAATCGAGAGCATCCGCTCCCCGTCCTTGGCCGTCGACCTGCGAAGGGACTAACCGCATACCGGAGGCGCGGCGGCTGCGAGCAGTTCGGCGCGCGAATGCGGTTGCCCGCCGTCAGGATTGGGCGGACGCGCGGGTGTTGGGCTTGGCCTGCGTGTATGGCGGCCCCAGGGCGGCCTCAGCCCGGCCCCAGGCATGATCACCGGCGGGCTGTCGAAGCCGTGTTTACGCTGGTCAAGATGGGTGGGTCGCGTGGGACTCGAACCCACAACCTACGGATTAAAAGTCCGGAGCTCTGCCAATTGAGCTAGCGACCCGTCCCGCAAGGGTACCGAGATCGACGGGGGGTTCGCGACGGGGTTAGTCGGCGGGGGCGAGGTGGACGGGGAGGTGCTTCAGGCCGTTCTGGAAGTTGGAGGCCAGGCGGACGGGGGCGCCGGTGAGGGTGACGGTGTGGGGGAGGAGTTCGCGGAACAGGGCGCGCATCTGGGTACGGGCCAGGTGTGCGCCCAGGCAGAAGTGGGGGCCGAAGCCGAAGCTGACGTGGTCGTTGGGGGCGCGGGCGACGTCGAAGCGGTCGGGGGACGGGAAGACCGTTTCGTCGCGGTTGGCCGAGGCGTGGTAGACGACGACCTTGTCGCCGGTGTTGATCTTCTGGCCGCCGAGTTCGAGGGGTGTGGTGGCGGTGCGGCGGAAGTCCATGACCGGGGGCCAGTAGCGGAGCATCTCCTCCACGGCGGACGGGAGGAGGGCCGGGTCGGTGCGGAGGCGGGCCAGTTCGGCGGGGTGCCGCAGGAGTGTGAGGAGGCCGCCCGGGATGCCGTTGCGGAGGGTCTCGTTCCCGGCGACGGCGAAGAGGAAGAACATGTTCTCGAACTCGTGGGTGGTGAGGCCGCCTTCGAGCATGCGGGACATGATGTCGCCGGACGGGTTCCGCCGTTTCTCGGCGGCGAGGGCATGGGCGTAGGCGAACATGTCGGCCAGTGCCGTGTAGGAGCGCGGGTTGATGGGGCGGCCGTCCGGGTGGGTGGACGTCGTAGGGCGGTGGTCCATCGCCTTCTGCGCCATGGGGCTCATCGAGGCGGCGTCGGCGGTGGACAGGCCGGCGTATTCGTCGTCCTGGTAGCCGATGACGCGCGACGCCCAGTCGTAGAGGAGGCGGCGGTCGGCGTCGGGGACGCCCATGATGTGCGCCAGCGTCCAGACGGGGAGGTCCGCGGCGAGTTCCACGAAGTCGGTCTCCGACCCGAGGGCCGAGGCGACGAGGGTGCGCGCCCGGTCGTTGATGGTCTCTTCCAGGGCGCGGACGGCGCGGGGGGTGAACGCGGCGGCGACGATGCGGCGGAGGCGGGAGTGGTCCGGCGGGTCCTGGTTGAGCATCATCGCGCGGACGAACGCCAGGTCCTCGGGCGTGTCGGGGTCGCGGATCTGGGTGGCGCCGAGGTTGGAGGAGAAGAGGTCCGGGGAGCGCAGGACGTGTTTCACGTCGGCGTGCCGGAAGACCGCCCAGTAGCCGGGGCCGGCGGGCCAGGGGCCGACGGCCGGTTCGGGGACCCAGGTGACCGGCGATTCGGCGCGGAGCCTCGCGAAGGTCGCGTAGGGGACATCGGCAGCGTAGGTGGTGGGCAGGAAGATCTCCTCGTGCATGCCCTCAGCGTGCATCATGTCGGGGTGACGTTGAAGCCTGAAGAGATCCTGCGTGACAACTTCGCCCCCTGGGTGCTGGACCTCGGGCTGGTGCCCGAGGACGTGGGGGACGGGACGGCGGTGCTGCGGCTGCCCTGGTCCGACCGGCTGGCGCGGGAGGGCGGCGCGCTGTCCGGCCAGGCGCTGATGGCGGCGGCGGACACCGCGGTGGTTCTGGCGGTCGCCGGGGCCAAGGGCTCGTTCGTGCCGATGACGACGGTTCAGCTGAGCACGTCGTTCCAGCGGCCCGTGGTCGGGCGGGACGTGCTCGTCGAGGTCGAGCTGACCAAGCTCGGCCGGACGCTGGCGTTCGCGGAGATCGACATGACGTCGGACAGCAAGATCGTCGCGCATGCGACCGCCGTCTACGCCATCATCGGGTGACATGACGCGAACTGAGAAGGTCGTCGTTCCGGACGGTGAGTTCGACCTGCACGTGTGGTCGCCCGAAGGCGGCGGGCCGGGGGTTCTGCTCCTCCAGGAGATCTTCGGTGTGGGCGACTACATGGAGGCGGTAGCGGAGGATCTGGTGGCGCTCGGGTATGTCGTGGGGGCGCCCGACATGTTCTGGCGCATCGAGCCGAACTGGACGACCCAGCACAACGAGGAGGCCCTCCCCAAAGGGATGTCGATGGTCTCCCAGTTCGACTGGGAGAAGGGCGTCGGGGACGCGGTGGCGGCGCTGTCCGTCCTCAAGGGTCTTCCAGAGGTGGGCAAGGTAGGCGTCCTAGGGTTCTGCTTCGGCGGGACGCTCGCGTACCTGCTGGCCGCCAACGCGGAGACCGATTCCCTGGTGTCGTTCTACGGGTCCGGTGTGCCGGGCGCGCTGGAGCATCTCGACTCCATCCGGGCACCGGCGCAGTTCCACTTCGGCGGTTCCGACCCGTATATCTCGCGCGATGACGTCGCCAAGGTCGAGCGGGCCGTCGAAGGCCGGGACACGATGGAAATCCACGTCCAGGAGGACGGCGGGCACGCATTCCACAACCGGAAGGCGCCGATGTTCTACCAGCCGGAGTCCGCAGCGCGCGCTTGGAGCCTTACCGAGGAGTTCCTCCAGCGGACCCTCTCGTAGAGACCGTCCTTACACGGGCTCCAAAGTGAGACGGGACAGTTCCCTGCGGGACGAAATGCCGAGCTTGGGATACGCCTTGTAAAGGTGGTACTCGACCGTCCGCGGGCTCAGGAAGAGCTGAGCGGCTATCTCCCGGCTGCTTGTCCCCGAGGCCGCCAGCCGGACGACCTGGAGCTCCTGCGGGGTGAGGCGGTCGACGACGTCCGGGGCCGTCGGGACGGACGCCCCTGACTCGCCGGTCGCGCGGAGTTCGGCGCGCGCGCGGTCCAGCCAGGGGGTCGCGCGTAGGCGTTCGAAGACGGACGCCGCCGAGCGGAGAGGAACACGGGCATCGGCACGTCGGCGGTTCCGGCGCAGGAACTCGCCGTAGAGCAGTTCCGTGCGGGCCCTCTCGAACGGCCGTGACGACCGCTCATGCAGCCGGATGGCCTTCACGTACGGCTCTTCCTCGTCGGACATCAGCGCTTCGCAGTGCAGCGCCACGGCGAGCGCCCAAGGCTGCTTCACCGCGTCGGCCCAAGCACGGAAACGGGTGAAGGCGGCGCGGGCGGTGTCCGCATCTCCTGCGCGCACGGCGGCTTCGACCTGGTCGGCGGCGGACACCATGGCGCCCGTGCTGTGCCGCCGCGGCCCTCGGGCGATCTCTTCGAGGCGGCGCAGCGCGTCGTCGTTGCGGCCCAGGCCGAGGTCGAGGAGGGCGAGGGCGCTGTCGGCGAGGCCGCCCTGCGGCGGCGGCGCGTGCGCGATCAGCTCGCGGAGCCGGGCCTCGTCGCCCTCGATCGCCGGAATGCGGGCCAGGACGGCGCCGAGGCGCCCCTCGCGGTGCGGGCGGCCGGTGTCGCGGGCGAGGGCGATCGCCTCGGCGACCGTCGCCTCCGCGTCCGCGTGCCGCCCGGCCGCGATCTGCGTCTGAGCTTGGACCTGCAGGACGTTCGGCAGCTCGCCGACCCGGCCGTGCCGGCGGCAGTGCGCGGCCTCCGCGGCGGCCAGTTCCAGCGCGGCGTCGTCGTCGCCGATGACCAGCGCGAGCTGCGCGGCCCGGAGGCGGTCCCCGGCGCCGTCTCGCGCCTCCCGGACCAAGGTCGCGAGCAGCGGCGATCCGTCCGCGTGGCCGCCGCCGGCCAGCAGCGCCAGGCCCCGCACGGCCGGGTCGTCCGGCAGGAGCTCGGCGGCCCGGAGCACGGCGGGCAGCTCGCCGGACGTCCACCCGTACATGGCGCCGGTCCGCAGCATCGCGGCGCGCTCGTCCCCGGCGGCGTTGTCGACCATCATGCGGGACGCGGCGCGCGGGTCGCCTCGCTCGTACTCGATGACGGCGTGGACGCGACCGAGCCGGGCGAGGTCCGGCGGAGCGGGGCCGAGCTTTTCCGCCTGGACGGCGAGGTCCTCCGCCTCGTCCAGCCGACCCGCCTGCAGGATGACGGAGGCGGCGGCGCCGAGGCGGGCGGCCCGCGCCTCCGGATCGGGTGTCAGCTCCGCCGCCTGCCGGTAGAGCGCCGCCGCCGTCCCGTAGCCCGACCGGTCGCGGGCGCGGTCGGCCGCGGCCTGCAGTTCCGCGGCGACGTCCTCGTCCGGTGCGAGGGCGGCGGACGCGCGGTGCCGGGCCCGGCAGTCCAGGTCGTCGGCGGACTCGGCGAGGGCCCGATGGACGGCGACGCGCCGGGCGGCGACCGCCCCCTGGTACGTGGCGCTCCTGATCAGCGGGTGCCGGAACGTGATGCTGCGTCCGGTGACCTCGACCAGCCGGGCGCGTTCGGCCTCCTCCAGGTCGGCGAGGCCGACCCCGAAGGTGCTCGCGGCGGCAAGCAGGCTCGGCATGTAGCCGCGTCCCTCGGCCGCCGCGATCAGCAGCATCAGCCGGGTGTTCTCCGGGAGCCGGGTGATCTGGGCCTGGAACGCCCCGAGGACGCGGTCGGCGACGGGCAGCGGCCTGGAGCCGTCGTGCGGGCGGTCCCGGGCGGCGGCGAACTCGTGCAGGGCGAGGGGGTTGCCGGCCGCCTCCATGATGACCCGGGTGCGGACGGTCGGCGCCAGGCCGCGCGCCCTCAGCAGCCGTTCGGCGTCCGCCCGGGGCAGCCTGCCGAGGCGCAGTTCGGGCAGGCCCGTGGCGCTGAACGCGTCGTCCCGCGCGGCGAACAGCATCACCACCCCTTCGGCCGCCAGGCGCCGCGCCGCGAAAAGGAGGGCGTCGGTGGTCGCGGTGTCGATCCACTGCGCGTCGTCCACCATGCACAGAACGGGGGCTTCCGCTTCGGCGAGTTCGGCGAGCAGCGTCAGCACGGCCAGGCCGGTGGTGAAGCGGTCGTGGCCGGGCGGCGTTTCGCCGAGCGCCGACCGGAGCGCGGCGGCCTGCGGCGGCGGGACGGCGTCCAGCCGGTCCCGGACGGGCCACAGCAGCTGGTTGAGGCCGGCGAACGCGATGCCGGACTCCGCCTCGATCCCGGTGACCCGCAGGACGCGTGGGACGCGGTCCGCGGCCTCGGCGAGCAGTGCCGACTTGCCGATGCCGGCCTCGCCGCGCAGCACGAGGGCGCCGCTGCGCCGGTGGTCGCGCGCCGCGTCGAGCAGCGAGGAGATCCGCGCCTGTTCGTCGTTCCGCCCGTAGAGCACCCGTCCAAACTACGGGGCCGAATACCGAAACCTTACGGATTCGCCCCGTAGCCGGTGGTTCCTAGGTTCATGACCAGCGATAACGCCACTGGAGGACGTCATGCAGGAACTGTTCGAGCCGCTGTCGGCCGGGAAGCTGGAGCTGTCCAACCGCCTCGTGATGGCGCCGATGACCCGCAGCCGGGCCACCGCGGACGGCGCCGTGACCGAGCTGACCGTCGAGTACTACCGGCAGCGCGCCGCCGCCGGGCTGATCATCACCGAGGGCACGCAACCGAGCGTCCGGGGGCAGGGCTACACCGCCACGCCGGGCCTGCACGCGGACGACCAGGTGACGGCGTGGCGCGCGGTGACCGACGCCGTGCACGCCGAGGGCGGACGGATCTTCGCCCAGCTGATGCACGCGGGGCGCGTCGGCCACCCGGTGCTGTACCCGGACGGCGGGCTGCCGCTCGGCCCGTCGCCGATCGCGTCCGGCGAGCGGCTGTTCACCCCGGACGGGATGCTCGACCACCCCGTCCCCCGCGAGATGACCCTCGACGACATCGCACAGGCCGTGGAGGAGTTCGTCGCGTCCGCGCGCAACGCGGTCGCCGCCGGGTTCGACGGGGTGGAGTTGCACGGCGCGAACGGTTATCTGATCCAGCAGTTCCTCGCCGACGGCAGCAACACGCGGACCGACGCCTACGGCGGGACGATCGAGAACCGCATCAGGTTCGCCGTCGAGGCCGCGCGGGCGGTGGCGGACGCGATCGGCCCCGAGCGCGTCGGACTCCGCGTGTCGCCCGGCGGCACCGCGAACGGCGTCAGCGAGAGCGACACCCCCGAGCTGTACGCGGCGCTGGTCGGCGCCATCGCGCCGTTCGGCCTGGCGTACCTGCACGTCATGGAGCTCGGGAACCGGGAGACGACGCGGCGGATCCGCGCCGGATGGCCGGGGACGCTGATCCTGAACCCGCACCCGACGCCGGAGTCGTTCCCGTCGAAGCCGGAGTACGGCGTCGAGGCGCTGCGGGACGGGGTGGCCGACGCGGTCGCGTTCGCGCAGCTGTGGCTCGCCAACCCGGACCTGCCCGCCCGCATCCGGGCCGGCGGCCCCTACAACGAGGCCGACCGGGCGACGTTCTACGGCGGCGACCACCGCGGCTACACCGACTACCCGGTGCTCGCCTGAACGAGCGGAGGCCCCGCACCGGATGGCCGGTGCGGGGCCCGCAGGCGCCGGGAGTCAGAGACCCGGGCGGACGCCGCCGCGGAAGTTGTGCTTGTAGTAGCCGTTCAGCTTGATCTTCTTGACCCGCTGGCCGGAGCTCGGCGCGTGGATCATGTAGCCGTACCCGGCGTAGATGCCCATGTGGGTCCTGCCGCCGTAGAAGAACAGCAGGTCGCCCTTCACGGCGCCCTTCCAGGAGACCTTCTTCTTGACCGCCTTGTAGATCTGCTGCGTGGTCCGGGGCAGCTTCACCCCGGCCTTGCGCCAGGCGCCGCCGGCCAGCCCGGAGCAGTCCCACGAGCCCGGGCCGGTCCCGCCGTAGCGGTACGGGTCGCCGATCTGCTTCGCCGCGTACTTCACGGCGTAGGCCGCGCGCTTGCGCTGCTTCGCGGCCCTGGCCTGCTTGGCGGTGGTGGCCTTCGCGACCGGCGCGGCGACGAGCGTCGCCTGCCGCGGGACGGCCGCCTGCGCGGACCCGGCCGCGAGGACGGACACACCGAGCGCGGCGGTCGTGGTGAGCACGAGGCCACCCATGGTGATTCCGGTCTTCAGGGGGTTTCGGGGGGTATGCAGAATGACTCCAGATCTCGCGGTTGATGCCTACCGGGCAGCCGTCACCCACCGGTCCTGATCGTGGGTTCGAGATGCCGCGGCCGATTCCGCAGCGTCTTTGTCGGGACGTGGGAAATGGCGGCCGCTTCCGGTTCCGTGCCTCTCGACTGCACGGATTCGGCGTCCGACGGCGGCTTCCTGGCGAGGTCCCTGGGGGGACGACCTGGGGGGGCCGCGCGGACCGTCCGTAGCCGGCCCTGCGCGTCGCCGCCGCGCGTCGGGGTGCGTGTTCTGTTATCGGGGCGGCTGATGTGCCGCATGAACCGGGCAGGAAGCTAGCCAGGGCGGGGCGTTCGTGGCAAATCACGAAGCCATTTCTCCGGCGTCCGCCTGGCCTGGATGAGACGGCGGTCTACCGCCCTGCCAGCATCGATCCGCAGCGCAATTCGCCAATTGTGAAGTGGCTCACAGATCATCCTTAAGACGGTGGTTCATTTATTGATCTGTGATCTGCGGCACAGCGCCGGGGTGCGGCCGGGGTGCCGGATCCGGCCACGTCCGGCCATTGACGGGGCCGGGGACGCCGCCTGTAGTGCGAAGCAGATTCATGTCCCGCGTCCGGAGGGAGCGCCGTGTTCGGCAGATCCGGCAGAGCACGTTCCGTCCACGTCCTCTCGGCCCTCACGCTGTCGGCCGCCCTCGCGCTGACCGCCGTGTCCACCGCCGTGTCCCCCGCCGCCGCCGAGACCGTGCGGGCCGGGGGCGCCACCGCCAAGTTCCCGGACGGCTTCCTCTGGGGCGTCGCCACGTCCGGTTTCCAGAGCGAAGGCTCCTTCCCCGACAGCAACTGGACGAGGTACGCCGACCGCAAGGCGACCGGCGTCACCGACCCCTACGGCGACTCCGTCGACTTCCGGCACCGCTACCCGAGCGATCTGAAGCTCGCGCGGGGCCTCGGCGTGAACGTCTTCCGGACGTCCGTCGAGTGGGCCCGCATCGAGCCGCGCCGGGGCCACCGCGACCCGGCGGCGGTCGGCTACTACGACGACCTCATCCGGCGGATCAAGGCGGACGGGATGCGTCCCATGATCACCCTCGACCACTGGGTGTACCCCGGGTGGGTGGCCGACCAGGGCGCCTGGGACAACCCCCGGACCCAGGACGACTGGCTGCGCAACGCCCGCTTCGTCGTGAACCGCTACAAGAACCAGGGCGTCATCTGGATCACGTTCAACGAGGCGAGCGCCTACATCTACAAGGAGCTGACCACCCGTCCGATGGACCTCGCGCAGATGATGAAGATGCGCGACGCCCTTATAAGGACGCACCGCGCCGCCTACGACATGATTCATGCGGTCGACCCAGGCGCCCCTGTGTCGAGCAACGTCGCCTATGGATCGCCCATCAACGGCATCTTCGACGCGGCCCTGTTCAACGACGTCACCGACAAGCTCGACTTCATCGGCATCGACTACTACTACGGCGCCAACCTGGAGAACTTCACCGCGGCGTATGCGCTCACCGGGGAGTTCTGGAAGATCGACCCGGAGCCCGAGGGCCTGTACTACGTCCTGAGGAACTACCAGCGCCGCCTGCCGAACCTGCCGGTCTACGTCGTCGAGAACGGCACGTCCACCGACAACGGCAAGCCGCGCCAGGACGGCTACACGCGCACTGACCACCTGCGCGACCACATCTACTGGATCCAGCGGGCGATGGCCGACGGCGTGAAGATGATGGGCTACAACTACTGGAGCCTCACCGACAACTACGAGTGGGGCAGTTACCGGCCACGGTTCGGCCTGTACACGGTGGACGCGCTGACCGACCCCTCCCTGGCGCGCCGGCCGACCGACGCCGTCCCGGCATACCGGTCGATCATCGCGAGCCGCGGGGTCCCGTCCGGGTACCTGCCGGTGCGCAGGCCCGGCTGGTGCTCCATCGAGGACCCCGTCGCCACCTGCCTCGGCACGACGCCGACCCCACCCGCCTCATACCGGCGCGCGGGGTGATCGATCGGGAATGACCTGCCCGTCCCCGGGTACCGCTAACGACCAGGGGTACTCGTGGGGGACGTGCGGACACAGCCGCAGGCGACCACGCCACGCGGATCGGGCACCGCGGCGCCGGCGCCCGGCGACGGCGGCATGGCGGAGGGCCTGCTGACCGCGCTCAAACGCGCCGCCGCCGCGCTCCGCGACGCCGGGATCGGCTACGCGCTGGCGGGCGGCTTCGCCGCGTACGCGCGCGGCGCCGCCGTGTCGACGCACGACGTCGACTTCGTGGTGCGGCCGCGGGAAGTCCAAGCGGCTCTGGACGCGCTCGCCGGCGCGGGCATGACGCATCTGGAGAGCCCGGAGAACTGGCTGGAGAAGGCGAGCGACGGGGAGCACGTCATCGACCTGATCCACACACCGTCCGGTCACCCGGTGGACGACGAACTGCTCGGCCGGTCCGGGGAGCTGACGGTCGGAGCCGTGTTCATGCCGGTCCTGCCCGCCACCGACCTGATGATCATGCGGCTGCTGGCGTTCGCCGAGACGGCCTGCGACTTCAGCGGGTTCCTGCACGTGAGCCGGGCGCTGCGGGAGCAGGTGGACTGGCGGCGGGTCGCCGCCGAGACCGCCGGCTCCCCGTACGCCTACGCGTTCCTGACCCTGCTGGCCAGGCTGGACGTCATCGAGGGGGACGTGCCGTGAGGGGACCGTCCCGCCCTTGCGGGGGGCTTTCCCGCACACGAGACCGGACGCGACCGAAGGGGGGCGGGCGATGACCGATCTGCCGGGATACCTGTCCGCGCACATCCAGGAGAGGCTCGCGGAGGAGGCGTACGAGCTCGGCATCCGGGTGGACGTCCGCGGCGACGTGGTGCATCTGCGCGGCGAGGTGATGAGCGAGGATCGCAGCCGGGAGGTCGAGGAGGCCGCCCGCGTCGCCGCCGAGGGCCACGAGATCTGCAACGAACTGCACGTCGTCGCGGTCGCGGCGCCCGAGGGAGAGGAGAGGCTCTCATGATCCGTGTGGCCGCGGCGGGGGACCTGCATCTCGGGGTGGAGGCGGCCGGGGCGTACCGGGACCGGCTGTCCGCGCTCGCCGACCAGGCGGACGTGTTCCTGGTCGCAGGCGACCTGACCAGGCACGGGACGGCCGAGGAGGGCCGGGTCGCGGCAGGGGAGCTGCGCGATCTCGGCGTCCCGGTGATCGCCGTCCTCGGCAACCACGACCACCATTCCGACGCCGAGGAGGAGATCACCGGCCTGCTGCGGGACGCCGGCGTCACCGTCCTCGAAGGCGACGGGACCGTCCTGGAGGTCGACGGGACACGCCTCGGCGTCGCGGGAGGAAAGGGGTTCGGCGGCGGGTTCGAGGGCAGGTGCGCCAGCGACTTCGGCGAGCCCGAGATGAAGGCGTTCATCCGCCACACCAAGGACTTCGCCGGACGCCTCGGCGCGTCCCTCCTGAGTCTGGACGCCGACGTGACGATCAGCCTGACGCACTACTCGCCCGCCGAGGACACCCTGGAGGGCGAGCCGCCGGAGATCTACCCGTTCCTAGGCAGCTACCTGCTCGGCGAGGCGATCGACGAGGCCGGCGCCGACCTCGCCGTCCACGGCCACGCGCACAAGGGAACCGAGCGGGGCATGACGTCCGGCGGGGTGCGGGTGCGGAACGTGGCGCTCCCGGTCATCCAGCACGTCTACGCCCTCTACTGCCTGGACACGCCAGAGACCACCACCAGGCGGCAAGCCCGGGAACGAGTCTCGGCCTGGTAGCCCGGACACGACCGACCAGCGGCGCTCGGGAGGGCGTCGAATCGACTGGACACGCCGAGGGCCGTCGGCCGGCGGCGTGCTCGGGCAGGGGGCCGGCCTGGTGACGGTCAGGCCCGGAGCAGGTCCAGGACGGCCTGCTCCACGGGGCCCTGGGTCGCCATTTCGCCCTCCTCGGTCTCCACGCCGAGGCGGCCGAGTGCGGGCGCGACCGTCGTGCCCTCCTCGTACAGCTCGATGATGCGCGGATCGATGTAGGACGCCCGCGCCACGGCGGGGGTGTTGCCCAGGTAGGACGCGACCTCCTTGACCACGCGGACGATGGCGCGCTTTCGGGCGGCGTCGCTGTCCGGGGCCCGCACGGACACCGCGAGCCCGACCGCGGCGAGAACGGTGGCGTGCCAGGTGCGGAAGTCCTTGGCGGTGAAGTCACCGCCCGCGATCTCCCGGACGAAGTCGTTGATGTCGGACGCGGTGACGTCGTGCCAGCCGCCCCGCGTCCGGTAGGCGAGCAGTTCGGGGGAGTCGTCGCCGCGGCGCTTGAGCCCGCTCACGACCTTGCACACGTTCTCCTCGGCGACCGCCTGGTAACGCTCCTTCGCCCCCTTGGCCGGGTACTCGAACGCCACCTGGTCCCGGCGGCAGGTGACGTGCTCGCGCAGCACGGTCGCCAGCCCGAAGGTGCCGTTCTCCGCCGCGTACTCCTCCCCTCCGATCCGGAAGAAGCCGAGGTCGATGAGGCGGACGGCGGCGGCGAGCACCCGCTCGCGGGAATATCCTCGTCCGGCGAGGTAATTGTCGAGCGCGGCGCGGACCTTGGGCAGCCGTTCAGCGAGTTCCAGGACGTGCTCGTGCTTCTCCCGGTCGCGCTGGTCACGCCATGCGTCGTGATAGAGGTACTGACGCCGTCCCGCCGCATCCGTCCCCACCGCCTGGATGTGGCCGTCCGCGTCAGGGGAGATCCATACGTCCTTCCAGGCGGGCGGTATGACGAGGGACCTGATCCGTTCCTTCTCGGCGCGGTCGTCCAACGGAAGACCGTCGAGGCCGAGGTACACCCAGCCCTTCCCGCACCTCCGCCGTGCGAAGCCAGGCTCGCCCAGGTCACTCCGTTGCAGGTCCATCAGCCTGGATGGATCTCGCCGCCGGCAGGCACCAGCGTCTGGCCGGTGTAGTAGGACGACTGACGGTTCGAGGCGAAGAACACATAGGACGGCGCGATCTCGTCGGGATCGGCGGCGCGTCCCATCGGTGCCTGCTGCCCGAAGCTCTCGACGCGCTCGTCCTCGAACGTGGCCGGGATGAGCGGTGTCCAGACCGGGCCCGGGGCGACGCAGTTGACGCGGATCTCGCGGTCCATGAGGTTCTGGGCGAGGCACGTGGTCAGCGCCATCGCGGCCGCCTTGCTCGCGGAGTAGTCGATGAGCGTCTTGTTGCCGCGCAGCCCGTTGATGGAGCCCGTGATGATGATGGACGACCCGGGCCCCATGTGGTCGAGGGCCTCCTGGACGGTCCAGAACAACGCGAACACGTTGACCTCGAACGTCCGGCGCAGCTGCGCGTCGTCGATCTCCCGGACGTCCTTCACCGGCGTCTGCGTGCCGTGATGCAGCACGAGCAGATCGAGCCCGCCGAGGTCGCGGACGGCGTGCTCGACGACCTCGCGGCAGTGCCGTTCCTCGGCCAGGTCGCCGCCGAACGTCACGCACCGCCGTCCGGCCGCCTCGACGAGGCTCGCCGTGTGCCGCGCGTCGTCGTCCTCCTCCAGGTAGGTGATCGCGACGTCGGCGCCCTCCTTGGCGAACGCGACGGCGGTGGCGCGCCCGATGCCGGAGTCGCCGCCGGTGATCAGTGCCCGGCGTCCGTCCAGCAGGCCGCTGCCGGTGTAGTCGCGCATCTCGTCACGCGGCTCGGGTGTCATGTCCGCGGTCCACCCGGGGTAGGACTGGCTCTGTGCGGGACGCTCGCTCATGGGGAGGCGGGTGCCCGGAGCCGCGCGGAGCAAACACCCCGCCCACCCCGAACCACATTCGGTCCCTCACGTAAGGTGTCGCTCATGGACCTGAACGGAGTTTCCGCCGTCGTATCCGGTGGCGCGAGCGGCCTCGGTGAGGCCACCGTCCGCGCGCTGGCCGCCGAAGGCGCCAAGGTGGTCGTCGCCGACCTGAACGAGGACAAGGGCAAGGCCGTCGCCGACGAGGTCGGCGGCGTCTTCGTCAAGACGGACGTGTCGAACGAGGAGCAGGTGCAGGCCGCCGTCCAGGCCGCCGTCGACACCGGCGCCCCGCTGCGCGTCATCGTCAACAGCGCCGGCATCGGCTGGGCCTCGCGGACGGTGAACCGCGACGGCAGCCCGCACGACCTTGCCTCCTACGAGACCGTCATCCGGATCAACCTGATCGGCACCTTCAACCTGATGCGGATCGGCGCCGCGGCCATCGCCAAGACCGAGCCCGCCGACGTCGACGGCCTGCGCGGCGTGGTCGTCAACACCGCGTCCATCGCCGGCATCGAGGGGCAGACCGGGCAGATCGCCTACTCCGCCTCCAAGGGCGGCATCATCGGCATGACCCTGCCCGCCGCGCGCGACCTCGCCGCGGTCGGCGTCCGGGTCAACACCATCTGCCCGGGCATCATCGACACCCCGATCTACGGCGAGGGCGAGGCCGCGGACGCGTTCAAGGCCAAGCTCTCCGCCCCCGTCCCGTTCCCGAAGCGGATGGGCAAGGCGTCGGAGTTCGCCCACCTCGTCAAGTCCCTGATCGAGAACGACTACATGAACGGCGAGACGATCCGCTTCGACGGCGGTATCCGCTTCCAGCCGAAGTGAGGCCCGAATGACCGACGCTGTACTCACAGAAGAGGACGGCGCCGTCCTCGTCATCACCATCAACCGCCCGGAGGCCCGCAACGCGGTCAACGGCGAGGTGGCGAAGGGGATCGCGGCGGCCGCCGACGAGCTCGACTCCCGCAGGGACCTGTCCATCGGCATCCTCACCGGCGCGGGCGGGACGTTCTGCGCCGGCATGGACCTCAAGGGCTTCCTGACGGGCGACAACCCGACCGTCGAGGGGCGCGGGTTCGCCGGCATCACCGAGCGTCCGGCGGCCAAGCCGCTGATCGCCGCCGTCGAGGGCTACGCGCTGGCGGGCGGCTGCGAGGTGGCGCTGGCCTGCGACATGATCGTGGCGTCCCGGGAGGCCCAGTTCGGGCTGCCCGAGCCGAAGCGGGGCCTGGTCGCCGCGGGCGGCGGCCTGCTCCGCCTGCCGCAGCGCATCCCGTTCCACATCGCCATGGAGATCGCCCTCACCGGCGACAAGTACCCGGCGGAGCGGATGGCCGAGCTCGGGTTCGTCAACCGGCTCACCGAGCCGGGCGGCGCGCTGGCCGCGGCCAAGGAACTGGCCCTGAAGGTCGCCGAGAACGCGCCGCTGGCGCTCGCGGCGACCAAGAAGATCATCGTCGAGTCCGCGGACTGGACCTCCGCCGAGGCGTGGAAGGAGCAGCAGGACATCACGCTGCCCGTCTTCATGTCCAAGGACGCCCAGGAGGGCCCGGCCGCCTTCGCCGAGAAGCGCAAGCCGAACTGGAAGGGCGAGTAACCCTCCGCCACCGAGACGGCACGCAAGACGCCCAGAATCTCCCGGTTCTGGGCGTTTTGTCATATGCGGAGCGTCCTGATCCGGCCGCCGCGTCGCCGCGCCCGCGCACGCCGCCGGCTGGAAGAACATCGGCGGTTCGGCGCTGAGCTACAGCGGCAGCCTCGACAAGGTCGACCGCCCGCGCCCGTCCCGCCCGGTCGGCGGACGGGCGCGGTGCCTTCCGCGTCCGGGACGCTGGCGGCGCCTTCGCCCGAGTGAGATGATCTTGACGCGGTGGAGATCGAATCGGAGTGCGGACACGGGTCGGCTCGGCTCGGGCGCACGAGTGAAGGAGCGTGCGAATGCAGTCGGGTGCCACGCGGGTCGCTGCGCTGTTCGCCGTGGTGATGCTGGCCGCGGCGGTCGTCCACACTCCGCGGGCGTACGCCCGGGAGGAGCGGGCGATCGATCCCTGCCAGGCGCTCAACCGGGGCGAGTCGCGCTACGGGCCCGGCGGGGCCCGGCATGTGGTCTTCGCCATCGCGGCCCAGTACGGGACGACCGAGGTGACCGTCACCGAGTGCGTCAGGAAGGGCCGCTTCTGGAGGACGGTCCTGACCACCCCGGGGCATGTGGGCCGGAACGGCTACGCCGAGCCGGGCGCCAAACGGGAGGGCGACGGCAAGTCGCCGACCGGCTCGTTCAGCCTGACCGAGGCGTTCGGCGAAGGAGACCCCGGGACCCGGCTTCCTTACCGCACGCTCCAGGAGAGCGGCGACTGCTGGGGATCGACGATCGGCGACGAGCGCTACAACCGCTACTACCGGGGCGCCTGCCAGCCGGCCGACGAGAACCTCTCGCAGATCATGAAGGACGGCCCCTACCGGCAGGCCGTGGTGATCAACTACAACCGGCCGCCGGACTCGCCGGTCGTCCAGGGGAACGGTTCGGCGATCTTCATGCACGTCGGCGCGGGGCAGACCGCGGGCTGCGTCTCGATGGCCCGGGCTGAGCTGGAGTCCGTCATGCGGACGCTGCACCCGCGGGACCGGATCATCATGGGGACGCGCCAGGCCGTGTTCCGGTCCTGAACCGCCTGGCCCGCGCTGCGTGACCGGTTGGTCAGTCCCAGCGGGACGAGCGCTGCCGTTTCACGGCCGAGCGGCGCTTCTTGTTCTCCAGGCGGCGCTCGTTGATGCCGCGGGGGATCTTCTTCGGGATGCGCTTCTTGGGCGGCGGGGCGGTCGCTTCGGCCAGGAGGGTCGCGAGGCGGGTGCGGGCGGCGTCCCGGTTGCGCTGCTGGGAGCGGTACTCCTCGGCGCGGATGGTGAGGACGCCGCGGACCAGGCGTCCGGCCAGGCGTTCGAGGGCGCGGGCCTTCAGCGGGCCGGGGAGGGACGGGGAGTTCGCCACGTCGAAGGAGAGCTCGGCGGCGGTGGCGCTGGTGTTGACGTGCTGCCCGCCCGGGCCCGAGGAGCGGGAGAAGCGCCAGCTGAGCTCGGACTCCGGAACGGAGACCGAGCCGCGGACATGGATGGGGGCGGACATGTCCCCATTGTCGCAGGGTAGAAGTGATCTTGTCGCTTGATTAACCCTCGGGCTGCGGAGATCGCAAGTACTTACTTACACTGATCGTCATGACCGAAGGACTGTTCCAGGACGAGGACCTCATCCGCGTCATCACGCGGGAGGGCGCGCTGATCGCCGCGGGCGGGGCCGCGTCCCTGCTGCAGACGGCGCATCCCAAGGTGGCGCAGGGCGTGTACGACCACAGCTACACGGCGGACGATCCCCTGCGCCGGCTGCGCAACACGATGGGGTGGCTCTACACGGTGCAGTTCGGGACGCGCGAGGAGGCCGAGACCCTCAGCGCGCTCGTCACGAAGGGGCATGAGAGCGTCACCGGGCCCGACTACGAGGCGAACGACCCCGAGCTGCAGGTCTGGGTCGCGTCCACGCTGTTCGCGGTCGCGGTGCAGTTCTACCAGCTGCTCTTCCGGCGGACGTTCGACGACGGCGAACTTGAGGAGTTCTACCGGCAGACCAAGGTCTACGCGACGATCCTCGGATGCCCCGAGGAGCGGATGCCGGGGACGTACGAGGAGTTCCGCGAGTACTACGCGGGCATGGTGCGGACCCTGGAGATCACCGAGGCGTCGCGGGCGATCGCGGAACAGGTGCTGCACCCGCGGCTGCCGGGCGGGCCGCTCAACGCGCCCGGGCTGATGGCGATCCGGCTGCTCACCGCGGGACTCATGCCGGCCCCGATCCGCGAGCAGTACGGCTGGAAGTGGGACGCGGCGCGGGAGCGCCGGTTCCGGCTGCTCGTCGGGACGCTCGCGCGCGTCTATCCGCGGCTTCCGCTGAGGATCCGCACGCTGCCCCGGGCCTACTACCTGTTCACCACGCGGCGGATGCTGGCGAAGGTGAAGCGGCGGCCCGCGATCAGGGTGCAGAGCTGAGCGGGGCACGAAGATGAGCGGCCGCGTGACCCACAGGCAGGTCACGCGGCCGCTCCTCCTTACACGGTCCTCCCACACCCGGCCCGGCCGGGAGGACCTTCTGCCCGGGCCCGCCGCCCGCCCGCCCGCTCCCCCAGAGCCCTGGACGGACGGCGGTCCCGGTCAGAGCGAGGCGCCGGCGATGATCGCGTCGGCGGCCTTCTTCGCGGAGTCGACCGGGATGGAGAAACCCACTCCGATGTTCCCCTCGCTGTTGCCGGCCGTGAGGATGGCGGTGTTGACGCCGACCACCTGGCCGGACGCGTTCACCAGGGCGCCGCCGGAGTTCCCCGGGTTGATGGCGGCGTCCGTCTGGATCGCGTTCTTGATCACGGTCTGCTGCTGCTGGGACAGCTGCCCGCGCAGCCCCGGCGGCAGCTGCTGCTGGTCGTCGCCGCTCTCCTGGATCTGGCGGCCGAGCGCGCTGACGATGCCGGACGTCACCGAGCCGTCCAGCCCGAGCGGGCTGCCCACGGCCAGCACCTGGTCCCCGACCGCGAGAGCGCTGCTGTCGCCCAGCGTCGCGGGCTTCAGGCCCGACACGCCCGCCGCCTTGATCACCGCAATGTCCTGGCCCGTGTTGGCGCCGAGGACCCGCGCCGAGGCGGTCCGGCCGTCGCTGAACTTCACCGAGACCTGCTGGGCGCCCGACACGACGTGCGCGTTCGTCATGATCACGCCGTCCGAGCGCAGGATCACGCCGGACCCTCCGGACACACCGGACGCCGTCTGGGCCTGGATCGACACCACGCTCGGCTGGACGGCGGCGGCCACCTGCGCGGTCGTGCTCTTGGACGTGACGCCCGCCACCGCCGTGGGGCTCGCGTACACGGTGCTCTGGTGCGTCAGCGCCAGCGTCATCGCCGCACCCGCGCCGCCCGCGCCGACGGCCAGCGCGGCGGCGGCCCCCATGGCGGCGAGCTTGCGCCGGGCGGTGCCGAACGGTCCGGGCCGCGGCGTCACCGGCTGAACCGGTGGCGGCGGCGGGACGTTCCCCGTCCACATCCCGTGCGGGGCGAAGTCCGGTCGTGCGGGCTCCCATTGCGGCTGTTGCGGCCGGTCGGCGTTCATCTGGACCCCCTGTCGTCCACTCACCACTAAGCATGCGTCCCGGGCCTGCAGGGCGCCTGGAGCCAACCTGAAAGTGTGCTGAACGCCGAAATGTCATAAAAAACCGCGGCCGAGGGGCACTCCCTCGGCCGCGGTCCCGGCGGATTCCGCCGAACGGCTGGCCAGGGCGCGGACTCCCGCTCCCCGTCGAGACCGGGGCGCGCCCTGTGCGACCCACCTAAGCGCACACACCTGAACGTTCCCTGAACGCCCCCACCCTCTCCCCTGCAAGCGGCACCGGGCGCCGGTCAGTGTCTCTTCCGGGGGGCGCCCCCCCAGACCCCCCGGAAGGACGCACTGACCGGCGCCCTCCGCTCCGCTGGAGCTCCGCTCCGGTCGCCGGTCAGTGGTCGTCCAGGCGGAGGGTGACCTTGAAGGTGGCGCCTTGGCCTGGGGTGGAGTCGGCTTCGACGGTGCCCTCGTGGGCGGCCACGAGGGCCGCGACGATGGCCAGCCCGAGGCCGGCGCCGCCGTCGTCGCGGGAGCGGGCCCGGTCGGCGCGGTAGAAGCGCTCGAAGACGCGTTCGGCCTGCTCGGGGGAGAGGCCGGGGCCCTCGTCCGACACCGACACGACCGCGGCCGGCGCGCCGCGCAGCGTCCCCGGCGAGAGCCGCACCTCGACCGGCGTGCCCTCCGGGGTGTGCGCGATCGCGTTGGCGAGCAGGTTTCCCAGGACCTGGCGCAGCCGCGGCTCGTCCCCCCGCACCTGGTACGCCAGACCTCCCTCCACCGATAGGTCGATCCTGCGTTCGGGCGCGAGAACTCTGGCCTCTTGGACAGAGTCGGCGGCGACGGCGAGCAGGTCCACCGGGCGCCGCTCGATCGGACGCTGCCGGTCCAGCCGGGCGAGCAGCAGGAGATCCTCTACCAGCAGGCCCATCCGGGCCGCGGTCTCCTCGATCCGGCCGATCAGCCGGTCCAGTTCAGCGGGGCTGCGGGCCGCGCCCTGCCGGTAGAACTCGGCGAACCCGCGGATCGCGGTCAGGGGGGTGCGCAGCTCGTGGCTGGCGTCGGCGACGAAGCGCCGCATCCGCTCCTCGGAGCGCAGCGCCGTCTCCTCCGAGCGGCGCGCCGCCGCCTCCGACTCGGCGCGCCCCCCGAACGCCGCCTCGATCTGCCCGAGCATGGTGTTCAGCGACCGGCCGAGCCGGCCCATCTCCGTGCGCGGATCCACCTCCGGGACGCGCCGGGACAGGTCGCCGGCCGCGATCGCGCCGGCGGTCTCCTCCACCGCGGACAGCGGGCGCAGGCTGGCCCGGACGACCCACACCCCGAGGACGACCAGGACGGCCAGCACCAGCAGGCCCACGATCGCGTCGATGGCCACCAGCCGCCGGACGGTGCGGTCGATCTCGTCCAGGCTGAACGCCAGGACGATCACGGCGCCGCCGGGGAGCGGCTCGGCCAGGATGCGCCACTGCGAGCCGCCCGTCCCGGACACGGTGAACGGACGGTCGATCCGCCCGCTCAGATCCGCCGGAAGCCGCGGATGGCCGGTCTCGCTCCACGCCGGGTTCTGCCCGAGCGAACGGCCGTCGCTGGTGCGGATCTGCCCGTACATCTCGCTCGGGATCCGCACGGTGATCTGCGCGGCACCGTCGCGCAGCTGCGGGACGACCTGGTCGACCGCCCGCCCCACCGACGCGCGCAGCTGGTCGTCGGTCCGGCCGACCAGGTACTGCCGCAGGACGGACGCGCCCGCCGCGCTCATCACCGTCATCCCGAGGGTGACGAGGACGAGCATGCCGGCGAGCAGCTTGACCCGCAGCGACGTCCGGCCCCACAGGTGCTCGATGCCTCGGAACGGCCGCCGGGGCGGGGTGCCACCACCGGCGCCCGCCACCGTGGCGACCGCCGGGACCCGCGTGGCCATCAGCCCGTCTTCGACGGCTCGCGCAGAACGTAGCCGACGCCGCGCAGGGTGTGGATGAGCCGCGGTTCGGTGTTGTCCACCTTGCGGCGCAGCGCGGACACGTAGGACTCGACGATCCCCGCGTCGCCGCGGAAGTCGTAGTTCCACACGTGGTCGAGGATCTGCGCCTTCGACACGACCCGTCCCGCGTTGGCCATGAAGTAGCGCAGCAGCTTGAACTCGGTCGGCGACAACTGGACGGCCCTGCCGCCGCGCCACACCTCGTGGCTGTCCTCGTCCAGTTCGACGTCCGCGAAGACCATGCGCGGGGGCGGCTCCGTCACCCCGCCGCGGAACCGCCGCAGGACGGCCCGGATGCGGGCGATGACCTCCTCCAGGCTGAACGGCTTGGTGACGTAGTCGTCGCCGCCGATCGTCAGCCCCTTGATCCGGTCCTGGACGGCGTCCCGCGCGGTCAGGAACACCACGGGGGTGTGGTCGCCGCCGGACCGCAGCCGCCGTGCGACGTCGAACCCGTCGATGTCGGGCAGCATCACGTCCAGCACGATCAGGTCCGGGCGGTGCCGCCGCGCCGACTGCACCGCGTCCGCCCCGTTGGTGGCCGTCACCACGTCGAACCCGGTGAAGCGCAGACTGCCGGCGAGGAGCTCCAGGATGTTGGGTTCGTCCTCGACGACGAGCAGCGTCGCCTCCGCCGCCCTGCCGCCGTTCACCGTACGTTCAACCACTGAACAGTCCCCCTCCACATCTTCGCAGAGGTTGCCACCTCAACCTGAATGTCCCCTGAATGCGCGCAGAGGATGGGTTGAGTGCCCGCGCAGCACGGTCTCCACCGTTTCTACTCGCGGAGTGTGCGGATCGCCCGCATCGCCTCGCGGCGGGCGTCTCCCGACAGGACGTCGATGTAGACCTTGCCGTCCAGGTGCCCGCATTCGTGCTGCAGGCAGCGGGCGAAGTACCCGGTGCCCTCGACGCGGACGGGCTTGCCCTTCATGTCGACCCCCTCGACGACGGCGTGCTCGTACCGGGGGGTGTCGAAGCGCAGGCCGGGGACGGACAGGCAGCCCTCCGACTCGACCAGCAGCTCGCCGTCGGCGGCGACCAGCTCCGGGTTGACGACGTGGCCGATGTGGCGGCGTCCCTTGTCGTCCTCGACGTCGTACACGAACAGCCTCAGGCTGACGCCGATCTGGTTGCCCGCGAGCCCGGCGCCGTCCTCCTCGTACATGGTGACGAACATGTCGTCGATGAGGCGTTCCAGCGACACGTCGAGCGTTCGGACCGTGTCGCACTCCGTGCGCAGGACCGGGTCCCCGAGAAGCCTGACCGGGCGGGCGGTTCCGCGGCGCGAGTGGGTCCGTTTTCTCACACCCGAGATCCTATAGAACGAGCGCGGCGGTGCCCCGGGCCTGCTGGAGGCACCGGGCGCACCGCCTGACGGAAGAGCGGCCGTTCTACAACTCGATGGGGCCGCGGGGCTGCTGGGGCGGGAGGGGGGCGGTCGCGGGGCCGCCGGAGTCCTCGGCCGGACGGGCGGGCTTGGCCTGCTGCGGGGCGGCGGGCGGGGCCGGGGTGTCGGCGGGCGGGGCCGGTTCCGGCTTCTTGAGCGGGGCCGCGGTCTGCGGCGGGTTCGCCGGGGCGGGCGCCGGTGCCGCCGGCGCCGCCTGCGCGGGCTTGGGGGCGGCGGGCTTGGACGCGGCCGGCATCGGCTTCGGGCCGGTCGAGGTCGACGAAGACGACGAGGACGCGGGCGAGGACGACGAGGACGCGGGGGCCGGGCTCGCCGGCGGGGCCTGCTTGGCCTGGGCGCGCGGCGGCGGGCTCTGCCGGACGGCGTCCTCGACCATCTTCTCCAGTGGCCCCGCCTCGTTCTCGGCGGTCAGGAGCCGGTGCAGCGTGTCGCTGATCTCGGTGAGACGCTGCAGGGCCTGGGTGTGGTTCTTGGTGAGCGAGGTGAGCCGCTGGGTCGCGCCCTCGTTGATCACGCTGGCCCGCCGCTCGGACGCGGTGAGGGTGCGCTCGGCCTCCAGCCGCGCGCTGGTCACCGTCTGCTCGGCCTCCTGCTTGGCGGCCGACAGCACGCTCTCCGACTCCTTCTTGGCCGCCGCCAGCATGTGGTCGGCCTTCTCCTGCGCCTGGCCGAGGTTCTTGTCGGCGTGCGCGCGGGCGTCGTCGACGATCCGCTTGGACTCCTGCTCGGCGTCCTTGCGGATCTCGGTGCCCTTGGCCTCCGCCTCGGCGACCTTGTCCTGGGCCTCGTCCTCGGCGAGGTTGATGATCTGCCGGAGCCGGTCGCTCAGGTCGTCGCCGGTCGGCTTGCGGGCCTCCCGGACCTCGGCCATCTCGCGGCGGATCCGCTCGACCTCGTCCTGTGCCCGGGCGAGCCGGGCCTCCAGTTCACGGTGCTTCTGCTGGGCGCGGGCGATGTAGTCGTCGACCTGGCGGCGGTTGTAGCCGCGCATGACGATCTCGAAGGACTCTTCTTGGAGGAGGTTCGGCAGGATTTCGGCTTCGTTGCTCATGATGCCTTGGGGGTCGTTGGCGGGGATCAACACCCCGTCAGGGTCGGTTGAGATGCGATCCTCGCCCGCCGCTGAGCGGCCCACGGTGGGGAGACGTCAGGACGACTCTTGTCCGGTCCACCCCATTCGCGCAACCGGAACGCACTTCTCGCTGCCGTTTCTTCATCTGGGCGGGCGCGACAAACCCCCCAATCTCCGGAGAAATCGCGTCCCGAGGGGCGGCTACCATCGGCGCCATGAGCTACCTGGGAGCGTTGGGTGCGGACCGTCCGTCGATCGATCCCACGGCGTGGGTCGCGCCCGGCGCGGTCGTCGTCGGACGGGTGACGCTGGGCCGCGCGTCCAGCGTCTGGTACGGCTCGGTGCTGCGCGGCGACGACGAGGAGATCGTCGTCGGCGACGAGTGCAACATCCAGGACCTGAGCTGCATGCACTCCGATCCCGGGATGCCCGCGATCCTGGAGGACAGGGTAAGCCTCGGCCACAAGGCGATGGTGCACGGCGCGCACGTCGAGACAGGCTCGCTCATCGGCATCGGCGCGATCGTGCTGAACGGCGCCCGCATCGGCTCCGGGACGCTGATCGCCGCCGGCGCGCTCGTCCCGCCCGGCAAGAGGATCCCGTCCGGGGTGCTCGTCGCCGGTACGCCGGGCAAGATCGTCAGGGAGCTGACCGACGACGACCGGCTGGTGCTCCAGTACACGCCCGAGGTGTACGTGAAGAAGGCGGAACGGCACCGCGACGTCCGCTGGGACTGACGTCAAGGTCCTGTTGATAATTCCCTGACCTGCGACGACGCGGCGAATGGGCCGGTGGGCGGCACCCCGGCCGGTTTCGGCTGACTACCATGACCATCGTGGTGTGGGGACCGGGCTATGACAGTGCTCCGCCGCCCAGCCCCCAGCAGGGGCAGGATCCGTTCACGGAGGCAGAGCGCGACACGAGGGCGATGGTGGCCGCCGCATGGTGGCCGTCGGCGCCTCCGCAGCAGCGCCATCACGCCATCGGCGGCCGCATGCTCGTCCTACCGGACGGGACGTGGTGGCTGTTCGGCGCGTGGGCCCGCTGGTACCGGCTGCACCCGTCCGACGGCCAGTGGTACCTGTGCCCGCCGCCCCGCGTCCCCGCCGTCCGGATGGCGGCGAGGCCCGCGCAGCAGGCGCCCGGGCAGGTGCCGGCGCTGCCCCCGCACGTCATCCCGGCCGGGCCCGACTTCTCCTATGACCCGCCGTCCGGGCTGCCCTTCGTCGCGCACGGGTTCGCGACCGAGCTGACCTCGCGGGTCCGGTCGACCGTCGAGTCCGCGGCGACGCTGCCCGCGCCGGACTATCCGCACTGGTGGCGGGAGTTCACGAACGAGACGCCGTCCACCGTCGCCGTCGCGTGGGGCGTGATGCTGTGGTGCTCGGCCGCGCCCGCGTTCGACTCGCGGCTGGACAAGCAGATGCTCGACCTCTGGAAGCCCTACCGCGCCAAGCCCCTCCCGGACGTGGACGGCCCGCGCTGGCTCACCCCGCCCGCCCTGGAGACGCTCGTCGCGCTCTACTCCGAACGGCTCCGGGCCAGCCGGGTCGACGCGGCCGTCGTCGTGCTGCGGACGATGTGGGCCGTCGCGAGCGCGCTCCGTGATGACGTCCGGTACCAGGTCAGGGCGGACGCGCTGCTCGCCATTCTCGGCACCACGCTCGCGAACCCGACGGTCGACTACGGGGCGCTGCCGTACGGGGACCAGGCGATCGTCCAGCAGTGGCTCACCCGGTGCCCGCCCAACCTGGTGCCGGCGCTGCGGAACGAGAGTTCGCCAGGCGACAACTTCAGGCACGCCTTCTACACGCTCAGCGAGCTGATAGCCGACCTCTCGGGCGACCCTTCCGAACCGGCCTACATCGAGCCGCGGCTGGTGGCCGCCGCGTTGCTCGCCGCCGACCTGGACGTCGTCCGCAAGGACATGGTGGGCACCATCGTCCCCTGGCTGGACCCCGAGATCCGCTACACGGTGGAGGCCGTGTCGCGGCAGAAGGGACACCCGCTTCGCCGCCTCTGGCCGCAGGACATGCGCCTCCCCGAGCCGCTGCGGTCCGCCGCCGGGTCCGGCCCGGGCGCCGAGTCGCTGCTCGCCGCGATGTACGAGGTCGACCTGGCATGGTGCCGGCTCGGCGGCATGCCCGCCCGGCCCCGCGGCTTCCCCGTCCCGACCGCGGTCATCGCCGGGATCATCGGACGCAACCGGGCCCGCGCCACGGCCGCCGCCCCGACCTCGACGTCGACCCCGTCGCCCGACCCGTCGCCGTCGCAGCCGTCCCCGCTCGGCATGCAGAGCCAGCCCGGCATCGCGCCCGGTGCGTCGCCGCAGGGGGCGCCGCCCGAGCCCGACCGCCCGTTCGTCCAGCCGCCCGCCCAGCCCGGCTGGGAGAACGCGCCCGGACCCGCCGCCGGGCAGGGCCCGAACCAGCCGGTCGGCCAGGGGCAGCAGGCCGCGTTCAACTCCCCGGGGTTCGCCGCCCCGGATCCGGGGATGGGCGGTCACTCGCCCGCCGAGGAGGACAAGGACGAGGGGAACGCCGCGCCGCCTTACACCGAGCTCGGGTTCCAGCGTTCCGGAGCGGCACCGCCTGCGCCGATGCAGAACCCCGCACCGGCGCCCATGCAGAGCCCACCGCCTGCGCCGCCCCAGCCCGCGCCGCCCCAGCCCGCGCCGCCTGCGCCCCAGCCTGCGCCGGTTCAGCCTGCGCCGGTTCAGGCGAGCCATGCGCCCGCTCCGCAGCAGGAGCTCGGCGGCTTCTCCCCGCCGGAGGAGGAGAAGCAGGACGAGAACTTCGTCCCGCCGTACACGCAGCTGGGCTACCAGCCCGCCGGCGCCGCTCCCGCACCCCAGCCGAACGTCCAGCCGGGGCCGCCGAACCCCGTCGCGCCTCCGGAGCCGCAGCCGCCCCAGCAGTCGCCCCAGCCCCAGCCGCAGGCGTTCGACCCGTATGCGACGCGCGTGGAGGACAAGGCGGGATCCCCGCAGCCGGCCGGGCCCCCGGTGCCCCCCGCGCCCCAGCCGAACCAGCCGCCCGGCACGCGCGTCCTCGGACCGGGAGACCTTGAGGACGAGCCGGGCCCGCCGCCGCCAGTCCCGGGAGCCGGCCCCGGCACCGCCGTCATGTCCCAGACGATGGTCGGCGACTTCGACTTCCTGGACGACACGCCGTCCCCGGAACAGCCCGTCCACGAGATCCCGCCGCCGAGCGACCGCAGCACCCGCCGCGTCCTGGAGCGGTTCGGGTTCGGCTTCATGTACGGCGAGCACGACGCGGCCGCCTTCCTCGGCGACCTGAAGAAGCAGGCCCAGGCCTGGAACGCGCCGGCGGGCGACGACGCCGAGCGCACCCGCGTGGACGGCGCGCCCAGCTCGATGAAGTCCGGCGTTCCCGGCGTGCTGCTGGTCGGCAACCCGCACTCGGGGCAGCGCCGGCTGTCCCGGATGATCGCGCTGACGCTCGCGAACGCGGGGCTCGGCGACGGGTCGATCCGCGCGCACGACGCCGAGGACGTCCGGAACGCGCCGCCGGAGCGGGTCGGGCAGCTCCTCGGGCAGCCGGGCCCGGTGATCCTCTTCGAGCGGCTGGACGTGGCCGTCACCAGCGCCGCCGACCCGGTGGCGGTCGTCGGGGCGGTGCGCCGCGCCCGCCGCGACCCGGTGAACACCACCCCGGTGATCGCGACGTGCGAGCCGCGCGCGTACAAGCGCCTCCTGCAGGACCATCCGAAGCTCGTGCAGTCGTTCCGCGTCCACCGGCTGCCCGACTTCAGCGACCTGGACAACCGGATGACGCTGCTGCACCTGCTGGCGGACGAGCGGCGCGTGACGATCGGGGCGTCGGCGCTGGAAGTCGTCCGGGCCGACCTGGGGCGGCTGCGGGGCCCGGGCGACCTGGTCAACGCGCGCCTGGTCGAGGCGTACCTGGACCAGGCGGCCCAGCGGAACATGGAGCGCGCCGGCGCGTCCCACGACCGCCTGGTGCTGACGCCGGACGACCTCGCGGGCGTCGCCGAGGGCATCGAGCCCGCGCTGCGCCCGCCCGGCGACATCGACGGCTACATGCGGCAGCTCGACCAGCTCACCGGCCTGGACGACGTCAAGGCGGCCGTGCTGGAGCTGGCCGACGAAGCGGGACTCGCCGCCGACCGGGCCCGGTACGGGGTGTCCCAGCAGGACGCGCGGCACCTGGTCTTCGTCGGGCCGCCCGGCACGGGGAAGACGACCGTGGCCGGGCTGGTCGGCGGCATCTACGCGGCGCTCGGGCTGCTGGAGTCCGGGCACGTGGTGGCGTGCCGCCCCGTCCATCTGGCGGGACGCGACCGGCTCGACACCGAGAACCGCGTCGCCGGCATGGTCGACCAGGCGCTCGGCGGCGTCCTGCTAATCCAGGAGGCGCACCGCCTCGACCGCAGCCCTGCCGTGGTGGACGAGCTGCTCCGCCGCATGAACCAGGGCGGCGCCCGGTTCGTCGTGGTGTGCTCCGGCCCGGCGGCGGAGATGGAGGGCTTCCTCGCCGGCAGCCCCGCGTTCCGCGCCGAGTTCGGCCGGATCCTGGAGTTCACCGGGATGGGCGACCGAGAGATGGTCCAGCTGTTCCAGGGCTACGCCGAGCGCGACCTCTACATGCTGGACGAGGAGCTGCGCGTCGAGCTGCTGAACCGGTTCGCGCGGATGCGAGAGGACCCGCAGTTCGCCTACGCGCGGACCGTCCGGGCACTGTTCGAGCAGACGGTGGCGCGGCAGGCGGCCCGGCTCGCGGGCGCCGACGTCAACGCCGCCACCGTGGCCCGGCTGACGGCCCGCGACCTCCCCGAGTCGCCGCTGGAGCAGATGCTCGGCGATTTCCACCAGGGCCGCTGAACAGGCTCCACGGCTCACCGACCGTCCGTGTGTCCCGG
Source organism: Spirillospora sp. CA-128828 (assembly GCF_050945415.1). Lineage (NCBI taxonomy): Bacteria > Bacillati > Actinomycetota > Actinomycetes > Streptosporangiales > Thermomonosporaceae > Spirillospora > Spirillospora sp. CA-128828. The sequence goes on from NZ_CP191986.1 coordinate 1,062,304, forward strand.
GACGACCGGGACACACGCATCAGATGGGCGCTACCGGGGAAGGACTAGACAGTCCGGGGAACGGGCCCCTGGAAGCCGGTTGGTGCGGTGGTCGGAGGCCTGTGACGTCCCCCGGATGGACAGGGTCGGAGTGGCCCTCGAATGGTCCTCATGGGTCATGTGCCCGTCGGGGCGGGACGCGTAGCCTCGACTTGGGTGTGGGGACGAACGGAGGTGGACGCGGTGCGCCAGGACCTCGATCTGCGCGTCCACGACCGTGTTGCGCTGGACGAGATCGAACTCTATGCCGAGATGCTCAGTGCGGTGGCGGCGGCGGAGCGGCCGCTGACCATCGCGGAAATCGACATGGTGCTCGGAGTGCGGTCCGACGAAGCCGGTCGTCGTGAGCTGACGCCACGGGATTGAACACCGCTGCCGGGGACGCCGATTCAGGGCGTCCCCGGTTCGTCTTTTCAGCCGCGCCGTAGCCCTGTAACCGGATGGCTACACTGTAACGAATCTCACTCCCGATCCGCGCCGCCCGCGCAGGCAGCCGCCCTTCGTGGCCGAACCGATGGACGTTCCGCCAGATAGGGGCTGTCGTGAGGGGTATGTACCTCCTGATCTAGGGCAATCTTGTAGATGAGAGGATGGGGGACACCAGCCGAAGCTGGGGCAAAGGTTCTTTTTACGGCTGGTTGCGCCTACGATCCTCTGCGGACTGTTCCGGCACCCCAGGAGAACGACGTGCGCTTGCGTCTCACGCCGCGTGAGGACAGCTTCTACGACATGTTCGCCGACTCGGCGAACAACCTGGTCACCGGCGCCAGGTTGCTCGTGGAACTCATCAGCGACGGCGCCGACCGGGCGGCGATCGCGGAGAAGATGCGTGCCTGCGAACACGCGGGCGACGAATGCACCCATGCGATCATGCGCCGCCTGAACGAAACGTTCATCACCCCGTTCGACCGCGAGGACATCTACCGGCTGGCCTCGACGATCGACGACGTGATGGACGAGATGGAAGAGGCAGCGGATCTCGTCGTGCTCTACAAGATCGACGAGTTCCCGAAGGGCATCGTCAACATGGTGGAGGTACTGGAGCGGGCGGCCGAACTGACGGCCGAGGCCATGCCGCGGCTGCGCTCGATGAAGGAGCTCAACGAGTACTGGATCGAGATCAACCGGCTGGAGAACCAGGGAGACCAGGTCTACCGCAAGCTGCTCGCACAGCTGTTCAGCGGTGAGTACGACACGCTGACCGTGCTGAAGCTGAAGCAGGTCATCGACCGGCTGGAGGACGCGGCGGACGCGTTCGAGCACGTGGCCCACACGGTCGAGACCATCGCGGTCAAGGAATCATGAGCGCGGCCGAGGAATCCGGCGCCACCCTCATCCGCGAGCCCACGGCGGACGCCGAGGAGACGCTGAGCGAGCAGGCCACCCGCCGGGTGACCGGCCGCGCCTGGCTCCTCCTGCTGGCCGGCGTGCTCGTCGTCATGATCGCGGGCACGCTCGGGCTGCGGTCCGACGCGCAGATGGCCGTCCTCGTCCTGGTCGTCATCGTGTCGCTGGTGTTCGACTACACCAACGGGTTCCACGACGCGGCCAACGCGATCGCCACCGCGGTCTCCACCCGGGCGCTGACTCCGCGCGTCGCCCTCGGCATGGCCGCCGGGATGAACATGATCGGCGCCCTGCTCGGCGTCGGCGTCGCCAAGACCATCAGCGACGTCATCAGCCCGCCGTCCGGTCTGCACGGTCTTACAGTGGTCGCCGCCGGCGTGCTGGGCGCGATCACCTGGAACCTCATCACCTGGTACTTCGGGCTGCCGTCGTCGTCCTCGCACGCGCTGATCGGCGGCGTCGTCGGCGCCGGGCTGGCCTCGCTGTCGACGGTCAACTGGCACAGCGTCGTCGACAAGGTCGCGATCCCGATGGTGGTGTCCCCGGTGGTGGGGTTCTGCCTCGCCTACCTGGTGATGGTGGCGATCCTGTGGATCTTCCGGCATGCCAACCCGAGCCGGGTCGGCCGCCGCTTCCGCATCGCGCAGACCATGTCCGCCGCGTCCCTCGCGCTCGGCCATGGGCTGCAGGACGCCCAGAAGACCATGGGCATCATCGTGCTCGCGCTCGTCACGACGGGGCACTCGGACGGCGACACGGTCCCGTGGTGGGTGATCATTCTGTGCGCGGGAGCGCTGTCCGCCGGCACCTACGCTGGCGGCTGGCGCATCATGCGGACGCTGGGCCGCAAGGTGATCGAGGTCGATCCGCCGAAGGGCTTCGCCGCCGAAGCGACGGCCTCCGTCGTCCTCTACGTGACCGCGTTCGTCTGGCACGCTCCAATCTCCACCACCCACACGATCACCTCGGCGATCATGGGCTCCGGCGCCACCAAGCGGATCTCCGCGGTCCGCTGGGGCGTCGCCGGCAACATCCTCATCGCCTGGGTCCTCACCATGCCCGCCGCCGCGGCCGTCGCCGCCGTCGTCTACTACATCGTCCACTTCTTCGGCGCGTGACCGTGCGACGGCCCGCCGCCCTTGGCGGGCGGCGGGCCGTTTCGTGAGACGCGGAGCGGATCGGGAAACGGTTCGCCGCCCGTGACGGGGGGTTCCAGGGGGGTCGCTACCCCTGGGAAATACGGTCGAGGGGTGGTGGGGCAATGGTGCCCTGGGCGGCGAAGTAGGCGACGAAGGTGTCCAGGTCGATGGCGCCCAGGACCTGGTCCTTGCCCTGGGTGAAGACGGTGAAGCCGTCACCGCCGCCGAGGAGGAAGTTGTTCGCCGCGACCTTGTAGGTGGTGGCCGGGGCGACCGGGGTGCCGCCGATGGTGATCGCGGAGACGCGGTCGCCGACGGGCTTCGAGCGGTCGATGGTGAAGTGCAGGTTCGCCGACGGCTGGAGGATCTTCTCGCCCGCGGACGTCCACTGCTGTTCGAGGAGCGCGTCGAGCTGTGCGCCGGTCAGCGACGTCACGCCCATCACGTTGCTGAACGGCTGGACCGCGAACGCCTCGCCGTAGGTGACGACGCCGTCGCCTTCGGAGCCGCTCGCCTTGTAGACGAGGTCGGTGCGGACGCCGCCGGGGTTCATCAGCGCGACCTGGGCGCCGAGGTCCTTGGTCCCGGCGAGCTGGCCGTCGGCGATGACGTCGCCGAGCGCGGTCTCGCCGGCCGAGGACGGGGTGCGGGTCAGGTCCGCGGTGATCTTGCCGATGGGCTTGTCGGCGATCGTGGAGACCCGGTCCTTCCAGGTCTGGACGAACCCCTGCGTCGCCGGGTCCGGCGGGACGTCCCGCGTCACCACGTGGTTGTCGGCCTTCACCGAGGACCGGACGATGTCGCCGGTCCGCCGGTTCACCTTGAGGTTCACCTCGGTGATCACGCGGCCGAAGGAGGAGCCGGACGAGAACAGCCGCGGGTTCCCGTTCGGGTCCTTGACCGAGCAGAGGTACTGCTGGTGGGTGTGCCCGGAGAGGACCATGTCGATCTCGGGGTCGGCCTCCTGGGCGATCCGGGTCCCGGCGCCGGGGACGACGCCGCACTCGTCCGGCCGCTCACCCGACTTGACCTGGTCGCCCTCGTGGACGAGCAGGACCATCGCGCGGACGTGCCGGCGCTTCAGCTCGCGGGCCGCCCGGTTCGCGGCGGCGACCTCGTCGTCGAACTTCAGGTCCTTGATGCCCTCGGCGGTGACGATGCTCGGGGTGGTCTTGGTGACGACGCCGATGAAGCCGATGCGCACGCCGTTGATGCGGCGGATCGTCCACGGCCTGATCGCCGGCCGGTCGTTCTTCTTCAGCAGGACGTTCGCGCCGAGGTAGTCGAACTCGGCGCCGCGCCACCGGCCCGCCGGGGAGCACCCGTCCACCGGGTGGCAGCCGCCGTTCTGGATGCGGAGCAGCTCCTGGTAGCCCTCGTCGAACTCGTGGTTGCCGACCGCGGACGCCGTGACGCCCATGTCGCCCATGAACTGCACGGACGGCTCGTCGTGGTAGGCGGCGGAGATCAGCGGCGAGGCGCCGATCAGGTCGCCCTGGGCGACCGTGAGCGTGTCGCGGTTCCGCAGTTGCTTGAGGTGGGTCGCGATGTAGGCGGCGCCACCGGCGGGGACGGAGTTCCCGTTCTCGTCGATGGCCGTCCCGGAGCTTCCGGACGGCGGTTCGAGGTTGCCGTGGAAGTCGTTGAGGGCGAGCAGCCGTACGGACGCGGTCGGTACGGGACGTGCCGCGGCGGGTTGCGCGGCCACGCCCACGACCGTCAGCCCCGCCGCGGCGCAGGCCAGGAAGGTGCGTCGTCGAGTCATTCTGTGGACGGTAGATTCGCCCGGCATACGGTTCCCAGCGGCGCGATGACGTTTTTGTGACAAATTGATCAGGGGATGTGCTGATCATGCGGTTCGTCCGGCCGCATAGGGTGTGGCCGTGAGCGAACTGCGGGCGCGCGGGACCCTGGCGGACGGTGAGATCGCCGGGGCGCTGGCACTGGCCGAGGCCGCGGCGGAGGCCGACGGCGTCGGACCGCTGTCGGAGCACGCCCTGCTGGCGCTGCGAGCCGGTCCTGCGGGGAGCCGTCCCGCCGCCGGAAACCGGTCCGGGATCGCGATCTCCGATGGCGGCGTGATCGTGGCGTACGCGCACCTCGACCCGGCGACCGGGGAGGAGCCGGCGGCGGGGGAGCTGGTCGTCCATCCGGAGCACCGGCGCCGGGGCCACGGGCGGACGCTGCTGCGCGCCCTGCGGGACGAGGCCGGCGGGCCGCTGCGGGTATGGGCGCATGGTGATCTTCCGGCGGCCGCCGCGCTCGCGGCCGCCGAGGGGATGACGCGGGCTCGCGCGCTGTTCCAGATGCGGCGTCCCGCATCCGGTCCGCTGCCGGAGCCGCGCGTCGCGGAGGGTGTGTCGATCCGCGCCTTCGAGCCGGGCCGGGACGAGGGCGCGTGGCTGGAGGTGAACGCCCGCGCGTTCGCCGACCACCCGGAGCAGGGCGCCTGGACGATGGACGACGTCCGCGAGCGCGAGGCCGAGGACTGGTTCGACCCCGCCGGCTTCTTCCTCGCCGAGCGGGCGGGCCGGCTCGCCGGATTCCACTGGACGAAGGTGCATCCGGGCGGGCTCGGCGAGGTCTACGTCGTGGGCGTCGACCCGGCCGCGCAGGGCCTCGGCCTCGGCCGCGCCCTCACCCTCCAGGGCCTGCGTCATCTGCGCGACGTCGGCGTCGGCCAGATCATGCTCTACGTGGACGAGTCCAACGCCGCCGCCGTCCGCCTCTACGAGTCGCTGGGCTTCACCCGGTACGCCGTCGACGTCATGTACGGCACCGGCCACGCCTGACCGGATCCAGGGCGCCCAAACCTCTGCGGACGTGTCCCGACCGGGATTTTGTACGCCTGAGCTGCGATGTTAACCGGGCGTCCACGTCAAATCGGGACATTCTTCCCAAGGGTGCTCGTTCTCGTTCATCTCTCGTTCACCTGGATCGGGGTGGCTGGTCACCTCGCCTGCTTAGCGTCGCATTCGACGGCGAACCCGTCGTCCGGCCGACGTGGGCCAGGGCGGGCAGGGGGACCCGCCCGACGAACTGACGAGGAGACTCTCCGGTGAAGAACGGTTCCCGACTCGCCGCCCTGGGCGGTGTTGTCGTAGCGGGGGCGCTGGCCCTCTCCGCCTGCGGGAGCGACAACAATACGACGGCGGGTTCGAGCAGCGCGCCGACCGGCGACATCGACTGCGCCAAGGCCAGCGTCAACGCGGCGGGGTCGAGTGCGCAGAAGAACGCGATCGAGGAGTGGACGAAGCTCTACTCCTCCAAGTGCGCAGGCGCCAACCTGAACTACAACCCGAGCGGCTCGGGTGCGGGCATCCAGGCGTTCACGAGCGGGCAGGTGGCGTTCGCCGGGTCCGACTCGTCCCTGAAGCCCGAGGAGGCCGCCGCCGCGCAGAAGCGCTGCCAGGGGAGCAGCGCGCTGAACCTGCCCATGGTCGTCGGCCCGATCGCGGTGGTCTACAACGTGCAGGGCGTGGACGGGCTGAAGGTCTCGGCCGACACCCTCGCGAGCATCTTCTCCGGCAAGATCAAGACCTGGAACGATCCGGCGATCGCCAAGGAGAACGAGGGCGCCAAGCTGCCGGCCCAGCCGATCAAGCCGATCTACCGTTCGGACGAGTCCGGCACCACGGACAACTTCACGAACTACCTGCACACCACCTCGCCGAAGATCTGGACGTGGGAGAAGGCCAAGAAGTGGCCGAACTCCACCGGCCAGGGCGCCCCCAAGTCCGACGGCGTCACCAGCCAGGTGAAGAGCACCGCGGGCGCGATCTCCTACGTGGAGATGTCGTACGCGACGAACAACAAGCTGCAGACCGCGCAGGTGAAGAACGGCGCGGGCGAGTTCGCGGAACTGTCGCCGGACAGCGCGTCCAAGGCCGTCGCCGGGGCGAAGATCGTCGGTACCGGCAACGACGTCGCGCTGAAGATCGACTACTCGACCAAGGAGGCGGGCGCCTACCCGATCGTCCTGGTCACCTACGAGATCGCGTGTGAGAAGGGGCTGCCGTCCGAGCAGGCCGGGTTCGTCAAGTCCTTCCTCACCTACACCTCCAGCGCGGACGGTCAGAAGATCCTCACCGACCAGGGTTACGCGCCGCTCCCGCAGAGCGTGCTGACCAAGGTCCAGACCTCCGTGAAGGCCCTGTCCTGACAACAGACGACGGGACCCCCGACAGCCCCGCCGCCGAGCGATTCGGCGGCGGGGCCGACGTGGGTTCCGCCGACATGATCAAAGGAGGACGTCCCGTGACGAGCGAGACCGGCGCCGCGACGGCCGCCGGCGTCAAACACCGCGCGAGCGGGGTGCGGATGAGCACCGGCAGGGCCGGGGACAAGATCTTCGTCTCGGCGGCCCGCGGCTCCGGCATCCTGGTGCTGCTGATCATGGTCGCGATCGCGGCCTTCCTGGTGTGGAAGGCGATCCCGGCGCTCCAGGACAACAAGGCGAACTTCCTCACCGCCGAGGAGTGGGACCCGAACGCGACGCCGCCGAAGTTCGGCATCGCGCAGCTCGCGTTCGGCACCGTCGTGTCGTCGCTGCTGGCGATGCTCTTCGCGACGCCGGTCGCGGTCGGCATCGCGCTGTTCATCTCCTTCTACTCGCCGCGGCGGCTGGCGTCGGGCCTCGGCTACGTCGTCGACCTGCTCGCCGCGGTGCCGAGCATCGTCTACGGCCTGTGGGGCCTGGCCTTCCTGTCCAAGCACATGGAGGGCATCAGCACCTTCCTCAACGGGGCGCTCGGCTGGATCCCGCTGTTCGGCGGCGACTCGCCGGGCAAGAACTCGATCTTCACCGCCTCGGTGGTGCTCGCGATCATGATCCTGCCGATCATCTCGTCGATCTCCCGCGAGGTGTTCCTGCAGGTGCCGCGCGCCAACGTGGAGGCCGCCCTCGCGATCGGCGCCACCCGCTGGGAGATGATCCGGCTGGCGGTACTGCCGTACGGGCGCTCCGGCATGATCGGCGGCGCCATGCTCGGCCTCGGCCGCGCGATGGGCGAGACGATCGCGGTCGCGATGGTGCTGACCTTCGTGCCCGGGATCAACATTCACATCCTGGAGAACGGCGGCGCCACGTTCGCGTCCAACATCGCCAACAGCTTCGCCGAGGCGTCCACCACCGGACGCGGCGCCCTGATCGCCTCCGGTCTGGTGCTGTTCGTGATCACCCTGCTCGTCAACATGGCCGCCCGCGCGGTCGTCGCGCGCCGGAAGGAGTTCGCGTGACCACCGTCTCCACCCGCAAGCCCGCGCCCGGCGCGAGGCTCTCCTCGGTGTCGGCCGGCCGCAAGATCAAGGACCGGGTCGTCCAGGGGCTCGTCTACCTCGCTTTCGCGCTGGCGCTCATTCCGCTGGTGTCGGTGCTGTGGACGGTCGTCGTGAACGGCGTCAAGCGGCTCGACCCGACGTTCTTCCAGTTCTCGATGAACGCCGTCAGCGGCAGCGACCCGGGCGGCGGCGCCTACCACGCCATCATCGGCACCCTGGAGCAGGTCGCGATCACCAGCCTGATCGCCGTTCCGATCGCGGTGCTCACCGCGATCTATCTCGTCGAGTACGCCGGAAACGGGCGGCTCGGCAAGATCATCAGCTTCACCGTGGACGTCATGACCGGCATCCCGTCGATCGTCGCGGGCCTGTTCGTCCTGGCGCTGTGGCTGCTGACGTTCGGGTTCGACTTCTCCGGGCTCGCCGGGTCGCTCGCCCTGACGATCCTCATGATCCCGACCGTGGTGCGGGCGACGGAGGAGATGCTGAAGCTCGTCCCCAACGACCTGCGCGAGGCGTCCTACGCGCTGGGCGTGCCGCGCTGGCGGACGATCTGCTTCGTCATCCTGCCGACCGCCATGACCGGAATCATCACCGGCGTGATGCTGGCCGTCGCCCGGGTGATGGGAGAGACCGCGCCGCTGCTGCTCACGATCTTCTTCACCAAGGCGATCAACAGCGACCCGCTCAACGGCCCGCAGGCGTCGCTGCCCACCTTCATCTGGGAGCAGGCCGCCGACCCCAACCAGAACTCGATCGACCGGGCCTGGACGGGCGCCCTCGTGCTGATCGGGATCATCATGCTGCTCAACCTCGTCGCCCGGTTCGTCGCCCGGCGCAAGGCCCCCACGGGCCGCTGACAGAGAAAGGAACTCTGACCCAATGGCCAAGCGGATCGAGGTCTCCGGGCTGCACGCCTACTACGGCGGCGTCCACGCCATCGAGGACATCTCGATGTCGATCGAGCCGCGCTCGGTGACGGCGTTCATCGGACCGTCGGGCTGCGGCAAGTCCACGTTCCTGCGCACCCTCAACCGGATGCACGAGGTCATCCCGGGTGCCCGCGTCCAAGGCAAGGTCATGCTGGACGACGAGGACCTGTACGACTCGTCCGTCGACCCGGTCGCGGTACGCCGCGTCGTCGGCATGGTGTTCCAGCGGCCCAACCCGTTCCCCACCATGTCGATCTACGACAACGTGGCGGCCGGCCTGAAGCTGAACGGGGTGCGCCGCAAGGCCCGGCTCGACGAGATCGTCGAGGAGTCGCTGCGCGGCGCCAACCTGTGGAACGAGGTCCAGGACCGGCTCGGCAAGCCCGGCGCCGGCCTGTCCGGCGGCCAGCAGCAGCGGCTCTGCATCGCCCGCGCGATCGCCGTCCAGCCGCAGGTCCTGCTGATGGACGAGCCGTGCTCCGCGCTCGACCCGATCTCCACCCTCGCGATCGAGGACCTGATCGAGAAGCTGAAGACGCAGTACACGATCGTCATCGTCACCCACAACATGCAGCAGGCCGCCCGGGTCAGCGACCGCACCGCCTTCTTCAACATCGCCGGGACGGGCAAGCCGGGCAAGCTCATCGAGATCGACGACACCAGCAAGATCTTCGCCAACCCCGAGCAGAAGGCCACCGAGGACTACATCACCGGCCGCTTCGGCTAGGTTTGTTGGCATTTCTCTCCTCCTTCGGGCCCGGGGGCCCTCCATCGTCGAGAAACGCGGTGCGATCGCTGGCATCGCTCCGGATCGCCTTGCGGCTCGCTGCGCGATCAGTTTCTTGCTTCGCTCGAAACTGCCTTCGGACGCGATCGCGACGATTGAGGTTGTTGCGGTGATGGCTTAGGCGGACGGCGCGACGGCGACCAGGCCCCGCACCAGCGCGGTCGGCAGCGCCGCCTCGCCGCCGAGCTTCCGCGTCGGCATGGTCGGCCTGGTCGCCCGACGCAAGGGTTCCCTCGACTCGCGGTGGTGGCGTGGGTGGTCAGGGCGGCGGCCTGGCTTGCACCGGCGTGGTCTGCAGTGCCGCGTTGCCGCTTAGGGCTTCCGCGTCGTCCTGGGCCCGACGCAAGGGCTCTGTCGGCGCGCGGTGGTGGGTTGGGTGGGTCAGGGCGGTGGCGGCCTGGCTCGCGCCAGCGTGGCCCCTGGAACACCGCGTTGCCGCTGAGGGCTTCCGCGTCGCCTTGGTCGCTCGCCGCTAGGGCTCGTAGTGGGTTGGGTGGTTGTGGTGGTGGGGGGCTGATCCGTGATCTCTTGATCTCGGTGGCTTGGTCGGCGCGTCGTTGAGGACTTGAGGGCGGCGCTTGGCTGAGGATGATGGCTGATGTCGTCGTGTCGGTGTCCCGGGTTGTGTGGCGAGAGGCGGTATGGGTGTCGGCCTGAATGCCGTGGGCGGGGTTCGTCGTGTGTTCGTGGCTTCGGGCATCGCGGGCGTCGTGCTGGTGGCGGGATGTGCGGGGGATTCCCGTCAGGGGGCGGCCACCGTCCAGGCTGGACGGGCTCACTGCGGGCAGGGCTGGGGGCGAGTGCATGCCGGGACGCGGACGCTGGTGGTGCACAACGGCGACTCTTCGGCTGTCGACGTCACCATCGTCGACCCGTCCGACGGGGCGATCTTCGCCGAGCTGGAGGACGTCGGGCCGGGGGCGACCCGGCCGATGCGGGTCAGCCTCGGTGCCGGGACGTACGCGGTCAGGTGCCGGCCGGAGGATGGGAACGCCGTCACCGGGCCCCGTCTGCGGGTGACCGGGGCGGGTTCGGGAGCGCGAGGGGTCCGGCCGTTCACCCAGAACGATCTGTATCCGGCGGTGCTTGCTTATCGGGCATACGTCGCCAAGGGGCTCGGGTGGCGGAACGCACGGACTCGTTGCGGGACGCGGTCCGGGCGGGGGACCTGGACGCGGCCCGGGAGGCCTGGCTGCCCGCGCACCTGGCCTATGAGCGGCTCGGCGCCGCCTACGGGACGTTCGGCGACTTCGCGGACGAGATCGACGGGCGTCCGGCCGGGTTGCCGAAGGGCGTGCGCGATCCGACGTTCACGGGGTTCCACCGGGTGGAGTGGGGGCTGTGGCACGGGGAGTCCGCGGCTTCGCTGCGGAGGCCGTCCGAGCGGCTGGCCGGTGATGTGAAGGCGCTGCGGGACGACTTTCCGCGGCAGGAGATCGATCCCGGCGATCTCGGGCTCCGCGCCCACGAGATTCTGGAGGACACACTCCAGTTCGAGCTGACCGGGAAGGCCGACCAGGGGAGCGGGACGACGCTCGCCACGGCCGCGGCGAACCTCGATGGGACCCGGGCGGTGCTCGACCCGCTGCGTCCGCTGCTGAAGGACCGGATGCCTGGCCTCGACGGGATCGACTCCTGGCTCGACCGCACGTCCCGGCTGCTTCGGGCGCAGCACCGGCACGGGGAGTGGGCGCCGCTCGACCGGCTGAGCACCATGGAGCGGGAACACATCGACGGCGCCGTCGGCGAACTCGTGGAGCGGCTGGCGTCGGTCGCGACCGTCGCGGCGGTGCGGAGATCGTGATGAGGGTGTCGGAGTGAGCGGGCCGGGGCGCCGGTCGATTCTGCGCGGCGCGCTGGCCGCCGGGGTCGCGGGTGCGGTGGCCCGAGGCGGTCCGGTCGCCGGCGGGGTCGCCCGAGGCTGTCCGATGGAACGGTCCAGCTCGTTCCGGTCGTTCCACGGTGTCCGTCAGGCCGGGATTCTGGAGGAGCCGCAGGCCCGCGCGATCGTCGTGGCGTTCGACGTGACCGCCGCGAAGCGGGACGAGCTCGGGGAGCTGTTCCGCGCGCTGACGGACCGGGCCAGGGCGCTGACCGGCGGTGGCGCACCGTCCGAGGTCGGCGTCGCAGGGCCGCCGCCAGACTCCGGCATCCTCGGCCCGGACGTCCCGGCGGGCGGTCTCACGGTGACGGTGGCCGTCGGGGGGTCGCTGTTCGACGACCGCTTCGGGCTGGGCTCGCGTCGTCCCGCCCGGCTGACCAGGATGCGGACGTTCCCGAACGACGATCTCGACTCCGCCTGGTGCCACGGCGATCTGCTGCTGCGGTTCGGGGCGCCCGACGAGGACACCGTCCTGCACGCGCTGCGGGACGTCTGCCGGCACACGCGCGGCGCGATGCAGATCCGCTGGCGGGCGAACGGCTTCAGCAGCCGGCCGCGCCCGTCCGGGGCGCCCCGCAACCTCATGGGATTCAAGGACGGCATCGCGAACCCCGACGTGACCCGCGCCGCCGACATGGACCGCCTCGTCTGGGCCGCGCGGGACGGCTCCGAACCCGGGTGGACGGCGGGCGGCACCTACATGGTCGTCCGGCTGATCCGGATGCTCGTGGAGTTCTGGGACCGGGTCGGTCTCGCCGAGCAGGAGCGCATCTTCGGCCGCGTCCGTGAGACCGGTGCACCCCTCGACGGCGCCCACGAGAAGGACGTCCCGCGCTACGCGGAGGACCCGATCGGCGACGCCATCCCGCTCACCAGTCACATCCGGCGCGCGAACCCGCGCGTTCCCGAGACGGAGGGCAGCCGCATCCTGCGCCGCGCGTGGAACTACGACCGGGGTGTGGACGAGGCCGGGAACCTCGACATGGGCCTGGTCTTCACCTGCTTCCAGCAGGACCCGCGGCGACAGTTCGAGGCCGTCCAGGAACGGCTGGAGGACGAACCGCTCAGCGACTACATCTCTCCGTTCGGTGGAGGCTATTTCTTCGCACTTCCGGGTGTCGTGGACGGCTCGGACCACTTCGGCAGGGCATTGCTCGTGTAGACGGCGAGGGAGCCGTGCAGGCGGCGGAGGAGGAGATATGCGCAAGGCCACGGTGATGGCCGGTTCGGTGGTCATGGCCGGAGCGCTCGCGGCCCTGGGTGGCGGCTGCGCCTCCGGGAAGGGAGTCGATGGGACGCCGCCCCCCGAACGCACAGTGGGAAAGCCCGCTTCGAGCCGCACCCCGATCAAGCACGTGGTCGTGATCTACGGGGAGAACATCTCGTTCGACCACTACTTCGGGACGTATCCGAGGGCCGCGAACACCGACGGCACGCCATTCCGCGCGGCGAAGCGCACCCCGAGGGTGGACGGGCTCACCAGGAGGCTGCTGACGAAGAACCCCAACCGGTACAACCCCAAGCGACTGAGCCCGTCCCAGGCCCTCACCTGCGACCAGAACCACGGTTACGCCGCCGAGCAGAAGGCCGTCAACGGCGGCCGCATGGACAAGTTCGTCGAGTCGACCGAGCACGACAAATGCACCGGGCAGCCGATCCTGTTCGGCGAACCCGGCCTCGTCATGGACTACTACGACGGCAACACCGTCACCGCCATGTGGAACTACGCCCAGAACTACACCATGAGCGACAAACTCATGGGATTCGGTGTTCGGCCCGTCCACCCCCGGTGCCCTCGACCTCATCTCCGGGCAGACTCACGGCGGTTACGCGGTCGACCCGAAGACGCACAAGAAGGTCTCGGACCCGTCGGTGGTGGCCTCCCCGGACGGTAAGGGCATCGGAACGGTCATCAACGACCCGGATCCCGCGTTCGACGACTGCTCCGGCAACAACCACACGTCCGAGAACAATCTCGCGGTGATGACCGGCCGGAACATCGGCGACCTCCTCAACGAGAAGAACGTCACATGGGGCTGGTTCCAGGGCGGTTTCCGGCCGACCGGTACCGAGAACGGCTACAAGGTCTGCGGCTCGGTCCACGCCAATATAGGCAAGAACCAGGTCATCGACTACAGCCCGCATCATGAGCCGTTCCAGTACTACAGGTCGACGGCGAACGAGAAGCACCTGCCACCGTCGTCCGTTGCTGCGATCGGCCATACCGACCAGGCCAACCATCAGTACGACCTAGCCGATTTCGACGCCGCTCTGGGCGCGCACAACCTACCCGCGGTGTCCTTTCTCAAGGCTCCCGCGTACCAGGACGGCCACGCCGGCTACTCCGACCCGCTGGACGAGCAGAAGTTCGTCGCCTCCACCGTCAACGAGATCCAGAAGTCACCAGAATGGTCGTCGACCGCGGTGATCCTCGCCTACGACGACTCCGACGGCTGGTACGACCACGCCCGCCCGCGCATCACCAACGGCTCCGACGATCCCGACCAGGACGAGCCCGCCTGCCGCCGGGTCAAGGCGTCCGGGGGATACCGGGACCGCTGCGGCCCCAGCCAGCGTCTCCCGATGCTCGTGATCTCTCCTTACGCAAGGGTGAACCACGTGGATCATCACCCGCTGGAACAGGCGTCGATCCTGCGCTTCATCGAGGACAACTGGTCCACCGCGCGGATTGGCGACGCCTCCTTCGACACCCGCGCCGGCACCCTGACCCACATGTTCGCCTTCCAGCACCCGCGCGCCCACCGAGTCCTCCTAGACCCCAAAACTGGGGCGGTTGTTTCTCACTCTTGAGCAACCACCAGGTGGAGCCTGGCCAATTGTCGCTTGGAAGATCACCGGGACGGGTGGCAGAGCGTCAGACGGTGGTTTGGACGGTGTGGGCGCAGGCCCATCGGTGAGCAGATGTCCTTCCTTCTTTCGAGCACATCCAGGTCTCCTGTGTTTCGAGCCTGTCCAAGCTGTGTCGGCTTAGCCGTCCATGGTCGGTACCCCTAGCGGTTAATTGTGGTGGGGGCGGCGCTGCGTACGGGGCCGCCCCTCCAAAGTCAAGGGCGCCTTCGGCGTCGCTTCGCGATGGGACTTCGTCCCACCCTTGACTTTGGAGCCTCTGCGGCCCCTGAGTGCAGCTTTCGTCGGGCAGGCTCCGCCTGCCCTCTGCCCGACGCGCCGCCCCCACCCAGCCACGAGGGAACATTCGCCCGCCAAGGAGCCCCGGCACAAGGAAACCCGCACAAGGAGTCCCGCACAAGAAGCCCCGGGCACAAGGAGTTCTGCACAAGAAGCCCTGTCCACGGAGCGGGAGTAGAGGGCTAGAAATGTCAGATCTGAGTATTGTTTGACCTTTGTCGATCTCCTTCTCGGTGCAAATATTCGGGCTCCAATTATTGGTCTTCAGGGCATGAAATTAGAGTTAAGCGGGTATCATGTCAGTATGAGTTCAATCGCGGTCGAGCTTGATGCGGCGTCCACCATGGAATTGGTGAACGCCGCGTCCACGATCGCGGCCGAACTCGCACGCCGCGCCGCTCCCGAATCAGCGGCGGCGTGCCTGGAACTCGCCGAGACCCTGGCCGCCGCCACCGACATGCACGAAGCCGCCCTCGCCGGATTCATCGGTGTGGTCGACACCGGACGCGAGGTTCAGCGGTGGGGATTCCCGTCCACCCAGTCGTGGCTGCGTAATCGGCTCGGCATGCGCGACAGCCGGGCCAAAGAACGCCTCGCCCTGGCCCGCCAGCGGCACCGCCTCACCGAGGTGACCGAACGGTGGGCCGCAGGCGAGCTGTCGTTCGGATACGCCGCGACCATCGCGGGCGCGGTCGCCCGGCTGGACGACCAGGACTGCCAGGCCGCCGAAGAAATCCTCCTCGGGATGGTCGATCAGGGCTTCTCCGCCGGGAAGGTCGCCACCTTCGGCCGCCGCATCCGGGATGTGATCACCGAACGCGACGGCACCGAAGCCGCCCCCCGGGATGCGAAGCGCGGGTACGAGCGGTCCTGGATCGACTCGGCCCGCTCCCTGGACGGCGGCCGCTACATCAAAGGCTGGTTGAACGCCGAGGACGCCGCGATCTGGGACGGCACGCTCGGCCCGCTCGCCAAACCCGCCGGAACCGACGACCAGCGCGACCTGTCCGAACGCACGGCGGCGGCCCTCACCTGCGTCCTGTCGGGCGGGCACCGGGCCACCAAGGTCACCGTCATCTGCGACCTGGACACCCTCACCGGCGGCCAAACCCCCGCGCGCCTCACCGACGGCACCCCCATCCCCGCCGCCCAAGCCCGCCGCATCGCCCTCAACGCAGGAGTCTCACCCCTCCTGCTCGGCAAGGGAAACATCCCGCTCTACCTCGGCCATCGGGAAAGGTTCGCCACCCCCGCCCAACGCCGCGTCCTGGAAACCCTCTACCCGACCTGCGCCGTCCAAGGCTGCGAAGTCCCCGGGACACTGTGCGAAATCGACCACGTGAACGGATGGGCCCTCGGCTCACCCACCGACATCGACAAACTCGCCCTCTGCTGCGGCTGGCACAACCGCTACAAACACACCAACCCACAGCGGCTCCGCATCACCAAGGACGAAGACGGCCGCTACACCTACCGCACCCGCCCGCCCGACAGGGGCGAACTCACCTTCGCTGCCCCACCAACCCGGACCACGGCGACCAGTCATCCACCTCCCTGGCAACGCGCCGCCTAATAGATCGTTTCGTTTGGTGTGATTGGCGATGTTTCGCCGTGACGATGGCGGAGCGGCTGGTTCCAGACGAGCCGCGAAAGTTGTTCCAGCGGGTGGTGCCACCTGCGCCGACGCACCCGCAGGCGATGGGCGACGCCGCGTCGGCGACCGCGAGGTGTTGGCGGCGATCGAGTTAGTGGCCACCACCGGCTGCACCTGGCGCCAGGCCCCGCCAGTGCTCGCCGCCTCCTGGCAGACCATCTACCCTTGCTTCGCCGAGTGGGGCGGTGCCCGGGCGGGGGTCAAGCTGCACCGAGTCGTGCTGGACGAGCTCGGCGCCGCAAGGGAACTGGACTGGTCGCGGTGCGCGACCGACCCGGTCAGCGTCCGAGCCGCGACACCGGGGGAGCCGACCGGTCCCAATCCTTCGACCGCGGCAAAGCGTGGGTCGAAGATCCACTTGCCCACCTAGCGGACCGGACTGTCACTGGCTGTCGGATTTCCGTGGCCAGTACCACGACAGCCAGGGCCTGGAACCGGTCGAGCGGATCGGCGTCCCGCCGATCCGCTCGCGCCGTGGACCGCGCCGTCCCCACCCGGCAAGTTGCACGGCGACAAGGGCAGGGCTACGGCTACCCGTACCTGCACTGCTGGCTACGCTCACGCGGCACCGTCGTTCGCACCGCAGGCGGCATCGAATGCGGACCCGGGGCGATGCCTGACAGGAGGGCGCCGCAGGGTCACGGCACCGCCACCCGCCCGCCCGCCGAACGCGCCGTGCACATCCCCGTCGGCCGGGACTTCGGTGCCGCGCCAGCCGCTCCTCGTGGGCGTCCGGCCGCCCGGCGGCCGCCGTCGCCGCGCACGGTGTCGCCGGACCATCAGCCCGACCGGGATCGGGCGGGCGCGGGTGCCCTCGGCGACCTGTCGGCACGGCGGGGCAGCGAGGCGCTGGCGTGTCCTCGCGGGCGATCGGAGCGGCGGCCGCGTGCCGCGGCACCCGAACCCTTCCTGGCCTTCGTCGGCATCGCCGCGGCCTCGTCTAATAAGGGTTGTCACGTCGAACGCCCGTCGCCTATCTGGTCCGGTTGAGACCTGGAGCAAGACCGTGCGGACACAGCCGCCGCCGTGGGAGGTTCCGAGGAATCGGGTCCGCCACCGCGGCGGCATCGGGCAGGCTGTCGATCGTGGTTCGAGCCGCCCGCACGGTCCGGACCGGTAGCCCGTGCGGGTCGCTGGGATCGCGAACGGCTCCAGCAGACGCCAGGCCACGAGCCCTGTAATTAGAGCGCGGCGCGTTCCCCGCAGGTCAGAGCCATAGTCGGGCAGTAACGACGGCGTCCAGAGGATCGAGCCCCACGTGAAAGTGTTCTGCGGGTTCGACTGAACCGAATCCCACCACGACATCGCGCTGGTCGACGAAACCGGTGACCTGGTGGCCAAACGCCGGATCGAGGGCACCGCCAAGGGATACGGCGAGCTGCTGCAGATGCTCGCCGACGCTGGCGACGACCCGGCCGACCTGACCCGGTCGCCATCGAGACCCTGCGTGGTCTGCCGGCGGCCGCGCTGTGCGCCACTGGCGGCAAGGTCTACTCCACCAATCCGATGGCAGTTGCGTGCTACCCCGAACGCCACATCGTGTCCCGCAAAAGTCCGACCGCGTCGACGCCATGACGCCGGGCAACATCCTGCGCACCGACGCCCACGGGCACCGGCCGTTGCCCGACGACACCGAGCCTGCCCGCGCGGTCGCGGGTGCTGGCCCGGGCCCACCAGGACGCCACCTGGCAGCGCACCGAGGCCTCCAACGAGCTGCGCGAGTACATCCCTCACCTTCCTGGGCGCCTTCGCCAGCCGGACGACCAACCCTGGCCGGCCGCCAGGCGCGCGCCAATCCTTGCCATCGCCCTCACCCCGAAAGCCGCCGCCAAGCTGATGCGCATTCGCATTTCCGTGGCGCTGCGCCGGGCGGGCCTCGACCGCGGTATCGAGCAGCTGGCCGAGCAGCTCTACCAGGCCCTGCAGCCACCAGGTCATCACCGGCTTCCCCGGCCTCAGCGACCAACTCGGCGCCCGGGTCCTGGCCGCGATCGGCGACGGCCGCGGCCGGTTCGCCGACGCTGGTCCCTCGAGGCCCACGCCGGCTCCGCGCCCGTCACCCGTGCCTCCGGCCGACGCCTCGACCGACCACGAACCCGCACGAGCCCACTACCAGCCGGCTGCTGATTGCCGGGCTGGTTCGGGGCGCAAGGGGATCGACTCGTCGTTGTCGGAGCGCTAGGTGTACTTGGTCATGATCTTGGTGACACCTGACCGGTAGGTGTTTGATCAGCAAGAAGACCTCCGGGCGTAGTGGAGTTTCACCGACTTCACCGACGCCCGGAGGTCTTGATGGGTCACGCTAACGCGCGGCTGACGTTTCATGGCAGATGCCTGCTGGTTCGCCGCGTCGTCTTCGATGGCCGCCCGGTCGCGCATGTGGCGTCCGAGCTGGGGATCTCGCGGCAGTGCGCGCACCGGTGGGTGGGACGGTTCCGCGGCCAGGGCTGGGACGGGCTGGCCGACCGCCGCAGCGGTCCCCGCTCGTGCCCGTCGCGGACCCCGGCCGTGGTGGAGGAGCGGGTGCTGGCCGCCCGCGAACGCCTTCGTGCCGGCCCCGACCACATCGCCGCCGCGACCGGGGTGCCGGCCCGCACCGTCACCCGCATCCTGCGCCGCCACGGCGTTCCGGTGCTGGCGGCCTGCGACCCGCTGACCGGCCAGCAGATCCGGGCGTCCCGCAACAGCGACCGGCGTTACGAGCACCCGGCACCCGGCGACATGATCCACATCGACGTCAAGAAACTCGGCCGGATCCCCGACGGCGGCGGATGGCGCGTCCACGGCCGCAGCGAACCCGTCCGCGGCCGCGGCATCGGCTACGACCACGTCCACACCGCCATCGACGACCACACACGGCTGGCCTACGCCGAGGTCCTGCCTGACGCACCCAAGCCCTCGAATCCTGGCTCGAGCACTACAACACCCAACGCCCCCACTCGGCGGTTGCGTCCACCCACCCATCACACGACTGACACCAAGATCATGACCAAGTACAGCTAGGCGGAGGGGTGTGGGCTGAGGCCGTCCAGGATCACGGTGAGGTAAGCGTCGGCCAGAGCGGACGAAGACGGCTGGGCGCGAGCGACGGCCAGGGCGGTGTGGCCGATCAGCGTGGTAACGAGGGCGGAATCGAGGTCGGTGCGGACCTCGCCGTCGCGTCGCGCACCCTCGATCATCTCCTCCACCGCCGCGACCAGTTCGGCGCGCAGGGCGGTGGTGGCGGGCAGGGCCAGGCCGCCGAATTGGTCGCTGATGGCGTGGTGGGCGGTCTGGAAGGCGATCAGTTCGCGCAGGAAGGTGCGCAAGGCCTGGTAGGGCGCGGTCTCGGCGAGGAGGTCGCGGGCGCGTTGGACGACGGGTTCGAGCAGTTGGGAGACGGCGGCGTCCAGCAGGGCGTCCTTGCCGCCGAACGCGCGTACGACGGTGGCGGCGCCGAGTCCGGCGCGTTGGGCGATGGCCTCGACGGTGAGCGTCGCGTCCGGTTCGGCGAGCAAGGCCATGGCGGCGTCGAGCGCGAGCCGGCGGTTGCGGACGGCGTCGGCGCGGCGTCTGGGCGCGGGCGTTGACAACTGGAATGCCTCTTCCACATAATCAACTGGAATGCACGTTTCAGTTAAGCCTAGCGCGAGGAGCCCCATGAACGAGCGGATCCTGATCTCCGGAGCCAGCATCGCCGGTCTCACCCTGGCCCATTGGCTGGCCCGGCACGGCTTCCAGCCCACCGTCGTGGAGCGCGCATCGGCCCTACGCGCCGGTGGCAACGGGGTGGACGTGCGCGACGACGCGGTCGCGGTGGTCGAGCGCATGGGGCTCATGCCGCAGGTGCGGGAACTGGCCACTGACGTGCACGGCATGAAGTTCGTGGACGCCGCCGACCGCGCGATCGCCCGGATCGACACCCGCGACCCCGGCTCGGTCGAGATCATGCGCGGTGACCTGGTCGCGCTGCTGCACGAGGTCACCGGGGACGTGGAGATCCTGTTCGGCGACTCGGTCCACGCCCTGGAGCAGGACCAGGACGGCGTCACGGTCACCTTCCAGCACGCGCCCGCCCGCCGCTTCGACTTGGTGGTCGGGGCCGACGGGATGCACTCCAGCGTGCGGCGGCTGGCGTTCGGCCCCGAGGAGCGGTTCGTGGCGTTCAAGGACCACTACTTCGCGTTCGCCAACGCCGACGCTGCCCTGGGCGAGGACCGCTGGGTGACGATGTTCAACACCCCGGGCAAGATGACCGGGATCTACCGGTCGGGCAACCACGCCCAGGCCAAGGCGTACTTCATGTTCCGCTCCACACCGCTGGACCACGACCACCGCGACGTCGCCGAACACAAGCGTCTGGTCAGCGCGGCCTTCGCCGCCGACACCTCCTGGCGCACAAGGGAACTGCTCGACTCGGCGCTGGCCGACCCCGACTTCTACTTCGACGCCCTGGGGCAGGTGCGGATGGACTCCTGGTCCACTGGCCGCATCGCGCTGGTCGGGGACGCCGCCTGGTGCGCCTCCCCGGCCTCGGGCGCGGGTGCCGAGCTGGCCCTGGTCGGCGCGTACCGGCTGGCGGGGGAATTGGCCGCCGCAGGCGGTGACCACCGGGTCGCCTTCGCCCGCTACGACGCCGTCCACCGGCCGCTGGTGGAGCGCAAGCAGCAGATCGGACCGAACGTACGCCTCATGGTCCCCAAGACCGAGGGAGGCCGGTGCGTCCGCGACGCCTTCGCCCGACTCCCGCTGCTCAAGGCGGTCGGCGCGGTCGAGCGCCGCCTGCAGGCCAGGAACACCCGGCCCTTGCGCGATTACCGCCGCGCCGCCTGAGCCGGCACACCTCAAACCGCCGAGCCCGCGTCCCGCTCCCGGTCACGAGCAGTGGAACCAGGCGGCAAACCCGGCAGAGCGACCCACCTCCCTGCGCCAGCACAACCCCCTGCGGCCACACCCGCCCTGCCGGTAACGCTGCATAGCCACTGGCGGCGGTTCGGTGCTCGGTTGGTCGACGAGTTGGAGCGGGGTCCGGTCACGGCGGCCGACCGTGACCCAAGTGGTGTGATGGAGCGCTCGCTATGCCGCGAGGGCGGCCACCACCTTGTCTGCGAGCCGCTGCAGGCGGGTCGGGGCGGCGGGAGCTGGCGGATGGTGTGCCCCAGTAGAGGGGGCCCACCAGCAGGTCCAGGCCGAGTTCGACGTCGGTGCCGGGGGCGAGTTCTCCGCGTTCCACGGCCCGCCGCAGGACGTTGACCGCTTTCTCGCGTCGGGCTCCGCCGACCCTGTCGCGCAGGGAGGCGGCGATGTTGGGGTGGTGGACGCCTGCAGCGAACAGGTCGGGCAGAATTCGCGACACCAGCGGATGCCGGAGCGCCGCGTCGACTGCGGTCAGGAAGGCCAGAACATCGCCGCGCAGGGTTCCGGTGTCGGGGGTGTCGGTTGCGGCGATAGAGACTTGGGCGATCAGGTCGATGGTCATGGCCTCACTTGGATGGCCGTGCGAGTGATCGCGCTGATCGTTCAGGGTGTGGCGTGATCGGGGAAGAGGGCTGCGGCGGCGTGCCGGGTGTCGGTGTACTCGACGACGGAGGTGATCTTGCCGTCGTGGACGGTGAAGATGCCGAGGCAGCGGTTGTCGTAGGCGGTGCCGTAGATGGTCTTGGCCTTGGCGGTCCATTCGGCGACGACCTGGTCTCCTTCGGCGAGGGTGCCGGTCAGTTCGATCCGCATGGTGCCAGAGACGATGAGCGGTCCCATGCCGCCGAGGAAGTCGTTGATGATCGTGTCGCGGCCGTGCCACACCTTGGAGATGGGCAGGTCGCCTGGGTAGTGCCAGGTCGCGTCGGCGGCGAAGCTGTCGTGGACGACGTCGGCGTCGCCGTCGCGGACGGCCTCGACGTAGCGGATGACGACGGCACGGGGGTCGATGACGGTCATGGTGATGCTCCTTCGGTTGCTTTCCAGTGATGGAGGTCGTTCAGGCCAGGGTGAGGACGGCCTTGCCGCGGATGCGGCGATCGCGCAGGTCGGTGAGGGTGGTTGCGGTGTCGGCCCAGTCGGCGACGCGCCCGATCTCCGGGTGCAGCCGGTCGGCGGCGGTCAGCCGGACCAGTGCCGCCAGGTCGGCGCCGATCGAGGTGCCGGCGTCGAGGTAGTGGAAGTGCCGGATGACGGCCGACTCGGGTCCGGTGAAGAAGTCGAAGAAGTCGAGCGTCGCCGGGGTGCGGCTGGCCTGCCCGAACCAGATGAGCGTGCCCCGCTTGGCCAGCCGCGCGAGAGCGGAGGACAGGGAACGGCCTCCGGTCGACTCCAGCACGATGTCGTACGGTCCGCGTGCGTCGGCGACGTCGTGGACGATCTCGGCCGCTCCGAGTTCAGCGAGCCGCACGCCGCGTTCGGCGTCCCTGGTGACCGCGGTGACCTCGGCCCCAGCGGCGGCGGCGAGCTCGGTGACGTAGTGCCCCACACCTCCCGACGCACCGGTCAGCAGTACGCGCCGTCCCACCACAGGCCCCGCCGTACGCAGCAGCCGCAGCGCGGTCAGCCCGGCGAGCGGGAGTGCCGCGCCCTGGACCGCAGATACGCCATCGGGCAGCACGGTGAGCGCATCCGTCGGAACCGCCACGTACTCTGCCCAGCCACCCGCCATCGGATGGCCGACGACGCGCGTGATGCCGGCCGGCTCGCTCCCGCGGGCGGCCGGCTGGACGACGAGCCCGGCGATGTCCTTGCCGGGCCGGTCACCGGCCCGGGGCGCCTCCAGCTTGAACGTCTCGCCCCGGTTGACCGAAAACGCCTCGACCTTCACCAGCGCCTCGTTCGCGCCGGGTACCGGCATGGGCACATCGGCGAGTGCGACAGGTTCGGTGGGGTCTCCCGTTGGGATGTACGCCTTCATCTCATTACCTCCTTGCCTCTGAAGCGACTTCACCGCACAAGGCAGTGAGCGAGCCAACAACACGGCCCCACCACCGACAACACCGAGTTGTCGCTTATGGTCAGCGGCATGGATCTCGACCTCGTGCTGGTCCGCGCGTTCACCGAGACGGCAGAAACGCTGCATTTCGGGCGCGCCGCCGAACGGCTCGGCACCAGTCAGCAGGCGCTGTCCAAACGGATCGCACGGCTGGAGAAGCTGCTGGCCGTACGCCTCTTCGAACGCGAGGGCGGCGTCCGGCTAACCGAGGCCGGTGAGCGGTTCCGGCCCGCCGCACGGGAGGCCCTCGCGGCCGGCGAGCAGGCGGTCGCGGCCGCAACGGGCGCTGGACAGGTCGTACGGCTCGACACGTGGGGTCACCTCTACGCGCCTTTGCGCACCGTCGCCCAGACGGCGGAGGCGCTTGAGGGGGTGCGTCTGGAACCCGGCCCGGGACGGGACTGGCCGTCGGTCGCGCACGCGCTGCTGAGCGGCGACACCGACCTGGGGTTCGGCCGGGTGCACCCGCTACCCGGCGGAGCCGCCACCGGACTCACCCATCGGCTGATCCGCCTGGAACCCGTTGACGCCCTGGTCAGCACGGCCCATCCGCTCGCCGATGCCGACGAACTACGCCCAGCCGACCTTCGCGACGACATCCTGTGGTGCCCAGCGGAGCTGACACGCCTGGACTTCCTGCGCCGCTTCGCCGACCAGTTCGGGGTCACCCGCCGCCAGGACGGCCCCAACCTGGGCCTGGACCACCTCGTCCAGCACATCCAGGGCGACGCGTCGTGCTTCACGCTCTTCCCCGCCGACGCCCCGCTCCCCGACCACGCGCACCTGCGCTCGATCCCACTGACCGCCCCCACCCCGCTGTACGCCTGGTCACTGGCCTGGCGGGAGGCTCACAGCCACCCGCTCCTCGGCACACTGCTGCAGGCCTTCACCGACATCGGCCGAACCCGCCGCTGGCTGGACTACCTCCCAGGCCGCGACTGGCTCCCTGACACCGACCACACTGGGGGAGGCGGCGAACTCTGACCTGGGACATGCAGCCAGCTGCGGTTAAGGTCACCCCCTGATCGAGTGACCAGCACAGGCAGGCCGGGCGAAGACTCTGACCAGCAACCGGCTTGCGGTCGTGTTCCGGTTCCGGACGATCTCCACGGAGTAGGCAGTGACCAACCAAAAGCCGTCTCCAAGACACGGCTGGAGCGGCTGCTGTCGCGGCGCGATATCCCGCTGCGCGACGAAACGCTCTACCTTGGATCACCGCGATCGTGGGCGTGGTCGTCATGCGGTCGGCTGCCCGCCGCCTTCTTAGCAGCTATGGGCGAGCCGCCGATGACGCCCGTTCATCCTGCGCGAGCAGGGGTCTTCGAAGGAATCCACGACATGCTGATCGGCGATGTCCCCCGCGCAAAGCCGCCCGGTCCACCGGTGCTTCCTCGGCGGGCGGGTGGCAGTAACCCTAGATCTCGTCGTTGGCGCGATCCGGCTCAGGTAGTTGGGGTTTTCGCCCGCGTGCAGGGTGAGTGCGACGGCGGCGGCTTCGTCGGTGCGGATGGCGCGGCGAAGGTGCGCCGACACTGCCGGGGTGAGGAGGCCGGTGCGTCCGCGACGCCCTCGCCCGGCTCCCGCTGCTCAAGGCGGTCGGCGCGGTCGAGCGCCGCCTGCAGGCCAGGAACACCCGGCCCTTGCGCGATTACCGCCGCGCCGCCTGAGCCGGCACACCTCAAACCGCCGAGCCCGCGTCCCGCCCCCTAGCTGATGGCGCCCCCGGCCCTCTCGCCTGCCTCCGGTGATCCGTCAGACGTGTTGCGTGAGTTGTGAGAGTTCGGAACGTATCTGGGGTGGTAGCGGCCTGGCGGCGGGGTCCTTCGCGAGCAAGCTGATCAGCAGGGGGCCCAGAGACGTGCCTGCGCGCTGTGGGGTGAGCGGCGGGTCGGTCAGGACGGCGGCCATTGCCGCTGTCGGACTCGGCCCGCCGAAGACGGGCTGTCCTTCAACGGCGTAGAAGAGCGTGGCCCCAAGCCCCCACAGGTCGGTGGCGGGTGAACTCTCCAGCCCTCGGATCTGCTCTGGTGCCATGTAGGCCGGGGTGCCGATGATGGCACCCGCTTCCGTGAGCGTGGGGTCGCCTTCGAACCGGGCGATGCCGAAGTCGGCGAGCTTTATCGAGCCGTTCTGGCGGACGAGGACGTTCGCGGGTTTGAGGTCACGATGAATGATTCCGAGTTCGTGCGCCTCCGCCAGCACATCGAGGATGTCGATGCCGATTGCGGCGACCCGTGCAGGAGGAAGCGGCCCCTCGCGCTCCACCGTTTTGGTCAGCGTCAGCGCTTTGACCAACTCCATGACGATGATCACGGAGTCCTGATCCAGCAGGACATCGTGGACGGTTACGGCGTTGCTGTGGTTGAGGTGTGCGGCGGCTCTGGCCTCGCGGAGCATGCGTGCTCGCATGTTCCTGCTGGCGTCGGGAGAGAGTCCGGAGGGCGGAAGGAGTTGCTTGATCGCCACCTGCCGGCCCAGAACGCTGTCCCTGGCTCGCCAGACCACCCCCATGCCGCCGCGGCCGAGTTCTTCCAGCGGAGTGAACCGGTCCGCTGACGGCTGCGTTGGTTCCGAGATGGTCGCTTCTGTCGTTCGCTGCGCTGAGGCGGCGCGAGGCTGTGCTTCATGAGCACGTTGTAGGCGGCGGCGTTGGATCGCCAGGGAGATCCCGATGAGGACGAATACGACGACCAGAACCGCGCCGATGACGAAGAAGATATTCGTATACCAAGGCGGTGCTGCCGCTGCTGCCATCGGCACTAAGAAACCTTCCCTGGCTCGCACGGACTCACGCTACCCACCGTTTCACGTCGGTAGCCCATCGAAGCCACTATGTTGCCAGTTCAGGTTGCTCGATGGCGAGCCCTGGCGGCCGCAACCACGCGACGACCTCAATCATCGCGATCGCGTCCGAAGGCAGTTTCGAGCGAAGTAAGAAACTGATCGCGCAGCGAGCCGCTAGGCGAGACGGAGCGATGCAGCGATCGCACCGCATTTATCGACGATGGAGGGCCGCCAGGCCCGAAGGAGGAGAAAAATGCCTCAAGTACGGGCGGGGGTCTTCTCTTCGGATTCGCCGGGGCGGTGGTCGGGGACGAAGCGGTAGCCGACGTTGCGGACCGTGCCGATCAGTGACTCGTACTCGGCGCCGAGCTTGGCGCGGAGGCGCCGGACGTGGACGTCCACGGTCCGGGTGCCGCCGAAGTAGTCGTAGCCCCACACCTCCTGGAGGAGTTGGGCGCGGGTGAAGACCCGGCCCGGGTGCTGGGCGAGGTACTTCAACAGCTCGAACTCCTTGAAGGTCAGGTCGAGGACCCGGCCGCGGAGGCGGGCGGTGTAGGTGGCCTCGTCGATGGTGAGGTCGCCGCTGCGGATCTCGCCGGGCGCCTCGTCGGCGTCGGCGACCGCGGCGGCACGGCCGACGGCCAGGCGGAGCCGGGCCTCGACCTCGGCGGGGCCCGCGGTCTGCAGCAGGACGTCGTCCAGGCCCCATTCGGGGCTGAGCGCGGCGAGGCCGCCCTCGGTCACGATGGCGAGCAGCGGGCAGTCGAGTCCGGTGGTGCGCAGCAGCCGGCACAGGCTCTTGGCCTGGACCAGGTCGCGGCGGGCGTCGACCAGCACGATGTCGGCCGGTGGCGCGTCGATGAGCGCGGACGCCTCGGCGGGCGCCACGCGCACGGAGTGCAGCAGAAGCCCCAGCGCGGGCAGGACCTCGTCGGAGGGCTCCAACGCGTTGGTCAGCAAGAGCAAGCTGCTCAAGTGCCGCCTCCCGTCTCAAAAGACGTAGGACCCAGGCGGCTCACCCTCCAGCCCCGGCGAACGGCCAGCGGCTCGAAGACGAGGTGGCCATGAAGGGGCTTTCGGATGAACTCCATGGCCTCGTCGCCCGGATCCCTCACCCAAGAGCATAACCGAGTCACCCGGCGCGGCCATGGCGCGACCTGGCCAAGCCCCGCCGGCGGCGGATGAGACGCTTGAATCATGGCCAAGGGAACGATGCGGTACTGGGCGGCGGCGAAGGCGGCCGCGGGGACGCATGAGGAGCCGTACGACGCCGGGACGCTGGCGGAGGCGATCGCGGTGGCCCGGGACGGGCGCGGCGGGGAGTTCGCGCGGGTCGTCGGGCGGAGTTCGTTCCTGGTCGACGGGGAGCCGGTGGGGACCCGTCCGCACGATTCCGTGGCGCTGCCGGAGGGCGGAGTGGTGGAGGTGCTCCCGCCGTTCGCCGGTGGTTGATCTCACAGGGGAGTGATTCTCCGCCTCGCAAGGTCATTCTCCAGCGCGACCCTTTGCTGCCCGTTTGCGCAATAAGGTGTGGCGATTGCGTGCCGGAGTCCGAAGGAGAGACATGCGGAAAGTGCTGCTGGGGCTGCTGGTGCTCGCGGCCGTGGTGCTGGTGCTCGCGGACCGGTTCGGCGTCCGGACCGCGGAGAACAAGATCGGTGAGCAGGTGGCCGCGCAGTACAACCTGCAGGAGCGGCCCGAGGTCACCATTCACGGCATCCCCTTCCTGACGCAGGCGATCGGCGGCGAGTACAAGCACATCGAGGTGGCGATCGGCGACTGGACGGAGCAGGGCGTCACCGTCAGCGGCGTCAAGGTCGACATGCGGGGCGTGAGCGCGCCGCTGTCGGAGGTCACCAAGGGCAACGCCGCGAACGTCACCGCGCGCACCGCGACCGCCTCGGCCGTCGTCCCCTACGACGTGATCAAGAAGGAGGCGCCGAAGGAGGTCAAGCGGATCGGGCCGAAGGGCGACGACCTGTCCGTGGACATGACCGGCAACGTCCTGGGCGTCCCGGTGAACGGCACCGCGGTGGTGCAGGTCAAGCCGACTTCGAAGGGCATCGCGGTCACGCCGGTGTCGGTGGGGTCGAACGGTGCCCAGCAGATTCCGCTGGCGCTGGTGAAGCAGCAGCTGACCTGGGTCGTCCCGGTCGCCGATCTGCCCGTCGGGTCGCGGATCAGCGAGATCCAGCCGACCCCGGACGGGCTGCGGGTGAGCGCGACCGCCGAGAACGTGCGGCTGAACGATCTCCAGCAGAAGTAGCCGCGAGCCCGGTGAACCGGTCCGGTGGGGCGTACGTGTCAGTGGTGTGGGTCCGACCGCGGATGAGGGTTTGCTTCGCGCCCTGTACAGCGAACACGCGGGTCCTCTTCTCGGATACGTCCTGCGGCTGACCGGCGGGGACCGAACCCAGGCAGAGGACGTCGTGCAGGAGACGCTGCTGCGCGCCTGGAAGCACCCGGAGGCGCTGGCGGGGCGTCCCGTCCGGCCATGGCTGTTCACGGTCGCGCGGAACCTGGTCGTGGACGCGCATCGCGCGAGACGTGCGCGTCCCCCGGAGACGGGCATCGACGAGCAGGTCATGATGACCGCCGCGGGCTCGGACGACATCGACAGGGCACTGGAGTCCTGGACGGTCGCCGAGGCGCTGGCCGGACTCAGCCCCTCGCACCGGGCGGTCCTGGTCGAGACGTACTACAAGGGCCGGTCCGTGGCGGAGGCGTCGAAGACGCTGGGCATCCCGCCCGGCACGGTGAAGTCCCGCACCTATTACGCACTGCGGGCGCTCAAACTCGCATTGGAGGAGCGGGGGTTGGCGCCATGAACGACTGCACGGACGTGCGCACCGCGCTCGGTGTGTACGTGCTCGGCGCGCTCGATCCCGGGGAGCGGAGCCAGGTGGAGGCCCACCTGGAGCGCTGTCCCGCCTGCCGGGACGAGCTGGCCGGGCTGGCCGGCCTGCCCGCGCTGCTCGGGCGGGTCGACGAGGAGCAGCTCGAACAGGTGGCCGGGCCGCCGCCCGAGCTCCTGGACGGGCTGCTGGTCAAGGCGGCCGAACGACGGAGGGGATGGCTCGGACCGCTGGGGCGGCCGGCCGGCGGGTGGGGCCGGGGGTGGGCCCCGCTCGCCGCCGCCGCGTGCCTGCTCCTGGTCGTCGGGGGCCTGTTCGGCGGCCTGCTGTTCCCGTCCCGGACGGGTGACGGCACCGCCGCGAAACCGCCGCCGTCCGCCACGTCGACGCCGGCCCCGACGACGGCGGGCGAGCGGATCACCGCCGAGAACCCGAGGTCCAACATCAAGGGCTATGTGGTGCTTCACCGGAAGCAGTGGGGCACGGAGGTGGAACTGCACCTCGCCGGGGTCAAGAAGGGGTCGCACTGCAAGCTGCTCGTGATCGCGCGGGACGGCCGCCGGGACGCGCTCGGCAGCTGGTACGTCCCGTACGACGAGGGCTACGGTGAGTACCGCGGGTCCACGATGTTCCCGCGCGGCCAGCTGTTCTCGTTCGAGATCGTCGGTCTGGACGGACGGCCGCTGCTCACCATCCCCACCTGACGGGACGGCTGTGGAAGAAGTCGCGGGCCTCCGGGGTTGTTCCGCGCGATGACCGGAGCATTGATCGCGGCGGCGGTCCTCATCGCGGCCACGGTGTTCGGCCTTGTCAGGCGGCACCGTGACGGCGTGCTGCGCGCCCGCCGGGAGAAGGGCGGCGAGATGGGCGAGACCGTCCGGCCGGACGACATGGGGGCCGACCTGGGCGAGAAGGCCACGCTGCTGCAGTTCTCCAGCGCGTTCTGCGCGCCGTGCCGCGCCACCCGCCGGATCCTGGGCGAGGTGAGCGACATGGTCGAGGGCGTCGCGCACGTCGAGCTCGACGCCGAGGCGCATCTCGATCTCGTCCGCCGGCTGAAAATCGTCCGGACCCCGACCGTCCTCGTCCTGGACGAGGCCGGCCGCGTCGTCCGCCGCGCCACCGGCGCGCCCCGCAAACCCGACGTCATCGCTGCCCTGGGCGAGGCCATTCCGTGAGCCATAACCGGATGACCTGGGCGAAGACGAATGTCACTGTCTCGGAAGGCGAGACGGAAGTGACAGCGCGTGGATTGT
Organism: Spirillospora sp. CA-128828; assembly: GCF_050945415.1. Lineage (NCBI taxonomy): Bacteria > Bacillati > Actinomycetota > Actinomycetes > Streptosporangiales > Thermomonosporaceae > Spirillospora > Spirillospora sp. CA-128828. The sequence goes on from NZ_CP191986.1 coordinate 1,092,361, forward strand.
CGGCTTAACATCGTGTCCGTGCGTTACTGGACAGAGCAGATGCTCACGAAGCGCCGCGCGGTGGACTTCTGCCGCGTGGCCGCCTCGCTCTGTCGCATGGCCTGAGGCATCGAGCCCGTCCGCCCCCGAGCACCTTTCCGCTTCCAGCTCGTACGCACGCTTCCACTCCGCCAGGAGCACCCCGATGCAGGTTGATCCGCGTGGGCCGCGTTTCGGCGCGTATGTCACGACCGTCGTCCTCGTCGCGGTGCTGGCGACCGGAAGCTGGGCACTGCTCGCCGCTCAGGCCGTCGTGTTCGCCATCGCGACCCTCCTCGGCCTCCGGTACGCCCCGTACGGACTGGTGTTCAAAGTGCTGATCCGTCCCCGGCTCGCTCCGCCCAGGGAACTGGAGGACGCGGCACCGCCCCGCTTCGCGCAGGGGGTCGGTTTCGCGTTCGCCCTGGTGGGAACGGCCGGGTACGCGACGGGGATCACCTGGCTCGGAATCGGTGCCACCGCCCTCGCGCTGGCGGCGGCGTTCCTGAACGCGGTGTTCGGGTTCTGCCTCGGCTGCGAGATGTATCTCCTCATCCGACGTACAACCGCGAAATTCCGCTCCGAGAGGGAGGTTCCCGCATGAGCCGCTCAGACGTCCTGGTGGACACCGACTGGGTCGATGCGCACCTGGACGACCCCGGTCTCGTCCTCGTCGAGGTCGACGAGGACGTGTCCGCGTACGACAAGGGTCACATCCGTGGCGCCGTGAAGATCGACTGGAAGACCGAGCTGCAGGACCCGGTCCGCCGCGACTTCGTCGACCAGACCGGGTTCGAGCAGCTGCTGTCCGGCAAGGGCATCGCCAACGACGACCTGGTGATCCTCTATGGCGGCAACAACAACTGGTTCGCCGCCTACGCGTACTGGTACTTCAAGCTGTACGGCCACGACAAGGTGAAGCTGCTGGACGGCGGCCGCAAGAAGTGGGAGCTGGACTCCCGCGAGCTGGTCACCGACGTCCCGTCCCGTCCCGCGACCGAGTACAAGGCCAAGGAGCAGGACCTGAAGATCCGCGCCTTCCGCGACGAGGTCGTGGACGCGATCGGCAAGCAGAACCTGATCGACGTCCGGTCGCCGGACGAGTTCAGCGGCAAGCTGCTCGCCCCGGCGCACCTGCCGCAGGAGCAGTCGCAGCGGGCCGGCCACGTGCCGACGGCGGCCAACATCCCGTGGTCGAAGGCGGCCAACGACGACGGCACGTTCCGGTCCGACGAGGAGCTCCGCGAGCTCTACACCGAGGCCGGCGTCGACCTGAACAAGGACACCATCGCCTACTGCCGCATCGGCGAGCGCTCCTCGCACACGTGGTTCGCGCTGCGCGAGCTGCTCGGCCTGGAGAACGTGAAGAACTACGACGGTTCGTGGACCGAGTACGGCTCGCTGGTCGGCGTGCCGATCGAGCTCGGCGCCGCCAAGTAAGTCCACGCGGTTATTCCGTGCACACGGAGATGGAGGAGAAATGACCCAGGGCTGCGCAGCGCCTGAGCAGACGGCGCATCTGCCTGCGACCGTCGACCTGACCAACGAGGCAGTCATCCAGGGGACCGTCACCCGTGACGGCACCCCCGTGTCCAGCGCCTACGCCCGGCTGCTCGACTCGACCGGCGAGTTCACCGCCGAGGTCGTCACGGGCGACGAGGGCGTGTTCCGGTTCTTCGCCGCCGACGGCGACTGGACCGTGCGCGTCCTCGCGGCCGGCGGGGTGAGCATCGACAACACCGTCACCGCGAAGACCGGCGAGGTCGCCGGGCTCCAGGTCGCCATCTGACCTGAGACCGCGCGTCCCCGAACCCCGCCGTCCCACCCCACCGTGGACGGCGGGGTTCGTCATATGTCCGTACTGCGCGAGCGGACGAGATGAGAACGGGCCCGGTGATGCCGGGCCCGCTCCACTTGTACGGCCGCACCGTCACCGATGCGGCCGTCCCTTCAGAGCTGCGGCTTGTGTTACCGCTGCTCGTCCGGGTGCTCGTCCGTGGCGCCCTGGCGCTCGGCCGCGGCCGCCAGAATGGCGGCCTTGATCTCCGGCGCCGAGCTGCTCTGGCTGACCTGGAAGGTCAGCTCCGCGTGGTGGGTGCCGTTGACCTCGCCCTTGAACACCGCCGTCACCTTGTCGTCGGCGGAGAGGCGATCCTTGTCGGCCGCCCACGCCTCTCCGCGGAGGGCCAGAGTGCCCTCTTCGGCGGCGGCGGCGGGGTCGTTGCTCTGGAGTACCAGCTTTTGCAACGTTCTTCTCCTTCGATTTCGATTCGGTCCCGCAAGGGGACATCACGGTGAAGACCGTCCGCGAAGGAGAGGTGAACGCACCTGGGCTGTGTCAGGTGTGTGACAAGACAGAACAAGGGCCCGGTGGTTTCCGGGCCCTTGTTCGTGCTTGCTGGTGACTGGTCAGTTGCTCCAGAGGAGGGTGTTGGTGACCTCGACGCCGAGTTCGCCGGCGGTGGCGAAGATGCTTCCGTCGCGACCGCCGGTCGGGCCGCCGCTGGACCAGTAGGACTGGGCGTAGATCACGTTCGCGCCCTGCGTCCAGGTCCGCGTCCAGTACGCGGGGTCGGCCCGGGGCTGCGGCAGGCCGCTGGCGTCGGACGGCGTCAGCAGCTTCGGCCAGCCTTCCTGGTTCGTGTAGCCCTTGACGATGGACGCGTCCGTCGACGTGGCGAACTTCAGGATCGAGACGGACGTGATGATCTGCCTGGACGGGCTGGCGTACACGGCCGAGTACATGCTGCCGACGCACGGGTGAGTGCGCAGCGCAGGCAGCAGCACGGAGTTCGCGCGGGTGATGCAGGACTCGGTGCGCGTCCCCGCCTGCGTGAACGTGTTGCCCTTCGCCGTCCGGATCGTCCTGCCGAGGACGCCGGACGGGTCGACGGCGCCGCCGCTGGACGTCGGGCTCGGCTCCGTCGTGGACTGGTAGGTCGGGACGCTGGTCGACGGCAGCGTCGACGTCCGGTCCGAGTCGTCGTCATCGCCGCCGAGGACGAGGACGGCGCCCGTGCCGACCACGGCCAGCACCAGGACGGCGCCGACGATGAGCAGCCACACGAGCGCGCCGCCGCCGCCGCTGCGCCGGGGGGGTGGGAATCCGGGACCGCCGGGCAGCGGCGGTCCGGCCGGGGGTACGGCAGGCGTCGCCGGCGGCGGGAAACCCGGCTGGCCGGGTGGTTGCTGACCGGGCCAAGGTGGGGGGTTCATGGTCGCTCCGGGCGGGTGTACAGGCGGGGTGCCGATTGAGGTGCGGCCAGACTAGTGGCAGGCTCGCGGTGATTTCAGGGGAGATTTCCCTTGTAGAAGGGACCGTGTCGGTGAGCCCTTGTGCCGCAAGGTTCCTGGAGTGTGAGAGATACGTCACTCTCGGTGTTTTCGGGGGTTTCCTGGCGTGTCAGGCCCAGTCACGGGTGAGTTCGAGGTCCCACGGGACGAGGTTCCAGGGGCTGCGCGGCTCGGTGGCGAGCTCCTCGATGAGGCGTTCGTACTCGGCCTGCGTCTTCCCGCCGCCGCCCGACCAGAGCAGCCGTCCCTGGAGGTAGCAGGTGGCCATGTCGCGCCAGGACGAGTACCGACGCTGGATGTCGAGCGCCAGCGGCAGCATCCGGTCCCAGCAGTACTCCTCGGCCAGCCACCCCACGATGTGGCCCCAGCGGTAGAGCATCAGCGCGCGCCCGTAGTCCCAGATGAGGAACCGGCCCACGTCGGCGCGCAGCGCCGGGTCGGCGAGCGCGCTCAGCCGGTGCAGTTCCTCGGCCGCGTGGTTGCGGTCGTTGAAGAGCTGGTGGAGGAACAGCGCCAGTTCGGCGCCCTCCTCGCTGGCGTCCGCGCCGGGTTCGTCCCGCAGCAGCGGCGCGACGAGCCGCGCGTACGAGCCTCCCTCGTCCCCGTAGCGGACCCGGACCAGTTCGATGAGCCGCTCGACGAACGGCGGTTCGAGCCGGTCGCCGGCGATGAGGCCGTCGACCTCGCGGAGCAGCGACCCGTACTCCTCCTGCGCGGCGGCGGGCCGGGCGGCGAGCCGGGCGTCCTGCGTGAAGTCGGCGCGGTGCCCGTCCTGGACGAGCCAGTTGACGGCGCCGAGGAGCTGCTCCAGGTCGTAGGCGCCCCACGGGTCCTGGAGCAGGTCGTGCGCGGCGCGGCGGTCGGCGGTCGCGGCCGTGCCGGGGGCGGCGCCGAGCCGGTCCACCTGGAACCCGTTGATCGCGCCGTACGGGGCGCCGGCCGCGATGATCCAGCGCTGCACCGGGGTGAGGGCGCCGCCGTGGGCGAGGACGCCGGGAAGGTCGGGCGCGGAGATCAGCTCCCAGAGCCGCTGCCGGAACTCCGTGGCCTGCCGTTCCTCGCTGCCGAAGAACCCGGCGAGCTGCTTGCGGAGCGCCGGGTGCCGGACGTAGAGGCGCCGGAAGAACCGCCCGTTCTTCCACACGAGATGCTCGGGGCGCAGCTCGCCGAACGGGACCCGTGTCCGCCGGTGGACCATCGCCTGCTCGGCGAACCGCAGTTCCAGGTCGGACCAGAGCCGGGCCAGCGGGGTGAAGCGCAGCAGGAGGACGAATCCCCCCACCAGGGCGAGCAGGACGGCGCCGGGAGCGAGCGCCCACCGCGCCTCGTCCGGCAGCCCGGTCAGGGACAGCACCGCCCCGGCGAGCAGCAGCGCCACGCCGCCCGCGCCGAGCCCGAGGAACCAGCCGGTCGTGAGGACCAGAGACCCTTCGATGCGGAGCACCGCCTCGTCGCCGTCGAACTCGAACGACCCTTCGGCGAGTGTCCCCTCGACGGCCCGCTCAAGCGCGTCGAGCTGACCGGCCTCTCCCATGGGCAGGACCGTACATCATCCCTTACGGGTAGATCATCGGCCGTGTGCGCCGTATGCGGCGGCTATGGCGTGGAAAACCTCTTTGGGCTGCCACGTTCCGTCCTTGAGCATCTTGACGACGCCGTACGACGCCAGGTCGAGGTCGTGCGCCGGGTCCGGGTCGTGCGGCAGCCCGAAGCCCGCGAAGGTGAACCAGAACGCGCTGTCGACGCCCTCCGACTCGAAGACGTCCAGCAGTTCGCGGAAGTAGCGGACCTGTTCCCGCTCGTCGCGCTCGTACGTCCCGTCCAGGCCGGGCGGCTCGGTGTCGCGGTCAACGATCATCCAGCCCGTCCCGCCGCGGTCGGCCGCGCCCGAATAGGTGCAGCAGCCGAACTCGGTGACGGCGACGGGCTTGCCGTGCGCGAAGTGCCGCCGGACCTCCTCCCGGTAGGCGGCGGCGTTCTCGGCGGAACGGTAGGCGTCGACCGAGACGATGTCGAAAGGGCCCCAGTCGACGTCCTCCCACGGGCCGGCCGCGTAGGTGATCTTCCCGCCGAAGCGCGCGCGGGCGGCGGCCACGGTCTCGGCGAAGAAGGCGTTGACCCGGCGGGGCGTGTCCCGCATCGAGGCGTAGACGGCCGGGTCCCCGGACAGGATCGCCGCGATGCGGGCGTGCGTGTCCGCGCCGGGGATGAACCCGTCCGCGAACAGGCTGACCTCGCAGCCGGTGACGAGCACGACCTCCGCGCCGCCGCGCCGCACGTCCTCGGCCCGCTCGGCGCATTCGGTGAACAGTTCCAGCATCTCCGCCGGCACCAGTTCGCAGGGGAAGGGCGCGAACCAGATCTCCAGCCCCGCCGCGGCGGCCTCCTCGGCGGCGACGCTCAGCCGGTCCGGCCGGCCGCCGCTGATCCGGACGGCGTCGCACTGAAGGTCCTCGGCGATGGCCCGCATGTCGCGGCGGACGTCGGCCCGGTCGAAGTGCGGGCGGGTGTTCACGTGGCCCGGAAAGAAGCCGGTGTCGTAGTTGATCCCGTGGCGTCGCATGCTCTCTCTCCTTGTCTCGGGATGCGGTTTCAGGCGGCCACGGCCGGCATCGCGGCGGCCTCGCGCTCGGCCTCGCGCTCGGCCTCCGCCTCGGCGTCGACCATCGCCTTGATCTTCTCGGTCGCGGCGCCGCCGCTGACGACGGCCGCGACGGCGAGGGCGGCGATGAGGAACACGGCGCCGAGCCAGGCCATCGTCTCGACGGGGATCGTGTAGGCGCCGGCGATCCGGGCGACGCACTCGGCGAGCAGGGCGGCGCCCCAGATCGCGCTGAACCGCCGCTCCAGCGTGCGGAACCGCCGCGACCCGTCCAGCAGCCGGCTCCAGGCGGCCTCGCGGGCCGCGTCTCCACCGGTGATGAACGGCTTCAGCCCGGCCGTCATCATCGGCCGGCCGCGCAGCGCCGAGGCGAGGATGACCAGCCCGATCACGCTGCTGATCCCCGAGTCCTTGGCGATCATCAGGCGGGGGTCGCCGGTGACGAAGCTGAGCGCGATGCCGACGGCGTTCACCGCCAGCATCAGGCCGGCCAGCGCGTTGAGCGCCCGCTCCCGGACGAAGCCGACGACCGTGCGGGCGGCGGGGAACACGCTGCTGAGCGCGAGAGAGGTCACCAGGTCGACGCCGAGGCCCTTGTGCGCCGCGTAGTAGATCCCCAGCGGGATGGCGACGTCCACCACCAGCGGCGACAGGGCCTTCATGCGCGCTTCTGCCAGTTCGTTCATCGACCTCTCCTCGGTCTCGTTCGCTGTGACTCCAGCGTCGCGAGAACCGCGGCGGCGCGGCAGATTCATGCGTCCACGGCTCGGCAGGACAAATGTCACCGCCGGGGCCGGTCATGGCCTGGGTCTTTTCCCGTGACCCGGGTGGCGCATGTCCAATCTGTGCTGAAATGTTACGGATGCAGTCAGCTGCCGCGCCCTCACCCGTGTACTTCACGGTCAGCGCCCCGCCGCCACCGGAACCGCCGGTGCGGGGGCGTCTCTGGCGCGTGCTCGGCTGGGTGTCGATCGTGCTCTCGGTCGTCCTGGTGGGCGGCAGCCTCACCTTCTACGGGTTCTGGCGGCGGCTGGACGGCCAGATCGACCGCGAGAACGTCGACGGCAGGCTCGGCGAGAACCGTCCGGCCAAGCTCAACAACTCGCTGAACATCCTGCTGATGGGCTCCGACAGCCGCGCCGGGGAGAACGCCCGCTACGGCACGGAGGCCGGGCAGCGCTCCGACACCACGATCCTGCTGCACATCTCGCCCGGCGGGGAGAGCGCCATCGGCATCAGCTTCCCGCGCGACTCGATGGTGCAGATGCCGGCCTGCGAGCGCAAGGACGGCAGCACCGTCCCGGCCCAGTTCGGGATGATCAACGCGGCGTTCTCCAACGGCGGCCCCGCCTGCACTTGGCGGACGATCGAGTCGCTCACCAGGATCCACATCGACCACTACGTCGAGGTCGACTTCGCCGGCTTCAAACGGGTCGTGGACGCACTCGGCGGCGTGGAGATCTGCGTGCCGAGGCGCATCGACGACCCCAAGGCCGAACTGCACCTCAAGGCGGGCAGGCAGACCGTCCGCGGCGACCAGGCGCTGGGCTACGTCCGCACCCGGTACGTCCTCGGCGACGGCTCCGACCTCGACCGGATCAAGCGGCAGCAGGCGTTCATGGCGTCGGTGGTCAAGAAGGCCACCGGCAAGGGCATGCTCACCGACCCGGGCCGGACCTACGGCTTCCTCTCCGCCGCCACGAAGTCCATCAAGGCGGACGACAAGCTCACGCTGTCGGTGATGCAGAAGCTCGCCGGGTCGCTCCGCGGGATGAGCGCCGGGAAGGTGCGGTTCGTCACCGTCCCCGTGCAGGCGTTCCCGCAGGACAAGAACCGCGTCCAGTTCGACCAGGCGCTCGCCGCGCCGCTGTTCAAGTCGATCCGCGAGGACAACAAGGTGCCCGAGCCCGCGCCGGTACCCGCGCAGAACCAGGTCCAGCCCGTCCCGCCCGCGCAGGTCAGGGTCGGCGTCTTCAACGCGTCCGGCACCGAGGGCCTCGCGCAGCGGACCGCCGACCAGCTCACCGAGCGCGGCTACCAGGTCGTCAAGGTCGGCACCAGCACGAAGCGCTACGCCCAGACCCAGATCCTCTACGGGACGGGCGCCGAACGGCAGGCGGCACGCATGGCGATCGCGGTGCCCGGGCACCAGCCGCGGCCCTGGGCGTCCGCCCGGCCCGGCTATGTCTACCTGGTCATCGGCCGGGACGGCGCCGCGCTGCGCGGGCTGAACCCGGCGGTACCGAAAGTTGCGGGAGAAATCCGTGCTGACCGCGATATTTGCGCCCAGACCTGATGTGGTCGCATCGCACCGGTATCTTGGCCCGCGCAAACCACTAACCCCACTAAAGCGTCCCTTGTAGGACGGCGCACCTCTATCCCCCGACCCTGGCCCGGAGCCGCCCACCCCGCACGAGGCTCCACGGCCGCCACGCCCCCCGGACGGACGCATGCAGCCCGAACCCTTCACCCTGTTGATGACCGTCTACGGCGGTGATCGTGCGGAGCACGTCCGGGACGCCTTCCGCAGCGCGGTGCACGACCAGACGCTCCGCCCCGACCAGGTGGTCCTCGTCCAGGACGGCCCGGTCCCGCCGGACCTGGCCGCCTGTCTGAGCGAGCTGGTCACGGCCGGCCCGGTCGAGGTGACGTTCGTGCACCTGGAGCACAACCGCGGCCTCGGCCCGGCCCTGGACGCCGGCCTGCACGCCGCCCGCCACGACATCGTCGCCCGCATGGACGCCGACGACGTCGCCATGCCGCACCGTTTCCAGACCCAGGTGCCGCTCGTCCGCTCCGGCGCCGACCTCGTCGGCGCCGGGCTGCTGGAGTTCCGCGCCGACATCACCGACGTCGTCGGCCGCCGCACCCCGCCGAGCGACCCCGCCGACATCGCCCGCTACTCCCGCCTCCACGACCCGTTCAACCACCCCACGGTCGTCTACCGGCGCAGCGCCGTCGTCGCCGCCGGCGGCTACGGAGACCTCCCCCTCATGGAGGACTACTGGCTGTTCGTCCGGATGATCGCCAACGGCGCCCGGATGGTGAACGTCGCCGAACCCCTCGTCTACTACCGGGTCGGGGACGGCGCCTACGAGCGCCGCGGCGGCCGCGACCTGCTCCGCTCCGAACTGCGGCTGCAGCGCGAGATGCGCCGCGAGGGCTTCATCTCCCAGCCGCAGTACTGGCGCAACGTCATGGTCCGCGGCGGCTACCGCCTCGTCCCCACCATGATCCGCAAGCCCTTCTACCGCGCCCTCGTCGCCCCCTACGGCGCCCGGCGCAACCGCTCCCGCGACCGCGACGACGCCCGCGGGCGGCCGCAGCCCGCCACGTACACGCCCCGCCACGCCCGCCCGGCCGCGGAGGGGCCCGAGAGGCTCCCGGGCCTCGACACCGCCCCGCCGCACCCCGACGCGTAGACCGCGACGGTCCACGCCGTCACGGTCCACGCCGTCACGGTCCACGCCGTCACGGTCCACGCCGTCACGGGACGGGGCGGCTCCACAGGACGGGCTGCCCGCCGTTCGAGTCGGCGCTGCGGCCTACCCCGAGCAGCGTGTTCCCGAGCGCGGTGAGCCCGGTGATCTGCTGGTCGCCCACCCCGCCGAGCCCGGTGCCGCCGGGCGTCGAGGACTGCCAGGACGAGCCGTCCCGCGACGTCCACGACACCACGTCGGTCGAGCCGGCGCGCCCGGTGGTGCCGGTCGCGGCGAAGCCCTTCGGGGTCGCGGTCAGCGCGGTGACGGTGGCAGGCGAGCCGCCGCTCGGAGACTCCAGCGGGCGCCACGTCTTTCCGGCGTCGGTGGAGACGTAGCCGAGCCAGTCCAGACCCTTCGACGTCGCCCCGATGCCCGCGGCCACCAGGGTGCTGCCCTTGACGGCGACGTGGGTGAGGTGCCCCTCGGTCACGCCGCCGGGCACCGGAAGCTCCTGCAGCGTCCACCGCTTGCCGTCCGGCGACAGCCACACGGACGGGTGGTTGCCCTTGCCGTCCCGGCTGCCTCCGACCGCGGCGTATCCGAACGAGCCGGACGCGACGTCCAGCATCCAGCGGCTGGCGGACTTGGTGCCCGCCATCATCTTCGGGTCCGTCCCGGCGCCGCGCGTCCAGTTCTTCAGGTCGGGCGAGAACCAGGCCGCCACGGAGTAGCCCTGCGTGCCGACGACGACGTATCCGGCGGAGCCGGCCGCCGCGGCGTAGGTGACGGGCACGCCGTCCCTGCCGGCCGCGAAGGCGGACGCCGAGTCGGCGGCCTGCCACGTCGCGCCGTCCTTCGAGGTGACGACGAGGGGCCGGCGCGGCGTGGCCTGGTCGTAGCCGACCGCCAGCCAGCCCGCGCCGCCCGCGGCCACGTCGTTCAGCTGCTGCGGGCCCGGCCGGGTGAACGCGGCCCCGAGGCCCTGTGCGGGCTTCCAGGAGGCGCTGTCCCGCGAGGACCAGACGGCGGCGTCGCCGCTCGCGCTGCCCACCGCGACGGCGAGGTCGCCCGTGGCGCCGACGGCCCTGACCGCGTGGTCGGGACGGATGGCGCCGGGCACCTTCGACAGGTCGACGGGGACCGCGCCGCCGTTCTCGTCCCAGACGCCGAGCATCGGGTCCATGTCGCCGCCGCCGGGCTCGCGGCCGACGAGGATCGTCTGGCCGCCGGCGGCGGCCATGCCCAGCATCTCCCGGCCCGTCTTCGCCTCGGCGGTGCCGGCGTCCTTCCAGGTCGCGCCGTCCGCGCTGCGGGCGAGCAGCACGTCCCCGCCCCGGACGACGACGGCGGTGAAGCCCCGGCCGTCGGAGATGATCCCACCGGTCCGCTGGTAGCCGGACGACGTCAGCTTCCCGGCCTTGCTCCACGACCGGCCGTCCTTGGACGTGTACGCCTGCCCGAAGAGCTTGCCGGACGCCTTCATCTCGCGCATCGCCATGAACCCGGATCCGCCGCCGCCGATCATCAGGCCGCGGCTGCCGCCCGGCACCGGCACGTCGGACGTCGACCACGACCGGCCGCCGTCGTCGGACCGCCAGACCTTCCGGTAGGGACCCGGCTTCTTGGAGTCGGGCGTGATCAGCCCCTCCAGCAGGATCGCGTCACCGCTCGCGGCGGCCTCGACCAGCGAGAACCCGCCGTTCTCGACCTGCAGGCCGATCTGGTCGTCGGTCCTGGCCTCCCAGCGGCGCCCGTCCTCGGACAGCCACACCGCCGGCCGGGAGTCGCTGAAGTCGCCCTTCGGGGAGTTCTCGCCGATCGCCAGGAACCCGTCGCGGGTGCCGACGATCCGGTTCACACGGTCGTTCGCGTGGAAGACGTCGCCGACGGCGTCGGGCTGTCTGCGCCACTCCTTGCCGTCCTCGCTGGTCCACACGGCGCCCGCGCCCCCGGTCCGGTTGCCGACCGCGACCCAGCCGCGGGGCGACGCGCCGACCGCCACGGGCACCCCGCCGGGCGGCGCCACGCCGCCGTCGGTGTCCTGCTGGGCCACGGATCTGAACGTGCGGCCGCCGTCGGAGGAGACGAGGAACATGCCGCGGGAGTCGAGCGGGTCGCTCTCGCCGCCGACCGCGACCACCGTCGAGCCGCGCGCCGCGACGCCGGTGATCTGCTGGTCGCGGCCGTCGGTGCGGGCCGCGCCGTCCACGGGGAACAGCGCACCGGCCAGCTTGGCGCCGCCGCCACCGCCCTTGTCGTCGTCGCCGAGCAGGCCCGGCACCACGAGCACGGCCGCCGCGACCAGCGCCGCCGCGGCCAGCCCGGCCGCGCCGATGAGCAGCGGCTTCTTGAGGCTCCGCCGGCGTCCGCCGGAGCCGCCGGGCGGAACGGCCCGCCACGGCTCCTCGATCACCGGCGGCGGCGGCGCCGGGTGGGCGGCCTCCGGGCCTGGGGCCTGCGGGCCCGCGGCCTGTGCGCCCGGGATCTGCTGCGCCCACGGGAACGGTTCCGCGGCCGGGGGAGGGGCGCTCGGCGGGCTCGGCAGCTGGTGCGCGCCCGGGATCTGCTGGGCGCCCGGAACCTGCTGGGCGTAGGGGAACGGCTCGGCGGCCGGAGGGTTCTGCGCGGGCGGGGGCTGCGGCGGCGCGGGGGGCTGCGCCCCGAAGGGCTGCGGCGCGAAGGGCTCCGCCCTGGTCACGTCCGGCTCTTCCTGCGGGTGGGGGAAGGGCGACGGCGGCGAGGGTTCCGCCCAGGTCGCCTCCGGGTCCTCCTGCTGGTTGGAGAAGTGCGGCGGGGCGCCGAACTCCGCCCGCGTCACCTCCGGGTCCTCCGGCCGGTAGGACGACGGCGGCGGCACGGGGAACTCCACCCGTGTCATCTCCGGGTCCTGCCCGAAGAAGGCGGGCGGCACCGGGATGTCGGTGGACGTCGCCGGGGCGTCCACGACGGGAGCCGGGAGGGCGGACGGGGCCGCGCCCTCCTCGTCGATCACCGTCTTCTCGGCGTCCTCCGCCTGGCCGCCCGTCGCGGGCTTGCGGGCCCTCGGCAGGATCATCGTGTGCGACGTCTCTTCGAGGGCGTGATCCATGACGGTGCGCTCGGCGAGGTCGCCTTCCGCATCGTCCACGGGGACGTCGTCTACGGGGACGTCGTCCTCGGGAGCGTCGGCCTCCAGGTCGTCGCTCTCTGGATCGTCGCTCTCCGGGTAGTCCTCGGGCGCGTCCGCGGAGACGTCCTCTTCCTCGGGGTCGTCCTCCGGGTCGTCCTCGGGAAGCAGCGCACCGGACCAGGAATCCTGGTCCTCCTCCAGCCAGCGCTGGGGGGGCGGGTTCTCGGCCGTCTGCCCGGGTTCGGGACGCTCACCCTCGTGGTCGTCATCCGGCTTTCCGGTTGCAGTCACACCCGCTCTCCCAGCATCCGATCACTCTGCACATCTCTCACTGCGCGTCTCACACCGCACCAGGCCCTGTGCTCCGCAGTCGTCAGCGATGATAGCGGCGCATATCGGAACGAAATCCCTCAGCGGCTCCGGCCGGCGGAGGTGCAGCCCGCTCCCGCGCAGTGAGTCAGCGCGTAGAGCAGGGCCGACAGATGCCGGCGGCGCTCCTCCGGGAGCCCGGCGGCGATGTTGGTCAGCTCGTGCGGGTCCCGGGCCCGGTCGTAGTACTCGCGTTCCCCGTCGGCGTACTCCACGTAGAGCATGTCATCGGTGCGGAGCGCGTTGTAGGTCGTCGGCGAGCCGGGCGCGGAGTCCTGCCGGTCGGGGTCCAGCGGGGACGGCGCCGGCTTGACGTGCTCGACCAGCCCCGACTCGCGCCAGTCCGCGGGCTTGGCGCCGCGCAGGAACGGGACGAGCGACCGGCCGTCGGCCGCCACCGCCGGGCGCGCGCCCGCCAGTTCCTGGAACGTGGGGGCCAGGTCGGTGTTCTGCGCGATCTCGCCGACCTCTCGGCCGGTGGGGACGGCAGGGCCGACGACGACGTACGGCACCCGGATGTCGGTGTCGAACGCGGTCATCTTCCCGCCGGCGAGCCGGTGCTCGCCCATGTGGAAGCCGTTGTCCGATCCGAACACCAGGTACGTGTCGCGGTCCATGCCGAGGTCCTTCAGCGCCGTCCGGATCCGGCCGACCATCTCGTCGACCGACTGGACCATCCGGACCCGGTCGCGGAAGCCCGCGTCGATGCGGTCGGTCCCCGGCCCGCGCAGCTTCGGATGCGACCGCAGCCAGGACGGCTTGTCGCGGAGGTCCGCCTCGTTGAACGACGGCGGCCGGGGCGCCTTCAGGTCGCCGAACAGCTTGGCGTGCCGCGGCGCGGGCACGAACGGGCCGTGCGGAGCGAAGGTCGCGATCTGCATGAAGAACGGCCCGGACCCGCTGGAGCGCTTGAGGAACTCCACACCCTTGTTCGCCAGCACGTCGGTCAGGTAGTCCTGCGGCTTGGAACCGTAGTGGACGAGGCGGCCGTTCTCGTTCAGGTTGTAGTCGTACTCGGGGTACCCGTTGCCGCTGACGTGCCATTCGTCCCAGCCCGGCGGCACGTAGGGTTGCGTCGAGCCCTGGGTGTCGTTGGGCTGGTAGCCGTTCATGTACTTGCCGAGCAGCGCCGTCCGGTAGCCGGCCTTCTGGAGGGACGGCGCGAACGACGCCTGCTCGCCGCCCTTGGCCTTGAAGACCTCGTAGCCGCCGTCGGGCGGGAAGTTCGTGCGTACCCCGGTGTTGTGCGGGTACCGGCCCGTGAAGATCGTGGCCCGGGAGGTGCAGCAGAGCGAGTCCGCCATGATGAAGTCGCTGAACGTGAGGCCGTCCTTCTGCATCCGCTGCACCTGCGGCATGTGTGCGACGAGGTTCCAGGAGAGGTCGTCGGTGAGGACGAAGACGATGTTCGGCTTCTTCGGCGCCTTGCCCGCCCCCGGACCGGACGGCTTGTCCGGCTGGAGGAGGCAACCGCTCAGTCCGAGGGCGGCGACCAGGCACAGCACGGCCGTCAGCCGCCGATGTCGGATCAACGTCCGTGTCCCCTCCGTGATGCCATCGCCGGGCAAGCGTAACGATCTGGACGCCGCTCCGCGTAGCCGGGGAGGTTGGCCGTTCTGCCTGGGTTGTTGACATGATGCGGGTGCCATGAGGAGGACGAACCGGGGCCTGCGGGTGCTCGAAACGCTGATGCCGCTGGTCGCGGGGGTCGCGATCAGTGCTCTGGTCGCATTGGTCGTCGGGCTCGCCGTCTCCGGCCGGCCCGCGCCGCGGCCCGGCGCCGGCAGGATGCCGGGTGCGCCGCTGCCGAGCCCGGCGGGGGCGCCGGCGGCGCTCGACCCGGCCGGGTACTCGCCCGTCAAGCCGGTGATCGACGGGGCCTTCGCCGACCCGGCCGTGATCAAGGTCGGGGGGACGTACTTCGCGTACGGCACCAACAGCGCGGACACGAAGCTGCCGGTCGCGACGGCTCCGTCGCCGACCGGGCCGTGGACGGTGTCGCCGGGCGACGGCCTGGCCCGGCTCCCCGCGTGGGCGTCCGGCGGCTGGACATGGGCGCCCGAGGTCGTCCCGCCACGCGGAAGCGGCCCGTACGTGCTGTACTTCTCCGCTCGCCGGAAGGGCGGCGACGAGCAGTGCATCGGGGTGGCGACCGCGTCCTCGCCCGCCGGACCGTTCGTCCCGCGGGAGGGCGCGCCGCTGGTCTGCCCGCTGAACCTCGGCGGCGCGATCGACCCGGCGTCCTTCATCGAGCCGGACGGCACCCGCTACCTGCTGTACAAGAGCGACGCCCGGAAGACGGCGGCGATCTACCTGGTCAGGCTGACCCCGGACGGGCTCGGCCTGGCCGGGCCCGCGAAGCGGATCATGACGCGCGCCGCCGGCGAACCCGTTCTCGTCGAGGCGCCGGACCTCGTCCGGCGGGGCGGGAAGTACGTCCTGCTGTACTCGGCGGGCTGGTACTTCACGTCGAACTACCAGACCCGCTACGCGGTGGCGTCCTCGATCGAGGGCCCGTACCGGAAGGGCGGCCCGGTCCAGTCGACCGGCATGTACGGCAGGCGGATCGAGGGGCCGGGCAGCGCGGACGTGTTCGCCGACGAGACCGGCGACTACCTGTTCTTCCACGGCATCCTCGACCATCACGGCGGCTCGAAGGTGACCCGCGGCATGTACGCCGCCCGCCTCGGCTGGGACGGCGCGCGGCCGGTCGTCCGGGGCGTCCCCGTCCGCTACGAGGCGGAGCGGGCGCGGCTGAACGGCTGCGTCCCGGCGTTCGGCCGGCGGGGCGCGTCCGGCGGCAGGGCGATCGGCCCGTTCGCCCGCGACGGCTGCCGGGTGGACGTGCCCGTGTTCGCGCCCTCCGCCGGGCGGTACCCGGTCTTGGCGCGGTACGCCAACCGGTCGGGGCGTGCCTCGGACCTGGAGGTGTCGGTGAACGGCTATGCGGCGACGTCCCTGCGGCTGGACGCCACGGAGGTCGCCGGCTGGGCGTCCGTCACGGTGACGGTGGACCTCGCCGCGGGCTGGAACACGGTCGGCCTGCGCCGCCTGGGCGGGCAGGGGCAGCTCGACTACCTGGAACTGCGGTAGGGGCCCGTCCGCTCGAACAGGGCGAGCCAGCCGCCCCGGTACGTCCAGACTCCGGCCTGCCGCCAGGGCCCGGCGGCCTGCACCGCCAGTTCCCGCCGCTCGATGACCGGGCCGTGCGGGTTGAGCGACCGGTGGTTCATCACCCACACCCGGTCCGCGCCGGCGAGCCTCGGCGGCAGGTCTCGCGGGGGCACGTCGCGGCCCTTGAGGTTGGCGTCGGTCACCGGGTCCACCTCCATGCCGACGTCGCGGAGCCGCCCGAAGACGTCCGGGTAGGTGGCCGCACTCCACCGCACGGCCCCTGCGAGGTAGACGACGGCGTCGCCCGGCCGGGCGTGCGCGCGGATGACGTCCGCGACCTTGTGCATGTTCTCCGGACGGCTGTCCTGCCGCCGGATGTACACCTGGTCGTGGACGGACGGGGCGACGAGCGCCACGACCGCGACCGCCGTCAGCGCGGTCCGCACGGCGGGGCGGGGCGGGGCAGTGAAGATCGCGGCGAGTCCCGCGCCGGCGAGCAGCGCCACGGCGGGCAGGCAGAAGGTCGTGTACCGGTAGTAGAAGATCGGTTCGTGCACGCTGGCGGCGAGGAGCAGCACGGTCGGTAGCACGGCCCACGGCAGCGCGACGGCGGGCAGGGAGGGCGCTACCCGGAAGCTGGCCTCGCCGGGCTCACGCGAGCGTTTCATGACGCCCGCGACGATGCCGATCAGGGCGAGTATCACCACGGGCGCGACGAGCGCGGTGGCCCCGGTGAGGAACTGCACCTGCGTCCAGGCGACGTCCCACGACGGCCGGGGGAGCCATTTCACCTGGCGTTTCTGATCCTGCGCCGCGACCGCCAGGACGACGAGTGGGGCCGTCGCCGCCGCCGTCGAGACCAGCCAGCGCACCCACGTCCCGGCCTTGGGGCGCGTCAGCAGCAAGGTGACACCGTGCGCCGCCACCAGCAGGGCCCCGTCCAGATGCAGGAACCCCAGCGCGGCGACCGCCGGGACGTAGCCGGCGAACCAGCGCCAAGGGTGCCGCTCTTCACGGTCCACGGCGCGGATGAGCAGGTACGTCGCGAGGACCGCGACCGCGGCCGTCAGGGCGTAGGAGCGCGCCTCCTGCGCCCACCGGCTGGTCTGGGGGTTCGCGGCCCACGCCAGCCCGGCCAGGAGCCCGGCGGACGTCCCGAGGCAGCGCCGGCCGATGACCGCGACGCCCGCGCCCGCCGCCGCCATGGCGAGCGCGCTCGGCAACCGTAAGGAGAGCTCGCTCGTCCCGAACGCCGCCACCCACGGCTTCATGATCATGTAGTAGAGGGCGTGGACGAGGTCGAGATGCGGGAAGACGGCCAGCATGTCGCCGTACGACCGCGTGGTCATGCTGATCGTGGCGGCCTCGTCGAGCCACAGTGACGGCGTGCCGATGCCGACGAGGCAGACGGCGAGCGTCAGCGCGGCCGGGGCGAGCGGCAGCGCCGGCCCGGCGAGCCACCGTGCCGGACGGGCCGTGTCGTCCCGGGGGCGGCTAGTCGTCTCGACCATCGGAGCCGCCGCTGCCCGAGGGCGATGTGACCCCGGTCTCCCGCAGTACCGCCGCGGTCGGTCTCGGCCGGGTGAACAGCCCGTCCTTGACTCCGCGGACCAGTGCGCGGCGCAGCACCGCCCGGTCGGAGGACCCCGCGAAGGTGCGGGCCCAGCGGCGCACCGTGGAACCGGCGTACAGGGCGCGCTCCGGCGGCGCGAGCCCGGGGCTGCCGGTGAACAGCCAGATCTTGTTGCGCACCTCGTAGAAGAACCGGTCGCCCGGGTCGGCGTCCGCCCCGCCGAACTCCTTGGTCTTGTGCACCACGATGCTCGCCGGGCAGAGCAGCCCGCGGCGGCCCCGCAGCAGCCGGGTCGTGAACTCGAAGTCGTCGTTCCACAGGAAGTAGTCGGCGACCGGCAGCCCGCGCTCCCGCACCGCCGCCGCGTCCACCAGCACGGACACGAAGGACGCGGACCGGATCGGCACGCAGCCCGCCGCGCGGGCGATCCGCGCCTCGGCGACCGTCGCCCGGGGCTTCGGGCGCGGCGTGTTCATCGGATGGTCCCGGCCGTCCGTCCACACGACCCGGCTGGCCAGGAGCGCGGGCGGCCCGTCCTCCCCGGTCGCGGCCTTCTCGCGGGCGGACAGCAGCGCCTCCAGGGCCCCGGGTTCGGGGACCGTGTCGTCGTCCAGCAGCCACAGCAGCGCGGTGCCGCTGCCGAGCGCCCGGGCCATTCCGGCGCTGAAGCCGCCCGCCCCGCCGATGTTGCGGGACAGGACGAGCAGGTCCACGTCAGGGAACCGTTCGGCGACCATCGCGGCGGTCCCGTCGGCGGACGCGTTGTCCACGACGATGATCCGGTCCGGGACGCGCGTCTGGGCGCCGAGCGCGGTCAGCGACTCGTCCAGGAGGTCCCGCCGGTTGTAGGTGACGACGACCGCGGTGACGGACGGGCCGCCGCGGGTCTTCGGGCCCCGCTTCACGCGTTCCGCCTGCCCGTGGCGCGCCGGGCGGCGCGTTGCAGCGCCGGCGACGGAGACGCGGCGGCGTCCATGAGCCGCTCCAGGTTCTCGCGGACGCCCTCCATCTCGCTGTTCAGGTGGGCGAGGCCGACGCGCTCGTGGGCCAGCGCCAGCTCCTCCAGCAGGTGCGCCACCACTCCGACGGACGCGGTCGCGACCAGCTCTTCGGGGACGTCGCCGGGCAGCATGGCGGCCTCCGGGGCCCGGGAGGTCGTCAGCTCGTCCAGGTCGCCGGCCACGTCGTAGCCCGAGGCGCGCAGCGAGCCGGCGAGCTCGCGGGTCCGCTCCGCGGCCCACTCGGCGTGCCGCGCGGGCAGGCCCATCCGGGTACGTCCGGTGTCGGCGGTCCCGCTGGTGAGGCCCTGCCCCACGAGGTGCTCGTGGACCATGCGCTCGTAGTCGCCGCCGAGCGCCGGGCCGATCCGCTCGTTCAGCCGGCGCAGCAGCTCCGCCTCGATCGCCGGCATGGGCTCGTCCCCGGCGATGCCGCCGAGATCGCAGACCCCGTCGTCGACGCCGATCAGCGTCCGGAACCGCTCCCACAGCACGCCGGGCGAGTTTCCTGTGGGGGGGCGCCCCCCCACACCGGGCGCCGGCAGAGTGAGGACGTGGACGCGCTCCTTCGGCACCGCCCGCTCCCACGTCCCCAGCACCCGGACAGGATCGTGCAGGCCCCAGAACATCTCCCCGTACGGCTCGGGCGCGTCGATGCCGCGCGCGACGAGATCGTCGACGAAGCGCTCGAAGGTGATGGTGTGCGCGTGCCGGATCTGCTCCTGCCAGTCGAGGATCAGCTGCCAGCCGAGGTCGAGGGTGGCGTAGACCACGTGCACCTCGGCCGGTTCCAGCGCCTTCACCGCCCGCCGCACCTGCTGCTCGGTCGCACCGCCGAGCAGGGCCTGGGAGAAGACGACGGTGGGGCCGTCCCAGTCGCGGGCGCGGCGCGCCATCCGGTCCCAGGCGCCGTCCCAGCTGGGGTCCCGGTGGCCGCCCCAGCTCATCTCCCGGAGGTCCATCACGGCCGCGAAGTGCTCCTGCGGACCGGCGATCGGGTAGCAGACCCCGGCGTCGCCCAGGCGCCGCCGGTTGAGCCACAGCGCGCGGTGCAGGAAGGCCGCCTCGGCGGCGGGCGCTCCCACGTGCAGGTAGACGGACTTTCCGCGGTCCCCCATGCGGGCGCTCACCTCGTTCTCGTGTCGGCGTCGGGCCGTCCCGGCCGGCCCTGGATCCTGCGGTAGGCGCCGCGCAGGCGCCCGGCCGCCGGATAGCGTTCCTTCGCGTTGCGCTTGGCCCGTTCCACGAGCGGCGCGGCGTCCTGGACCAGCCGGCCGGTCGTGTCCAGCAGATCGGCGGAGCCCGCCCGCAGCATGTCGATCTGGTCCCGGACGGGGATCTCCGCGCCCGGGACCGCGTCGCCGCGTTCCCGCCTCTCTTGGACGCGCCGCAGCAGAGCCGCGATGGCATCGACGCCGACGTCGGCCATCTCCGCCCAGCGCGGCTCGTCGGGGGAGGGCGCGACCGCGCGTCCGAGGGCGGGGCCGGAGGCGGGCGCCGGCATCAAGTCGTACAGGTCGCCCACCACGTCGTATCCGGCGGCGCGCAGCGCCTCGGCCGTCTCGATGGCCCGCTCGGTCGCCCACCGGACGTGCTCGCGAGGCAGTTCGATCTTGACCGGATGAGGACGCCCGGCCAGTACGTGCTGGGCGAGGAAGAGCTTGACGTCCTCGTTGTAGACGTGCCAGCCGAGGCGGCCGCCGAGCGCCTCGTTGAGGCGCAGCAGGAACTGCGTCTCGGACAGGCCGAGCGACGGGTTGCCGAACGTCCGGGACAGGTCGTAGGCGTCCGGGACGAGGCCGGTGGCCTTGCAGAACCGCTTCCACAGCAGGTCGCGGGGCGCCCCGGGCGGGGGCAGCGTGACGACGTGGACGCGTTCCGGCGGCAGGTGCGCGCCCCAGCGGCCGAGCACCCCGACCGGGTCCTGCAGCCCCCAGAACAGGCGCGCGCTCTCGTAGGCACGCCAGTCCTGCCGCCGCAGGGCCGTCACGAACTCGCCGAACGGGGTCGTGAACCGGTTCTTGACGTCCTCCTGCCAGTGCGCCGGGATCTGCCGGCCGAGGTCGCGCACGGTGAAGATCACGTGAACATCGGCGAAATCGAGATCCGCCATGGCCTGGCGGATCCATTTGGGCCTGGCGGGCGCGAACAGCTCCTGGGAGATGATGACGGTTCCGGGCCAGTCGCGGGCCTCGGCGACCAGGTCCCGCCACGCCCCCCGGGTGGCCGGGTCGGACGCCTCCCGGAAGAACGTCCGGCGCAGGTCGAAGGCGGCGCGGACATGGGCGGCGAGATCGCTGCCCGGGTAGAGGACGCCGTGCTCGCGCAGCCGGTGCCGGTTGTGCCACAGCGCGTGCTGGAGGAACGTCGTGCCGCTCTTGGCCGCCCCGACATGCAGGAAGACGGCGGGGCGCGCACTCTGTGCCGCACTGCCGGGAGTGGGTGGGGCCACCGCGATCCTTGGGATTCCTGCGCCGGTACCGATCGAACCCCGGGTATCTTAGCCGCATTCCGTACATATGGATCGGCGGTGCCCGCGCGCGGCCAGGTCCTTCGCTCCCCGCACGAGACGGGATGGACACCGCTCTTTGACTTCCTCCCCTCCCTGAAGGGAGGGGATTCCTACGGCTCGCGCCGTGGGTGTTTCTGCTTCACGGCCGACTGCGGAAGGGAGGACCCTTGCCGTCTGACATCAGCTCCACAGACCTCGCCGGGGATGCCCCCGGCTACGGCTCGACCAGCCGCAAGGATGTTCTTGGCCGCGTTGACGTCCCTGTCGTGCCGGGTGCGGCAGCCCGGGCACGTCCATGCCCGGGTAGAAAGGCTGAGCTTCGCGAGCAGGTGCCCGCAGTGCGAGCAGGTCTTGGACGAGGGGTACCAGCGGTCGATCACGATCAGAGTGCGTCCGGCGCGTTCGGCCTTGTACTCCAACTGGCGCCGGAACTCGCCCCACCCGCAATCGGAGATCGCCTTGGCCAGGCTACGGTTGCGGACCATGTTGGCGACCGCGAGGTCCTCGACCACGATCACGTCCGCTTGGCGGACGATGCCGGTGCTGGTGCGGTGCAGGAAATCGGAGCGGGCGTTGCGGACCTTGCGGCAGGCGCGGGCGGCCTTGGTCTTGGCCTTGCGGCGGTTGACCGAACCGGGCTGCTTGCGGGCCATTCGCCGCTGGTACCGGGCCAGGTTGCGCTGCTTCTTCTCCAGGTGGCGGGGGTTGGGGATGCGTTCCCCGTCAGAGGTCACCGCGAAGTCCTTCACCCCCAGGTCGATGCCGATGGCGTGCCCGGCGGCCGGTATGGGCTCGGGGGTGTCGGTGTCGGTGTCGACGGCGAAGGTCACATACCAGCGGCCGTCCGGCTCCCGCGAGACCACCACCGTCGTCGGGTTCAGCGTGGCCAGGTCCATGTCCTCGAAGGACCACGCGAAGGCCAGGGGTGCCGTGGTCTTGGCCATCCACAGCTCGCCTTCGCGCATGCGGTACGCCGAGCGGGTGTAGTGCGCGGACTGGCGGGAGTTGCGGGTTTTAAAGCGCGGGTAGCGGGCGCGTCCGGCGAAGAAGTTGGCGAACGCGGCGTGCTGGTGCCGCAGCGCCTGCTGCAGCGGAACGCTGGACACCTCCGACAAGAACGCCAGCTCTTCTGTCTTCTTCCACGCGGTCAGCGCGGCGTCGGTCTCCTTGTAGGAGATGCGCCTGCTTTCGACGTGGTAGGCGCGGTGCCGCTCGGCGAGGGTCTTGTTCCAGACCAGGCGCACGCAGCCGAACGTGCGGCCGAAGATGGCCGCCTGCTCGGAGTCCGGGTAGGCCCGGCACTTGTACGCCGTCCGCATGACCAGCACGTTACAGAACGCAACCGTGCGTGTACGGAGGACGCGGATCGTGTGCCAGCAAACTTCGACGCAGGAGGATCCCGGCTGCGCCGGGCCGCTTGTGGAGTCAGCATTCCTCACCAGCCTGAAGGCCGAGGCACCCTTCGGAGAACTAGGTGAACGTTGATCTCGTGGTGGCCGGTTCGGGGTTCTTCGGGCTCACGGTCGCCGAACGATGCGCCGCCGCGCTCGGCCTGCGCGTGCTCATGCTCGACCGCCGCGACCACATCGGCGGGAACGCCTACAGCGAGCTGGAACCGGAGACGGGCATCGAGGTGCACCGCTACGGCGCGCACCTCTTCCACACCTCCAACGAGCGGGTGTGGGAGTACGCGAACCGGTTCACGGCCTTCACCGGCTACCGGCACCGCGTGTACTCCACGTACAAGGGCCGGGTCTACTCGATGCCGATCAACCTCGGCACGATCTGCGAGTACTTCGGCCGGGCCTTCACCCCGGACGAGGCGCGGGCGCTGATCGCCGGGCAGGCCGCCGAGGTGACGGACCCGGCCAACCTGGAGGAGCAGGCGATCTCGCTGATCGGCCGCCCCCTGTACGAGGCGTTCATCCGCGGGTACACGGCCAAGCAGTGGCAGACCGACCCGCGCGACCTGCCCGCGGAGATCATCACGCGGCTGCCGGTGCGGTACACCTTCGACAACCGGTACTTCAGCGACACCTACGAGGGGCTCCCGGTCGACGGCTACACCGCCTGGCTGGAGCGGATGGCCGACCATCCGGGCATCGAGGTCCGGCTGAACACCGACTTCTTCGACCTGCGGGACGACGTGGTCGGCAACGTGCCCGTCGTCTACACCGGCCCCCTGGACCGCTACTTCGGCCACGCCGAGGGCGAGCTGGGCTGGCGGACGCTGGACTTCGAGACCGAGGTCGTGCCGACGGGCGACTTCCAGGGCACACCGGTCATGAACTACGCCGACGAGGACGTCCCGTACACCCGGATCCACGAGTTCCGCCACTTCCACCCGGAGCGTGCCGAGTACCCCGCCGACCGGACGGTGATCATGCGGGAGTACTCCCGTGCCGCGGCGCGCGGCGACGAGCCGTACTACCCGGTCAACACCGCCGCCGACCGGGCCCGCCTGCTCGCCTACCGCGAGCTGGCGGGGCGCGAGGACGGCGTGCTGTTCGGCGGGCGGCTCGGCACCTACAAGTACCTCGACATGCACATGGCCATCGCGAGCGCGCTCAGCATGGTCGACAACAGGCTGCGTCCCCATTTCAGCGAGGGCTCGCGTCTTAGTAACAGACCCGGAGGACCTCGGGGGTCGTCGCCCCGGCCCGGGCTACGTGGAGGTGTGGACGAGTGACCGAGCATGCCGAGACGTCCGGCGAGTCCGGCGACGCCACGGGCCTGCGGGTCCTGCAGCGCGTCGTGATGCCGGTGGACCGCGACCTCGACGTCCTCAAGCTGTACGTCGAGGGCGAGATCGCCCGGGGCGCCGAGGCGGTCGCCGCCGAGGCCGCCGCGGAGGACGGCATCGTCACGGGCCTGGCGGAGGACGTGGGCCGCCGCAGCGTGGTCGTGCCGGTGGGGCGCCGGGTCTCGTTCGCCACCTACTTCAACGCCTTCCCCGCCAGCTACTGGCGGCGCTGGACGTCGGTGGAGGAGGTCGTCCTCCGGGTCCGGATGCGCGGCGAGGGCACCGTGATCGTCTACCGGTCCAGCGCGAAGGGACACATCCAGCGCGTCGACTCCGTCCGGATCGACTCCGGGACCTCCCGCGAGGAGACGTTCCGGCTGCCCCTGCGCCCGTTCATCGACGGCGGCTGGTACTGGATGGACATCCTCGCCGGGGAGGGCAACGCCGTCCTGGAGCGTGCCGACTGGTGCGCGGGCATGAGCGCGTCCGGGCCCGTCCGGCAGGGGCGGGTCAGCCTCGGCATCACCACGTTCGACCGTCCCGGCTTCTGCGTCGACCAGCTCCTCGCGCTCGGCGGCGCCCCGGAGGTCCTTGACGTGGTGGACGCGGTCTACGTGGTCGACCAGGGCAGCGACCGCGTCCGGGACGACGCGAACTACGAGCGCGCCGCGGCGGCGCTCGGCCCGAAGCTGCGCGTCATCGAGCAGGGCAACCTCGGCGGATCCGGTGGGTTCTCCCGGGCCATGGACGAGACCCTCAAGGCCGGGACGAGCGACTACGTCCTTCTCCTCGACGACGATGTGGTCACCGAGACCGAGGGCGTGCTGCGCGCCGTCGCGTTCGGGGACTTCGCCCGCACGCCGACGATCGTGGGCGGGCACATGTTCAACCTGTTCGTCCGCTCGCAGCTGCACGCCTACGGCGAGACCATCGGCCGGTACCGCTGGTGGTGGGAGGAGGCCCCGCACACCAAGCGCGAGCACGACTTCGCCCTGCCGCCCGACCCGAACCCGCGCGCGAAGACGAGCTCGGGCAGCCTCCGCAAGACGAAGTGGCTACACCGGCGCGTGGACGTCGATTACAACGGCTGGTGGATGTGTCTCATCCCCACCGACGTCGTCCGCAAGGTCGGGCTGTCGATGCCGATGTTCATCAAGTGGGACGACGCCGAGTACTGCGTCCGCGCGGGCGAGGCGGGCTTCCCGACCGTGTCGCTGCCCGGCATGGCCGCCTGGCACGTCCCCTGGCAGGACAAGGACGACGGCATCGACTGGCAGGCGTACTTCCACGAGCGCAACCGCCTGGTCACCGCGCTGATGCACTCGCCGTACGAGCGGGGCGGCAACCTGGTCAAGGAGAGCTACATCATCTCGGTGAAGCACGCTCTCGCCATGCAGTACTCCACCGCCGAGCTGATGCTGTCGGCGATCGAGGACGTGCTGAGCGGCCCCGAGCACATGCACGCGGGGATCTCCACCAAGCTCCCGGACATCCTGGCGTTCCGCGCCGCGTTCCCGGACGCGCAGAACCGCACCAGCCACGAGGAGTTCCCGCAGGTCCGCAGGAACAAGCCGCCCAAGCGCGGGCGCGGGTTCAAGCCGCCGAAGGGCAAGGTGAACGTGCTGACGAGCGCGATGCTCGGCACCCTCAGGCAGCTCCGGCCGGTGGACTCCGGCTCGGAGGGGAACCCGCAGGTGGTCGTCCCGCACATCGACCGGCATTGGAGCCTGCTGTCGCAGGTCGACAGCGCGCTCGTCTCCTCGGCCGACGGCACCAAGGTCGCCTGGTACCAGCGCGACCCGGAGCGTTTCCGGACGCTGCTCAGGCGCACGTCGCTGCTGCACGCGAGGCTGAGCCGTGAATGGCCGGAGCTGAGCCGCCGCTACCGGGCCGCCATGGCGGAGATCTCTTCCCCCGAGGCGTGGCGCGCGACGTTCGAGGCGGCGGGGGAAGAGACGGAATGACCGTCACGCCGATCCGCGCGGACGAGGGGCTGCGGGCGCCGGGAGGCGCCGGCGGCCTGCGGCAGACGCTGCGGGAGAAGTACCTGCTGCGGCTGCTGGTCCGCCGTGAGCTCAGGGCGCGCTACAAGGGCTCGCTGCTGGGTCTCGGCTGGTCCTATGTGCGGCCGGCGGTGCACTTCGCCGTCTACTTCTACGTCATCGGGATCTTCCTCGGCATGGACGACCGGGTCGAGGACTTCCCGGTCTACCTGTTCTCCGGCATGGTCCTGATCAACCTGTTCACCGAGACGCTGCACTCGGCGACCCGGTCGGTGACGGGGAACGCGCCGCTCGTCCGGAAGGTGTTCCTGCCGCGCGAGCTGTTCCCGGCGGCCTCGGTGCTCGTCTCGCTGGTGCACTTCCTGCCCGGGCTCATGATCCTTTCGGGCGGGGCCGTCGCCGCCGGGTGGCGCCCGTCGCCGGCCGAACTCGGCGCGGCCGCGTTCGGCTTCGCGATCGTGCTCGTCTTCGGGTTCGGTCTCGGGCTGCTGTGCTCGGCCGTGAACGTCTTCTTCCGCGACCTGGAGCAGGTCGTGGACATCTCGATGATCGTCATCACCTGGTCGGTGCCGATGATCTATCCGTGGACCCACGTCCAGACGCACGCGCCCGGCTGGGTGCTGGACGTCTACCTCGCCAACCCGCTCGTCAGCGCGGTCTCGCTGTTCCAGCGGGCCTTCTGGTTCTCCGGCACCCGCGGCGACTTCGCATTCCCGCCCCACCTGTACGCCCACGCCGCCGTCTCCCTTGCGGTGAGCGTGCTCGTGTTCGTCGCCGGCCACGCGGCGTTCTCCCGCATGCAGACGCGCTTCGCCCAGGAGCTGTGACCGTTGACCTCCGTACCGTCGGCACCGTCCACCCCCTCGATCGTGATCGACCGCGTCACGAAGAACTTCACGCTGCGGCACGCGCACTCGATCAAGGAGATGAGCGTCCGCACGTTCCGAGGGCAGAGCCTGTCCGACCGGTTCCGGGCGCTGGACGAGGTGAGCCTCACCATCAGCCAGGGCGAGACCGTGGGGCTGATGGGGCTCAACGGCTCCGGCAAGAGCACCCTGCTCAAGCTCATCTCCGGGGTGATGCGCCCGGACGCCGGGTCGGTCCTCGTCCGCGGCCGGATCGCCGGGCTGATCGACGTCGGCGCCGGCCTGCACCCCGAGCTGACCGGCCGGGAGAACGTCTTCCTCAACGGCGCGATCCTCGGCATGTCGCAGGCCGAGATCACCCGGAAGTTCGACGCGATCGTCGAGTTCTCCGGGGTCGAGCGGTTCCTGGACGACCAGGTGAAGTTCTACTCGTCCGGCATGTTCATGCGGCTGGCCTTCTCGATCGCCGCGCACACCGAACCGGACGTGTTCCTGATCGACGAGGTGCTGGCCGTCGGTGACCCGCCGTTCCGGGAGAAGTGCCTGGCGCGCATCCGCGAGCTGCGCGGCGAGGGACGCACCATGGTCATCGTCGCGCATGACATCAAGATGCTCGTCGGGCTCTGCGACCGCGGCGTCACCATGCGGCAGGGCCGGGTGATCTTCGATGGGCCGACCGAGGAGGCCGGCCGGCTGGTGCGCGAGGACCGCGCCGCCCGCCGCGCCGCCGCCCGCGAAGCCGCCACCGATGCAAGCGTCCGCATGGGGGCCGCACCGGGAGATTTCGGTGGATCGGGAGCTTTCGGTGGATAAGGTGTCCCGGACCGCGGCCGGGGCCGCCGGGAGCGCGTGCAGGACCAGGGGAGAGGTGCGGCGTTGACCAAGCAGGTATCCGGCGGTCCGTTGCTCGACAACGTCCACCGAATCATCGCCGACAAGGCGTGCACCGTCCTGTCCCTGGACATCTTCGACACCGTGCTCTGGCGCCGGGTACCGCGGCCCGCCGACGCGTTCGCGCTGCTCGCGTCCCGGATGCGGGACTCGGGGCTCAGCCCGCAGTGGGTGACCGACGCGACGCTCCGCCGGATGCGGATCGCCGCCGAGGACACAGCCCGCCGCGGCCGCGACGCCCTCGGCACCGAGGTCTCGCTGTTCGACGTCTGGCGCGCCATGCCGGACGGCGTCTTCGGCGCCGCGCCCCTGGAGAAGCTGGTCGAGGCCGAGCTCCTGCTGGAGCGCGAACTGACCGTCGTGGACCTGGACGTCGCCGAGATCGTGAAGGCCGCACGTAAGCAGGACATCCAGGTCGTCCTGGTCTCCGACACCTACTTCACCGACGACCAGCTCGCCCGGCTCCTCGACCGGCCGGAGCTGGGCCCGATGGAGGGCGTCCGGATCTTCCGGTCGAACCAGCACGGCACCGCCAAGGCGTCCGGCCTCTGGGAGATCGTGCTGCGCGATCTCGGCCGCAGCCCGGAGCAGATCGTGCACATCGGCGATCACGAGGTCGCCGACCACGAGGTCCCCGGCAAGCTGGGCATCCGCACGGTGCACTACCGCAGGCTCGACGACGACTACCTGGACGTCCTGAAGCGGGAGAAGGAGCCCGTCCAGCCGTTCGGCGACCACGCGCCCGACCTGGACGACCGGCACGGCGACTTCGGCCTCACCAGCCTGCGCGCCAAGGCCGTCCACTCGGGCGTCCCGTTCACCACCTCGGCGCTCGACGTCGCGTGGCGGTACGGGGCGGGCGTCCTCGGCCCGGTGCTGACCGGCTTCGCGGAGTGGGCGGCGTGGAAGGCGCACGAGGCCGGTACCCGCCGGCTCTGGTGCTCGATGCGCGAGGGCGAGCTGCTCTCCCGGCTGATCAACGAGGCCGCCGCGGCGCGCGGCTGGGACGTCCACGCCGCCCCCGTGTGGCTGTCCCGTTTCGTGACCTCGCTCGCCGGGCTCGACCCGCACGACACGGCCGCGGTGCACGCCTTCGTCCGCACCGGTTACCGGCTGACCGTCCGGCAGGCCCTGTCCGTCCTGGAACTGCAGCCCGGCGACGTGCCGGGCCTCGCGACGGAGCTGGACACCGTCATCGACAACGGCGACATCGCCGACCGGGTCGCCCGGGCGCTGACCGAGACGCCGCACCTGTGCAACCGGCTCGCGGTGACCGTGACCGCCGCCCGCGAACGCATGATCAAGTCGCTGCGGGACGCGGGCGCGCTGGACGACGAGGCGCTCGCCGCGGGCGAGCTGACCCTTGTCGACCTCGGCTGGGGCGGGACGATCCAGCGCCAGCTCGCGCGCGCCCTGGAGATCGCCCGCATCGACGTCAGGCCGGCCGGGTTGTACCTGGCCACCGACAACCGGGCCGAGCGGGTCTACATGGCCGGGCTGCGCGCCGAGGGCTATCTGGCGCAGGCCGGGCACCCGGCGCACGTCGCGGCGACCGTCACGCGCAGCCCCGAGATCGTGGAGCAGTGCGTCAACGCGCTGTGCGGATCACTGATCGGCTACACCGAGGAGGGCGCGCCGGTCCTCGGCCAGACGGCCGACTCGCCGTCCCAGAACGCCGAGCGCCGGACCGTGCAGGACGGCGTCCTGGCGTTCCAGCGGATGTGGAACAGATACGTCGCCGCCTCCGGCGGGGCGTGGCCGGACCTCGCCCGCCCGCGCGCGGCGCGGGACCGGCTGGCCCGGATCCTGGTGGCCGCGCTGGAGTCGCCCACCGCCGACGAGGCCGCCGTCTTCGGCAACTGGACCCATGAGGACAACTTCGGTTCGTCCCTGGTCACGACGCTGCTGCCCGGCGACCTCAAACCCGCCGTCCCCTACCTGTCGCCGGGCGACCTCGACGACCTGAACATGCGCGACTCGTTCTGGCCCGGGCTGCTCGCCGCGTCCGACACCGGGCTCGGCGCCATGGCGCGGGCCGTCGCGGACGGGGCCATCGACGCGGCGGCGTTCGACCCGTCCGGGGAGAAGTACGAGACGCGGCTGCGGTACCGGACGGCGGACGACCGGTGGCACGAGCCCATCCGCCGCCGCGTCCGGATCAACCACAACGGGCTGTCGTTCTCCCGGCTGTCGTTCGAGCACCACGACACGGTCGACATCTCGCTCGCGATCCCCGGCCGTCCCGCGATCGTGCGGGTCGACTGGATCGAGGCCAAGGTCATCGCCGGCGGGCGGCAGCGCGAGCGGGTGCTGCGCTGGGACAAGCCCGAGGACTTCGTCGGCCTCCACTACGCCGACTGCCGCTACCTCGGCGGGAACCTGATGGAGTTCGACACCTTCTACGCGGCGGTGTGGCTCCCGCTCGCCCGCCGCGCCGGGGTGCCGGCGGTGTCGTCGGGACAGATCACGATCGCGTTCGCGATGCTGCCGCAGTCGATGACCGGCATGGCGCCGCGGATGCCGGTCGACCGTAAGGCGGAGCGGTCCGCCCGGGCCGCGCGGCTCACCGACCGGCTCCGCGAGGAGTACCGGGCGGCCGGCGTCAAGGGCGTCGCCGCCGGTGCGGGACGAGTGGCCAGGAGGAAGCTCGGTGACACGACGTGACTTCGGGGCGGCCGCCGCGGGGTCTCCCGGCGACCCGCACGAGCAGGCCCGCGCCGCCCGCGAACAGCCGCTGCTGCTGCACTCGATGTCGGTGTTCCGGGAACTGTTCGAGGCGATCTCCGGCTGCCGGGAGATCGCCACGGTGGTCGAGATCGGCGTGGAGTCGGGGCAGGTCAGCTCGCTGTACG
This sequence comes from Spirillospora sp. CA-128828, assembly GCF_050945415.1. Lineage (NCBI taxonomy): Bacteria > Bacillati > Actinomycetota > Actinomycetes > Streptosporangiales > Thermomonosporaceae > Spirillospora > Spirillospora sp. CA-128828. Next base: position 1,122,727 of record NZ_CP191986.1, read on the forward strand.
CCGATCTGGGCGCGACCGTGCACTGCGTCGAGCCCGCGCCCGCCGACGACCTGCGCGCCGTCCTCGCCGAGGACCCGCGGCTGAACCTCGTGGAGGGCCTGTCCCCGGCGGTGCTCCCCGGACTCCCGGTGGCGGACCTCTACGTCCTGGACGGCGACCACAACTACGCGGTGGTCCGCGATGAGCTCGCCTGGATCATGGCGAACGCGCCGGACGCGGTGGTCGTCCTGCACGACGTGCTGTGGCCGTGCGGGCGCCGCGACTTCTACTACCAGCCGTCGCCCTTGGAACCGGAGGACCTGCACCCGGCCACGGCGGACGGCCCCACGGTGTGGCACGACGACCTCACCCCCGCGGGCTTCGTCGGCGGCGGCGCGTTCACGGTGGCCGAGCACGCGGGGGGCCCGCGCAACGGCGTGCTCACGGCCGTCGAGGACGCGCTGGACGAGGCAGGCGACTGGAGGTTCCGGATCGTCCCGGCCGTGTTCGGGTTCGGCGTGCTGGCCAGGGCGGGCGCGCCCGGGGCGGACGAGATCTTCGAGGCGCTGCGGCCCTTCACGTCCTCGCGCCTGCTCGCGGCGATGGAGAACAACCGCATCGCCTCCTACACCCGCATCCTGCAGTTGCAGTACGAGGCGGAGGCGCGCACGGACGACACGAACCGCCTGACCGAGACCGTCGCCGCCCAGCAGCGGGAGATCGCCCGCCTGCGGTCCGAGCTCGACCGGTCCAGGACCGAGCTCGCGGCCAGGCGCCGGGAACCGCAGGAGCCGGCAGAGAAACCGGGTCAGAGCGTCGCGCCTCCCGCCGGGGAGCCCGAACTGGGCGAGGCGGTGTCGCATCTCGGGCGGGCGCTCTCCGCCCGGCTGCGCAGGACGCCCGGCCGGCCGCGATGACCACATCTCCAGCAGAGGGAGCCGACAATGACGGACTACGTCGCGACCGTGGCGATGCACGAGGCCACGTGGGGGACGTTCCTCGAACCTGACCCGGCCCTGGAGGACGCCGAGAACCTGCACGAGCGGCTCGGCATCCCCATCCTCAGCGGGCACCACGCCGACCTCACCGTCTTCAAGGGACGCAACACGGTCTTCGACCGGATCGCGTCCCGGTCCCAGGACGTGAACCTCGCCTACGAGGACCAGTGCAGCGCGCAGCACTACTACGACGTCTTCGGTTGCGTCGAGCGCGAGCGGGGGGCGCTGACCCGGCTCGTCGACGTCGGCGTCTTCATGGGCGGCTCCGCCGCGGTCCTCGCCGGCTGCGTCGAGCCGATGGGACTCGAACTCGACCTCGTCGACGTCAACCCGGTGTTCCTCCGGTTCGCACGCGAACGGGTGCGCCGCATCTTCCCGGGCGCCATGACGCGGGTCCGCATGTTCCACGGGGACCTGCCGACCTACGTGGCGAACGTGCTGCGCGCCGAGCAGGGGACGCGCGCGCTGATCCACCACGACGGGGCGCACGACTTCAACCAGGTCGTCAAGGACCTGAGCTCGCTCTACTTCGCCCGCGACCGGATCCACGGCGTCGCGCTCCAGGACACCCACCTGCGCGGCGACATCTCGTACTTCAACTTCGTGGACGCCGCCGTCTACGCCATGTTCGGCGTCGGCGTGAAGTACGAGGCCCTCGGCTCGCGGTACCCCCAGGGCTCGCCGGTGACGAACCCCAACCAGTGGAACGGCAACTACTTCCTGGCCGACACGCCCGAGGGGATGTACGTCCCGTTCGACGGGGTCGAGTGGAAGTACCCGCACCCGACGATGGAGCTGGAGACCTTCATGCCGGTGAAGGCGGCCCCCGCTGCCTGATGGTGGCCGGATGCGGACAGCCCGCGGACGTGGGGTGTCCGATCTTTCCTACGGGCTGACCTGGTGACCGAATTGACGGGAGAAGTCGGGTGCTCGGGGTGCTGTTCCATTGAACGCGGCGCGGGAACGCGGGAAGCTCTTTACCCTGTGCATGTAGCAAACCGACCGTAAGCAACCGAACAGGCAACCCCCAGGCGTTCCCTACATTCCCGCGACTCCCAGGGGTCTCTCGACGTGACGGACATGGCGAGCGGGTCCGCGACGGCGCGGCTCACACAGGCCGACCGCGTCCATGTGGGCTGGCGCTACGCGCAGGTGCACCCCGATCCGGGGCCGCCCCCGAGCCGGCCTGAGGAGCCCGAACGGGCCCCGCTGCCGCCCCCCGCGCGGCGCCCCGGCGAGGACATGGCCGGCCGGCCGCTGCGGATCGCGTTCGGCGGGGCGCTCGTGTTCGTCGGCCTGTTCCTGCTGTGCGGCATCGCCGGGATCATCCCGTGGGCGTTCGCCGGGGTGGCGCTGCTCGCGTGCGCGGTCGTCCTCGCCATCACCGGCGGCGGGCTGTGGCGGGACGAGAAGAGCGTCCGGGAAAGGCTCGCGCAGGAGCGGGACGCGGAGCAGCGCGAGCGGGCCGCCCGGGAACGCAAGCGCGAGGCGGCCGAGAAGGCGTACGCGAAGGAACGGGCCGAGTGGGAGCGCCGCCATTCGGCGTACGAGAGCCAGCGCGAGTGGTACCCGGTCGCCGTCCCGCCCGGGGTCGACCGGGTGGACGTCGTCGGCGGGACGCTCGCCGGGTGGTCCGCGGCGGTGACCACCATGGGCGCCGCCCGGCTCGCCGTCGGCGCCCGGCTGACCGTCATCGACCTGTCCGAGGGCGCGGTCGCGCACGACCTGCTCCGGCTCGCGGCCGACCGCGGCGACGACCCGCTCGTCTGGGTGCTGCCGGCCGACCTCCCGCGCCTGGACGTCACCCGCGGCCTGAACCCCGAGGCGCTCGCCGACGTGCTGTCGCTCGTCGTCAGCGCGGGCGAGGAGGAGGGCGGCACCCGCGACCTGTCGTTCGACAACTCGATCCTGGAACGGCTCATCGAGGTGCTCGGCCCGGACACGACGATCCCGCGCATCACGGCGGCGCTGCGCGTCCTCGCCCAGGTCGGCGACCCGCGCGACGACCTGCGGAAGGGCCTCCTCAACGACGAGCAGCTCGAACGCATCGCGACGCTGTTCGGACGGGACGCGACCGACCGGATCGTCGTCCGCCGCGCGTGGGCGCTTGAGGCGCAGCTCCGCAAGCTGGAGAAGCTCGCCACCGAGCCGGTGCGGCTGCCGCCGTCCCGGCTGCACGTCGTGTCGATGGACCGGCGGGCCGGCGTCCTCACCAACCGCATCCTCGGCACGTACGTGACGACCGCGCTCACGCACCGCATCCGCGAGGCCCCGCCCGGCGGCCGCTGGGATCACACACTTTTCCTCTGCGGCGCCGAGAAGCTGCGCGGCGACGTCCTGGACCGGCTCATCGACGCCTGCGAGGCCACCGGGACCGGGCTCGTCCTGATGTACCGGTCGATCCCCGGCCACGTGCGGGAGCGGCTCGGCCGGCGCGGGCACGCCGCCGTCGGGTTCATGCGGCTCGGCAACCCCGAGGACGCGCGGGTCGCCGCCGAGCACATCGGCGCCGGGCAGCCGCTGCTCGTCGCCGAGATCACCGACGCGGCCGGGGAGACGCTGTTCGACGTGGCGGGGGAGAGCTACGCCAGCACGGTCGCGTTCGCGCGGCCGCGCGGCGACGGCCTCACCGACCCGGTCTGGTCGCCGCTGCCCGCGCCCGCCGCCGACGACTCCGTCCTGGTGGAGGGCATCAGCTCGGCGACCGCGTGGGGCCGGACGGTCGCCGACCGCCGCCGTCCCGACAAGCAGCGGTTCCGGGAACTGCTCGTCGAGCCGCCGCAACTGCAGGAGCTGCCGCCGACCGCGATGGTCTTCACCCATTCGGGCGCGACGGGCCGCCGCACCCTGCTCGTGGACGCCAACCCCGGCATCATCACGCTGCCGACCGCGCACTCGATGGAGTTCGAGGAGTACCTCCGCGAACAGCAGCGGGCCCCGGAACAGGCGGACGACGAGACGCCGGAGCCACCCGAGGCGCCGCAGGAGATGCCCGCGCCCCGGGTTCCGCGCGCCCGCCACGCACTGCCGCGCGGCGCCGGGTCGCGCCCGGCCCGGATCGTCCCGCCACTGAAGCCCAACGGCAGGCACAAGGCCGACCCCCCGTCCGCTTCCTGACGGGGCATTGGCGTGCGGGCCGGGGGCGCGGAAGGATGCTGACGTGACCCCGCCCCCTGGATCGCCGCCGCCCGGGATGCCGCCCTACCGAAGGGCGCCGGGCCCACCCCCGGGAGGGCCGCCGCCCGCCATGCGCGCCGCGGAGCCGTTCGTGCTGCCGGGGCCCTGGTACCGGATTCAGGCGATTCCGGCTCCGCAGCGGGACGCGTCCGCCGAGTGGGACTTCGTCAGCGTGCTGCCCGCCGCGCTCTCGGCCGCGCGGCTGGGCAGGCCGTTCGTCGTCGGCTGGTTGTCGGCGGGGGGCGGCGCCCCGCTGGAGCTGATCACCAACGCCGGGCCGATCGGGACGCCGGAGCCCGACGCGGAGACGCACGGGCTGCTGTTCCCGAGCGGCGCGCGCGGCGTCCCGGTCGGGGACGGGTGGCTGCGGCGGGCGGAGCGGATGGCGTGGACGCGCTGCCCCGGCCGTCTCGCGCCGCAGGGGGCCGGGGCGGACGGCGGCCCCGGGCTGTTCGAGGCGACGCTCGTCACGCTGATGGAGCGGCCGTTCGGCTGGTTCGTGGTCGCCGAGCCGTGCGACGAGCGGCTGATTGACACCGAGATGCGGGAGCTGCACCACGAGCTGCGGATGCTGCGGCGCGGCGAGGACGAGAACGCCCGGCTCGCCGTCGCCCGCGCCGACCGGCGGCTCGCCGAGCTGGACGCGTTCCGCGAGGCCGGGCTGTGGCAGGTCCGGGTCGTGGCCGGGGCCGCGTCGCAGGACGAGCTCGGGCAGATCGCGCCCGTGCTGGTCGGGTCAATGGAGCTCGGCCACCACCCGTACCGGCTGAGGTCGGGGCAGGGCAGCGGGTCGTTCGCGGAGATGCTGACGCCAGGGACCGCGCCCGCGCCGGTCCGCCCGATGGTGGAGTCCGAGCAGCGGTTCCCGTTCGTCGCGACGGCCGGGGCGCTGGCCGCGCTCGCCGGGCTGCCGCGCCGCGAGGTCCCCGGCCTGCGGGTGCTGGACGCCGGGTACTTCGACGTCACGTCGGAGACGGCGCCCGGCGCCGGGGACGCTCAGATCGAGCTGGGCGCCATCCTGGACGGCCAGGACCGCGAGGTCGGCCGGTTCACCGTCCCGCGCTCCACGATCAACCGGCACGTGTTCGTCACCGGCGCGACCGGCGCGGGCAAGTCGCAGACCGTCCGGCACCTGCTGGAGCAGCTCACCCGGGCCGGCGTCCCGTGGCTGGCGATCGAGCCGGCGAAGTCGGAGTACGCGGCGATGGCGGGCCGCATCCAGGACCTCGGCGGGCCCGTCACGGTCGTCAACCCGTCCGACCCGGACTCGGTGCCGCTGTCGGTGAACCCGCTCGCGCCCGAACCCGGCTACCCCGTCCAGGCGCACATCGACATGGTGCGCGCCCTGTTCCAGGCCGCGTTCGACGCCGAGGAGCCGTTCCCGCAGATCATGGCCCAGGCGCTCCAGCGCGTCTACGAGAACAACGGGTGGGACGTCGTGACCGGCGCGGGCGTGCCCGGCTCGCTGATCGAGCCCGCCGTCCCGACGCTGGAGCAGCTCCAGAACGCGGCGCTCCAGGTCATCCAGGACGTCGGGTACGGGCGTGAGCTGATGGCCGACGTGCAGGGCTTCGTCGACGTCCGGCTCCGCTCCCTGCGGATCGGCTCCGCCGGACGGTTCTTCGAGGGCGGCCACCCGGCCGACATCGGCGGGATGCTCCGCGACAACATCGTCCTCGCCATCGAGGACGTCGCGAACGACGAGGACAAGGCGTTCCTCATGGGCACCCTCATCATCCGCATCGTCGAGCACCTGCGGATGCGGGAACGGAACCGCGACCGCGCCGCCGGCTCCGCGCTCCGGCACGTCATCGTCATCGAGGAGGCGCACCGCCTGCTGCGCAACCGCGGCCCGGAACGCGGCAGCTCCCACGCCGTCGAGCTGTTCGCCGGGATGCTCGCCGAGATCCGCGCCTACGGCGAGGGCATCATCGTCGCCGAGCAGATCCCGACGAAGCTCGTCCCGGACGTCATCAAGAACACCGCGCTGAAGGTCGTCCACCGGCTGCCGGCGTACGACGACCGACACCAGGTCGGCGCGGCCATGAACCTGGACGCCGACCAGTCCCGCGAGGTGGTGTCGCTGCGCCCGGGCGTCGCCGCCGTCTTCGCCGACGGCATGGACCGCCCGCTCCGCGTCCGCGTCCCGCTGGGCGAGGGCCGCGAAGCCGAGCTGCCGGGCCCGCCGCCGCCCGTGGACGGACGCCGCTCGGCCGCCTGCGGCTGCGAATGCCGCTCGGGCCGGGCCTGCACCCTCTGGGAACTCCGCGAGGCCGACCTGATCGCGGTCCATGCCGACTGGGCCTGGCTCCGACTGTGGGCCGACACGCTCGTGCTGGCGCACGTCGTGAACCGCCCGATGCCGGCCGTCCCGCCCGACCTCGGCCGCGCCTGGTCGCGGCTCGCCCCCCGGCTCCGCGAATGCGCGCTGGCGACCGTCCTGGAACGGGCCGTGAGCCGGCGGTCACGGTCGCTGCGCAACGCCTACCTTCCCGCCGACCTGACCGCCGCCGTCGCCGAGGTCGCACAGCGCCTGCTGGGCGGCGGCGCCCCCGCCACCGCCCCCGGCCCGCAGTGGGTGATCCCGCAGGTCAAGTGGCTGCACGAGCTCGACCGCCTCTTCCCCTACGGCGGCGGCGCCCCCGACAAGCACGCCCTCGCACCGCGAATGGACTACCAGCTCCCGGGCCTCAAGCAGCCGCCGGACGCCAAACTCGGCCACCGCCTCCGCGCCCTGCGCCGCCACCCGCTGTCGATGGAACTGGAACGCAACCGCCCCATCGCCGTGACCGCGCTCTACGGCGACGACGACCAGTCCGGCTTCTTCCAGGACCTCTCGATCGTCGCGATCGGTTTCGACGAGGACGAGCAGATCGACCATGTCGCCGAGACGATGCGCGTGACCGAATGGCTGGAGCCCGTCCTGAGCTGGTTCGACCGCTTCATAACCCCGTTCGAGGACCCGTCCAAGGGTCTTCCCTTCCTCAACCCCCCGGCGTGACTCAGATGTCGCTTTCGCCGCGGGCGGGGAGGCCGGCCTTTTCGGCGATGGGGGTCCAGTAGCCGATGAACTCGTTCTTGGCGGAGCTCGCCCGCTGGTTGACGTCGGCGACCTCGCCCTCGGACGGGCAGCCGGGGGCGCCGTCCAGGTAGCGCTGGTTCGACTCGGTCGACGCCTCCAGGGCGCGGACGAGGGCGTCCTTCATCTCGGTGCCGTTGAGGAGAGCGCTCACGTCGAGGGCTCGGGCCTGCTCCAGCTGGTGCTTGCGCGCGTCGAGGATGCGTTGCAGACCGTCCACGGGGCAGCCGCCGGTGACGACCGTGCCGAGTTCGGAGCGGGTCGCCCCCATGTCGGCCAGCAGCTTGTCCACCGCACCGGCCTGCGCTTCGAGATCGCCGTTCGTGCCGGTCGAGGTGTTCTCGGTCGCGGGGGAGACGCCCTGGCTCTCGCCCGCGGACGGCGAGGCGGCGGCCGGCGGCGTGTCCGAGCCGCTCGGCCAGAGCACGATGCCCGCCGCGAGCCCGATCAGGAGGACGACGCCCGCCGCCGCCAGGAAGTACGGGAGATTGCTGCGCTTCGGCGGGGGCGGCGGCTGCCAGATCGCGGGCTCGGACCAGGGCTCGGACCACGGCTCGGGGGAGAGCTGCGTGGTCCGCTCCTCGGGCGGCGGCATGTGAGTCGTCCGCTCCTCCGAGGGCGGCATCTGTGCCGTCCGCTCCTCCGAGGGCATGGCCGCCGTCCGGTCGTCGGACGGCGCCATGGGGGTCGTGTGGTCCGGGGGCGCCCCCCAATGGGCGGGGGCCTGCCCGGCCCACGGCGGCGGTATCGGCTCACGGGGGACGGGGATGCCGTCCTCCGGGTCGCGGACCGTCGCGTCGTCGGCGCCGGACGGCGGCAGCGGCGCGTTGCAGCGCAGGCATCTGGGCGACGCCGAAGAGGTCTCGGTTCCGCAGTTCGGACACCGCATGACGGCCCCCCTGGCCCCGTGAATACGAACGGTCAGAGAATACTGCGCTACCGCCCGTTATACGCGCTTCCAGCTCCGCAGCGGCTGGCCCGTCTGCTTCGCGACCGGGTTCCACAGCACGACGAACTGCTTCTTGGCCGTCGTCGCGCGCCGCTCGCCGGCGGCGCGCCCCGGAACGTGCGCCGCGCTGGGACGCGGCTTGCCCTTGCACTTGCGCTGGTTCGCCTGCGCCCACTGCAACAGGACCTGGTCGACCTGCAGCGACGCCGTCAGCGCCTGGGACAGCGAGCCGCGCAGCCGCTCGCCGTTCGCGAGCTTGTCCACCTTGAGGGCCCGCGTGCGGTTCAGCTGGTTCGTGCGCCGCTGCGCGACCGTCTGGAACCCCTGGATCGCCTGCGGCAGCGTCTTGCACTTGCCCGCCCGGCCGAGCGCCCCGGCGAGGACGCGGCGGGTGGCGACGCTGTCGTTGATGAGCTTGTTCACCGTCGCGGCCTGCTGCTTGGTCTCAGGGGGGATCGCGTTCTTCTGCGCGACCTGCTTCTGGGACGCCGCCGGAGACGGGTTCGTGTCCCCGGGAGAGCCGCCGTCGGACGGCCATGCGACGAACGCGACGGCGCCGGCCGCGACCGTGACCAGCGCGGCGACGGCCGCGATGAGCGGCTTGCTCGTCCCGCTCTTGTTCGGTCCCGGCGGCACCTGGCCCGGCGGGTAGCCGAAGGCGGGGTCGCCCGGCCCCATCGGGCCCATGGGCTGCATCCCCGGGCCCATGGGGGGCGCGCCCATCTGGCTCGGCCCCATCTGGCCCGGCCCCATCTGGCCCGGCCCCATCGGACCCTGCCCCATCGGCGGCTGGTTCATCGGGCCCATGAGGTGAGGGGCGCCCATGGGGGAGCCCGGGTCCATCCGGGTCCGGTCGAGGTCTTCGCCGAACCCCTCGGCGCCGGGGGCCGACCCCGGGCCGGGGTCGAACTGGGTCACGTCGGCGTCCAGCATGGTGGCCGGCTGCCCGGCGGGAGGCTGCTGTCCCCACACCTGCGTCGGCTCGGCCTCAGGCCCCTCGGGCCTGCGCGGCTGCGCGAACCACGAGTCCGGGACGATCGACTCGCCGGGCGAGGCCTGCTCGCCCAGCCCGAACGGGTTCGAGGGCGGGGGACCGGCCTCGGGGGCGGGCTTGTCGTTCGCAGGCGGCGCCGGCTGCTCGTTCCCCCACGCGGGCGGGGGCCTGAAGCCGCCGGAGTCGTCCTCGTCCGGGTTGAACGTCCAGGCCGCGGTGTCCTCGGGGTCGACGGGCGGCAGCGGCGACGCGGCCGCGGGCGTCGGGTCCGACGGCTCCACGGACAGCCGCAGCGGCGGCCGCGCCGGAGGCTCGGGGGCCGTCTGCTGCGGCGACGGCTGGGGCGGCATCGCCAGGTCCGGGCTTACGGCCGGCTGCGCGCCCGTGCCCCAGGACGGGGTGGGCGGCGGCGTCATCATCGTCCGGTCGCCGGGCACCTCGGCGGCGACGCCCGCCGGGGCGGTGTCCGCGACGGGAGCCCCCATGGGAACGGCGGGCCCGACCGAGTACACGTCGATCGGCGCCTCGCAGTGCGAACACTTGCCGAGCGTCCCAGGCGTGTCATTACCGCACGTCGGACACTGCATCGCTCTGACCTCGCCTTATAGCCGCTTGCCCACGCTTGCGATCCAGGCCCGCCGGCCGGGGCGGGCACCGCCTCCCCGCGATCCAGCAGGGCTCCCGACAAAAGTAGTGGGTGACGCCGTTCTCGGACGCGTGGTTGTCAATCTGGCACACCGCAGTCGGAGGTGGCACCGAATCACGACATGTCGGCAATGGTCAAGATTGCCGCAGGTGGTTTACCTGAAATGCTGTGATGCTGCTCACAATTCGGGTCCCGGTCGCCGAGGACGCCCCCCAACCCCGCCGGCACGCCGCGAGCGCCGCGCTCACCGGCTAGGCTCGGGAGCGGTTTCCCGGCGCATCCAGAGAAGACGGAGTTCATGAGCGATCTTCCGCTGCGTTCGCAGCTGGCCGTCGCGCTCGGTCGTACGGCCGCCAAGATGTCCCGAATGGCGGGCCGCGGGGACGGCTCGGTGATCGGCGGGCGGGTCGGCCTCCGGCTCGACCCCGAGCTGCTGACCAGGCTCGCCAAGGACCGCAAGCTCGTCCTCGTCAGCGCCACCAACGGCAAGACGACGACGACCCGGCTGATCACCTCGGCGATGACGCCGCTGGGCGAGGTCGCCACCAACGCGTTCGGCGCGAACATGCCGACCGGGCACGTGTCCGCGCTCGCGTCCGCGCCGTCCGCCCGCTACGGCGTGCTGGAGTGTGACGAGAAGTACGTCCCGATGGTCCTGAAGGAGACCGGGGCGAACATCGTCGCGCTGATGAACCTCAGCCGCGACCAGATGGACCGCGCCGCCGAGATCTGGCTGCTGGCCGGCAAGTGGCGCAAGGCGCTGGAGGCGTCCCCGACCAGCCACGTCATCGCCAACTGCGACGACCCGCTGGTCACCTGGGGCGCGTCCACCGCCAAGAGCGTGACGTGGGTCGCCGCCGGCCAGCACTGGCGCGAGGACTCCTGGTGCTGCCCCGAGTGCGGCGGCCCCCTCGACCGGCAGGACACCGACGAGGACAGCGACTGGCGCTGCCGCCAGTGCCACTTCGCCCGTCCCCGCCCCGACTGGGCGCTGAAGGGCGACCTGATCACCGGACCGGACGGCCGGACGTTCTCGCTGACCGGGCTCTCCCTGCCCGGGCGGGCCAACCGCTCGAACGCCCTGATCGCGCTGGCGGTCGTCGCGCAGTTCGGGGTCGCGCCCGAGCAGGCGCTGCCGCTGCTGTCGCAGGTCACGTCGGTCGCCGGCCGGTACACGACGGTCGAGCACGAGGGCCGCTCGATCCGGCTGCTGCTGTCGAAGAACCCGGCGGGCTGGCTGGAGGCGTTCGACGTCCTGCAGCCCGCGCCCGGCCCGGTCGCCCTGTCGATCAACGCGCAGGGGCCGGACGGCCGCGACACCTCCTGGCTGTGGGACGTCGACTACCGCATCCTGCGGGGCCGGCCCGTGTGGATCAGCGGCGAGCGCCGCATCGACCTCGCCGCCCGGCTGGAGGCCGCGGAGGTGTCCTTCACGCTCGTGGACGACATCGACCAGGCGGTCATGGCCGTCCCGCCCGGGCACCTGGACGTGATCGCCAACTACACCGCCTTCCAGAACATCCGAACGAGGTACGGCCGTGTCGTCTGACCGCATCAAAATCGTCTGGATCTACCCGGACCTGCTCAGCACCTACGGCGACCAGGGCAACACGATCGTCCTGGAGCGGCGGGCCGCGTTGCGCGGCATCCCGACCGAGACCGTCAGCCTCCGGTCGGACGAGCCCGTCCCCGCCGACGGCGACATCTACCTGCTCGGCGGCGGTGAGGACCGGCCGCAGATCCTCGCGGCGCAGCGCCTGCGGGGCGACGGCGGGCTCGCCCGCGCCGTCCAGTCGGGGGCGGTCGTGTTCGCCGTCTGCGCCGGCTACCAGCTGCTGGGCCACGAGTTCGGCGGCGAGGAGGGGCAGCCCGTCGCGGGTCTCGGCCTGCTCGACATCCGGTCGGGACGCGGCGAGCAGCGCGCGGTCGGCGAGATCGTCGGGGACGTCGCGGGCGAGCTGAACGTGCCGCGCATCACCGGCTTCGAGAACCACCAGGGCGTCACGCACCTCGGGCAGAACGCGCGACCGTTCGCGAAGGTCATGCACGGCATCGGCAACGGCGACGGCTTCGAGGGCGCGTACAGCGGCCGTGTCCTCGGCACCTACATGCACGGCCCGGCCCTGGTCCGCAACCCGGGCCTGGCCGACCTCCTGCTCCGCTGGGCGGTCGGCACCGAGCTGCAGCCGCTGGACGACTCCTGGGCGGGCCGTCTCCGTGAGGAACGCCTGCAGGCCGTCGCCGCCGGCTGACCTTCCGCGTTTGGGTCTGGCGCGGGGGTCCGGCCGCTGCGACCGTGGCGGTCGTGATCTGCTGCCGGCCTTCCCGCCGGGCCCTCCTCCGCTGGAGCGCCATCGTCGCGGGCGCCTCCGTCCTGCCCGCCATCGGCTCGGTGTCCGCGCTCGCGGCCGGCGACGTCCAGCCGGTGAACCTGGAGCTGGTGACCGTCACAGAGACGTCGGCGGTCGTGACCTGGTACACGGGCGTCCCCGGGACGGACGACGGTCTCGGCCGCATGCTCCCCGCCCCGTCCGACGCCGAGGTGCTCTACGGGACGCATCCGTCTCGTCTGACGTCGACGGCGCACGGCTCGTCCGGCACGCCGTACCACTATGTCGAGCTGACCGATCTGGAGCCCGGCCGCACGTACTACTACAGGGCCCGCTCCAGAGGACGGGACGCGACGCCCACCTGGCTGGCCGCCGGCCAGGCGGCAGGCACTCCGAACGGTGATGTCTTCGCTTTCACGACGCCGCAACCACCGCCGGGCCGTCACCTCTTCTCGGTCGCCCTCTGCAATGACCTGCACCTGGGGGAGACCGTGGCCGGTCTGGTCGGCCAGCTGCCCTGGATCAAAGGCGTAGAACAGGTTCCCGGCCACCCGCCCTATCCCGAGGTCATGGCGAAGGCCCTGATCGCGGACGCCCGCAGCCGGGGCGCGGGCCACCTCCTGGCCGCCGGCGACATATCGAGCGAAGCCGCTCCCGCCGACCTCGCGAATGCCAGAAGCATCCTCGACACGTTCGGCACATTGGGGAGCGACTATCTGATAGCTCGTGGCAACCACGACCGAGCCCACTCCGGGGCGCCTTACGGTGCCTGCACTCCCGGCGAGCACCAGGGAAGCGACTGCTTCAAGGACGCCTTCTTCCCCTCCGGCCGGACGTACTTCTCGCACGACCTCCAAGGGCTCCGCGTCATCGGCCTGGACACCTACGACAAGCCAGGTGACGGCGGGGATTCCGGCGGGCTGTCCGCAGACCAGCAAGCCTGGTTCGAAGCGGAGTTGAGAAAGGACCCGGAGCGGCCCACGCTCGTCTTCGGGCACCATCCGCTCTTCACCGAGAACGACCCGCTCTCCATTACCGGGGCCCATTCCCTGGACGCGGGCCAGTCACTGAGAATCCTCGCGGCCTACAACCGGGCGCCCGGCGTCTTCCTGCACCACGCCGGTCACACCCACCGGAACCAGCGTTCGGTCTTTCCCTTGGCACCCCGGGTCGTTCAGCAGGAAGTCGGCGCCGTCAAGGAGTACCCGGGCGGCTTCACACTTCTCCGCGTCCATACCGGCGGCTACGCCCTCAACTTCTACAAGACCCGCAGTGACGAGGCCCGCGCTTGGAGCGAACGCAGCCGCCAGGAACTCTCCGGCCAATGGCCTCAGCTGTCCCTGGGAAACCGCCCCACCGACCGCAACACGGTCATCACCCGCGACCTCTCCGGCCTACGGCGTACCTGACGCGAACCCCCGGCCGAGACGAAGGCCGTCGGCGGCCTGTTCCACTCGACGTGCCGACCACCCGGCTGGAACTGACGTGCGGCCGGGGTCGTCTGATGATCACCTGATTTCCTCGTGATTCGGAGCCTTGGTGTACTACGCGGACGACGGTTCGATCGACTTCAAGGAGCTGGCGAGCGAACTCGCCAACATGCTCCACGGCTATCCGTACGGCGAGCCGCCGGACACGCTGGGCATGATCGCCTACAACCTGATGAGGGACCCCGGCGGCCGGGAGGGCCGCGCCATGATGGTCGCCGCGTACGCCAGCCGCTGGTACACCAAGTGGCAGATCACCGAGGTCGACGTCTTCGACCACCTGATCGACGCCGCCTCCCGGGCCGGGGAGGTCTACGGGGAGGCGGTCTGCCCGTCCCCCGGCGACCACAAGCACCCCGAGATCCTCTCCGAGGACCCCGAGGGGGCGGCCGAGGTCATGGCTCTGATCGGCGATCCCGAGAGGTGGAAGGACTACGACAGGTTCCTCACCGAGGAGGACGTGGACCTCGACGCCATGAGCTGCCCCGGATTCCTGGCGGGGCTGGCCGCCCAGACGGTGGCGGACCTCACGGAGGCCCGGAAGGAGCGGTTCGACCCCCCGACCGCCGATCCCGAGCTGGACGAGCGCTACCTGACCGGGGACGGCCGGACGAACCTCGACGCCGTTCTCTCCGACATCGAACGGCAGAAGTACAGCAGCATCGATCCCACCGCAGAGAAGGCCGCCGTTTGGGCCGCCCGCAGGTTGCTGGGGGACGCGCTCCCCGAAGAGCGCGCGCCGCTCGCCCTGGCCGTGGCGCACCTGGCCCAGCACTGCTTCTGGGGCTCGGCCGCTCCGTCCGTGGGCGCCCTCTACAACGAGGCCCTCAAGACGTTCGACCTCTCCGCCCTCGACCGGCCATGCCCGCATCCCAACCGTCATGACGTCCAGATCCGGGACACCCCGCGCCATGCACGCGCCCTGGTCTCCTCACCCGGGGATGCCGACGAGCAGGGCCGGTGCCCGCGCCGCATAGCCCAGTACGTTCAGGAGATGATCGACTACACCGAGCTGTACGCGTCCCGTCATCAGGAGTGAGGGCGGGCCCTGCCCAGGGCGGCGGTCACGGCGGCGGTGATCCGGTCGACGTCGCCGCGTTCGGCCGGCGGGAGCGGGGCGTCCACGCTGCGGCGGAACGCGTCCGCCGCGCCGAGGAGGCGTGCGGCGCGTTCCGCGTCGCCGCCGAGGACCGCCGCGCCCGCCAGCCCTTCCAGGGACAGGGCCACCGCTCGGGGCTCCCCGATCGATCGGGCGATCTCCAGTCCGCGGCGGTGATGCGCGAGAGCCCGCGAGGTGTCTCCGCGCAGTTCGGCGGTGAAGCCGAGTTCCGCCTCCAGTAGGTGTTCGCCTATCTCGGACGAGTCGTACTCGTCGCGGATGCGGTGCAGGAGGGTCTCCGCCGCGTCGAGGTCGCCGGAACGGCGGGCGCCGAGGGCGAGCCCCATCAGCGCGTGCATTTCGCCGTACATGTAGCCCTGCTCGACGGCCAGCCGCCCCGCTCTCTCGTGCAGGTCGCGCGCCCGGTCCCAGTCGCGGGCGAGCAGCGCCAGCCTGCCGAGGCCGGAGAGCCGGGCGGACACCTCCGTCCGGAGGTCCAGGTCCCGGGCGATGCGCAGGCCTTCGTTCTGGCGGCGTTCGGCCTCCGCGTAGTCCCCCTTGATCTCGGCGAGGACGGCCAGCGGCGACACGGTCTGCAACTCGCCCCAGCGGTCGCCGAGTTCACGGAAGAGGCGGGCGGCGTCCGGGCCGTCCCGTCCGATGGTCCGGAGGTCGCCGCGGACGAGCGCCAGCATCGCCCGCAGGCTGAGCGAGGCGGCGGTGCCCCAGCGGTCGCCGGCCTCGCCGAACAGGTCCAGCGCGCGGGCGTTGGTCTTCTCGCTCGCATCGGGATCACCGATGTGGAACAGGCCGTAGGCGTAAAGCCAGAGGGCCCGGCCAGGCATCTTCCGCTCCGCTGGGGGTCCGCTCCGGTCTCCTGTCAGTAGCGCGAACGCGTCGCGGAGCAGCCGGAGTTCGGCGTCCTGCCGCGGGGCCGCGTCGAGCACCGCCGACAGGGTGCGGCGCGCTTCGTGCAGGCGGCCGCGCAGCAGCCACCACCAGCACAGGGCCGTGGCGAGGCGCGGCGCATCGGGCCGTCCCATCGCCTCGTCCAGCGCCGCTCGCATGTTCGCCGCCTCGGTGTCGAGCCGGTCAAGCCATGCCCGCTGGTCCGCCCCGCGGAGTTGCGGCTCGGCGCGTTCGGCGAGGTCGAGGTAATGGCGCAGATGGCGGTCGCGGGTGCCGGTCAGGTCGTCCTTCTCCTCCAGGCGCTCCATCGCGTACGCCGCCACGGATTCCAGCAGGCGGTAACGCGGGCCTGACGTTCCGTCCGCCATCACGACAAGGGACCTGTCGACCAGCCGTGTGAGGAGGTCGACGACGTCGTCGCGGCGCACGCCGTCCCCCGAGCAGACGGCCTCGGCCGCGTCCAGGCCGCAGCCGTCCACGTGCACGGCGAGCCTGCGCAGCACGATGCGTTCGGACGGGGCGAGCAGCTCCCAGCTCCAGTCGATCATCGCCCGGAGGGTGCGCTGGCGGGCGGGCGCGCCGCGCGGTCCCGTGGTGAGGACCCCGAACCGGTCGGTGAGCCGCGCCGCCAGTTCCCGCACCCCGAGCGCCCGGACCCGGGTCGCCGCCAGCTCCAGCGCGAGCGGGATGCCGTCGAGGCGGCGGCAGATCTCCGCGACCGCCTCGCGGCCGTCGTCCAGCGAGAACCCGGGGGCGGACGCGGTGGCGCGGGCGGCGAAGAGCCGCACCGCGTCGGCCTCCTGGAGCGGCTCCACCAGGTAGACGGTCTCGCCCGTCAGGCCGAGCGGCTCGCGGCCGGTCGTCAGGATCCGGAGCCCGGCGGCGGAACGCAGCAGCAGATCCGCGAGTTCGGCGGCGGGGCCGGCGACCTGCTCGCAGTTGTCGAGGACGAGCAGGAGCCGCCGGTCGCGCAGCGCCGCCGCGAGCCGCTCCGCGGGACCTGCGGACGTACCCGGCGTTCCGGACGGGACGTCGTCGCGGAGCCCGAGCACGGCCGACACCTCCTGCGCCAGCTCGGCCGCGCCGCCGCGCTGACCGGCGAACTCGACGAGCCACACCCCGTCCGGGAAGCCGGTCCCGTCGAGCCGGCGGGCCGCCTCGACGGCGAGCCGCGTCTTGCCGACACCGCCCGGCCCGGTCAGCGTGACCAGGCGCGCCGTGCCGAGGAGCCGCTCGACGTCGTCCATGCATGGGTCGCGGCCGATCAGCTCGGTCAGCGGGACCGGGAGGTGCGACCGCGGTGCGGCGCCCGGTTCGGGGGCGAGCGGTTCGTCCTGCCGCAGGATCGCCTCGTGCAGCGCGGCGATCTCCGGGCCCGGATCGAGGCCCAGCTCGTCCGCCAGCAGTTTCCGCAGGTCGGCATAGGCCGCCAGGGCCTCGCTCTGGCGTCCCGCCCGGTACAGGGCCCGCATCTGGACGGTGCGCAGCCGTTCCCGCAGCGGGTGGCGCGCCACGAGGGCGGCGAGTTCGCCGGCGAGCAGGAGGTGCTCGCCGGCTTCGAGTCGCGCCTCGGCCTGCTCTTCCAGCACGGCCAGCCGCTCGTCGGCCAGCCGGTCCGCCGCCGCCCGCGCGAACTCCTCGTCCGCGAAGTCGGCGAACGGCGCGCCCCGCCACAGGCTCAGCGCCTCGGTGAGCAGGTCGGCGCGCGTACGCGGCTCGGCCACCGTGCGGGCTCGGTCCGCCAGTGCGCGGAACCGGTCGGCGTCCACCTCGTCTCCGGGCCCGTCGAGGCGGAGCCGGTACCCGGGCGCCTGCCGCACCACGCGGTCCCGGCCGAGGACGCGGCGCAGCTGGGAGACTTTGGCCTGCAGGGCGTTGGCGGGGTTGCCGGGCAGGTCGTCGCCCCACAGGTCATGGGCGAGCCGGTCGACGGAGACGGGCCGCCCTTCGTGCACCAGCAGATCAGCGAGCAGTGCCCGGACCTTCGCCTCCGGGATCCGTACGGGTCGCCCGTGGGGGGACGACCCCCCACACCCCCCGGATGAGTCAACCGGCCCGGCCCCCTCCACTCCGCGGGCGCTCCGCTCCGGGAACCGGGCCGGTTTCCCGGACGACTCCCCGGAAGCGCCGTCCCACACCATCAGCGGACCGAGCACGCCAAACCGCATGTCCGCACCGTACCCGGCGGTGCTTCGGCGGCCGTCAGCGGACCATCAGTGTTTCCGAAGCGTCCCCCGGCACAGTCGGCTCCATGCCTACCGCGGAACTGACCTCCACCGGCGAAGAGACGCCGTCCGCCCGCGGACTGCCCATGCCCGCGCTGCTGGCGCTGGCGACGGCGGTCTTCATCACGAGCCTGACCGAGACGCTGCCCGCCGGACTGCTGCCCGCGATGAGCGGCGACCTGCACGTCAGCGAGTCCGCGACCGGGCAGACCGTGACGGTCTACGCGCTCGGGACGGCGTTGACGGCCGTCCCGCTGACCGCCGCCACGGCGGCATGGCGCCGCCGTCGCCTCTTGCTGACGACCGTCGCCGGGTTCGCCATCGCCAACACGGTGACGGCATTGTCGACGCACTACCTGCTGACCATGACGGCGCGCTTCGCGGCCGGGGTCGCGGCCGGTCTCGCCTGGGCGCTGCTGGCCGGCTACGCCCGCCGTCTCGCACCGCCCCACCTGGAGGGACGGGCGATCGCCATCGCGATGGCCGGCATCCCCGTCGCCCTGTCCCTGGGCGTCCCGGCGGGCACGTTCCTCGGGACGGCGCTCGGCTGGCAGGCCGCCTTCCTGATCATGACCGGGCTGAGCCTCGTCCTGCTGGGCTGGATCACCGCGTCCGTCCCGGACTTCCCGGGACGCCGTGCGGGCGAGCGGGCGGCCCGTCAGCACGTTCTCCGCGTCCCCGGGGTGGCGCCGGTGCTGTTCGTGACGTTCGTCTTCGTCCTGGCCCACACGATCCTCTACACCTACATCGCGACGTTCCTCGACGCGCTCGGCATGGGCTCGTCCACCGACCTGGTCCTGCTGGTGTTCGGGGCGGCGTCCCTGGCCGGCATCTGGATCGTCGGCACGCACATCCACCGCCGCCTGCGTGCGCTGACCGTCGCCGGGACGCTGCTGGTCGCCGCCGCCGCAGCCGTCCTGGCGCTGTGGGCCGACGGCCCCGCCCTCGTCTACGCGGCCGTCGCGCTGTGGGGCCTCGGGTGGGGCGGCGCGCCCACCCTGCTGCAGACCGCTGCCGGTGACGCGGGCGGCGACGCCGCGGACGCGGCGCAGGCCATGCTCGTCACCCTCTGGAACGCGGCCATGGCCGGCGGCGGCATCGCCGGCGGCGCCCTCCTGCACCTGTTCGGCTCGGCCTCGTTCGCGTGGAGCACCCTCGCGCTCCTCGCGCCGGTCCTGGCGGTCGTCCTCGGCGCCCGGACCCACGGATTCCCCTCACACCGCTGTAAGGACACGACCATGGAGCTTCACGGTCTTCTCGAACCGGCCCGCCTCGGCGGACTCGTCCTGCCGAACCGCCTGGTGATGGCACCGATGACGCGGAACCGCGCGGACGCCGAGGGCGTCCCGGGCGAGCTGATGGCGACCTACTACGCGCAGCGCGGCACCGCCGGGCTGATCATCGCCGAGGCCGCCACCCCGAACGCCGTCGGCCAGACGTACCCGAACATTCCGGCGATCCATGCCCCGGCGCACGTGGCCGGATGGCGGCGCGTCACGGACGCCGTGCACGATGCGGGCGGCCGGATGTTCCTGCAGTTGCAGCACGGCGGCCGTGTCGGTCACCCCGACAACAGCGGCCTGCACCCGGTGGCGCCGTCGCCCGTCCCGCTCCCGGACACGATCCACACGCCCTTGGGGCCCCAGCCCGCCGTCGTCCCGCGCGAGTTGACCGCCGCCGCCATCCGCTCCACCACCGCGGACTTCGTGACCGCCGCCCGCAACGCCGTCGCCGCGGGCTTCGCAGGCGTGGAGGTGCACTCGGCCAACGGCTACCTGCTGCACCAGTTCCTGTCCCGCGACACCAACCGCCGCACCGACGAGTACGGCGGCTCGATCGCGGCTCGCATCCGCTTCACGGTCGAGGTGACCCGTGCCGTCGCCGAGGCCATCGGCCCTCGCCGCGTCGGCGTGCGGATCTCACCCGGCGTCACCGCGAACGGCATGCACGAGGACGACATCGACGACCTCTACCCGGCCCTCGTCCAGGCCCTGGCCGAGATCTCCCCGGCCTACCTGCACATCGTCTACGCCGACCCTGGCAGCGACCTCTTCCACGCCATCCGCCGGACATGGCCCGGAACCCTGATCGCCAACCCGAAACTGCCCGACGTCACCACCGGAGACGTCACCCGCGAGGCCGGCCGCCTCGTCGCGGCGGGCGCAGACCTCGTCGCCCTCGGCCGTCCCTTCCTGGCGAACCCCGACCTCATCGACCGCCTCCGCGTCGGCGCCCCGCTCAACCCCGTCCAGGACCAGCACCTGATGTACACGGGCGCCGCGACCGGCTACACCGACTACCCGACGCTGGAATTCGCCTCGCAGCGATGAATCCGGCCGACGCCCGCGGTCATCTCCTCTGAACCCTTTGAAGGAGATGACCGTGGACTATCCCCAGGGCGATGTACGCCTGCTCGAAACCGAGATCGCCCAGCGCCTGCTGCACTCGACGATCCCGGCCCGTCTCGCCTACACGGCGACCGACGGCACGCCGCGCGTGATGGCGACGTGGTTCACGTGGACGGGCGAGGAACTGGTGATGGCGACGTTCGTCCGCTGCCCGCCCCTGGGCATGCTGCGTCCGGCGCGCCGCCTCCGTGCGCTCCGCGAACGTCCGGACGTCGCCATCACGATCGACACCGAGCCGCAGCCTCCGGAGGTCCTGATGCTGCGCGGCCGAGTCTCGATCACGGAGGTGGACGGAATGGTCCCCGAACAGGCCCGGTCGGCCCGCCGATTTCTGGGCGAGGAGGGGGGCGCGGGTTACGTCGCCGGGGCGGATCACCCCGAAACCCGGATGGCCCGCATAGCCCTGCGTCCCACCTGGGTCGGCGTCCTGGACTTCAAGTCCCGCCTCCCCGGCATCATGACACCCTGACGGGCGGGCGCCGGGCCACTCCCAGGTCGGCTGGGAGTGGCTTCGGCCGGCCCGCCGGACGTTCAGCCCTGCTGTAGGGCGGAGAGGCCCTTGTCCAGGTCGTCGCGGGTCATCACCGGCTGGATCTCGATCTTCGCGCCCATCTCCTGGAAGAGCGGCTCGGCGATGGTCGGCAGCGTCCAGCTGTCCTGCATGTCGAAGACCATGGTGCAGGCCCGGCCGCCCTCGCTGGGGCCGAAGTAGGCCGCCTCGGGGTTGAGCCGCTCCATCATCGACTTCATGATCTCGGGAAGCCGTCCGCTTCTGATCAACTCGTTCGAGACCTGGGTGTCCATCTGCGCCCTCAGCATGACTCTCATCGCGCTCTTCCCCCCCGTGTGCCCCGGGCCGGGCGCGACCCCCGTCCGCGCTCCCTGCGACCCGGCACTGTCTCGATCAATCTCCCCTCTGCCCTGGGGCAAACCTCGGGTGACCAGCGGGAATGTGCGGCTGGCGGGTGACCGCCGGTAGCGTCACGCGCACTCGAACGGATGTGTGACGTTTCAGGTCGCCGCAGCGCTCTCTACATGCACGAGCCCGGGTCTTTTCCCGGGCTCGGTCATGAACGGGAGAACGATGCCGAAGCGCACATTGATCGGGGCCTCGGTCGCCGCCGTGGTGGTGGCCGGCGCGGTGACCTGGACGGTCTCCTCGAAGTCGACGGCGACCATGTCGTCCGCGGACCGGCCGGATCCCGGCCGGGTCCACGCACGCGAACTCCGGGATCTTCCCGGTGCCGACGCCGGCCGGAGGGCCGAGGGGCTGCCCGCCGCGACGACCGAGCCGTTCAGCCTCGTCGGGGTCACCTGGGACAAGCCTCGCGAGGACCTCCGCGGGACGGTCCGGCTCCGCACGCGGGACGCCCGGACCGGGCACTGGTCGGGGTGGCGCGCCCTGGAGCCGGAACTCGCCGACGCCCCCGACCGGGGCGGGCGCGGCGGCACGAACGGGTTGTGGGTCGGGCCGTCCAACGGCATCGACGTGCGCGTGACCGGGCAGGGTCGCGCCCTCCCCGAGGGCCTCCGCGTCGACCTGGTCGACCCGGGCACCGGCGCGGTGACGCCCACGCCGCGGGCGGCCGGTCCCGCCACGGGCCCGGAGATGCGGCTGATGGCGGCGACCACACCGCTCGCCGCGCTCCTCGCCGAGCCGGTCACGGCGCCGAAGCCGGCCATCGTGTCGCGCGCCGGATGGGGTGCGGACGAGTCGATCGTCCGGAACCCGCCGACCTACGACAGCGCCTGGTCGACAAGTGCGGCACCGTTTTCGAGGGACGGGCCGGGGGCGTCGACCGTCCCGTCCACGGCGCCCACACCTACGGGTTCAACACCGACACCACCGGGATCGCCGTCCTCGGCACCTACACCGCCGCGGACGACCCTGACGTCCCCGGTGTGGCGCCCACCCGCGAGGCCCTCGACGGCGTCGCGAAGATCGCCGCGTGGAAGCTGGGGCTCACCGGCGTCGACCCGACGGCGAAGACGACCCTGACCTCGGCCGCCCCGGACGGGACGGGCGGCAAGTACCCCTACGGGCAGCAGGTCGAGTTCGACACGATCTCCGGCCACCGCGACGGGTTCGCGACCGCGTGCCCCGGCGAGCAGCTTTACAGCGCGCTCCCCGCCATCCGGACGGCCGCCAAGCAGATCACCGTCCCGGCTCTGACCGCCACCGTGACCGGCGCGGCGGCGGCGGGCGGCCGCTACTACACCAAGAGCACCGCGAGCGTGAACTGGACGCCGGAGGAGGGCGCGACCTACCACGTCAGCGTGGACGGTGCGACGGCCGCCACGGGGGCGGCGTCCGCCACGGTGACCCTCACTCCGGGCACGCACTCGGTCCAGTTGCACGCCGCCTTCGCCGACGGCACCACATCGGCGTCCCCGGTCTTCACCGTCATCGCGGACACGATCCGCCCGGTCATCTCCTCCCAGGCACTCTCCCTGCGCAGGTCGACCCGTCAACAGCGGCGCGTGGCCCGTCTGGCTCACCTGGAAAGCGACCGACAACACCCTTCTCAGCTCGCTGAAGGCCACCACGCCGTCCGCCAAGACGTTCGCGACGACCACCACGCAGTGGGCCGCGGTCGCCAAGCCGTCCACGACCCAGTCGTGGACGCTGAGCGCCGCGGACGCCGCGGGCAACGCCACCACCGCCGCCATCAGCCGCTACACCGGCGGCCTCAGTGAGACCTCGGCCTACCGCACCGGCACGTGGAAGCTCACGACCACCCAGTACTACCTGGGCGGACGCGGCCTCTACAGCAGTTCCCGGGGCGCGAGCGCGAGCTGGACGTTCGCCGGCCGCACCGCGGGGCTGATCTTCAAGCGCGCCTCCAACCTCGGCGCGGTGCAGGTCTACGTGGACGGAGCCAAGATCGGCACGTTGGACACCCGGGCGTCCACCACCGCCTACCGCCAGCTGCTGTGGACGCGCACCTGGAGCACCAGCGGCAAGCACACCATCAAGATCGTCGTAGCGGGCACCTCGGGCCGTCCCACCGTCGGCATCGACGGCCTCGTCTACCTCCGCTGACGCGTCACCAGATGCGGAGGGCCACCGGTGCGCGGCGCCGGTGGCCCTCCGGGACGTTCAGCCGTCGTAGGGGACGTGCGGGGTCCAGCCCTCGTCGGCCCGGCTGACGGCGTGCCACATGGCGTCGGCGATCGGGACCGGTGAGAACGGCCCCTCCTTGTCGAGCACACCGTTGATCTGCACCGCCACCGCGCGGATCCCGTCCGGGGCGAGGGTGGCGTCGAGGCTGGTGACGAGGTTCCGCACGGCGGCCTTCTGGACGCCCAGCGACGCGGCCCCATGCCAGGGCGTGTCCGCCGCCGCGGACCCGGTGACGAGGACGCGGGCCCCGTTCCGCATGAACGGCCGCGCGGCCTGGACGGCGGGAAGCAGAGCACCGGCCCCGAGCGCGACGTCTTCGAGGAGTTCGGGGACGCTCAGGTGCAGCGGGTCCCTCTCCCGCCACGCGCTGGGGTGGAAATGCAGGACGTCGATCCGGCCGTGCCGTTCACCGACCCCGCGAACCACCTCGGTGACGTCGTCGGGATCGGTCAGGTCCACCCCAACGCCGTCCGCCTCGTGGCCCTCGTCCCGGAGGGTCGTCGCGAGGGCCTCGGCAGGCTCGGCCAGACGCGCGGCGAGCACCGAGAGATATCCCTCGCGAGCGAAGCGCCGAGCGACCCCGAGCCCCAGACCGGGCCCGGCCCCAAGAACGACATACACGGGTGCAGACATATCTCTCCTCAGGCTCCCGAGAACCAACACCCAGAAGTCTGCCGCGCCGTCGGACTCGACGCGCGCGCCAGGCCGGTCACGCCCGCGCCCCGGCGGATCTCTAGAGCGAGCTAGTGCCGCATCAGGCAACGTTCGCCCTGTCCTCGTGGTCATGCTGTTGTTTGCCCGCAGGTTCGAGTCGTCGTCGAGGGCGCGGCATCCGTCGACACCGTGTCGGTGATCTCGTGGCGGTGATCGGACGTCAGGGGTGCCAACCAAGTTCGACTGACCGGCGGCACTGATCGGGGTCGTCGCCTGCGCTGGTGAACAGGGCGGTCAGCAGCGGCACGCCATGGGCGAGCGCTTGGTGCGGCAGGGGTCCCGTGCCGACCAGTGAGGCCAGTCCGTGACCGATGGTCCAGCTCTGCGTGGCCAGTTCCAGCGGGTCGATGTCGTCGCGAAAGCGCCCGGCGGCCCGCGCCCGGTCGACGGCCCGAACAAGACAGTGCAGCGTCTGGTCGGCGGCCGCGATGTCCTCCAGTTCCACACTGGCGTCGAACATGACCCGGTAGAGATCGGGGCTGGCCAGCGCATTGGACAGGTAGGCGGCGCCCAGGGCGGCCAGGTCCCGCACGGGGTCCGCGGATGGCGCAACCGCGGCGAGCCTGGCCGCCAGGCGCGTGAATCCCTCTTGCCGCATCGCCTTCCACAGTCCGTCCATGCCGCCGAAGTAGGTGTAGACGGCCATCGTTGAGACGCTGGTTCCCGCCACCAGCGAGCGCAGCGTGACCGGCTGCCGGGTGGCGAGCATGTGCGCGGCCCGGTCGAGCAGCAGGGAACGGACCGCCGGGTCCTTCACCCTCACCATGGCACCACAATACATAGCTTTGCTATGTATTGAGCCATGTCGATTACGTGCCTTTGATGCGAGGAGTGGACATGACCGTGACGCTGGTCAACCCCGACGGACTGCCCAAGCCCGACGTCTACCGTCAGATGTCGATCGCCACCGGGTCGAAGCTGGTGTTCCTGGCGGGTCAGGTGGCCCGCGATGCTGAGGGACGGAGGGTCGGGGAGGGGGATTTGGCCGCTCAGGTCGAACAGGCGTACCTCAACATCGGCACCGCCGTGGCCGAGGTCGGCGGATGCTTCGATGACGTGGCGAAGCTGACCATTTACGTCGTCGATTGGACTCCCGACAAGATGCCGCTGCTGGGAGAGGGCGTCGCCCGGGCGGCCGCGAAGTTGGGGGTCGACCCGGTCAAGCCGATCACGCTGCTGGGCGTGGCGGCGCTGGGGGAGCCCGACCTGCTGGTCGAGGTCGAAGCGACCGCGGTCCTCGACTGACGCCAGGCGCCTTCGACACGCCCGTCGGCTTCCTGTGCCGGCGGGCGTGATCGCCCGAGACTGCGGGCATGGATGTGGCCAGGATCGCCGAGGTGGCCTTCACCAGCCAAGACCGGGCGCGGGATGTGATCCACAACTTCAACGCCGACGGGTTCGCCTCGCTGTACCCCAAGTACAAGGGCGGCCGCCCGCCGACGTTCACGCTGCCGCAGCGGCGGGAGATCAAGAAGATCGCCAAGTCCAAGCCGGCCGAGCATGGGCTGCCGTTCTCCACATGGAGCCTGACCAAGCTGGCCGACTTCCTGGTCGCCGAGGGGGTGGTCGAACGACATCTCCCACGAGGGCCTGCGCGCCGAGAACGTCTCGTTTCAACGGATAAAGACCTTCAAGACCTCCCGCGATCCCGACTACGAGGCCAAGAAGGCCCGCATCGAGCACCTGTACGCCACCGCCGACGGGGAGGTCGTCCCGGACGAGGGCGAGCCCGAGGTGATCTTCTGCATGGACGAGTTCGGGCCGCTGAATATCCAGCCTCACCCCGGTCGGCAGTGGACCGACCGCAGCGGCAAGCACAACACCAGCCCCGACAGGAGGCCACGGCCCCGGCGCCGGGCGACCTACCGCCGAACCAACGGCGTCCGGCACCTGTTCGCCGCCCTGGACCTGGGCACCGACAAGATGTATTGGCACATCAAGAAGCGCAAGAAGCGGTCCCAGTTCCTGGAGTTCTGCCGCTACCTGTGCTCGCTCTACCCGGCCGATGTGCGGATCGCGATCGTGTGTGACAACTTCAGCCCGCACCTGACCACCCAGACCGACAAACGGGTCGGCCAGTGGGCCGAGGCCAACAACGTCGAGATCGCCTACACGCCGACCAACTCATCCTGGCTCAACAGGATCGAGGCCCAGTTCGCTGCGCTGCGCGCTACTTCACCCTGGACGGCACCGACCACGCCAACCATTGCGAACAGGGCAGCATGATCCGCCGCTACATCGCCTGGCGAAACCGCCACGCCGACGACACCCGGCTACGCCAAATCATCGCCAGGGCTAACGTCGCCTGATCCGAGCCGGTCAGGGCACCAGCGGTCCAGCCAAGACGCGCAGCCCCGCCGCGCGATCCCCGATCCAGGCCACCGAATCCGTATCCTGCGGTTTCCGGCCCCAGAGCATCAGCAGCAGGTCCTCGGCCCTGCCCGAGATCTCGGCTATCGGCTCGCCGGGCCCGTAGACCCAGGACCCGCCGGAATCGGTGGCGGTAATCCGGACGGCTTGCTCGGGCTCGGCGGCGACCCCCCTGGCAATCATTCGCGGCGCCATGGTGTCGAAGACCTCGGCGACACCGTCGGCGGCGAGCGCCACGTCCATCGGTGTCGCCGAGCCGAGCGCGTTCTCGGCGTCCCAGCGGTGCATCAGCGTCTCCTGGCTGCGGCGCCGACGCCAGAACCCGACCGAGTGCGGCGGGAAGAACGACCACGCATCGGTCGAGACATCGACCGACAGCGCCCGCACGAGCGTGTCCGCCGTTTCGGCGTACCAGGCCTTAAGCGCCACGTGGTCGCCGGGCGCGGCCCCCTCGTCATAGCCGTTGCCGTGCCCCTCTTCCACGGCCGTGACGACCCACAAGTTACCTGCTCCCATATGGGCAGCCAGATCGAACAGCGTCCAGTCACCGCAATGCTCGACAGGAGCGGACAAGTCGCTGTCCAGCGCGGCACCGAACGCGTCGAGTTCGCGCCGGAGAGCGGCCAGGTAATCCACAGCGCCAAGATACAGCGCACCGCCGACGGGACTAACCACACCAACGGGGCGAACGTTGCCTGATGCGGCACTAGGCAGCCGATACCGCAGCTCGACATTCGCCAGAAGCCGGCGGAGCACACGCCGGGCTGATCTACATGTGGCCGGGTGTCGGGCCGGTACGTGCCAGGTCCCATCGGTCCGGGGCGCGGCCGGACCCGGACGGCGCGTGACGGTCTGGGGCGGCCAAGGGCAGCGCGGAGTCGGCGGTAAGGGGGCCAGAGTCCGTGGTGATGCGAGCAGGGCACTGCTACGGCCCGGTTGATCGCTCCAGGGCGCTCAACATTAGTCGATCCAATATCGGCCCTGGATCCTTTATGTCCACGGCCCACAGGATATGGAAAAGAGCTGGCCCCCGTACGCGAGTACAAGGGGCCAGCGTATTGGTCAGACCGCGATCAGATCGCGATCGACTTGTTCATCAGGAATTCGGCTCCGACGGGGGCCGCGGGCCGGGGATCGGAATCGGCGTGGTCATTAGCCATTCACCTCGTTTTCGTCGAGTTGAGCTTCGCCAGCCTCGTGCTGGCGAAGAAGGCATTACCCGATGTTGGGGTCACGGTAGTAACGGCGGTAAATCCACTGAGTTACTCTGACCTGCGGTGATCGCATCTTTATGCAGGTCAGAAGTTTCTTTTCCACCGTCATGGGTCAGCGTCGGACGCGAGAATTCCTCACATCAGATGCAAACTGGAGAAGGGTGAAGTGAAGGTATTTCGGATCTGCGAATCCGAGAGCGGGATTTATCAGGCAAAAGCCATATTTTGCCGTTATTGCCTGGCATCCTTCATGCTGCGGGGACCTCCCCGTCATTGGGGTCGACTACCGGCCCAGGCGGACGGGAAGATGCGGTGCTTCAGGACGTCGTCCAACTGCTCGGTGGCGTGCTTGATGTCACCGCATGGCGCGAGCCAGTCGTGGCGCCAGTATCTGGCTTGGTGGTAGCCCCAGCCGCCGCCAAGGACGGCCTGGACGGCGATGGTGAGCAGGCCCGGGTGGCGGACTGAGGTGCTGCGCCCCCGCCCAGTCCGCAGGCGCGGCGAATGACGCTCCGCCCTTACGTTCAGCGGACGCATCGGGCCCACGCGATCTTGCCTTCCTCATTGAGCGGCCGGACGCCCCAGTCGTGGACGAGCTCCGCCATCAGCAGCAGCCCACGCCCGTTCAAGGCGTCGTGGTCCTCACCCCGGACGACGGGCAGAGCCGCTCCCTCGTCCCAGACCTCGATGACGCTCAGATCGTCGCGCTCGTCCGCCAGCACCCGGACGACGATGTGCCCGAACCCGACGTGCTTGTAGGCGTTGGTAACCAACTCGGTAACCACGAGCCGACCGACGAAGTCGTCGGGATGCCCCAGCTCCCGGAACCGCTCGGTCAGATAACGACGCGCCAGCGAGGGCGCTTGGTCGGACGGCTCCAGCACCAAGGCCGGCGCCTCGGGCGCAAGCAGTACTGCTGACATGGGCGACCCCTTCCAGCCCCGGACGGCGAGTGACCTCGAACGGACCCTTCATCGAAAACCGGAAGATCCCGCCGTAATCACCCTCTGTTATCGAACGAACACCATGAAGCCACAAGATGGCGTAAGGTTCCTGGGCAGCTGGCATGCAGTACCAAAACACTCACATTCACTGCCGTGAGTGGTGCCCCTGGAAGGCGTCATGTCGATGCAGAGGATCAAGCCCGAGTTTCAGGGCTTCGGTGCGGAGGTTCGGCGTCTTCGCAAGGCCGCTGACCTCAACCAGCAACGGCTCGCCGACCTGGTGAACGTCACCCGCAGCTACGTCACGCAGATCGAGGCCGGCCGGACACGTTGCCGCCGGGACCTGGCTCTGCGACTCGACCGAGCACTCAAGTCCGGCACGACTCTCGTCGAAGCCTGGGACGAGCTACTAGAATCGATCAAGTCCGACAAGTACCCCGAGTTCTTCGCCAACTTCCCCAAGGCCGAGCAGTCGGCGACCATGCTCCGTTCCTATGAGGACAGGGTGGTCTATGGGCTCTTCCAGAATGAAGCCTATGCTCGCGTTCTCTTGAATGACGACGATGCGGTCAAGAACAGAATTAGGCGACAAGAGATTCTGAGTCGTAATCCTGCGCCGACCATCACCGCAGTCATGGATGAGACGATTCTCCACCGAGAGGTTGGCGATAGGCAGTGATGAAGGCGCAGCTAGAACGCCTCCTTGAACTCTCCGAAATGGAAAAGATCAACCTTCAGGTGGCACCGATTCGCTACATCAGAAACGTCTGGGCGACGTTCACGATCGCCACGCTGCCGGATCAACGTGAGGTGGTCTACACGGCCAAAGCTTACGGCGGTGAGACTTCGACCAGCCCACCACATGTGGCGTTTGCCAACGAGGTCATGTCCACGTTGCAGGCAGAAGCCCTGAATGTGAGAGATACGCGAACGCTGATAAGAAAGGTAATCGAAGAAAGATGGATCTGAGTAGCTTGGACTGGCGGAAGTCGTCACGCAGTAATGAGTCTGGAGATAACTGCGTCGAACTCGCTGCAGTTGTGACGGTCGTGGCTCTTCGGGACAGCAAGGACCCCGACGGACCCAAGATCATCTTGGCTCGGAGCGACTTCCGGCACTTCGTTAAGATCATTAGGAACCTCTAGCGCTCATATTTGAGCTGAATATCAGACGGCCCGGGCCTCTAGGGCGGAAGCGTTTCGCTTCGCGAGCTTCCTGATCCTTCCGCTGGGATCCTCCTTGGCCATGGCCCGGAGCAGCTCGGCGAAACGTGGCCAGCCCGCGTGCATGATCGCCTCGATCCCGGCGGTGCGCACCTCCCCCGATGGATGCCGAACGGCGGCGAAGAAGGCCCGTACCCATGGCTCAGCGATCTCCGCTGGGGCGCCGAGCCCGGCCCGGATCAGGGCGTTGGCGTGCTCATCCGGGTCCGACGCGGCGGACATCGCGCCGATCAGTTCCTCGTCGGTCCACACCTCAAGCCCGGCCAGCTCCAGACTCGCCAGCGGCAGACTCAACAGGTGGGCGGCGACCTCCCGGCCGAGCATGCTCAGCACGGCCACGTATGCGAGCCGGCGCTCAGGAACCTGGAACAAGGTGACGAACACCCCTGGGGCGAGCTCCCATGACGACCGCCGCGGCGCGCCCTTCGAGGGCTCGGCGGGCAGTTTCTCCAGCGGACGGCCAGCCGGCCTCGGCCGCCTTCACGGCGAACCGCTCCGCGCAGTCGTACTCCTTAAGGATCAGTCGGCGGGACCGGTACAACGTCACACTCTCCTCGTTCCGCAAGCTCGGCATGGAAACAGCCCGTGATCGCGCCATATTCAAGGTTACAGTGGCAACTGGCATTCTCAGCCCCCCTCTCGGAACCTTCTCGTTTCCTCTATCAATGATCATCGCGATTCGTGGCCGATTGAGGCCCCCTGATGCCGGGCCTGGGGCCCTAGGGCTCTACCGCTCAATTCCACAGTTCCATAGCGTGTGCATTCTGATCGACCGGAACGGCCGTTGAGCCCGCCGAAAAAACCGGCCTGAATCGCATCGACATTGGAAAGTGGGGCTGACCGTGGACGATATGCATTTCCTCGTGTTCACCACCGGCGAGATGTGGTTCTGGATCATCTGGGCCGCCGTGACCGTCATCGGTGCCGCCGCGCTCGGATACCTGACGGGGGAGAGGACCGGGCGGCGGGCCGAGCGTCGCCGGCAGGCCACCCGTGACGCCGAGGACTGGCCGCGACGGCCGACCGATGACGCCGTCGCCGACACTGGAGACGGCCGAGACCGTCCAGTGCCAGATGAGGTCAGCGCCGAGACGCGCGGACGTTCGACCACGCGAGAAGGGGCGGCTCCTCAAGGGGGATGGCCGAAAGACGGCAGAAAGACACCGCGGAGTGCAGCGGTGCAGACGTCCGGGTGACGGCGTACAGGGCGCGATACGGATAATCGCGCGGGTGTGGCTGCCGCCTGGGGGACGGGCGTCTTGATCTCAAGCGTGGTCGAGGTTGCAGGCTTGGGGTCCACGTCGGCGAACGGATAAGGGGCGGTATGCGGGTAGTCCGGGTAATGCGATTCGGGGGGCCGGAGGTGCTGGTGGCCGGTGAGGCGCCGGATCCGGTGGCCGGGGCGGGTCAGGTCGTGGTTGACGTGGCGGTCGCGGGTGTGACGTTCGTCGAGACGCAGATCCGGCGTGGCGTCGACAAATGGCATGCCAGGCCGTCGTTGCCCTACGTGCCGGGCGGTCTGGTGGCCGGTCGTGTGAGATCGATTGGGCCGCAGGTCGATCCGGCCTGGCCTGGGCGCCGGGTCATCGCCGGCACCGGGGAGACCGGCGGTTTTGCCGAGCGTGCTGTAGCTGAGGTCCAGGAACTGTTTCCGGTGCCGGACGGACTGGGCCTGCCTGAGGCCATCGCCCTGCACAGCGATGGCAGTACCGCGCAGGGACTGACCGAGAAAGCCGGCATCGGCCCCGGTGATTGGGCGCTGGTCGAGGCGGCGGCCGGTGGGGTCGGCAGCCTGCTGGTTCAGCTCGCCCGTTCGGCGGGTGCTCGGGTGATCGGGGCTGCCCGCGGAGCGCGCAAGCTCGACCTGATCCGGGAACTGGGCGCCGAAGCTGCGGTCGACTACTCCGAGCCGGCCTGGACCAAGCGGGTGCTCGAAGTGACCAGCGGCGCGGGACCGGACGTCGTCTTCGATGGCGTCGGCGGACAGATCGGGCGGGCCGCGTTCGGGGTGACAGCACGCGGTGGCCGGTTCTCGGTGCACGGTGCCTCCAGCGGCGAGGTGACGCTCATCGACTCCGCGGAGGCTCGGCTCAAGGGCGTGGACGTGATCGGCATTGAGCAGCTCTTCGATTTCGGGCCGAACGTGGTGCCGTGGGCGGAGCGGATGATGTCCCAGGCCGCCGCCGGACTCGTCCGGCCTGTCATCGGGCAGACCTTCCCACTGGAACGCGCTGCCGACGCGCACGCTGCGATCGAGAACCGCACCGCCGTCGGGAAGACCCTGCTGCTCATCTAACGGCCCGTGCCTCAGCTCTGCGCTCGGAGGAGTAGTGGCCGCGCGAAACGGTGGAGCGCGGCACGGGGGGTCCCGTGCCGCGCTCCAGGTGTGCGGCGTCTACCTGAGGAAAAGCTCCAGCAGGAGGGCGCCTGTCGCCCCAGTGGGGCACTTGAGGCCCAGATTGATCTGTGTGGCCTGGGCGAGGCCGATGGCGAACTGGACGTCCGCCTCCACCAGCTGCCGAATGCCTTTCCGGCTGTGGAGCGGCAGGTCGAGCTGGTAGAACGTCCGCCACTGGTCGACGACGTCCTGGATCGGGGCGTCATCGTCATCACCTGCGGCGATTGCTTGCAGCCTCCCCCAGATGAGGGAGACGAGGTCGTGAATTTCCTGCTCGCGGGCCGGGCTCATGGCCTGCGAGTCGGCGACCTTGTTGAGGAGCATGACGAGCACCGCCGGATGGTTGACGTCCTCCGGCTGGACGACGGCGGCTGCCGCCTTGTCCTGCGGGGCGTCTTCCACCCAGTCGGGGCACTTGGCTCCCAACAGGGACTTTGTCTGCTCCGCGAGGCTGATGGCGAGACGGATGTTGTCCTCGATCAGCCTTTGGAAGCTGGGCCGCCCCTTACGCGGCCTGTCGTGATGGAGGAGGCTGCGCCATTGATCCGTGATTCCCCAGATCGGGTCATCCCTGTCGCAGACGCAAGCGATGTTGTCCAGCCTCCGTCGGGTGGCCCCGATGAGGCGCCGTACCTGGTCCTCCTCCTCAAAGCCCATCCACCCGTCATGGGAGATCTCCCGGAGGAGGCGGATGAGCTCCGTCAGACGATCGACGTCCGCCGGCTCGACAACGCCGGCTGCCGCCATCGCCTGCTGGTGCGACTCGTCCTCCCGGCGACGCTTGTCTTCGAGCAGAATCTTCATGTCACCAGGGGTAAAGGTCTTGGCCATGATTTGTCTCCCATCCCATTGGGTAGGTGAAGAGCTGAGCTGCATCTACCTGCGGACAGTCCTGGAAATGGACCCCGAGTCAACACCTCGCGGCCCTTGATCAAGCTCTCTTCGGCTCAGGCACGGCGCTCGTCCGGTGTGCCACTCGAAGCGGCCAGAAGCCGCCGTGACCAATCAGCCGGGGCCAGCACAGGCGGCAAGTCCCAGATGCCCTGCTGCGCGCCCGCGCAGCAGTCGTGCAAGGCCACCGGGCGCAGGAGCAAGCGATGCCGGGCGTCCGAATGATTTGGGCATGTGCGACCTGGGCTCGGGGCTACGTTCCGGGTGCAGCCCTCCACCCCGATCGGGGTGGATCTGTCCACGACCCTCGACGCCTGTGGTGGCCGAATACGAAGATCAAATAGGCAAGGCGCCCTTGAAGTGCGCGTTGGGCGATCCGGGGTGCGTCGTGGCCAGCCAACCGTGCCCGTGTGTCTCGCTCTCGGGCATGTAGCCGACATCGACGGACAGGTGACGGGCCGCGACGTTCGCGCCGGTCACACCTTGTGGGCTGATCAGTGAGGGGTTCGATCCACATTCTGTCTTCGAGGTAGTCGACCTCGAGGGAAGCGGATCCCCCACCCACTCCGGATCTCCCCAAGAGGCGTGGCGGCGCACCATGTGGCCATTCCGAGCGACACACCAGACGTGGGCGTCGTGGTAGGTATCGATGCGGTAGAAGTGGGCCTCGCCGCACTGCCCACTGGCCTTCTCGGTGAGGTACTCGCCACCGAACGCGTCCAAGAACGCGTTGCCGTAAAGGAGACGCCAGGCACCGAATTGAGGTGTGATGAAGACGCGATATACCGTCTCCTTGTCGCCGTTCGGTGTTTTGATCTGCATCGAGTCGTGGGCGCTGCCGGCCTCTGTGGCGGCCAGTCCCATGACCGTGGTGGCCGCCCGTAGATCATGCAGCCCGAGCGTCGCCACGAGCCCGTCGAACCGGTCCGCCGGGATGGCCAGCCACCGGCTTTCCGGCGGCAGCATCACCGGGCGTTCGGACTGCAGTCTCACCCGTACGAGCCGTTCGACCGCTCGACGGTCGGCAAGGTCGAGTCCTTGCTCGCCGCTCAAATCGGCGATGAGTCGCAGAGCCACTCGCCGCAGACGCCCCGGGCCCGTGGCTTCGGATCTCCCTCAGCCGCGGCACCGCCTCATCGCCCAAACGCCTGAGGACGGACTCCGCCCGGAGTGCACAACGCCTCGGTTGACCGCTGCTGAGGGTGGGCAGCAGGTGGTCGACGACCTCGGCGCCGAGTGCCACCAGGCCGTCCTCTGCAGCGGCCTGGCGACCGCGGTCCCTATCCCCGAGGGCGTGCACAAGGGACTCGACGGTGTCCGGCATCGGCCCAGCCTAGCCAGTGCTCGAAGAACAGACGCCCCGCCTGAGCGGGCGGTATTCCGGCTGCCTCCGGCGATCGGCTCGCATGCCGCCGGAGTACCCCGGCAGGACGTGAGCTCGACTTGCGGTGAAGGAGTTGCCGGGGGGCGGCAGTCGGTGACGGTCCAGTGATGTACCGAACAACCCAAATCCCCCAAGGGAGAAAACAATGTCCGCAATTCCGGACCCCCGGCAGCCGCTTTTGCGGCTGGGCGGGAATGCCCACCACGTCGCTGGTCTCCTCGACGTGGCGGTGCCGCTCTTCGAGGCCCCCCGTCTGACCGACAAGATCAAGCCCGTCGTCGAGTGCCTGTTCACCTGGGCCGGCCAGGGCGTCTTCGACCTGCGGGTCTATCGGGTCGACCGAGGCGCCGGCTGCTGGGCCACTCAGATCGAGTTCGGCTGGGCCGGCATGCTGAGTGAAGCCGAGCAGGCCCAACTCGACAGGTTCTACCGCGAGGCCGTGGAGTCGCCGGACGAGTACATGGTCAACTGGGCCGAGTACGACGTCTCCGGGAGGATCACGCCCGTGGGGGAGGCGGACGAGGGATACCCGGTCGTGGCTCCCGACGTGGAGGCCGGCAGGGTCGTCGCGATCATCTTCGATGACCTGGCCTGACGGCTGGTCATCCGCCCATCCGGTCCGCCTCGCCTGACGAGGTAGGCCAACAATAAGCGGAGGTGCGAGCGGGTCGACGACCCGTCCGCGCCTCCGTTTCTTGGTTCGTGCCGCCTTCAGAAGCGCTTGTAAGTGGTGCCGGAATCGTTTCTGCGCAACAGACCCTCGTCCACGAGGGCACGGCGCAGGCTCACCCAGTCGTCGAACCATTCGCCGCAGATCGCGTTGACCTTGGCCTCGGAATAACTTACGCCAGGCTCGAAAGAGTCCTTCACGACACCCAGAACACGGCTGCGTACTTCCGCCCTACCTGGAATGGACGTGAGCCGACCACGGCGGAAGTAGGAGCCCGCCCCGTCGCCGCTGCCCCGGCCGGAGACCCTGACCTCGGCCTGGACCGCCAGCCGGAACGTGTCGTCGAGCAGCGTGTACGTGCGTTTTTCGCCGTCGAAGGCCGCGATCCGGCCGTCCGTCAACTTCTGCAGCGCCGCGGCGGCGGCCGGTGGGCGAAGCTTGGCCAGTTCGGCGACCTCGGCCACGGACGTCGCGCCGAGGGCGAGGGCCGCGTACGCGGCACGCCGGTCGGTCTGCGCGAGGAGACCGACCAAGTCGCGGCAGGACGGTGGAT
Source organism: Spirillospora sp. CA-128828 (assembly GCF_050945415.1). Classification (NCBI taxonomy): domain Bacteria; kingdom Bacillati; phylum Actinomycetota; class Actinomycetes; order Streptosporangiales; family Thermomonosporaceae; genus Spirillospora; species Spirillospora sp. CA-128828. The sequence goes on from NZ_CP191986.1 coordinate 1,158,492, forward strand.
GGTCCTCGGCGGGGGCCGTGTTCATGGTGTCCATTCTGGTCGTCGTTCCGGGGCGCGCGGGTCGATCGGCGTGAGGACTCCGAGCCGGTCCTCGATCGCCTGGGCCGCGCTCAGACACAGGTCCTCCCGGAACGCGCGCCCGACGATCTGCACTCCGGAAGGGAGCCCGTCGACCACACCGGTCGGTATTGCCACAGCGGGCACGCCGACGAAGCTGGTCACGGTGCACAAGCGCATTCCGGACCCGACCCGGTCCCGGCCTGCCCTGTCGCGCGACTCCAGCCCCGGCTCGACCGGTGGCTCGGTGAACGACGGGCCGAGCAACAGCGGGTATGCGTCGAGGAACTCGGCCCACGAGCGGCGAATGGTCATCCAGGTACCCATCAGTTTCATGAACTCGTCCGCGCTCGCGGGCGGGGTCCGTTCCATCGCCATCTCGATGTAGCGGTCCCCGCCTTTCCCGAGCAGTCCGCGTACCACAGGCCAGGTCGGGGCGAACTCGGTCACGGTGATCCGGCCGTACGCCTCGAGAGCCTCGTCCATCCGCGGTACGTCCCGTACCCCGCGCACGTCGTATCCGGCGTCGCGGAGTGCGTCGGCCGCGGTCTCGATGGCTCCGCGAACCGCGGGGTGGACTCCGTGCCCGCCGGGGTCAGCCACGACCGCGACCTTCACCGGCCCGGGAAGCGCTTCGCCGTACGTGGGCACCGGTACGGCCCGTGGGTCTCGCGGATCGGTCCCGGCCAGCACCTCGTAAGCCAGCCGTAGGTCGCCCACGCTCCGCGCCAGCGGGCCGTCGGTGACCAGTATCTGGGACGCCGGGCCTGGGTCGTCCGGACCGAGAACGCGGTGGTCCGCCGGAAACCGGCCCGTGGACGGCTTCAGTCCGGCCACGCCGCAGAACTGGGCCGGCACGCGCACCGATCCTCCGGAGTCGTTGCCGAGTCCGAGCGCAGCCATGCCCGTGGCCACGGCCACCGCATCGCCCCCGCTGGAGCCGCCCGGGGTCCGGCTGCCGTCCCACGGATTGACCGTGTCGCCGAACAGCTCGCTGCGCGTGTGCATTCCCGCCAGGATCAGGGTGGGGATGTTGCTGTGCCCGATGGGGATGGCCCCGGCCGCGCGCAGCCGCGCCACCGGTGGCGCGTCGGCCGACGCCACCAGGTCGCGGAAGCGCCCCGTGCCGAACGTGGTCGGCACGCCTTCGATCGCGGTGCTCTCCTTCACGGTGAACGGCACGCCCGCGAGCGGCCCCAGCGCTTCGCCGGCGGCCCGCCGACGGTCCATTCGTGTCGCGGCCTCGCGTGCGCGCTCCGCCAGGAGCTGGGTGACCGCGTTCACCTGGGGGTTGACCTCGGCGATGCGATCGAGGTGACTGTCGACCAGTTCGACAGCCGAGACGTGTGCGCCGCGCACGGCCTCCGCCTGGGCCGCGGCCGACATCTTCCACAGGGCGTCCCGCATGGCCTTTCCTTCCTCCCCTACGTACCAATGCGCCTGCATCGGAACGGCAACCGTAGCCTGGAACCGATACAAGCGCATCGCATAGGGTGCACTGCGAAGCAGAGCGCCGTGGAGCAGGGAGGCGAGTGGGCATGCCCAGGCAGGTGGATCACGTGAGCCGGCGCCGCCTCATCGCCGACGCCGTCTGCCACCTCGCCGACGAACGCGGCCTTGAGGGCGTGACTCTTCGCGACGTCGCCGCCCGCGCGCAGGTGTCCATGGGCGCCGTTCAGCGGTGCTTCCGTACCAAGGAAGAGATGCTCGTATTCGCTCTCGGGCAAATCGGCGAGCGGATCAGCGATCGCGTACAGGCCCGCCTCGTCAGAAGCCCGGCCCAGTCGGCCGGCACCGCCCTGGGCCACGCGGCGAGCGAAATCTCACTACTCAAGGAAGAGCACCACGCCGAGGCCAGGGTCTGGCTCGCCTTCGTCGCGCAGGCGGCTGTCAGCAAGACGCTCGCCAGGACGCTGAAGGTGAACTACGCAGCCCTGCACGAGATGTTCACCCGCCTCATCTCGGAAGTCGCCGAGGGCACCGACCGCGCCGTTCCGCTCGATCCACAACACGAGGCCCGCACCCTCCTCGCCTTTGCGGACGGCCTCACCACGCACGTCCTCGTCGGCCATCTCACCCCGCAAGAGGCACACGACGCCCTTCACACACACCTGGCCGGCCTCTTGGAGCAACCGGTCCGGCCCCCTCGCTTCAAGGAAGACCGGACCAGGTGAGGCGAAGAAGCGCTGGGGCCGGGCTTGCGGGGTGATGAACACCGGGCAGCAGCGGACGTGGCGGATCAGCGGAGTGAGGCGTCGAGTTGGCGTATCAGTTCTCCGACTCGGCCGCCGCCGGGTGGGGCGGTCGGGTAGCGCCTCAGGACGTCCACCACGACGGGACGCGCGAGGATCCGCGACTGCGCGATGTGGTCGGCCCCGACGGTGGGGTCGTCTCCGACGGAGAGTTCGAACGCTCGTGCGGCATGCGCGGCCGATCCGAGGATGTGCTTGACCTGGGTGGCCTTCGCCAGGGGATGGAGGAACGCCGCACTGGCCGCCGCCAAGGCCGCACGGGCGGCGTCGCTCGCCGCGGCCAGTCCCGCATCGCGGGTCTCCTGGGCCGCCCGGTGCGCCGCCCACGCGCTGTCGCGCAGCGCCTTGGTGCGCTCGGCTCCGTCCACGAAAGCCTGCGCGGCGTCGATCGCCGCTCGCGGACGATGATCGTCAGGACGTTCGCGTTCGAAGATCACCAGGGCGGGCCGCGCGCACGCCACCGCGTAGCCGGTGACCTCGCGGAGTTCGGACCGGCTGAGTTCGATCGTCGCGGAATCATCCGCCATGGCGTCGTCCTTTTGTGCGGGGGGCGAATTCACTTCAACTTTATCGTTGAACCCCCCGTGTAAGCTTTGACGCTGATTCCGCAGTTCGCGATTACGTACCTTAAATTGCGGTTGCGGCCGTTGATCTGGCGCATGCGTCAGTTGCGCGTCAGCCCGTCCATGAGGAGGTCTGCCAGTCGCTGCGGCAGGTCATCGGCGATGGGTTCGCGGGTGAGCAGAACCTGAAGGTGCAGCGGCGCCACGAGGGTTTCCAGGACCAGACGGGAGTCGGTGGCGGCGGGGATCTCGCCCCGGGCGATGCCGCGTTCGATGATGACGCTCGCGTGGTCGAGCCGCGAGGCGATGTAGGTGGCGCGGGCGGCGGCCAGTTCGGGGTCGTCGACGGTCAGCGCGGCGGTCCGGATGAACGCCGTGCCGATCGGTGTCGACAGGAACGCGGCCAAAGCCCGGGCGAGCCCGACGAGATCGCCGCGCACCGACCCGGTGTCGGGGATCGGCAGCACCTGGCGGCTGTGGGTCAGCAAGGCGTCGACGATCAGGTTCTGCCGCGTCCGCCACCGGCGGTACACCGAGGTTTCGTGCACGCCGGCCCGTTCGGCGACGTCGCCGATGCTCACCTCATCGGGGCCGTGTTCGAGCAGCGCCTCAACGGTCGCCTCCAGGACGGCTTGACGCATCCGCTCGCCGCGCCGCTGACGCGCCGGCTCCTGCGGAGACCGGGATGGGTGGGATTCGGTCACCGCTTCACGCTATCGCAAGAAAACTTGCGTTGCCTGGATCCGGAGCTGTACCGTCGTATCGCAAGTTTTCTTGCGATATGGAGGTGGGCATGATGATGACGCAGGCTCCGGTGATCGAGTACGAGCCCGGGTCGACGCCGGTGGGCTACCACCGGCTCCACCCCGATGTCGGTATCAACTTCCAGTGCAACCGGTTCCTGCAGTTGATCGGCCCGGACGCGCTGGCGGAGATCAGGACGGCGGCGTCGGCGATCGGAACCTACGCCGAGTGGATCGAGACCTTCCTGGCCCTGGCCGCGCGAGCACGCGAAGAGCAGCGCATCCTGGCCGGTGCCTACTACGACCGCGCGGCCGAGTTCTTCATGCGGCCCGGCGATGCGCGGCGCGCTCCCGCGCGGGCCCGGTTCCTGCGCGACATCCGTGCCCTGTACGGCGTGACCCCCGTGAACGTCCCGTACGGCGATGCCGCATTCCCCGCCTACGACCTGGCACCTGATGGGCCGCCCCGCGGCACCATCGTCGTGACCGGCGGCTTCGACGAGTACGTCGAAGAGGGCTTGCCCTTGCTGGCCGCCACGCGCCGGGCGGGGTACCGCGTCATCGCCTTCGACGGGCCCGGCCAGGGCGGCGCGCTCGAAGACGCCCGGCTGCCCCTGACCCCGGCCTGGGAGGAACCGGTCGGCGCGCTGCTCGACCACTTCGAGGTGACCGACGTGACCCTGATCGGGATCTCTCTCGGCGGTGGCCTGGCGATACGCGCCGCCGCGTTCGACGACCGGGTGCGGCGGGTGGTGGCCGCGGACGTCCTCGACGACTTCCTTGAGTGCCTGGCCCGGCAGGCCGTCCCCGGTGCCGCGCCGGCGCTGCGCGTTCTGCTCGCGGCCCGCGCTCGGCCTCTCGTCAACCTGGCCGCCCGCCTGGCCGCCGCCCGCAAGCCGCTGGCCGACTGGGGCCTGCGGCAGGGCATGCACGTCACCGCCACCTCCACCCCCTACGGCTTCTTCCAGGCGGCGCGCGCACTGACCACCCGATCGGTGTCCGCGCGGGTCACCGCGGACGTGCTCCTGCTCGCCGGCACCGACGACCACTACGTCCCCTCGCACCAGCTCCATCGCCAAGCCGCCGCCCTCACCCGTGCCCGGTCGGTGAGCACCCGGACGTTCACCGCAGCCGAGCAGGCGCACAACCACTGCCAGATCGGCAACCTGGGTGCCGCCCTACGTGCCGTACTGACGTGGCTGGACTCGCTGGCTCCTGAGCCAAGCGGATGATGAAACAGGCCCGCGTCACTGCTGGCGACTGTAGGCGCGGACGGCCAGGGGGCAGAAGCCGAAGAAGAGGGCGGCGCACCAGACCAGAGTGGTGGTGACGGTGCCATCGACGGGTGTGCCGTTGAGCAGGGCCCGGCAGGCGTCCATCGCGTGGGTGACCGGATTGATGCCGGCCCACGCGCCGAGCCACCCCGGGAGGGAGTCGGTGGGGGCGGCGAGGCTGGTGCCGAGCTGCAGCGGCAGGAAGGTGATGAAGCTGAAGGCCAGGACGGCGTTGGCGTCCTTGATCAGCACGCCGATGAGCACGGTGACCCAGCTGAGGCAGAACCCGAAGAGGATGGCCAGACCTGCGGCGGCGAGACCCGCGGCCGGGCCGCCGTGGGCGCGGAAGCCGAGGAGCGTGCCGGTGGCGAACAGGATGCCGACGCCGAGCAGGTAGCGGACGATGTCGGCCAGCACCGAGCCGAGAAGCGGTGCGAGGCGGCTGATGGGCAGGCTGCGGAACCGGTCGGTGACGCCGTTCTTGAGGTCGAGGTTGATGTTCGTACCGGTTGAGATCATCCCGGCCAGCCCGGCGCCCATGACGAGGATGCCGGGGAAGAGGTACTGCAGGTAGCCGGTCGTGGAGCCGGCGACCGACCGGCCGAACAGGTAGAGGAACAGCACCAGGAACACGGTCGGTGTGATGACCCCGTTGATCACGGCGCCGGGGTTGCGTTTGGTCTTGGCCAGGCTCCGGCGGGCGAGCACGAGACTGTGCCGGAGCGGGCCCAGCGGTCGGGTTCGCGGCCGTTCGGGTGCGGGCGCGGTGGCGATCATCGCGTGGCCTTCGTGGGGTTGGGAGTGTCGTCGGACGTTGTGGTGGGCGTCCCGGTCAGGGCGAGGAACACTTCGTCGAGGCTGGGCAGGCGCAGCGACAGCTCGGTGACGCCGATGCCGTGGTCACGGAAGCGGGCGGTGATCTCGAAGAGCTCGTCGCCGCCGGTGACGGGCACGACGAGCTCCTCCCGGGTGGAACGCTCCGGGGCGCGCCCGGCGACCGTGGTCATGATGGCGGCCGTTCGGCCAGCCGCCAGCCCGCGCACTCCGGCCGCTCCGAAAGCCGCAGGCACGCCGTCACCAGCAGCCCACCCCATCGGCCGGAGCACCACCTTCAACAACTCCAGCCGCTGAACCGCGAACTCATGGCCCCGCAACGTCCGCCACTCCAGCACCACCCGAGAGCGGCCCACCGCCTCAACCACACTCCGCGCCATCCCTGAATCTCCCTTCCTGTTGATCTGTTCGCTCCTGGACCCGGTCTGCGTTGGGACGTCGAACGTCACCGCGTGTTACCCCCGTACATGAGGTGCTCGACCTGCTGGCGGCTGAACCGGCGGATACCTCCCAGCGTGCGGGTGCTGGCGAGCTTCCCGTCATCGGCCCAGCGGCTCACGGTCTTGGGGTCCACGCGGAACATGGCCGCTACGTCACTCGGGCCGAGAAGCTGTCCGGGACTGAAGTCCCAACCGTCGATGATCAACGGCTTGTTGATCGTTCGTTTGCTGCTCACAAGCGGGTTCCATCTTGTTGAAGGTGACTTCGGCAGGTGGGCGCGGGAGGAGTTCCACACCCCGCAGGGTCAGGATGAGCCGGGCGTGCCGGACCCGTGCGAGAGCCCTGCGGCGTTCCGGGCCCGGCGGCACGTCGGAGGACAGCCACGGGCCGTACACGCGCAGGACGGCACGCTGATACAGCGACTCAGCGGCGATCTGTTCGGGGGACCTCATGGCGCCGTCCACTCCGCGAAAACGGTCTTGCCTCCGGTCCCGTCGCGGTGGACTCCCCAGCAGGTGACGACCTCGGCTATGGCCACCAGTCCCCAACCGCCCTCACTCGACGGCCCCGGGTCGCGCACAGTCGGAACGGTTTCGTCGCCGTCCCAGACGTCGACGACATACACGCTGCCCACCGAGTAGGCGTTGACCCTGATCAGGGCTGTCTTGGCGTGCCGGACGGCATTGGTGGCCAACTCGGAAGCGACCAGCCGAACCGTGTAGTTGTCCACCGGCCAGCTCTCGGCGGCGACCTTCCCGACGTAGTCACGGGCGGCCTTGATGCTGGCCGGTTCCGCATCGAGATAGATCATCTCGCCTTCGCCTCCTGAGCGCTTCCCAGTGGGCACCGTGGTCATTTTCACTGCCCTTCGGCGTGTGCCCCGGGCGCTAGTCAGACTGCACTTGTGGGAGCTATGGTGTCCACCAACCAAGGGGTTTCCATGGAATTCATGGAAATGATCAAGACGCGAGAGGTAGTCACGTGCCTGAGAGGGAACCAGCAAATCCGCGATCTTCAGTCTGGGATCTCGTCGGTTACTACCTGCGGTTTCTTCGCAAGTCCAAAGGCTTGAACGGCGCCGACGTGGCGCGCTTGGCAGAGTGCGCGACCTCCACGATTTCCAGAATCGAGACGGGCGAGCAGCGGATCACCGAGAAGCAAGCGGCCAAGATCGACAAAGCATGGAAGACCGGCAACCTGTTCGAGCTCCTGATCTACTACGCGCGCAGAGCGTCCGATCCCGACTGGTTTAAGAACCTCACGAAGCATGAGCAGAAAGCCACCGAACTACGCATCTTCGGCGCGCTCCATGTCCCTGGCCTCGTACAAACGCCCGAGTACGCCCGTGCCCTGCTGGAAAGTGGGCGGAACAAGAATGTTGAGCGGTCCTTGGAGAGCCGTATGGGGCGTCAGGAGGTACTCACCAGGCCCACTCCGCCGGATCTCTGGGTGACGGTCACTGAGAACGTGCTTGACTGGCCCGTAGGTAGCCCTGCCGTCATGGTGGCGCAGCTCACCAGACTCCTAGAGCTGTCCAGGCTCCCGAACGTCGTCGTGAGGGTCGTCCCTCGGAGGTCAGGTGCGAGCGAGGCCCTTGACGGGCCGTTCCAGGTAGTCAGGACACCCGAAGAGGTTCTGGCCTTCGTCGAAGCCGCCGTGGAAGGACGGCTAGTCTCGGAGGAAGACGATGTGGACGGCTTCCGGAATCGGTTCGATCGGATCAACGCCAAGGCCCTCCCCGAGGACCTGTCCCGGGAGCTGATCCTCCGAAAGATGGAGATGTTCAATGCACAGCCCGAGGTGGCGTAAGAGCAGCTACTCAGGAGAGAGCAGCGGAGGCACCTGTGTCGAGCTGGCCGATCTAGGGACAGACGTCGGCATCAGAGACAGCAAAGCCCCCGAAGCTGGTCACCTGAGCGTTTCGCCGCGATACTTCGCCGACCTACTCACCCGCATCAAGCGGGATGAGCTAGACGTCTGACCACCCCGCAAAGCTCGTGGCCTCGTCCTCATTGGACGGGGCCACGCGCCTACCAGGGTTCGGAAGGCTCGCGGCGACGGGCTGTGCTCAGTGCCGTCGTGTGAGGATTTTCCCTACGTAGGTCAAGGCGCGCGGCCGTTCGCCGCGCGCCTTCGCGCGTGGTGAGCCGATGCACGCCGGTTCGGGATCGACTCGGGTGACGCTACCCGGGCGGAACAGATTCGGTCGGGTCGGGACCGTCACCGGGCGTGCGGACGGGCACGAGACCAAGACGGCCTCCGGCCGCTTGGCTCGGCCCGCCGACGCCGTGACGGCCCTCCCGCCGACCTGCCCACCGTCACACACACCGGGCACTGCGCCCTGCCCCCATCGGCGAACCGCGCCAAGTTCCGCGACCGGCAGCCGTGCCATCACCCTGATCAGCCTCAGGTTCGGCACGCGGGCACGGCCGCCGGCTGCTCCGCACCGTGCCCACCGGCCGATGATGAGGGCGCCCGGGCGCTGATCAAGGTGTGGCCGTCAACCTTCGATAGCGGACGGTCCCTGCCAGAGCCCTGGTCACCAAGGGCTGCTCCGAGCATGCGGGAGCCCGGAACCAAAGACCGAAGGTCGTGATCTTCATGCGCAAGCTTGGCAAGCTTGTGGACGCCGTATTGACTGTCGCGCAGGCCATCGTGTGCGTTGCCCTGGCTCTTCTCGCTGGGGTCATGTTCGGCAGCAGCATCGACATGCTGAACGGCGGTCTCAACGACCCCATCAAGGACGGCGCGATGAAGGGCGCCATCATCGGCGTCCTCGTTCTCTTCGTCGCCATCGCGATCCTTGTGAGCGTCCCGGACGCCGCCAGGATCAACAAGAAGAACAAGCTACGCGTGGCTGCGCAGAACACCAAAGACGCAGCCATGCGCCGGGAAGCGGCACGGGCGTCCCGCCAGTACTGGAAGCGTGTGTACTGGAACCGAACCCACTGAGCCGCAGCCCAACCTGGGGCGTAGCCCCCCAACAGGAGCGGCCCCCCGGGGCCGCTTCTTCGCGTGAGCTATGAGGAAGCCGCCGACCTTCGAAACCGGCCCTGGCAGCCACCCGAACCAGCCAAACGGCAACCGACACCCGGCGTCCGCTCAACGCCCCAGCAGGCGCGCAAGGTTCGGCTACTTCGGTTCCCAACCGACCCCGACCCCCACCCCTTACAACGACCCGCCTCCGGCGTTGGGCTCTACCCAAAAGAGCGTGTGCGGCACGGTTAGCGCGCTAAGCCGCCGTCGCGCAGACCAAGCACCGTGCGCACTCAGGCAAACCCCCACGGGGCAAGGCACGTGACGGGACGCCGGGCGCGGGCTTGGGCGGGGACCCCTCCGGCGGACTGCCCCCGGCCTGAGGTCGGGCAGCCGGGTGGCAGCCCGGAGCCGGACGAGGCTAGCAGCCCGCCGCCCCACCCAAGCCCGCGCCCGTCTTCCCACAACAGCGCAGGTCAGCCGCCCGCAAAGAAGTGTCACAATCCTGTATCCGTCTTCCCTGCGCCGTTCGGCCCCAGCAGGCACAGGATGCGTCCACGCGGGACGGCCAGGCTCACGCCGTCGAGTGCCGTGGTCTTGCCGAACCGCTTGGCCAGATCCTCTACTTCGACTCCGTGCTCGCTCACCGACCACCCTCCTCCACCAGTTCCCATGTTCTAGAAATTCAGATGTCATGAACATCTGGATGTTGGTGGTATCTTAAAGCCATCCGCAGGACGAAGGAGGCGCGATGGTCAGGCTGACCCGGGCGCAGCAGCAGGAACGCACCCGAGCCGCCGTGCTGGCCGCGGCGAGGGAGGAGTTCGCCGAGCGCGGATACGCCGACGCCAAGGTCGACCGGATCGCGGAGCGGGCCGAACTGACGCGTGGCGCGGTGTACTCGAACTTCCCGGGCAAGCGTGCTCTCTACCTGGCGGTCCTCGGCGACTCGATCGAGCACGCGAGCGCCGCCCCGGCGCCGCCGCCGCCCGGCCTGGCCGAGGCGGTGAGCGCGTTCGCCCGCGTCTGGCTCGAACGGCTGCCGTTGACCGGCGACACCCCCGCCGGAGGGAAGCTGCAAATGCGCTCGCTGACCGGGCTGTTCGACGACGAACCGGGCCGCACGGCACTGGCGCAGATCACCAGGATGGAGGCTCTGCTGCTCGCTCTCGCCCTGGAAACACACGCGCCCCGCCACGCGGGGGCGCGGCGGGTGCGGTTGGCCGAACTGGTCCTCACGGTGTTGGACGGGGCCGGCCATCTGGCCGAGACGGCACCGGGATTCGGCGACCCCTTCGACGTGGCACGCGCCTGCGGGCACCTGGCCGAGCTCGACCTCGCCGACACCTGGGATCCGCCGTACCTGCCCCACATCGCCCCCGCGCGACCCGTCCGGGACGCCTGGGAGCCGCCTGCGGAGGTGCAGGACCAGATCACCGGTCGCCAAGCCGGCTTCGACGCCGACGGCGTGATCGTGGTCCTCGGGGCCGGCCGGCTGGAGGCGGCCGAGGAGGCCGTGCGCGCCGCCCGTCCCGGCGACCAGATCACCGTGGCCGTCGTGACGAGCGATCCGGCCGAGATCGGGCGTCTCGTGCTGCTCAGGATCAGCGACCTCACCGGGTGCCTGCGACGTGTCTTCGCGCAGGACGCCTTGCCGGACCTCCGACTCGTCATCGACGACGGCGCCGCCCTCGCCTCGGCCATCGGGATCCCGGATCCGGACGACACCACCGAGGCCGCGGTGCGCATCAGGGCAGGCGAGATCTCCGCCCGAGCCCACGGACGAGGCGCCGCCCACGCCGCGACGTCGACCGCCACGCGGGCCGGCGAGGCCGGACGGTGAGCCCCGTCGAGGTGCCGAACTCGCCCCACTCGACCAGCACCGACTTGCTCGCCCTGCACACCCTTCGCTGCATCGGCTTCGTCGGCCTTGCCCGCGTCTCCGAGGCGACAGGGCTCCCCGCACACGACGTGGAGTCCGAACTGCTCGATCTCGCCGCTTCCGGGCTGGTCACGCATGTCCGGGGTGACTTCGGCGGGTGGGGCCTTACCGAGGCCGGCCGGGCCGTCGACGCCCAGCGGATCTCCGACGAGCTGGACGCCGCCGACGCCCGATCTGCTGTGGCCAAGGCTTTCGAGGACTTTCTCGTGCTCAACCCGGAGCTGCTCGATCTGTGTACGGCATGGCAAATGCGATCCGTCGACGGAGCCATGGCAGTCAACGACCACACCGACGCCGCCTATGACTCCCGGGTCCTGGACCGGTTCACGGACTTCGACATGCGGGCCGATGCCGTCTGCGCAGCCCTGTCCGCGGAGTTGCTCCGGTTCGGCCGATACCGACCGAGGCTCACCGGCGCACTCACCCGAGCCAGATCCGGTGCGTTGGAGTACCTGGCGGACGACATCGGGTCCTACCACGCCATCTGGTTCCAACTTCACGAAGACCTGCTGGTCACTCTGGGCATTCCACGGCACTGAACCGCGATACCGATGACCTGGATCCATCCGATTTCGGCGGACGTCGAGGAAGGCGCGGACGTCCTCGGCGGAAAAGGGCACGGCCTCGTCGTACTGCGACGTCTCGGACTGCCCGTGCCCCCGGGTTTCGTGATCGGCACCGCGGCGTGCCGGGCCTTTCTCCGCGACGGGCGGTTCCCCGACGGCCTAGGTACCGAGCTGGCGACCGCCGTCGCCGACCTCGAAGCCGCCACGCGACGACGCCTCGGCGGACCCGAGCGGCCCTTGACGGTGTCCGTCCGTTCAGGCGGCGGCGTGTCGATGCCCGGCATGATGGACACGATCCTCAACCTCGGGCTCACCGCCGAGGCTGCGGCGGGGTTGGCGGCCGAGACCGGCGACCTGCGGTTCGCGCTCGACTCTCGCCTGCGGTTCCTGTCCGGCATCGCCTCAGCGGTCTACGGCCTGAGCCCGGAAAGCCTGGAAACTGCCGCGGCCGGCGCCGAGACGACACGCCTTGCGGAGACAATCCGAGGCGTTGAGGCCTTCATCGGCGAACGAGCAGGCGAACCGGTCCCGGACGAGCCGATGCGGCAATTGGAACTCGCGGTCAGGGCCGTGGCCTCCTCGTGGGAGACACCGCGCGCCAAGACCTACCGCGAACTGCACGGCATCCCGCACGAGGCCGGCACGGCCGTCACCGTCCAAGCCATGGTGTTCGGCAATCGCGGCGACCACAGCGGTACCGGAGTCGCATTCAGCCGCGACCCTGACACCGGTGACAGCGCTCCATTCGGTGAAGTCCTCTTCGGCCACCAAGGCGAGGACGTCGTGTCCGGAAAATCCCTGACCCGGCCACTGCCCGACCTGGCCGAACGAGAACCGGAAGTGTGGGCGGACCTCCTGGAAGCCATGCCGCGAATCGAGGAACACTACCGAGACGCCTGCTATATGGAGTTCACCTTCGAGGCAGGCAGGCTATGGCTCCTCCAAGTGCGCGCCGGCGGCCTCGTCGGACGGGCCGCCGTCCGCGTGGCGGTCGACCTGGCCGACGAGGGTCTCATCAGCCGCCGCGAGGCCCTGCTCCGCGTCCGCCCTCAGGATCTGCACCATGCTCGTAGGCCCCGAATAGCGACCCCCGGCACGCTCGACCTCTTCACCCGGGGCCAGGGCGCCTGCCCAGGGGTCGCGGTCGGCAGAGTGGCGACCAGTGCCGACAGGGCGGCCCAGATGGCGACCGGTGGTCCGGTCGTCCTGGTGCGTCCGCACACCTCTCCACTCGACATGCATGGCCTGGCCGTCGCCGCAGGGGTCGTCACCGCCCGCGGCGGGCCGACCAGTCACGCCGCGATCGTCGCGCGGGCAATGGGCAAACCCGCGGTCGTGGGAGCCGCGGACCTCACCGTCGACACCGCCACCGCCTCCGTGCGAGCCGCCGGACGCACCCTCCCAGAAGGTACGCTCATCACCATCGACGGGACCGGCGGGGAAGTCGTCATCGGCACCCCCCACATCACCACGACCAGGCAAACCGACCCCCGCCTGCACCGCCTGCTCGAATGGGCCGAAGAAGTCCCGCCGACAGACCCGACCCGTACCCACGCAGAACACCTCAAGGCAGCCCACGCCGCCCTCCCGCGCCCATAGGCGTCAGGCAGCGGGCGGTGCCCCGTGCGGCCATTGCCCGGTCACGGTCAGCGTGCCTCTTCCTTTCGGGGTTGCGGCCGGCCTGTGTCCTGCCACGGGAATGGAGCGAGGTCGGGTTCGACCCAGTCGGTCCTGGCCTGTGAGGAGGCCAGCGTCGCCGGACGGTAGAAGCGGGTCAGAAGGCGTTTGTCGAGCAGGGCGGGGTGGTGGTCGGCGAACGCGGTGAAGTTGTCTTCGCCGCGTTCGGCCGCGTGGTGACCGACCAGTTCGACCCAGGCCCGGCTCATGGTCGCGTGGTACTTCTGGGGCACCCGCGCATAGCGGGCGGTGCGCTGGATGCCGTCGCTGACCAGGCCGACCGTCGCGGACACGCCGACTCGTCGCACGGCCAGCCACGTCAGATGGACATGTTCCCGATGGCCGAACCGCTCGGCGGTCGCCATCACTTCGGCCATCAACGCATCGAAGTCGGCGGCGCCGACGACGTGCTCGTCGGAGGGACGCATGGTCATGAGGGAACCTCCGTCAGGGCTTGCAGGGCAGCGCGCAGGTGGGCGATCGCATCGTCCGGCAAACCGTCGAGCGCGCGATGCTCCAGGTCGGCGATGGCCTGCCGGATCGTGGTGGCGGCCAGTCGCCCGGACGAGGTGAGTTCGATGAGCACCGCCCGGCGGTCTCCGGGACGGGTGCCGCGGGTGATGTGGCCGCGTCGTTCCAGGCGGTCCAGCACGCTGGTCAGTGTGGTCGGGCGGGTGCCCACGGCCGCGCCGAGTTCGGACACGGTCCTGCCTCGGCCGTCGGCCAGGTTCGCCAGCGCGTTGATCTCGGAGGTGGTCAGGTCCAGGTCGACGAGCTCCGCGGAGAGCACTTGCAGAGTGGCGTGGGTGGCCCGCTGCAACGCGAGCAAGGCCGACCACCCAGATGGCACGGATTCGGACTTCACGAGTTTGGATTGTACGATTTCGTATCATCTATCGCCAAGCAATTTAGGTCAGAATCTGTCCGCGATGGCCTCTACCGTTTGTCGTCGACCGGAGCGGGACACGTTCGAAGGCGGAGGACCATGGACATCAATGACGGGCAGGGCGTCACCGGGGAACGGGCCGACCTGCTGGCGATGCTGGCCAAGCACCGGCACTTCCTGCGGTTCACCACCCGAGACCTCACCGACGAGCAGGCCGGGCTGCGGACCACGGCCAGCGAGCTGTGCCTGGGCGGCCTCATCAAGCACGTCACCGCGGTCGAGCGGAACTGGGCCGATTTCATCGTGGACCCGTCCACGATGGGCGACTTCACCGAGATGACCGAGGAGGACTGGGCCCGGCGTGCCGACGAGTTCCGGATGCTGCCCGGCGAGACGCTGGCCGGCGTCCTCGACGACTACAGCGAGGTGGCCCGCCGGACCGACGAGCTGGTCGCCGCCCTCCCCGACCTGGACGCCGTCCGGCCGCTGCCGAAGGCGCCCTGGAACACCGAGACGCACTGGTCGAACCGCCGGGTGCTCCTGCACGTCATCACCGAGACGGCCCAGCACGCCGGCCACGCCGACATCATCCGCGAGTCCCTGGACGGCGCCAAGAGCATGGGCTGACCCGTCACCGCGCGGGAAGACCGGCCCGAGGCCGCCGGCTATCGCGGCGGCCTCGCGGCGGGTTCCTCCTCCCGAGGCTTCTCACGGCGTTTGCGCAGCGAGCCGGCCTTGGCCTTCTCCTCGGGATGGTGGCGGACGCGAACCAGGCTGGCCCCCGTGGTGACGACGAGGATCAGAAGGATGACCCCGAGGGAGGCCGGCGTCGGGATCTCGGGGACGGAGTGGGTGACGTCCTCGTGCAGGAACTCCAGGATCAGCTTGGCGCCGATGAACGCGAGGATCACCGAGAGGCCGATCGACAGGTAGACGAGGCGTTCGAGCAGGCCCTCGATGAGGAAGTAGAGGGCGCGCAGGCCGAGCAGGGCGAACGCGTTGGCGGTGAAGACGATGAACGCGTCGTCGGTCACGCCGAACACGGCGGGGATCGAGTCCAGGGCGAAAAGGACGTCAGTGCTGCCGATGGCGACGAAGACCAGGAGCAGCGGTGTCATGACGCGGTTTCCGTCCTCGTGGGCGAGCATCCGCCCGCCGTGGAAGTCCCGGCTCACCGGGAGGATCCTGCGCGCCCGCCGGACGAGGAAGGTGTCCTCGACGTCCGGCTCCTCGTCGCGGTGCCGGATGAGCTGCACCGCCGTCCAGATCAGGATCAGCCCGAAGATCAGGAAGGTGAAGGAGAACAGGCTGATCGCGGCGGCGCCGATCGCGATGAGGACGGTCCGCAGGACGAGCGCGGCGGCGATGCCGAACAGCAGCGTCTTCTGCTGGTACTCGGCCGGGACGGCGAACCGGGCCATGATGATCACGAAGACGAAGAGGTTGTCGACCGACAGGCTCTTCTCGACGATCCAGCCGGAGAAGTACTCGGTGCCCGCCGTCGACCCGCCGAGGAGCCACACGGCGAGGCCGAACAGGAGCGCGGCGGCGATGTAGAACACCGACCAGAAGGTCGCCTCCCGGATCCCGACCGCGTGCGGCCGCCGGACGGCGACCAGCAGGTCGAAGACGAAGAGCGCGATGATCAGCGCGATCGTCGCGCCCCAGGCCCAGGCGGGCATGTCGGACATCCGGCGGCTCCACTCTCGTCGGGACGTCGGCAGACCTATAACCGTTCTCCGCCGCTTCTACCGCCGCCCGGATCGGAGGGGGATGTGCTCAGGCGGGGTTGAGTAGTTGCGCCGATGCGGCCGGGCGGGGCGGACGGCGAGGCTGCCGGGTATGGATACTTCTCGCTGGCGTCCGCTCGCCCTCACCGCCAAGGCGGCCCTCGCCGTGCTCCTCTCGCTCGTCGTCGCCTTCCCGGAATGGGACCGGTTCGCGGACAAGGCGATGGGGGCCCGCGTGGCGGCCTACCCGGCCGCCGTCATGCTGGTCACGCTCATCTGGGCGCTGCGCGGGCGCGGCGGGCGGTTCCCGTGGGACATCGATCTCCTCGTGACGCTGCCCTTCGTCGTGGACGTCGCCGGAAACGCCGCCGACCTCTACGACACGATCGGCTGGTTCGACGACGCCTGCCACTTCGGGAACTGGGCACTGCTCAGCGCCGCCGCCGGTCTCGCGCTGCGCCGCTGGGGCGGGCTCACGTCGTGGACGCTGGCGCTGGCTTGCGCCGGAATGGGCGCCATCGCCGCGATCCTGTGGGAGTACCTGGAATACCGCCTCTTCATCCTCGACACCCCTGAGACCGTCAGCATCTACCGCGACACCATCGGCGACCTCATGCTCGGCCTCGCCGGCTCCACCGTCGCGGGTCTCGCCGCCGCCTGGGCCGCGCGTCGCCGCCTGCCGAAGAGCCTTCCCGGCCTTCAGCGGCCGTCGCTGAGCCTGGACACGACCGTCCACCTCAGCCTGGACGGGTCAGTACACCAGGGCTTGGACGTCGTCCAGGGTGATCTCTTCCACGAAGGTGGGGGCGCCGGCGATGCGGATGCCGGGGAGGACGTCGTCCGGACCGATCTCGCGGCGGGCGGCGCACTGGGTGCAGAGGGTGACGCGACCCGCGCTGAGGATGACGCCGAGAAGGTCGTCCAGGGGAGTGGCGTGCGGCAGTGAGAACCCGGCGGCCCTTCCCGGCAGCGCGAACCAGGCCGACTCCCCGGTCAGCCACAGGGAGACCGGGACGCCGCTCGCCGCGGCGGCCGCCGCGACGGTGAACGCCTGGTTGCAGCGTTCGGGGGCGTCCGCCCCCGCCGTCACCTTGATCACCAGTGGTCGGGCCATAACCGCACTCTAGTCCGGGCGTACCGCGTAGCATCCTGCGATGTGGCCGGGTTGGTGAATGCGGGGATTCTCGTCGTCGTCCTCGGGCTGATGGCGGTCGCCGCCGTGCTGCTCGTGATCCGGCTTGGCCGCCTGAAGTAGGGCGTCCAGACCACGGGACGCGCAGCGGCGCGCACGCCGCTACGCTCGGTGTCCATGGATCCTGAGCTGCACCCGGACCTTGAGCCCCTGAAGTTCCTGCTCGGCACCTGGGAGGGCGCCGGCGTGGGCGGCTACCCCACCATCGAGTCGTTCAACTTCGGCCAGGAACTGTCCTTCACGCACATCGGCAAGCCCTTCCTGATCTACGCGAGCCGGACCTGGAAGATCGAGGAGGACGGCACGCTAGGGCGGCCGCTGGGCATGGAGACGGGATACTGGCGGCCGCGTCCCGACCACCAGGTCGAGGTGACGCTGGCCCACCCCACCGGCATCATCGAGATCTACGTCGGGGACGTGGCGTTCAACCGGGTGGAGCTGCACACGGACGTCGTCGCCCGGACGGAGTCGGCCAAGGAGGTCACCGGCGGGCACCGGCTCTACGGGCTGATCGGCGAGGACCTCGGCTGGGCCTACGACATGGCGGCCATGGGGGAGAAACTCCAGTCGCACCTGTCGGCGCAGCTCAAGAAGGTGTCCTGAACGCCGGGAAAATGAACGATCCCCGGACCTCCCCGCCGGGTGGCGGGACGATGGACAGGACGGGCCCATCGGTCCGGGGACCGGGTAACTGCCTGGGTTTCGCCGGTCACCGTCGCGACCGGTTGCCACCGCCCGATGGGCGGCGGCGCCGAGGCGGAACGGCGACTAGCGGACAGCCACCTCGCGAGTCCTAGAATCAACCATTTCTTGGACCACCTCCTTTCGCGCGTACCCCGAACGTATGTGAGGCCCGCGCGGCGAGGCAAGCGAGTTTTCCGTGGGCTGAACACCGGCCCCCGGACCTAGACTCGGTGCATGGTCGAGTCGTGGCAGCAGGAGCTGCGGGCGAAGGGGTACCGGGTGACCCCCCAGCGCCAGCTGGTCCTTGAGGCGGTCACCAACCTGGAGCACGGGACCCCCGAGGAGATCTGCACCGAGGTGCAGCGCACCGCCCGCGGCGTCAACATCTCCACCGTGTACCGGACGCTCGAACTCCTGGAGGAGCTCGGGCTCGTCAAGCACGCGCATCTCGGGCACGGGCCGCCGAACTACCACCTGGCCGCCGAGGCCGAGCACATCCATCTGGTCTGCCGGGGCTGCCACACCGTGGAGGACGTCGATCCGCGCGCGGCGGCCGGTCTGGCGGACGTCCTGCAGCGCGACTTCGGCTTCGAGACCGACGTGCACCACCTCACCGTCTACGGGCGATGCAAGGACTGCCGCGCCACATAGTCTGGACGGCATGGAGAGCCCTCTGCTGCAGTCGCCCGGAGCCGTCGCCGCCGACGCGCCCGACCAGGAGGTCGCCGCGCACTACGGGGACCCCGCGCGGGAGCAACGCGCCCTGGAAGAGGGGGCGGCGTTCACCGACCGGAGCAACCGGGGCGTCGTCAGGATCTCCGGGCCGGACCGGCTGAGCTGGCTGCACAGCCTGCTGAGCCAGCGGCTGGACGATCTGAAGCCGTTCGAGCCGACCGAGGCCCTGCTGCTCAGCCCCAACGGGCACATCGAACATCATCTTTCCGTCATCGACGACGGCACGGCCGTGTGGGCTCATGTCGAGCCGGGCGCGGCGCCGTCGCTGGTGGAGTTCCTCGACCGGATGCGGTTCATGCTGCGCGTCGAGGTCGCCGACGTGTCGGACGAGCACATGGTGATCACCGGCCCCGGCGCGGGTGACGGCTCTCTCGCCTGGCCGGACGTCGCCGGGACCACGACGCGGATCGTCCCGCGCGGCGAGTTCCCCGCGGACCTGCGGCCGGCCGGGATCTGGGCCTACGAGGCGCTTCGCATCGCCGAGCACCGCCCCCGGTTCGGCCTCGACACCGATCACCGGACGATCCCGCACGAGGCGGGTTACGTCGAGACGGCCGTCCACCTGAACAAGGGCTGCTACCGGGGGCAGGAGACCGTCGCGCGCGTCCACAACCTGGGCCGGCCGCCGCGCCGCCTGGTGTTCCTGCACCTGGACGGCAGCGTCGACCGCCTGCCCGCGCACGGCGACCCGGTCGAAATCCCGGGCGGACGCACGATCGGGTTCGTCGGGTCGGCGGCCCGGCATCACGAGCTGGGCCCGATCGCGCTTGCGCTGGTCAAGCGGAACGTCCCGGTGGACGCGGAGCTGCTCGCGGGCGGTGTCGCGGCGGCGCAGGAGGTCGTCGTCTCGCCGGAGACGGGCGCGAACGCGCAGATCGCTCTGCGGCGCCGGGCGGCGAAACACGGGTAGCAGCCCGCCCCTCGGGCGAATATCGTCGGATTGAGACGATTTCTGACCGCCGCCGCCCGGGGAAGGTGGATTCCTACCGATGGTCGCGAACCTGGGGAAAGAGGGGCCGCCGGCGGCCAGGCGGGGGACCCGGCGCCGTCCCGCCCGGGAGTCCGCGCTGGTGTGGTGGGCCCTGTTCGCGGTCGTCGCGGGGGCGGCGTGGTGGCTGCACTCGTGGCGTGTCGCGCTGCTCGTCCTGCTGGCGTGGTGCCTGTACCAGTTCATGCTCGTCCCGACGATGTGCCGGGTCCTGTCACAGCAGGGCGCCGCCTGCACGGAACGCACCAGGGGACGCCTCTTCGCCTGCGGGCCCGACCACCAGCGGCTCAGGACCGACGCGCTGTGGCGCCTCGCCGGCCTCCGCAACCCGTTCCAGCGGGACGTCCCGCGGGAGGAGAGCGACAAGAAGGTCGTGGTCGTCTCCTCGGACGTCCGCGGACGCCTCACACCGCAGGACCGCGCCCTCATCCTCCTCGCCACCGCCGGGACCGTCATCGCCCTGGTGGGCATGATCTACGGCTTCCGCTAGCCGCCGAACCGCCCGACACTCTGCCGCCCGTGATGATCAGGGGGCGGTCAGATTTCCAGGATCAGGGTGATCGGGCCGTCGTTGGTGAGGGCGACCTTCATGTCGGCGCCGAACTCGCCTGTCTCGACCTTCGCGCCCAGTGCGCGTAGTTCGTGGACGACCGCGTCCACCAGGGGCTCGGCGGCCGGACCCGGGGCGGCGGCCGTCCAGGAGGGGCGGCGCCCCTTCCGCGCGTCCCCGTAGAGGGTGAATTGGCTCACGACCAGCAGCGGCGCGTTCACGTCCGAACACGACCTCTCGTCCTGCAGGATGCGGAGCCCCCAGAGCTTCGAGGCCAGTCTGCGGGCCTTCTCCGCGTCGTCGTCGTGCGTCACGCCGACCAGGACGAGCAGCCCCGGCCCCTCGATCGCGCCGACGACGCGCCCGTCCACGGACACGCTGGCCTGGCTCACCCTCTGGACTACAGCACGCATGACCATGCATTCTGCCGCTTATGGCAGCAACGACGCTCATCACTGTGGCGCCCACGGGCGCGGAGTCCGCGAAGTCGGACGTCCCGGCCCTTCCCGTGACCCTGGATGAACTGGTCCAGACGGCCAAGGAGTGCGAGGCGGCCGGCGCGGCCGTGATCCACGTGCACATCCGCGACGACGACGCTCGGCCCACGCTCGACTCGTTCCTGCTGCGGGACACGGTGACGGCTCTGCGGGAGAGCACGGGGCTGATCGTCCAGTTGTCCACGGGCGGCGCGGTCACCGACCCGTACGAGGACCGGCTGCGCGTCCTGGACGCCGAGCCCGACATGTGCTCGCTCACCTGCGGGACGGTCAACTTCGGCGACGACGTGTTCATGAACCCGTGGTCGTTCATGGTGGAGCTCTACAAGCGCACCCAGGAACTTGAGGTCGTCCCCGAGTTCGAGCTGTTCGACCTGGGCCATGTGGCGGCGCTGAACCGGCTCCTGGACAAGCACGGGCTCCCGCATGGCGGCCACGTCCACTGCGACCTGGTGATGGGCGTTCCGGGCGGGATGCCGGGCGACGCGCGGACCCTGGTGGCCGCCGTCGGGGCGCTGCCGGACGGCGCCACATGGTCGGCCACCGGCATCGGCCGGACGTCCCTCCCGGTCCTTTTCGCCGCCCTGTCGGCGGGCGGGCACCTGCGCGTCGGCATGGAGGACACGATCACCTTCGCCAAGGGACGCCCGGTGACGGCGAACGTCCAGCTGGTCGAGCGCGCCGCCCAGGCCGCCCACCTGGCCCAGCGTCCCCCCATGCCGTCCGCGGACGCCCGGGCGCTGTTCGGCATCAAGCGCCGCTGACCGGGCAGGATGCGCGCATGATCAATCCTGTGCTGGTCGAGGTCGAGCGGTCCGGGTTCGTGGAGTCGCGGCATCGGGGGGCCGCGGTCGGGTTCGCCGCCGGCGGGGCGGTCGCGGTGCGGGCCGGGGACCCCGAGGTGCCGATCTTCCCCCGGTCGGCGAACAAGCCGATGCAGGCGGTCGCGATGCTGCGGTGCGGCCTGGACCTGGACGGCGAGCTGCTCGCGCTCGCCTCCGGCAGCCACTCCGGCGAGGACTTCCACGTCGAGGGGGCGGAGAAGATCCTCGCCTCCGCCGGGCTGGTCGCCGGCGACCTGCGCTGCCCGGAGGCCTGGCCGCTCGACCCCGAGACCCAGCAGGAGGTCGCGCGGACGAGCGGCGGGCCGTCCCGGCTGCGGATGAACTGCTCCGGCAAGCACGCCGCGATGCTGGCCACCTGCGTCACGGCCGACTGGCCCACGGCGTCCTACCTGGAAGCCGATCACCCGCTGCAGCTCGCCGTCCGGGAGACCGTGGAAGAGCTGGCCGGCGAGCCGGTCGCGGCGGCCGGCGTCGACGGCTGCGGGGCACCGCTGTTCGCCGTCTCGATCACCGGGGTCGCGCGGGCGTTCCGGGCTCTCGTCCTCGCCGGGCCGGGCACGCCCGAGCGGCGCGTCGCGGAGGCCATGCGGACGCACCCGCAGTGGACGTCCGGGACGCGGCGCGAGGAGCGGCAGCTGATGGACGCCGTCCCCGGCCTGCTCGTCAAGTGCGGCGCCGAGGGCGTGGACGCGTTCGCGTTCGCCGACGGGCGCGCCGGCGCCGTCAAGATCGACGACGGCGCGATGCGGGCCCGGACGCCCGTCACCGTCGCGATGCTGCGGGCCCTCGGCGTGGGCGACGGTGCAGACGAGGCCGTCCTGGACGAGCTGTCGATCGTCCAGGTGCGCGGCGGGAACGGCGTCGTCGGCGCGATCCGCCCGGCTCCGGAGGCCTTCGACCAAGCGGTCTAGCGCTGACCGACCAGGTGGTGGGCCTACCGGGTCTCGGTCTCCTTGGAGCGCTTGAGTTCTTCGAACTCCTCCTTGAAGACCGTCTGCTCGTACATGATGCCGTCGGGCCAGGGCTTCCTCGGCTCCCGTCCCGGCTGGGGATTGTCGCGCCGGAACTCCACCGGCTGACCGTCCCGGGAGGGCGGGTAGCTGTGCGAGAACATGCCGGGCGCGTAGGTGTACAGGCCGCCCTGTTCCATGCCGCGGTGGTTGTCCTGGTCGTTCCGGCGCTCCGGGTGCACCCGCCTGGACGAGGCCGCGATGGTCAGGTACAGCCAGGCGAGCAACGCGATGGTGGCGAGGGCCGGGATGATCCAGGCGAAGGCCAGCGCACCGGTCGGAGCCGTGTTCGCCAGGGCCGGGTCGGCGACGATCGTGGAGAGCATGACGGACCACCTCCCGATGGCGGTAATCGGCCCCGCGAGGGGGTCAGTTAGGGATGTGTCCGCTAATTCCCGAATTAACCCCCTGGGCGGCCGGTTCGGCGGGCGCTCCGACGAAGCGGAGCCGTCCCGCCGACAGGCCGGGCACGTTCAGGGCGGCGCAGATGGCCAGGACGCCGATCATCGGAACGGTCCATCCGCCGGTGGCGTCGTGCAGCGCGCCGATGGCGAGCGGGCCGAGCGCCGCGATGACGTACCCGATGCCCTGCGCCATCCCGGACAGCTGCGCCGCGACGTCGGCGTCATGGGCGCGCAGCCCGATGAACGACAGCGCGGTCGCGAACCCGAGGCCCTGGCCGAAACCGAGGATCACCGTCCAGCCCCAGACCGAGCCGATCGGAGCCCAGGTCACCCCGGCGAACCCGATCGCGGTCAGCGCCGTGGTGGCGACCACCAGCGGGCGCTGGTCGCGGGTACGCCGGGCGAGCACCGGGACGGCCAGCGACCCGACCGCCTGGATCGCCGCCGACAGGGCCAGGACGTAGCCGGCCGGCGCCGCATCCATCCCGCGGCTCTGGCAGATCGTCGGCAGCCAGCCGAGCACGACGTACGCCAGCAGCGACTGCAGGCCCATGAACACGGTGACGTGCCAGGCCAGACCGGACCGCCACACCAGCGCGGCGACACCGCGCGGGGCCGCCGGGGGCGGGGCCGAGCGTGCCGCATGCGCGGCCCGCCGCGCCCTCGGCACCCAGAGCAGCCCGGCGAGCGCCGCCGGGACGGCGAGCAGGCCGACCGGCAGCCGCCACGTGGCGTCGAAGAGGTGCTCCACCGGCACGGCGAACCCGGACGACAGGGACGCGCCCACCGTCACGGCGACGGTGTAGATCGCCGTCACCGTCGTGATCCGGGAGGGGTGGTCCCGCTTGATGATCGTCGGCATCGCGATGTTGCCGATGCTGATCGCGATCCCCGCGACCAGCGACCCGGCGAACAGCGGGAACGGGGCGTCCAGCAGCCGCAGCAGCAACCCGGCCACGAGCAGCGCCATCGCGCTGACCAGCAGCGTCTCGCCGTTCGGGGTGCGCCGCAGGAACGGCGCGACGAGCCCGTAGGAGCCGAAGAACACCAGCGGCAGCGTGGTCAGCGCGCCCGCCGCCGTCCCGGACAGGTGGAACGCGTCGCTGATCTCGGTCAGCAGCGGACCGACGACCGCGATCGCCGGCCGCAGGTTGACCGCCACCAGGACGATCATCAGCAGGGAGCCGGCGAGGCCGGCGCGCCGCCCCGTCACCGCGTCCTACCTTTCTGGGGGCGACCCCCAGACCCCCGGGCCCGGAGGCCCGACGATCCTCGCTTCGCTGCGGTCATCGGGCCTCCTCGCGGCCGAGCAGGCTCTCCAGGACGGCGAGGATCGGCTCGACGACGGCGGCCGCGGCCGCCGCAGCGGCCTCCGGGTCGCCCGCCGCGATCGCGTCCAGCACGGCGCGGTGCCGGGCCGGGCCCGCCTCCGGAACCTCGCGGTCCAGCCTGATCGTGCGCATCGACTCGTGCACCCGGTCGATGAAGTACCGCATCGCCTCGATCAGCACCGGGTTCCCGGACGCCTCCGCGACGCCGAGGTGGAATCGCGCGTCGGCGGCGCCGAACGCGTCCGGCTCGGTGGCCTCGTCGCGGGCGCGGAGCAGCTCCTCCAACCGCGCCAGGTCGGCGTCGGTGCGGCGGCGCGCCGCGAGCCGGGCGGCCTGGACGTCGTAGGCGAGCTGCACCTCGAAGACGTCCCGGGCGGACGCGCGGGACACCCGGCGCAGCAGCGGACGCGGGTCGGCGCTGCTGCGCACGTACGTCCCGTCGCCCCGCCGCACCTCCAGCACCCCGACGTGCGACAGCGCCCGGATCGCCTCCCGGACGGCCGGGCGGCTCACACCGAGCTGCGCGGCCAGGTCCAGCTCCGCCGGGATCCGCTCGCCGACCGCCCAGGAACCGTCGCTGACCTGTGCCTGGAGCTGGTCGAGCACGGCGTCCACCGTCGATCGGCCCGGTACCGGACTCAAGCCCACAAACCCTCCCCAAAGTAAGATGTCAGACATCTTACGAAGGGCCTGACCCGTGGTGACCACCGGGAGGGGTCTCGGCGATCACCACGGGCTTCTACAACGCCCGCCGGACAAGGGTGTGGGCGGGAGATCCGGCAGGCGTCGCGTCAGTGGAGCCTGCGCAGGCCGAACCGGCGGCGCGGCTTGCCCCGCCGTCCGGCCTCGCTCCTCGCGGCCTCTTCGCGCTCCTTCTCGCGGGCGGCCTCCTCGTCGGCCCGCCCGGACTCGACGTGGGCCACCGCCTCCCGGTGCGTCACCGAGGGGGCCGGGTCGCGGCGCGTCCGCTGAGAGGGGCTGCCCTCGATGACACCGCCCATCACGGGACCGCGATGCGACAGTCCGTCGTCACCGCCGTGGTAGCGGTGCTGCTTGCGCGACGCCGTGAGCGTCACGCCGATCCAGGCGATGAGCGCCAAGAAGATGACAGCCGGGCCGATGGCCATGAAATAGGCGTCCCCGAGCCGGACGGAGCCGGCGAGCGCCAGGTCGGCGAACATGGGGCGACACCTCCTCGCCCCCGCCTTTACCCCGCGTCAGGCGGTTAACCGTCCGGTGACCGCCCGCGCCGCTCACAGACCGCGCGACTGGGAGATCGAACCCGAGGTGGCCAGCGTGAACGTGCGCATCGACTCGGCGAACTTCGACAGGTCCCACTCGGCCGGGCCCTCGTACCAGTAGAGGTTGTCGGCGCCCTCGGCCCGCTCGCCCGCGTCCTTCACCGTCTCCGCCCACTTCGGGACGGCGTCGAACACCACCGCGTACGGCAGGAAACGCGAGAACAGCGCGATCCGCTGGCGCGCGGCCGTCTCGTCGCCGTCCGGGATGGCGCCGCGCTCCAGGAACGCGCGGAAACCGATCGTGTGCGCGAGGACCGTGGCGCCGCGCGCGGTCTTCGCCGGCATGTACTGGCCGCCATAGGCCAGCGCCGCGCCGGCGATGATCAGCGCGAGCCCGGCCAGCGCCCACTCGGTGGTGAGCGCCAGCGCGACCGTCCCGGCGATGCCGAGCAGGGTGACGAGAATGCCCGCGATCGTCCAGCGGGACCGGACGGTGTCGGGGCGCCGCGCGAACCAGCCCTGCTTCACCACGTCGTCGTACATGGCCGACCTGACCTGCGCCAGCTTCGTCGAGAACGTCCCGCCGAGCTCGGACAGCTTGACGGCCTCGCGACCGGACCCGTCGGGCGCCGTCAGCAGCGCGTCCAGCAGGATCCGCTCGTAAGGGAGCAGGTCGGCCTGCGGACGGTTCAGCCGGCGCAGCGTCCAGTCGAGGCGGCCCGTCCGGGCCCGGTCCTCCTCCTCGATCAGCAGGTAGCCGCGGACGGCGAGATCGACGATCGTCGCGGTCACGTCGATCACGTCGGCCTGCTCGTCGATCAGCGTGCCGATCTGGCCGGGACGCACCCCGTTCGGCGGCTCGAACTCCGTCCCGGCGACCGGCGGCTGGTCGCCCTCGGCGGCCTTCCTGCCGACGACCCGGGCGTCCCGCCCGCGCAGCAGGTAGAGGGCGACGACGCCGCCCACCAGCAGCGCCAGCAGGCCGCCGAGCGCGCCGCCCGTCACGGCGTTGACGGAGAACGCGGTCGCGAGCGTGTGGCGGCGCTCGTAGATGGCGCGGCCGCCCGTCGTGCCGGCGGGCAGCCCCGCGACGACGGTCAGGTACTCGCCCGGCAGCATCCCCTGCTGCGCGTATATGCCCTGCGTGTGCGTGTGGTTCGTGTAGTACTGCGTGCAGCCGATCGTGCTGCCGATCGGCCCGGTGAAGCAGTTGACGCTGCGGATCATCGTGCCGGCGTCGACGGTCGCCTTCGCCTCGTCCAGCGGCACCTTCCAGCCGCCGATCACCGGCCAGCGCAGCTCCTCCGCCGCGCCCATCCGCGTGATCGCGCCGCGCAGGCCGTACTCCAGCAATACGGTGTGGTCGCCGGTCAGCTTCTTGCCGCCCGACACCTTGACCGTCGTGTTCGTGCCCGCGCTGGACGAGGCGACCCTCGCCGGCCCGCCGTCCGGGCTGCTCGCGCGCAGGTTCTCCAGCCGGTAGACGCGGTCCTCGGTGAGGCTCTCGTGCGTCCGGGTCGGGAACGTCCGCTGGAAGCCGTCGTGCCCGGCGAACCGGTAGACGATCGTCTCCTTCACCTTGATCGTCCCGCCCTGGCCCGCGGTGAGGACGACGTCGTCCTTCAGCACCCGCTCCGCCGCGGCGAACCGCTCGTCCGCCGCCGCGGAAGTGCAGGTCAGCGCGGGTATGACCAGCGCCGCCGAGAGCATCAGGACCACCGGGCGCGACCGCAGCACCGCCGCAATAGCAGACATGGCCGCAAATGGTATCGGGAACGCGTGCGATGATTCTGCGCTATGGCAGGTCATTACCCCCCGCCGCCCCCTCCGCCGCGGCCTCCGGCACCGCCGTACGGCCGGCCGCCCTACGGTGGACCGCCCCAGGGTGGGCCGCCGTACGGACGGCCGGGGTACGGGCCTCCTGCCTATGGGCAGCCGCAGTACCGGTACGTCCCGATGCGTCCGCCGCCGCGCCGCAGCGCCGGCGGGACGATCGCGGGCATCTTCGGCGGCCTCACGTCCGTCGTCGTCCTCGCGATCCTCGGGCTCTCGCTGTACGGCGGGGGACAGAGCGGCTCCACCGGCGGCGGGCCGTCCATCTCGTCCGGTGGTCCGACGACGCCGCGGGAGAAGGCGACCAACAGCAAGCTGTACAAGACGGGCGCGCTGACACCGGTGAGCTGCCGGCTGCCGCGCATCGTGCCGTCGGCCGAGTCGATGCGCACCTTCATGAACACGCTGAGCGACTGCCTGGACACGTCATGGTCCAAGCAGTTCGCGAAGGCCGGGATCCCGTTCGACAAGCCCAACCGCGTGTTCTGGCTGGAACCGGGGCACAGCCCCTGCGGCACCTACCCGGCTCCCGGCGCGTCCGCGTTCTACTGCCCGGCGAACAACACGATGTACGTGGGGCTCCAGAACGTCGTGGAGACGTCCGGCGGGGAACCGCTGTCCCACTACGCCGTCTACGCCCGGGTGATCGCGCACGAGTACGGCCACCACGTCCAGGACCGGGCCGGGATCCTGCTCTACGGGGACCGCCAGATGGAGACCGGCGACACCGCCACCCGCACCGAGGCGAGCCGCCGCATCGAGCTGCAGGCGCAGTGCTTCGCCGGCGCGTTCCTCGGCACCGAACGCTCCACCCTCCCCATGACGCGCGAGCAGTACGTCGCCATGATCACGGATGTGCGGGGGCGGGGCGACGAGCACCAGCCGCCGGACAAGCGCGACCATGGCTCGGGCCGGCACTACGCGGGCTGGGTGATCACCGGCTTCAACGGCAGGAACCTCACCGTCTGCAACACCTGGATCGTCTCGCCCGCCAAGGTGAGCTGACCGGCCGGGTTCCGCACCGAGGTTGAGTCCTTTACCCACGCGGGTCTGAGCACGGGTACTCATGACCTCGACGCCGTTGGATCCCAGACTCGTGCCATGACGACCTCCCCTCCGCCGGCGCCTGCCGGCTCCACCGCCTTCTTCATCCAGGCCGCGATCTCGTTCGTCGTGTCCAGCGTCGGCGTCGCCGCCGGTGTCGTGTACCTGCCCGTCAGCGCGTGGGTCAGGGCCTTCCTGGCGCTCGGCCTGCTGTACGTGATCACGTCCACGTTCACGCTGGCCAAGTGCGTCCGCGACAGGCAGGAGAACCAGGCCATCAGCAGCCGCGTCGACCAGGCCAGGCTCGACAAGCTGCTCGCCGAGCACGACCCGTACGCCACCCCGAACCTGTGACCCGCCCTCTTCTCCCGGCGTTTCTGGCATGTGAGGCGTTTCACCGCGAAGTGCTAGCTAGACTGCTTGCAATTGCAAGCACGATGACGCAGGGTGGAGACATGGCGAGTTCGAAGGTCGGCTCCATCGGGGAGTACATCCGGGAGCAGCGCACGCGGGCGAAGATCTCGCTGCGGCAGCTCGCGGACGTCTCCGGGATATCCAACCCGTACCTGAGCCAGATCGAACGCGGCCTGCGCAAGCCGAGCGCCGAGATCCTGCAGCAGATCGCCAAGGGTCTGCGGATCTCCGCCGAGGCGCTGTACGTGCAGGCCGGCTTCCTCGAAGACCGCGAGGCCGACACCGACGTCCAGGCCGCGGTCCGGGCCGACCTCCTCCTCACGGAACGGCAGAAGCAGGTTCTGCTCGACATCTACGCGTCGTTCCTCAAGGAGAACGAAGCCACCGGCGTCCTCGGCACCGATGCCGCAGTGCACGCCGAATCGCACCAGACCGGACCAGAAAGCAATGGAAGGGAAGAGGTCGGATGACGCTGGCCAGCAACCTCCGAGAGAACAAGGCCGTCTACGCCGTGGCCGGCGCCGGCGACTTTGCGGTGGAGAAGATCCGTGAGGTCCCCGAGCAGGTGACCAAGTACCAGTACCGCGCCCGCGAGACCGCGACCAAGTACCAGGGCGAGGTGCGCGAGACCGCCGCCAAGTACCGCGTGCAGGTGCGCGAGACCGTGGACCGCTACCGCGGCGAGGTCTCCCGGTACCAGGAGCGCGTCGACGCCAGGGACCTGCCGGGCGCGGCCGTCGCGTACGCCACGCACTTCGGCACCCGCGCGTTCGAGTTCCTCGACGAGCTCGCCGAGCGCGGCAAGAAGGTCGTCCACCGCGAGGCCGTCCAGGTCGCCGAGATCACCGAGGCCGACGCCAAGCCGGCCCCGAAGACCCGCCCCGCGCAGCCGCGCAGGACGACGCAGGCCAAGGCCACCGGGCAGTCCCGGTCCACCACGAAGAAGTAAACGGCGCCCGAGCGCGTTTCGCGGCGGGGCCCGGCCGGGAACACCCGGCCGGGCCCCTTCGTCTTTTCCTCCAGGTGGGTTAAGGATTCCTACCAGACGGTGCGCATAGGGTTGGGTAAGGAGACCCGTGTGCGCGACGAGGAGTCGCCGTCCGAGACGAGCAGGAGCGATCGCCGATGTCGGGCTTCAACGTGCTGGACTACTTCTTCTGGCTGCTGCTGATCATCGCGTTCGCGATGGAGGCGTGGGCGCTGATCGACTCGCTGACCGTGCCCGTCGGCGCGTTCTCCGCGGCGAGCAAGCAGAGCAAGAAGCTCTGGATGATCATCCTGATCGTCGCGACGGTGGTCGGCGCCGCGTACGCGGTCGCGCCGGCGGCGCTCGGCGCCAGCCCCATCGCGCTCCTGCTCGGCATCCTCCCGGTCGCCGCGTTCATCGCCGCCGCCGTCTACCTGGCGGACGTCCGCCCGGCCGTCGGCCCGTACAAGAAGAAGGGCGGCCGCGGCGGCTCCCGATCGGGCCCCTACGGCCCCTGGTGACCTCGTGAAGTGTACACTTCGGGCATGGAAAGTGTTCCTTTGAAGGATGCCCGTACACGGCTCGGCAGGATTCACACCGCAGCCGCCCACGGGCAGCCCGTAGAGATCACCCGTCATGGTTCCGCTCCGGTCGTAGTGGTCTCCAAGAGCATGTACGACGTGATGTTCACCGACCACCTGCGCTGGCAGGCAGAGCAGTACCGCAAGGCCCTTGAGGAGGGGACCATCCCCGAGGGCACGCTCGTCATCCACCGAGACGACCTTGACCGGTGGCGTGACGCCACCCCGGAGGAATGGGCGACAGGCAAGCTCGATGCCTGACCATCTGATGATTTCACCACCGGTCCGCCGGCAGATGGCAGCCCTTTCGGAAGGGCTCCGCAAGCTGGTCTTCGACGTCATCCTCCTGCTGCTGGAGCAGCCTCACCCGCCCGGTAGTCACGCCTACGAGGGCGTTGCCGACATGTACTGGCTTGAACTGGATCAAGTGACGATCTACTACAACGCCTACGAAACCGGCACGATCATCCTCCAGCAGGTCGTCGTCAACGACTGAGAGCGCTGAGGGCCGAGGCTTTCGAGATCCCCGACATCATCCGGACCGCGACGAACCTGGTGCCGCCCGAAGTGCAGGACGTCCGGATCGTCGACATCGTCGGCCTCGACACGCAGGCCGACGGTGGCACCCACGTCGGCTCCACGAAGCAGATCGGCCGCATCACGGTCGCCAAGGTCGAGAACAAGGGCCGCGGCTTCCGCCGCCTCCGCATCAAAATCACGGACTGACGTCGACGACGCTGAGCCGGGCACCGGTGCGGCGGGCGCCTCCGCCGCGCCGGTGCCCGACGGTCTAGGGGGACGGGCGGGAGAGCGCGTCCACCGAGATGAGGCCGTGTTCGACGAGGTCGACGGCGCGGTCGAGGGCGGTGCGCATCGACACCGGGTCGTAGCCTTCGCGGCGGCAGTGCGCGACGACCGCCTGCATGCCGCCGATCGCGATGCCGGACGCGGCCACCGCGTCGATCTCCGAGATGCCGGGGCACAGTTCGCGGAGCAGCGCCTCGATCGCCTCCTGGGCGTCCATCATGCGCTGGAGCGCGCGGGCGCGGAGCCCGGGGCGTTCCAGGACGAGGGCGACCTGGACGGGCCCGTAGTCGCGGTGCTCCGCGACCAGCGCCTCCAGGACGTCGACGATGCTGCGCCGGATCGTCTCCATGGGCGATTCGCCCGGGGTGCGGCGCAGCCGTTCGGAGACCTCGGCGAGACGGTCGTCGATCTCCGCGAAGATCACGTCCTCTTTGGACGGGAAGTAGCTGAAGTACGTGCGGGGCGACACGTCGGCGGTGGCGGCGATGTCGGCGATCGTGGTCTCCTCGTAGCCGCGCTCGGCGAACAGGCGCAGCGCCGCGGTCGCGATGGCCTGCCGGGTGCGCTGCTTCTTGCGCTCCCGCAGGCTCGGCCGGCCGGCGTCGTCCACCATGTGACGGACATTACCATGACTGCAAAGTTGCATCTATTGCAAAACTGCATGTAGTGGGTGTTCTCTGCGAGGATGGCGCGATTCCTGGACGCACTAGGGCGGCTCTGCGTGCGGCGGCGGCGCGCGGTCTTCGAGCTGTGGGCCGTGGTGATGCTCGGTGCAGGGGTCCTCGGGCTCGTGCACGGGGGCATGTTCGTCCAGCAGAGCACGCTGCCCGGCACCGAGACGCAGCGCGCCATCGACACCCTCCACCAGGACTTCCCCGCGCTGACCGGGCCGACCGCGACCGTCGTCTTCCACGAGACGCCCGAGGCCAGTCCCGCGGACTGGCGGGTCGCGCTCGCGATCGGCCGGTCGATCGAGAACATCACGAAGCTCGACCGGGTCGCGTTCGCCGAGAACCCCTACGTCCAGGGCATGGGTGGGCTGAAGGACGACAACGCCGTCGTTGTCCGGCTGAACTTCACCGGGACGATGAGCGACGTCGGCCATGCCGACCTCGACGCGCTGAACCGGGCCGTCGAGCCCGCCCGGATGGCCGGGCTGGAGGTGAGGTTCGGCGGCATCGTCGCGATGATCCTCAACCAGCCGAAGGGCGGGCCGCAGGAGGGCACCGGAATCCTGCTCGCGCTGCTCGTCCTGCTGCTGGCCTTCGGGTCGTTCCTCGCCGCGGGCATTCCAATCGTGGTGTCGCTGTGCGGAATGGTCGTCGCCTATTCGCTCATCCATTTCTCCGCGTCGCTGTTCCAGCTCGCGCCGACCGCACCGATGGTCGCGGCGATGCTCGGAATCGGGGCCGGAATCGACTACGCCCTGTTCATCGTGACCCGCTACCGGCAGCAGCTCGCCGACGGCGACGACGTCGAGACCGCGGTCGGACGCGCCATGGCGCATTCGGGCCACGCGGTCGTCTTCGCCGGCGGCACCGTCGTGTTCGCGATCTGCGGCCTGTTCCTTTCCGGGATCGCCTTCATCGGGCGGATCGGGCTGGCGGCCGCCCTCGCGGTCGCCGTCATGGTCGTCGCCGCGCTGACCCTTCTGCCCGCCGTTCTCGGAGCGCTCGGGCCCCGGATCGACCGGTACAGGATGCCCCGCGTCCGGCCCGATCGGAGTTCCCGCCGATGGATGGCCTGGGGACGGCACGTCGACCGGCACGCCTGGCCTTACGCGATCGTCGCGACCCTCGTGCTGCTGGCCCTCTCCATTCCCACGCTCAGCCTCCGGTTCGGCGTGATGGCGGACAGCATGTCGTCCCCGAAAATGGAGGCGCGGCAGGCGTACGACATCGTCGCCCAGGAATTCGGCGCCGGGCATTACAGCCCGTTCGTGGTGGTCGCGAAGGTCCCGGGCGAAGAGAAGCGCGTCAGACCGAAGCGGGTCGTGCCCACGGTCGACGGGCGTGCCGGGCTGACCGGTCTCACCGGGCCCGCGGCGGCGGAGCCCTCCCCGCCCGCGCGGCCCAAGCGTCCCAAGGGCGCCCCGGACACGAGCAAGAAGCCCGACAAGCGCGCGACCCTCATCGGCCAGGAACTGCGGCTGAAGATCTCCGAGGTCCCCGGCGTCGTGTTCGTGGGGGAGCCCGTGGTCACCGGGACGACGGCGATAGTCCAGGTGATTCCCCGGGACGCACCGCACGCCCAGTCGACCACCGATCTCGTCCACCGGCTGCGGAACGTGGAGATCAGATCCGTGCGGGACGCGCATCCGGGCTCGCGGATCTATCTCGGCGGCGAGAACCCCGCGATCATCGACCTCGCCACAACGGTCGGCGACCGGATGCAGGCCGTCGTCGTCGCCGTCGTGGGCGTCGCGTTGCTGCTGCTCGTCATCGCGTTCCGCTCGGTCATCGTCCCGCTGAAGGCCGCCTTGATGAACCTGCTGTCGATCGGCGCCTCATTCGGCGTCGTGACGGCCGTCTTCCAATGGGGATGGGGCGTCGAACTGCTGGGCGTCGACCAGGCCATTCCCATCATGTCGTTCATCCCGCTGTTCATGTTCGCCCTGATATTCGGGCTGTCCATGGACTACGAGGTCTTTCTCCTGTCGCGCATCAAGGAGGAGTACGAGCGGACGGGCGACCCGCACGAGTCCGTCGTGATCGGCATCGGCGCCACCGCCCGCCTCATCACCTCGGCCGCGCTCATCATGATCTTCGTGTTCGCCAGCTTCGTCCCGCAGCCCGACCCAACGATCAAGATGATGGCCCTGGGGCTGGCCGTGGCCGTCGCGACGGACGCCACGATCGTCCGGCTCGTCCTGGTCCCGGCATTGATGAGCCTGCTGGGCCACGCCAACTGGTGGTGGCCGGGCCGCGGCCGCCCGGCCGTCCCGCCGCCCACACCCCCCGCACCGGTCGCGGAGCAGCTGGAACTGGAACTGACCGGCTGAGTCAGGGGATCTGTTCCACCCGCACGCCGGGGACGGCCTCGTAGACGTTCGGGTCGGCGGTGATCAGCGGCCACCGGCGCCAGCGCGCGGACCAGGCGGCCTGCGCGGCGTCCATGCCGAGGTTCGGGATCGTGGTGACGAGGAGCCCGGTCTGCTGGGCGATCACGTCGTCGAGGTCGTCGACATGGACGACCTGCATGCCGGGCAGCCGCTCCAGCAGGGCGCGGCCGTGGTCGGGGACGAGCTGCCAGGCCCGGGCGAGGGACGTGGCGGGGATGACGATGGTCGCGTGCTGGGCGATGGATGCGCGGAGCCGGGCGCGGACGTAGATGGTCTTGCCGGTCGCGAGGTCCAGAAGGGCGGTCGCGTCGAAGACGTGACCGGTGATCACGCGACGTCCCGGCGGGCCGCGCCGCCCTCGACGAGGCGGTCCACCATGGCCTGTTCGTCGGGACTCGGCGGCCCGAACAGGTCGTCGATGGTGGACGCGTCGCGCAGGTAGGCGAGCTTGAGGCGCGCCCCGTCCGCGAGGAAGCCTGACACCGAGGCGATCTTCTTGTCCTCGGCGAGCCCCTGGAGCGTGGCGGCAAGCTCGTCGGGCAGCGTGATGTTGAGTCTCGCCATGGGCCACACAATACACACTTTCACCCCCTCCAGTGTGTACTCGCATGGCCGAGGAGACCGGCCGGACGGCCGACGAGTTTCGTCACCCCGGCGTGTCGATTCATGCGGGGATCGTTCGTATGGAGGACGGGACGCCGGAGCGCCAGACGACGAGCCGGCGGCGGAGAGGGATGGTGAGGGCAATGGGCGAGGTGCGGATCCTTGTGACCGGGCGCGGGCTGGTCGAGTCGCCGCGGTGGCACGGTGACAGGCTGTACTTCTCGGACTGGTCCGCGGGCGAGGTCGTCGCGGCCGGCCTGGACGGATCCAGCGAGGTCGTCGCGCGCGTGAAGTCGCTGCCGCTCTGCACGGCATGGCTCCCGGACGACCGGCTGGTCATCGTCGCGTCGGCGGACGGGCGGCTGCTCCGCCTTGAACCCGACGGGAGGCTGGTCACCCACGCGGATCTCGGCCGTCCGGGGTGGAACGACATCGTCGCCGACGGCCGCGGCAACGTCTACGTGAACCGAGCGGGCTTCGACCCGATGGCCGGGGAGGAGTTCAGGCCCGGACATGTCTTCCTGGTGCCGCCGGACGGCCCGGCCCGCCAGGTCGCCGAGGAGATCGCGTTCCCCAACGGGATGGCGGTGACGCCGGACGACTCGACGCTGATCGTCGCCGACTCGTACCGCAGTCGGCTGGTCGCCTTCGACATCGGCGCGGACGGCGGGCTGTCAGGCCGGCGGGTCTGGGCGGAGCTGGGCGACGGCGTCCCGGACGGCATCTGCGTGGACGCTGAGAACGCCGTCTGGTACGCCGACGTCCCCCATCGGCGATGCGTGCGGGTCGCCGAGGGCGGAGAGGCGCTGGAGACCGTCGATCTCGACCGTGGCGCGTTCGCCTGCGTGCTGGGCGGCCCCGATGGGACGACGCTGTTCGTCACGGCCGCCGAATGGCGCGGCATGACCGAGTCCGAGATGGTGGCGCCCGGCAGCGGCCGACTCCTCGCCGTCGGGGTCGGCGTGCCGGGCGCCGGGCGGCCGTGACTCAGGGGCTTCCGGTGAACGGCCGGGAGTGCGGGGGCGGGAGGCGGAACAGGCCCTTCAGCCTGCGCAGGGCCTCCCGGTCGCCGGTCGCCGTCGCTGTTCCGTTCTCGATGGCGTCGGCGAACGTGCTGCCCTGGCCGGTGAGGTCGAGGAACGCGTCCTCGCTGATGGTGATGGTCGCGTCCGGGTGCTGGGCGGGACCGTGCAGCGCCTCGATCGTCCCGTCGTCGATCCGGGCGTGGAAGACCTCGTCACCGATCCGGAACTCGTACACGGCGCGTAGCCCGGCGGCGGCCTCGGGATCGAAGCAGGCACGCAGGCCGAGGACCGTCCAACCGGGGTGGAACGTCTCGGTCTCGCGCCGCTCGCCCATCGCCCACTTCAGCCCCCACCGTGCCAGCGCCAGGACGGCCGGACCGAGTTCCTCGCCGGCCTCGGTGAGCGCGTACGCGGGGGTGCGGGCGGGCGGCGGAAGCGTGATCTTGCGCGCCAGCCCCTCGCGTTCCAGATGCTTCAGCCGGGCGGCCAGCAGCCCGGTGCCGAGGCCGCGCAGGCTCGCCTGCAGGTCGCCGAACCGTTTCGGCCCGGTCAGCAGTTCGCGGACCAGCAGCAGCGTCCAGCGCTCGCCGACGAGGTCGAGGGTGCGCGCGGTCGCGCAGTACTGGTTGTACGTTCGCTGTTCCACTTCATCACTCTAGACTTCGCGCTTCCGGTTCTTGAACGGCCTCCAGGAGCATCCGGGCGAGCGGCTCCGGGTCGGTCATCATCACGTTGTGCGGGCCGTCCAGCGCGAGCGTCCGGTATCCGATGGATTCGGCGAACCGGTCGAACGGGTAGGGCGACCCACTGCAGCAGATCGCCGTGCCGGGAATCTTGTCGACGGCCCCGGTGAGGCGGGTGGGCTCGGTGAACGTGCGCAGCGGCTGCGGGACGAGACGCGGCGCCAGCCGCTCCGCGTCACCGGGGTCGGTGATGCCGAACATCGCCGGAGGCGGGGGCGGGATGTGGCCGTCCCCGCGCGCCTCGGCCGCCGCGCTGACCGCCTCGGCGAAGGCGTCGGGGGCCAGGCTGAACAGGCTCGCGCCGTCGGCCCCCGCCCATCCGTCGACCAGAACGATGTGGTCGACCGCGCCGGGCCGCGCGTCGGCGGCCTCCCGCACGACCAGGCCCGCGTAACTGTGCCCGACGAGCACCAGCTCATCCTGGACGTCGTCGAGCGCGGCGACGACCGCCTCGGCGTGGTCGTGAAGCCCGTGGTCTCCGCCGAGGTCCGGGGTGAGCGTGCGCGCCCCGGCGGCGTTCAGCAGCGGGACGACCTCGTCCCATGACCAAGGACCGTGCCAGGCCCCGTGGACGAGAACGAACGTGGTCATTGGTCTCCCTTCATCATGGGCAGCACCCGGTCGGCGAACTCCTCCAGGCCGGCGTCGTGGTCATCGGTCGCCAGGCGGATCACGAGATGGCGGGCGCCCGCCTCGACGTAGCCGTTCAACCAGTCGGCGGCGTCCTGGGCGGTCCCGGCGAACATGGCCTGGATGGACGCGACGAACTCCAATGGCGCGTTGTAATAGCGCTCGATGCTCGTCCGGAGCCGGCGGCGCGCCTTCTCCGGGTCGTCGTCCAGGCAGAGCGTCGCGTACAGGGCCGGGGTCGCCTTTCCGACGGCCTCGCGCTCCTTCGCATACGTCGCCGCCTCGGGCGGGTAGGGCAGCCACCCGTCGGCGATCCGGGCCACCCGCCGCACGGCGGTCTCGCCGCTGCCCGTGAGCCAGATCGGCGGCCCTCCGGGACGGGACGGCGGCGGCGCGAGCCGGACGTCCTCGAACGCGAAGTGCTCGCCCGCGAAGGAGACCGCGTCCCCCGACCAGAGTCGCCGCATCGCCTCGATGGACTCCTCCATGCGCCCGATGCGGCGGGCGAATCCGATGCCGACCGCCGCGAACTGGGCTTCGGTGGCCGGGTTCGGGAACCCGCCGCCCATGCCCGCGATCACCCGTCCGTCCGACAGCCGGTCGAGCGTGGCGAGCTGATGGGCCAGCAGGATCGGATGGCGCAGCGCGGGCAGTAGCACCGCCGTGCCGAGCGCGACCCGCTCGGTGGCCTCGGCCACCGCCGCCAGAAGCAGCAGCGGATCGGCGCGCGGTCTGGTCACGGGGCTGTCGCCCGCCCAGACCGAGTCCAGCCCCGCCTCCTCGGCCCGCCGCGCCTGCGCGACCAGCCGCCCCAGGTCGTGCTCGCCCAGAACGTCCTGGTCGCGGGTCGGCAGCAGGTACCCGACCTCCACCATCCGGCCTCCCTGGTTCGTCGTGGTTCTCCGACCCTAGCGATTGACTTCCTATTTTTGAAGTGCAAGGTTCTAAATAAGGAAAGGAGCTCATCGTGTCCAAGGCGCTCTACACCGCGGAAGCACATGTCGCCGGAGGCAGGGACGGCCGCGGCCGCACGTCCGACGGCCGGCTGGACCTGGACCTGCGGCTGCCCAAGGAACTGGGCGGAGACGGCGAGGGGACCAATCCCGAACAGCTCTTCGCGATCGGCTACGCGGCCTGTTTCGGCACGACCCTCGCCCTGATCGGCGGCCGCGAGAACCTCAAGGCCGACGACGCGGAGATCGACGCGTCGGTCTCCCTGATCCCGATCGACGGCGGCCGCTTCGAACTCGGCGCGGAACTGCGGATCTCCCTGCCCTCACTCACCCCAGACCAGGCAGCAGACCTGGTCAGAGCAGCGCACCAGGTCTGCCCCTACTCCAACGCCACCCGCGACAACATCACCGTCTCCCTGGAGGTCAACGGAAATCCACTGTGAGGCCGTAGCCGAATCGCGATCCTCACTGACCAGTCGCCGCCCGCGGGACGTCAGGTCGTTGCTGAAGCGGCGGGGGTCGGTCGTTGGGCGCGGAAGGTGCGGCGGTAGGTGTCCGGGGGCACGCCGACCGTGCGGTTGAAGTGCCGGCGCAGTGTGGTGGCGGTGCCCATGCCGGTGGCCGCCGAGATGGAGTCGATGCCGTCGTCGGTGGTCTCCAGTAGCTCCTGGGCGTGGCGGATCCGCTGGGTCAGCAGCCACTGCAGCGGGGTGGTACCGGTCACCGACCTGAAATGGCGGCCAAGGTTGCGCGAGCTCATGTTCGCCTGCCGGGCCAGGTCCTCCACGGTCAGCGGCCGGTCCAGACGTTCGATCACCCAGGGGAACAGTTCGCCGAGCGGATGGTTGCCCGGAGCGGGCACCGGAGTGGTGACGAACTGCGCCTGGCCGCCGTCCCGGTGCGGCGGCACGACCAGGCGGCGGGCGGCCGCGTTGGCGATCGACGAGCCGTGGTCGAGGCGGACGAGGTGGAGGCACAGGTCCATGGCGGCGGCCTTGCCGGCGGAGGTGAGGACGCTGCCGTTGTCCACATAGAGGACGTCCGGGTCCACCTTCACCTGGGGATAGCGGGCGGCCAGGTCCCGGGTGTGCGCCCAGTGCGTGGTCGCGCGGCGGCCGTCCAGCAGGCCAGCGGCGGCCAGCACGAAAGCGCCCGTGCAGAGCGAGGCCACGCGTGCGCCTGCCTCGTGGGCCGCGCGTATCGCGTCGACCAGCGCGGCGGGTGGGTCCACGTCGACATCGGCCCAGCCCGGGACGATCACGGTGTGGGCGCGCGCCAACCCGTCGAAGCCGTGGTCGGGCTCCAGCAGGAACCGGCCGACCCGCACGGCGCGGGGCCCGCAGACGGCGACCCTGTACCAGGGGACGTCCACACCGGCCGGGGGCGCCCCGAAAACCTCCGACGCCAAGGACAGCTCGAAGTGCAGCATCCCGTCGGTGACGGCCAGCGCGACAGTATGCATGTCCGGAATTGTACGGGCATTGGCGTTCCGGACGCTCGCGCGCTTTACCCACCCTGGACAGGATGTCCGTTGACACCCTTTGAGCACGAGGAGAACCCATGGGATCGGGACGCACGGTGGCGGTGTTCGGCGCATACGGGCACACCGGGCGGTTCGTGGTGGCCCAACTGCTGGAGCGCGGATTCGTCCCCGTCTTGTCCGGCCGCGAGGCCGTCAAGCTGAAGGCGCTGGCGGCGTCCGGACCCGGACTGGACGTCCGCCCGGCGTCCGTCGATGACCCGGCCTCGCTCGACCGCGCACTGGCCGGCGCCGCGGCCGTGATCAACTGCGCCGGGCCCTTCGCCACGACGGCCGCCCCGGTGATCGAGGCGGCACTGCGCGCCGGGATCCCGTACGTGGACGTGGCGGCCGAGATCGAGGCCAACGCCGACACGTTCACGCACTTCAGGGACCGTGCGCGCAGCGCCGGAGCGGTGATCGTCCCTGCGATGGCCTTCTTCGGCGGCCTCGGCGACCTGCTCACCACCGCCGCGATGGGCGACTGGACGGCGGCCGAGGAGGCGCACATCGCCTACGGGCTGAACAGCTGGCACCCCACCGCAGGGACGCGGGCCGCGGGCGTGGTCTCCCGGCACCGGCGGGACGGCCGGCGCGTCCGATACGCGAACGGACGGCTGGAGTACCGCCAGGACGAGCCGCCGACCCTGGAGTGGCCCTTCCCCGCCCCGATGGGCACCCGGACCGTCATCGGGGAGTTCACGATGGCCGACGTCGTCACCGTCCCCAGTCACCTGGCCATCCCCGAGGTGCACAACTACATGACGGTCGAGGCGGCCGGGGACCTCTCGTCCCCGGACACCCCGACGCCGGTCGCGGCCGACGAGCACGGGCGGTCCGCGCAGACCTTCGTCGTCGACGTCGTCGTGCGTTCCGGAGGCGGTGAACGGCGCGCCGTGGCGCGCGGCCAGGACATCTACGCGATCACCGCGCCGCTCGCGGTGGAAGCGGTCGACCGCATCCTCGCCGGCCGGACCAGGACGACCGGTGTCGCCTCCGCCGGCGAGATCTTCGACGCCCCCGACTTCCTCCGCGCGCTCTCCCCGCACATTTCCGTGGACCTGCACGCTTGACGGGTGACGCCCGCGAGGGCGGGCAACCGTTTCGGGGGGCCAACCGGTAGATATCGGCGAGGGATCTACTGGGAGGTCGGATGCGGGAGCGACCGGACTACGCGGCGTATGTGACGGAGCGGTCGCCGCGGCTGCTCAGGACCGCCTACCTGCTGTGCCGAGACTGGGCGCAGGCGGAGGACCTGCTGCAGACGGCGCTGGTCAAGGCGTGGCGGGCGTGGCGGCGGATCGGGGACAACCCCGATCCCTACGTCTACCGGATCCTCGTCAACACGCACGCGTCGTGGGCGAAACGGCGCTGGCGGGGCGAGCGGTCCACGGAACGGCTGCCGGACGGCCCCGACCCGGCGGACGGCATCGGCGCGGTCGAGGACAAGGCGGTCCTGTGGTCGGCGCTCGGCCGGCTCCCGCGGGGGCAGCGCGCCACGCTGGTGCTGCGCTTCTTCGAGGATCTGTCGGAGCCGCAGGTGGCCGCGATCCTCGGCTGCTCGGTCGGGACCGTGAAGAGCCAGACCAGCAAGGCCCTTGCCAAGCTCCGTATCGATCCGGGCGTCCTGGCCGCCGCACCGCAGGGAGGGGAGTGAGCGATGGCACGCGAACTGAAGGACCTCACCGAGGTCATGGAGGCCGAGAGCGCGCGCGGCGTTCCGTCCCCGGATCTGCTGGACGGCGTCCGCCGCCGGGTGCGGCGCGGCAACCGGCTGCGCGCCGCCGCCGCGGCCTTCGGCGTGGTGCTGGTGGCGGGGGCGGCTTTCGGGATCGTCCAGCAGCAGGACGGGAGCGCCCGCGGGCGGCATGCGCTGGGACCGGCGCCGACGATGACGGGCGTCGTCGACCAGGACTTCCCGGACTCCGCGGGGCGGGACGGCATGCAGCCGCTGAAGGAGGTGCGGTTCTCAAAGCTTCGGGCCAAGGGCCGGTTCACGGTCACGCCGACCGGGCCGTTCATCGGCATCACCCTGCGGTGCTCGGGCGATTTCATGGTCTACCAGGAGCGGGAGCGCGGTGTCTTCGACGGCGGCGGCTGCGGCAAGGGCTCGCCTGACGGCAACTCCACCTCCGTCTCCAAGGTCACGCCGGGCGTGCCGATCACCATCGACGCCGTGGCCGTCCCCTTGAAGGACGGCGAACAGAGCCCGAACGCGTTGAGTTCGATGGCCGGCATCGACCGGTATCTGGGCAGCCACGGACCGATGCCGGGGAACTGGAGCGTTCGGGTGTACAGCGGCCGGTGCGACTCCGACGCCTGCACCATGCTGACGCGTCCGCCGGAGCAGCCGAAGCGGCTCCCGGTAGCGGGGCTGAAGCGGCTGGCGCGGGTGACCGGGGCCGCCGACGGCAACTTCCGGACGGTGCCGCTCAAGGAGCCGGGGAAGTCGACGCGGATGCGGGTGACGTGTGTGGACGGCGCTGCTGTGGCGGTCGTCCGGATCGGCGGGCGGACCAAGATCGTCGACTGTGAGAGCGCCGAGTCCATGGGTGTCGTCTGGGACCAGGACGTCGAAGGCGGGACGAACGGGATCGAGATGGCCGTGCTGCCGGCGGAGGCGGGCAAGGTGCACGGCACCGGCGACGCCGCGCTGGCGAAGCTGATGAATGGCGTGAAACCGGCGGGCAAGTGGACCCTGGAGGTCTACACCCGCTGAGACTCGTGGACGCGAGAATGGCCGGGTGAACTCGCCCAGGCTTCGGGTCGCCGCCTACGTGATCAGGTGTCGCGCCGTTCCCGAGCTGCTCGTCTTCGATCATGTCGGCATGCCCGAAGCCGGTACGCAGGTCCCTGCGGGCGGCGTCCGGCCTGGTGAGGAGCCGGAGCAAGCCGTCCTACGAGAGGTCGCCGAAGAGACCGGCCTGCGCACCGCCTCCGTGATCCGGCGAATCATCACGGAGGACAAGCCGCATCCCCACACACGCCGGCCACGGAGAACGATGTTCTTTCAACTTCAAGCACCTGCGACCACGCCCGACGCGTGGGAGCACCTTGTATCGGGTCAGGGGGAGGACGAGGGAATGACGTTCGGCTGCCGCTTCCTGCCGCTGCCCCTGAAGGGACCTCTAGCAGACGACCAGGACACATGGCTGGGCCACATCAACCCACTCTGGTGATGCCATCGCGAGCGTGTAACGGCGTTCTTGCGGACGGTCCGGCACGCGCCGACTCGATCAGCCAGTCGGCGATCCGGACGGGCGGCCGGTCTTCAAGGCCGCAGAAGAGGAGCGACATCAAAGGGACAGCCCTCCCCCCGGAGGGGGAGGGCTGCGGAAAAAGAGACCGCCTCGCACGGACGTCGCGCGTCAGGCGGACCTCTGACTAGTTGTGGATGTACCTGGCTTCGCGCTTGGCATCCCGGTAATGGCCGGTGGCCTGCTGGCGGGCGACGGCGACGTCCTGTCGGAGGTTCGCAACCTCTCCACTGGGGTCGATCTCCTGCCGCTCCTTGCTTTGCACCCAGTCCTCGGCCACGAGGTTCTCCCTTGGGTTGTGTTCGCCGCGACGCGGCGAAGCCCGGACATTTTCCGGGTACAAGGGATAGTTTGACGGACCTTCCTGCCGCACGGTGTGGAAGCTCGCGCCGAAGGCGCTACCGGTCATCACGTCGACCCACTCTGGAGCAGCCGCACTTCTCGTTGACCGATCGTCGGCTGGGCGTCGGTTCGCTAGGACGCAGCGGTGGCGAGCATCGCGTAGGCGTCCCGCATGGCAGGTCTCCGGGCATCCTTGGGCGATGCCATCGCGAGCGCGGTCACGGCGTTCTTGCGGACGGTTTGGGAATCGCGGTGGGCGGTGGGTAGCCGGTCCAGGACGCTCATCACGTGCTTCGCCCCCGCGTCGGCGTCGCCTTCCTGGATGAGCGTCGTTGCGCGGTACATCTCGACCTGCGCGGGCCCGAGCACGCTCTTGGACGTGTAGGCGGCCAGAGCCTCGTCCTGGGCCTGGCGAGCCCGCTTGTGATCGCCGATGTGGGTGTGCACGAAGCTGGCGGTGTGATGCATCCGCTTGATCGACCAGCCGAGCTGGGTCTCCTGATCATCCCGGATGCGGTCGGGAAGCCGCTCGAACACGCGCTTGAGGTCGTCCAGGGCCTCCAGCGCTTCGGCGTGACGACCCGTCTGAGCGAGTGCCTGTGCTCTTGCCCCGTGTCCGTCCGCCAGTCCCGGGCAGGGCGTGTTGCCGCTTATCGCGATCGCCTCATCGGCGAGATCCAGGACTGATTGCTCGTGGCGGTTGTCGAAGAGCGCGTACACCGCCTCTCGTGCGCGGGCGTGGGAAGCGATGAGAGCGTCGCCGGATCCGTCTGCGGCACGGACGGCGGTCCGCCACCAGCGGCGTGCGCCCCGCACGTCGCCGAGGCCGGTCAGAGAGACGGCGGTGAACATGGAGAGTTGCGCCGCCGTGCGGATGAGGCGTGGCCGGACGCTGCCGGTCGCGCGAGCTATCAGCAGGTCGAGTTCGGACAGGTCGGCGAGCATCTCGGGGAGGACCTGCTCGGGCGGGAGGAAACCGGCCTCGTGGGCGTAGTCGAAGGCGACCCGTTCCCAGGCGTCGGCGTCGCGGGTCGTGGCCTCGGTGGTGAGGGTTCCGGTGAGAGCGGCCCGGAGGTGTTCGGCGTCGCGGACGAAGGGTGCCGCTGCGGCGGTGGTGGCGAGGAGGCCAAGAAGGGCACGGCGCTTCACTTCGTCGTCCTCGAAATCGCGGTCGGGGTCATAGGTAGAGGATGCCCCTTGCGCCTCCCCGGTTGAGAAGAGGTCGGAAGGGTCTAACTTGAACGCTTTTGCGTAGGTGATCGCCCAGTCGCGCGGGTAGTGCAGGCCCTTCTCCCAGTCGTAGAT
Organism: Spirillospora sp. CA-128828; assembly: GCF_050945415.1. Classification (NCBI taxonomy): domain Bacteria; kingdom Bacillati; phylum Actinomycetota; class Actinomycetes; order Streptosporangiales; family Thermomonosporaceae; genus Spirillospora; species Spirillospora sp. CA-128828. The sequence continues at coordinate 1,202,994 of NZ_CP191986.1, forward strand.
CTGGCGCGCGAGATGGGGGACGTTTCCCTGCTTCAGGCCGTCCGCGAGGAGAAGGCGCCTGGCCATCTCCTGTTTACCCCAGCCTCGTGCTTCACGTTCGTCCTTCAGGCGGGCTGCCCATGTTGGGGGATTTTGGGCAGTCATTGGCATGTGCCCCCTTTGTGGACCCGGAGACTTTCGAGTCTCCGGGTGTCTCCAGGTCTGTCTCCGCATTCTCATCTTTTCTCGCGCCCTGTGACGCCTATTTACTCAGAGTCGCGGGATGAGTTGAGGTGCGTCCCGTCCCCCGGAAACGAAGGCGGCCCCGACCCGGTGCTGACACACCATGTGGGTCGGGGCCTGACCAGGAAAGAGGTCCTGGCTGTGGACGATGGTATGACCCCCGAGGTGCGGCTCGCGGCGCTTGCCGCGCATCTGGCCGCGCGCAAGCTCGACGTCCAGTTGGACTCCAACGGGCTCCGAGTGAGGAACCCGCACGTCAAGAGTTGCTGCACACAACACACGGGCGACACGATCTCCTGCCGTACCCGGGACGAGGACGGCGGGCGGCTCTGGTACTTCACGTCGTGGGGCGAGCCGATCGCGCCCGCCGACCGGGTCACGGACGCGGCCGTGTTCGTGCTGGGCTACCTGTCCGGGGGCGAGCGGTGACGCCGTGGGCGGCGGCGGAACTCGACCCCGAGCGGGTCGCGGCCGAGTTGGCGCGCCGGTTCCCCGGCTGCTGCGTCTGGCTGGGCGAGTACACGGGGAGCTGGTGGGCGATGACCGGTGACCGCCTGGTCGAGGCCCCCGACCCGGCCACGCTCGGGCGCCTGCTGCACGAGCTGACCCGCCGCGCTCACGCCGGCCGGTACGCGTCTCTCCAGAACCGCACGGCCGGACGGGGCGCCCCCACCTTCCCGTCCGGCCGTGCACTCCAGGCCCCCGACCCGGCGTCAGGCGCGGGCGAGGCGGATCGAGCGGCGGCCCCGCGGTGGCCCGCTGCGGCGGCTGCTCGGCTCGTTCGTGGTCGTGGAGGGGTGGTGATCCACAGCGAACCCTGTGATCGTTGAGCACTGTCAGTGGTGCCCCCGACACGGACGAGGCTGGACGATGGCCGCTCCCAGGATTCGGATCGACCCGACGACCCAGGAGAGGCTCGGCCCGCGCGCACTGGCCGAGCTGGACGTGAACCTCCGGCCGGTCGACTGTCAGACCTGCGGGCGGTCGCTCGGGCGATGGGGAAAGGCCGCGCTGGAGGTCCGGGCGGAGGACGGGTTCGCGACGGCGTCACTGCACCACCAGCGGTGCCGTCCGCCCGCGTGGGTCGAGGGCGGCCTCCGCTCCGCCGGGCGGCCGAACCTCACGTGGCGGGCGGGCTGTTTCCGGCTGCCGCCCGGCGAAGTGCCCCTCTTCCTGGTCAACCCCTCGTACGAGTACGCCCTCCTGCGCGAGGACCGCGATTGGCGCGTCGCGAACCTGGAGCCGTTCACGCTGTCGGGGTTCGGGCTGGAGTTCCCGTCGAGGCCGCTCCCTCCGCTTCCGGCCCTGGCGGCGTCGATTGACGGAGACCGCATCGGCGTCGACGTCCGGCATGAAGGCGCGGTCATTCATGCTTGGCGCGACGTCCCCGTCGAGTACGACATCGCCAGGGTGACGCACAGGTGGGGAAGCATCTTGGTCGCGGTCACCACGCTCATGGACGTCGGCAGGCCGTTCAAGATCGGGCATCTGATGGATCTGATGGCGGCGGGCGGGGTGGCGTTCGCGCAGGCGCCGCTCGTCTCCGTCTCGTACGCACCGGAGACGCAGAAGCTCAAGCCGCGCGACCACTCCGACCATCAGGTCAAAGCGTTCAGCCTGGGCGCCGAGGCGATGCAGAGGGCCTTCGGTCTGGACGTCGACGACAGGCAGGTCGCCGCCGGATTCGCGCTGTCGGACGGCAAGACCATGCTGATACGGCACCTGACAGGCCGGGACAGGATCGCGGTCCTGTTCTTGCTGAGCGTGTACTGCGCGCTCTGGTCGCGGGGCAAGGACGGCGAGCCGGAAGGGGCGGGCGGTGTGCACCTCATCGCCCCCGACGCCGCGAGCGGCGACGAACTCGCGGAGTTCTTCTCAGCGGCCGGGGAGACGGGCGTCCTCGAATCGGTCGGCAGGTTGGGCGCCTCCCCGCTTTCCGACGAGGGCTCGGCCGCCTACCTGTCCGACGCCGTCATCGGGACGGCGGAGCAGTTCGCCGCCGCCTTCAGCGCCTATCGCGACGCGGGCGGTGACTGGTCCCTCCATGCGAGCCGCGGACACATCGCCATCGCGATCGACGCGTCCGAGGCGGACATCACCCGGGCGGACTTCATCCGGCACTATCCCAAGGTGGCCGCCTTCTGAGGAGCGGTCGCCCGGGTAGGGTTGCGGGCGGCATGAACTGACGCGGGGTGCCCCCATGTGGGGAGAATCGGGAAGCCGGTGGGAATCCGGCACGGGCCCGCCGCGGTGACCGGGGAGCTGCCGCCCAGGCGCGTTCGCGCAGCCACTGGCCGTACGGCCGGGAAGGCGGGCGGTCGAGCGTCGATCCGGGAGTCCGAAGACCGGCCTCGCTCCACGCGGCCGCCGTTCGCGGCGGCCCGACGCAGCGGGGGCCTGCCCATGAACATCTACGACGCCATTCACCGCCGCCGTGACGTGCGCGCCGAATTCACCGGTGCACCGATTCCGCAGGACGTCCTCGACCGGGTCCTGACGGCCGCGCACGCCGCGCCGAGTGTCGGGCTGTCGCAGCCTTGGGATTTCATCCTCGTCGGCGACCCTGCCATCCGGCGCGCCTTTCATGGCCACGTCCAGTCCGAACGCGCCGCCTTCGCCGCCACCTTGACCGGGGCCGCCGCCGAGGGCTTCGCCCGGATAAAGATCGACGGGGTGCTGGAGTCCAGCCTGTCGGTCGTGGTCACCTATGACCCGGAGCGCGGCGGTCCGACGGTTCTCGGCCGCCACGCGATCGCCGACGCGGGACTGTACTCGGTCTGCCTGGCCATCCAGAACCTGTGGCTCGCCGCCACCGCCGAGGCCCTGGGCGTCGGCTGGGTGTCGTTCTATCGGGAGACGTACCTTCGTGACCTGCTCGGCATTCCCACGGGGATTCGTCCGGTCGCGTGGCTCTGCCTGGGCCCGGTCACCCATCTCGAACCGACTCCGGATCTGGAACGGCACGGCTGGCGGCACCGACGAGCTCTGGAAGCCGCCGTCCACCACGACTGGTGGTGATCCGAAGGCGGATCGTCATGTGGGTCAGGAAGAACAGGCCCGCAATCAGGTAGCAGTTGGCGACGGGGGTCAGGAGGTTGACGCCGTACTCGCGCGGGTCTCCGTTGTGGGGCGTCCACCACAACGGAGACAGGGCGAAGAGGGTGTAGGTGCAGGCGGCGGCTCTCCGGTTGCCGTTTCGGAGCAGCACCGCCAGGGCCGGGACGATCCAGACCCAGTGGTGCGCCCAGGAAATGGGGGAGACGAGCAGGCCGGTCACACCAGTGACCGCTGTGGCGCTCAGCCAGTCGCCGCGCCGGGCCCAGATGGTGGCGACCGTGAGGCCGGAGACGCCGATCGTCAGCGGGATGGCGGTGTACCAGTCGCCTACCTCGGCCGTTCCCCGCAATATGCGGGTCAGGGCGCCGTAGGGGGATTGGTTGCTGATGTACGGGACGCCCACGCGAGAGGTGTCGTAGAAGGTGTGCAGCCAATAGAGGCGGGACGCGTCCGGGGCGATGGCGTAGGCGAGCAAGGTGCAGACGGCGAAGGTGGCAGCGGCGGTGACCGCGTCCTTCGTTCGCCGTGTCAGCAGGAGGAGGACGACGAAGACGGCCGGGGTCAGTTTGATCGCGGTCGCGATGCCGATGCCGATCCCGGCCGGGCGGCCGAGTGCGACGCGGTGGAGGTCCGCGAGGACGAGGGCCAGCAGGAAAAGGTTGACCTGCCCCAGGAAGAACGACTGCCAGACCGGTTGCAGGAGTAGGCCCGCGGCTACGACGGCCACCAGGGGAACGTGGCGGCCGGTCAGTTTCAATGTCGCCCGACAGGCCCAGATGAAAGCCGCAAGCGATGCCAGCTGCCACAGCATCCGGGCCAGAGTGAGCGGCAGGGCGGCCAGCGGAGTGAACAGCGCCGCCATGAAAGGCGTATTGGTGTACCAATGGTCGGCGAGCTGCTCCTGGTAGAGGCGCGTGCCGTGCGTTACGGCGTCTCCGCCCAGCCAGTAGATACGGAAGTCCAGCGAGTCGTAGGCGGCGGAGAAGACCACGATCGCCAGGATTTCGAGAGCCAGAAACAATGACACCCAGCGCTTCATGCGGATAACGGTGTCGTGGCCGCCGGCGGCGGACATCGGGCCGCCGGACACATTCGGGAAAGGCGCTTGTAGCCCGTGGGATTACGCCTCCGGGCCAATGTGCGGGAGGGGCGGCGCCGGTTACGATCGGCGCATGTCAGCCCTGCCGGGGACCCGGAAGCCCCCTCTCACCGCCGGGGCGGTCCTGGCCTGGTCCGGGGCCCTCCTCTATCCCGGCGTCCTGTTCGTCACGGTCACCTCGGGGAGATTCGGCTTCGACCAGCTGGAGATCCTGGCCTCGGCCGGTCTCACCGTGTGGGTCCTGGCCCTGCTGAGGCGCCGTCCGCTGCCGGCCCACGGCATCCTGCTCTTCTCCTGGATCCTCGCCCTCACGGAGATGCCGAACGGGTCGGTCGCGGGGCTGCAGATCCTGCTCACCGATCTCGCGGTCGGCTACATCGCGGCCACACGTCCGCGCGCCCTGTCGATCTCCGTCGCCGTGGTCACCTATGTCCTGCAGGCCCTGTCCGTCGCCGCGTTCGTCTCCCCGAACGGCTCGTTCCTCATCACCGTCATGCTGGCGATGGCCGTCACCTGGATGGTGGGCAACTCGGTCCAGGTGCGCCGGGCGCACGCGGACGTGATGCGCGAGCAGGCCACGGCGCAGGCGGTCACGGCGGAGCGGCTCCGGATCGCGCGGGAGCTGCACGACATGGTCGCGCACAGCATCGGCATCATCGCGATCCAGGCGGGCGTGGGCGGACGGGTGATCGACACGCAGCCGGCGGAGGCCCGCAACGCCCTCGACGCGATCGAGGCCACCAGCCGCGACACCCTGTCCGGTCTGCGGAGAATGCTCACCGCGCTCCGCAAGGATGACCCGGGAACGGCCCCGCTCGGCCCGGTGCCCGGCCTGGACGACCTCGCCCGGCTCGCCGAGGCGACGATGGACGCCGGCGTCAAGGTCGACATCCGGACGGAAGGCGAGCCCAGGCCGCTCCCGCCGGACGTCGATCTCTCCGCCTACCGGATCGTCCAGGAGGCGGTCACGAACGTCGTCCGGCACGCGGGCACCGGCCAGTGCCGGGTCACCGTCGGCTACGGCGACGAGGAACTGGCCATCGAGGTCGAGGACGACGGGGCAGGCGGGGTGGTCGGCACCGGGTACGGCATCGTCGGGATGCGGGAGCGGGTCACCCTGCTGCGCGGCGAGTTCACCGCCGGTCCCCGTCCGGAGGGCGGGTTCCGGGTGGCGGCGCGCATCCCCGCACCGGCGGCGGCATGACGATCCGCATCGTCCTGGCCGACGATCAGCCGCTGATCCGCGCCGGCCTGCGGGTCCTCATCGCCGACACCCCGGACATGGAGATCGTCGGCGAGGCCGGGACGGGCGCCGAAGCGGTCGGCCTGGTCGAGAAGGTCGAACCCGACGTGGTCGTGATGGACATTCGCATGCCCGACATGGACGGCATCGAGGCCACCCGCCGGATCGAGACCGCGCACGTCCTGATGCTCACCACGTTCGACGACGACGAGTACGTCTACGGCTCCCTCAGGGCGGGCGCCAGCGGCTTCCTCGTCAAGGACATGGCGCTGGAGGAGATCCTCGCGGCGATCCGCGTCGTCGCGAAGGGGGAGGCCCTGATCGCGCCCAGCGTCACCAAGAAGCTGATCGAGGAGTTCGCGGCGCGCCCGGATCCGGCCATCCAGCGAACGCGGCCGGTGGACGGCGTCACCGAGCGTGAGCGCGAGGTCCTCACCCTCGTCGGACGCGGCCTGTCCAACCAGGAGATCGCCGGGGAGCTGTTCATCAGCGTGGCCACGGCGAAGGCGCACGTGGCGCGGCTGCTGACCAAGCTGGACGCCCGCGACCGCGTCCAGCTCGTCATCATCGCCTACGAACTGGGACTGGTCACGCCCCCTACGGGCGGTAGTACTACCTGACGTGGGCCCCTGCGGGACCGTCGGATAACCTGGCTGTCGTGAAGGGTCTGGGAGAGCTCGAACGCACGGTCATGGAGATCCTCTGGGCGCGGGAGGACGCCGGTCACGACGCGGCGACCGCCCGTGACGTGAGCCGCGCGCTCGCCGGCGACCGCGACCTCGCGCACACCACGATCATGACCGTGCTCGACAGGCTCGCCAAGAAGGGCTTCCTTGAGCGCGAGCGCGACGGCCGCGCCTGGCGCTACCACCCGGTGGCGAGCCGCGAGGTGTACGTCACCGAGCTGATGCTGGGCGCCCTGAACGAGACCGGCGACCGTGACGCGGCGCTCGCGCACTTCGTCCGGTCCGTGTCGCGGGACGAGATCGACGTCATCCGCCAGACCCTCGCCGGACTCACCAGCAAGGAACCACCGGCATGACCGGCACCGCCCTGCTCGCATTGATCTCCCTGGGGACCGTCGGCGGGGCGCATCTGCTGTCCCGCGCTCAGTGGACGTGGCGGACGCCGCGCATCGGGATCGCGCTCTGGCAGGCCCTCGGGCTGTGCTGGGGCGTCGCCACGATCGGCGCGCTGCTCGGTCTCGCCCTGCTCCCGTACCGCAAGGGTGTCCTCGGCGGGCTGCCCGGCCTGTACGACGACCAGGCGGCCCGGCTCAACGCGGTCCAGGTGGCGGCGCTGCTCGCCGCGGTCAGCCTGACCGGGGTGCTGCTGGTCATGCTGATGTTCGCGGTGGTCCGGGTCGTGCGGGCCCGGCGGCGGCACCGGGCGCTGCTCGCGCTCGTGTCGCGCCGCGACTCCTCCGTTCCCGGCACCCTCGTGCTCGACCACCCCGGCGCCGCCGCGTACTGCGTGCCGGGCGTCCGCTCGTCCAAGGTCGTCGTCAGCGCCGGGACGATGGAGCTGCTCGACCGCGGCGAGCTGGCCGCGGTGCTCGCGCACGAGCGCGCCCACGCCCGCGAGCGGCACGACCTGGTGCTGTTGCCGTTCGCGTCGCTGCGCCAGGTGTTCCCGCAGTTCCGGCTGGTCGGACGGTGCCTGGACGCGGTGGAGCTGCTGATCGAGATGGCCGCCGACGACCGGGCCAGGCACGGCCGGCCGGCGCGCGAGCTGGCGACCGCGCTGCTGCGGTTCGCGGCCGCCCGCCCGGCCGCCGCGCCGTCCGGCACGCTCGGTGTCGCCTCGCACAGCGACATCCCGGTGATGGCGCGGGTGAACCGGCTCCTGGAGCCGGAACCGCTGCCCCGCAAGACCCGCGTCGCCGCCACCGTCGCCGTGCCCGTCATCGCCGGCCTCCCCCTCCTGCTCCTCGTCCTGCCCCACTAGCCGACCGGCGGGCGCCGGGTGACTCAGGACGGGTGGGCGCCGGCGGTCTTCGGGAGCGCGAGCATCAGCAGCGCGGCGGCCAGGTAGGCGGCGACCTGCCAGGGCATGACGGTGGCCAGGGCGTTGCCGAACACCGTGGCGGGCGAGTGCGCCGGCGCGAGTGAGCTGAAGAAGACGGTGCCCAGTGCGGCGATGCCGACGGCGTTGCCGATCTGGTTGACCGTGGAGAGGACACCGCCGGCTGCTCCGGCGTGCCGGCCGGGAACGCCTGCGAGGACGACGTTGACCAGGATCGGGGCGGCCAGGCCGAGCCCGAGGCCGCCGAGGAACAGCGCGGCCGCCAGGGGCCAGTAGCCCGGCTGGCCACCGTCACGGACCAGGGCCCAGATCACGGCTTGGGAGGCGGCGAGGATCAGCGACCCGGTGATGAGGAGTACGCGTCCGGCCTTGGCCGCGAGGTTGACGCCGACGCCGGAGGTGACGATCGACCCGATCGCATAGGGCAGGATCACCAGGCCCGTGCCCCACGCGGACCGTCCGGCCCCGGTCTGCAGGTACAGCGAGAGCACCAGGAAGAACGACCCGAGCGCGCCGAAGAACAGGACTGACGCGGCCAGTCCCGCGGTGAAGGTCTTGATGCGAAGCAGCTCGGGGTCAAGCACCGGGTTACCGCCGCGGGACGCGAGGCCGCGCTCATGGCCGGCGAAGACGGCCACGAGCGCCAGCCCGGAGGCGAGCAGGACCCATCCCCACCAGGGCCAACCCCAGTCCCGCCCCTGCACCAAGGGCAGAAGGATCAGCGCGATCGCCAGAGCGGACAGCACGGCCCCGGGCACGTCAAGGCGCGCACGCCGATCGGCGGTGGACTCCGGCAGCACCCGCATCCCGACGGCCAGCGCGAGGACGGCGACGGGCACGTTGACCCAGAAGATCGTGCGCCACCCCAGGCCCCACAGGTCGGCGTCGACCAGCGCCCCGCCCAGCAGCGGGCCGGCGACGGCGGCCAACCCCTGGACGGCGCCGTACGCGCCGAAGGCCTTGGCCATCCCGGCCGGGTCGAAGGAAGAGCGGATGATGCCGAACACCTGCGGGACCATGAACCCGCCCGCAAGACCCTGCACGACCCGCATGGCGATCAGCACACCCGGGGACGGAGCCAGCGCGCACGCGGCGGACGCGATCGCGAACCCGGCGAGGCTGACGAGGAAGACCTTGCGGCGGCCGTGGTCGTCGCCGACCCTGCCGCCGGTGACGAGTCCGGATCCGAGGGCCAAGGTGTAGGCCACGAGCATCCACTGCAGCTGGGCCTCGCCGGCGTCCAGGTCCGTGGCGATGGAAGGCGCCGCGACGGTGACGATCGTGACGTCCAGCAGATCCATGAAGGCGGCGAACAGGACCACGATCAAGGCCAGGGAGGCGCGCCCGCCGGTCACGGTCGACGGCGGCGCCTGGGGTGGTGCGACAGGAGATTTCTCGGTACGCATGCCCGCACCGTCGCATCGGTAGCGGTCATAGAATGGCCGCTATGTCTGGCAGTCTTCGGGGATGGCTGACACGTCGGCGCGGATCCTGAGGCTGCTGTCGCTGCTCGGAGCGCGCGCCGAGTGGCCCGGCAGCGAGCTCGCCGCGCGTCTGTGCGTGAGCGTCCGCACCTTGCGGCGGGACGTCGATACCCTGCGCGAGCTCGGCTACCCGGTGGAAGCCGTCAAGGGGCCGGGCGGCGGCTACCGGCTGGGAGCGGGCGGAAAGCTGCCGCCCCTGATGCTCGACGACGACCAGGCGATCGCGATCGCCATCGCCCTGCAGACCGCGCCCGCGACCGTCACCGGAATCGACGACGCCGTCTCCCGGGCGCTCACGACGCTGCGCCAGGTCATGCCCGCGCGCCTGTGCGCCGCGTCCGAGGCCTTCGAGCTCACGGCTCTGCGCAACTACTGGGAGTTCGCCGCGCCGCCGATCGACATCGGGACGCTGCGGGCCGTCGGGTCGGCGATCCGCACCCAGCATGTGCTGCGCTTCGACTACCGCTCACCCGACGGCGCCGCCCCGGACCTGGGCGAGCGGGGTTTCACGCCGCCGCTCGAGGTCGAGCCCCACCACCTCGTCGTGTGGGCCGGCCGGTGGTACCTCGTCGCCCGCGACCGTCGCACCCGGGAATGGGGCACCTACCGCGTCGACCGGATCGCCCCACGCGACCCCGCGGGCGCGCCCTTCACGCTGATGCCCTTGACGGACGAGGACCTCACGCGACTTGTCATCCAGAATCCCGACCGCGGCGACACCTCCGCCCAGTGGCAGTGCCTCGGCAGTGCCACCATCGACCTGCCTGCGGGCATCGTCGCTCGATGGGCACCGGGCGGGTCCGTCGTCGAGCACATCGACGAGCACCGGTGCCGGCTCACCATCGGCGGCTGGTCCTGGATGGGCGTCGCCGGCCTCTTCGCCACCTTCGATGCCGACCTGCACGACATCGAACCCGGCCGGCTCGTCGACGCGTTTCGCCAACTGGCGGCCAGACTCCGCCGGGGGCTGGTCCTCGAACAGGACCAGCCCCCGGGGCGACGCTCAACCGATGTCTCCGGTCAGTACGACTAGTCGGACAGGACGGTTCCGTAGAGGCGGGTGACGCGCAGGCGGATCACCAGCCGCCGGTCTTTCACCATCTGCTCCAGGAACGCCTGCTCGTCCTCCGGGTCGTCGAACCCGGGCGTCATCGCGAGCAGTTCCCGCCCGATCGCGTCGCCGGGCTTCTCGGTCACGTCCGACAATTCCGCGCTGCCTTCGGCGACGGCGAAGGACATGTGGTCGGCGCTCGACGCGTGCAGTGCCGCCCGCGGGTCGCGCTGGAGCTGCTTCACCTTCGCGCGGCCGTCGGTCGTGGAGATCCGCACGACGCGCTCGTCCGGGTCCCACGCGTAGACGACGGTCGACACGTGCGGGTGGCCGTTCTTCTTGTTGGTGGCGAGGACGGCGAACTGCTGCTCGCCGAGGAGGCGGGAGAGGTCGTCCTCGCTGATGGGCTTGGGACCGGGTCCCTGTCCGGGGCCGTACTCGGTCATCGTGATGTCCTTCCGGCTGGTCGTGTGGGGGCCGTCAGGCGTTGGCGGGGACGGATTCGACCGGCGCGGTGGTGCCGGTCACGGGCTTCGGGCGGCGCAGGACGAGCAGGGACACCGCGAGAGCGGCGACCAGCAGGCCGGCGGAGACGCCGAAGGCGAGGTGGTAGCCGCTGGTCAGCGCGGCGGCGCCGTCCCGCCCGTCCGACCGGAGGTTCTCGGTGCGGGACGCGGCGAGCGTGGTCAGGACCGCGACGCCGAGCGCCATCCCCACCTGCTGGACGGTGTTGAACAGTCCGGAGGCGATGCCCGCGTCCTCGGGCCGGGCGCTCGACATGCCCAGTCCCGTCAGCGACGGCAGGACCAGCCCCGCACCCGCGACCAGGACGAACACCGGCAGCAGGTCGGTGACGTAGGCGGCGTCCACCGGGACGGTGGTGAGCCAGGCCATCGCGCCGATCAGCAGCACCAGCCCGGCCATGAGCACGAACCGCTCCCCGAACCGGTTGGACAGCCGTGCGGAGACGAACAGCGACACCGCGCCGATCGCCACGGCCGCCGGGAGCATCGCCAGGCCGGTTTCGAGCGCGCCGTACCCGAGGACCTGCTGCATGTAGAGGGCGACGATGACCTGGAACGAGAACATGGCCGACAGGGTGAGCAACTGGACGGCGTAGGCGCCGGACACGTTGCGGGAGCGCAGGATCCGCAGCGGCATCAGCGGGGTCGCCGCGCGGGCCTGCCGGACGGTGAACGCGGCGAGCAGCAGCAGCGACACGGCGCCGAGGCCGAGGGTGTGCGGGGAGATCCAGTCGTAGCGCTCCACCTTGACGATCGTGTAGATGCCGAGCATCAGCCCGGATGTGACGAGCAGCGCACCAGGGACGTCGGCCCCGGCCGCCAGTCCGATGCCGCGGTCGCGGGGGAGCGCCGGGAGTGCCAGCAGGATCGTGGCGAGGCCGATCGGCAGGTTGATCAGGAAGATCCAGTGCCAGCTCAGCGCGTCGGTCAGCACCCCGCCGAGCACCTGCCCGATGGACGCGCCGGCCGCGCCGGTGAAGCTGAACACCCCGATCGCCTTCACCCGCTCGCGCGGGTCGGTGAACAGCGTCACGAGGATGCCGAGGACGACGGCCGAGGCGAGCGCGCTGCCGACGCCCTGCAGGAACCGGGCGGCGATGAGCAGGCCGGACGTGGTGGCGGCGCCGGCGAGCAGCGATGCCGCCGTGAACACCGCGTTGCCGGTGAGGAACAGCGTGCGGCGGCCGACGAGGTCGCCGAGCCGTCCGGCGAGGAGCAGCAGGCCGCCGAGCGGGATCAGGTAGGCGTTCATGATCCAGCTGAGCCCGGCGGGCGAGAAGCCGAGATCGTGCTGGATGGCGGGGGTCGCGACGGTGACGATGCTGCCGTCCAGGATCGTCATCAGCATCGTGGCGGACAGCACGCCGAGCGCCGCCCAGCGGGACCGGAGCGACAAGGACCGGATCGACGAGGACATGGTCATCTCCTGTTTCAGAGGCACAGGAGGAACCGTAGCAGATAGTTTTGTTGCAGACTATCTCTGACGGATTTACTTGGCGCGCTCGCGAGCCCGGCGGGCCGGCTGGGCGCTCTCCACGGGTGCGGCCAGGTGTCCGCTGACCAGGTTGTTCAGGGCCTGGACGAGGGCATCGCGCTCGTCTTCGGGCAGGGCGCCGAGTGCGGCCGCGTGGACGCCGTCCACGATCTCCTGGCTGCGGACGGCGACCCGCGCACCCTCCTCGGTGACGGCGATGATCCGGGCGCGCCGGTCCCTGGACGACGGGCGGCGTTCGGCGAGTCCGGCCTTCTCCAGGGCGTCCACGGTCACGACCATCGTCGTCTTGTCCATGTCGCCGATCTCGGCCAGCTGGATCTGGGTGCGCTCCTCCTCCAGGGCGTGCACCAGGACGCAGTGCATGCGCGGCGTGAGCCCGATCTCGGCGAGCGCCGCGGTCATGCGGGTGCGCAGGACATGGCTGGTGTGGTCGAGCAGGAACGACAGGTCGGTCTGCGTGCGCGCGGGGGCCATCGAGGTCATGCGTCCAGCCTACCCAAGATGGTTTCGTTCTAGATTATCTGTGAGCAGGTGCATTCCGTGGGCTATGCTCGGGCTCATGAACCGCACCGTGTGTCTGGGTTGGTGGCCGTCCTAGGACGGCCGACACCTACGCACGCATCGGGCCGTCCGCTGGACGGCCCTTCTCTTTCCTCGATGACGCGGCCGGGTCCGGCGGGACGGCCGGACCTCACGAGGAGAGACCCATGGAGACCACGCTCGAAGACCGCAGCCGCGAACTCGAAGCACGCATCGCGGGCGAACCCGGAGCCTTCCGCATCCTGACCGGGGACAGGCCCACCGGCCCGCTGCATCTCGGCCACTACTTCGGCACCCTGGCGAACCGCGTCCGGCTCCAGCGGGCCGGCGTCGAGCTGTTCGTCATCGTCGCCGACTACCAGGTGCTCACCGACCGGGAGGTCGCCGACAACCTGGCCGAGCACGTGGACGGCCTGATCGCCGACTATCTCGCCGCCGGGATCGACCCGTCCAAGGCGACGATCTTCCGGCACAGCGCCGTCCCGGCGCTGAACCAGCTCATGCTCCCGTTCCTGTCGCTGGTCTCGATCTCAGAGCTCAGCCGCAACCCGACGGTCAAGGACGAGATCGGGGCGTCCCGGCAGACGTCCGTGAGCGGGTTGATGTTCACCTATCCCGTCCACCAGGCCGCCGACATCCTGTTCTGCAAGGCGAACCTCGTGCCCGTCGGCAAGGACCAGCTCCCGCACCAGGAGATCACCCGGACGATCGCGCGCCGCTTCAACGAGCGCTACGGGCCCGTCTTCCCGGTGCCGGACGCGCTGCTGTCGGCCGTGCCGACCCTGCTCGGGACGGACGGCCAGAAGATGAGCAAGAGCCGCGGCAACGCGATCGCGCTCTCCGCGACCGAGGACGACACGGCCCGGCTGATCAAGCGTGCGGTGACCGACGCCGACCGGCACATCGCCTACGAGCCCGAGACGCGCCCCGAGGTCTCCAACCTGGTGCAGCTCGCCGCGCTGTGCCAGGGCCGGGACCCGCACGCCGTCGCCGCGGAGATCGGCGACGGCGGCGCGGCCGCGCTGAAGAAGGTCGTGGCCGATTCGGTGAACGAGTTCCTCCGCCCGATCCGCGCCCGGCGCGCCGAGCTGATGGCCGACCGGGCGTACCTGCGCGGCGTGCTCGCCGCGGGCGACGAGCACGCCAACGCGGTCGCGGACCGCACGCTGGACGAGGTCAGGGCGGCCATGGCCTCGTAGCCTCATGGCCTCGTAGCGCGATCGCCTCGTGGCGCGACGGTGGCCGTCAGCGCGCGGCGAGGCCCAGGAGGACGGCGGCCACGAGATCGTCGGCGACGTCCAGGGAGACCTCGTGGGCGATGCCCTGGCCCTGGAACAGCACCGACAGCACCGGCTCGTGGCAGGCGCCGACGATCATGGAGGTGGCCGCGTCCACCCGGGCGTCCGGCGCGAGCCTGCCGAGGCCGCGCTCGGCGTGCAGGTACCGGGACAGCCGCTGGTTCCAGTCCTCGCCCCCGCCGCTCAGCGCCGCGAACCGGGCGAGGACGTCCGGCTGTGCGACCAGGCCGGTCAGCGCCGGGAGCAGCCCGTTGTGCAGGACCAGCCCGTGCGCGACGTACGCGCGCAGGTTCTCCTCGACCGTCCCGGTGCCGGGCTCGGGCAGCGGGTCCAGTGCGCGCCCGATCGCGTCGGCGCGTGCCCGCAGCGCGTGCGCGAGCAGCTCCTCCTTGTCGGCGAAGTGGTTGTAGAGGACGCCGTCGGCGACGCCGGCCTCCCGCGCGATCGCGCGGACGGTCAGGCCCGCCGCCCCGCGCTCGGCGATCATCCGCTCGGCCGTGGCGATCAGGTGCTCGCGCAGGCTCCGGTCCCCGGCGCGCAGCGCGGCCGCTCTTCTAGGTGACATCACCCGGCATCGTATTGAGTCAGCTCGAACCCGTGCCCGGCCAGGTCCGGCAGGAAGCCGGGGCCGACGGCGTCCTCGATATGCCGGACGCCGGGCGGCATCCCGGCCAGCCGCCGGACGACCATCGCGGCGACCAGGCCCGTCGCGCGGCTCTGCCGCCGTCCCGTGAACGCCCGGACCGTCCCGCCGGACGCGACCGCGACGGCGAACCCGTCGCCGCCGACGTGGACGCGGTGGAACATAGCCCGCAGCGGGCGGGCGTCACGGAACCGCACGAGGCGGGGAAGCAGGGCGGTCAGGGCACGCGAGTCCAGGCAGAGACCCGTCCGGACGCGTCCTGGAAGAGTGTGCTGGTCGGGGAACGGGAAGCGGTGCACGGTCCGGATCCCGTAGGGCGCGGGGAACTGCATCCGCCACGACTCGCCCAGATCGGCGAGCGAGTCGAGCGTCCATTCCACGGCGGACGGGCCGTGCCGCTCGCCGGATCCGAGCAACACGCCGATGTCCACGTCCCGGCCGCCGAACTCGCGGGCCAGCAGGTTCGTGACGCCCGGCGCGAGGCCCACGCTCAGCACCGCCGTGGCGCTCCGCTCGGTGGCGAGCCGGTCCAGCCTCGCGATCCCGGCGAGCACCTCGCGGGACGCGGACACGTCGACGTAGTGGACGCCCCGTACCCGCCGAGCACCACGACCCGTCTCATCGTCGCGCCGTCACGAGCCAGGCGGTGCTGCGCAGCCGGACCGCGCCGTCGCGTTCGAACGGGCGCATCGCCGTTGCGATGGTGTCACGCACTTCCTCGCCCGCGCCGTAGTTGTAACGGATCGGCCCCCAGCCGGCGAAGAACTCCGCCGCGTCGCGTGCGTCCCGGCCCCAGATCTGCTCGGCCTCCACCTTCCGGCCGGTCACCCCGTGGAAACCGGCGCCTTCGAGGACCTCGTGGACGCGTTCGGGATCCGACAGCGAAAGCGGGCCGTCGTGCCCGACCGCGGGCTCGGCGAGCGCGGGAAGGGCGGCGAAGATCGTCGCCATGTCGGTCTCGCCGAGCGGCGTCATCGACAGGAACGCCAGCCGCCCGCCTTCCCGCAGCGCCCGCCGGACGTTGCCGAACGCGGCGACCGGGTCGGCGAAGAACATCACGCCGAACCGGCTGACCGCCACGTCGAACGCCGCGTCCGGGAACGGGTGCACCTGCGCGTCGCCCTGCTCGAACGTCACGTTCGCGACGCCCTCCTTCTCCGCGAGGGACCGGGCTCGGGCGAGCATCGGGCCGGACAGGTCCACCCCCGTCGCGCCGCCGAGCGTGGCCCGTCCTGCGGCGAGCCGGGTGACCTGCCCGTTGCCGCAGCCGATGTCGAGCACGCGGTCGCGCGGGCCGATCGCCGCGCCGTCCAGCAGGAACTCGTTGAACCCGCCGTTCATGGCGTCGTACCGGTCGTACCGCTCGGCCCAGTGCTCGCCCTCGTACCCGTTCCACGCCTCCGCCTGATGCGTGTTGACGATCTCCGTCATGAGCCCTCCTCATTATGAACCTGTGTTCATGAACCCGTGTTCATAATGGACGTGGAAGGGTCCGAGCGTCAAGAAGGGGCTACTTCGCCACGCTCTTCCAGCCGGACGGGCTCCGGTCCAGGCGCCGGGACCGCCGGACGCGGGAACAGCAGGGTCAGCAGGACGCTCGCCATGACCAGTGCGACGCCGGCCCAGGCGGCGGTCTCGGCCGCGGCGGCGAAGGCGGCCCGGTCCGGGTGCGTGCCGAGCGACGCGAAGAACACCGCGCCCAGGACCGCCACCCCGGCCGCGCCCGAGAACTGCTGCGCGGTCGTCAGCACGCCGGACGCCGCGCCCGCCCGGGACGGCTCGATCCCGGACAGGACGGCGCCGATCACGGACGGCAGGGTCAGCCCGCCGCCCAGCCCGAGGAGGCCGAGCGGGACGAGCAGCCAGGCCGCCGTCACGCCGCCGCCGAGAACGTCCAGCTCGACGGCGAACGTCAGGACGCCGACCGCGTTGACGATGGCCCCGCACACGAGAACCCTCGGCCCGAACCGGTCCACGAGGCGGCGCCCGAGGAGGGAGGAGACCATCGTCAGCAGCGCCATCGGCCCGAACGTCAGGCCCGCCTCGAACGGCGTCAGCCCAAGGCCGCCTTGCAGGAGCAGGGTGAGGACGAGGTTGACGCCGCCGAACGAGGCCAGGAACGTGACGTTGATCGCGAGGCCGAGGGTGAACGAGCGGGCCCGGAACAGGCCGAGGTCCAGCAGCGGGTCGCGGCCCGCCCGCGTGAGGCGCCGTTCCCAGCCGAGCGTCCCGGCCACGACGGGGACGGACGCGGCGAGCGAGACCCATGTCCACGCGGGCCAGCCCTGCTCGCGCCCCATGGCCAGCGGGACGAGAACGAGCGCGAGGGCGCCGGAGACGCCCACGGCGCCGACGGGGTCGAGGCGGGGACGCCGGCCCGACCGGGCGGCGGGGAGCACGCGGAGCGCGCAGCCGATGGCGGCGGCGCCCACCGGCACGTTGACCAGGAAGATCGCCCGCCAGCCGAGGCCGAGGACGTCCACCTGGAGCAGCAGCCCGCCGAGCACCTGCCCGGCGATGCCGCCGCCGCCCAGCACCACCCCGTACCAGGCCATCGCGTGGGTCCGCGCCGACGCCGGCAGGGACGCGGTGATCAGCGCGAGCACCTGCGGGACCATCGCCGCGCCGGTCAGCCCCTGGAGCAGTCGCGCGGCGACCAGCTGGGACGGCGACTGCGCCAGTCCGCACAGCAGCGACGCCACGGTGAACGCGGCCATGCCGAGGACGAACAGGCGGCGGTGGCCGAACAGGTCGCCGAGCCGTCCGCCGGTCACCATTCCGCCCGCGTAGGTGAAGGCGTAACCGGCGATGACCAGCTCCAGGGCGATCGGCCCGGCGTGGAGGTCGCGCTCGAAGGACGGGGTCGCGACGTTGACCACCATGTAGTCGAACGAGGCCATGAACGTGGCGCAGAGGATGACGGGCAGGACGAGCCGGCTCCGCGTTTCGGAGATCATGGAGTCCACGCTCGTCCCGCACGGCCCTCGCCCGCATGGAGAGGAATACGTAGATCGGCGCGGCGGGTTCTTCAGATTCCGGCGGTCGGTGTTCAGGAGGTCCGGTGTTCGTCGCGCGCACGGCCGAACTGGGCAGGCTGTCGGAGGCGTATGCGCGGGCGTGCGGTACCGAGCCGGTGACGGTCCTGATCGGCGGCGAGGCCGGAATCGGGAAGAGCCGACTGGTCGCGGAGTTCGCGGCCCGGCTCCCGTCCGGGACGCGTGTGGTCCAGGGCGACTGCCTGGAGGTCGGCGCCGATGGCCTCGCGTATGCGCCGTTCACGGCCGCCATGCGCGCCCTCGTCCGCGAACTGGGCGCTGAGCGCGCGGCAGGGCTTCTCCCCGGGCGGGGACGGCATGGCCTGGCGCAGTGGTTGCCGGTCCTAGGTATCCCTGACAACGTCCCAGACCCGATGCATGGGCGGGCCCGGTTGTTCGAGGACGTCCTCACGTTGCTGGAGGCGGCCACCACTGAGCACCCGTTGGTGCTCGTCCTCGAAGACCTGCAATGGGCCGACCCTTCCAGCCGCGAGCTTCTGGTCTTCCTCGTCCACAACCTGTCCAGACCGGGTGTGCTGGTGCTCGGCACCTACCGGTCGACCGATCTCGGCGAGCGGCATCCGCTGCGTCCGGTGCTCGCCGGACTGGTGCGCTCCCCGCGTGTCGAGAGCCTCGAACCTGCCCCGCTGACCTGCGCGGAGGTCGGCGTCCTGATCGCGCACCGGCTCGGCCGGGTCCCGGAACCGGGCGATGCGGCGGAGATCCGCCGGCGCAGCGAGGGAAACCCGCTGTTCGTGGAGGCCCTCGCGGACGCGGGCACGCGCGGCGGCACGCCCGTCCGGCTGCGCGACCTGCTCCTGGCCGGCTTCCGCGCCCTGCCGGACTACTCCCGCGACGTGCTGCGCGCGGCGTCCGTGGTGTCCACGTGCGGCGGAGGGCCGGCGCACGGGCTCCTGGCCTCGGTGAGCGGCCTGGACGATCCGGCGCTGGAGGCGGCACTGCGTCCGGCCGTGGAACGCGGGCTGCTGCGGACGGCCGAGCGAGGCTACGCGTTCCGGCACGCGCTGCTCCGCCAGGCGATCTACGAGGACGTGCTGCCGGGCGCGCGGGCCCGCCTGCACGCGCGGTCGGGTGCCGCGCTGTGCGACGATCCCGGGCTCGTCCCGGACGGGCGGGCCGCGGCCGAGGAGGCGGCGCACTGGTGCCGGGCGGGCGAGCGGGAGCGGGCGTTCGAGGCACTGTGGCGGGCCGCGCTGGCGGCCCGGTCCGTGCACGCCCATCCGGAACGGCTGCGGATCCTGACCCGCCTCCTCCGTCAGTGGGACGGCATCGAGGACCCCGAACGCCTGCTCGGCACCGACCGCGTGGACGTCCTGCACCACGCCGTCGAAGCGTGCCTGTCGGCGGGCGAGGCCGCACGCGGCGCCGAGCTGGCGACCGAGGCGCTCGGCCTCGGCCCCGCGCCGGAACGGGCCGCGGCCCTCCTCGAACTGCGCGGCATGCTGCGCCACCGCCTCGGCGACGACGGCATCGTCGACCTCCGCGCCGGCGTCGAGCTGCTCCCGGACGGGACGCCCGGCCGCGGGCGGCTGCTGGCCACGCTCGCCAACCGGCTTCTTCTGCTGTCGCACACGGCGGAGGCGGCCGAGAAGGCCGCCGAGGCGCGCGCGACCGCGTCCGACGCCCGCGTCCAGGCATCGGCGATGCTCACGCTCGGCTCCGTCCACGGGCTCGGCGGGGATCTGGACGCGGCACGTGCGGCGTTCGCGGCGGCGCGCGAGATCACCCGGGCCGCCGGGGAACCGGCCGTCCCGCTGGTCATCGCGGCGATGGCCGAGGCGGAGGCGCTGCACGGCCTCGGGCTGGACGAGGAGGCCGCCGGATGCGGACGCCGCGGCCTGGAGATCGCCCGCCGTGCCGGGCTGGCCCGCGACCAGGGCGCCGGGCTCGCGACGAAGCTGGCCGAACCGCTGTTCGCCCTCGGCCGCTGGCCGGAGGCCACCGACCTGCTGCGCGACACCCTCGCGCTGGACCCGCCGCCGCTTTTCCGCGCGCTCGCCCACACCAAACTGGGGCTGATCGCTCTCGCGGAAGGCGACACGGCGGCCGCGGCCGCGGCGGCGGACGAGGCGGACTCGATCATGAGTCCGTCGAGCTGGGGCCCCGTGTTCCGCCTGCCGCTCCACGACCTGCGCTGCCAGGTGGCCCTCGCGCAGGACGACCTGTCGCGCGCCGACGAGATCCTCGGCCGCGTCCTCGCCGGACCGGGCCTTGCCGGCCTCCCGCGCCATGCGTGGCCCGTGCTGGTGACGGGCGCCCGGCTGACGCGGGAGCGAACCGCGCGGGCACTGGGCGATCCGGACGAGGTGAAGGCCGCCGCAGCTCGCCTGGCCGCCCTGCGCGAGCTGGCCGGACGCCTGCCGGTGGTCGGCCCCGTCCAGGCCGCCCAGCGGTGGACCTTCCTCGCCGAGGCCGGTGACGCGCCATGGGACGACGCGGTGGCGGCCTGGCGCGTGCTGGACCGCCCCCACTCGCTGGCCCGTGCACTGCGGCACGCGGCCGAGGCGTCCGCCGATCCGGCGCTGTGCCGTGAGGCGGCCGGCATCGCGTCCCGGCTGGGTGCGAAGCCGCTGGTCAGGGAGGTCGAGTTGCTCGCCGTACGGGCCCGCGTCAGCCTGGACGAGCCGGAAACGGAGCGGCAGGACCCGCGGCCGGGCGACCGGCTGGGGCTGACGCCGCGTGAGACCGAGGTCCTGCGCCTGGTGGCGGAAGGCCGCAGCAACCGGCAGATCGGGGAGACGCTGTTCATCTCCACCCGGACGGCCGGTGTCCACGTGTCCAACATCCTGGCGAAGCTGCACGCCTCGTCCCGGACGGAGGCGGCGGCGCTCGCGCACCGCCTGCGCCTGTTCGAACCCGCCGAAATCCGTCCGACAATGTAGAACGGAATTCTTCGTTCCCTTACTATGGGCGCATGGAGACGACGGCACGGGCGCCCATGAGCGGGCGCAAGGCGCAAGCGGCACGCAACGACGAGCTCATCCGGGAGGCGGCCCGCGCGGTGTTCACCGCCGATCCGGGCGCGCCGATCTCCGCGGTGGCCGAGCACGCCGGGGTGGGGATCAGTGCCCTCTACCGCCGTTACAAAAGCAAGGAGGACCTGCTCCAGAAGCTCGCCGACGATGGGATGGACCGCTATCTCGCCGAGGTGGAGCGGGCCTTGGACGACGACGGCGACGCCTGGGAGGCGTTCGCCGCGTTCATGCGCCGCTGCCTGGACATCGGCGCCGGCTCTCTCACCATGCGCCTGGCGGGCACGTTCGAGGTCACCGAGGACATGAGCCGCAAGGGCCGCGAGATCCACCTCGCGACGACGCGCCTGCTGGAACGCACCCAGGAGGCGGGCGCGCTGCGTCCCGAGATCGAGGTCGGCGACATCTCGGTGATCCTTGAGTACCTGCACGGCATCCGGATCGGCGACGACGAGCGCATGAACCGGCTGCAGCACCGCTACCTGGCCTTGATGCTGGACGCCCTGCACCTGACGGGCGAGCAGGAGCTCCCCGGCCCTCCTCCCACCTGGCAGGAACTGGTGACACGCTATGAAGACTGACCGGCGGACGTTGAACCGGGCGTTGCTGGCCCGGCAGATGCTCCTGAAACGGCATTCCATGTCCGTGCTGGAGGCGATCGAGCATCTGGTCGGCATGCAGGCGCAGGCCCCGAACCCGCCGCACATCGGGCTGTGGACCAGGCTCGCGGACCACGCGTTCGACGAGGTCGGGGAGCTGATGACCGAGCGCCGGGTGCTGCGGATCGTGCTGATGCGCGGCACGCTGCACCTGGTCAGCGCCCGCGACGCTCTTGCGCTTCGGCCGCTCACCCAAGTGATCCTTGACAACCACCTGAAGACGCGGATGGGCGAACTCGACGGCGTCGACCTCGCGGAGGTCGCCGCCTGGGCCCGTGCCCTGCTGGAGGACGAGCCGCGCACCGACAAGGAGCTGCGGGCCCGGCTCGCCGAACGGTGGCCGGACGAGGACGCGGCCATGCTCGCCTGGGCCGTCCGATGCCGCCTGCCGCTCGTTCAGGTCCCGCCGCGCGGCATCTGGGGCGCGTCCGGGATCGCCCGGCACACGACGCTGGAGAACTGGCTGGGGCCCGCGGTGCCCGACCCGTCCGTGGACGACCTGGTGCGGCGCTATCTTGGCGCGTTCGGGCCGGCGAGCGTCCAGGACGTCCAGCAGTGGTCGGGCCTCACTCGGCTCGGCGAGGTCGTCGAGCGGCTCCGGCCCGGGCTCGTGACGTTCCAGGACGAGAAGGGCCGGACGCTGTACGACCTTCCGGAGGCGCCGCGTCCCGATCCCGATACGCCGGCGCCGGTCCGGTTCGTCCCGGACTTCGACAACCTGCTGCTGTCCCACGCCGACCGGGCCCGGATCATCACCGAGGAGCACCGCAAACGCGTCTTCACCGTCAACGGCATCATCCGGGCGACGTTCCTCGTGGACGGCTTCGTCCACGGCATGTGGAAGATCGAGAAGAAACGCGGGGAGGCGACGCTGCGCATCGACCCCTTCGACCCGGTCCCCGAACCGGATCGGACCGCGCTGGAGGAAGAGGGCATGCGTCTCCTCGCCGCCGCCCACCCCGAGGCGAAGTCACACGCGGTGGTGTTCGCGCCCTAGCCCTCGCCGCGCGCACACGGCGCCTCTTGGTTCGGGTCCAGGGAGCCCAGGAGGGCGCGGAGCGTCTCTCGGAACTCCAGCATCTGCTCGCGGGTCAGCGGGTCGAACAGGTGACGCCTGACCTCGGCGACATGGCCGGGGGCGGCCTCGGCGAGGACGGTGAAGCCCGCGTCGGTCAGCCGTGCGATCGTGGTGCGGCGGTCGGTGTCGTGCTTGCACCGGCTCACCCAGCCGGCCTCCTCCAGCCGGTTGACGGCGTGCGACAGGCGGCTCGGGGACGAGTAGACGATCTCGGCGAGCTCGGTCATCGTCAGGGCGCGGCCCGGCGCCTCCGACAGCATCGCCAGGATCATGTAGTAGGTGTGCGGCAGGCCCGAGTCGCGCTGGAGCTGGCGGTCGAGGGCCTCGCCGAGCAGGCGGGACGTCCACAGGAAGGCGCGCCAGGTCTCCTGCTCCTCGTCGTCGAGCCAGTGCGTCCCCGGGCTCGCCGCCCCCGTCGTTTCCGTCATGCCGTCAGTCTACCCAAACGTTTGAAGTCTCAAGACTTGAAGCTTCAACTATATGGGGTAGTGTTGAAGTCTCAAGTAAAAGGGGATGATGACATGGCCCGGATGCCCGTGCTCTACCTCAGCCACGGCGCCCCGCCGCTGGCCGACGACGCGCGGTGGACCCGAGAACTGGCCCGCTGGTCGGCCGGGCTGCCGAAGCCGGAGGCGATCCTCATGGTGTCGGCGCACTGGGAGGAGGCGCCGCTCAGCGTCGGCGCGACCCGCCAGGTGCCGCTCGTGTACGACTTCTGGGGATTCCCGGAGCGGTACTACACCGTCCGGTATGACGCGCCCGGCGCCCCGGAACTGGCTGACGACGTGCGCAAACTCATCCCGGGCGTGCGTCGGGACGAGGAGCGGGGGCTGGACCACGGCGCCTATGTCCCGCTCGTGGAGATGTATCCGGACGCCGACGTCCCCGTGCTGCAGATGTCGATGCCCACCCTGGAACCGGGACGGCTCTTCGAGATCGGGCGGAGCCTCGCGCCGCTGCGCGACAAGGGCGTCCTCATCGTCGGGAGCGGTTTCACCACGCACAACCTGCGCGAGATGCGGCCGGATCCGGACGCCGCGCCGCCCGCGTGGTCGGCGGAGTTCGACGAGTGGACGGACCGGGCCGTGACGGGCGGCGACATCGACGCCCTCCTCGACTTCCGCGCCAAGGCCCCTGCGGCGCGCATCGCGCACCCGCGCACGGAGCACTTCGCGCCCCTGTTCATGGCGCTCGGCGCCGACGCCGACGACCCGTCCGAGCGGCGCTCGGTCATCGACGGGTACTGGCTCGGGCTGGCGAAGCGCTCGTTCCAGTTCGGTTGACCGGCAGAACGCGGCTGATTGTCACGTTCCGTCCGGAAATCGCACAGTCTGGGGGGTCAGTCTGTGACGCCGGACGCGTCCATCTCCGCGAAGCCGGTGCGCCAGGACGCGACCTGCGGCTTCCAGCCGAGGCTCCGCGCCTTGGCGTTGGAGACCGGACGGCCCGTCGCGGCGGCGTGCTTGCCCGCGCTGCCCGGCGTCGGGGCACCGATCGCCGCGCTGTAGACGGGCAGCCAGTCCGCCGTGGTCGCCGGCTCGTCGTCGACGATGTTCACGGGCCCGGCGGGCCAGTCGAGCGCCGCGAGCGCCGCCGCCGCCGCGTCGTCCGCGTGCACGAACGACGTCCAGGACGGCGCCTGGCGGAGGCTGCCCGCCCGCACCCGCTGCGCGATCGCGCCGTCCGGCGCGTACCACGTGCCCGGCCCGTACAGCGCCCCGTACCGCAGGACGACGCCGCGCGGCATCTCGCCGACCTTGGCCTCCAGCGCCGCGATGCCCGAGTACGGCGGCAGGCGCGAGTCGAGCGGGTCGGCCTCGACGGCCGGCGCGTCGCCGGGGACGTACAGCCACGCGATGCTCTGCGCGATCATGATTTCGACGTCCGCCGCCTTCGCGGCCTCGACGAGGTTCCGGGTGCCCTCGATCCGCAGATGCGAGTTGGCCTCGAAGTCTTCGGCGCTGAGATCCGTGAGCTGGTGGATCACCGCGTCAGGGCGTTCGGCGGCCACGGCGTCGCGCACCGCGGCGCCGTCGAACACGTCCGTGACGACCGGCGCCGCGCCGAGCTCGCGCAGCATACCGGCGCGTTCCGGTCGGCGTGTCGTCCCTGCGACCTCATGGCCCGCCTGGACGAGCAGCGGGATCAGCCGGCGACCGACGACTCCGGTCGCTCCGGCGAGGAGAATCTTCAAGGGGGTACCTCCGCGACTGTCACGCCATTGTGAATCGTCTGCTGTGGTGTCTGTCTGCACTGGTCGCGCCCGGCGTTCGGCATGGAACCCCCCTGCGTCCGGCCGGACGAAAGCGGACGAGCCATACCTCCCCGTAGTCTCGTCCGCCATGAGCGTACCGCCGGGAAGCGCCCGAACGCGTTTCGCGTCCGCCCCGGGGGAGAATTCTTCTCTTCTGATGAGGTTCGGCAGATGCGGAGGAACGGCGCAGATGAAGATCACTCTTGTCCGGGGCGACATCACCGAGCAGGAGGTCGGCGCGGTCGTGAACGCGGCCAATTCGTCGTTGCTGGGCGGTGGCGGGGTGGACGGGGCGATTCACCGCAGGGGCGGCCCCGAGATCCTGGACGAATGCCGCAAGCTCCGCGCCTCGCACTACGGTGGCGGCCTGCCGACCGGCCAGGCGATCGCGACGACGGCCGGACGCCTGCCCGCCGACTGGGTCATCCACACCGTCGGCCCCGTCTACTCCTCCTCCGAGGACCGCTCCGACCAGCTCGCCTCCTGCTACCGCGAGTCCCTCCGCGTCGCGGACGAGCTGGGCGTCGAATCGATCGCCTTCCCCGCCGTGTCGGCGGGCATCTACGGCTGGCCCATGGACGACGCCGCCCGCATCGCCGTCGGCACCGTCCGCTCCACCCCGACCAAGGTCGTCGACGCCCGCTTCGTCCTGTTCAGCGCGGACGCCTACGACGCCTTCGAACGCGCCGTGGGCCTGCCCTAGTCCTGTCCTTCTGGGGGCGACCCCCAGACCCCCGCGGGGGCAGGACTGACCGGCGCCTTCCGCTCCGCTGGCGCTCCACTCCAGTCACCGGTCAGTCCTGCTTCGGTGGCGGGACCACCAGGACCGGGCGGTGGGCATGGTGCAGGACGCGGGTCGAGACGCTGCCCAGGATCACCGACCGCGCGCCCGCGAGACCGCGTGAGCCGGTCACGATCACGGACGCGTTCAGCTCGTCCGCGACATCGACGATCGCGGCCCACACGGGTCCGCCGCCGCGTTCGGCGCGCGTCGTCACCTGGGTGAGCCCGGCGGCGCCGGCGATCTCGGCCCCCTGCTGGGCGAGCCGTTCGGCCTGCTTCTCCTCTTCGTACTTGTCGCCGGGCTCCGCGACCGGCGCGGCGGCGGCGAGCGGCGCCCAGCCGAGCTGCGCCAGCAGCGGCTCCCACACCGTCATGATCACGGTCGGCTCCGCCCGCAGATGCCGCGCGGCGTACTCCACCGCCGCCCGCGCGTCGTCAGAACCGTCGAATGCGATGAGAACTGTCATACGGACACCATGTCCACCCCGCGGCCACCGGAACGCCCGTGACCGGCGAAGTGTCCAACGTCTCAGGCGTCGGACGGGGTGCGGCCGGGGCCGGGCGGGCCGGCGAACGCCTGCGCCACGTGCAGCCAGCGGCCGGCGTCCGGGCCGGTGGCGACGAGGGCGAGGTCGTCGCGATGGCGGCGCTGGGTGACGGCGTGGCAGAAGTCGAGCGCGGTGCCGGTGACGGACTGGCGGGCCTCCGGCGGGCCCCAGGTCCACTCCTCGCCGCCGGGCCCTTGAAGAACGACGCGGAACTCCTCGCCGGGCGGTTCCAGGCCGCGGTTGCGGAACGCGAAGTCGCGGGTGCGGACGCCGATGTGCGCGACATGCCGGAGCCGGTGCGTGGGCTCGCGTCGCTCGCCGAGCGCGTCGGCGACGTCCTCGCCGTGCGCCCACGTCTCCATGAGCCGCGCGGTCGCCATGGACGCGGCGCCCATCGGCGGACCGAACCAGGGGAGGCGCGTGCCCGGCGGGACGGCGGCGAGGGCGTCCACCATGCGGTGCCGTCCGTCGCGCCAGCGGCCGAGCAGGGCGGCCGGGTCCTCCGCCGTGCCTTCGCGGGCGCCGGCCTCGACGTAGCCGGCGGGGTTCGCCAGGGCCTCCGCGGCGAGCTTCGCGAACGCGCCGGCGTCGGTGGCCGCGACGATCGCCTGCCCGTCGGTCCAGGCGAGGTGGGCGATCTGGTGCGCGATCGTCCAGCCCTCGGCCGGTGTCGGGTCCGCCCAGCGCGCGGCGGGCAGCGACCCGACCAGGGCGTCGACGGAGTCGCCCTCGGCGGCGAGGTCGGAGAGCAAACGGTGCAGATCCGGCATTTCGCAAGAATGGCCCGTGGTCCGGGGGTTCGTCCAGAACGGAATTTCGTTCAGTCGATGAGGGCGCGGGCGGCGGCGTAGTCGGCCTTGCCGTTGGGCAGGCGCAGCCCGGTGCCGGTCCGGACGAACGCCTTCGGGATCTTGTAGCCGGCGAGGTGGGCGGCGCAGCCCGCGCGGAGCTCGTCGTCGGGCGGGGCGCCGGCCGGGCCGATCACCGCGACGACCTCGGTGCCCCAGCGTTCGCTCGGCCGGCCGACGACGAGCGCGTCCGCGACGCCCGGCAGCCCGCGCAGGACGGTCTCGACCTCCTCCGCGAACACCTTCTCGCCGCCGGTGTTGATCGTCGTGGCCTCGCGTCCGTGCACCTCGACGGTGCCGTCCGCGAGGAGCCGCGCCCGGTCGCCCGCCACCACCAGCCGCTCGCCGTCCACCGTGAGGAACGTGGCGGCCGTCTTCACCGGGTCGCCGAGGTAGCCGAGCGGGATCGAGCCGCCCTTGGCCAGCCAGCCCAGCTCGTCCTCGCCGGGTGCGAGCCGCCGGGACCGGTCGGCGCTGAGCACGGCCGTGCCCGCCGCCATCGCGAACGCCGGGGCGGCCGGGCCCTGCCGGGTGACCTGGAACCCGCTCTCGGAGGAGCCCAGGACGTCCACGATCCGGGTGTGCGGAAGCAGTTCGGTGAGCCGCCTCTTCACGCCGGGGCTGATGCCGGCGGCGGAGTTGATGATCGTCCGCAGCGAGGTCAGGCCGTGGGGCCGCGCCTCCAGGGCCTGGACGATCGGACGGGCGAACGCGTCCCCGACCAGCGGCATCCGGGTGACGCGCTCGCGCTCGGCCGTGGCCATCAGGTCGGCGGCGTCCAGGCCGTCCACCCGGTGGGGGAACACCACGCACCCGCCGCCGCACCAGCCGCCGAGCGCCGACCACGTGCCCCCGCCGTGCATCAGCGGCGGGCCGACGAGCACCCGCACGTCGCTCCGGACGGCCCGCTCGACCGCCTCGCCGAGATCGGTGAGCGGGCCGCCGTCGCGGCGCCGCATCCCGAGCGGCCCGAGCATCAGGTCGCCGACCCGCCACAGCACGCCCTTCGGCATCCCGGTCGTCCCGCCGGTGTAGAGGATGTGCAGGTCATGGGCGTCGGGACGGTCGGGGAGAGGGTCGGCGGACGCCTTGGCGAGGGCGTCCTCGTAGTCGAGCGCGCCGGGCAGGAGGGCGGCGCCCGACTCGTCCGCCACCTGGAGGAGCAGCGGCCGGTCGCCGAGCCGGTCCACCACGCGTGCGATGGCGTCCGCCAGGCGCGCGTGGTAGATCACGGCGGCCGGGCGGGCGTCGTCGAAAAGGTGAGCGAGCTCGTCGTCGACGTACCGGTAGTTGACGTTGAACGGCGCGACCCGCGCCTTGTGCGCGCCGACCAGGCCCTCCAGGTACTCCGGCCCGTTGTGCAGGTAGAGGGCGAGGTGGTCGTGGGGCGACTCCCACGGCTCGGACGCCGTGCCCCGCAGGCCGAGCCCGTGCGCGTGCAGGACGTTCGCCAGCCGCCGCGTCCGGTCGGCGATCTCGCGCCAGGTCATCCGGCGGTCACGCCACACCAGGCACTCGCGGTCGGGGACGGCGGCGGCGATGGCCTCGTGCAGGGTCGCCAGGTCGAGCATCGGCACTCCTCAGGGACGGCGTCGGCAGCACCGTAACCGATGACTTACCGAATCTCGTTCAGTGGGGCTCCTTGACGTACGGGGCATGACGTACGGGGCATACAGGGTGGCAAGGAACAATTACCCCGTGCCCCCAGCCCACAAGCCGCGGGGGGAGGTGACCCGCGGCACCACCGCCCCCAACCGGCTGCGCCGGATCGACCGCTGGATCGCCGCCACCCAGACCCGCGCGCTCCGCTCGGCCGCCCGCCCGCTGGCGGTGGACCTCGGCTACGGCGCGTCCCCGGTCACCACGGTCGAGCTGTACGACCGGCTCCGCTCCGTCTCGCCGCGTCTCGACGTCGTCGGGATCGAGATCGAGCCCGAGCGGGTCGCCGCCGGGCTCGCCGTTCTCGCGGCGCTGAAGGATCGGTCCCGCGAGGCGTCCCCGGGGAGGCGTTTCGATGGGCTGTCGTTCCGGCGGGGCGGCTTCGAGCTGCCGGTGCCGCGCCCGCCGGTGCTGGTCAGGGCGCTCAACGTCCTGCGGCAGTACGACGAGCAGGCCGCCTGGCGCGCCTGGGACGACCTGCGCGAGCGACTGGCCCCGTCCGGTGTCCTGGTGGAGGGCACATGTGACGAGATCGGGCGGCGTGCCGTCTGGGTGACCCTGACCAAGGACGGGCCACAGACGATCACGTTCGCCGCCCATCTGCGCACGCTC
This sequence comes from Spirillospora sp. CA-128828, assembly GCF_050945415.1. Lineage (NCBI taxonomy): Bacteria > Bacillati > Actinomycetota > Actinomycetes > Streptosporangiales > Thermomonosporaceae > Spirillospora > Spirillospora sp. CA-128828. Next base: position 1,232,144 of record NZ_CP191986.1, read on the forward strand.
GAACGTCCGTCGGCCCTGGCCGAACGGCTGCCGAAGACGCTGATCCATCGCAATGTGCCAGGCGAACCCGTCCACGAACTGCTGACGGCGTTCGACCGGTGCTGGGCTGCCGCCGCCCCCCATTCGGCATTCGGTCCACGCGCGCGCTGGGTCGAGGCTGTGGCGATGTTGGCGCAGACTCATCCCGTCCTGGCGCGACCTCCGTACGGCGGTCGGAACCGCTGGCGCCTCGGCGAGGTGACGCTTCCCTGGAGTGCGGTCGCGCCCTACTCGCGGTGAAGCTTGTGCGGGGCGGCCTGGACGCGCGGCTGGACGTCGATCCGGTCGATGTTGACGTGCGGCGGACGGGTGACGGCCCAGGCGACGCAGTCCGCGATGTCCTCGGCGACCAGCGGCTCCGGGACGCCCTCGTACGGCTTGGCGGCCTTCTCCTCGTCCCCGCCGAACCGGACCAGCGAGAACTCCTCCGTCTTCACCAGCCCCGGCGCGACCTCGGTGATGCGGACGGGCTCGGCGACCAGTTCGAGGCGCATCACGTCGTTGACCGCGTAGGCGGCGTGCTTGGCCGCGTTGTATCCGCCACCGCCCTCGTATGGGACGTGCGCGGCGAGCGAGGTGATGTTGACCACGTGCCCGGCCCCGCTCTCGATCAGCTTCGGCAGGAGCGCCTTCGTCACGCGGACGAGGCCCAGCACGTTCGTGTCGTACATCGCCTGCCAGTCGGCGAGGTCGGCGGTCGCGACGCTGTCGAGACCGAGCGCGCCTCCGGCGTTGTTGACCAGGACGTGGCAGCCGCCGACCGCCGCCGCGAGCTCGTCCACCGACTCCTGCGACGTCACGTCCAGCGTCACCGCCACGACCTTGCCGACGCCGGGCATGCTCTCGGTGATCTCCTTGGCGAGGGCGTCGAGCCGGTCGCGCCGCCGCGCTGCGAGCACGACATTGAACCCCTCCGCCGCCAGGCGCTTCGCCGTGGCCGCCCCGATCCCGCTGCTTGCTCCGGTCACTATCGCGGTCTTACGCATGCGCCCAGCCTCTCAGGTTCCGCGCCTCCCAGGTCTTCCGCGGCGGCGCTCACCCGTGAGGTCGGTCACCATGGCGGGAAGTCACGGTTGGCCCCCTTGCTGAGGGAACACCCGACCCGGTGGATAGGTTGCACTACCGGAGGTGGTGTCCGGTGTCGCGTCGTATCAACCGGGTTGCGACGGTCAGTGTTCATACTTCCCCTCTTGATCAACCGGGTACCGGCGACGCGGGCGGCATGAACGTCTACATCGTCGAGGTCGCCAAGCGGCTGGCCGCCAGGGGCGTCGAGGTGGACATCTTCACCCGCGCCACCTCGCGGGCCCTGCCCCCGGTCGTCGAGCTCGCCCCCGGCGTCCTCGTCCGCAACGTCGTCGCCGGGCCGTTCGAGGAACTCGACAAGACCGAGCTGCCGCGGCACCTCTGCGGCTTCACGTCCGGCGTGCTGCGCGTCGAGGCGTCCCACGAGCCCGGCCACTACGACCTCCTGCACACGCACTACTGGCTGTCCGGTCAGGCCGGCTGGGCGGTGAAGCAGCGGTGGGGCGTCCCGCTCGTCCACTCCATGCACACGATGGCGAAGGTGAAGAACGCGGCCCTCGCGGACGACGACAAGCCGGAGCCCGCCGAACGCGTCCTCGGCGAGGAACAGGTCGTGGCATCGTCCGACCAGCTCGTCGCCAACACGGCCGAGGAGGCCCACGAGCTCGTCGGCCTCTACGACGCCGACCCCTCGCGGGTCGCGACCGTCAGCCCCGGCGTCGACCTGTCGCTGTTCCGCCCCGAGTCGCCGCTCCTGGCCCGCGGCACCGGCCTTCTCCCGCACCGCACCGGTCCCGCCCGCCGCCGCCTCGGCCTGCCCCGGGACGCCTACGTGCTGCTGTTCGTCGGCCGCATCCAGCCGCTCAAGGCGCCGGACGTCCTGCTCCGCGCCGTCGCGCGGATGCTCGCGGACGACCCCTCCCTGCGGTCGAAACTCGTCGTCGCGGTCGTCGGCGGGCCCAGCGGCTCCGGGCTGTGCCGCCCCGAGGGGCTGCAGCTGCTGGCCGCGCACCTGGGCATCTCGGACGTCATGCGCTTCGAGCCGCCCGCGCCGCAGGCCGAACTGGCCGACTGGTACCGGGCGGCGGACGTCACCGTCGTGCCGTCCCACAGCGAGTCGTTCGGGCTCGTCGCCGTCGAGTCGCAGGCGTGCGGAACCCCCGTCGTCGCGTCCCGCGTCGGCGGTCTGTGCACGGCGGTCGCGGACGGCGAGTCCGGTGTGCTGATCTCCGGTCACGACCCCGCCGGCTACGCCGCCGTCCTGCGCCACCTGCACGCCGAACCCGGCCTGCACGCCCGCCTCGCCCGCGGCGCCGTCCGACACGCGAACGGCTTCGGCTGGGACGCCACCGTCGACCGCCTCCTCGACGTGTATACCGGTGCCATGACCATCCCGGCCCTTCCGATCGCCCCCAATGTGACCGCGGATGTCACGGCATGAGCGTTGTCGAGACGATCAGGGAGACGTTGAAGGCCGCCGAGCTGGAGTTCGACGAGCCGCGTGAGGACGCGTTCTTCGTCAAGCTCCCGGGGCAGCGCAAGCTCGCCACGATGACGTGGCTGATCGTCGGCGACCACTCCCTCCACGTCGAGGCGTTCTTCTGCCGCCGCCCCGACGAGAACTACGCGGACTTCTACCGTTTCCTCCTGGAGAAGAACGGCCGCATGTACGGGGTCGCCTTCGCCCTGGACGACGTCGGCGACGTCCACCTCGTCGGGAGGGTCTCGCTCGACTCCGTCTCGCCGGACGAGATCGACCGCCTTCTCGGCTGCGTCCTCACCTACTCCGACGAGAACTTCGACAAGGCCCTGGAACGCGGGTTCAAGTCGTCCATCCAGCGAGAATGGGACTGGCGCGTCAAGCGCGGCGAGAGCCTCGCCAACCTCCGCGCGTTCTCCTCCTTCGCGGACCCGGCCAACCGCGAGTGACCTCCAGAGGGCCGATAGGCTCTGGTGCCATGGCGACCCTGGTATTGCTCCGGCATGGCGAAAGCGTCTGGAACGCGGAAGGGCTGTTCACCGGCTGGGTGGACGTCGACCTGTCCGCGAAAGGCGAGAGTGAGGCGACCAAGGGCGGCGACCTGCTGCTCGACGCCGACATCACCCCCGACGTGGTGCACACCTCCCTGCTGAAGCGGGCCATCCGCACCGCCAACATCGCCCTTGACGTGGCCGACCTGCTCTGGATCCCCGTCAAGCGCTCCTGGCGGCTGAACGAGCGCCACTATGGCGCCCTCCAGGGCAAGAACAAGGCCCAGACCCGCGAGGAGTTCGGCGAGCAGCAGTTCATGACCTGGCGCCGCTCCTACGACACCCCGCCGCCGCCCATCAAGGACGGCGACCCCCTGTCCCAGGTCAACGACCTCCGCTACGCCGAGCTGCCGTCCGAACTGATCCCGCGCACCGAATGCCTCGCGGACGTCGTCGACCGCCTGCTGCCGTACTGGTACGACGCGATCGTCCCCGACCTCGCCGCCGGCCAGACCGTCATGGTCGCCGCGCACGGCAACTCCCTCCGCGCCCTGGTCAAGCACCTCGACGACGTCTCCGACGAGCAGATCGTCGGCCTCAACATCCCCACCGGCATCCCCCTCGTCTACGAGCTCGACGACGACTTCGCCCCGCTCAAGCGCGGCGGCGAGTACCTCGACCCGGGCGCCGCGAAGGCCGCCATCGAGGCCGTCAAGAACCAGGGCGCGAGCAAGACCCCCGCCGCCGCCCCGAAGGACGACCCGAAGGCCAAGCGCGGCCGCAAGAAATGACCGGAAGGGACCGCCGCCATGCGGCGGTCCCCAGCCCGGGCCGGGATCGGACGACCCCTGCCCGGGCGCCGAGTCGCCCGCCGATCAGCTCGACAGGCCGGCGAACACGCCGGGCTCGTACGAACCCCCCTTCTGACGGACGATCACGCCGAGCCGGTTGGCCGCGTTGATCTGGGCGACCAGCGCGACGAGCGCGGCGATCTGCTCGTCGTCGTAGTGCTCGCACACCTGGGCCCAGGTCTCGTCGGACACGCCCTGGGCGGCGTCGGCGAGCCGGGTGCCCTCCTCGGCCAGTGCCAGTGCGGCCCGCTCCGCCTCGGTGAACACGGTCGACTCACGCCAGGCGGCGACCAGGTTGAGCCGGACCGGGGTCTCTCCGGCGGCCGCGGCGTCCTTGGTGTGGAAGTCGACGCACCATCCGCAGCCGTTGATCTGGCTGGCGCGCAGCTGCACCAGCTCCTGGGTGGCCTTCGGCAGCGTCGATTGCACGATCACCGTGCTGGCGGCGGCGAACCGCTTGGAGAACCTGGTGCCGAGCTCGTTGCCGAGCATGTCGAAACGTTGTTCCATGACTACGTCCTCGCTGGTGGAGTGGCGTGCCGCGCCGATCGTCCGCGCGGCGTCCTGACGACCAAGAGATGCCGGCGGCCCGATCCCTGTGACGGCGCCGTCATGTGACGTGCGCCACCGAACGCGGCTGTCACAGAGCGGCGGACACCGGCGTCTTGTGCTCATGGATTCCGCCACGGAGGCGTTCGTCGCGCACCGCAACCTTCTGTTCACCGTCGCCTACGAGATGCTCGGCTCGGCCGCGGACGCCGAAGACGTCCTGCAGGAGACCTGGCTGCGGTGGGCGAGCGTCGACCTCGGCACAGTGCGGGATCAGCGCGCCTACCTGGTCCGGATCGTCACGCGGCAGGCACTGACCCGGCTGCGCACGCTCGCCCGGTGCAAGGAGTCCTACCTCGGGCCCTGGCTGCCCGAACCGCTGCTGACCGCGCCTGATGTGGCCGAGGACGTGGAGCTGGCCGAAAGCGTCTCGATGGCGATGCTGCTGGTGCTGGAGACGCTCACGCCGACCGAGCGGGCGGTGTTCGTGCTGCGCGAGGTGTTCGACCTGGCCTACGACGAGATCGCCGAGGCCGTCGGCAAGAGCGCGGCCGCGGTCCGCCAGATCGCGCACCGTGCCCGCTCGCACGTCGCCGCGCGCCGGCCGCGCGCGGTCGTCTCCCCGGACGAGACCCGAGGCGTCATCGAGGCGTTCCAGCGGGCGGTCGAAACGGGCGATCTGCAACGCCTGCTCGACATCCTCGCGCCCGACGTCGTCCTGCTGACCGACGGTGGCGGAGTCGTGCAGGCGGCGCTGGCCCCCGTCGTGGGGGACGGAACCGTGGCCCGCGTGCTCGGCCGGATCTCCGCCGCGGCGTCGCTGCAGCCGGCCCAGGTCAACGGCTGCCCGGCGCTGATCGTCCGGGTGGACGGCGAGGTCGACACCGTCATGGCGGTGCGCATCGACGACGGGCTCATCACCGGCCTCTACGCCGTCCGCAATCCCCGGAAGCTGTCGCATATGGAGCGGGAGACCGCCCTCCGCCGCTGACACCGTGGTCAGACCTTCGCCGGGGCGGGGCGGCGGTCCCGGCGGTGGATGTGGACGGCCGTGGCCAGGCCCGCCACGGTGAGGAGAGCGGCGGCCGGGTAGAGGGAGCGGAGCCCGGGCCCGGCGATGAGCGTCCCGCCCAGCCAGCCGGCGACCGCGGCGGCGACCTGGTAGCCGGACGCGTTGACGGCCACGGCGAGGGTCGGCGCCGCGCCCGCCGCGGTCAGGACGCGGGCCTGCATGCCCGGGATGATCGCGAAGGCCAGCAGACCCAGCGCGAACGTCAGCACCACGGCGAGCGGCTTGCTGCCGCCCGCCGCCCAGAAGATCGCCAGGGTGGCGGCGAGCGCGGCGAGCAACCAGATCAGGGACGGCATCAGGGCACGGTCGGACAGCCGGCCGCCGAGCAGGTTCCCGGCCACCGCGCCGGCGCCGTACACGAGCAGCAGCACCGGGACGGCGCCCTCGCCGAAGCCGGCGATCTCGGTGAGCAGCGGCGCGATGAAGGTGAAGACCGTCACGACGCCCACGTTGCCGAGGGCGGTGAGGACGATCGCGAGGCGGACGTCCCGGCCCGCGAACACGCGCAGTTCGCCGCGGAGCGACCCGGTCGCGGCCTCCCCGTCGGGGACGAAGCGCAGCACCATCAGCAGGGCCACGGCGCTGACGGCGGCGACCGCCGCGAAGGTGACCCGCCAGCCGCGGTCCTGGCCGACCAGTGTGCCGATCGGGGTGCCGAGGACGATGCCGAGGTTCAGCCCCAGTGCCACCTTCGCGATGGTGGACGCCTCCCTGCCCGGTGCGGCCATCGAGACGGCGGTGGCGATGGCGACGGCGAAGAACGTGGCCACGATCAGCCCCGCGAGGAAGCGCGCCGCGAGCAGCACGGGGTAGTTCGGCGCCACCGCGGAGCCGAGGTTGCCCGCGATCGACACGGCGACGAGGCCGATGATCAGCGGTCTGCGGGGCAGTCGCGCGGTGAGCGCGGTGACGACCGGCCCGCCGACGATCATGCCGAGCGCGTAGGCGGTCACCAGCCGTCCGGCCGCGGGGACCGACACCGACAGGTCGCCGGCGACGTCCGGCAGGATGCCCGCGATCACGAACTCGCCGGTGGTCAGGCTGAACACCACCAGCATGAGGGACAGGACGGGAAGGGGCACGAGGCGCTCCATTTACTTCGAACTCGGATGATTCGAACTAGCAATATCATGGTTCGAAGCACATGGGCTACACTCGGGGCATGGACGAGCGGATGGAGCGGGACGTGTGCAAGCTCGTCCACAAGTTCGCGCAACGGCTCGACGTCAACGTCCGTCACATCGCCGACGACGTGGGCATGACCGCCACCCAGGTCGTCGCGCTCCGGGAGCTCTCCGAGCCGATCACCGCGCGCGAGCTGGCGAACCGCATGGTCTGCGAAGCGTCGAACGCGACCTTCGTCATCGACCGCCTCGAACGGCAGGGCCTCGTCGAGCGCCGCCCGCACCCGAGCGACCGGCGCGCCAAGCAGATCGTCCTCACCCCGGAGGGCGTACGGGCCCGCGCCGACGTACTCGAACGGCTGGACACCCACTCGCCGCTGACGCCGCTCACGCCGGACCAGCAGGAATCCCTGCGCGACCTCCTCCAGGCCCTCCTCGGGAAACCTGAGTAGTCGCGGCAGCCCCGACTGAGTAGATGCGCGCTGCCGCGCCGGCCCTGCCAAGGCGACGATGAACCTGATCGCGAACGCGTGTCGGGGAGGCCGAGGATGAATCAGCAGCGCACCGGAAACGTGTCACTGGGGGCCGTGCTCGCCCTGCCCGTGGTGATCCTGCTGAGCGGGGTGCTCGCGCTGGGCAACCTGGCCGTGGCCGCGCTGACCTCCGCCGGGCCGGACTCCTGCGGAGAGGTCTCCTGCTCCGGCAGCGGTTCGTTCGCCGCGATCTTCACCGGGATCGCGGTGTTCTCCTTCGGGTCGGCGGTCGCCACCGCGTTCACCCTGCGGCCGGCGCGTGCCGCGGCCCGCTTCGTGCTGATCGCGATGGCGCTCGTGGTCCCGGTCCTGGCGGACCTGGTCGCCTTCGCCGCCGCCCCCGAATGGCTCTGACGCCGCTAGCCGGCGCGGGTGAAGACGAGACGGGCCGCGCGGCCCTTCTCGCCCGCGGCCCAGCACGCGCCGCCGGAGGCGCAGTCGACCGTGTCGAAGCTTCCGGTGTCGAACCGGGTCCAGGTGCGGCCGCCGGTGAGAGTGCCGTCGCTGCCGGTCGGGCCCACGGCCAGCGCGGCCGGGCCCGAATACGCGACTCCCGACCGGTATTCGGCCGGAGGACGGCGCGCCGCCTGCCACGTCCGGCCGCCGTCGCCGGTCGTCGCGGCCGCCGTCGGGGACGGTTCACCGGGCCGGTAGTCGCCGCCGACCGCGATGCCGTGCCGTGAGTCGCGGAAGGCCAGCGCGAACACTCCCTGGGACGGGCTGCCCGGCAGCGGCGTGTCGGCGACGGTCCAGGTGAGGCCGCGGTCCCCGGAGTGGAAGACGCGTGACCGGGACCCGCCGCCGGTGGCGAGCCACACGTCCCGGGACCCGTGGCTCACGAGGCACTGCCCGCTCGCGGCGAATCCGGCCTCGCCCTCCAGCGCGGGAGGCATCCCCGCGGACGGCAGCACGCGCCAGCTGCGTCCCGCGTCTCCGGTGGCGATGAGGCGGAACCGGCCGTCGACCGGGTCGCTCATGGCCAGCCCATGCCGGGAGTCGAAGAACGTCATGCAGTCGTAGAACGCCTTGGGCTCGTCGTTCCTGAAGCCGAGGGTCCAGGTGCGGCCGCCGTCCGAGGTCGCGTAGACGCGGGACGCGTCGCCCTCACCGATGGCCAGCACGACGGCCCGCCGCGCGTCGAAGGCCTCGATGTCGCGGAACTCCAGGCCCGCCGCGCCGGCCGGGGCGACGTTCCGCCACGTGCCGCCGCCGTCGGTCGTCCGCAGCACCGTGCCGCCGCTGCCCGCGAGCCAGGCGACGCTCCGGTCGACCGCCGCCAGCCCGCGGAGCCGCGCCTCGCTTCCGGTCGGCGTGAGCCGCCACGCCGGCCCGCCGGGCGTGGCCCGCGCGGTGCCCGGCGCGGCGAGGGACGCCGCGACCACCGCCCCGCACATCCCGGCGAACGACATCTTCCGGACCAGCGCCCGCATCGGTCTCATGAGGCGCAAGCTAACGAACGATGATCAGGCCGTCCAGACCCGCGAACGCCCGGGCGCGACAGCGCCGGGCGTTTCGGGCGGGACCGGATCAGGCCGGGTCGTTGATCTCTTCGGGGCGCTGGCCGGTCACGAGGTAGACGACGTTCTCCGCCACGTGGACGGCGTGGTCGGCGAAACGCTCGAAGTAGCGGCCGGCGAGCGTGATGTCGACGGCCGGCTCGACGCCGTGCTTCCACTTGGGGGACAGCAGGATGTCGAACAGGCGCCGGTGCAGGCGGTCCATCTGGTCGTCGTCGGCGTCCAGTTCGAGGCCCATCTCGACGTCCTGGGACGCGATCACGCTGCCCGTCTTGGCGATCATCCGCTCGGCGATCTGCCCCATCTCCAGGACGGTCGCCTGCAGCTCGGGCGGGACGGCCGACTCGGGGTGCCGGCGGCGGGCGGTCTTGGCGATGTGCACGGCGAGGTCGCCCATGCGCTCCAGGTCGCCGCTCATCCGCAGCGCGGTGATCAGGGTGCGCAGGTCGCCGGCGACGGGCTGCTGGCGGGCCATCAGGTCGAACACCGTCGCCTCGATGTCCGCGTCGATCTTGTTGACGTGCTCGTCCCCGCTGATGACCTCCTCCGACAGTCGCAGGTCGGCGTCCAGGAGGGCGGTCACCGCGCGGGCCATCGCGGACCGCACGAGGCGGGTCATCTCCACCAGACGGTCGGTGAGTGAGTCGAGTTCCTCGTGGTAGGCGTCGCGCAATTCAAGTCCTTCGAAGTGAACGGGGCGGGCGGGGCAGGGCGGACTCGCCCACGCAACAGCCTGCCCCATGGCCGTGAACGTGTCCGGATAACAAGGTGAACTTTCGGGGAACGAGACCGTGTTGACCAGGGCCGAGGGGAAGCGTTACTCCGAACGCCGCTTACGATCCGAGGTGTGGAGGTCGAGATAGTAGCGAGCCTGACCGGGCTCGCCGGGCTCGCGATCGGGCTCGCGACTGGATTGGCGGTGCGCGTGAGCGAGCGAGCCCAGCGGACGGCGGTTACGACGGCTTCGGTGGGCACCCTGCCGCCCGGCGTCGCCTCGGTGCTGAGCGTCCTGAGGTCCTCGGCCGTAGTGGTGGACAGCGAGGACCGGGTCCTGCGCGCCAGCTCCGCCGCGCGGGCATTCGGCCTGGTCAGCGGTGACCGGCTGGTGGTGGACGAGGTGCTCGCCATGGCCCGGCTGGTCCGCCGGGACGGGGAGATCCGGGAGACCGAGATCCAGGTCGGGCCGACCGGAGCGCGGAGCCGCGCGGACGGCCGCTGGTTCGCGGTCCGGGTCGCGCCGCTCGGCTCGCACGGGCTCGTCCTGGTCCTCGCCGAGGACCTCACCGAGATGCACCGCACCGAGGCGATCCGCCGCGACTTCGTGGCGAACGTCAGCCACGAGCTGAAGACACCGGTCGGTGCCCTGTCGCTGCTCGCCGAGACCGTCGAGGGCGCCGCCGACGACCCCGAGGCCGTCCGCCGGTTCGCGGGACGGATGCAGTACGAGTCGGTGCGGCTGACCAACCTCGTCCAGGACCTGATGACGCTGTCGCGCGTCCAGGGGGACGAGCCGCTGCCCGCGCTGAACCCCGTCGACCTGGACGAGGTGATGGCCGAGGCGCTCGACCGCTGCCAGATCAAGGCGTCCTCCAAGGACATCGACCTGGCGTCCGGCGGCGAGGACGGCCTGCAGGTCCGCGCCGACCACGAGCTGCTGGTCACCGCGCTGCGCAACCTCGTCGACAACGCCGTCGCCTACAGCCCCGAGAACACCCGGGTCGTGGTGTCGACCCGCAAGAGCGACGAGTGGCACGTCGAGATCAACGTGACGGACCAGGGCATCGGCATCCCGCACGGCGAGATCGAGCGGATCTTCGAGCGGTTCTACCGGGTCGACCCCGCCCGCTCCCGCCAGACGGGCGGCACCGGGCTCGGCCTCGCCATCGTCAAGCACGTCACCAGCAAGCACGGCGGCGACGTGACCGTGTGGAGCAAGGAGGGGCACGGGTCGACGTTCACGATCCGGCTCCCGCTGCTCGACACGCCGCGCCGCCCCGGTGCGTCCGCCGCACGGACCGTAGGGAAAGCCCAAGAGAACACCGCCCGGGAGGCAACACCGTGACCCGCGTGCTCGTCGTTGAGGACGAAGAGTCGTTCAGCGACGCACTGTCGTACAACCTGCGCAAGGAGGGCTTCGAGGTGGCGGTCGCCGCCACCGGCCCCGACGCGCTGGACATCTTCGATCGCAACGGTGCCGACCTCGTACTGCTCGACCTGATGCTGCCCGGGCTGCCCGGCACCGAGGTGTGCCGGGAACTGCGCGCCAAGTCCAGCGTCCCGGTGATCATGCTGACCGCGAAGGACAGCGAGGTCGACAAGGTCGTCGGGCTGGAACTCGGCGCCGACGACTACGTCACCAAGCCGTTCTCCACCCGGGAACTGATCGCCCGGATGCGCGCCGTCCTGCGCCGCCAGGGCGAGGTGGAGGAGCTGGCGCCCGCGACGCTGGAGGCCGGCCCGGTCCGGATGGACGTGGAGCGGCACGTGGTCAGCGTCGGCGGTGAGCCCGTCCAGCTGCCGCTCAAGGAGTTCGAGCTGCTGGAGGTGCTGCTGCGCAACGCCGGCCGCGTCCTCACCCGGATGCAGCTGATCGACCGCGTGTGGGGCGCCGACTACGTGGGCGACACCAAGACGCTGGACGTCCACATCAAGCGGCTCCGCGCCAAGATCGAGGAAGCCCCCTCCACACCGCGCTACATCGTCACCGTCCGCGGCCTCGGCTACAAGTTCGAGCCCTGATCGCCGCGGTCCGGCAGGCGAGCCTGAACCGGAGAACGGCCCGTCCGGGGGTGGGACGGGCCGTTCTCTGCGTTCAGGCCGAGCGGAGCTCGTCGTTTGATTGGTGGTGGGTGGGGGCTGGAGGACGGTGGCTCAGTGACCGGCGGCGGGGGTCTCCGTCGTCGTGGGGGACGACTCGGCCCCGCCCGGCTCGGTGCCGGGGGTCGGTGAGGAGGTCGCGGCCCCGCCGGGCGTCTCGCTCCCGGGGGTCTGGGCACCCGGGGTCTGGGCGCCGGGGCTCTGCGGCGTCGGGGTCGGGGTGCTGGGCACCGGCGGGTAGGTCGCGAACTCGCCCTGCCGCGACACCACCGGGACCTGGAACTCGACGGACCCGGCCTTCTCGAACTGCATCGTCAGCGGAACCGAGGCCCCGGCGATCAGCTCCTTGCCGAGGTTCGGCAGCACCACGAGCGGCTGCTCGCCGCCCGGCGTAGCCGACGGTGTGCCCTGCGTCGCCGGCGGTGTGCTCTGCTGCGGCCCGGCCGTGTTGCCGGACGTGGGGGTCTCCGAAACGTTGGGCGTCGCGCCCGCACCGGTCGGCTCCGGCGTGGCACCGGTGGCCGGCTGCCGGGTCTTCTTCTTGGCCGGAGCCGTCGGGGTGGGGGTGGCCGACGGCGTGCCGAGCAGCCGGTTGAAGCTGCCCGTCCCGTCCGGCGCGGCGGGCGGGAGGACGATACCGCCGCCGTCGATCTTCGCCTTGCCGCCGAACGCGGGGGAGGTGACGGAGACGAGGCGGTCCTGCCGGCCCTTGACCTGGTTGATGATCACGCCGTAGAGGGCCATGGACGTGCCCGCCGGGATCGGCTGCCCCGGCTCCGGCCCGAGGAGGAACATCTGGCGCAGGTCGATCTGCGCCGCCGAGGGCCGGTTCTTCGGGACCGTCACGTTGACGCCCTCGGTGAGCTGCGTCGGGCGGGCGGACTGGGGCTGCTCGCCGGCGCCGCAGCCGGAGATCACCGGCGCGATGGCGACGGCACCCGCCATGGCGAGCACGACCACTCGACGGCTGTTTCGGATCACGGCGTCGGTCTCCTCGCGAAATGTCATAACAGACGTGGCATCGATCGGAAAGCTGTGGCGCGGCGTGAGACACGCCAGGGGAAGCGTAGCGAGGTACTGCCGTCAACCCCTCCCCGGGGTCGCCGACACGCCCGCCGGGGCGGCCCGTCGCTCAGCCGGACCGGAGCGACTCCACCCTTCCCGTGAGCTCCGGGCCCGGCTGCGGACCGCGGGCGACCTCGGTCACGACGCCGTCCGGCTCCACGAACACGGCGGTGAGCCCGGTTCCCGTCGGGCCGGGCGTCCCGGGCGCGGGGGCGTAGGCACCCGCGAGGACGCCGCCGCGGTCCTCAAGGATCAAGGGCGCCCCGTTGTGGGCGGTGCCCGCGCACGCCTTCAGGTCCTTCAGGGAGGTCGGCTTCTTGCCGCCGGCCGGGCGCGGGTCGGCGACGAGCCAGAAGTTCAGCTTGTACTGCTGCGTCCTGCCGGCCAGCTCGGCCACCACGTTCTCGCACCGGTACGCGGGCGGGACGATGCCGATCACGCCCGGACGCAGGTCGCGCAGCCTCGCCGGCGTGCGGTCGCCCGTCACCAGGTCGACCTTCCCGTCCGGCAGGAGCCCGCCGACCCTGCCGGGGCTCGCGGAGGGGCGCGGCGCCAGCTGGGCGCCGGTGGGACGGGGCGCGGGACGGGGCCCGAACGCGGTCATCAGCACGCCGCTGAGCAGCGCGACGAGCAGCGCGCCCGCGATGATCGGGATGGCGACGCCGAACCGGGTCAGCGGGCCGGCCAGCCGCCGGGTCCGCGCCCTGCGCCGCCGCCGGCGCTCCTCGCGGCGGTAGGCGACCACGTCCCGTTCGAGCTCGCGGGCGTCGTCGGGCACCACGACGTCGACGCGCGGAAGCCCGTAGTCGTCGGGCTCCGGGTCGCCGCCGTCCGGCCTCACGCCGCACCTCCCTCGCGGATCCGGGTTCCCTCGGGACGCCGTCCTATTCAGCCGCTTTGGTACCCACACGGGTTGGCATGTTCACATCCCAGTATGGAACCCGCCCGCGCCTTCCGGGAGGCGGATGCTTGTAACCGGGGACGGATGACCGGTAATGGCGTCCCGGCGGAAGCACGGTGCCCTGTCGGCTACGCTGAGTGTGGGGAACTGGACGCCGATGCACCAATAAAGGGCTTTGTCAATACCCCAATATGCGGGCTGACCTGCGCATTTGTCGGGAAGGCCGGTTCGGACACGCTCGTTTCCGTGCTACCCTGGTTCTAGCGGAAGGGGTACTTGTCACATGACTTTCCAGGTCGGCGACACCGTCGTCTACCCCCACCATGGGGCTGCTCGGATCGAGGCCATCGAGACTCGCACCATCAAGGGTGAGGACAGGACCTATCTGGTTCTGAAGGTTGACAAGGGTGACCTGACAGTGCGGGTCCCGGTCGAGAACGTCGAGGACGTGGGCGTCCGGGACGTCGTCGGCCAGGATGGGCTGGAGAAGGTTTTCGAGGTTCTTCGCGCACCCTACACCGAAGAGCCCACCAACTGGTCGCGCCGGTACAAGGCGAACCTTGAGAAGCTCGCGTCCGGTGATGTCAACAAGGTCGCCGAGGTCGTCCGCGACCTCTGGCGGCGCGACAAGGAGCGCGGCCTGTCCGCGGGTGAGAAGCGGATGCTCGCCAAGGCGCGCCAGATCCTGGTCAGCGAGCTCGCGCTCGCCGAGAAGACCAACGAGGACAAGGCAGAGGCCCTGCTCGACGAGGTCCTGGCCAGCTGAGCGGCCGGCCGAGTTGAACGAACGGCTTCCGCGGGTGGGCGTCGGCACCGACGTCCACCCGTTCTCGTCTTCCCCGCGCCCGCTGTGGGTCGCGGGGCTCGAATGGCCGGGCGAAGGCCACGGCCTCGCCGGGCACTCCGACGGCGACGTCGCCGCGCATGCCGCCTGCGACGCGCTCCTGTCGGCCTGCGGGCTCGGCGACCTCGGCGCGGTCTTCGGCACCGCCGACCCGCGCTGGTCCGGCGCGTCCGGCGTCGACCTGCTGCGCGAGGTGGCCCGGCGGGTGGACGAGGCCGGCTACACGATAGGCAACGTCGCCGTCCAGATCATCGGCAACCGCCCGAAGATCGGCAAACGCCGCGGCGAAGCGGAGAAGACCCTCACCGAGGCCCTGGGCGGCGCTCCGGTCACCGTCTCCGCCACCACCACCGACGGCCTGGGACTGACCGGCCGCGGCGAGGGCCTCGCCGCCATCGCCAACGCCCTGGTCCTCCCGCCCGCCTGACGGGTTCCGTCCGCGGTCGCTAGGGCTGGGCGGGGTGGACCGTGCCGGTCACCTCGCCGAGGGTGATGCGGGAACCGGAGGCTCCCGGAGCCTGGGCCCGGATCGTGACCGTGTCGCCGTCCTCCAGGAACGTGCGTTCCGTTCCGTCGGCCAGTTCCAGGGGCTCCCGGCCGTTCCAGCTGAGTTCGAGCATGCAGCCGCGCTGATCGCGTTCCGGCCCGGAGACCGTCCCGGAGGCGAACAGGTCGCCGGTGCGCAGCGGGGCGCCGTTGACCGTGGCGTGGGCCAGTTGCTGCGGCGGCGTCCAGTACATGGACGCGAACTGCGGCCGCGTCGCCACCTGACCGTTGATCAGGACCTCCAGGTAGAGGTCCAGGCCCCACGGCTCGTCGCACCTCAGGTAGGGGAGCGGAGCCGGATCCTGGACGGGCGGGGAGACGCGCGCCGGCTCCAGCGCCGCGACCGGCACCACCCACGAGGAGATCGACGTCGCGAACGACTTGCCGAGGAACGGGCCGAGCGGCTGCGACTCCCACGCCTGCAGGTCACGGGCGCTCCAGTCGTTCACCAGGACGAACCCGAACACGTGATCGCGGAACGCGCCCGCCGGGACGCCGCGCCCCGCGCTGGACGGGACGCCCGCGACGAATCCCACCTCCGCCTCGAAGTCCAGCCGCAGCGACGGCCCGTAGGACGGCTCGGGATCGCCCGGCGTCCGGCGCTGCCCCGACGGGCGGATGATCGGCGTCCCGGACGGGTACACGGTCCCCGCGCGGCCGTGGTAGCCGACCGGCAGCCGCTTCCAGTTGGGCCTCAGCGGCTCGTCGTGCGGCCGGAAGATCCGGCCCGTGTTCGTGGCGTGGTGCTCGGACGAGTAGAAGTCGACGTAGTCCGCGACCTCGAACGGCCGCAGCAGTTCCACGTCCGCGACGGGGATCAGGTGCGGCTCGACCCGGTCGCGGTACGACTCGTCGGTGAGCAGGTCCGTCAGCCGGTCCCGGTTCGCCTGCCAGGCCGGACGTCCCGCGACCATGAAGGCGTTCAGCGACCCGGACGCGAAGTACCGGCGGTCCTCCACCAGGCCCGCGGCGGACAGCTCTGCGAGGTCGAGGACGCGGTCGCCGATGGCGACACCGACGCGCGGAAGCTCCCTGGGCCGGGAGAAGATCCCGTACGGCAGGTTCTCGACGCCGAAGCCGCCGTCCGCACTGCCTTCAACCCACGAAACGGTCGTCATGGAGACTTATCTTCCCCGGCGATTCCCTTTCATCCGGTGCGTGCCGGGGCCTGCGGTGGTCACCCCACCCGGGTGGAAAAGGGGGCTTTCCTGATCAGGTCGAGGGTGCTCAATGCGGTGCCCAGGCCGGGAACGGCGAACGCGGTCAGCAGGCGGCGGGCGGCTTGCGTCGCGTCCCCGGTGAGCGACCCCAGGTCGGCGGCCACGCCGGTGACGTCGCGGCGTCCGAGCGTCCGCTGGACGTCGCCGTCACCGGCCACGGCCTGCGCCGTGGCCAACAGCACGGTCGGAAGACTCCGAACGGGACCGGAGCAGGTGATCGGCAGGTCACGCTCGGCGCAGGCCGAGATGAACGCCGCCGTTGCGGAGGCCGGGCCGTCCAGCCGGAAGTCGGCGCCCAGTGGTGCGCCGTGGGCCCGGGCGGCGGCGATGCGGTCCAGTGCGTCCCGCCAGCCGGGCGAGCGGCGCACCTCGATGTGCGCGGGCACGCCGGACGGGAGCCGGGCGAGCGTGACGGCGGCGGCCCGCGCCTGGTCGGCGTCCTCAGGGAGGGCGAGCCGCACCGACGCCGGCCGGACGCGGGGCTCCGCGCGCATGGCGTCCAGCGCTTTCGGCACCTCATCGATCCCTATGTCCGCGACGAGCACGAGGTCCAGAAGGTCTTCCGGGACGAGATGGGTCCGCAGTTGGGGGAACCAGGAGGCGGGGCACAGAAACCGCCCGACGCCAGGGTCCTGGGCGGCCTCCCGGTAGGCGGGCAGCGCCTCGTCCATGGGGGCATGGCCTGGCGGGAGGAGTGCGGCGTCGTCGACGAGCCGGGCTAATAGGGCACTCATGCCGGTCCACTACCCGTGGACCCGCCTCTTATGGGATCCCCGCGCGAGCCGTCCCGCCCCTAGTCGGCGGGCGGGGTGGGGCCGCTGCGGAAGTTGCTGGACGGCGGCGGGTTCCAGTCCTTGTCCGGGCGGTCGCCGGCGTCGGGGTCCTCGGCGCGGTCGGCGGGCGGGTCGTCGTGGTCGTCCTCGTCCGTGCCGTGGGGCACGGGCATCACGATGTCCGGACGGGTCGTCGCCGCGACCGGGCGCTCCTCCGCGGGCCCGTGGTCGCGGCCCCGGACGAGCTCGACGTCCGTCGGCAGGAACGCGGGCGGCGAATCCAGCGGCGGGCGCGGCTCCGGCAACGGGTCCAGCGGCGGCGCGGGCTCGGACGACAGGCCCTCTCCGTACGCGGCGGGCTCGAACCCGCGCGGCGACCTCTCCTCGGCGGCCGGTTCGGGCTCCTCGGCCTGGAACGGCAGGATCGGCTCGCGCTCGTCCTCCGGTTCGGGCTCGTGCTCGTGCTCCGGTTCGGGCTCGGGCTCGGGCTCGTCCAGGAAGGTCAGGGGCGACTCCGGTTCCGCCTCCTCGGCCGCCGCCTCCAGCGCCAGCGGGGGCGGCGTGGGCTCCAGGACCTTGACGTGGCCGCGCTGCGTGTCGACGGGCGCGGCCTCCTCGTCGGCGGGCCGCGTCACGCGGATCTGCTTGAACATCGTCAGCCACAGCCAGACGGCGATCACCAGCATGACGTGCGGTGCCACGGCCACACCCACCCGCACCGGGTCGTCCGGGAGCGAGCCGAACCCCCGGACCGAGTGCTGGACGGAGATCGCCGCACCCCCGGCGACGAGGAGCAGCAGCAGCGTCCAGCGGAGCAGCCGCGTCCACCAGCGGGCGTTCCTGGTGACGACGAGCGACAGGATCGTCAACGCGGTGAGGGTGTCGGCCATGACGGGGTACAGCGGCGCCCAGCGGCGGCTCACCCGGCCGGCGACGGCGAGTTCGCGGAGCATGGCGTAGGTCAGCGCGAACGCCGCGCCCGCCAGAGCGGCGACGACGAGGCCGGCGACGGCCGTGAGCAGCCGCCGCTGCGCGAGGGTGTACCGGGGGCCGCCGGGCCGGGTGGGATCAGATGGCATGGCTCTCGTTCCGGAAGGGAGGGTTCCTCCGCCGAGATTAACCAGCCCGGGCCGCACCGAACCGCAACTTCTTGGTGATCACCATGTCGCTGCGCACGATAAGTGGGGAGACGTACGGTATTGGTGACCACAGGGCAGGGAGGGCAGCGATGCCGTACGGCAGGTTCGTGAGTGCGACGCGGGCCCGCACGGCCGGGTAGCGCGCGGTGGCGCTGCCTCGGGACCGGCTCGGCGAGCCGGTCCGGACCTTCGACGGACGTGCCGCGAGCCGCCGCACGTGGGCGTGGCTCGCGCTGCTCGGGCTGGCCGCGCTGGCGCTCGTCCCCGCGGCCATCGCGTACCTGAACGACCGCGTGTGGTGGGTCGGCGTCCCGGCGCTCGTCCTCTCGATGGGATACGCGGGCGCCGTCGGATGGATCGCCGGACGGGACCGCCCGCGCGTCCGCGGCCGCGTCGCCTGCCTCTACACCGGCGGCCTCGCGGTCAGCGGGCCGGGCGGTGAGGCCGGCTACACCTGGGACGAGCTCGTCTCCGTGACGGTCGCCGGGGTTCCGGGCGGCCCGGGCGGGCGCATCCGGTGGCGTTTCACGATCGTCGCGGACGACGGAAGCGTGCTGCGCCTCGGCGACGACATTCCGGACGTGCGAACCCTCGGCGTGACGGTCGCGGAGGAGGTGACCGCCCGGATCGTCCCGCGGCGGCTGGCGGCGGTGCGGGCGGGGGAGCCCGTGCGGCTCGGCCCGTTCACCGTGCGTCTGGGCGGCGTCGAGAAGGACGGCGAGCGGCTGCCGTGGAACGCCGTCCGCGATGTGGCGATCGAGAACGGCCTCGTGACCGTGCACGCGCGTCCCGGCCGGATGGACCTGATCACGGTCGCCTCCCAGATGCCGGACGCGCTCGCCTTCACCGTGCTGTGTCACCAGGTCAGAGAGCTGACCGAATCTTCGTGAAGAATTCTCCGCCGGGTATGTCGAGAACCGGCGGGCCGCTCCGATCCTTCTGTGACGGCCCGCGAACGGGGGCCGCCCGACGATGAGGAGAGACCACATGAAGTACATGCTGCTGATCTTCAACCGCCCCGGTTTCGTCGAGGAACTGGCGGAGGCCGAGCGCGACGCGCTGTTCGCCGAGGTCGGCGCGATCATGAAGGAGCTGACCGAGTCCGGCGAGTGGGTCGGCGGGGAGGCGCTCGCGGACCCGTCCACCACCAGGACCGTGCGGGAGCGGGGCGGGCAGCCGGCCGTGACGGACGGGCCGTTCCTGGAGGCCAAGGAGCACTTCGCCGGCTACCTCACCGTCGACTGCGAGTCGGAGGAGCGGGCGGTCGAGATCGCCAAGCGCTGGCCGGACGTCCGGTACGGCGGGCACATGGAGGTCCGGGCGATCATGAGCGAGGCCGGGACGGAGATGTGAGCACGTTCCCCGGCCCGGACGGCGCCGCCGTCGAGGACCTGCTGCGCACCCTCGCTCCGCAGGTCCTCGGCACGCTCGTCCGGCGGCACGGCGCCTTCGACGCGTGCGAGGACGCCGTGCAGGAGGCGCTGCTCGCCGCCGCCGTCCAGTGGCCGGGGGACGGTGTTCCGGAGAACCCGCGCGGCTGGCTGCTGACCGTCGCGTCCCGGCGGCTCACCGACCAGTGGCGCAGCGAGCGCGCCCGCCGCGACCGCGAGGCCGCCGTCTTCGCGGAGGAGGTGCCCGAGCCGGGCCCGGACGAAGGCCGGCCTGGCGAACGCGACGACACCCTCACCCTGCTGTTCCTGTGCTGCCATCCGGCGCTGTCGCCGTCCTCGCAGGTCGCGCTGACGCTGCGGGCGGTCGGCGGGCTGACCACGGCGCAGATCGCCCGCGCGTTCCTGGTCCCGGAGGCGACGATGGCGCAGCGGGTCAGCCGCGCCAAACAGAAGATCAAGTCGGCCGGGGCCCGGTTCGTCCCGCCGCCTCCGGACGAGCGGGACGAGCGGCTGCGGGCCGTCCTGCACGTCCTGTACCTGATCTTCAATGAGGGCTACACGGCGTCCAGCGGTCCCGACCTGCAGCGCGGCGACCTCACCGCCGAGGCGATCAGGCTCACGCGGGCGCTGCACGACCTGCTGCCGGACGACGGCGAGGTCGCGGGGCTGCTCGCGCTGATGCTGCTCACCGAAGCCCGGCGCGCGGCCCGGACGGGCGGCGGCGGGCTGCTGGTCCCGCTCACCGAACAGGACAGGACGCTCTGGAACGCCGCGGCGATCGAGGAGGGCACCGCGCTGGTCACCGACGCGCTCACCTGGTCGCCGCCCGGCCCATACCAGCTCCAGGCCGCGATCGCCGCCGTGCACGCCGAGGCCGCGCGGCCGGAGGACACCGACTGGCCGCAGATCCTCGCGCTGTACCGGCTGCTGGCGCGCCTGTCCCCGAACCCGATGGTCACGCTGAACGAGGCGGTGGCGCTGGCGATGGTGGACGGTCCGGCCGCCGGGCTCGACCTGCTGCGGCCGCTGGACGGCGACGCCCGGATGTCCGGGCATCACCGGCTCGCCGCCGTCCGGGCCCATCTGCTGGAGATGGCCGGCGACCTGCCGGCCGCACGTGACGCGTACCGGGCCGCGGCGCGCACCACGACCAGCCTGCCCGAGCAGCGCTACCTGGAGTCCCGCGCCGCCCGGCTCAACGGAGGAGATGACGATGGGAAGTCCTGACGTTCCCGGCGCGAGCCTGCACTACGAGGTCGCGGACGGGTCGGCCTTCGTGTTCGGCAACAGCCGCGCGGGTGGACGCGGATCCAATAGCCTGTGCCTGTGAGCTTGCGCCTTTACGACACCGGTACCCGTAGCGTTCGCGCGTTCGAGCCCCTGGAAGAGGGCCGCGTGGGGATGTACGTGTGTGGTGCGACTCCGCAGGCATCACCGCACATCGGGCATCTCCGCTCGGGCGTCATCTACGACGTGCTGCTGCGCTGGCTGCGCGCGTCCGGGTACGAGGTGACGTTCGCGCGCAACGTCACCGACGTCGACGACAAGATCATCGCGGTGGCGGCGGAGCAGAACGTGCCGTGGTTCGCGGTCGCGGAGGGCAACCAGCGCGTGTTCACGCAGGGCTACGACCTGCTCGGCTGCCTGCCCCCGACGATCGAGCCGCGCGCCACCGGGCACGTCCCGGAGATGATCGTGCTGATGCGGCGGCTGGTCGAGAAGGGACACGCGTACGCGACGGGCGGCGACGTGTACTTCGACGTCAAGTCGTGGGCGGACGAGTACGGCGCGCTGTCGAACCAGCGGCTGGAGAACATGCGGTCGGCCGGCGACACCCCCAACGAGGACCTGAAGCGCGACCCGCGCGACTTCGCGCTCTGGAAGGGCGCCAAGCCGGGGGAGCCGTCCTGGGAGACGCCGTGGGGGGACGGCCGCCCGGGCTGGCACCTGGAGTGCTCGGCGATGGCGACCAAGTACCTGGGATCGACGTTCGACATCCACGGCGGTGGCGTCGACCTCATCTTTCCCCACCACGAGAACGAGATCGCCCAGTCCCGGGCCGCCGGCGACGGGTTCGCCCGCTACTGGCTTCACAACGGGCTCCTCACCGTTGACGGCGAGAAGATGAGCAAGTCGGTCGGGAACGTCGTTCTCCTGCCCGATCTGCTGGGCAAGGCCCGTCCAGTGGAGGTGCGTTACTACCTCGCCTCGGCGCACTACCGCTCGCTCATGGACTACACCGATGCCGCCTTGGCCGAAGCCGTCTCCGCCTACCAGCGGATAGAGGGGTTCGTTACGCGCGCCTCGGAGGTCGTCGGGGCGGGTTCGCCTTCCCCTGTGCCGGCCGCGTTCGCCTCCGCGATGGACGACGATCTGGGTGTTCCGCAGGCGCTGGCGGTGCTGCACGAGAACGTCCGGGAGGGGAACAGCGCCCTCGCGTCCGGCGACCATGACGCGGTGCGGGGCCATCTGGCGGCCGTCCGGGCGATGGCGGAAGTCCTCGGCATCGACCCGCTGTCGCCGCAGTGGCGTTCGTCCGGCGAGAACGATCTCCGTCCCGTCCTGGACGCCCTGGTGGCCGTGGCACTGGAGCAGCGGCAGGCGGCCCGCGCCCGCAAGGACTACGCGGCGGCCGACGCCATCCGCGACGGCCTGTCGGACGCCGGCGTCGTCGTCGAGGACACTCCGCAAGGCCCGCGCTGGGAACTGAAGCGCGGCTAGTTCCGGATAAAATCAGACGTTCGCGGGGGTTCGTCGCCGTCCCGCTGAGATCTTGAGCCGCCCGGCAGCCGCGAGGGCGAGCGAGCACGCAATCGTCGCGAGGGGCGTAAACGACAATGGCCAAGCGCAAGGGCAAGGGGCCCACCCCCAAGGCCGAGGACCGGCACTGGCACGGCAAGCGCCAGAAGGCCCGCGCCGTCAAGAACTCCAAGCGCACCGGCACCCCGACGGTGGGGCCGGGCGCACGCGCCAAGGCCGCGTCGGAGGGCCGGCCCACGTCCGGACGTCCCGCCGGGGCGCGGCGCGCCACCGGTGAGGTCCCCGAGCTGGTCACCGGCCGGAACCCGGTCGTCGAGGCGCTGCGCGCCGGGGTTCCGGGCACCGCCCTGTACGTGACGTCCGGGACGGACGAGCGGGTGCGCGAGTCGATCCAGCTGGCCGCGGACCGCCGCATCCCGCTGCTGGAGACGGGCAAGAACGAGCTCGACCGGCTGACCGACGGCGCCGTCCACCAGGGCATCGCGCTCCAGGTCAAGCCGTACCGGTACGCGCACCCGGACGACCTGCTCACGGGCACCGCCCCGCTGATCGTCGCGGTGGACGGGATCACCGACCCGCGCAATCTCGGCGCGATCGTCCGGTCCGCGTCGGCGTTCGGCGCGACCGGCGTCGTCGTTCCGGAGCGGCGCGCGGCGGGGATCACGGCGGGGGCCTGGAAGTCGTCCGCCGGGACGCTCGCGAACGTCCCGGTCGCGCAGGCCACGAACCTCACGCGGCAGCTGAAGGCGTACCAGAAGGCAGGCTGCTTCGTCGCCGGGCTGGACGCGCGCGGCGGCGTGACCGTCGCCGACCTGGAGGTCGCGTCCGGGCCGTTCGTGCTGGTCGTGGGCTCGGAGGGCAAGGGTCTCGGACGGCTCGTCGCCGACACCTGCGACATGCTCGTCACGATCCCGATGCCCGGCAAGGCCGAGTCGCTCAACGCCGGGGTCGCCGCGGGCATCGCCCTGTACGAGGTCAGCCGCCTGCGCTCCTGATCCCCGGCCGGCGTTGCCGGGTTGCCTTAACGGAAATAATCTCAACGTTCAGAGACTTGACGTTGGCGTACCTGCCATGTTGTTATCTCAACGTTGAGATTATTAATGTGAGGTGACCCGGATGACCGCCATCGCGCTACCGCAGGTCCTGCGGACCCGCTACGCGTCCGACCTCGCCCTCGCCGCCCTCGCACCCGCGAGCTGGGGCACCACCTACGTCGTCACCACCACCCTGCTCCCCGACGGCCGCCCGCTGCTCGCCGCCACGATGCGCGCCCTGCCCGCCGGGCTCGTCCTGCTCGCCGTCACCCGGCGCCTCCCGCGCGGCGAGTGGTGGTGGAAGTCGATCGTGCTCGGCCTGCTGAACTTCGGCGCCTTCTTCCCGCTGATCTTCTTCGCCGCCTACCGGCTGCCGGGCGGGGTCGCCGCGACGATCGGGTCGGTCCAGCCGCTGGTCGTGGCGCTGCTGTCGCTCGGCGTCCTGCGGATCCGTCCCGCCCGCGCCGTCCTGTACTCGGCGCTCGCCGGCACCGGGGGCGTCGCGCTGCTGACCCTGAGCTCCGACGCCCGGCTCGACCCGCTCGGCATCGCGGCCATGCTCACCGCCACCTCGCTCATGGCGACCGCGATCGTCCTGGCGAAGAAGTGGGGACGCCCCGAATCGCCGCTGGTCATGACGGGCTGGCAGCTCACGGTCGGCGGGCTCCTGCTCCTGCCGCTCACCCTCGCGGCCGAGGGCGTCCCCTCCTCCGTGACCGGCGAGAACGTCCTGGGCTTCGGCTACCTTGGCATCGTCGGGACCGCGATCGCGTACGCGCTGTGGTTCCGCGGCATCGACCGGCTGCCTCCGACGTCGGTGTCCCTGCTCGGCCTCACCAACCCGATGGTCGCCACCCTGGCCGGCCTGTTCATCCTTGGCCAGACGCTCACCTCATGGCAGGTGGCCGGCTTCACGATCGCCCTCGGCGCACTGGTCGCCGGCCAAACCCTCAGCAGGAGGCCGTGACCCGTCCAGACTGCGCCTCCGTCGCCGGAGAAAAGCCTTCTCGGCCTCGTTCTCGGTGCGCCCGACGGCCTCCTCGTACTCGCCGGCGGCCTCCGCCTCCCGCCCCAGCCGCCTCAGCAGATCGGCACGGACCGCGTGGAACAGGTAGTAACGGCCGAGGTCGAGCCGATCCACCAGGCCCAGCGCGGCCTCCGGCCCCTCGACCTCGGCCACCGCCACCGCCCGGTTGAGCGCGACCACAGGACTCGGCGCCACGACCATCAACTGGTCGTACAGCTCAATGATCTGCCCCCATTGCGTGTCCCCGGCGTCACTGTGCACCGCGTTGATGGCCGCCTGAATCTGATAGGGCCCGGGCCGATCGATCTCCAGACACCGCCGGACGAGCGCCCGCCCTTCCTCGACAAGCCCCCGATCCCACAACCCACGATCCTGCTCATCGAGCAGAACCAGCTCGCCTCGGACGAGCCGGGCGTCCCTGCGCGACTCGATGAGCAGCATCAACGCCAGCAGCCCCAGCACCTCGGGCTCGTCCGGCATCAACTCCCGGAGAACCCGCCCCAGCCTGATCGCCTCGGCTCCCAGTTCCGGACGCCCGCCGTACCCCTGGTTGAACACCAGATAGATGACCGCCAGCACGCCGGAAAGCCGCCCGGGCAGATCGGCGGCCTCCGGCACCCGGTACGGAATCCTCGCGTCCCGGATCTTCGTCTTCGCCCTGACCAGCCGCTGCGCCATCGTCGACTCCGGCACCAGGAACGCCCGCGCGATCTCCGCCGTCGACAACCCGCCCAGCAGCCGCAACGTCAACGCGACCCGCGCCTGCATCCCCAGGGCCGGATGGCAGCACGTGAAAACGAGCCGCAGCCGCTCGTCCTCCACGGTGTGGACCTCGGCCGTCTCGACCACGTTCACCATCACCGCCTGCGCGTGCTTCCCCGGCCGCGCCGCGTCCCGCCGCAGCCGGTCGATCGCCTTGTTCCGCGCCGTCGTGATGATCCACCCGGCCGGGCTGGGCGGCGCCCCGTCCGCCGGCCACCGCCGCACCGCCTCGGTGAACGCGTCCTGGACCGCCTCCTCGGCGACGTCGACGTCACCGAAGACGCGGATCAGAACGGCCACGGCCCGCCCGTGCTCGGCCCGGAAGACCTCCTCGATCACACCTCGCCCTGGAACGGCCGCACCTCCATCGGCAGCCCCGTCACCCGGACGAACCTGGCCGCCACCTTCAATGCCGCGTCCAGATCCTCCACCTTGATGATCGTGACGCCGCCGATGTGCTCCTTGCCCTCCGTCCAGGGCCCGTCCGTCGCGATCACCTCGTCGTCCCGCAGCCGCACCATCGTGCTCGCCTCCGGACCGTGCAGGCCCCTCCCGAACACCCAGCTCTCCTGCCGCTCCAGATCGCGCCGGATCTCCGCGATCTCCGCCATCACCGGCCCCAGCACCTCCGGCGGCGGGGGGTCGCCCACAGGCTGGATCATGTTGAGCGCGTACAGCTTCATGCGTCCTCCCTCTTCCGGTACGTCGCGATCACGACCCCGGTCGTCGTGATCACCGAGTCCACGAGCCGCAGGTCCTCGCGCGCCTCGCCGAACAGCCTGCGTCCCGTCCCGAGCACCACCGGATGAATCATCAGCAGCCACTCGTCAACGAGCCCCCGCCGCATCAGCCCGCCCGCGAGCCCCCCACTCCCGAGCACCGTCAGCCCCGTACGCTCCTTGACCGCGGCGACGTCCCCCACATCGCCGATGAGCACCGAGTTCTCCCAGGGCAGCGGCTCCCGCAACGTCCTCGACACCACATACTTCGTGACCCGGTTGAGCGCGTCCGTGTACGGGTTCCCGTCCGTCTGCCCGGGCCAGAACCCGTAGAACTGTTCGTACGTCCACCGCCCGAACAGCATCGCCCCGTCCCTGGCCATGCCCTTCGCCATCACGGAGCCCATGACCTCGTCATTCCCCGCGGCGGCCCACCCACCGCGCGAGAACCCGCCCCGCGTGTCCTCGTCCGCCGCCGCCGGAGCCTGCATGACCCCGTCAAGCGACAGATGCTCGACCAGAACCAGCTTCCCCATGCCGATCCCTCCCACTACCGGCCGGCCCATCGCCGACCTCTCACCCCCTACACGAACGCACTCCCCGAGGATCGACACCCCACCCGGAAAACTTCCCCCGACCCTCCCGAGCGAGCCCCACCCCAAGTCGACTACGATGCGGGACGAGCCCGCCGGCGTAGCTCAATTGGCAGAGCATCTGTCTTGTAAACAGAAGGTTAGGGGTTCAAGTCCCCTCGCCGGCTCCCACGTCAAAGGCCCCTTCCGACCAAGGAAGAGGCCTTTTTGCTAACGGGTTTGCTAACAGCAGCGTCTACGCGACCCCGTCGACCGAGCTTGTAACTTCAGGTGTGGAAAGACCTTGCGGGTAGAAGGTGAAGTCGGCTTTACCTGATGCGTCCTGGATAGGCCTCGGCGAGTTCGTTGAGTGCTTCGCGCCATCCGGCGGCGCGTTGTCCTTCGACCAGGCGTGCGGGTGAGAAGGCGTGCTTGTCGCCGTTGTGGCGCTTGGCGGCGCGTTCCCGGGCGCGTTTGTCCTCGATGTTGATGATGGCCAGCCACAGCAGCTTGACCACGGCGTCGTCGGTCGGGAAGTGCCCGCGCGCTTTGGTGACCTTGCGCAGCTGGTAGTTCAGCGACTCGATCCCGTTGGTGGTGTAGAGCAGTTTGCGGACCGGGCGGGTGAAGGCGAAGAAGGGCGTGAACCGGTCCCAGGCGTCCTCGAACACCCGCACGCTCTGGGGATACCTCTTGCCGAGGTCGGTGTCGGCGAACTCGGCCAGGGCCTCCAGCGCCGCGTCGGCGTCCACGGCGGTGTAGACCTTCTTCAGCTCCTTGGCCACCGCCCCGGCATCCTTGCGTGCGACCGGCCGAAGCGCGTTCCTGATCAAGTGGACGACGCAGGTCTGGACCACCGTGGCCGGGAACGCGGCGTTGATGGCGTCCTCGAACCCCTTCAGGCCATCGCAGCAGGCGATGAGGATGTCACGGACCCCGCGGTTGCGCAGGTCGGTGGTCACCGAGGTCCAGAACCGCGAGCTCTCCCCGGCGGTGGCGGTGTCGGCCGGGGTGCGCGCGAGCCAGATGCCCAGCACATGCTTGTGCCCGTCGGTGTCGATCCCGACCGCGATGTAGGCGGGCTTGTTCTGCACCACATGGTTGTCGCGCACCTTCACCACGATCGCGTCCAGGAACACCACCGCCCAGGTCGGGTCCAGCGGACGCGTCTGCCACGCCTTGACCTCGTCCATCACCTGATCGGTGATCCGGGAGACCTGCTCGTGCGACAGCTCGGTGCCATACACCTGCTTGAGGTGGTGCAGGATGTCGCGCACGCTCATGCCGTGCGCATACAGGCTGATGATCATGTCGTCCAGGCCGCCGGCGATGCGCCCGGCCCGCTTGGGCACCAGCACCGGCTCGAACGTCCCGGCCCGATCCCGCGGCACCGACAACCGGACGGGGCCCACCCCGGTCTGCACCGTCTTGCCCTTGCCCCGCCCGTTACGGGAATTGCCCGAATTGTTCCCCGCCGCATCATGCTTGTCATAGCCCAGGTGCGCGGTCAGCTCGCCCTCCAACGCCCGCTCCAGGACGGCCTTGACCAGCTCGCCGAGCATCGACCCCTCACCGGTCAGCCGCAACTGCCCCGCCTCGTCGCGGGACCGCTCGGCCAGCAGATCCAGCACCTCATCGCTCAGCAGTTCCCGGATCGGCACATCCAGGCTCTCGGCCGACATCGGCACCATCCCACCGGCACCGGCCCCAGACTGGGCGACACTCCCATTTCCCTCGACCACGGTCATGGCTTCGAATCCCCCCGAATTCGATGGATGATCTTCCTGCTCGATCATCTACCCACCAAGATCATTTCCACGCGAGAAGAGATACCCCCCGTCGACCCGGTGGGCGAAGATCGCCGCTGCTTCGGCGAGCTGCTCGTTGACCACGTGGGCGTAGACGCGGAGGGTGATGGCCGGGTCAGCGTGGCCGAGTCGCGCGGCCACCACGTGGACGGGGACGCCCGCCAGGAGCAGCGTCGTCGCGTGGACGTGCCGGAGGTCGTGAAGCCGGGCGTGGGGGAGAGGCTCGACGTCGTCCGCCTCGTTGTGCGCTTTGATCAGCGTTGCCATAAGGGATGAGACCGAGTCCGGGTGGACTGGTCCGCCCCATCCCGTGGTGAACACGTGGCCGTCTTCCGCGCCCTTCCAGAACTCGCCCGCTTTCAGCTTGTCGGCGAGCTGGCGCTTGCGGTGTGCCTTGAGGACGTCGACCGTTCCGGGGTCGAGGCTCACGACGCGGGACCGGCCGCTCTTGGTCGTCCCCTCGATGCGCTCGCCGGCGACGAAGGCCACTGAGCCCTTGATATGGATTGCCGCGCCGTCGAGGTCGACGTCCGGCCACCGCAGGTTGAGCAGTTCCCCGCGCCGAGCTCCGGTGTACGCGGCCAGACGGAAGAACGCCGAGAGCCGGTGCCCCTCAGAAGATGCGAGGAAGGCCCGCAGCTGCTCGGGCGTCCAGACCTTTCCGGGCTCGTCGTGATGGAGCCGGGGCCGCTTCGCCCGCTCCGTGGGATTGGACGCGATCAGCTCGTCTACTCGGACAGCGTCGCCGAACGCCTTCCGAAGCACCGAGTGCACATGCGCGACCGTTCGGGGAGACACTCCCTTGCCGTTTCGCCCGCCGGTGGTGACGAGGTCGCGGTAGAGCTTGGTGAGCTGGCCAGGCCGGACGGCCTGGAGCCGCAGGCCGCCGATGTTGGGCTTGACGTGGCGGTCGATGAGGTAGCGGTAGTTGGACAGAGTCTTGGGCTTGATCTCGACGGCGTGAGCGTCGAGCCACTCGTCTAGGTAGTCGGCCACGGTGATGGCGTTGCGGTCGATGTACTCGCCGCGCCGTGCCTTCACGCGTGCTTCGTCCCGAGCCTCTTTCGCAGCGTCCTCGTCGAGGAAGCCGCCGACCCATTTCGGCTTGGAGACGCCGGTTTCGGGATCGGTGACGCGGATGACGTAGCACCAGGTCTTGCCTCGCTTCATGACCCCGTCGCGGAGCTTGGGCTTGCTCTTGGACGGCTTGCGCGCCTTGCCGGAGCTGGCGGAGTCGGTCATTAAGCAGCCTCTTCCATCAGGGCGTTGACGTAGTCGTTCAGGGCTTTGAGCGGGACGCGGCGTGAGCCGTCGATGCGGATCGATCGGACGGCGCCGGAGGCGAGCAGTTCGTAGAGCTTGCTGCGGGAGATGGCCAGCGTTTCGGCAGCTTCGGGGACGGTCAGCAGGAGCTTGGTCACGCGGAACTCCGTTCGTAGGTGCTGAGAGCAGGCAGCGGTTTGCCGGTAAGGGCGGCGGTGAGCAGTGCTTCGCCGGGGGTCATGCCTTGGCCCAGGTAGCGCCAGTGCGCGATAACGAGGACCTGGTCGTCGTCGAAGGGAAGGCGACCGGTCGTGACGTCGTCGTGTTCGCGGCGGTTGTGGTCGATGCGGTCGGCGCGGAGACGGCCGAGGGTGGTCGAGTAGTGGCGAGACTTGGTGGAGAAGTGGCCGCGGAAGCCGAGCATGTGAGCCCATTCGGCCAGCCGCAGCCCGCTGTATTCCTCCAGCGCGCCCAACCGAAGGCACTCAGCAATCAGCCGTCGCGCATGCGTGCTGACGGGCAGGTCGGCGAGGTCATCGGTAGGGCGAATGCGTCGGTCGAGGGTGCCGACGCACTCAGCGGCTTTGGTGGCGTATTTGGCGATGTAGCCCGCCACGGCCGTGTCGGTCAGTTCCCCCGTCGTGGTGATCGGTCGGACGTCGATCTGTGAGCCCCACACGTGCTCAATGGCTGGGACGTCACCCGCCGCCGGACTCGTCACGGTCACCGCGCCCGCCGCGTGGTCGACGGCGGCCTTGAGCAGGTCGAGGGTGGCCCAGGCGGGCGGTTCGGCACTGGGGCCGTCGGGTCCGTCGAGGCGGATAACGGCGTGGAAGTGGACCAGGCCGCGCCGCTGATATTCGGCGACCTTGGCGAACGACACCGTGAGCACCTCACGGAGGTCAGCGACCCGTAGCCCGGCCGAGCGTGCGACGTAGCGACGGAAGGCGAGGGTGAATCGGCGCCACAGTTCGGGGGCGTGGGCGTTCCACAGCACGGCCCCGGCGTAGTGGAAGCAGTCGGGGCAGATGGGTTGCCCGAGCCGGGCGTCTCCCTCTGCGTGCCGGATGGTGCAGGAGATCGGCCGCCCGTGTGGGCATGTCCCGCCGCCCCGTCGAGGGCGGCAGGCGACCAGGGCGCCGCTCTTGCCGGTGCGGCGGGTGTGGACCGGCCCGAACGAGGGTGCGGTGAGGGTGACGAACGCGGCCGGGTGCGAGGTCACCGAGGCAGGGACGCCTTTGCCGCCGACGAGTCCGGCGCGGACGAGTTGGTAGGTGTCGGCGCGGTAGGTCTCGGCGCACGCTGGGCAGCGGGACGCGCGGCGGGTTTTGCACGCCACCCGCAGGACCCCGCCGGGTTCCCGGGCGGTGGAGTAGTGGTGCAGGATCTGGCCGGTTTGTGGGTCGAGGTGGGTGACGCGGCCGCGCAGGTGGACCGGTTGGGCGCAGCCGCCGGTGGAGTGTGCGCGGCGCGCCCAGGCCTGGAAGTCGGCCCGGTTGTAGCGGGCGGCCATGTCACGGGCAGCCGGGCCGGTGATGTGCGGGGCCGGGGCGGGATCGGGCACGATGTACGGGTCTCCTGTCTGTCTGAGGGATGGGTGGGGGGATGGGCCCGGCGTGGCCGCACTGCTTGCCGGCGACGGCGGCCACGCCGGGCGAACTCAGAACGCCGAGGTGAACCGGGCCAGCCCGTCAGCGACGAGCGCCAGGCCGTGAGCGATGGCGCGGACGGCAGCGGCGGCGCGTTCGGGATGGCGGACGGCGAACAGCCCCAGCACGATCCAGAAGCAGCCGAAGGCGCAGCGGCGCAGAAACATCGGTGCCTCCCTGTCAGGTGTGGCCGTGGCCGGTGCAGTCGGCGCAGGTGGACCCATCGGAGGCGACCCCGCCCCCGCCGCAGGTCCCGCACACCCACCCGACGACAGGCCGGGCGGGCCGGGTGAGCGGCGTTCGCAGGGGCCGGGCGTGGCGCATCAGGCCACCCGCCCGTTGGTCAGGTGCCCGTGCTGGTCATCGCCGGTGGCCCGGTCGGTGCCGAGGACGATGTTGTCCCGGTAGCTGGCGCGGGCCCGGTGGTCGCGCTTCTGCCGTTCGGGGATGTGCACGATCCGGTAGCTGACGCGGCCGAAGGTCTTTTCGGCGATGTAGTGCCCGCCGTCCGGACGGTCGTCAATGACCGGGACACCCAGGAGCGCGGCGACCTGGTCGACCAGCGCCGCCGCCGAAGCGTCGTCGCCGGTCCGGGTGAACATGTGGAAGGTCTCGCCGTACTCGTTGACCGGCACGGCCGGGTTGGCCTCCAGGAAATCGGCCAGGGCGCGCAGGCCCGCAATGGTCTGGTGCCGGGCGAACAGGTCACCAGGCACCACCGGCGCCGCAGCGGCCGGGCCGGTCAGGTCGGCGGGGTTGGCGTGAGTGGCCATGGCGGGTTCCTCCAGCAGGGTTAGGAGACGGGCGCGGTTTCGGTGCGGATCTGGCGGAGCAGGTCAGAGGCGAGCTGGTTGGACACTCCGAGCCGGGCGCGCAGCGCATCCCGGGTGATTGGCCGCCCGTGCTTGGTCTCGTGCTCGGTGGCGACGCGGCGCGCGAAGTCGACCAGCGGCCCCACCGGCCCCGAAGGGGAATCCTCCGAGGAGGAGGCTGACGGAGACGGAGACGGCGAGGGCGCGGCGGTCTGGTCGGCCGGGACTGGGATGAAGGTCTGTCCGTCCTGCTCGTCCTCGTCCCGGCCGGTGTCGTCCCGCTCGGGCTGGACGGCCGGGACGGCATCGGCGGTGGTGGGACGGTCGTCCTCCCACACCACCCACGGCGACGAGGACGGGGACGGGTCCGGACGGCCGAAGGACGCCGGGACGGTCGAGGATCGAGCCGCCGTGCGGGTGCCGGCTTTGCGGCGTTCCAGCATGGAGACGGCGACCAGGAACGCGCCCGCGGGGGTGCCGGCGGTGATCCAGCCCCAGACCGAGGAGTCGGCCTGGGCGAGGTTGGCGGCCAGCGACAGCAGGATGCCGCCGACCAGGACCACGGTCGGCCACGACAACCGCCCGGTGTGGCGTCCGGTGTTCTTGTCCCGCTGGCGCTCTCCGGCCGCCATCACGCACGTCAGGTCGATGCACACCGCGATTGCCCAGGCCATCCACCCGCGTTGGCCGTGTTCGGTGGCGGTGTCGCGGATGTGGGTGAACGACCCCGCCGCCGCGATCCCGGCAAGAACGACGACGGGCCCGGAGTCGGCCACCGCCCCGACCAGGCGCCGTGTCACGCCGCCCGCCCAGGGATCTCGTCCGGCAGCCCGTCCTGCTCGCCGCCACACGAGTGCGCGTCGGTCCAGGCGTCAACCTTGGCCGCGTCGGAGGAGGCGAACGAGCGGATGCATTGCTTGCAGATCGCCACGTGCAGTTCCCGGAGCCCGTCCCAGCCGATCGCCTGCGGCAGGACGACCGAGGACGAGGACGAGGAGGGGAGAGGACGGGGACGGTGGCGCAGGACGATCATCATCGGGAAGCCTCCGAGGGCGTTTTCGGCATGGGTCGGGTAGGGACGTGGCGTGATCGGGGCTCACGCCGAGCCGCAGGCGAGAGAGGGGGAGGGAGGAGCGCGGCCGGTTATGCGGCCGGGTTGACGGCGGGGACGGAGCCGATCAGCGCATCCCAGTCCGGGGTCAGGTGGGAGAAGTCACGGGCCGCGCGTTCGGCCGAGTGCTCGGAGACGAACACCGACCGGGCGCGGTGCCACGTCCCGTCCTGCCCGGCGACCACGCACACGCCGGGAGTCTCGGCGGGGATGGCGCGTGCCGCGTCCAGGGCGGCCGGGTCCAGGTCGCCGAGGGTCATGTTGGCCGTCTCCGGGTCGTTGACCCGGTGGCACACCCGCCCCGACAACTGCGCTCGCAGGGCGGTGACTCCGGGCCCAAGGTCGGAGCCGATCCGTTGCCCGCAGACGATCAGGTACACCGCGAACGCCCGTCCGAGCTGCGCCACCCGCAGCAGCGCGGTAGCAGTCTTGGACACCTCCTCTTTCTCGGACTTGTCCGCCATCAAGAACAGTTCGGCGACCTCGTCCACCAGGACCACGACCGGCACCGGTCGCAGGTCCTCCGGGAGCGTCCAGATGTTGCGGGCACCGTTCGCGCGGCAGGTCGCCATGCGGTTCTCGACCTCGCCGACCAGATCGGCTAGCAGATCCACCGACTCTTTGCGGGTGGTGGCCAGCGCCGACAGCCGAGGGGCGTAGGGGGTGAACTCCACCCCGCCCTTGAGGTCGAAGCCGACCAGGGCGACCGGTTGCGGAGCCAGGCCCTTGATGAGGGCGTTGGCGAGATTGGACTTGCCGGACTGTGTCG
Source organism: Spirillospora sp. CA-128828 (assembly GCF_050945415.1). NCBI lineage: Bacteria > Bacillati > Actinomycetota > Actinomycetes > Streptosporangiales > Thermomonosporaceae > Spirillospora > Spirillospora sp. CA-128828. The sequence continues at coordinate 1,265,808 of NZ_CP191986.1, forward strand.
CCCCGGCGTTGAGCCAATGCGGCACCGTGCGGAAGTCGATCAACCAGTCGTGCCCGTTCTCCAGCTTCCCGGGCCGCACCGTGAGCAGTTCGCCGGTTTCGGGTTCGGCGACCACGTCGACCAGCGGGTCACGCATGGTCGCCCACAGCGTCACGTAGCCGGGCCGGACATCGACCACGCGAACCGAGTGGACTCGCCAGGCGTGCGCGATCCCTTCCGCCGCCTTCTCATAGTCGGCCGGGACTTGCCCGTCGTGCAGCCGCAGCCGCATCCGCCAGCCCAGCCGGGTCGGGCGGAGCAGGCCGAGGCGGGGGGAGCGTTCGACGTCGACCCGCCGCACCCGCCGCTTGTGCTCCACCACCGTGGCCGCCGACCGGGACGCCGGGCCCAGGACCGGGACGGCGTCGAGGGTGAGCCGGAACCGCCGCCGCTGACGGGTGAGCTTGCAGCCCGAGGCGACGTGATGCCAGCTCAGGTACACCAGCACCGCACGGGCCGGGAAGCCGACGCCGTACCAGAACGACACCGGGTGGTATCGGCGCCAGGCCCAGAGCCCGGCCGCCGCAGCGGCCAGGACCCCGAGCACCAGGAGCAGGTCAGTCATGACCGGGCCGCTGTTCAGGCCACGCCCGCTGCAGCGGACGAGTCCGATGACCCCGACGCCGAGGCGGCCGAGACGGGGGCGATGCGGTCGGCGCGGAAGGCCACGCCCCAGCGCTTCTCACCGCCCAGAACCGCCTCCCACGGGAACGCCGTCAGCCCGACCGGCGTGACGACCTCTCCAATCGTCACCGTCTGGTCGCCGGTCACCGCGACGTTGAGCAGGTCAACCCGCCCCATCGCGTCGGCGGCCGACAGGCCAACCGTGAACACGGTCTGGCCGTTGCGGTCGGTCTTGACCTCGCCCGTGTCCTGGTTGACGAGCTTGGGACGCGGCGGCGACACGCACACGAACGTCATGGCCGACACGTCCACCGGGATGTTGCGCATGAAGAACCTTCCTGTCGTCGACCCCCCTAGACAGTACGATCCAGCCCGTTCCGAGAGCCGTTTGTCTAGGGGGGTACACAATCAAGGTAAGCGATGTCGCGGTGACTGTCTAGGGGGGTGCACAAATTCTCGAAAGATCTAGCCCTGGACGGCCCAGTAGACGGCGGTGGCGTCATCGGAAGCCTTGCCACGCGGCCAACGGGCCCCGTCGGGGTCGGTCGACTCGGCCTCTCGCGTCCGTGCGATCAGCTCATCCGGCCCGTCTTTGCCGAGGATCGCGAGCAGGTCAGGCCAGGTCATCAGACCGAAGCGGTCGACCAGCCGACTGGCGCCGTCACTCAGCAACGCGACCGCGCCCAGGCCCATGAGCGGTGTCGACCCGGTCAGCGCCTCACTCGCCGCTTCCGGTTTCGTGCTGGCGACCCAGAAGCCGCCGGGCTGATTGCGGAACGAGGCGAGCTGCTCGACTCGACTCCGCAGGAATCGCGCGTGCTCGTCGGAGTCGCCGGGGGAGGGGCGGTCCGGCTCGTCCAGCCGCGCGACCACCTCAGCCAGCCGGCCGTCAGTGATGACCGCCGGCCCCTGGTCTGGCCGGTCGAGAACGAGAACAGAGTCCGAGAGCACCAGGTGCTCCAGCCTCTCGTCATGTACACGCGCAAGAGCTACGGTCGCCGAAGGCGATCCGGGATGCCGAAGGTCGCAGGTCGCCGCGTGCATCGCGTTGACGCGTTCGATGCTCACCGCAAGCGCCTCGTCCAGGCCGTGGCGCTTGTCCGTGGCAGCAGCCAGCAGCAGCCCGCCGAGGTTGCGCGCGTACCAGGCGACCGAGTGCACACACCCCGATTCCACGCCCGCCGGGCTACCCGCCCCGTCGACGACCAGCAGCAGGCCCGGTGCCGCCGCCGCGAAGTCCTCGTTGTCCCGGTCGGGACGTCCCGGTTCGCTGGCGATCAGCATCCGCATTGGTCCTCCGTCAGGCCGACGCCTCGTCATGCCGGTAGATCGGAGTGAGCAGCTCCGTACGGACCGGCTCATGAGTATCGGAGGCGTACTCAGTACCGACCACGACCGAGAACCGCTCGTTGCCGACCTGCCCCCACAAGCTGCCGATATCGGTCGTCAGCAGATGCACCACACCCAGCGACCCCTCAGGGTGAATACCCGCGATGGCGATGAAACTGCCGTTGCCGTCCGGCCGAGGCAGACGCCCCAGATACCCCACGTCATATGAACGAGGCGGGTCGTCCTCCTGCCCAGACCGGATCTCCTCCCCGGTCCGCTTGTCGCGCAGCAGCCAACCGGCGTCATCCCGCTCCCACTCGATCACGGGATCCTTGTCGTAGGCCTCCTGCATTGCTGGAGACATCCGGGGGCCGCAGATCACCAGCAGCCCGGCCCGGTTGAGATCGATGCCCCCATCGAGCGCCACATGGTCGGACGCCACCGACAGGTCAAACGTCCGGGCCAGATCTTCGAGCCGCTGGCCGGTCCGAAGGTCGTCCAGCGCGACATACGTCCGGTCGCTCGCAGGGTCGGGCCGCAGGGGGGTCACCACGGTCACCTCACCGGAGCCGAGGAACGCGCCCTCAGGTGCCGGCCCCGTGTGCCTGATCTGATGGATGCGCCCGCGGCTCAGACCTGCAGCCTGCGCGATCTGCGCGTAAGACATCCCTTGCGCGTGCAGATCTTGAATCAGCCGCCGCCGCAGCCGGGCCAGTTCCGTGACCTCCTGCTGTGCCTCCGCCAGGCGTTCGGTCGCAGCACGCAGCAGCTCGTAAGGGTCGTCGATCTGCGCGATGCGCTCCAACTCGCCTGGCATGACACCTCCTCCAGCCTTCACCAGGGAGTCTAGGACCCTAGACACTACGCCGGGAAGCTCATGGCCGGTTGAGGAGCTGACAACGCGCAGGCGTCGCCGCCGCCGGGGGATCGGAGGCCCGCTCACATGGACGCGCCGACAACGTCCGCCCAGACACGCCGCCCGACCCTGAGCCGCTCGCTTCCCCAAGCCTTGGACACCGTCTCCACGATGAGCAGGCCACGACCCGACACGGCATCGACGCCGAACGGTTCATCGTTGAGGGTCGGCTCAGTGTGCGCACCGAAGTCGACGACGCCCACCCGAACATGCTCGCTGTGGACCGCCAGTTCAAGAACGAACTGGCCGCCCTCCTCGCCACTCGCCGTGTGCTCAACGGCGTTCGTGCAGAGTTCGCTGACGACCAGTTCCACCGTGTCGACCAGGTCATCCGGGCTGCGGTCGACCACGAACGCCCGGGTGAAGGCCCGAGCGTCGCTGATCGATTCGCGTCGGCCCGCGAACAGACGGGACAAGCATTCCACGTCGATCACCATCCGCGCGTCTAGGGGGCTACACACCCCAACGGAGACGCAGCGTATGACAGATCTAGGGGGCTATTCAATACGCTCAGTGAATAAAGCCTAGTGTCTCTCGCAGATCACGGGCAGCGTCCTCCACAAGCGCCCGTGCGGAGTCCCCGAACACCGCCGCCCGCTCGAACCCCTCGAAGATCTCCACGTACGCCCGCACCTCATCGGCGTCGGTCAGCGTCATCTCACGCGTGAAGGTCTCCACCGTCACGGCCGCATCGTCGTACACCGTGAACCCGTGCAAGGGCACACGAGGCGCGATCTCCCGAGGCACGACACCCAGCCGAACCCCCTCCAACCCCGACACCGCAAGCAGATGCGCGAACTGCCCCGCCATGCACTCACCCGACCCCGGCCAGGTCCGCAGCGCAGCCTCACTCACCACGAACGAGAACCGCCGTCCGTCACCCTCCAACGAGGGCCCCGCCGAGTCGCCGGCCCCCGCAGCAGCCGCATACTCCGCCGTCCACAACAGCCGCGGAACGACCATCGCTTCGAAGGCCCGCACCGACCGAGCCCCACGCGCCAGCTCCACGCTCGCCGCAGTCCTGAACGAGACCCCGGCATCGCTACGACGAGGAGCCGTCTCCGCGTACGCATCACGCACGAGCCCGGCGAGCCGCTCGACCTCACCAGGCCCCAACTCCAGAGCTCGGAACAACCTCGCCACCACATCCGGATCAGAAACCCGCCGCCCGGTCTCCACCCGAGACACCGTCGGCTGAGGAACCCCAGCCCGCGAAGCCAGGCCAACACCGGACAACCCCGCCGCAGTACGCAGCCGCCTAAGCTCCCGACCGATCTCCCGCAGCCGCTCCTCACCCATAACCGAGCGTTCTACCACCCCAGACCCTCACCCATGGCCACGACCAGCAGAGCCGTGCAAACCCGTAGGTCAGAGCGATTCGACTCCTGCCGGATGAGGAGTTTCTCCACGTCTTCAAGGGCGCCCGCTACGCGGCCGCCGGCGGCCGCCCGCCCCGGCGCGCCGGGCGTGCGGCCTGTCCCGTCCGGTCCCGCCGCGCCGGTTCGCCCGTCCGCCAACTTCCCAGGTGACCTCCCGACGCCACCACGCAACTCGCACCACCGCCGAACGATCTAGATGTCTTCCCACATCGATCATGATCTGTGTTCATAATGTGGAGGACATGCCCAGAAGTGCAATGAAATGAGTTCGGCGTTGGAGTGACCGCAGCGTCGAGGCGGTAGTGTCCCAGCAGGGCGACCATCGCTTTCGAACCGTTCGCGACATCCAGACCGCCTTGCGGCTGCAACAGGAGGATGCGGTGCACACCCTAACCAGCAAACGCGTTGCGAAGTTCGCCCGTGATTTCGGCTTTGAGGGCCCTGAATCTGACCTGTTCGAGCGCTATGTCGCAGCGAACTATCTTTTCCAGTACCTCCGAGACGATGTGGAGTCTATCGAGCGTTCTACACTCGGTGGCGGCAACGATGAAGGCATCGATATCGGTGCAGTAATCGTGAACGGGCGACTCGTGTTCGAGCCTGAGGAAGTCGATGAGCTGATCTCTGACCAAACGGCGAATTCTGCCAAAGTGATCTTCATTCAAGCCAAGACGAGCGAATCATATGACTCGAAGCTCATTGCGAAGTTCCTCCACGGTGTCGAGGCCGTTACCAAATTGGCTATGAGGCCGGGGAGCATCGCACTACCTCCACGACTCGTCGATCTTGCGAGCCTGATCGACAAGATTGCCGAGAATGGCGACAAGTTTCAGGACAGCCGGATTCCTTGCGAAATCTACTATGTAACGACCAGCTCAAACGATGGAAAGAGCGTGCAGGGGGAGCTTCAGGTCACTGAGGCTCTTGACCGCATTCGCGGTATCGGCGCTTACACTGAAGACCTCAAGCTCCGAACCCACGGTCGTGAAGAACTTGCGGCCAAACAGAAGGAGCGCTATGGCCCGCAAAACATTCAGTTCAACTTCGAAAAGCGTCAGACGATCCCTGCCACGGAGCGAGTAAGCGAGGCGTACATCGGTCTGGTCTCAGCGATCGAGGTGATGAAGCTCCTCAAGGATGAGTCTGGCGATGTTCGGCCCGGCATATTTGATGACAATGTGCGCCTGGACCTCGGTCCTCAGAATCCCGTGAACCGTCGAATCCTGGGCACCCTACAGTCGGATGAGCGCGAGCACTTTCCGTTCCTGAATAACGGCTTGACAATCATCGCGACCGAACTGCGTGGACTCGGAGACCGGTTCTTTATCTCCGGCTATCAGATCGTGAACGGTGGCCAGACGAGTCACCAGTTGATCCGGTGGGCTGAATCCGACGAGGTAAGGGACACGCCAAACCTCATGGTTGACCTGTGGATCCCTGTAAAGATTGTCAGCTCCAGTGATCCCGGTGTTCGAACGAGCGTCGCGATAGCGACTAACCTTCAGACCGCGATCGGCTCAACTGATATCCAAGCGAGTACGCAAGTCGCGAAGGACGTCGAAGAGTACTTCACGCAGTCCGGCGCGGATGGCCTCCGCTATGAACGACAAAACCGTGGCGCGGCACTTGAATTCCCTCGCACACGCGTCGTCACGACGCCAGAACTTAATCGTGCTGTTGCCGCAACAATATTCGGGGAGTCATCTCGCGCGATCGGGTCGCCTAAGGACCTCGAAGTCGAGGGCTCGTTCGTGTGGGGCGAATATCCTGTCGAGATCTACTACTATGCCGCGTGGATCATTTATCGGATCGATAGGTATTTTGCGAGGACGCCTGAGTCCGCCATCCTGAAGGCTGCAAAGTACCACCTCGCGATGGTCGTATCGGTGTTAATGAACCCTGAGTTCATTGCAATGTTTGAAGATGCGGACATAGAGGGCACAAGTAAAAAGCTCAAGAAGCTTAAGAAGTTCAAGTTCCGCGTTACGGAAAAGCCGTTGTCTGAACAGATTGAAGTGGCCATCGTAACGGCCGCCGAACTTGCCGCCGACGCGTTTAAATATGCACTTTCCGAGGGGCGAAGCCTGCGCAAGGACGACGTGCGGAACAGACGCAGCCAGGAAATTCTTCTGGAGAAGGCTAAAGCCGCAACCAACCAGGGTGATTGGTACGCCTGAATATCGGATGGTGGCCCTGACCTGACCTTGGCTCAGTTGAGCGAGCCTGAAGCGGGGGTCTCGCGACCCCCAGCCCCCCGCGGGCCGGAGGGCACGCCCGCGCGAAACGGTCTGTCACACCGTCTCGCCGTTCGCGCGGGCGCACCCTCCGGGACGAGCGTGGGTGATAACAACGTCCGAAACGTTGGCGGGGCTGGCGCGGAGCGCCATCGCACGCGTCGCCTTAAGGGAGAACTGGTGTTCTGACCTACTTAAACCTTCTCCGTGCTCTCGTGTTCTGTAGTATGAGTACGTGGACAAGAGCACTGAAGAAACGGATGCCGAGTTCGCTCCTCCAGGCGAGCCAATATCAACCCTGACGGTGCTTGAAAATTACTTCGGGTCAACACCAAGGCGCGAAGATCTCCACGCGATGCGTAGCCGCGACTTTGATGAGCTTGCCAGACTAGTCCTCTCATCTTCTGATGCCCAGGTTGACACCCCAGTTCCACCAGGAAGCTACTACCCTGGGGGTTGGGTAGCAGGCAACTGGAGATACCAGGTCGCGCGGGGTGACCTAAATCTTCTGCTTCTATATTATCCGAGAATTTTGGTCCACGATCCCGTCGCCGAATTCTTCTTCAGAGATATGACCAAAGTGCCAGAGCTTAGATCGATCCGCAGCGGCAACAAGTCAATGACGATGTCTGCCGGGCCGCGTGAATGGATGGACGGGAGTACGTACTCCAGCTTGCGCGACAACACTGAGATGGTCCGCGAATATCTCTGGGAAATGATTGAGGCCATATTTAATATGGCCCCGTTGATCAAAAAGTCTGTCATATCTATGAGGTCTCAATGGCCGATAATTGTGGACAGAAAGCATCAAGTTCTGACCTCCATGCGGCATGACGTTAACTCGCGAAGAATGCAAGAGTTCGCCAATCAGGCTAGTGCATCTGATGATCCCCTGCTCATATGGGATCATCTTCGCGGGCTCAAAGCCACGCCCTCGGACGGGGTCTGGAAAGTCGATCGCCGCTGGGAGAACCAGTACGAGTTTTTCTATCTGGCCAAGACTCTTGCATTGGCAGACAGTGCGGGAGCGAAGTACGTGCCATCGGCAGAGTCGGACCTGCGCCTCCTGCAAATCAAGTTGGAATCCCTTGGACAGGCTAATGTCGGAGTCCGTCAGCCGTTGTCGCTTCTCAGTGAGGTTGCGCGACTTTTGGTCCCCGATTTTCAACTGAGTGCTAAGACTGCCGTCGATATGCGTCAATCGGAAGACAGCTTCGACGAGTGGCGGCGGCACCTGTCTCGCCTCGCACGTGAAAGCAGGGAAGACGGCCCCACCGAACTTCGTCAACGAGTTGAAGACGAATTCGTTCCAGTGCTCAATCGAATTCGCAACAAGACAAAGCGAAGCAAGGTCATGTCTTCAGCCATAAAAGAACAATCCGCCACCGCCATTCTGACGGGAACGCCAGCAGTAGCCGCACCGCTACTGTTCGGGACGGGCAAACCGCTCGTAACTCTTGGAGTAGTGACGACGGGCAACGTTCTTCAATGGATGTGGAAAGCCTATAGGCCGCCGTCGCTTGGTGGAACCGAGGCCGTGATGGCTTCAATTGTTAGAAGATGACGCCTTAATGGCAACTGTCAGTACATGCCAACGATAGCGCAGTGGCAGTTTGGTCCTTGCTCCTCAACCGCGCCCTCAAGCCAGCACGGCCGGCGGCTTCGAACCACTAGGTCACAGCCATGCCGTTGACGGCAGAGAGGGCAACGGACGAGCACCACAGTCACACGTCGGGCACCGTCCGACCTCGCCAGACGCCACGGCCGTACAGGGATTGCTACCTCTGAAAAGCTGACGGTCGCGGAGCCAGGGCCGGGTGAGTGCGAGGCGGGGGCGAGACCTCCGATCCGCGTCGGGTCGGAATGCTAACGCGGATGCTAACGGCAGGTCTGGGCGGGCCTGGCCGAAGGTTGAATCGAGGGGCAGCCCGAAGGGCCTCCGCCGGCCTCCTCGTCGTCGTCTTGGTCGTGCTCCGCCTGGACGAGGCATCAAAGGCACCGCTACGCGCCGCCGACGGTCGCCCACTCCGGCGCGCCGGGCATGCGTCCTGCCCCGCCGCAGCACGCCCGTCCGCCGACAGTTCGATGCGACCTTAGTTCATGATCACGATTGCGTGAGCGTGTAGGCTTGCACAGAGGGCACCCTGTACAAGCCCACATCACTCTTCCGAAGAGGGTCACCTCACCAGGCGATTAGTGGCTGACGGTGCACCGCTAGGAAGATGGCCACTGCAAGTGCTGTACACACGAGCAGAGCCATGAGGCGGACGGTACGGCCCCACGTGCCAATGGCAAGCCGCACCGTCCGCCCAACTTCAGCAGAGATATCGCTCATTTTCGCCCCCTTCCTTCTTTGTGGTTACCGCCTTTATAATAAAGTTCCCCCAGAAAGCACAAAAACGCCAAGCATCACCCATAGATAATGGGCGTCCCTGAATAGGGAACGCTTGGCGCCACTCGTCCAACAGGGGGGCTGCCACCTCCCAACCCCTGGAAGGGGGGAAGGTAGGTCCAGCATACCCCAGCTGGCCCGTATCGCGAACCTCCTCGCTGGCCAATGGATGGCGCACATGACGCCTGCAGGTAGCCCACTCCTCCGATCGCCATGTGTCCTATTTGTGCTGCTTGTCCTTTTGTCGGCCTGCCGAGATGTTCTGAGAGTGGAAACGATCACATATCGACTGACCGCGTCCGAAGCGGGGACCTTGCGGCCCCCGCGGACTGGAGGCGCGCCCGCGCGAGTCCGGCCGTCACAGCGTCTCGCCGTTCGCGTGGTCGCACCCTCCAGGACGGGTGTGGTTGTTAATGCCGTTGCTAACAACAGGGTTTGATGATCTTGGGCGGGTGCGGACAAGGGGGGCTGCGGCGCTGGTCAGGAGGCATGTGGGGACACTCCTGGACGTCGTTGATCTCGCTTGTAAGCAGAGAAGCGCTCACGTCCTGGCCGGCTCACAGTTCAGAGGTGCCTGTGCGATCTCGCAAGAACCTCTTCATCCAGATATCGCTACATCTGGGCGGCTAGGCTCCGTCTATGGCCTACGTCACGACGCTACTTGCCGCCGTCATCGCCGTGATAGGGACGGTGGTGGGATCGACCTACTCCCAGCGAACGGCGCTTCGCAGCAGTCGACAAGCGTTCGACCTGGCCAGGATTCAGCGGCAAGAGGAGTATGAACTTGCTCAGCGCAAGGCCGATCTTGAACAGCGAAGGGCTTGCTACGTGGCGTTGAACATCGCCATCCGGCGGTACCGCGCCGCCATCAATGATCTTCTGTTCGCTCTCCGCAAGGGGGAGGTCGGCGAAAGTGTGCGGGCCGAGCTCGAGGAGTCCCGGCGTCTGTACATCGAGCACCACGCCGAAGCACAGATGACTGTGCCCGGGCACGTGCTTAGGGCCGCTGGGGAAGTGAGATGGCACCTTGGTAAGTGGTACTCGTTGGCCAAGCGTCTGGAGTCCGGTGACATGCGGGAAGGCGATTCTCTCGATGCCGCTTTTGGCTATGGCGAGCGATTCTGGGGTCTTAACGAGCAACTGCGCTCGGTGATGCGGTCCGACCTAGGGATCGCCGATGCGGACACCGAGGTCGAGCGAGCCGTCGACAGCGAGGTATCGAGGTCCTAGGGATGGGGTGAAGCGAGGCTGTCACTCTGTGCCGAATGCGTGCCGAAGCACGGCCGATCTTGGGTGTCGTGCCAGGTCAGGGGAGTTTGGCGGCGGGACTGTAAATCCGCTGGCGTGCCTGCGAACTGTTTCCTGTACCCCAGATGCCGCTGCACGGTGTCCGGTACTCAGGCCGGTGCCGGCCCTCGGTCCCGGTTGGGCGTACCTTCGTCTGTTGGGCTCAGTTGGTGGGCCGGAGATCGGTCGGAGACGCTGCCTAGCCAGAGCCCAGAATGCACCTACAGCGATCGACATCTCGCAGAGGAGAGCGATTGAGGATGGCCGAGAAGCCTTCTGCCTCGGAAACCGTTACTTTCGTCGACCACTCCGATGGGTCAGGGAGCGTCGTCCTGATGAACGGGGCGGTCGAGCGGTGTGGACCACTGCTTGCTGAACTGCTGATTCGAGCGAGCTGGCGGCGGGACGGCAGCAGGTTCAGCCGGAAAGAGGGCGCGTGGTGGTTGTCGGTCCAGGACGCCAGAAGCACCTACGCCGCCGCGCTCGCACTCTACAATGACGAGCCTGAACCCGCCGTTGCGCTTCTGGACGCCTGGAGCCATGGCAGAGGGCCCGAATGGGCCTCGCGCTCTCGCGGCCCACTGCGCCCGATCCTGGACCTTCCGGGACTTGAGGCGGCGACAGCAGCCGGGATCACGGTCGGGCGAGGGGACGACGGCAGCCGCGTCGGCGGACACGATCGAGACGAACCGCAAATATCCGTTACCTTGTACGGCTACGCCGACCGGGCCGCCAGCATCACCCTGGACGCCGAGAAGAAGCTGGCCACCCGCCCACCTTGGGCCTACGCTCGCCCCGTCACCGGCAGTATCCAGGACGCCGACACTCGGCTAGAAGCCCTGTTCCGTGCGGTCGGGTGGTCCGCGCCGCCCCGTGAGGCCCGCATGACCGGCTGCACCTTCGAATCGAGCTTCATCACCATCAACCCAGTCCGCGCCGCCGACGCCTGCGCCACCGCCCTCTGCCTTCGACACCTGTGGCACGGAGACTTGGCCGCGGCCGATGCGATCCTCACTCAGCTCGCCGACCGCAAGCCCGACCACACGCATGACCGATGGCTCGCCCAACGCCAACGGCGCGACAACCGGCAACGGGTAGCCGACGCCTGGACTATCAGCCCGCCCATACTCCCCGACGCTGAAACACAGCACTTGGAGATCAGCTTGACCGGCCCGTCTCTGGTGCCCGCCAGCACTCCTGCCACCCGAAAGGCCGCCGAGCAAATTGCCCGGTACTTCCACCGAGAGTCTGCGTACGACTTTGCGCCATACATTGCCAGCGACGGCGGAGAGCAGACACCGTGGCTCGCCGTCACCACCGACGATGGCGTGACCGGGTACGTACTCGGATGCGCCGGCATGCAACGGCGGGACTCGGCGGTGAACCTTGCCTGGATCTGGCTGCACCCCCTCGCTCGCGGTGACAGGCGCATGCACCAAATCAACGTGGATTGGATGCTCGACGGCCTGGAGGCGAACTACGGCCACTTCGCGATCGAAGGGCCGTACTCGCCTGCGATGCTCGCTGTCATGAAGCGACGCGGGATCGGAAAGAACCGCCAGTGCTGAAGGCTGCTCGCCAGGTGACTTGAGCGCGGGAGGAGAGCAGATGAACAGGCTTGGGCACCAGATCCGGAAGGTCCCCAAGCTGACAGCGGGCGGGTTCGCTCTGGGCTGCTGTACAGCACGGAAGTACCGCAACAGAGGCTTACGACTGCTGGCATCGGCGACGGTGCGCACACTGGTCTACCTGCGATGATGGTTGCGCTCTTGAGGCGGCCGGTTTCTTGTAAACAGATGGCAAGTGGACGGTTTCGTCCGTGATGGAGGAGGCGGGAGGGCTAATATTAGGCGGGGTCTAGATGCCAGGCGAGCTCACTTTAGTTCCACCTCGACGAGGTGCGTCGTTCGGAGGGAATTATGAGTTCAGGTCAATGCCCTACCGAAGTGCGTACAGCAGTAGGAGGCGACTATCCGGACATGGTTCATCTGGCTCGGAGATCAGGCCTACCTTTTTCAGTCGATTTCCGGGAAAGTCTGATCTATCGCTTTATTGATCTAGTTGCTGTCGACGGAAGCGGAATCGTCGGTTGGCTCCAAGGGCAACTGGAAGCGTCCTATCGAGAGTTGATAGATGAGGGCTATCCGTCGCCGCATGCATCCATTATGGAGATGGTCGTTGAACCAACCAGGCGTCGCGAGGGTATCGGGAGGGGACTCGTGGTCGAATTTGTTCGCAGGGCCCGTCGGGAAAGGTTGAGCGCAATTGGCTTGAATGTAATGGCTGGCTCTCCAAAAGAAGTCGATTGCTTGGTTCAATTCTATACTTCATTGGGAATGCAAAAGGTGTACCTCGAAGCCGTGGATCAAACGCGCATGATCGGCGATCTGAATCAGATTTGCGCTAGATTCTCCACTTAGGTGCGTAGGTGGAAGGTGACCCTGCAGGCTATGGTGGCAGCTGCCTCAAGGGGTGCCCCACCGATTTAGAGTCACGGGCACCAGGGAGCCGGCCGAACCATTGGGCAAGAACCAAACGGTTGCCGACGGCTGCCCGCCCCGTCGCGTCGGGCTTGCGTCCTGTCCCGTCCGATCCCGTCGTGCCGTCCGCGTGCTCAGCACCGTTCGGAAGGCACATGCTGATACGCGAAGTCGGCCAGGGTGGCTATGGCGGCTGGGCGATCGTGAAGCGGGGGCCGCGGCCCCCAGCCCCCCGCGGGCCGGAGGGAACGCGCGCGCGAGTCTGTCTGTCATATCGTCTCGTCGTTCGCGCGGGCGCACCCTCCGGGACGGGTGTGCGTGCTAACGGCCGTGCTAACAACGGGGTCGGATGGGCTTGGATGGGTGTGGACGTGCGGGAGGTTGCGGCGCTGGTCAGGGGGTGTGTGGGGACACTCCTGGACGGCGTTGATCTTGCTTGTAATCAGATGATTAGACGCAGGCCGTGACGATCATGCAGGGATAGTGGGGGCCACCCGGGGCAGAGCGATCGCTGACGCGCACGCTTTCGACTGCTTGGGCCGCAGCCGGCCCCGTACTCCTGGTCCGCATGCCCTCTGATCGGCGGGCCTCAGGGGGTTTTGATTGATCACGCAAGTCGTACCCTCTCCACCCGCATCGACCTCGCGCCGCTAGGATTCCTGCCCGCCTGCGCCGTCACGACCAGAGAGGGTCCTCACGGCCGTCGAAACGACACTCTCACCACCCCTGCGAAGGCCTACACGGATACAGGAGAGAGAGTGTATAAACGAAATCAAGATTCTTTTGCGCATCTCGCATTGGAAATGTCGAGTGTGTCAAAGTGCATTTACGGCCTAAACCTTGATGCTTAAACTGCCTCCCACGATCAGGGCTAGTGGGGCGGAGAGCATGGCTCGTCGACAGACTCAGGCAGAGAAGCGGCGGAACACGACCTTGTCCTGGTGGGGTGCTGTTGTTCTACTGGCTGTACTTGCGTGGCAGTCCGGCATAACGGAGCTGTGGATTCTTCCAATTCTGACCTGGGGTTACTACGAATTGTGTGCGGTGCCTACCCTCTGTGGTGTCGAGACGAGCAAAGGGTGGCCTTGCAAGAATGCCGCCTATGGGCGTCTGGTGGCGTGCAAGCGTGAACCCTCACACGCCGTGTATAAGAACGATGCGCTTCTACGAATGCTTGGCTTCCGACGTGCCCCTCGGCAATTCGCTGCGCCTGCACCGCGGCCTGGTCGTTCATCAGAGTCTCAGTCCAATTCTTCCGCTCCAGAAGCCCCGTCCGAGCCAGCCACCATCGAGTCAAAGCAAACCCTCATAACTGCTCTGACGATCATCGCCACGATTGCCGGCGTGATCCAGACAGTCCTGGCTGCCATGTCGTGATGCTTCCGGATTCAAAGTTCGCGGCGTGTGTCAAAAAAGGTGGTTGGGTGTGAGAGACGCCGCGTTCCTAGGTGAGGACGTCGTCTGGCCAGGGTGCGATGAGCCGGGAAGTACAGCACAGAAGTACCGCAACAGAGGCTCACGACTGCTGGCACCGGAGACCATGCGCACACGGGTCTACCTCGGACAACGGAGACGAACACAGGGCGGCCGGTTTCTTGTAAACAGAAGGTTAGGGGTTCAAGTCCCCTCGCCGGCTCCCACGTCAAAGGCCCCTTCCGATCAAGGAAGAGGCCTTTTTGCTAACAGCGGCGCCTACGCGACCCCGTCGACCCGGCCGGCGAAGATCGTCGCTGCTTCGGCGAGCTGCTCGTTGACCAAGTGGGCGTAGACGCGGAGGGTGATCGCCGGGTCAGTGTGCCCGAGGTGCGCGGCCACCAAGTGGACGGGGACGCCCGCCAGGAGCAGTGTCGTCGCGTGGACGTGCCGGAGGTCGTGAAGCCGAGCGTGGGGGGAGCGGCTCGACGTCGTCTGCCTCGTTGTGCGCCTCGATCAGCATTGCCATAAGGGACGGGGTCGTATCCGGGTGGATTGGTTCGCCCCATCCCGTGGTGAACACGTGGTCGTCTTCTGTGCCCTTCCAGAAGATCGGCAATCAGTCGACGCGAGGGCGCCCGGATCCGCGGGGTGTGGGCAGGGGCTTGGTCGTTCGTGACCGGGCCTCGGCGGCCCAGTGGGGCGCGTTCCATTGGTCGGCGATGGCGGCGGCCCGGGTGAAGTGGGCGGCGGCCTCGTGGTCGCGGCCGAGGAGGACGGCCAGCTCGCCGAGGGTGTGGGCGACCGGGCGCACCGCCACCGCCAGGCTCGTGGCGCCCGCCGGGGGGCCGTCGCGGTGCGGAAGCAGCGTCGCGTAGATCTCCTCGGCCGCGGCGCGGTCGTTCAAGGCGACGATGGCCATCGCGCGCAACGTTGTGAGGAAGGTGAAGAAGAAGTCGGGGCGGATCGGGCCGGGTGAGGCGCGGAGTTCGCGGGCTTCGGCGTCCAGGCCGTTGGCGTGGAGGGCGAGCGCGAGCAGGTCGGAGGTCATGGGGCCGAGCGCGGCGTGGAGGGCGCGCACGTCGTCCAGGTGCGCACCGAGGGTGCCGTCGTTCAGCCAGATCGTGGCCAGGGCGAGTTGGAGAAAGCCCGTGGCGTGCACCGATCCGGCGCGCCGCATGCCCTCGTCGGCCTTGAAGTAGAGGATTTCGGCGTCGGTGAATCGGCCTTCGATGAGCGCCAGGGCCGCCAGCGTGATCTCGGTGACGGCGATCGCCTCGCGCATTCGGTAGGTGCGCGCGAGTTCCAGGGCCTCGGTGGTCACCCGGTGCATGGTCACCGGGTCGTTGGCGGCGGCGGCGACGGCGGCATGGTTGAGCAGCCCGGTGACGCGGTAGACCGGCAGGTCGTGCTCGGTGCCGATCTCCACGAGTTCCCGGCAGAGATCGGCGTCGCCATGGACTTCGGCCAGGATCTCGAGCGCCGCGGCCCGCAGCCGGGGTCCGGTGGCGAGGTCGAGTGCCTCCTGTGCCGCCTCCAGAACGGTCGGGTCGTCCTCGCCGATCAGCTCGTTCGCGTACGCCGTCAGGAGCCGGGACCGCACCGAAGAGGTCAGTTCGCGCTTCAGCAGGCGGCTCAGGCGGTCGACGATGGGCCGGTCGACCGTGCCGTACGTACGGGCCTGCCAGGGGGTCGGCTCTGTCCACGCGGTGAATGCGGCGATCATCAGGTCGTCGCGGCCCAGGGACTCTGCGTACTCCACGGCTTCACGGCGTGTCTCGCGGGCGGCTACGACGGCTCCCGCCCGGATCTGCGCGCGCAGCAGCCTGCCGAGCAGTTCGACGCGTTCGTCCGGTCCAGTCGAGTTGGTGACGGCGTCGGTGAGGAGGTCGGCCGCCACGTCGTGGGCGTAGCGGGCCTCGGCAAGCTCGGCGGCCTGGAGGCAGTAGCCGACGGCCTTCGGTGAGCCGGCGCGCGCGTAGTGGTGGGCCAGCGCCGCGATGTCGTCGGTGCCTTCCAGGGCGTCGGCGATCCGGGCGTGCATCCGGGTGGCGCGCAATCTGCTGACGTCGGCGACGAGCGTGTCCCTGACGAGGGCGTGGACGAAGCGGATCAGGCCTGGGCCGGGCTCGTCGAGGAGCCCGGCGATGACGCCCGCGTCCAGCGCGTCCATCACGCCGTCCTCGTCGGTGTCGGCGGCCTTGACGAGGACGTCCACCGAGCTTTCCCGGCCTGCGACCGCGGCCAGCCGGAGGATGGACACGCCTCCCTCGGGCAGGCGCGCGAGCCGGCGGCGGAGGACGTCCCGTACGCCTTCGGGGACCTCGGAGAGGGCGACCAGCGCGCCTTCGCCGTTCAGCAGCCGGGCGCTTTCACGCACGTAGAACGGGTTGCCGCCGGTGCGCTCGGCGATCCCGGCGATGGTCTCGTCGTCGGCCTCGCATTCGGTCCGTACGAGCTGCGCGACGGCCTCGTCGTTAAGCCCCGGCAGCGCCAGGCGGAGAGGTGTGGCGCGCGCGAGGGACGCCAGCGTTTCGGTGAGGTGCCCGCTCTCGTCCGCGCGGTACGCGGCGACGACCAGGATCGGGGCCCGCATTCCGAGGCCGCCGCCGAGCAGCTCCAGTGTGGCGGCGTCCGCCCAGTGCAGGTCGTCCAGCACGACGGCGACCGGGCGTTCCGTGGCGATCGCCGCGAGCCATTTCCACACGGCCTGGCGCAGGCGGAACCGTCCCGCGGTGGCGTCGGCGTTCACCGGTTCGTTGTCGGTGAGCAGCGGCGCGAGGTCGTCGGTGAACTCGCCTGGGGACGTGGTCGCGGCGACGGCTCTCAGCGCCTCGGTCCAGGCCCAGGCGGGCGGCGCGCTGTCGACCTCGGGGCAGTGGCCGGCGGCGACCTGCCATCCGTCCCGTTCGAGCCGCCTGCCGAGGTGTTCCAGGAGCGTCGACTTGCCGAGCCCGGCCTCACCGGTGACGAGGGCGATGCGGGCTCCGTCGGTGGCGGCCTCGGCGGCGGCCGTGACCAGTGCCGACAGCTGTGCCTCGCGTCCGACGAACGGCGCCTCGATGATCGGAGCCGGCCGTGGCAGCGGTGCGGTCGGCGGTGACGGGGGCACGGTCTCGCGCAGGACGTCCGTGCGCTGGGTGAGGATCGCCTCCTCCAACGCCGTCAGGTCCGGGCCGGGGTCGAGCCCGAGCTCATCGGCGAGGATGCCGCGGGCACGGCGGAGCGCCGCCAGCGCGTCGGCTTGGCGGCCGCTGCTCCACAGTGCGAGGGCGTGCAGCCGCCAGCCTTCCTCGCGGAGGGGCTCGTCGCGGGTGAGCCGCTCGGCCTCGGGAACCACCGCGGCGGGGTCGCCGATTCGCAGACCCGCCGCCACGTGCAGTTCGGTGGCGACCAGGCGCAGCTCGTTCAGCCGGGCCGTCTCGGCGGCGGCCCACGGCTCGTCGGCGACCTCGGCGAACGCCGGTCCCTGCCACAGCCCCAACGCCTCGGCGAGCCGAGACCGGGCGACGCGCGGGTCGGTGACCGTACGGGCCTGGTCGAGCAGGTCCTCGAACCGCCACGCGTCCACCGACTCCGGCGGCAGCCGCAGCGCATAACCGGGCGACGCGCTCACCAGCAGACGGGCCGGCGTGCGCGGCGGACGTCCGGGCTCCAGCAGCCGGCGCAGGTTCGACACGTACGCCTGCAAGGACATCAGCGCCCGCGCGGGCGGCTCCCCGCGCCACAGATCCTCGATCATCCGGTCGACCGGCACGACCTGCCCACGCGCCGCCACCAGCAGCGCCAGCACGCCCCGCTGCCGCGGCCCGCCGAGGTGAACGGCCGCACCGTTCACCTCGGCCGCGAACGAGCCCAGCACCCGGATGAAGGCCATGATCCGCACATCGTACGTGGACGGTTCCAAGTCGGTTCCAAGTCCCCTCCAAACACCTGGGAGCAACCTGAACACGTCGCAACCGATGAAAGGCAGGACCAGATGAGCGTCGACACCCAGGACATGGAGATCGTCCACCGCGTCTTCCGCCGCGAGCCACGGCTGCTGATGGAGCTCGTCGCGGCCGTGGCCCCGGGTGACACCGCTCGCGCCAAGGCGATCGCCGACCACTTCCGCATCTACCGGATGGGCCTGCACAACCACCACGAGGGCGAGGACGAGCTGCTGTGGCCGCCGCTCCTTTCCCGCGTCGACCTGGAGGCCGACATCGTCCTGCGTATGCAGGCCCAGCACGAACACATTGCGGCCACCCTGACCAGGCTGGACGCCGCGGTCCCCGCCTGGGAGGCCACCGCGGGCGCCGACGAACGCGACACCCTCGTGGCCGCCCTCGCCGAGCACCGTGCGGTAGTGCTGGAACACATCGACGACGAGGAGGCCACCCTCCTCCCGCTCGCGGCCGAGCACCTCACCGAGCAGGAGTGGGCCTCCCTGGGCGGCCACATGGTGAACAACACGCCCAAGCTCACCCTGCTCACGCTCTTCGGCGCCGTCCTGGAAGACGCGAACCCTGCCGAGCGCGCCCTCGTCCTGCGCGGCCTCCCCGCCCCGGTCCGCGTCATTTGGCACGTCATCGGCCGCCCCCGCTACGCACGCCACATCCGCCGCGTCCGCGGCTGAACCCTGCCCGACCCAGTCTGAACGTCATAAGGAGAAAAACCATGTCGCTGAAGAACGTCAACACCGTCCTGGCCACCGCCTGTGTCCTGTTCACCCTCTACCTCGGGCTGTCCTTCGTCCTGCCCCTCGGGACGACCTTCCCGGGCCTGCCGAACTGGCCCTCTGACGACAGCGGCTTTCCTATGTTGAAGGGCAGCCGCGAACTCGCGATGGGCCTTGGCATGGGCATCCTGCTGGTGACGGGCCACCGCCGCGCCCTGGGCTGGGTCCTGCTGATGATGGCCGTCGCCCCGTTCGGCGACATGATCAGCGTTCTGACCCACCACGGCTCCACGGCCGCCGCGTTCGGCATCCACGGCCTGACCTCGGCGCTGATCGCGGTCACGGGCCTGCTGATCCTCCGCGAGACCGGCAAGGCCCAGGAGGCCGGCGCCCCGGCGCCCGCCGCGCAGCCCGCCTGACGCCGCACGCCCCGAAGCGGTATTCCTTCGCATTTTCTGAGAACTCGAAACAAGGAGACGACGATGACGATCAACAATCTGCGTGGTGTCCTCAAAGGGCGCGTGCTCCTGGCCGATGACGACGGCTTTGAACAGGCGGCCACCGCGTGGAACCTGACTGTCAGGCAGCCGGTGGCGGCCGTGGTGGAGGCCGCGGATGCCGATGACGTGGCGGCGCTCGTGCGTTACGCGCGGCGGGCGGGTATGACGGTGACCGCGCAGCCGAGCGGGCATGGCGCCTCGGGTGATGTGGAAGGCCTGATCCTGCTGCGTACCGGCCTGCTGAACGAGGTGGAGGTACGCGCGGAGGAGCGCGTGGCCCGGGTGGGCGCGGGCGTGAAGTGGGGGCAGGTGCTGGCGGCGGCCGGTCCGCTGGGTCTGACCGGTCTGTCCGGTAGCGCGCCGGAGGTCAGCGTGACCGGCTACACCCTGGGCGGTGGGGTCGGCTGGTTCAGCCGCAAGTACGGCTTCGCCTCCGACAGCGTGCGGGCCATCGACATCGTGGACGCCGATGGCGAGCCGGGCCGGGTGACCGCCGACTCCGATCCCGAGCTGTTCTGGGCGCTGCGCGGCGGTGGCGGGGACTTCGCGGTGGTGACCGCCCTCGAACTCGAGCTGTATCCCGCGCCGGTCCTGTACGGCGGGCGCGTGATCTGGCCGGAGCACCGGACCAGGGAGGTGTACGACGCGTTCCTGGAGATCACCGCCGAGGCGCCGCGTGAACTCAGTGTCTGGATCAACCGGCTCCAGCCCCCCGGCGCGTCGCCGATGGTGACACTGGATCTGGCCTACATGGGTGAGGCGGCTCAGGGGGAGGGCCTGCTGGCGCGCATCGACAAGATCGAGGGCGCGATCTCCGACAGCCGCGGCGTCGTCCCGGTTGCCGACCTGGGTGACATCACCGCCGAACCCACCGATCCGGTCCCATCCATCGCTCGTTCGGAGCTGCTCACCGGCCTGGACGCGGACGCGGTGGAGCTCCTGCTGGCCAAGCCGGTCGAACCGCTCATCAACGTGCAGATCAGGCACCTGGGCGGGGCGCTCGCCGAGCCGGGCGGCGGGGCCGGCGCGAGCGGCGCGGTGGCTGAGCCGTACCTGCTCGGCCTGCTGGGTCTCGGCCTGCCGCACGCCGCCGATGCGACGCACGCCAAGCAGGCCGAGGTCGTGGCCGACCTGGGGGCCTACATCAGCGGCCGCAAGCCGTACACCCTGCTGTCCCCCGGTGATACGGCGGCGAAGTCCTTCTCCGGCAGCGCGCTCGCGCGGCTGCGGGAGATCAAGCGGGCCCGTGACCCGCACAACGTGTTCCGCGCGAACTACCCGGTGCTCGGATAGATCGGTCCCCAGCAGCTCACGGCCCCTCCGCCCACCGGGCAGCGGGGCCGCACCGAACCCACCGGACAGATGTCGCCGCGAGCACTGTGAAGCGCAGCGCCGGGGTGCCGGTAGGGCGATCGGGTGCCATCCGAGCCCAGACCAGCTTCGACACGGCAAGGAGGCCAGGGATCGGACCGCACGGCAAGCCATGGTGACTTTATGGCGTGACCAGGATGTGGGCCTGTCCGGTCGGGTTCGACTGGTCGCGGCCCTCTCCGAGGCCGACGTTAAGGTGTCCCGGGAGGTGCTCCATGCCGCGTACCGTGCCCCGCTCGCCCCAACCGACCTTGTCGCCCTCTGGGGATCGGGACCGCCTGTCGGTGGGCCCGGAGGCCCTGTTCGTCTACGGAAGCCTCCAGTTTCCTGAGGTCTTGTTCGCCCTCATCGACCGCGTTCCCCACCGCGAACCCGCAGCCGCCGAGGGATGGCGCGTCGCCACCCTGCCTGAGCGCGTCTACCCCGGACTCGTCCCCGGCAGCACTACCGCACGCGGCTTTCTCCTGAGCGGCCTCACCATCCAAGAATGGCGCGTTCTGGACGCCTTCGAAGACTCGGGATACGAACTCCTCCGCATCGACCTGGCCGACGGCCGTCATGGCTGGACCTACGTATGGGACGCAGGCGTTGAGGTCGGCCCCGACGACTGGTCGGCCGAAGACTTCGAGGCTCACCACCTTCCCGCCTTCGTCGTCCGCTGCGAAGCATGGCGCCGCCGCTACGAGACCAGCGAACAAGTCAACCAGAGCCCCGGCTCGCGCCCTGGCCTCAGAATTCGGGACTGAAGGGCTGAGATAGCATGCGGCGATGGACTGGGGCGCCTTCGAGACGGCTTGGCACGACAGCGGATGCCGCACCCTGACCGCTCTCGCAGAAGCGCACCAAGGCGAGCGGCTGTACGCCGCGGCCTTCCATCTCTTTTACATGGACGGTACCGAGATCCTCTCGCCGGCCCTGGCCGCCAACACTGAGGCAGCGGTGAACGAGGTGCGCCCAGGCGGAGAGGACCATAGGTACTCGACACGGTTCATTCCGCCGGAGTGGCGGTGGGACGTCCTGGACGCCGCGAGCGATGCGATGTCGCCCTGGTATCACCGTCTCACTGAGGAGTACTTCGCGGCCGCCGCCACCGAGGCCGAAACGGATGCGGCGATAGACGCGCTTGAGGCGGCACACGACGCCGCGATGGCCCGTGTCTGCAAAGCGATGACCACGACAGCGCGGCAGGGCGGCATCCACGGCTCGCTTCCCCCCGGGTTCGTCGTCCTCATCCTCGAAGGGCAACGCGGGGACGAGGAGGCGGGTCTGATCCGGCAGAGCGTCGACCCGCAGGTGCTGCCGACGGTCCCCGAACTGGCCGAGAACCTGCGGCAACTCGAGGAGACGTGACCCCGGTGGGATCGGTGCCCTACCGGCCACTCCTGGCCGCCCTCTCATGTCATGCCGCGATCGGCAGTTCGCGTTGTACGGTGATGGCGTGATCAGTTGATCTTGCCCGGCCTTGCGGTGGTTGGGCGGCACTGCAAGGAGCGAGGCCATGCGGACCGAGGGCCGGGGAGCGCCTGACGCCGGGACGCCCTGGGATGAGATCGTCCCGTTGCTGTGGATGGGCGGCCACTACTACCGGGATCCGTCGGGAATCCGGACACCGGTCATCGTGAGTCGTGAGTTCGATCTAGTGATCAGCTTGTACGTTCAGGAGGGGCACGGTCCAGACAGCGGCGTCGAGCACAGGTGTGTGGAAATACCCGACGGGCCGCTGACCGCTGAGCAGATCGAGGCGGTCGCTCGGGCGGCCGAACTGGCGGCGGAGTCGATCGAGCAACGCCGGCGTGTGCTGGTCCGCTGCCACTCCGGCTACAACCGGTCCGGTCTTGTCATGGCCCATGCCCTCACGCTCCTGGGTTACAGCACCGATGACGCGATCTTTCTGGTCCGCTACCGCCGATCGAAGTGGGCGCTGAACAACTCCTTGTTCGTGGACTACCTGAACACTGGACTCGATGTAGCGCGGTTGCTGACGGGGCTCGAAGCCTGACCTGATCGCCTCTGCCTGTGCACATGCCGTGCCTACCTCCAGGGCATGGCGCGTGAGGCGTTCGAGGGCGATTCCCCCTGGCGGGGGATGCCGGTCGTGCCGGTGGGGGATGTGAGGTCGTGATCCTGTGCGCGATCTTCGAGCCATGACCGATTTCGCTGTCGCTTCCCCCGCACCGCGGTTGCCTCGGCTGCGTGCCGCCTGGGCCGGTGCGCACGCACCCGTCGCCGGGGTACCGCGCTGGGCGCGGACGGCCGCGCTGATCGTCCCGTTCACGGTGCTGCCGTCCAGCCTGTGGCGGATCTCGGCCGTCACCCTCCATCTGCCGATCATGCGGGACGTGGGGCCCGACGCCAGTGGCGATCTGCCGTCCTGGATGCCGCTGGAGTTGTACGTGGTGCTGCTCTCGGTGGTTTCGGAGCTGCTGGCGTTCACCGCTGTCGGGCTCGTCTCGACATGGGGCGAGGTGTTCCCCCGATGGGTTCCCTTCCTGCGTGGACGTCGGGTGCCGACGCTCGTGGCCGTGGTGCCGGGGGCTCTCGGCGCGACCGTCCTGACCGCCCTGTGGACGTGGGCAGCGGTGGCATTGGTGATCGGACGAAACCTGGCGGGGCGTCCACTGGCCGCCGACGCTCCTCTCAGCCCCGACACCTGGCAGGGCGCCCTGGCCATCGTCGCCTACGCGCCACTGGTCGCGTGGGGCCCTCTCCTCGCGGCCGTCACCCTCGCCTACTACCGGCGTCGGACTCGCGCGACGCTCTAAGCAGGCCATGACCGCCACAGCCGGACACTCCGGGCGGGTTAATGGTGGTATAGAGGCTCAGTACGCTTGCGTTATGCGAATTGTTGCGGTCGCCGATACGCATACCTATCATCGCGAGCTTGCTGTCCCCGATGGGGATGTCTTCGTGCACGCGGGTGACCTGTGCCGGCACGGCAAGGACCTCAATGAGCTCAAGGACGCCGCGGATTGGATGCGCGACCTTCCGCATCGGACGAAGGTGGTCGTCGCCGGCAACCACGACTGGATGTTCCTGGACGAGCCCGAACGTGCCCGCGCCGTCTTGGCCGACCGCGGCATCCGCTACCTGGAGGACAGCGGGACGGATATCGACGGCGTCACGTTCTGGGGCAGTCCCTGGCAGCCGGAGTTCAACGAGTGGGCGTTCAACCTTCCCCGAGGCCGTCCCCTCGCGGAGAAATGGGCCATGATTCCGGACGGCGTCGACGTCCTGGTCACGCACGGGCCTCCGCTCGGAATCGGTGACGCGAACGCCTACCCCGGACGCCACGGTTGTGAGGACCTGCTGGCCCGGGTGCGGCAGGTCCGTCCCAAGCTGCACATGTTCGGTCACATCCACCAGGATGGGGG
The DNA here is from genome assembly GCF_050945415.1 of Spirillospora sp. CA-128828. NCBI lineage: Bacteria > Bacillati > Actinomycetota > Actinomycetes > Streptosporangiales > Thermomonosporaceae > Spirillospora > Spirillospora sp. CA-128828. The sequence continues at coordinate 1,289,803 of NZ_CP191986.1, forward strand.
GCTCTGGCGCCACGGGGAGACGACATTTGCCAACGTCACCACGTGGGAGTGCGAGCGTGGTCCCACCGTCGTCCGGCTGGAGACTTCGGGTGCCGTCGGCGAGATCGTGCCGCCGGCACGAACCCGCTGAACAACGGAGCCCGGGCTGGTCTTATGCGCTCCGCGCAGGAAGAAGCACGGCACGGAAGTACACAAAAAAGCGGCCCGGAGGCCGCCTTCTGTGTCCGGCCGAGGCCCGCAGAGCCCTGGCAATTGCTTCACTCGAGCCGCGGGATTTTCCGCGCGCAAGGTGCTGAAGATCAGAACCGGCACCGAAAGGGCCCGATGGTGCTCGGGTCCCTGGGTATTCATTGGCGCGCGGTCAGCATGCCTTCGAACATCAGGTGCATTTGGGATCTGAACTCCGCCAATACTTTCGGTTCGTCCGCGGGCAGCATTCCCTGATCGGCCGCAAGTACTCCGGAGCCCAGGAAGCCGTGGACGCACCAGACCATCATGCCCAGCAGGTAGTAGGTGTTGACGCCCGCCGGGACCTCGTCCTTGATTCTGCTGCCCACCAGCCGGAACAGCAGGCGGGGATAGTGATTCTCCAGGTCGGGGATGTCGGCGGCGTCGGACACCCAGCGGTGCGCCCAGAGCGCCCTGACGTATGGGTGCCCGACGTGGAAGTCGATGTAGGCGTCGAGGATGTGGTGCACGCACGCGCGTCCCGGCGGGCAGGTGTCCATCGCGGACTGCAATGCCTCCCGCTCGGCCTCGAAGGCACGCTGCATCACCGTCAGATACAGCCGGCGCTTGTCTCCGGCCGCCGTGGTCACCGTGGATACGGGGACGCCGAATGCGTCGGCGATCATTCCGAGGGACATGCCGTCATAGCCGAGGTTCGCGAACAGCCGGGTGGCCATGCCGATGATCCGATCGGGTTCCGCGGCGTCCTCCATATTTCAACGGTACCTGGCGACCGGTATAGCAAAGATGCATGACCGGCAAGGAAAGATTTAATGAGTGCATGCGCCGCGAAGCTTCCACGTTGCCATGGACGGACGGAATTGTGTCGGCGATGCCACTCAAGCCAACAGGCAACAATCCCATTTTAAGTGCACTTACGGGATTCGCCCCGCGTCGGCGCATCACCATGACGCGGGGGAGCCCCACCGAACAGCCGGGGATGATCCGGGGGGCGGCAGATTGTCCGGTTCGTTCCCGGTCGGGGGGCGGTGGGGTTGTCGGGGGGCGTGGCGCTTCCTACGGTGGGGGAATGGGGCAGACGGGTGTTGCGGGGCCGTGGGGCGTCGAGGCTCTTCGGTGGTGGGGGCGGATGGCTCGGGATCCGCTCCGGACTTATGGAGGGCTCTCCCGGCGGTATGGAGATGCCGTCCGGGTGCCGTTCGGGGTGGGGCGGTCCTTCTTTCTGCTGTCGCGGCCCGAGCATGCCGAGCGGGTACTGGTGGCCAACCAGGACAACTATGTGAAGGCGTTTACGTATCGGCCGTTGCGGGCCGTTCTCGGGGACGGGCTTCTGACCAGCGAAGGGGAGACGTGGCGGCGGCATCGCCGGGTGGTTCAGCCGGTCTTCTCCCAGCGGCACGTCGTCGGGTTCGCGCCGCAAATGGTGGAGACGACCGAGCAGGTCGTGCGGCGATGGCCGGACGGAGTGGCGCTCGACGCGGCCGGTGAACTGCGGAAACTGACGCTGGGCATTGTCGGGCGCGCGCTGTTCGGAAGTGAGCTGGGCGCGGAGGCGGAACGGACCGGGCGATCGCTTGAGGCGCTCCAGCGGGGCGCCGTCGCCGGGACGTTCCTGCCCGCGGCCACGGCGAAACGAGGGGTGTACCGGCGCGTGCCGGGGCTCGCCGGGGCGCTGGATCATCTTGACGGAATGGTGCAGCGGGTCGTCCGGGGATCGTCCGGTGGGGAACTGCTGAATCTCCTCAAGGAGAGCGGGGAGTTCGGCGAGGCGGAACTGCGGGACGAGGTTCTGACCCTGCTGCTCGCCGGCCATGAGACCACCGCGGCCTCGCTGGCCTGGACGTTCATGGTCCTGTCGCGGTACCCGGCGGCCAGAGAGCGGCTGGAGGACGAGGTGGACGAGGTCCTCGGCGGGAGGGAGCCCAAAGCCGAGGACGTCGATCAGCTGCCGTGGACGAAGGCCGTCCTCTCGGAGACCATGCGGCTGTATCCGCCGGCCTGGACGATCGAGCGCGACGCCCTCGACGATGACGATGTCGCCGGGGTGGAGGTGCCGGCCGGGTCCACCTTGGCCATCCCGCCCTACCTGATCCATCGGAACGCCGAGATATGGCCCAATCCCGAGGGCTTCCAGCCGGAACGGTTCATGGGGGAGCAGCGCCGTTCACGGTACGCGTACCTGCCGTTCGGAGGCGGGCGCCGGATCTGTGTTGGCGCCGGGTTCGCGATGCTGGAGGCGACCCTGGTCCTCGCGACCATCAGCCGCACTCATCGGCTCGACCTGGTGCCGGGTGTGACGGTGCCCGGCCGGGCGGAGATCACCTACCGCCCGGCCGGGCCCGTGCCCATGAGGGTCATCCGGAGGTAGACCGCGCGTTCCGCGGCAGCAGGAGCGCCGGGACGACGGCCAGGGCGCCGATGGCCAGGGCGATCCAGAAGGCGTGCCCGAAGGCGGTCGCCAGGAGCGGGGCCACGGCGATGCGCGACGAATCCGGGAGCGGGGCCAGGGCGGCGGCGCCGAGCCCGGGCGCCTGGGCGGTGATCTCGTGCTGCAGGATCACCGCGAGGGCCGTGGTCCCGACGGACGCGCCCATCCGCTGCAGGGTGTTGATCGCGCTGGTCGCCCGGGGGATCAGCGCGGGCGGCAGGGCCTGGTAGGCGGCCGCCATGGACGGCATGATCGTCGCGCCCAGGCCGAGGCCGATCACGAACAGCGCCGTGGCCAGCAGCAGGGGTGACGTGTCCGCGTGGATCTGGGTGTAGGCGGCCGTGCCCAGCAGCCCGAGGACGATTCCGGTGGGCACGACGACGCCGGCGCCGACCCGGTCGGTGATCCGTCCGGCCAGCGGCATCGCCACCGCGGCGCCCAGCGCCTGGGGTGCGAGGAGGAGGCCGGTGGCGAGGGGGCCGTGGCCGCGGACGACCTGCCAGTACAGCGGCAGCAGGACGAGGACGCCGAACAGCGCGACGGCGACGACGACGTTGGTGATCGCGGCGGCGGCGAAGCCCCGGTCGCGGAACAGCGCGAGGTCGATCAGCGCCTCTCCCCGCCGGGCGTGCAGCACGTAGAGCGCGATGAGCGCGGCGGCGGCGCCGAGGATCGCCCAGGTGCGGGGCGCGTCCAGTGCGCCGGGACGTCCCGCCTCGGTGGTGCCGTAGACGAACGCCGTCACGCCGCCGCACAGGAGCAGCAGGCCCCGGACGTCCAGGGACGTCCGGCGGCCCTGGGAGGAGGGCAGCAGGCGGAACGCGGCCACGACGGCGAGAACGCCCAGCGGGAGGTTGGCGAGGAAGATCCACCGCCAGCCGGCCGTCGAGATGATCAAGCCCCCGGCGATCGGGCCGGCGACGGAGCCGAGCAGCATGGGCAGCCCGATGAAGCCCATGACGCGTCCCATCCGGGCCGGGCCCGCGGCCTGCGCGAGGATCGTCTGCGCCACCGGGATGATCATGCCGCCGCCGATGCCCTGCACGACCCGGAACGCGATCAGCGCGGGCATCGACCAGGCGAGCCCGGCGAGCACGGAGCCGGCCAGGAACAGCAGCAGCGCGCTGATCCAGACGCGGCGGGCCCCGAACCGCTCGGTGGCCCAGCCGGTGACCGGGATGACGGCGGCGAGGCCCAGCATGTAGCCGGTCAGCACCCACTGGACGGACGTGATCGAGGCGCCGAAGTCCTCGGCGAGGGTGCGGGTGGCGACGTTGACGGCGGTCGCGTCGATGATCGACATGATCGCGCCGAGCACCACCACGACACCGATCGTGACGAGCCTGCGGTCGAGCTTCTGGGACGGGGCCGGAGCGGAAGTGAGCGTTGCCATGGCGGTTACCTCGCATTTCAGGCGGGCTGGATGTTGTGGTTGCGGTGGAACACGTTCTGCGGGTCGTAGGCGCGCTTGACCTCGCGCAGCCGCCGGAAGTTCTCCGGGGTGTAGGCGCTGGCCGTCCTGGACGTGTCGTGCAGGAAGTTCAGGAACGAGCCGCCGGTCGCGTACGGCGCGAGATCCGTGTCGGAGCCGTCGATGGTGAGGGAGAAGGGGACGTCGCGGTGCCCGACCGGGCCGGCGTCCGCGCCGGGACGGGCCATCGCACCGCCCCAGTGCCGGACCTCGATCCCGGACGCGTCGCCGGCGGCGATCGCGGCGATCAGAGGGTCGGGGAGATCGGCGTAGAGGTGGAAGTGGTGGGGCGCGGTGCCGCCCAGGGACTCGGTCTCGGCGTACGGCATCGTCCGGAAGTCGTCGTGCAGCGGCGGGCCGGCGGCCTGCCACAGTGACCGCAGCGCCCGCGCGCCGTCCGCCGCGGGCCCCGTGTGGACGCCCCGGACGATGACGACCCGGCCGTGCGAAGCGTGGTTCGCCAGTGCGACCGAGACCGTCAGCGCGTCCGGACGCGTGGCCGATTCGTCCCGGAAACGGGTGAGCACGTCGGCGGCGCGCTCGACCGGGAACATCGCGACGCCCGCGTAGACCGTGGAGACGGGGTGGAGCCGGAACTCCAGCGACGTCACGACGCCGAAGTTGCCGCTGCCGCCGCGCAGCGCCCAGAACAGGTCGGGGTGGCGGCCGGCGTCGGCGGTGAGGTGCCGGCCGTCGGCGGTGACGATCTCGGCGCGGAGCAGGTGGTCGGCGGCGAACCCGAACCGGCGGGACAGCGGGCCGACGCCGCCGCCGAGGGTGAAGCCGGTGACGCCGACGGACGCGTGCGACCCCGATAGCGGCGCCAGCCCGAGGGGGGCGGCGGCGGCGATCACGTCGCTCCAGCGGGCGCCGGCCTCGGCGCGGGCGATGCGGCGGGACGGGTCGACCAGCACGCGGGTCATGCGGGACGTCTTCAGCAGCATCCCCTCGTCCGGCGGGACGACCGTGCCGTGCCCGGTGGCCTGGACGGTCAGCGGCACTCCGAGCTCGCGGGACGCGAGGATCGCGGCGCGGACGTCCGCGGGCCCGGTGGCCTCGACGATCAGCGGACCGGCGGTGCGGGTGGCGGTCGCGGTGCTCATGATCTCGATCCTTCCGGAGGTTTTTTCTCCACTTACTCACACCGTAACACCGACCGGAGGATTTGTCTCCACTTGATTGCTACGCTTGGCTCATGGCAACGAAGGAGCGTCCCCTGCGGGCCGACGCGCGAGACAACCGCGACCGGATCCTCGCCGCAGCCCGGGAGGTGTTCGTCGAACAGGGGCCGGGTGCCCCGCTGGAGGACATCTCACGGCGTGCGGGCACCGGCATCGCCACCCTCTACCGGAGGTTCCCCGACCGGAAGGCACTGACCAGGGCCGTCGCCTTGGACGCCCTTCAGCGCACCCGAGATGAGGTCAAGCGCGCGCGGGACGACGAGCCGACCGCCTTCGCGGCCCTCGTCCGCTACATGCACCGCGTCCTGGACATCCGCATCGGCGCCGTGTTCCCCGTCCTCCTGGAGGAGATCCCGTTCGACGACGAGGAGATCTCCACCGCACGCGATGAAGGCGTCGGCATCATGAAGGAACTCGTCGCCACCGCCCAGGAGGAGGGCGACCTGCGCCCGGACGTCACCCATGGCGACGTCGGGATGCTGCTCGTCCGGCTGTCCCGCCCGATGCCCGGCCCGCTCCCCCGGGAACTGGGCGAGGAGTTGGCGCACCGGCACCTCGACCTGATCATCGACGGGTTGCGGGCCGGGCGGCCGGGAGACCTCGGCGGCCCCGCGCTGACCTTCGACGACCTGCGCTCCATGCGAGACGACCAGGCCACCTGAGCCGCCCGTGTGACGTGCCCGGCCGCGTGATGAGCTGCACGGAGTGGGCACAGGCAGGGAATGAACATCACAGGCATCATCTCCGCGATCGTCATCGGGGCGATCATCGGGGCGCTCGGCCGGCTGGTGCTGCCCGGCCGCCAGCCCATCGGAGTCATTCTCACGGTGATCGTCGGCATCGTCGCGGCGATCGCCGGCACGGCGATCGCGCAGCGGGTCGGGGTGGACACCACCAACGGGATCGACTGGATCGAGCTGGTCTTCCAGATCGGACTGGCGGTGATCGGCGTCGCGATCGTGGCGAGCCTGCGCGCGCGGCGCAGGCCCCACCGCCGCTACGAACGCTGACCCCTGCGCGCGGGTTACCATTCCGTGTCGCCTAGGGTTACCGGTGAGTATGCAGGCGTGGCGCACGAGAGGAAGATCCGCGCTGTCCCGGACGTGCCCTAATGTGCCGAGTGCCCGGGCCAAGGCCGGTTCGCGTGGCAGAATGTCAGCCGCCGTGAAGCGCGGCGGTCTGCCGGAGGGAGGGGCGGCGTGTCCGAAGCCGGTCGACGCCGTCCGGCGCGTGCCCGTCCGGCCCTGCCGCCGCACCGGCTCGGCGCCCGGACGACCGCGGCCCTCACCGTCCTGACGCTCGGCGCCGCCGTCGTCGTGCCGGCGGCGATGATCGACGGCGCCGCGGCGGAACGGCGGACCGTGCGCGGAGCCGCGGCCGGGGCCGTGGCCGCGCCGCTGCGGGGCGCGCCGACCGACCAGATCCGCTCCCGCGAGTGGCACCTGGACGTCCTGAGCGCCCAGAAGGCGTGGCGGTACTCCAGAGGGCGCGGCGTCACCGTCGCGGTCCTGGACACCGGCGTCGACAAGCGCCACCCCGACCTCACCGGGCGCGTGATCACCGGCCCGGACCTCACCGGCGGGCTGCGCCGCCCCGGCAGCCGCTACTGGGGCCTGCACGGGACCTCGATGGCCAGCATCATCGCAGGTCACGGCCATGGTCCGGGGCTGTCGCAGGGGATGATGGGGGTCGCGCCGCTGAGCCGCGTCCTGTCCATCCGCGTCACGCTGGAGAACGACGACCCGCTGCGGCGCGACAACGGGCAGCAGGCCGGCACCGGCGACCGCGACGCCGTCGCGCAGGGCATCCGCTACGCCGTCGACCACGGCGCCCAGATCATCAACATGTCCCTCGGCGGCGGGCGGCAGTCCTACAACGGCACCCCGTCGCAGGAGAAGGCGATCAGGTACGCGCTCGGCAAGGGCGTCGTGCTGATCGCCTCGGCGGGCAACGACGGCTCCGGGGCGAACCGCAAGAACTTCCCCGCCGCCTACCCGGGCGTGATCGCCGTCGGGGCGCTCGACCGAAGGCTGCGCCTCTGGAAGGACAGCAACCGGCGTTCCAACGCCGCCGTCTGCGCGCCCGGCGTCGAGATCGTCAGCGCCGACGCCAGCAACGGCTACGTCGTCGGCACGGGCACGAGCGCGTCGTCGGCGATGGTCGCCGGGGTCGCCGCGCTCGTCCGCTCGCGCTACCCGCGGCTGAGCCCGGAGGAGGTCAGGCGGGCGCTCGTGCAGGGATCGCCGGCCCGGCCCGGCCACCCGACCGGCTCCACCGAGTGCCGCGGGACGGTCGACGCCGCCCGCACGCTCGTCGCCGCCAACACGATCAACAAGACGTCCAGCGGGCCGGTGGAGACGCCGCCGCCCTCGTCGCCCGCGCCCGCGCCCGCGGCGCGGTCGTCCGCCCGCGACTCCGGCTTCCTGCTTCCGCTCGTCCTCGGCGGCGGCGGGCTGCTGGTCGTCGTCGGGCTCATCCTCGGCTGGCGGCAGCGGCGGCGCCCGGAGGAGGAGACCGGCGACACCGACACCGTCGCCGACTACGGGCTTCCGTCCGCGCCGTCCGCGCCGCGCGAACCCGCCGTCGCGGTGTCGTCCGGGACGCCCGCACCGTCCGCGGTGTACGCGGCGCCCACGGTCGCGCCGGTCAGCACGCCGCTCTTCCAGAACACCGAGGTGTACCAGGGGCCCGCCTTCGGGGAGGACGTCCCGCCGCAGGACACCGCCTCACTCTGGGACGCGCCGCAGCCGGAACCCTCGCCGCTGGACGCGCCGGTCTGGGACGCCGCATCGGACCGTCCCGGGCGGGACGGGGAGCCGCCGCTCGCCCCCGTCGAGCCGAAGCAGCCCCCGGTCATGTCGAGCGAGCTGCGTCCGTTCGTCCCCGGCGAGTTCACCGCCGGCGGCAGCGGCACCAACGGGAACGGCGTCAACGGGCACGGCACGAACGGGCACGACGTCCTCAACGGCGACGGCGACGGTGTTTCCGGGCTCAACGGCTCGGCGCGGGACGAGCCGCCCGCCCTGGACGACGACGCCTGGGAGGCGTTCCGCCGCGGCGTGCTCGACACGCCGGACGTCCCCGAGAGCGAGACGCCCGCTCCGCCCGCCGCCGTATTCCCGGAGCCGCCCGCGGAGCCGCCGCTCCCGCCCGTACCTCCGGCGGACGAGCTGTCCACCGGCGCGATCCCCATCGTCCCGCCGGCCGGTCCCGCCGACCCCGAACCGCCGGAGTGGCCCGTCCCACCGCCGGACCAGCCCGGCGACGAGCCGCGCGGACGGCACTCGCGCCCCGCCGACGACGAGGACTACCGGCCGCCCTGGTGGTGATCGCGGTACTCCGGCGGGCGTAGCGCGAGTGACTCCGGCCAGACGATGCGGCCCCCCGTACCCGTCGCCGAGCATCGACGTATCCGAACACAGGAAGGGTCGATGAGCCATGGTGACGACGTTGGCGACGCAGGCGATGGCGATGCACCCGGGCGGTTGGCACGACGGCTGGCAAGACCGAGGGGACGCGCCCGCCTTCTGGCCGGTCTTCCCGATCACGTTCGGCCTGTTCTGGCTGGCCGTGCTGGGGACCGCCTTCTACTTCATCCGCCGCCGGATGAACACGACCGCCGCGGCGGCCGCTTCGGCGGCCGACCCGATGGCCAAGGCGCAGTCGGTGCTCGCCGAGCGGTTCGCCCGCGGCGAGATCGACGAGGACGAGTACCTCATGCGCATGTCCGCCCTCCGCAACGGCGCCTGACCCATCCCCCGAAGGCGCCGGCCGGCCCGGCAAACCCCGACCGACCGGCGCCTTCCGCTCGGCTGGTGCTCTGCACCGGGGCGCCGGTCAGTGCCCTTTCTGCCGGCCGCCCCATGGACCCCAAGGCAAGGGCCGACTAACCGACGCCTGCCGCTCCGCAGGTGCTCTGCTCCGGGCGCCGGTCAGTGTCCTTCTTGGGGGGCCGGCCCCCGAAACCCCGGCAAGGGCCGATCAAGCGGCGCCTTTTGCTCGGCTGGTGCTCTGGGCCGGGGGTGGCTTAGTCGGCGGCGGCTTCTTCGAAGATGCGGCCGATGCCGTCCGGGTACATCGGTGCCTGGACGGCCGCGTCGGCGAACCGGGTGAGCAGCCGAGCGAACTCGGCCCGCTCCCGTGCCGACCAGCCGATCATCAGCTCGTCGAGGTAGGCGCGGCGGAACCGGTCGGAGACCTGCTTGACGCGCCGTCCGGCGTCGGTCAGCCCGAGGTTGGCGCGGCGCGCGTCCACCGGGGACGGGCGCCGGGACACCAGCCCGGCGTCGAGCGCGTGCCCGACGAGCCGGCTCGCGGTGGACGGGTCGATCTCCAGCCGCTCCGCCACGGCGCCGACGGTCACCTCGCAGGACGGGTCGTCCGCGCATTCCGCCTTGGTGAGGGCGGCGACCGCGTTCACCACCATGAGGTTCGACAGTTGCAGCGGGCGTCCGTCCGTCCCGGCGGAGGTCTGGGCGCGGACCCGCTTCACGAGTTCCGGCTTGGCCCAGACGCGGCGCAGATGGAACAGCGCCATCGCGATCTCCGAGAGAGCGGTGCCGGAATGGCTCCCGTCCCGGGACGCGTCCGGCTCGCCGGGCGGTCCCGTGGCGGAGGTCTCCGTCGCCATGCAAGGTCTCCGTTCCGTGTTCGCCGTTCCGGACGCCGCGAACCACCCACTCTAACGCATGTAGTGTGCATATGTTTGCACGCCACCGGGACCGGCGTTCTCCATGTGACACACGGCGCGAAAGAGTCCCAGGTGAACGGGGATGTGATGCACTGGACCACCTGCATTCCTTCCCCGCGAACCACCGGAACTTGTCGTCCCGGACGCGTAGCATGGCACCCGCCCGAACCCGGACGACCCGGGATCAGTAACCACAGAGGGGACCTGATGCGAGCGGCGAACGCCCCCGGTGACCCCCGCGGCGACGTCCCCCCGCAGGACGCGACCACGGACGACGCACCACCCCCGAGCCCCCCGGCCGAGCCCGCCGCCGACGACGAGGGCGGGGTGGACGGCGCCGCCTTCCGCGCAGGCGGGCTCGACGAGCGCGACCGCCGGATCCTCGCCTTCGAACGGCAGTGGTGGAAGCACGCCGGCGCCAAGGAGCAGGCCATCCGCGAGATGTTCGACATGTCGGCGACGCGGTACTACCAGCTTCTCAACATCCTGATCGACCGGCCCGAGGCGCTCGAGTGCGACCCCATGCTCGTCAAGCGCCTTCGCCGGATGCGGACACAGCGGCAACGCAGCCGCGCCGCGCGCCGACTCGGCATCCGGCCCTGATCTGACCAACACTGGTCACGTGAACTCTCCCCGCCCTGTGACGGCCGCCGGTGCCGACGGCCTTGACGCGATCCGTAAGAACCCCGCCGGGGCCGTGCTCGGCTTCGACTTCGACGGCACGCTGGCGCCGATCGTGGCCGATCCGGCCTCGGCGCGGGCCCATCCGGGCGCGGCCCCGGCCCTCGCCCGGCTGGCCCCGCTGGTCGGCGCCCTGGTCATCATCACCGGACGTCCCGCGGCCGTGGCCGTCGAGTACGGCGGCTTCGAGGGCATCGACGGGCTCGTCGTCCTCGGCCAGTACGGGCTCGAACGGTGGGAGTCCGGCGTGCTGACCGAGCCGGAGCCGCCGCCCGGCGTCGCCGAGGCCCGCGCGAAGTTGCCGGGCGTCCTCGCGGCGGCCGGGGCCCCGCCCGAGACCTTCGTCGAGGACAAGGGGCAGGCGCTCGCCGTGCACACCCGGCGGTGCGCCGAACCCGAGGTCGCGCTCGAACGGCTGCGGAGCATCATGGCCGCGCTCGCGGAACGCACCGGGCTGACCGTGGAGCCCGGCCGGCTCGTCCTCGAACTGCGCCCGCACGGCATGGACAAGGGGAAGGCGCTGCGCTCGGTCATCGACGACCGCGGGGCCCGCCCGTCCGCCGTGCTGTTCGCGGGGGACGACCTCGGCGACCTGGCCGCGTTCGACGCCGTCGAGTCGCTGCGCGCGCAGGGCGTGCCCGGCGTGCTGGTGTGCAGCGGGTCCACGGAGGTCACCGCGCTCGCCGAGCGGGCGGACATGGTGGTCGATGGCCCGGCCGGGGTGGTCGGCCTCCTCGACGGACTCGCCGGCTCCCTCTCCTGACTCTCTTTCCTGACCGCGCCGCCCGCGCCGTCGGTGTTGTCGCCCAAGTGACAAGAGTCACAGCCGGACTTGTCGTATCTCGCGAGACTCCGGTGGTCCGCATGGACGCGACGTCCAATTGAGCCAAAATATGGTGAATTGCGGTAAGTGTGGCTTCACGGGGGAGTCACACAATGGACATCGGGAGGCTAGACGGTGGACACGGAACGGGGACTTCCGCGCCGTCCGGGCGAGATCAGGCACACGCCTGCCCAGGGCATCCCGAAGGTCACCCCGAGAGAGGGAACACCCGTCCAGCCGCCCGGCGCCCCGATCCCGCCGAGCGCCCCGACCAGCCCCATCGTCCAGGCGACTCCTGCCCCCCGTCCCGCGCCGGGTGCCCACCCGCCCCAGCAGGGGCCGCCGCGGGTCTGGGGTGCGCCTCCGCGGTCGCCGGCTCCCGACCGGGCGGCGCGGGTCGGGGCCGCGGAGTGGGCCGCCGTCCCCGAGGCGCAGGACGCCTACTCCGGGCGGGAGGAGCGGCCGTCCACACCGGAGCCGATGGGCGTCCGGGAGACCAGCGGCGTCCAGGTGCGGCTCGGGTCGCGGGATCGCGAGCGGGAACGCCGGGCCGCGCGCCGGCGCGCGGGACGCCGCGGCGGTCTCGTCGCGGCGGGCGTGCTCGTCCTCGCCGGGCTGGTCACGATCGGGCTCGTCCTGACGCCCGGCTCCGGCGACGAGGACGCGGCGGACGCACCGCCGGCCGCCGGTGACCAGGCGCCGAACGGCGGCGGGCTGCCCCTGGCGGGATCGCCCATCACGGTGGGCACCGCCGACGGCTCCAAGTACCGGATCGCCGCGGTGACGGCCGGGGTGAGCGACGGGGTGACGACGTTCCAGACCTCGCCCCCGTCCGGGACGGCGTTCCCCTACATCGAGTACATCCTCGGCAACCCGACGGACCAGAAGGTCCTGCTCGACTTCCCCGGCGATGTGTTCGTCAAGCGCGACCTCGTCACGCCGGAGGCGCGGGGACGCTGCATGCCGCAGGCCGGCGTCCCCGAGGTCATGTGCACGCCGCCGACCAAGAGCCAGATCGTGCGTCGTCTCGCGGGCGGTTCGCTGATTCCGGGGGACGGCGGCGACAAGTACCTCGCGCCGGGCGCCTCGTACCTGGTGCGCGCCACGGTCGACGTCCCCGTCAATCGCACGGTCAGGCGCTCGGACATGGGCCTGTACGTGTGGAAACAGCTCTACATGGCAGACCGGCTCGCCAAGCAGGCGCCCTTCCCGAGCGGAAGGTGAAACCGCCGTGGCCGGGTCGGCCACGGCGGTTCCGGTCGTTCCGGCTCACTCGGCTTCGGGATCATCGGCGAGGATTCCGTAGAGGCGGCGGCGGGCGTCGTTGACCACGTCCAGCGCACGCGCCTTCTGTGTCTCGCTGCCGACGGCCATCACCTGCTGGAGGGCGACCATCAGCTGGCCGATCGCCTCGCGTCCGCGCAGGACGTTCTCGCCGGCGGCCTCGGTGACCTCGTCCCAGGGGGCGGTGGTCTGCGCCGCCGCCTCCTCGCGGCCCGCGTCGGTGAGGGAGAACAGCCGCTTGCCGCCGTCCTCCTCGCTGCTGACCAGGCCCTCGTCCTCCAGCATCTGGAGTGTCGGGTAGACCGAGCCGGGGCTCGGCCGCCAGACACCGCCGGTTCGGCCGTCCAGCTCCTGGATCATCTCGTAGCCGTGCATGGCCCGCTCGGCGAGCAGGGCGAGCAGCGCCGCCCTGACGTTGCCGCGCCGGGTCCGCCGTCCGCGGCCACCGCGGCCGCGATGACCGGGACCCGGGCCGAACCCCGGACCGCCGGGCCCCCACGGGCCGAACGGATCGCCGCGCCGGCCGCGCTCCTGCGGTCCGCGGAAGCCGCCGCGCCTTGTCTTCGTGTGCTCGTGCATCGCATACTCCTTCGTTGGTGATCGGTTGCGATGCATTAACGATATATCGGAAACATGTCGCAATGCAACCCCCGGTCGGGCATGCCGATGTCCCGGCGTCCGCTGCCGGACGTCGGGTGGGGGGTTGCTCGCCGATTCGGGCGGGTTAGGGGCCGGTCACCTTGAGGTTGTCGAGGATGTCCTTGGTGGCGTTGCGGTTGTCGGTCTCCTTGACGCGGATCCACAGACCGAACTTGCCGGACTTGTCCTTGAGGCCGACCTCGGTGACCGACGCGGTGCCGGTCTTGCAGGCGGTGAAGCGGGTGATCGTCCCGCTGAGGGCACCGTCCGGGGTGGTGTAGTTCTCCGGCGCGGCCTTCGTGCACTGCGGGTGGACGGACGCGCTCGGCGGCGGAAGCTGGCCCTGGCGCAGATCCGTGGTCACGCCGATGAAGACTCCGGGGCCCTTGCCGTTGCCGAGGAACGCGGCCTTGTCCGGGGTCGCGCGGAGCACCGGCCGCGGCTGGCCGTCGTTCAGGTTGACGGTGGACGGCGTCCACGTCTGCTCCTGCTGCTGCTTCGGCCAGGCTTTCGGCGCCGCGGCCTTGATCTTGCCGGCGTTGTCGGAGATCGCGACGAAGTCCTTCGGGATCGCCGGCGCCTTCTTGTCCTTCTTGTCCTTGCCGCCGCCGGAGAACATCAGGCCGAGCGCCAGCCCGCCGACCACCGCGACCACCAGCACGACCGCCGTGATGATCAGCGGCGTGGCGAACTTCTTCGGCGCACCGCCGCCCTTCCTGCCGCCCTGCCCGCCGCCTTGGACGGGCCCCTGGGGCGGAGGCTGGAATCCGGTGGGCGGGGCTCCGTACGGCTGCTGGCCGCCGGGGCCCATCGGCTGCATGGGAGCGCCCTGCGGTGCGGCGTTCTGCGGTCCGGCGTTCTGCGGTCCGGCGTTCTGCGGGCCCGGCTGGGGCGCGAACACGGCCGTCTTGTCGTTGTCCTGCGGCTGGGGCTGCTGCTGTTCCGGCCGGTACGCGATCGTCCGGTCATTGTCGTTGTCCGGGGCGGTGGGGCCCTCGACCTGACCGAACGGCGTGCCGCGACCGCTCGGGGAGTCCACGACCGTCGCGCCGCCCTCCGGCATCCGTGGCGGGACCTGCATCTCGGACGTGTGGACGTCGTCCTCGCCGGACTGCTCGAACCGCGTCCGCATCCCCGGCGGAACGCCCTGCGGCGCCGGACCGGGCTGCCCTGGGCCGGGCTGTCCCGGGCCCGCCTGTCCTGGGCCGGGCTGCTGCCCTGGGCCGGGTTGCTGGGCGGGTCCGGGCTGCTGGGCCTGGACGCCTTCGCTGTAGAAGTCCTGGACGGTCGCGTCCGCGTCGACCCGCGGCGCTTGCGGCGGGTACGCAGGCGCGGGTCCGGGCTGCTGGGCGGGGCCGGGGCCGGGCGCCGCGGGCCCGCTCGGGGCGGGTGTCGGACGCAACGTGGACAGGGCCTCGGCGAACGCCTCGGCGGTCGGCCACCGCTTCTCCCGCTCGACCTCCAGCGCCCGCAGGATGACCTGGTCGAACGCCGGGGGCAGCCCCTCCCGCATCTCGCTCGGCGCCTTCTTGACCGGCGCGGGACCGGGGGCGCGCCCGGTGACCATGTGGTAGGTCAGCGCGCCGAGGCCGTACACGTCGGCGCGGACGTCCAGCCCGCCGCCGAACCGCGCCTGCTCGGGCGACATGTATCCGGGCGTGCCGACCGGAAGCGTGAACGCCCCGGAGGCGTGCGCGAGGGCCTTGGCGAGCCCGAGGTCGGCGATGAGCAGTTTCTCGCCGCCGTCCGGCGTCGACTGGAACAGCACGTTGGACGGCTTGAGGTCGCGGTGGATCACGCCCAGCGTGTTGATGACCTCGACGCCGTAGGCGATCTGCTCGGCGAGCGCGACCGCGTCGTTGACCGGAAGCGGTCTTTCCCGCATGCGGTCGCCGAGCGTCCCGCGATCCGCGTACGACATCACGAAGTAGGGCCGTCCGTCCGGCAGCTCCCCGATGTCGTGGACACGGACCAGCCGCTCGGAGTCGGCTCGGCGCAGGATCCGAGCCTCCTCCAGGAAACGGTTGCGCACGTCGAGATCGTCGATCAGGCTCTCGTTGAGGACCTTAATCGCGACCTTGGACTCCAGGGCGTCGTCGTGCCCCAGCCACACGGCGGCGAACGCCCCGGCCCCCAGGACGCGATCGATCCGGTAACGGCCTACTGAAGGTGGGAACGACACTCCCGTATCATCCCAGCAAACGGGGTGAGCGCGCGAACGAGCATTGAGGCGGCATGGCATTCGACGAGAGGACCGAGGAGCTGGCGGTGAAGGCCGCGCAGGGCGACCAGGGCGCCCTCAACGAGCTCCTCCGCAGGATCGAGCCGGACGTGCTGCGGCACAGCTCCCGGTTCCTGCCCTGCCGGCAGGACGCCGAGGAGGCGTGCCAGGACGCGTTGCTGCAGGTCGCGAGGAACATCCACCGGTTCGAGGGCCGGTCGCGGTTCAGCACCTGGCTGCACGTCGTCGTTGCGAACTCGGCCCGCTCCACCTACCGGTCGCTGAAGCGGCGTTCGGTCGAGCAGGCGGGCGAGCTTCCGCAGCAGCGTCCCGACCCGCGCCGGACCAGCGTCATCGCCGGGTCCCGGGTCGACATCCTGGACGCCATGGAGGACCTGGAGGCCCGCAAGCCCGACCTCATCCAGGCGCTCGTCCTGCGGGACGTCTCGCAACTGGAGTACGCGGAGATCGCCGAGCAGCTCAAGCTTCCGCTCGGCACGGTCAAGTCCCGTATCCACGAGGCCCGCAAGCAGGTCAGGCAGACGCTCGGCGAGTCCTACACCTGATCCGGGGCCCGTCAAAGGTCGGTAATCAGGCGGCAACGGTGCGTCCAGTATCGGTGCCGTGAGCTGGGCGTCTGCACCAGCATGCGGTGCATGTCACCAGGACCGGCCTCCCGCCACGACCGCCCGCTCTTCGTCCTCGGCTGCCCGCGCTCGGGGACGACGCTGCTGCGGCTGATGCTGCACTCGCACGCCCGAATCGCGATCCCGGCGGAGACGAAGTTCGTCCTGCCCGCCTATACGGAACGGTGCGAGTTCGGTGACCTCCGGGTGAGGGAGAACAGGCGGGCGCTCGCGGAGTGGATCACGAGTGACCGGTCCACGAAGGTCCACGCGCTCGGCATGGACGCCGCCGACCTCGTCGACGAGATAACCGCCGGACCGCCGAGCCTCGGCTCGGCGGTCGGCATCGTGTTCCGCGCCTACGCCCGCCTGCACGGCAAGCAGCGCTGGGGCGACAAGCGCCCGAGCTACTCCCAGCACGTCGGGGCGCTGCTGCGGATGTTCCCCGACGCGCAGTTCGTCCACCTCGTCCGGGACGGCCGGGACTGCGTCGCGTCGCTGATGGAGATGCCCTGGTTCGACGGGGACGTCCACCACGCCATCTCCGCCTGGCGGGAGACGATCGACCGCGGCCGCCGGCTCGCCGAACGCCTCGGCCCCGACACCTACTACGAACTGCAGTACGAACGGCTCGTCGCCGACCCCGCCGACGAGGTGACCCGGCTCTGCGGGTTCCTCGGCGAGGACTTCGACCCGGCCATGACGCGCCCCGAGGGCCTCGCGAAGCAGATCGTCCCGTCCCGGAAGAAGTGGCACGGACGCACGCACGACGCCGTCACGACCAGCCGCGTCGGATCGTGGGCGGAACGCCTCGACCCGTGGGAGATCAGCCTGGCCGAGGCCGCGTTCGGCGAACGGCTCGCCGAGTACGGCTACGAGCCGAGCGGCCTGCCGAAGCCCCCCGCGTCCCAGCTCGCCCGGTTCACCCGGACCGCCGCCCACCGCCGCATGGCCCAGCACAAGGCCGCGCTGCGCGAACGCTGGAAGCAGCACCACGAGCCGAACCCCGTCGAGTCCCTCCTCGCCGCCGAGCACCCGAGCCCCGCCACCTGACCCGCGGCGTGTCGCCCTTACGCCCGAAGGGCGGCACGCCGCAACCCACCGTGCGCCCGCCTCTCGGTGCGGCCGGTGCTCAGTCGAGGGCGGCGAGCTGGTCGGCGAACCAGCGTTGCGGGGGGAGTGCGGTCGCGGCGGCGGCGAGGCGGGCGCAGCGATCGGCCCGCTGGGCGCGCGGCATGAGCAGGGCCTGGTGCAGGGCCTCCGCCGTCTGCGACACGTCGTAGGGGTTGATCATCAGCGCGTCCCCGGACAGCTCCGCCGCCGCGCCCGCCTCTCGCGACAGCACCAGCGCGCAGCCCTGCTCCGACAGGACGGGCCCCTCCTTCGCGACGAGGTTCATTCCGTCACGGATCGGGTTCACCAGCAGGACGTCCGCCAAGCCGTAGGCAGCGAGGGAGCGCGGATAGTCGTCGTTCACCTGCAGGATCAGCGGTTCCCAGTCGGCCGTGCCGAACTCGTCGGAGATCTGCTTGGCCATCTCCTGGACGGCCGCCGTGTACTCCCGGTATTCGGGCAGGTCGTACCGGGACGGGTAGGCGAACGCCAGGTGCACCACACGGCCACGCCACTCGGGATGGTTGACGAGCAGTTCACGGTAGGCGGCGAGACCACGCACGATGTTCTTGGACAGTTCGGTCCGGTCGATGCGCACGATGAGCTGACGGTCGCCCACTTGTTCCCGCAGCGCGCGCGCCCGCTCAGCGACGTCCTGTTCGGCGGCGCGTTGGCGCAGAGCCGTCCCGTCGACGCCGAGCCCATGCACGCCTACGCGCGTGGTGTGGCCCGACCACGTGACCGTACGGGAGGCGCGGTCGACGCGGGCGCCGGGCAGCAGTTCGCAGCAGTCGAGGAACGCCAAAGCCCATCGCTCGGTGAGGAACCCCGCGTGGTCGGCGCCGAGGATGCCGAGAAGGATCTGCCTGCCGATGTCGTCTGGGAGCAGCCTGTAGTACTCGGGTGGCGCCCAAGGCGTGTGTGAGAAATGGGCGATTTTCAGGTCCGGGCGACGATCGCGCAGCATCCGTGGTGCCAGCGACAAGTGATAGTCCTGGATCGCCGCCTTCGCTCCCTGGGCGGCGTCCCGTGCCAGGGCGTCCGCGAAGGCCGCGTTGTACGCCTCATAGGACTGCCAGTCGCGGCGGGCACGAGCATCGAAATGCGGGTTGCGCGGGGTGTCGTACAGAAGGTGATGGACGAACCACAGCGTCGAGTTGGCAACGGCGTTGTACGCGCGGTGGAACGTGGCCGCGGGAATGTCGAGCATCCGTACCGCCGCGCCGCCGGTCTCGTAGCCCGCGAGATCCAGGCGGCCGTCCGGTGAACGGCGGGCGGCCGTCCGATCGGCCTCGCCCAGGCTCGCGCAGACCCACAGTACGTCCGGGGTCTCGGCGGACGGCTCGGAACGCGTCCCGGCCGGGCGCGACGGGCCGGGGTCGCGCGGGGCGCCCGTGACGGCGGCGAGGCCGGACACCAGTCCGCCGCCCCCGCGCCGCATGGTGAGCTCGCCGTCGTCCGACAGCGAGAACGACACCGGACCCCGATTCGATGCCACCAGCACTTGGCTCATACCGGCAGGGTCTCAGTTGTGGCCGAGGCGCTTCAAAGTGACCCGCGTGGTGCGGGTCACTGCGTGCATTGCCCCGATTAGCCGGGAGTGCGGCGGGTACCCGACCGGAATGAGCAGGTCCGAGACGACGAAGACCGTGCTCGTCGCCGGTGCCGCGAACCTCATCCTCGCGATCACCAAGCTGTTCGCCGGCCTGCTGGCCGGGTCCAGCGCGATGCTCGCGGAGAGCGCGCACTCCGTGGCGGACACCCTCAACCAAGGCTTCCTCTTCACCTCCCTGCAGCGCAGCGAGCGGCCCCCCGACCCGCGCCACCCCTTCGGCTACGGAAACGAGCGGTACTTCTGGTCGCTGCTCGCCGCGTTCGGCATCTTCGTGGCCGGCGCCGGATTCTCGATCTTCGAGGGCATCCTGACCATGACCGGCCACGGCGGCACCGGGACGACGGTGTGGCTCGCCTACGCCGTCCTCGCCCTCGGCGCGCTGCTGGAGGGGACGTCCTGGATCCGCGCCTTCTACCAGGCGCACAAGGAGACCCGCGACAACGGCCGCGACATCGTCGACCATGTCCGGCGGTCGCCCGACGTGACGTTCAAGACCGCGCTGTTCGAGGACACCGCCGCGATGATCGGCCTCGCGCTCGCCGCGGGCGGGCTGGTGCTGCGCCAGATCACCGGGTCCGAATTCTGGGACGGGCTCGCGTCCGTCCTCATCGGGCTGCTCCTCGTCGTCCTCGCCTTCGGGATCGGACGGGAGAGCATGGGCCTGCTCATCGGGCAGGCGGCCGACCCGGCCGCGCAGCGCGACATCCGCGCCGAGATCCTCCGCACCGCCGGTGTGACCGGCGTGGACGAGCTGCTCACCATGCACTTCGGCCCCGAGCAGATCCTCGTCGCCGCCAAGGTCAACTTCTCCGACGACATCAGCGCCGACCAGGCCGAGGACGTCGCCGGCGAGATCGACCGGCGGCTCCGGGAGCGGCTCCCGATCGTCCGGCACGTGTTCCTCGACCCCACCCAGCGCACCGTCCCGCTAGGCGTCGACCGCGTGATCAAGAACTCACCCGGGTAACGTCTCAATCGGTGGACCCGCCTGTCTGGCATCCGGTCAGTTCATGTAAAGTCACGCATACGAGTTCAAACTGCTCGTTCTCACAACTGAATACCGCTCATCCAGAGGGGTGGAGGGACCGGCCCTGTGAAGCCCCGGCAACCACCCGGCTGACGCGCGCTCGCGATCCTGCGAGGCCGGCCGGGAGATGGTGCCAACTCCGGCCTGCGACCAAGGTGGCGCAGGGAAGATGGGGAGAAAGGCCTCGCTTCATGGCACTCACGCCTGCCACAGACCTCGGACCGGCTACCGCCCTCGTCTGTCGCGAATGCAGCTCCACCCGCGACCTCGGGCCCTTCTACGCCTGCGAGGAGTGTTTCGGCCCCCTGGAGATCGCCTACGACTTCGAGGGCGTCACCAGGGCCGGCATCGAGTCCGGGCCCCGCAACATCTGGCGGTACCGCGGGCTGCTGCCCGTCCCGTCCAACGTCGCGGACACGCCCAACACCGAGCCGGGCCTGACCCGCCTCGTCCGCGCGGACAACCTCGCGGAGAGCCTCGGCCTGCAGAGCCTGTGGGTGAAGGACGACAGCGGCAACCCGACCCACTCGTTCAAGGACCGCGTCGTCGCCGTCGCGCTGGCCGCGGCCCGCGAGCTGGGCTTCAAGGTGCTGGCCTGCCCGTCCACCGGGAACCTGGCCAACGCCGTCGCCGCCGCGGCGTCCCGCGCCGGCATCCGCAGCGCGGTGTTCGTCCCGTCCGACCTAGAATCCCAGAAGATCATCACGACGGCCGTGTACGGCGGGACGTTCGTGACGGTCGACGGCAACTACGACGACGTGAACCGCCTCGCCTCGGAGATCGCCGGCGAGCAGGACGACTGGGCGTTCGTGAACGTCAACGTCCGCCCGTACTACGCCGAGGGCTCCAAGACGCTCGGCTACGAGATCGCCGAGCAGCTCGGCTGGCGGCTGCCGGACCAGATCGTCGTCCCGGTCGCGTCCGGCTCCCAGCTCACCAAGATCGACAAGGCCTTCCAGGAGCTGATCAAGCTGGGCCTGGTCGAGGACAAGCCGTACCGCGTCTTCGGCGCCCAGGCCGCCGGCTGCGACCCCGTCGCCGCCGCGTTCAAGGCCGGGCACGACGTCATCCGTCCGGTGAAGCCCGACACGATCGCCAAGTCCCTCGCCATCGGCAACCCGGCCGACGGCCCCTACGTCCTGGACGTCACCCGCCGCACCGGCGGCGCCGTCGAGGACGTCACCGACGAGCAGGTCGTCGAGGGCATCCGGCTGCTCGCCCGCACCGAGGGCATCTTCGGCGAGACCGCGGGCGGCGTCACGGTCGCGACGCTCCGCAAGCTCATCGAGAACGGCACCCTCGACCCGTCCGCCGAAACAGTGATCATCAACTCCGGGGACGGACTGAAGACGCTGGACGCCGTCGCCCCGGTCGTCGCGCCGAGCGCGAACATCGCCCCGTCCCTGGACGCGTTCCGCGCCGCCGGCCTCGCCTGAGAAAAGGAGCACCATGAGCGTTTCCGTGCGAATTCCGACGATCCTGCGGACCTACACCGGTGGCGAGTCCGAGGTGAAGGCCGAGGGCGCCACCCTGCGCGCCGTCGTCGCCGATCTGGAGGCCGGTTACTCCGGCATCTCCGCGCGCATCCTGGACGACGCCGGCAAGATCCGCCGCTTCGTGAACGTGTACGTCGGCGACGAGGACGTCCGCTTCGCCGACGGCCTCGACACCCCGACTCCGGAAGGCGTCCAGATCTCCATCATCCCCGCCGTAGCGGGCGGCTGACACGTTTTCGCCCCAAGCCCCGGCACGTCCATCGTGCCGGGGCTTTTCCATGCACACCGGGCGAATCTCTGACTTTCTTGCGACGGAAATGCCCGGTTGACGGCTGGACCTGGCTAATTGTTTCGCCGATCGCCCTGAAACACGCATGGGAAAAGCTTTAGTTAAATCGAAGGCCGCTACTTGATCTTGGTGAC
Source organism: Spirillospora sp. CA-128828 (assembly GCF_050945415.1). NCBI lineage: Bacteria > Bacillati > Actinomycetota > Actinomycetes > Streptosporangiales > Thermomonosporaceae > Spirillospora > Spirillospora sp. CA-128828. Next base: position 1,311,710 of record NZ_CP191986.1, read on the forward strand.
GACCTCTCCAACGCTTGTGTTTCACAATTGCTTCTTCCTGGAAGATTGAAGCCGGAGTGGCGCTCCACAGGGCGTCGATCAGGCTTACGAGAGTGAGGAAAGGCATGAAGCGCATTTTGCGCACGGTGGCCGTGTCCGGAATAGCGATGGGGGCGGCAGTCCTCGCGGCTCCCTCGGCCATGGCGGACATCAACTTCTACGCGGTGGAGAAGGCGTACGTCGGGCACAACGGCCCCACGTACGTCAGCGAGAAGGGCCCGGGCGACCTGATGTTCACGGACATCGTCAAGTCGCCCCACGCCAAGCCGGTGATCGGCAACAAGCCGGTGAAGACCGGCGACATCACCACGACTCTCCACGGCGGGAAGCACAACACGGCCGTCACCAGCATCGAGGGCGCCGAGCAGGAGTCGACCAAGAAGGGTCACGGCAAGGGCTCCCACGAGCAGGCCGCGCCGATGCAGGGTGAGCAGCAGGCCGCCCCGCAGCAGGACACGCTGCAGGCGGCCCCGCAGCAGGGTGCGGAGCAGGCCGCGCCGCAGCAGGACGCTCAGCAGGCCGCGCAGCAGCAGGACGCTCAGCAGAACGCGCCCCAGCAGGGTGCCGAGCAGGCGGCCCCGCAGCAGGACGCCCAGCAGGCCGCGCAGCAGCAGGGTGCGGAGCAGGCGGCCCCGCAGCAGCAGGGTGCGGAGCAGGCGGCCCCGCAGCAGGACGCTCAGCAGGCCGCGCAGCAGCAGGACGCTCAGCAGAACGCGCCCCAGCAGGGTGCCGAGCAGGCGGCCCCGCAGCAGGACGCCCAGCAGGCCGCGCAGCAGCAGGGTGCGGAGCAGGCGGCGCCCCAGCAGGACGCTCAGCAGGCCGCCCCGCAGCAGGGTGCGGAGCAGGCCGCCCCGCAGTCGGCGCAGCGGCGGGCCTCGAACCCGGACCCCAAGGAGGTGAACATCCACGCGGTGAAGAAGGCGGCCGTCGGCCAGAACGGCCCCGTGCGCGTCAGCGAGAAAGGCCCTGGCGACGCCATCTTCACGAACTTCACCGCGTCGCCGCGCGCGGTCGCCATCGTCGGGAACAAGTCGGTGAAGACCGGCGACATCTCCACCAAGCTCTACGACGGCAAGGGCAACACCGTGGTCAACGCGGTGTCGGGGTCCGAGCAGGAGTCGAACAAGCGGTAACCCGCAGCTCCTAGGGGGCACCGAAGCACAACGGCCGCTCCGGACTCGCGCATCGAATCCGGAGCGGCCTTCCCATCTCACCTCGACAGCGGTGGTGGGCCCCGCAAAGTACATGGAACGCGGGGCCCGCCGTTACGTGACCACGGCACCACGGTGTGCGGTCCCCCTAGGATCCCCCGAATGATGAAAGGGACCCTGTGGCGTTGGCTGGGCGCGCTCGCCCCGGCCCTTGCCGCCTTGTGCGTTCTCGGCTTTTGGGGCATGTCCGCTCTTCAGGGCCGCGCCGACCGAGCCCGCGAGTTCGACTGCCTGCACGATCGCGCCGCCGCGCACTGGAGCCACGGCTACGGCGCATGGCTCCCCATCGGCGTCCTCGCGACCTCGGCGCTGGTTCTCGTCCTCGCGGTGGCGGTCCTCGTGGCCGGCGCCCGTTCCCCTCTCTGGGCGCGGCTCGTCTGCTTCCCGTTGGTCTTGTTCTCCGTCCTCGCCCTCGCCCTGGCCGGCATGACGACCCACGACTACTTCGCCTTCCCCGGCAGCGACATCTCCACGGTCAACAGCGCCCCCTGCGGAGTCGGCTGAGACAGCTTCAAAGTGAGTCGCTCGGCCTCGGCACGAGGCTGTCCAGCACGGGCCACCGCGTCCATCGGCGTCCACCGCGGCGGCACCCTGGTCAGGGCCGGTCCGGGCAGGCGGGGAGACACCCCGGGTGGGGATGTGTGGTGCTTGCACTCGGCAGGGTAGAGTGCTAAACAAACGGTTGGCACTCTGCTGTGGAGAGTGACAACTTCACACAGTCTGGGTCGGGGCGATGAGGTCTCAGTCCGGCGGCGGAATGGCAGTCGTCGGCGGGGCCGTCCGTCGCGGGCGTCGGCTCGATCCGTCTAAGCCACCTTGTTCCGGGAGGACTGGAGCCTATGGCTGCAAAGATGATCGCGTTCGACGAAGAGGCCCGCCGCGGTCTCGAGCGCGGCATGAACCAGCTCGCCGACGCCGTGAAGGTGACCCTTGGTCCCAAGGGCCGCAACGTCGTGCTGGAGAAGAAGTGGGGCGCCCCCACGATCACCAACGACGGTGTGTCGATCGCCAAGGAGATCGAGCTCGAGGACGCGTGGGAGAAGATCGGCGCGGAGCTCGTCAAGGAAGTAGCGAAGAAGACCGACGACGTCGCGGGTGACGGCACCACCACGGCGACCGTGCTGGCCCAGGCGCTGGTGCGCGAGGGGCTGCGCAACGTGGCGGCCGGCGCGAACCCGATGTCGCTGAAGCGCGGCATCGAGGCCGCGGTCGAGCGGGTCAGCGAGGAGCTGTCCAAGCTCGCCAAGGACGTGGAGACCAAGGAGCAGATCGCCTCCACGGCGTCCATCTCCGCGGGTGACCCGCAGATCGGCGAGATGATCGCCGAGGCGATGGACAAGGTCGGCAAGGAAGGCGTCATCACGGTCGAGGAGAGCCAGACCTTCGGTCTGGAGCTCGAACTGACCGAGGGGATGCGCTTCGACAAGGGCTACATCTCGCACTACTTCGTGACCGACCCCGAGCGGATGGAGGCGACCCTAGAGGACCCGTACATCCTGATCGTTCAGGGCAAGGCCTCGGCCAACAAGGACCTGCTGCCCGTCCTTGAGGGCGTCATGCAGTCCGGCAAGCCGCTGCTGATCATCGCGGAGGACGTCGAGGGCGAGGCGCTGGCCACCCTGGTCGTCAACAAGATCCGCGGGATCTTCAAGTCCGTGGCCGTGAAGGCGCCGGGCTTCGGCGACCGCCGCAAGGCCATGCTGGGCGACATCGCCACGCTGACCGGCGGCCAGGTCATCAGCGAGGACGTGGGTCTCAAGCTGGAGAACACCACGACCGACATGCTGGGCCGCGCCCGCAAGGTCGTCATCACCAAGGACGAGACCACCATCGTGGACGGCGCCGGTGACGCCAACGAGATCGCGGGCCGGGTCAACCAGATCCGCACCGAGATCGACAACACCGACTCCGACTACGACCGCGAGAAGCTCCAGGAGCGCCTGGCGAAGCTCGCGGGCGGTGTCGCGGTCATCAAGGCCGGTGCCGCGACGGAGGTCGAGCTCAAGGAGCGCAAGCACCGCATCGAGGACGCCGTCCGCAACGCCAAGGCCGCGGTCGAGGAGGGCATCGTCCCCGGCGGTGGCGTCGCGCTGCTGCAGGCCGGCACCAAGGCGTTCGACAAGCTGGAGCTCGCGGGCGACGAGGCCACAGGTGCCAACATCGTCAAGCGCGCTCTGGAGGAGCCGCTGAAGCAGATCGCCGTGAACGCCGGCCTCGAGGGCGGCGTCGTGGTGGAGCGGGTCCGCAACCTGACCCCGGGTGAGGGCCTGAACGCCGCCACCGGCGACTACGTCAACATGTTCGAGTCGGGCATCCTCGACCCGGCCAAGGTGACCCGGTCCGCGCTGCAGAACGCCTCGTCGATCGCCGCGCTGTTCCTGACCACCGAGGCCGTCATCGCCGAGAAGCCCGAGAAGAACCCGGCCCCGGCGGGCGACCCGTCCGGCGGCATGGGAGGCATGGACTTCTGAGCGAGTTCCCAGCTCCCACGGGCAGCTGAAGGGGCGGTTCCAACCGGAACCGCCCCTTTCGCATGCTCGGGTGTCCGCCATCCGACCCCGCCATGGCCGCGGTGAAGGGCGCCTGCTCGTTCCAGGTCTGGGGCCTCCCACGGCCCGGATCGGAATCCATCCGGTGGGCGCCGGGGCAGCGCCCGATCGTCCGCGTTGCCGGGGGTTTCCACTCGGTCGTCCCGTCCTGGAGACCTGCCATCATGCGGATCCATGACGGACCTCTTCAATTCCTCGGTTCTGCGCGTCGATCAGCCCCGCGGCGCCCCGGCGGCGCGTTCTCGGTACCGGGTGTATGACGGTCAGGGCACGCTGCTCGCGACCGCGGAGGAGCGGGACGTCTCCGTGCTCCGCCAGACGGTCAGGACCGCATTCGGTGGTAGTGATGCCGGCCGCACCGTCCATGTCGAGAACGCGCAGGGCGTGCCGCTCCTGGTGGTGGAGAAGCAGAACGCGAGAAGCACCCGGGTGTGCACTCCCGAGGGTGGTCAGATCGGGGCACTGCAGAACAAGAAGCTGTACGAGTACACGCTTCTGGACGCGTCGGGAGGTCTCGTCGGTCGGCTGGACGGCAATCGGCTCGGCCGCAAGTTCGCCGCACTGGACGCCTACGGCAACCACGTCGCGCAGGTGGAGAAGAGATGGAAAGGCGTGGCCACCGAAATACTGACAACCGCCGACCGGTACTCGGTGGAGATCTACCAGCCCCTCGCCGATCCGCTCCGCGTACTGGTGGTCGCGGCGCCGCTGGCGATCGATCTCATGCTGTACGAAGGCAAGGACTGGCCGATCGGATAGCCCGCCGGCCGAAGGACTTTCGCGTACCGTAAGGGCCGGCATGACTCGCCGGCGACGAGGCTAGGAGAATGCATGGGCGACCCTTTCAGTTCCTCCACGCTCAGGGTCGAGCAGCCTCGACGGGGACCGTTCGCCAAGTCGCGGTACAAGGTGCTGGACGGTGACGGCGCCGTCCTTGCCATCGCGGCGCCGACGGACGACCAGGGAGGCAACGCGGTCATGCGGGGCGTGTTCCCCGGAAAGTCGAATCTCGACGCCCGGGCGGTCCTGCTGACGACACCCGACGGCGACCCGCTGCTCATCGTCGACAAGCTGAGCGGGCGGGAGTACACGGAGGTCCTGCGGCCGGACGGCGAGCGGGTCGGGTCCTACGTCACCGAGAGAGTCGGCCGCCGCTATGTCATCTATGACGACGACGGCACGCTGATCGGCGCGATCGACGTGGACGTGCCGCGTAACAACTTCGAGGTGAAGGACGGCGACGGCGCCAAGGTGGCGCACGTGCGCAAGAAATGGGCCGGGCTCGCCACGCACTTGCTGACGACGGCCGACAAGTACTCGGTGGAGATCGCCGACCCCGTCCGGGAGCCGCTGCGGACGATGGCGGTGATGACGGCGATCGTCATGGACATGAACCTTCACGAGGCGAAAGAGATCACCTGAGCCGGCACGCGTTTCGCGAGGGCTTCACGGCTCCCACGAGGCGAGGTACGTTCTGTCCGTGCAGGCCATGCCCGGGCGCTCGAACGGCTGGCGCGTCTCGCCGGCCATTCCGACGATCGCCAATTGCGTGCTGGCCGGTCTCTGGGCCTTCTCGGCCCTCGGTGGCTGGGGCGACGCCGCCTTCTGCGGTGAGGACGAGCGGCACGACCCGGGATGCGGCGCCGGATTCGACGACGCGGTGCGGTTCTCGGCACCGGTGGCCGTCATCGCCACGGCCGTCGCCGTGACCGCGTGGGCGATGCCCGGCATCCGGCACCGGCCCGACCGGCTGGACGCCCTGCTCACCGTCGCGGCCTTCGTCTGGATCCTGGCCGAGGGAGTTCTCTTCGTGGGCGGGTACCTGGCCAAACCGTGATGAGGCCTCGCCGGCGGTCGACGTTGCCGAAAAGAAACATTGGCGGGCTGGAATGCGTTGTTCGACTGGTTCGGGAGGGGTGAAGCAGGACAAAACCCGAGGTCGGACGGGTGGCGAAGCGCCTCCGTGGCGGTTGGCGGGCGGATCGACGACAT